>NZ_KE387218.1:0-7579 GCF_000430725.1 Azohydromonas australica DSM 1124
AGCTTGGCCAAGTCGAGCGCATGGCGCAGGGCCTTGGAGCAGACCTCAGAGCCGTCGGTGGGAAAGAGGATGCGGGTGTACATGCGTTCCTCTGCCAGTAGCTGCCCGTGGTAGGGCGACAAACGAACTATGGCGCAAGCGGACCGCCGGACTCGCTAGGCACTTGCCAGTAGCCGGACAGGACCGCCGCGCACCATCTCGCGCAAGGCCGCGATCACCTGCTGCGGTGTGGCACGGTGACCGAACAGCGCCGGGCGTGACTGCACGATGCACGAGACAGCCAGCCGTTCCTCCCGTGATGCGAAGCGACAAGCCTCTTCCAGGGCATCGCCGGGGAACCGCGCATCGGCAAGCTCCACTGCGCGCTCAATGAGCGCGATGGCACGCACGGTTTGCATGGTCCCCCCTCGGATTCCAGGACAAACCGATTGTGCGGTGCAGCATCATCAGGGCAACAGGCGCATGCTGTGGCGCCCCCCAATCTGCGGGCTCCCTGCTGAGCCAGGCCTTTTGTCACTGCTGCTGTGCCGCTCGAGAGCGGGACAGGAGTGCGGTTGCATGGACGTTGCGTCCAGGCGGCAGTCAGCACCCGGCCGGCCTGCCACGCCGAAGTGGCGCGTACCGGGCACTTGCCTAGATGGCAGGCAGGCGCAGTTGCTCCTGTCCCGTAGCGGTCTTGTGCGGGCGGCCGCGGCGCGTCGGCGCCGGTTCCAATCCCAGGTCTGCCGGTGTCAACTCGAACGCCCGCATGAGGTTGCGTACCTTCACCAACGCCTCCAGCCGGGCGTCCTCTTCCATCTCGTGCAGTTGGCTTTCGGCCTCGGCCAACTCGGCGCGCAGCTCCGCGATGCGGGCCTTCAAGGATTCACGGGTGGGCTTGGCAACGGGCTTGACCCAGCCCTTGGGCATGTCTTCGGTTTGGTACATGCCATGGATGATGCCGCTTTCCGAGCCCATGGGTGACCCGCATGGACGCCTGGACGAGTGCTTCGCTTCGCGTAGGAGCGGGCTGGGAAACGAGCCGGAGTGAAAGAGCTTGCCGCTCACACAGGCCCTTGATCCGGATTGGCCGCCAGACACGCCAGCAGCCCCTTCACGGCTGTGCGCGCCTGGCACTCCTACCAGTACAAGCTGCTCAAGTCGCAGGCGCAACGGGTGCCTTCGCTGCCCTGGCGGTCCTCGTGGAACACCGCGGGACCGCTGGCCCCGTTGCCGATGTAGACCGCATCCACAGGGCAGCCCAGGTCCGCCGCAATGATGCTCAGGACGGCGGCATGCCTGGAGGTGAGCGCTTCGTCGATCGGAAACAACCGCTTCACGGGCATACCCTCCACTGCAGGGTGACTACGGGTCGCCGTTGGCGCGGCGGGTGCTGAAATCTCACGGGCAACCGGCGTGCGCCGGCGCGTTGACGACGTGTGTCGCGTCACGCGGAGCAGCACACCGCATTCCAGCACCCAGCTGCAGCACGATGCCGGTGCTGCGCCAGCAGCCGCGGCGAAGATCGGGCCGCCTTCAGCAAGGCGCCAGGCCGGTTTGGCCGCCGCGCCGCACGGCCTCCTCGATGGCCGCTGCCTCCACAGCGCCCCGAGGTCCGAGCACGCGTCGCAACTCGCGCAGGGCGGCTGCGAGTTGCTCCAGGCAGGCGCGACACCACAAGGCCGGCAGCGCCGGATCGCGGGCGGTTTGCAGCACCATCCTGGTCATGTGCCGCAGCACGCCAGCCTCGTCGAACACGCCCAGCCGCGCGAGCTTGGCCCCGCCGAGCACGTAGTGCTGGATACGCTGCGGCTCGCCGGCATGCCGCGCGAGGCGCACGTCTTCCTGCAGCGCCTGCCATCGCTGCAGGAGCTGCTGCACGGGTCCTGGCATGCGCGCGGCCAGGGCCTGCCCTGCAAGGGCATTGGCCATGCACAGGTGCGCGTGGTGGAGCGGTCCGCCGCTGGCAGGGTTCAATAGGATGAGATCGTTCACTGCGACGTTTGCGGGTTTGCAGAACCAGGACGCCAGGCGCTGCACCAGCACGGCACCAATGCGCGGTGCCGGCCTCGGCCAGCGCTCAGGGCGCCCAGCGCATCGGGCCTTGGCCCAGCGCCGCGGCACCTCGACTTGCGGGTACCGAGGCGCCAGCAGCTACGGTCCCGGTGCGAACCGGAAAAAGAGCGGGCGGCAGCCGAAGCCGCGCGGGACGGGAAAGGAAGCCCGGGGGAAAAGAGGAGTCGTCAGCCCGGTCCGCTGTGTCGCCCTGTAAACCTCGACGGTGCTGCAGTTGCGCCTGCAAGCATCGTGGAAGCCATGGTGGTGGCGAAGAATTAGGCGAGGCTTAGGCAGCCGGCCTCGCCGGCAACGGGCTTGGTAAAGATGTGCAAGGCTCATGGAGACGCCCCAAGGGATAGAAGAAGAGGCGGCAGCGCCGTGGCTGCGCGGGATGGGAAGTCGGGGGAGGAGGCTGGCGTGCCCCACCCCGCTGTGAATCGCCCTTCAAAAACCTGTTCGACCTGTTGGCTGCCGTCAGGGCGCCGTGCGCCGCCGCACCGGCGGCACCGGGGCGGTGCCTGGGTGTGGAGGCTGCGGCGCTTCGGGTGCCTGTGGCGGCTGGCCCAGCCCCGCGCGCAGCCGCTCGTACATGTCCGTGAGCGTGGCGCGCAGGTCCTCGCCCGGCACGTCGCGCAGTTGCCCGGCCAGGGCGTCCAGCGTGTCGGTGTCTCCCTTGTCGGCCGCGCGCTGCATCTGTTCGGCAAACGCATCGGCGTCGAAGCCGCGGCGGGCCGGCGGTGGCGGCGCCATCGACCGGGCGGGCGCCGCTGCCGTGGCGGCAGGCTCTGGTGCTGCAGCGGCAACCGCCACGGACACCTTGCCCGGCTGCGTCGGCAGCACGTCCAGGTCGATTTCCGGCTCCTGCGGCGGCTGCAGCGCGGGCGGCTCGGCGTCGCCCGCAACCACCGTGCGTGGCCAGAACTGCACGCTCTGGTGTCGCTGCGGCAACCGCCACTGATGTCCTGCCCGGCTGCGCCGGCATGGCGTCCAGGTCGATTTCCGGCTCCTGCGGCGGCTGCAGCGCGGGCGGCTCGGCGTCGCCCGCAACCACCGTGCGTACGGTGTCGGGATCGGCCAGCGCGGTGAGGTCCAGCGCGCCCGCGTCACTGCGGCTGTCGATCTCGGCGGCCAGCGCCAGCGCGTCGTTGCCCGACAGCGGCAGGGCCTTGCACTGCAGCTTGACGGCGGACTTCGCCGCCATGGCGTCCTCCCATAGGACCCAGGGCGTCTCGGCCAGGCGCCGCTCAGCCGCCGCGCGCTCCTTGGCCGTCTCGGCGGCGTCCACGGCGCGTACGAGGGTGCCGTAGGTCTCGCTGCAGGCGCGGACCTTGAGGAGGTCGTCCAGCCGCAGCACGCAGGCCAGCTCGATGCCGCTGGCCAGATGCACATGCGAGAACGCCCCGATGAGCCCTCCCCGCTCGCGCAGGCTCTTGCGGTACTTCAGGAACGTTGTGCTGCCCTGCATGTGATCGAAGAAGTCGCCCTCGTGTATGGCCTCGGCCTGCAGGCTCCTGACATGCGGGCAGCGGTAGGCCAGCGTGATGAAGCCGCGGTACCCGATTTGAAATTGGCACTCGAAGGTCTCTACCCAGTGGCGCCCGCCGTCCGGCGGTGGCACGCGCTTCCTGTACGGGATGAGGAAGGCCTGCTGCTGCGCCGTGTTGGGCTCCAACCCGAGGGCGGCCGAGGTCATCATGGCGCCCAGCACCGACTGCGGATCGCACTGCAGCAGGCGCGGCGTCTTCTTCACGGCGTTGACGCAAAGGGTCAGCATGCGCTCGGCCTTGAGGTACTTGCCCGCCACGGCCGTGATGCCCTTCCTGACCTTGGTGTGCTCCAGGAAGTCGAAGATGGTGAGCGCCTTCTCGGCGCTGCCTTGGCCGGTGGCCACGGCCTTGAGTGTTTGCGTGCTCATCTGCCCAACTCCTTTGCATCGAAGTTCCGTACGGTGAAGACACGCGAGTACCAGCGCCGGGTGAAGTCGCGCGCAATGGCCGGGTGGGCCTTCTTCAGCGCCGCCTCGTCGATGTAGGAGCCGCTGCGCGCCTTCCAGTCCACGGCGCGCACGCCGCCGCGGCCAAGCAGCAACTCGCCGTGCTCTCCCATGGCACGCTTGACGTCGAACTCCAGCGCCTGGGCTTCCAGCTCGCGGGCCCGGATTTCAGCGAGCAGCGCGCGCAGCTTCAGCACCTTGGCGGTCAGATCCTCGTCGGCCACGAGCGCCGGGCTGTCGCCCTCGCGCGGGAAGAGACGCGCCATGTCTTCCAGCGTGGTGGGCGCCGGCGGCAGCCGCTTGAGCACGTGGTCGCGCCAGAACGCCAGGCCCCGCGCGCGCAACGCCGCAATGGTTTCGGCGTCCGCCTCCACGGGATAGCTGCGCAGCTCGTCGGCGCCAAAGAGCGCGGCGACGATGCCGCGGCGGCGGCGCGTCACGCCCAGGCCCCACGTGGCCTGGGCGAGGTAGTGCAGCGGCAGCTCGTCGCTGCCCGTGGCGCCCCACAGGTGCAGCTTGAAGGGATGCACGGTCTTGAGCTCCACATTGGTGACCTCCCCTTCCCCGTCCAGGCGCACTTCGAAGTCGATCTCGGCGGCCATGAAGTCGTGCTCGGTGTCCTGGTAGCGCACGTTGCTCCCCACGATCTCGACGGCGTGGCCGCGCGACGCCAGGTCCTCCACCAGCATCTCGGCCACGGCGCCCTCCCAGCGCACGCCGCGCCGGCGCACACCGGTGGCCGCCACTTCCGCCGCGCCGGGCCGTGTCTTGGCTTCCCAGAGCTTGAGCGGCGTGGTCCAGGGCGAGATGCCCAGCACTGCCGCGATGTCGGCGCCGCCCAGCCAATGGCTGCGGTCACGCCCGGGCGGGATGACGTTCAGGGCTTGCATGTCGGGCCCCGGCGTCAGAACGGGCAGCCGGTGGGGTGGCCCCAGGCGCCAGCCCTGGCCAGCAGCCGCAACGACCCCCGACAGTTCGTGTCGCCGCCGCACCACGGGCTGCCGTGCTCGAACACGACGTCCAGGCGCTGCGGTGCCACCACCGTCACGCGTCCGATGCGCCCGTCCATGGCCTGCACCGTGTCGCCCACGGCCAGCGGCTCGCAGTAGGGATCGAAAGCGGCGGCGACCTCGCCTGTCGTGGCGGCCATTTCATCGCCGCCCTCGGCGGGGCAAGCCGGCACAAGGTACGCCGGCATGAAGGCCCAGGGCACGCCATCGAGCATCACCAGCACCAACCCCAGCGAGGCGCACCCCGAGTGCTCGACCACCTCGCCCTCACGGCCGGCCAGGGCAGCGGCTTCTTCGGGCTCGAACGGGTTCAGGTCCTGCTCCAGCAGGTCGTCGGCGGTGGCATCGACGCGCACGCGCTGCCCCGGCCGGAATGCCGAGCGTGGCATGGGATCAGGGGCACCCTTGCTCCGATCCTGACGGTGCAGCAGGTAGTTCGGCGCGAACGACAGCCGCCCATCCGCGCCGGTGGCGACGGTGCCCAGCGGGGTACTGCGGCAGGATTGCAGCGCCAGCCGTTCGCGCAGGTGCGGCTTGAGGGAGGTGCGGCAGGCATCGGTGATGCGGTTACCAGTTATGGGACCGAGTTGCGACATGGCAGAACTCCGGTGAGGGCTGGCATGAGGCCGCCAGCCAAGGCCCAGGGGACTCAGTACGGAACGAACGGGGCGGACAGCAGCGCCAGCAGCACCCCGGCGACGTAGGCAGCCACCGGCCATCGGAACGACCCGGTACAGTCATTGCGCAGAGGACGCAAGGCATCGGCCACGGTCTGCTCGGCCAGGGCCGCAGGGGCGTCGTGCAGGTCAGGCATGGCGTGCCTGCCTCTCGCGCACCGGGCAGCCGCCGCCACGCAGGCAGCGGTGGCTGAACTGGCAAGGCGGGCACGTCGGGTCCTCAGCCTCTTCCGCGACACAGGCGGCCTCGTGCTCACGAACCAAGGCATCGACTTGCAGCCGAGCGGCAGGGTCCGCAGGCGGATAGGCCGTGAGCCAATGAATGGCCGACTGGCGGACGGCGCTGCTCATGGCAGCGCTCCCAGGGCACGCGCAACCGCCACATGCGCCGCTTCCACCAGCACCGCAATCCGCGCCGCCAGGGCTTCGGCGTCGGACGTGGTGCGTAGTGCAGGCAACGCCGTCAAGGCTTGGGCGACGGTGAACAGGTCCGGCGCCGCCTTGAGCAAATGAGCGTTCGCCAAGACCGGCACCACGGCCACCAGACCGCCAGGGCTCGGAAGATTGTCGTGATGCAGGGTTCGCCCGCTGGCTCCCAGGAAGTACGGGCCGGGCTCAAAACCGAAGTCCCCGAAATACAGGCGATCAGAAGAAGGCGTTTGGCCGGGTGCCACCGCATGGCCCCGCGCCGGGGGCCACGGGCTGCGCGTGATGCTCAGCCCTTGCATTTCAGTACCCCGCGCGGGCGTGGTGGATGCGCTCGCGCTCGCCGATCCAACGGTCTTCAGCAACGGAGGCCGCCCAGGGATCGGCGTAGTCGTCAGGCTCGCTGTCGTCCTCGCCAGCCTTCTCGTGATCGGCTTCAGCTTGCGCCAGCCACTTCTTCAACTGCTCGGGATGGAAGAAGCCGGCGTCTTCGCACAGATCGACCGCGTGATCGCCGATGACGCAGGCCGTCGGGATGATCACAACGTCCTGACCACGGTGGTCCTCGTTGACTTCGGCTTGGTACTCGATGACTACCGGGATGCCGGCGAACGTGGAAGTGAAGCTGAAGGCGTTGGGAGAAGAATCGAAACCACTCATCTCTATCTCCTTTGCGCCATGCCCTGGTGCATGGAGATAATTCTAATTCAAAACACACTGTAATCTAGGTTTTTCATCAGATATGTAGATTCAAGTTGTTATAAATCCATGTTTAGAACATTAAAAAGCCCGCGATATGCGGGCTGTGCAAAGGAATATCTAAAACTAACGCCTATTGATTCAGGACCCTTCGTTGACCTGGGAACCGGCTACAACGCCCTGCAGGAATGCGCGCACCTCGCGCTCGTCCCTCAGGCCGCTTGCCACGGCGTGCAGAACGACCCGCACCAAATCGGAAAGAGGCAGATCGATGCTGTCGGGACGACGGGGCGCCGCCTTGGCAGGCGGCGCCGAAACCATGGGGGGTGCCGCCGCTGGTTGCTCCAGCAATGGGTACTGAGGCGATGCCGCTCCGGGCTCTTTGAGCGCCAGCAGCTCGTCCACGGAGACGCCATAGTGCTGAGCCATCCACCGCAGCGTCAGAGCGTCGGGCAGCGCGCGGCCGGTTTCCCAGGCCGACACGGTGCCGTCGCCCTTCTTGCCCAGGATGTCTCCCACTTCGGCTTGCGTGAACCCGTCGCCATTGCGCGCGGCCTTGCGGGCTTTCTTCAGCCGCTTGCCGATCTCCTGCCGCAGTTCAGCTTCACTGTCGTTTTGCATGCGGCGAACTGTAATCATCCCAACAGGGGTGAACTCTAAATCTGGTGAGGTTCTATAGTCGTATCCCGCAAGGGCAGGTGTCGCGCGAGGGCTCCACGAGCCGCCGGCACCACCGC
>NZ_KE387218.1:10709-83682 GCF_000430725.1 Azohydromonas australica DSM 1124
GGGGTGAGCGGGCGCGGCGGCGTGTACTGCGCATGAACGAGAGGCTCGCAACAAGGCCTACTGGCCCGAGGCCATGGAGCACGCGCTGACGGACCCGGACGAGCCGCCCACCGCTGCCCAGTTCCGCGACATGTGCTGCACTGCGCCGGTGTCAAGTTTCCATACGCGGTTGGAGTTCAAGCAGGCACACTGGGGGCGCAGGTCAGGCGCAAGAACTTGCCTCCGTCCAGCACCGCCCGCGAGGTGGCGTGGGCAGCCGGCGTGGTGCCGTGGACAACGGGCGCAAGAGATACGACCCGTGCTCCTTGCAAACCCCTTCAATGATTCGCCCTCTCAGGAATCACCACCGCTTGCACGAGCACGTTCGCGCTCACTACGCTGGCGCTCTTGATCACGCGTGAAGTCGGCCAACGGAACACATTGAACCGACGCACTCCTGGCCCGGCCCTCGGTCTTGCACCACAGTTGCTGGTTGGGGGTGTAGTGGAACAGACCCGCCCAGTGGAGCACGTCGCTCACGCCTGGGGTGGGAGGCCCCTGGACATAGCTCGACGCCTGGTTCACATTCCCGCGGCCGTTGTAGACAGAGGTCGACGGGTACGGGAACACCTTGCGCGTACGCGTCACCGGCGAGGTGGCGTCTCCGGTCGTACGGTACGAGATCACTTGTGCCGCGGGCGCCGTCTGGTCCTCTACCCAGTTCATGAGGGGCGTGAGCATATCGAGCGTTGCGGCGACAGGCCCACCGGCGCAGTGGTAGACGCCGGGAAGCATGTACAGCGTCATGAAGTGGGATGCGGCATCCCAACCCATGTAGTTGCGAACCGCATTGAAATAGTTCAGCGTTCCAAACGGCGAAGTGCCGGGGTCGGCCCAGCCCTGCCACATGATGAGCTTGCCGCCACGTGCAGCAAATGCGGTGAGGTCCGGGTTCGTCGGGTCATTGATGCCGTGCAGGGCATCAAGGTACCGGAACTCCTGGCTCGTGAACCGGATGTTGGCGTTGGTGATGCCGGTTTCGTGGAAGCGGGCCATGTAGTTGGGAAAGTCGTACGAGAACGCGAACTCGCTCGACGTGTCCTGGCTGTAGACCACGCCCGGTGCCAACGCAATGGAGCCAGCCCAGGCCAGCTCAGAGCCGTAAGGCATCCCGCCTGGCGCAAGTAGCCTTCCATTTTCATCCACCGGGCCCTGGTGGATACGGTTCGCGGCGCGCGCCTGCGCCGGTGTCAGGCACGAAGCGTTGTCGGCGCCGTTGCAGATGAGCGAGTTGGCGTTGAAACGACAGGCACGGGGATCCTGGATCATGCCGCTCTCGTCTGCACAAGCGGCCAGCACGGCCTTGGCCAGCGCCGGGATCTTGTCCGACGTGAGGATCGACGTCCCGTTGGGCGCACGGTTCACGCGCACGTTCCACGAGTGAGAGAAGGTATTGGTCGCCGTGTTGTCGATCGTAGGCGCACCGGCGAGGATGCCTTCGTAGTCCTCGGGATAGCGCTGGGCGACGTGCAAGCCGGCGCGACCACCGCTGGAGCAGCCGTCGAAGTACGAAAACTGGACGGGCCGGCCATAGAACGCACGCATGATGGCTTTCACCGCCACCGTCGCCTTGTGGTTGGAGCGGTAGTAGAAGTCGATCAGGCCATCCGGGTTGTTGAGGGCCCACATGCCGTCGGATATGGAGGCGAGGAATCGGTTGGGATTCATCTGACCCACATGCCCGCCGTTATGGCCAGCAACGGCGAGTTCGCCCGAGAGGATGCGCGGACAGTTCGTGGCTGCTGAAGGGCTGTAGCTCACAGGCAAGCTGATGAGGTTGCCGCAATAGCCGCCACAGCCTTGCATGACCAAGCGCCCGGTCCAGTTGTCCATCGGCAGCCGCACGTTGAACTGCAGCTCAGGCGCCACATAGCCGCTGACCACGCACTGAGCCGTCGGGATGCCGTTGCCTGCGGGGGTCTCGAGGGCGGAATTGATCTTGGTGGGGGCGTCCTCCAGCCTGCTGAAGTCCACCTTCATCAGGTCGGCGCAGGACATGACGGGAAGCGTTACCGACCCGCTCATGGCTTGTGCCAGGGGATGCAAGAGCCACAGCGCGGACGCGAACACCACGGCCAGAAGGCTTCGCGGCCTTCGTGCCGGTCCAGACAGGAGAGAAATCATGCTGTCTCCTATTGGCTTGCCAAAGCGGCGGGCAGGCATCAGGCCACGGTCAGGACGATGGACGTTGAACGGCCCAAAGCTGCCTGAGTGAGGTTGCGTCACCACGCTTGACCATGGAGCGCCCTACCCCTCGCAAGAGAATGCGAATTCACCCTCGTTGACTACACCGCCTTGGATCCGGGGAGCTCACGGTAACGGCGCTGTTAACAAAGCCGTTAAGGGCAAACCCGCCTTTCGCGCTGACTCTGGCCCTAGGCACTGATGTAGGGGGGGTGCAATCCTGGAACGCTGATACTCTTTGCAAATGGCTGCCAACGTTTCGACCAAACGAACGCCTGCCACCGTGCCGGGACGAGACACGGAGGTGGTGCGCGCCAGCCTGCTGCGGGCGGCGGCGTCAGAATTTGCCAGTCGGGGATTCGCGGGTGCCCGGCTCGAAGCCATTGCGGCCGAGGCCGGCGCCACGCGGGCGATGATCTACTACTACTTCGGCGGGCGCGAAGGACTGTACATCGCCGTGCTGGAAAACGCGTACCGGGAGATCTGGCTGGCCGAGCAGGCCATCGACACGGACGGCTTGGCGCCGGACCAGGCACTGCGCAAACTGGTCGAGTTCCGCGTGGACTACTACGTGAACCACCCTGTGTTCGTCTCCCTGGTTGCCATCGAAAACCAGCATGAGGCTCGCTACCTCAAGCAACTGCATTCGATGCCGTCATGGTCCGGGCCTTCTTTGGCCCGGACGTCGGAGATCCTGATCCAGGGACAGGCCAGCGGTGTTTTCCGTAAGGACATCGATGTGCTGGATCTCTACCAGCTCATCGTTTCGCTGGGATTCTTCAATGCCTCCAACCGCTACACCTTCGGCGCCATCTTCGGCCGCAACTGGTCCGACGTGGAGCATGTTCGGCAGTTCATTTCGGATGCTGTGTTGCGGTATGCCGATGCTCGCCGGCCAGACGGCAGGTGACTGGGTTTAGCGCACCCGCCAGTCATCAAAAAGCGTTCCGTACCAGTCCAGCAGTGCTACTGCGGCACGGTCCCGCGCCTGGGAGCGGTGAAAGCCAATCGTGCTCGCGAGCTCTCCAGCTACGCCGAGCGACCCGAGGCCATCGAGCACGCGCTGGCGCTGCTAGACCTGGACGAGCCGCCCACCGCTGCCCGCTTCCGTGACCTGTGCAGCACCGCGCCGGCGCCACCCTTCCGCGCGAACCCCGAGCCCAAGCAGGCGCTGCGCGCTGCCGAGATCCGGCGCAAGTACCTGCGGCCGGTGCCTCCCAGAGCGGGCCGCGAGCGCGCCTGGGCCGCCGACATGGTGCGGCGTGCCGATGCTGGCGAGCGCGTTTCAAAGTACGGCCTGCGGCTGGCATTCGATGCGCTGGGGCGGCAGGGCGTGGTGGACTGAACGGCGCTCTTGTCCGGAGTCACTCGGCGATGTCATTGATGGCACGGTCGGCAAAGTATTCGTCATCAAGCCGCATCCACCGCTGCCATCCACGCCAGCGAGATACTCCATGACAAGGCAAGACCTGACGTCGTGTGGCGGAGCCCGCACAGCAAAGCCACCGGGTATCCGAGTTGAGGGCCGGCGCAAGATCCTGCGCTGGCGGTGCGGCCCAGGATCGACCGCAAAGTAGCCTGGTCTGCTGAAACTGTGCAGCAGGCACGTGCCAGGGAGCGGCTGGATCTGGCGGCCAGCAACGGACGCCACACAGCTTCAGCCCGACGGCGTGCTGGTCCGCTGGGCACGGACCGAGCGGCACTGATTCAGGGCTGTCAGTCCTGCTGCGCGCGAATCGAGCCCAGCCACTCCACCAAGTCCCGCATCTGCTCCCGCTGCCGCTCGTTGAGCACGGTGGACAACGCGCCCGAGCCGAGTTGCTGCTCCAGCAAGGCCGTCATGGCGAGCTGCATTTGAGCGTGCCTGGGGTGCGTCTGTATGAGCGCGCCGATGGCCACCGTGAGGCCGGCAATGCTGGCGCGCAACGAGTCGATCCCTGCCGTGAGGTCTTCTTTGTCTTCGCTATCCATGGAGGGCCTTGCCATCGCCGCGCAGCGGCTGGAGTCTTGCGTCTGCAAGCAAGGCGCTCGCCCTACTGGTCCCATGGATGCAGGTTCGTAGCGATGCCCAGTTCCGAAGCTTTGATCAAGGAACCGTAGCACCCGCTGCAAGTAGCATCACCCGAAGGCCATGTCATTAGCGCCCCATCGTCAAAAACCAGCCGGTCCGCCCTCCGGCTCAGCAGCGCCATGGCGGGGTCCCCTTGCCTATAAGCATTGGCCCCCTGCCCCGTTGAACCGGCCTACCTGAAGCGGAAAAGCGCGGTGTGCTCGATGCCGTCGGCAAAGCGCAGGAGCAGCCTGTGGCACTGGCCGCTCCAACCAGGATCGGTTTTCCAGACGAAGGTGTAGATGTCGGTTTCGGCGTCATAGCGCAGGCTGTTGCTGCGGGCCTGCACGGAGTGCTCGATTTCGTCAGTGTTGGCGTCAGCGCGGCATGAGACCCACCGTGAAACCGGGAAACTTTCGGCGAAGATGTCCAGGCCGTGGTTGCCGCCCAGACGGAACCTTACGGTGACGCCTGCGCCTGCCTCGAGCGTATTGATCTCAGGCAGGGCGTTTACGGGGCCACGGAAACCGCCAAATCGGTAGCTGCTCTTGAGTGCCACCGTGTGAAAGACGCCCGCGTCGATCGCCATGATGCCGCGCAGTCCGGAGGGTATGGCTGTCTGGCCAAATGTGCCGTCACCCCAGGCCACCACCGTGCCGTTGCGTTTGAGCGGGCTCTGCAGATTAGGTTCGGCGTCGGCGCGCTGCGACGCCGACCACGGCCAAGCCCGCCAGCATCAGTGCGTAGGTCGATGGCTCAGGAATGCCCGCCACTCTGCCACCGGCGACGACACCCCACTTGCCCCACAGCACGGCTTGGTGGTCCTTGTCGTTTCGCAGCAGCACCGACATCTGCCCCATCAGATGCTCGGTATCTGGCGGCGAGGTAGGGGTTACGAACGCGCTCACTTCCTGCTTGAACGGATCGCCGTCGATAAACTTTGACTGGAAAAACACGCTGGCGTAGGAGCCGTCATTACCAAAGCCGCGACGAGCATCGACCCAAGGCGTACCCCAAGCATCCAGCGTGTACTGCCCGGTAACCCGTATCGCCGTGTTGGCTGACAGCACGAACAGCGGTTGCCCGTCAACGGTGCGGTACAGGGCACGGCTTTGGTATTCGTTGTGCTTGGTATCGGCGTAGCCGTTCACGCTGATATCAAAAGTACCGCCGGCAAGCAGTCCAGCGCTCGAGACGGAGGAAAAGCCGCTCTTGCCGTCGCTGGGGTCTTCGACAAAAGCTGAAGCGGGCACGGTGAAACTGCCCATGGCCCTGTCGCACCCGTTGCCGACGTCGCAGAAGTGGTAGTCGATGAAGGACTGGGCCAGCGCGCCGCCGCTGAACCGCACGTAGGGCGTGATGCCGTCGTTGGGATCCAGATCCACCAGCTCGTAGTGCAGATCGGTGAGGCTGGCGGTGGAACCGACGGCAGCCAAGGCGGGGGCGGATACGGCAACCAGCAAGGTGCTCAGGACGAGTTTCATCAAGGCGTCTCCATCCAGAAAAATGAAGAATTTCTGGGAGCAGAAGGTACGGCGAGCCTGCGCAGCATCCGTGCAAGACCGCCGCCCAAGAACCATCCGTTGTTGCTGGCACGGGTCAAAGGATGCTGACGTTACGTCCGTAACCAAGCCCTTCAGAGCATCGCTGGTCGAGGGGCGGGCCCAGTGCCGTTGCTCCAGATCAGCTCTTGTTTTACGGCCATCGTGACGCTGCAACCAAGTGTCTTCATGCCGGCCAAAGGCTCTTGTCTTCGCTATCCATGGTGATCGTTGCCATGGCCACGCAGGCGGCTGGAGTCCTGCGTGCGCAGGCAAGGCATCGGCGCCTTGCGCCCATGGATGCAGTCTTTCCGTGTCGGTGCTGCGAATGGCCATGCAGCTGCCAGGCGAGCACCGTTTTCACCAGGCGGCTATGGGGTGGACGGACTCCGCGTGCAAATGGGTGCGCTTGGGGTTACGTCCAGTTGCGATCGCTAGGACTAGGGTTCTCACTTATTCGGCAGCCCAGATGCTGACGGCTGGCTGATGGCAGCACTCACTGCCACCCAGTAGAGTCGGCGTCCCACTTCCTGCGCCGAGGCAGCGATGTCTGCATTTGCCGACCGCTTCGTTGGATGCGACTGCCTGCCGGGGCGGCTGAGCGATTTCGACCGGGAGCACTACTTCTCCCTGACCAAGGCCGACGCCGAGGCCGTGAAGGAGCACTTCCGGGAAGCCCACCAGCTGGCCGCGGCGCTGATGGTGCTGTTCATGCGCGTGGCCGGGCGTCCCCTGGACGGTTTCACCGTCCTGCCGCGCAACCTGCTGCGCTGTACGGCCGGCGCCCTTGGCGTAACGGCCCCGTCCATTGCCAGCCTGCGGTCGATCTACAGACGCAAACAGACCCTCTTCACCCACCAGCGCTGGGCCAAGGAGTATCTCGGGCTCACCGAGCTCGATGCCCCGCAGGAGCACGACCTCGTGTCGGCACTGGAGGTGCGAGCGCAGGATGCGGCGCACACCGATGACCTCGTGCAGGTGGCCAGGCACTGGCTCTTCACCCGTCGCATCCTGATTCCCTCGACCCGCCGGCTGCTGGACTGGGCGCGCAATGCCTTTGCCAAGATCGAGACGCAGATCGTGATCTGCGTGGCCGATGCCGTGGGCCGCGCGAAGGCTGCGAAGCTGCTGCTGGCTGTGCACGCGCCGCAGCCCGGCACGGACGTGAGCCGCATCGAATGGCTCAAAACGCCGCCCAGGCGACACAGCCCCACGACGCTGGCCGAGACACTGGAGAAGGTTCGATATCTCAAGACGCTGGGGCGCACGAATGGGACCTTTCCGGCGTGGTGCTGGCGCGGCAGCAGGCCTACGCGCGTCAGATACAGGCTCGGCGGCCCTACAGGACCCGCGACATCAAGCTCGCCGCGCAACTTGTCGAGGTGGTGTGCTTCCTGCGCGTGACGCTGCTGGAGCTCACTGACGCGGCGCTGCACCTGGCCAGCCGGCGCGCGCAGCAACTCGTTCGCTCGGCAGCCGAGCGCGCGCGCACACGGCACGCCCAGGAAAGCGCGAGCCAGCTGCGACAGGCCGCGTTGGCCAAGGCGGTGCTCTACGACGGCACCAAGTCCTGGGAGGAGCGGGTGCTGAAAGCGCAGGAACTGCTGGCCACGGTCGGCGATGCCGTGCCGGTCAGCTTCGCGTCGCGCGTGCGAAGGGCGCTGGCCGACGACTCGACGCGGGTCCATGCCTGCCTCGATGTCCTGTCCGGGCTGGAGTTTCACGGGAGGGCCAAGGATGCTGGCCTTGAGCAGTGGCAGGCGTGGACCGCGTTGCGCGCCCGGGTCGGCCGCGAGGGCGTCGGGCGCAACGACATCCCGGACGTGGGAGCGGCCTGGAGGAGCCTGGTGCAGCAGTCGGACCACAAGGCGGGCTGGCGTGCCTTCGAGGCCAGCACGATGCTGGCATTGCGGCGCAGCCTGCGCCGCGGCTCGGTGTGGATCGACCACTCCCTGAGCTTCCAGGGCCGAGAGCAGTTGCTCATCCCGCCACAGCAGTGGGCGTTGCAGCAGCGCGAGCATGTGGAACTGCCGGGCGTGCCAGGGTCGTTCGACGCGCTGCTGATGCCGCTGGTGGCTGCCATCCACGCGGGCATGCAGGCCCTGGTGGAAGCGCTGCGCGTGGGCAAGGTGGAGATCGGCACGGACCGGATGCTGCACCTGCCGGCCCTGGCGGCGCTGCCCGACGATGGCGAGCCAGTGCGCACGCGCGAGGCCATCTACCAGCGCATCGGCGACGTCCAGCTGCCCGACCTCATCCTTGAGGTGGACGCCGCAACCAACTTCAGCGATGCGCTGCTGGGGCACCGGGCAGCCTCTTCGCAGGAGCTCATCGCCGTGTACGGTGCGCTGCTGGCGCACGGCACGGACCTCGATGCCAGGGGCGTGGCGCACATGATTCCGGGGCTGGATGCCGCTCAGATCCTCGTGGCCATGCGCGCCATCGAGGGCAGCGGGCGGCTGCGCCGCGCTAACGAGCGCGTGGCCGAATTCCAGAGCCGCCTCCCACTGGTGGCACTCTGGGGCGACGGCGACAAGGCGTCGAGCGACATGCCCGCCCTCGATGCGTCACGGCATCTTTGGAACGCGCGCGTCGATCCGCGCCGGCGTACCTACGCCGCGGGCATCTACACCCACCTGCGCGACCGCTGGGGCATCGTCTACGACCAGCCCATTGTGCTGGGCGAGCGCCAAGCTGGAGCCGCCATCGAGGGCGTCGAGCAGCACAACCGGGTCGAGGACCGCATTCGGCTGTCCTTGGTTGCTTGCGATACCCATGGCTGGACGGACGCTGCGATGGGAGTCGCGAAGCTGCTGGGGTTTGATCTGTGTCCGCGCTTGCGCGATCTGGCCGAGCGCAAACTTTTTCTGCCCAGGCCGTATCTCATTCCCGAGGAGTTGGACGCCGTGACGGAGCGACGCGTTTCCCTCAAGGCCATCGAGCTTGGCTGGCCGGAGCTGCTGCGCCTGGCCACGTCGATCCGCAGCGGCCGGGTGTCGGCGGCGCAGGTGATGCAGCGCTTCGGCTCGGCGGCGCGAGGCGACCCCGTGCACAGGGCCGCCGAGCATCTGGGCCGGCTGCTTCGTACGGTGTTTTTGTGCGACTACCTCGCCGTGGCCGACTTTCGGCGCGAGATCCACACGCTGCTCTCGCGGGGGGAATCCGTGCACCAGCTCCAGCGCGCGGTCTACAGCGGTCGCATAGCGCCCGAGCGTGGCCGGCGTCCCGACGAGCTGCGGGCCATCTCGGGTGCTCACAGTCTGCTGACGAACGTCGTGCTAGCTTGGAATACCCAGCGCATGAACGACGTGGTCCTTGCACTGCGCGGCAGCGGCATGCGCATCGAGGACGATTGGCTGCGGCACATCGGGCCGGCTCACTTCGGGCACATCAACTTCCGCGGCACCACGCGCTTTGGAGTCGAAAAATTCTCCGAGTCGCTGTTGCGGGAGAACAGTGGCGAAGCGGCCAGTTTCAAGCTCAGGTAGCGGCTGGCTCGCGCAAGGTTGTAGTGGCACGACAGCGGGGCACAGGACAGAACCCATGTGCACCTGCCTGTGCATGTGCATCAGTCGGCGTATGCGCCGGCCGCCTTGATGACCTTGGACCAGCGAGCCGCCTCTGCCTCTACGAACTTCCTGTGCCCGGCCGGTTCTACGCGCCCATCTGTGACGACGGAAATGCCCAGCGCCTCCTGGCGCTTGATGAGGTCTGGGTCTTTGAGTGAGGCGCGCAGTGCCCCGTTGAGCTTGGTCAAGACCGCGGGCGGCGTGTCCTTGGGCGCGTAGAGGCCGTGCCAGATGGTGACGTTGAAATCACTCAACCCGGACTCGGCCAAGGTCGGTATGGCTGCGAGCGCTGGCAGCTTCATGCGCTGCGCGCTGGTGACGGCGTAGGCCACGACCTTGCCGCTCTCGATCTGCGGCACGCTGTTGGTGGCCTGTTCGCACATCAGGTCCACCTGCCCGCCCATGAGGTCCGTCATGGCCGGACCGGTGCCCTTGTAGGGCACGGTGGTCAGCTGCAGGTTCAGCGCGCTTTGCAGCATCAGCCCGCACAGGTGCGAAGCCGAGCCGACGCCGGCATGGGCCAGGTTGACCTTGCCGCTGTTGGCCGAGAGCCACTTGCGGAGGTCGGCGAAGTTCTTGGCTGGAAGGTTCGTACGCCCGATCAGCGTTGAAGGCGCCTCGTTGATCAGGCCAAGGTAGGCGAAGTCGTCGATTCCCTTGTAGGCCAGCTTGCGGTACAGGGCGGGGGCGGTCGCGAAGCCGATGTGGTGCACCAGCAAGGTGTAGCCGTCCGCCTTGGCGTTGGCCACCTTGGCCGCGCCCAGCGTACCCCCAGCACCACCGACGTTCTCAACCAGGATCGTCTGGTTGCCGAACTGCTTGCGCATCGAGTCGGCCAAGTCCCGGGCAATCTTGTCGCTTGGCCCGCCGGCTGCGAACGGCACGACCAGCGTGATGGGCTTTTCCGGGAACTCGGCCCGCACAGCCTGACCGGTCATGGCCATGAATCCGGCCAGGGTGATGGCACTGGCGCGGTAAATGATTCGACGCATATGTCTTGTCTCCGGATATGTGTTGGGCGGGCTTGTTGCCGCTGTCGATGATCAGAAAACGAATGCGCCAAGGCCAATGCCGGATTTCTCTGGTTTGATGCCTGGCCGGCATGGCCTTGCGCGCATGCCGCCGGCGGGCTCGTTGCCTGCGGCGGCATGCACCCTGGTGCGGTCAGGCGACCGGCCTCACGGGTGCATTGGCATCGGCCACGGTCAGCGCCGTCATATTGACGATGCGGCGCACCGTCGTGCTGGCCGTGAGGACGTGCACCGGCGCCGCGGCGCCAACCAGGATGGGGCCGATGGCGATGTTCCCGCCGGCCACCACCTTCAGCAGGTTGTAGGCGATGTTGGCCGCGTCCATGTTCGGAAACACCAGGAGGTTGGCGTCGCCTTCCAGGGCGGAGCGCGGCATCACCTGCTGCCGCTGGCTGCTGTCGAGTGCCAAGTCGCCATGCATCTCGCCGTCCACTTCGATCCACGACGCGCGCTCGCGCAGCAGAGCCAGCACGCGGCGCATCTTCACGGCGCTGGGCTGGTCGCTGCTGCCGAAGTTGGAATGCGACAGCAGCGCCACCTTCGGCGCCAAGCCAAAGCGCAGCATCTCCTCGGCCGCCATGACGGTGATCTCGGCCAGTTCTTCGGCACTCGGGTCGTAGTTGACGTGCGTGTCCACGAGGAAGACCTGCCGGTTGGGCAGTACGAGGCCGTTCATGCAGGCATAGACCGGCACGCGCTCGCGTTCGTCGCCAGGGCGCGCGCCGCGTTTGCCGATGACCTGGTCGATGTAGCCCAGATGCTGCGCCGTGGTGCCCCAGCTGCCGCAGATCAGGCCGTCCACCTCGCCCTTGTGCAGCAGCATGGAACCGATGAGCGTCAGGCGTCGCCGCATCTCGATCTTGGCCGTCTGCGCCGTCGTGCCCTTGCGCTCCGTCATCGCGTGGTAGGTCTGCCAGAAGTCGCGGTAGCGCTCATCGTGCTCGACGTTGACGATGTCGTAGTCGATGCCTTGCTTGAGGCGCAAGCCGAATTTCTCGATGCGCTGGGCGATCACGGCCGGGCGGCCGATCAGCGTCGGGCGCGCCAGACCCTCGTCCACCACGATCTGCGCCGCACGAAGCACCCGCTCCTCCTCGCCTTCCGCATAGGCCACGCGCTTCTTCGCCGCGCTCTTGGCCATGTCGAAGATCGGCTTCATCGTCGTGCCGGAGGCGTACACGAAGGCCTGCAGCCGCTCCCGATACGCTTGCAGGTCGGGAATCGGGCGTTGCGCCACACCGCTGTGCTTGGCGGCCAGGGCCACCGCGCTGGCGATCTCGATCATCAGCCTGGGGTCGAAGGGCTTGGGAATCAGGTAGTCTGGCCCGAAGGCCATGGTCTCGCCGACGTAGGCCGCTGCAACCCGGTCGCTTTGTTCGGCCTGCGCCAACTGCGCAATGGCATGCACCGCCGCGATCTCCATCTCGTCGGTGATGGTTGTGGCCCCGCAGTCCAGCGCCCCACGGAAGATGTAGGGGAAGCACAGGACGTTGTTGACTTGGTTCGGGTAGTCGGCGCGGCCGGTGGCCATGACCGCGTCGTCACGCACGGCGCGCACCGCCTCCGGCGTGATCTCGGGCGTCGGGTTGGCCAGCGCGAAGATCACGGGGCGCGAGGCCATGCGCTCGACCATGGCCGCCTCGAGCACGCCGCCCGCGGACAGGCCCAGGAAGACGTCCGCGCCGCCGATCACGTCCGCCAGCGTGCGCGCATCGGTGTTCTGTGCGAACTCGCGCTTGTCCTCGTCCATCAGCTCCTTGCGGCCCTCGTAGACCACGCCGGCCAAGTCGGTGACGAACACGTTCTCGCGCTTCAGTCCCACCTTGAGCAGCAATTTCAGGCAGGCGAGCGCAGCCGCCCCGGCGCCGGAGGCCACCAGCTTGACCTGCGCGATGTCCTTGCCCACGACCTTGAGCGCGTTGAGCATGGCTGCCGCTACCGTGATGGCGGTGCCGTGCTGATCGTCGTGGAAGACAGGGATCTTGAGCCGCCGGCGCAGCTCACGCTCCACGTAGAAGCAGTCCGGCGCCTTGATGTCTTCCAGGTTGATCGCGCCGAAGGTAGGCTCCAGCGCGGCGATCACGTCCACCAGCTTCTTCGAATCCTTCTCGTCAATCTCAATGTCGAACACGTCCACGCTGGCGAACTTCTTGAACAGGACGGCCTTGCCCTCCATCACCGGCTTGGAGGCCAGGGCGCCGATATCGCCCAGGCCCAGCACGGCCGTGCCGTTGCTGATGACAGCCACGAGGTTGCCGCGGGCGGTGTACCGATAGGCGTTGGCCGGGTCGGCGATGATCTCCTCGCACGGCGCGGCCACGCCGGGCGAGTAGGCCAGCGACAGGTCGCGCTGGTTGACCAGTGGTTTCGTTGCGGCCACCGCAAGTTTGCCGGCGGGCGATTGGGCGTGATAGTCGAGCGCGGCTTGGCGCAGGTCTTTGGAGTGGGTGGTCATGGTGGTCAGGACTGAAGCGTTGGGGTAGATGGCGTCGCGCGCTGGAGTCAGGAGCGGACCGGCAGGTCGCCTGCAGTCAACGGCGAGCTCTCCATCGGCAAGCCATCGCCTGCCTGGGCCTGCGCGACACCGCCGCCGGTCACCTCGTGCCAGCGCGCCTCGTCGAATGCCCCTTCCCACTTGGCCACCGCGATCGTGGCCAGCCCGTTGCCGATCAGGTTGGTGATGGCGCGCGCTTCGTTCAGGAAGCGATCCACCCCCAGCAGCAGAACCAGCCCGGCCACGGGAATGGTGTGCAGGCTGCCCAGCGTGGCGGCCAGCGTCACGAAGCCTGCGCCGGCCACGCCCGCAGAGCCCTTGGACGTGAGCATCAGCACGCTCAGGATCACCAGCTGGTCGGACAGCGACAGCGGCACGTTGGTGGCCTGTGCCACAAATACCGCTGCGATGGTCAGGTAGATCGCCGTGCCGTCCGGGTTGAAGGTGTAGCCCGCGGGCAGGACCATGCCGACGATGCTCTTGCGGCAGCCTGCGGCTTCGAGCTTCTTCATCATCTGCGGCAGCACCGACTCCGTGGACGCCGTGCCGAAGGTGATGAGCAACTCCTCACGGATGTAGCGCAGGTAAGAGCGTATCGAGATGCGGCAGATCCGGGCCACCGCGCCGAGCACGACCAGCACGAACAGCGCGCAGGTGGCGTAGACCGCCACGATGAGCTTGCCGTAGGCGGCCATGGAGCCGATGCCGTACTTGCCGATGGTGAAGGCAATCGCACCGAAGGCACCGATGGGGGCGAGCACCATCACCATGCGCACGATGCCGAACATGCCCTGCAGGAACATGTCCAGCATGTCGATGAAGGGCCGCACGCGGTCACCGAAGCGCGACATGGCCGCCCCGAACAGCACGGCAAACAGCAAGATCTGCAGCACGTTGCCTTCGGCGAAGGAGCCGACGACCGACTTCGGGATGACGTTCATGAGGAAGTCGACGGCGCCCGTGTGCTGGCTCTCGGCCATGCTCGTATAGGCCGAGATCGACTTGCCGTCGAGCGCTGCCGGATCGACGTTCATGCCCACGCCGGGCTTGATGACGTTGACCACCAGCAGGCCCACCACCAGCGCGAGAGTCGAGAGCACCTCGAAGTACAGCAGCGCCTTGGCGCCCACCTTGCCGACCTCCTTGAGGTCGCCCATGCGGGCGATGCCCACGACGATGGTGGCGAAGATGACGGGCGCCAACAGCATCTTGATGAGCTTGATGAAGCCGTCGCCCAGCGGCTTCATGTCGGTGCCGATGGCCGGGTAGAAGTGTCCCAGCGCCACACCCAACAGGATGCCGATCAGGACCTGCACGTACAGCCGGCGCAGGAGCGGTACCCGTGCCGTGGAAGCGGCCGTCTCAATGCTCATGATGTCTTATATGGACTACAGGGACTTCCCGCCCTGTCAAGCTACTTCGTTGGCATGTGTCTGTTTCCCTGATCTGAACTGCTCAACCTGAAGTACGTGCACAGAGATGGGACTGCAAATCTACAGACGACCTTATGGCACCAAAGCATTGCGGTGCGGGTCCAGATACCAACCGCTCAGCAGGACTCCATTCGCCCCGAGTCGCTGCCCACAAGGAGCACGACTGTCCATATACCGAGTTCACCTGCTGCCGGTCCTACCTGTGTGACGTATCTTCGCTTCGCAGCTCTTTCAACGGGCTATGTGGTTAAGGGGTTCGTCGGCGAGTGCCATTAACCGAGGCCAGCACACCGTTGTGGCATGACAGACACATGATTCGGGTCGAACTTGGCACCTCGTGTAAGGACAGCCCACAAGATCCGAGCGTTCTTGTTGGCCAGGGCCACTGCGGCCTTCTGCCAGCCAGTGCGCATCATGAGCTGCACCATCCACTGCGATATCCGGTCATGGCGCTTATGAGCACTTCGCAGCGCGCATTTCGCTCCTTGTATCAACAAGGTGCGCAGGTAATCATCTCCACGTTTTGTAATGCCACCAAGGTTTGTCTTGCCGCCGCTGGAACACTGGGTAGGAACCAAGCCCAACCAAGCTCCGAATTGTGCTCCCGACCTGAACTGCGCCAAGTCGCCTACGCAGGCAATCAGTGCCGAGGCGCCAATGGGGCCGACTCCACAAAGATGCATAGCGGCTTTGGCTTCTTCACTGCTGCGCACGTGTGCTGCGATGCGTTCATCGCACCACGCAATGCGCTCTTCAAGTTCTCGCCAATGTGCCTGTGCCTGCTGCAACGCCAGGCGGGCGACCGTTGGTAGGCCGCTGTTCGCATCCTCCATGGCGTCCGGTAGAGCACGTCGCAGCGCTTCTGGCGACTGAGGGAACACCAGTCCGAACTCCGCTAACAGCCCGCGGATTCGGCTGATGCAGCCCGTGCGCTCTTCCTTGTAGCCCTCGCGCAGTCGATGGACCATCATCATGCCCTGCTGGTCCACCGACTTCACCGGCACGAACCGCATGCTCGGTCGCGAAGCAGCCTCGCACACTGCAGCGGCGTCATTGGCGTCGTTCTTGCCCGACTTGCCCTGCATGCGGTACGGAGCCACGAAATGGGCAGCGATGATACGAGCATCCAGTCCCATGGACTTCAAACGCCGAGCCCAGTGGTGAGAACCTCCGCAGGCCTCCATCGCGATGAGGCACCCCGGTGGTAGCTGGGCGCACCAGGGCAAGAATTTCTCGCGCTGCAGTGCCTTGTTTACCACCACGCGTCCCTGGGCATCCACCGCGTGTACTTGGAGCACGTGCTTGGCCAGATCAACACCTACCCGAACGATTTCACCTCGTGTAATGTCGCTCATGGGGCTTCTCCTGTTCGCTCCGAATGACGATCCACAGGTCAATCTTGGTGCTTCGACACCGTCAAAGAACTGGGGAAGTCCCTTCGTATTCGCCCCCTTTTGCCAAGCTCTCAGTGTATGAAGGCGTGAAGGAAGATTGCACCCGTACATCCGGACTTTGGTGCGAGGACAAACTCGCTGTCCCTGATGGGTTCTGCTGACCGGCTTCTCAATCGCTCTCACGCACTCTGGGTGCCAAACGAATCACGGGTTGAGCCGGTCACGGTCTGACCTGTCATGCCATCACTTGCTGAATAGCCTGAGCAATCGGTGGTCTGGATCTCCTGATTTGGTTGTGAGGTTTTAAACGTCTCCGGTCCAACTGCACTATGCAGTTGGGCAGCCTGCTGAGTAGCCGGGTTGGTATTCGCGGTCTTGAGCCAATAGCGCCCACACTACACGTGCATTCTTGTTGGCCAGCGCAACGGCCGCGACGTTGGCGTGGCGCCGCGCAAGCAATTTGGTGAGCCAGTTCTCCACCTGCTCCTTTCTGCGTAAGGAGGCAGAGAGAATGGCGCGCGCACCGTGGATCAGTAGCGTGCGCAGGTACGCGTCGCCACGCTTTACTGATACCCAGCAGCACATTCTTGCCGCCGCTGGAATTCTGGCGTGGCACCAAGCCTAACCAAGCGGCAAACTGACGGCCATTTGAGAAATTCTTCGCATCGCCCACTGCGGCCACTAATGCACTAGCAGTTACAGCTCCGATGCCGGGAACCGCTGCCAGTTTGCGACTCAACGCGTTATTGCGATGCCAAGCCGCAATTTGGCCTTCGATCTCGCCGACTTGGCGGTCAAGTTCCTTTAGGTGGTCCAATAACCGCTGCATTAGATGCCGGAATGCTCCTGGCAGTTCGTTTGTTGCATCTTCGATCAACTCAGGCACACGCAGGGTGAGGTGCGCCATTCCCTGCGGAATAATTCAACGCTTCCACTTTGGCACGTCGATGCCGTTACGGGTGGGGGCGTCCATCCCATTGCTCTCGTTGTAGATGTGTTTGTGGTGCAGCCGTGAATCCATCAGCCGCATGGGCAACCGCGGCCATCCGACGTTGTTCACGCCCGCGCCGGTCACGGCCGACGTTGAGCTAAAAAATCTGTGGCTGGGCACCGAAGAAGTGCTCGATGAGCATTGCAACAGAATCCAAAATTGCCGGAAAGAGAATGTGCCGGGTCTGATTTACTTCGCATGCTCACGCTGACATCAAATTTTCTGCGCTTGCGCCAATAGAGGAGCTGCCAGAAGAAACTCTACTGGTAATGGTTTTGATTTAATAGGCATTCTTGTCAAAAAATACCAATCTCGCGGTTCGCATCATGATGTGAAGGTCCAGCGCAAGAGACCAGTTGCGCAAGTATTCGAGGTCATATTCCACTCGTGCCTGCATTTTATGGATAGTGTCGGTTTCACCGCGATGGCCATTGACCTGGGCCCAGCCTGTAATTCCCGGTTTGACCTTATGGCGTACCATGTACGCCTTGATAAGCTTACGGTACTCCTCGTTATGGGCCACGGCATGCGGTCGTGGACCAACAATGCTCATGCTGCCCTGGAGTACGTTGAAAAACTGAGGAAGCTCGTCCAGTGAGGTGCGGCGCAGAAATGCACCAAGCGGTGTGATTCGCGGGTCATGCCGTGTCGCTTGGCGCACTACCTCGCCGTTTTCTTGACAAGTCATTGTGCGAAATTTGTAGACCAGTATTTCGCTGCCATCCAATCCATTGCGTCGTTGTTTGAAAATTACAGGTCCGGGAGATGAGCGTTTGACGGCTATTGCTATCGCAATCAGTATTGGCGAGATCAAGGCCAAGATCGTCGAGGCAATAACCAAATCAGAAATTCGCTTGACGAGTTCGTTTGTGCCGGTAAATGGGGTCTCGCAAATTCCAACTACAGGAATGCCGTTCATGTCCTGAAGTCTGCCTTGAATGATGCTTATTCCAAATACATCAGGGACGAAAAAGATGGAGGCCGTAGTACCTTGAAGGGATTCAAGCAGTTCTACGATCCGAGGCTGCAGGCCCAGTGGCAGGGTGATATAAACCTCTTTGATGCCGTGCGTACGGATATAAGGCGCAACCTCCTGCAAGGTGCCAAGTACCGTACTGGCTTCCTCGTGCACACGGGCGTCTTGGCGGTCGTCGAAATGACCTACGAACACACTGCCTTGGTCAGCAGTTTCACGCAACGCCCTGGCTACCTTTACGCCCAACAGTCCGCTACCTACCACGACGGCCGGCCGTCGCAGCACAGGAAGCGCGGCTCGGCGCCGCAAGATGAACTGTCCCGTGCATACGCCTATCCACAACAGTACCGGCGTAATGACCGCCCAGGTCAATAGCACACGCCGATTGAAGTAGCCCAGGCTCTGTGTGGCGTAGCCACACAACATCAATGCCAGCAGTAGCACAACCCAGCTATTGACGATATCCATAGCCGCTGCTGGTAGTGGGTCTTTGAAGCGCTGGCGCCCTGGAAAGGTCAGTGCGAACACCAGCAGGCCCAGCGTGAGCGCTGGTCGTTCTATGGGTTGGCCATACCACTTGGTGGCAAGCAGGAACACCACCACCGCGATGGTGGGTTCCATGAAGGCTGCCACGAGGGAAGTGACTGATTGAGGGGCGCTGTAGAACGTCCGTTTGTAACTACGATGGGCGATCATGGAATCCGGTTGACCTGCGTTGGGTGCGGCATGGACAAGCCATGCCGACAGACCAGTTCCTTCCCCCTTTTCTTGCCGGCCATTCTCGGCCCTGTGTCGGTCTGCACCGGCTCGCTTCCCACAGATGCGGGCGTCCAAACCCGGGTGCCTACAATGCCGCGCATGTTGCAAGCCCTCAACGCCCTGTTGGCCCCCGCTCTGATGGAGCGGCTGACCCTGCTCCTGAATCATGTGCTTGACAGCGAGCCTGCGGCGCGCGAGTTGCTTCGCCCCCGCCAGGGCGCGCTGGTGCAGTTCCATCTTGAACAATGGCCCCGGCTGCTGCCACCGACGCCCACGCTGTGTTGGCGCATCACGCCGGCAGGGCTGCTGGAGTGGTGCGATACCCCCCCGACGGCGGCTCAGCTGCATGTACGGGTGGACGCCTCCAACCCTGCCATGCTGATGGCTCAGGCGTTGGCCGGCTCGCAGCCGGCACTCAGGCTTGACGGTGACGCCGCGCTGGCCGCGGACATCAACTGGCTGCTGCAGAACCTGCGCTGGGACATGGCTGCCGATCTGGAGCGGGTGCTGAGCCCCGCAGCAGCGCAGCAGCTCAGCGCGCTGGGTGCAGCACTGGCGCGCGGCTTGCGGCAGACCGTGCTTGGCGGCACGGTGCGCTGGCGTGCCGCTTCATGAGGCAGTTTGCTCGGCTGATCTACATCGCGTTCACCGTCCTGCGCTTCGGCCTGGACGACATCGCGCTGTCGCACTTCCGCCAGCGTTGGGTCCGCGCGCTGGCCGCCGTCGTGACCGTCGGGCGCCGCTACGACGAAGCGCGCGGCGTGCGCCTGCGCCAGGCGCTGGAGCGGCTGGGACCGATCTTCGTCAAGTTCGGCCAGGTGCTGTCCACGCGGCGCGATCTGCTGCCGCTGGACGTGGCCGATGAACTGGCCAGGCTGCAGGACCGCGTCGCGCCGTTCCCGAGCGTGCAGGCCGTGGCGTTGGTGGAGGCAGCTTTCGGGCGGCGCATCGACGAGCTGTTCACGAATTTCAGCCCCGAGCCGGTGGCCAGCGCTTCCATCGCGCAGGTGCACTTCGCCACCCTGCGCGACGGCCGGGAGGTGGCGGTCAAGGTGCTGCGCCCGGGCATGCTGGCCGTCATCGAGGACGACCTGGCGCTGCTGCACCGCCTGGCACGCTGGGCCGAGCGCGTCAGCCCCGATGCGCGGCGGCTCAAGCCGCGCGAGGTCGTGGCCGAGTTCGACATCTACCTGCACGACGAGCTGGACCTGGTGCGCGAGGCGGCCAACGCGGCCCACCTGCGGCGCAACATGGATGGGCTCAACCTCGTGATGGTCCCCGAGATGATCTGGGACCTCTGCGCCCCGGGCGTCATCGTGATGGAGCGCATGCATGGCGTGCCCATCAGCCAGATCGGCCGCCTGCGCGAGGCGGGCGTGGACATCCCCAAGCTGGCCCGCGACGGCGTGACGATCTTCTTCACGCAGGTGTTCCGCGACGGCTTCTTCCATGCCGACATGCATCCCGGCAACATCCAGGTTAGCCTGGATCCGGCCACCTTCGGGCGCTACATCGCGCTGGACTTCGGGATCATGGGCACGCTCACCGAGGTGGACAAGGAATACCTGGCGCAAAACTTCATTGCCTTCTTCCGCCGCGACTACAAGCGCGTGGCGGAGCTGCATCTGGAGTCGGGCTGGGTACCGCCGGGCACTCGCATCGACTCCCTGGAGTCGGCCATTCGCGCCGTGTGCGAGCCGCACTTCGACCGCCCGCTCAAGGACATCTCGCTGGGCCAGGTGCTGCTGCGCCTGTTCCAGACTTCGCGCCGCTTCAACGTCGAGATCCAGCCCCAGCTCGTGCTGCTGCAGAAGACGCTGCTCAACGTCGAAGGGCTGGGGCGCCAGCTCGATCCCGAGCTCGACCTGTGGGCGACGGCCAAGCCGTTCCTGGAGCGCTGGATGAACGAGCAGATCGGCTGGCGCGCGCTGGTGGACCGCCTCAAGCACGAGGCGCCGCACTACGCGCGGCTGCTGCCCGAAGTGCCCCGCCTGCTGCACCACGCGCTGCAGCGCTCGCCCGGCAAGGGCGAAGATTCCCAGGCGCTGCTGCTGGCCCTCCTGTCCGAGCAGCGCCGGACCAACCGGCTGCTGCAGGGCATTCTCTGGGGCGCCCTGGGCTTCGCGCTGGGGGTAGGCCTGATGCGCCTGGCGCTGCGGCTGCACGTGCTGATGCCGCTTTGATGCCGGGCTGAAGGCGCTGCTCCGCGTGGGCTTGCTGCCCGTTTGTGCCGCGGATTGCAGGCACGGCGGCGAGGCGTCAAGGAGCGTGCAAGCTTGCCCCCCGCGATGCAGGGGATAATGCGCGCGCTTTTTCGGCGCCGCCGTCCGGCGGCGCCTTCCCCAGCCTTTCCCCGACCGCAGGCCGTTCCATGCTGCTGACCCTGGTCCTCGTCTACCTGCTGCTGACCATTGCCATCGGCCTGTGGGCCGCCAAGCGGGTCAAGAACACCTCGGACTTTGCGGTCGCAGGCCGCCACCTGCCGCTGGTGATGATCGTCACCACTACCTTCGCCACCTGGTTCGGCTCCGAGACGGTGCTGGGCATCCCGGCCAAGTTCGTGCAGAACGGGCTGGGCGAGGTGGTGGAGGATCCGTTCGGCGCGGGCACCTGCCTGATCCTGGTCGGCGTCTTCTTCGCCGCCAAGCTCTACCGCATGTCGCTGCTGACCATCAGCGACTACTACCGCGAGCGCTACGGCCGCGGCGTCGAGGTGGTGTGCTCGCTGATCATCATCGTCAGCTACCTGGGCTGGGTCTCGGCGCAGGTCACGGCGCTGGGCCTGGTGTTCAACCTGCTCTCGGGCGACGCCATCAGCGTGCCGGCGGGCATGGTGCTGGGCACCGCTTCCATCCTGGCCTACACGCTCTTCGGCGGCATGTGGTCGGTGGCGGTGACGGACTTCATCCAGATGATCATCCTGGTCGCCGGCCTGGCGATCATCGCCGTCTTCGCCGCCGACCAGGCCGGCGGCGCCGACAAGGTGATCGCGCTGGCCACGAGCAAGGACCTGTTCCGCTTCCTGCCCGAGCCGACCTTCACCGACATCGTGTTCTTCATTGCCGCGGCGATCACGATGATGCTGGGCTCGATTCCGCAGCAGGACGTGTTCCAGCGGGTGATGTCGGCCAAGGACATCAACGCCGCCACCAAGGGCCCGGTGATCGGCGGCGTGTGCTACATCGCCTTCGCCTTCGTGCCGATGTTCCTGGTCACGAGCGCGCTGATCATCATGCCGGAGCAGGCCACCGAGCTCATCGAGCAGGATCCGCAAAAGGTGCTGCCCACGCTGGTGCTGGAGCACATGCCTTTCGTGATGCAGGTGCTGTTCTTCGGCGCGCTGCTGTCGGCCCTCAAGAGCACGGCCTCGGCCACGCTGCTGGCGCCCTCGGTGACCTTCGTGGAGAACGTCTGGCGCCAGTTCTTCCCGCGCCAGAGCGACCGCCAGGAGTTGCGCACCATGCGCATCGCGGTGCTGGTGTTCAGCGTGCTGGTGTGCACCTACGCCATCCTCTCCGAGGGCACGCCGATCTACGACATGGTCTCCGGCGCGTACCAGGTGACGCTGGTGGGCGCCTTCGTGCCGCTCACCGCCGGGCTGTACTGGAAGCGCGCCACCACGCAGGGCGCCATCTTTTCGATCGTGCTGGGCATCCTGACCTGGGCCATGTTCCTGGCCACGCCGGCGGGCGAGATGTTCCCGGCGCAACTCGCGGGCTTCCTGATGGGCGCGCTGGGCATGCTGGTGGGCTCGCTGGGTCCGCAGGCGCTCAAGAACCGCCATGGCTCGCACCATGCGCTGCGCGGCCTCGACAGCGGCTTGAAAGCCTGATGCGTGACCTTATCTGCGGCCGCGGGCGCGGCGCCTATTCCTTGCGACATCGCCGCCCCACCTCGGGCTTTATAATTTTTCGTTTTGCATCAAAGGCTTAGCCATGCCGATCTACGCTTATCGCTGTTCCGCCTGCGGTCACGCGAAGGACGTGCTGCAGAAGATGTCCGACCCCGTGCTGAGCACCTGCCCGGCCTGTGGCGCCGAGGCCTTCAGCAAGCAGCTCACTGCCGCGGGCTTCCAGCTCAAGGGTTCGGGTTGGTACGTGACCGACTTCAAGGGCGGCAGTGGCGGCACCTCCGCGCCGGCCGCAGCTGCCAGCAAGGCGGCCGAGCCGGCCGCGGCGTCCTCGTCGTCGTCCGATGCCGCGCCGGCAGCGGGCTGCGGCGGCGCCTGCGCCTGCCACTGATGCCTTTGGGCAAGGGCCGTCGCGCGTGAAGAAATACATCGTTGCCGGGCTGCTGGTCTGGATGCCGCTGGCCGTCACGGTCTGGGTGCTGCTGTGGGTGCTCGGCCTGATGGACGGCGTGTTCGACTGGCTGCTGATCGCCGCATCGGCCGTGCTGCCGCTGTCGGCGCAGGCCGGCCTGGACGACCTGCGCAAGATCCCGTTCCTGAGCGTGCTGGTGATGGTGGCTGGGCTGCTGCTGACCGGCGTGTTCGCGGCCAACGTGCTGGGCCAGTGGTGGCTGCGGCAGTGGGACCGGCTCATGGGCCGCATCCCCATCGTCAAGTCGATCTACAGCTCGGTCAAGCAGGTTTCGGACACGCTGTTCTCCAGCAGCGGCAACGCCTTCCGCGAAGCGGTGCTGGTGCAGTACCCGCGCGCGGGCTCCTGGACCATCGCCTTCGTCACCGGCCGCCCCGGCGGCGAGGTGGCCACCCAGCTCGGCGGCGGCGAGCACGTGAGCCTGTACGTGCCCACCACGCCCAACCCGACCTCGGGCTTCTTCCTGATGGTGCCGCGCGCCGACGTGGTGCCGCTGCAGATGAGCGTGGACGAAGCGCTCAAGTACATCATCTCGATGGGCGTCGTCGCCCCGCCTCCGCCCGTGGCGGCCCCTGTCGCGCCGCTGCCGCTGCGAAACCGCGCCGGCTGAACGACGCCGGCGCCATCTTCCCCACAGGCCGCCGGCCGCGGCGGCCTCCCGAACAAGTCTCCTGGAGCCAACAATGAGAAGCAGCTACTGCGGCCGCGTCAGCGAAGCGCTGATGGGCCAGACCGTGACCCTGATGGGCTGGGCCCACCGCCGCCGCGACCATGGCGGCGTGATCTTCATCGACCTGCGCGACCGCGAAGGCGTCGTGCAGGTGGTGTGCGACCCCGACCGTCCGGAGATGTTCGCCATCGCCGAGAGCGTGCGCAACGAGTTCTGCCTGAAGGTCGTCGGCAAGGTGCGCGCGCGGCCCGCGGGCACCGAGAACGCCAACCTCGTCAGCGGCAAGATCGAGGTGCTGTGCCACGAGCTGGAAGTGCTCAACCCCAGCGTCACGCCCCCGTTCCAGCTCGACGAGGAAAACCTCTCCGAGACCACCCGGCTGACGCACCGCGTGCTGGACCTGCGCCGCCCGTACATGCAGAACAACCTGATGCTGCGCTACCGCGTGGCCATGGAAGTGCGCAAGTACCTCGACGAGCAGGGCTTCATCGACATCGAGACGCCGATGCTCACCAAGAGCACGCCCGAAGGCGCGCGCGACTATCTGGTGCCCTCGCGCGTGCACGACGGCATGTTCTTCGCGCTGCCGCAGTCGCCCCAGCTCTTCAAGCAGCTGCTCATGGTCGCGGGCTACGACCGCTACTACCAGATCACCAAGTGCTTCCGCGACGAGGACCTGCGCGCCGACCGCCAGCCCGAGTTCACGCAGATCGACTTGGAGACCAGCTTCCTGTCCGAGCAGGAGATCCGTGACCTCACCGAGGGCATGATCCGCCACGTCTTCCGCAAGGCGCTGGACGTGGAGCTGGGCGAGTACCCGGTGATGACCTACGCCGACGCGATGCGCCTGTACGGCTCCGACAAGCCCGACCTGCGCGTGAAGCTAGAGTTCACCGAGCTCACCGACGTGATGGCCGACGTGGACTTCAAGGTCTTCAGCACCCCGGCCACGACCAAGGGCGGCCGTGTGGCCGCGCTGCGCGTGCCCGGCGGCGTCGAGATGAGCCGCGGCGAGATCGACGGCTACACCGAGTTCGTCAAGATCTACGGCGCCAAGGGCCTGGCCTGGGTCAAGGTCAACGACCTGGCCAAGGGCCGCGAGGGCCTGCAGTCGCCCATCGTCAAGAACCTGCATGACCGCGCGCTCCAGCAGATCCTGGAGCGCACCGGCGCGCAGACCGGCGACCTGATCTTCTTCGGTGCCGACAAGGCCAAGGTCGTCAACGACGCCCTGGGCGCGCTGCGCGTGAAGATCGGCCACAGCGACTTCGGCCGCGCCAAGGGCCTGTTCGAGGACCGCTGGGCGCCGCTGTGGGTGGTGGACTTCCCGATGTTCGAGCACGACGAGGAAGATGACCGCTGGGTCGCCGTGCACCACCCGTTCACCGCGCCCAAGGACGGGCACGAGAACCTGATGGACACCGACCCCGGCGCCTGCGTAGCCAAGGCCTACGACATGGTGCTCAACGGCTGGGAGCTCGGCGGCGGCTCGGTGCGTATCCACCGCGCCGACGTGCAGAGCAAGGTGTTCAGCGCCCTGAACATCGGCCCCGAGGAGGCGCAGCTCAAGTTCGGCTTCCTGCTGGACGCGCTGCAGTACGGTGCGCCCCCGCACGGCGGCCTGGCCTTCGGCCTGGACCGCCTGGTCACGCTCATGACCAAGGCCGAGTCCATCCGCGACGTCATCGCCTTCCCGAAGACGCAGCGCGCCCAGTGCCTGCTCACCGGCGCGCCCAGCGCCGTGGACGAGAAGCAGCTGCGCGAGCTGCACATCCGCCTGCGCAATCTCGCCGCCACGGCTTGATGCAGCTCAAAGGTCGGGCCCTGTGGGCCCGACCTGGGGGACAGCGTGCAATAAGGACGGCATAGGGTTAACCCCTGGGGTTTACACTGTTAGGGTAAACACTAAGGAAGCACCATGAAGACCCCGATCCTTGCCCTGGCCCTGCTGGTCGTTGCCGCCATCGCCCAAGCCGAAACCGTGGCCCCGGCCCCCGCGCAGACCGCGGTGACCCGCGCCAATGGCGAGCACCCCGCCGTGCTGGCCGCGCGCCAAGCCCGCAACGGCGGCATCGACGCCAACCGCTTCATCGTGGCCCCGCCCGCCAGCACCCGCTGGACCAGCGGCCCCGCGCTGGACGCTGTCGTCGTGCAGACGGCCAACGCCAGCGCCCGCTGATGCAGCGTCCCCGTGCCCTCGGTGCGCGCCTGTGCGTGCGCGCCGCGGCACTGCGGCCTTGACCGGCCGCGCCTTGAGGCGCTTCCCGCGCCGCTATGCTCAGGCGCATGCCTGAAGCCCTTCCCAAGCGTCCCCACAAGATTCCCGAATCCGTGCTGGTGGTGATCCACACCCCGGCGCTGGACGTGCTGCTGCTGGAGCGAGCCGACCATCCCGGCTTCTGGCAGAGCGTCACCGGTTCCAAGGACCGCGTCGACGAGCCGCTGATCGAAACCTGCGTGCGCGAGGTGGCCGAGGAAACGGGCATCGAAGTGCGCTCCCCGGGCATCGGCCTTGCCGCGCTGCAGGACTGGGGGCTGCGCAACGTGTACGAGATCTATCCCGTCTTCCGGCACCGCTACGCCAGCGGAGTGACCCACAACACCGAGCACGTGTTCGGCCTCACGGTGCCCCCGGGCATCCCGGTGCGGCTGGCGCCGCGAGAGCACGTGGCGATGCGCTGGCTGCCCTGGCGCGAGGCCGCGGCGGCTTGCTTCTCGCCCAGCAACGCGGAGGCGATCCTGCAGCTGCCGCGCTTTGCCGGCCGCGCCGGCGCTGCCGCGGAGGGCTGAAGCATGGTGCTCAACCGCTTGCAGTCCACTCAGCTGCCGACGGCCACGCCCAGGAGCGAGAGCGACACCGCGTTGCTGCGCGTGGCGACCTACAACATCCACAAGGGCGTGCGCGGCATCGGCCCGCGCAAGCGGCTGGAGATCCACAACCTCGGCCTGGGCGTGGAGGCGCTGGACGCCGACATGGTGTTCCTGCAGGAGGTACGCCTTTTCCACAACCGCGAGGCGCGCAAGTTCGACCGCAGCAAGTTCGGCTGGCCCGAGCAGGGCCAGGCGCACTTCCTGGCGCCCGAAGGCTATGACGTGGCCTACCGCACCAACGCCGTCACGCGCCACGGCGAGCATGGCAACGCGCTGCTGTCGCGCTGGCCCATCGGCGACGTGGGCCACTTCGACGTCAGCGACCACCGCTTCGAGCAGCGCGGGCTGCTGCACGTGCCGGTGCAGTGGGGCGGCATGACGGTGCATGCCGTGGTGGCGCATTTCGGGCTCATCCACGCCAGCCGCGTGCGCCAGGTGCAAAAGCTCGCCGAGTTCCTGGAAGCCAACGTCCCATCCGACGCGCCGCTGGTGGTGGCGGGCGACTTCAACGACTGGGCCGAGAAGCTGGACCCGCCCATGTACGGCATCGGGCTGCAGCGTGCGCGGCCCGCGGAAGCGCGCGCGCACTGTCCGACCTTTCCCTCGCTGGCGCCGGTGTTCGCGCTGGACCGCTTCTACCTGCGCGGCCTGCGCTGTCGCTCGACCTTCGTGCCTCGCGGCACTGCCTGGGCCCGCATGTCGGACCACCTGCCGCTGGTGGCCGAACTCGAAGCGGCATGAGCGCCCCCGCACGGCCGCTCCGGAGGGGGCGATCCGTCCCGCTTGGCAGGACCGCGCGTAGCGTGAGGGTGCGCCAGTGAGCCCGGAGCGTTCCTCCAGCCGGCGCCGGCGCGCCGCGGCGGACGATCCGCAGGACGCCTCGGCGCTGCTGAACAACTGGTACGACCATCCGCGGGCGCTGTTCTGCGGCGGCAACGAGGTCCAGCTCCTGCGGGGCGGACGCGAGCTCTTTCCCGCCATGTGCGAGGCCATGGCGGCGGCGCAGCACGAGGTCTGGCTCGCCACCTACATCTTTCATGACGACGACGCGGGCCGGCTGGTGGCCGACGCGCTGCTGGCCGCCGCCGCGCGCGGCGTGAAAGTGCACGTGGTGGTGGACGGCTTCGGCAGCAAGGCCTCGCTGCCCGCGCTGTACGAGTGGTTCCGCGGCACCGGCGTGGAGCTGGCGGTGTTCCGCCCGGTGCGGCGCTGGTGGACGCTGCTGCAGCCCGGACAGCTGCGCCGGCTGCACCAGAAGCTGTGCGTGGTGGACGCGGCGCTGGGCTTCGTGGGCGGCATCAACGTCATCGACGACCACAACGACCTCAACCACGGCCACACCGACACGCCGCGGCTGGACTTCGCCGTGGCGCTGCGCGGCCCGGTGGTCGGCCCGGTGCAGCAGACCGTGGGCGCGATGTGGTCGCGCGCGGCCTTCGGCCACGACTGGCCCGAGGAGATGAAGGCGCTGGCGCGCAGCAGCGAGCCGGTGGCGCGCGTGCGCGGGCTGCTGCGGCGGCTGCGCATCACGCCGCCGCTGAAGAACCAGCTCTGCAGCGACGCCGAGCGCCCCGTGCGCGCCGCCTTCGTGGTGCGCGACAACCTGCGCCAGCGCCGCGCCATCGAGCGCAGCTACGTGGACGCGCTGCGCCGCGCGCGCACGCGCATCGACCTGGTGTCGCCGTACTTCTACCCGGGCCACCTGTTCCGCCGCACGCTGCGCGACGCCGCGCGCCGCGGCGTGCAGGTGCGGCTGCTGCTGCAGGGCAAGCTCGACTACCGCATCGCGGGCCTGGCGGCGCAGGTGCTGTACGACGAGCTGCTGCGCCACGGCGTGCGGATCTTCGAGTACATGCCCGCCTTCCTGCACGCCAAGGTGGCGCTGGTGGACGAGGAGTGGGCCACCGTGGGCAGCTCCAACATCGACCCGCTGTCGCTGCTGCTGAACCTGGAGGCCAACGTGATGGTGCGCGACCGCGACTTCACGCGCGAGCTGGCTGCCGAGTTCGAGGCCGCCATCGCCGACTCGCGCGAGGTGCAGGCCGTGCACCTGCGCTCGCGCGGCTTCTGGGGCGCGCTGCGCCGCGGCTTCGTGGCCTGGGGCGCGCACGTGTACCTGCGCGTGGCCGGGATCACCGGGCGCTACTGAGGCACCGCGGGTTCGGCGGGCAGGGCGCCCGTGGGTACGCCCGTGCGCGCCGGCGTGGCGAGCAGCGCCGGCGCGCCGCGCAGCAGCTCCAGCGCGTGCACGATCGGAATGGCGTAGCTGATGCCCGAGGGCTGCGTCAGCGCGCTCTCGCGCCCGGCCTTGACGAACACCATGTTGAGCACCGCCACCACCTCGCCGCTGGCCGCGTCGTACACCGGGCTGCCGCTGTTGCCGGGGTAGGCGGTGGCGTCGAGCTGGTAGAGCACGAAGGGCCCGTCGCGCAGCTGGCGGATGGCCTGGTTGCTGAGCTGCTGCGACGAGGCCGTGGGCAGCGACGCCGGCGTCACGGCCGAAACGATGCCGCGGTGCGTCACCGGCGAGTAGCCCAGCGCGCCGCCGATGGGAAAGCCCGTGAAGCCCACCTCGGTGCCCTCCGGCAGCTCGCGCGCGGAGGCCAGCGTGAGCGCCGGCAGCGGCGCCCCCTCGATCGCCAGCAGCGCCAGGTCATGCCGCCGGTCCAGCGCCAGCAGCGTCGCGGGGCGCACCTCCGCCACGCCGTCGCCGCGCCGGCGCGGCACGCCCACGGCCAGCGGCGCCGCGCTCTCGCTGGGCAGCGCCTCGGGCAGCACGTGGGCGTTGGTCAGCACCCGGCGCCCGTCGCCGATCACGAAGCCGGTGCCGCGAAAGCCCAGCCGCGGGTTGTCGGTGGCGCGCCACGAGCCGACCACCACCACCGACGGTTTGACTTTGGGAATCACCGCGGCCAGTTGCGCCTGGGCAGGAAGCAGGCTGCAAGTGACAAGGACACAGGCGACGAGGGTGCGCGGGAAGCTCATGGGCAAGGAGGGGACGCGGGACGACAGCGGACGGGCCAAGGACTTGCCTCTGCGGGGAGGGCCGTGCGGGACGGGTACAGCGCTGCCTCAGAGCTGGTCGCGAAGGTCCTCGCCGTACTCGTTGCTGCCGGGCGTGCCGGGCAGCAGGCCGTTCTCGATCAGGGTCCAGACCATGCCGATCAGCGGCACTGCGTTGATCAGCACCCACCAGCCGGTCTTGTCGCGGTCGTGCCAACGCTTGACGGACACCGCCAGCGCCGGCCAGGTCAGCAGCAGGTTGACCACGTCATTGGCCTTCTCCTCGCTCATGCCGGCCACGCGCAACAGCGTGTTGGCCAGCACGCCCAGGCCCAGCAGCCCCAGCACGCCGTAAAGCCACCAGATGCGGCGCGGAATGCGGCCCTGAAAGCTGAAATAGATCTGCTGCGGGCTCATCGCCTCTTCGGCGAGCCAGGAGGAAGACGGGGTCATGGTGCGGTGCAACGAAACGCAACGGATTCTCCCATGGGCCCCCCTCACAATCCCCCGATGGACCGTGCACAAGCCACAGCGGCGGCTGCCGCGCGCGACCTTGTGGTGGAACGCCCACAGGGTCTGTACTGCCCGGCTGGCGATTTCTACATCGACCCCTGGCAGCCGGTGCCCCGCGCCGTCATCACCCATGCCCATGCCGACCATGCGCGCCGCGGCCATGGCCACTACCTGGCCAGCGCGGAAGGCGAGGGCGTGCTGCGCACGCGCATGGGGGCGGACATCGCGCTGCAGGCGCTACCCTGGGGCGAGGCGGTGGAGCACCACGGCGTGCGCATCAGCCTGCATCCCGCCGGCCACGTGCTGGGGTCGGCGCAGGTGCGGCTGGAGCACCGGGGCGAGGTCTGGGTGGTCTCGGGCGACTACTGGCTCAGCGGCCACGAGGCCGAGGTCAACCCCACCTGCACGCCCTTCGAGCCGGTGCGCTGCCACTGCTTCATCACCGAGTCCACCTTCGGGCTGCCGATCTACCGCTGGCAGCCGCAGTCGGCGCTGTACGCCGAGATCGACGCCTGGTGGGCCGCCAACGCCGCCGCGGGGCGCGCGAGCGTGCTGATGGGCTACGCCTTCGGCAAGGCGCAGCGGCTGCTCGCAGGCGTGGACGCGGGCATCGGCCCGATCGTCGTGCACGGCGCGGTGGAGCCGCTCAACGCCGCGTACCGTGCCTCAGGCGTCGCGCTGCCGCCCACGCACCGCGTCACCGAATGCCCCAAGGAGGCGCTGCGCCGCGCGCTGGTGGTGGCGCCGCCCTCGGTGTCGGGCTCGCCCTGGCTGCGGCGCTTCGGCGACGCGAGCGACGCCTTCGCCAGCGGCTGGATGGCGCTGCGCGGCGCGCGCCGGCGCCGCGGCGTGGACCGCGGCTTCGTGCTCTCCGACCACGCCGACTGGCCGGGCCTGCAGCGCGCCATCGCCGCCACCGGCGCGCGCCGCGTGATCGTCACCCACGGCTACGAGGCCGTGATGGTGCGCTGGCTGCAGGAGCAGGGCTACGAGGCCGGCGCGTTCAGGACGGAGTACGGGGACGAGGCAATCGAAACGGAGGCCAGCGCGGCGGAGGAGGGCGTTTCGTCCGCCGAGTGAGAGGGGCCGCTCAGAGGTCCATCCAGATCCGCCGCGTCCCGTCCGCGCGGTCCGGCGGCCCTTCCGTGAAGCCCAGCCGCTTGCCCAGCGCGCGCATGGCGGCGTTCTCCTCCAGCACCACCGCCACGATGCGCCGGGTGCCCTGGGCGCGCAGGTAGTTGATGAGCTTTCCCATCAGCAGCAGGCCCAGGCCGGTGTGCTTCAGGTCCGAGCGCACCAGCACGCCGAATTCCGCGTCCTGGTTGTCCGGGTCGGCCACCGCGCGCGCCACGCCCAGCGTGTGCTCGCCGCCTTCCGCATTGGGCTCGGTGGCGATGAACCCCATCTCGCGCGCGTAGTCGATCTGCGTCAGCCGCGCCAGCTCGCTGCGCTCGATGCTGCGGCGGCTGTAGAACACGCGCATGCGGATGTCCTCCGGCGACACCCGCGACAGGAATTCCAGGTGCTGCGCCTCGTCTTCGGGCCGGATCGGCCGCAGCGTGATCTCGCGGTCGTGCCACTGCACCGTCTCCACCAGCGCCGTGGGGTAGGGCCGGATGGCGAAGTTCGCCTCGCCGGACGGGCAGGTGCTGCTGGCGCGGATGCGCGCGTCCAGCGCCACCACGCCGCTGGGGCTGGCGATGAGCGGGTTGATGTCCAGCTCCGCGATCTCCGGCACGTCCGCCAGCAGCTGCGACACCGTCACCAGCACGCCGTACAGCGCCTGGTGGTCCACGGCCGAGGTGTCGCGCCAGGCGCCCAGCAGCTTGGACACGCGCGTGCGCCCCACCATCGAGCGCGCCAGCGGCTCGTTGAGCGGCGGCAGGCCCACGGCGCGGTCGGCCAGCACCTCCACCGCCGTGCCGCCATGGCCGAACAGCACCACCGGGCCGAACAGCGGGTCGATGGTGCTGCCCACGATCAGCTCGCGCGCGTGCGAGCGCTTGACCATCTGCTGCACCGAGAAGCCCAGGATCGTCGCGTCCGCGCGCCGCGTGCGCACGCGCTCCAGCATGGCGACGGCGGCCTCGCGCACTTCGAGCGCGCTGTTGAGGTCCAGCACCACGCCGCCCACGTCGGACTTGTGCGTGATCTGCAGCGACAGGATCTTCAGGACCACCGGGAAGCCGATGCGCTGCGCCGCCTCGGCCGCCGCCTCCGGATCGGGCGCGGTGCTGGTGGTGGCCGCCACCGGGATGCCGCAGGCCGTGAGCACCGCCTTGGCCTCGGGCTCGGTGAGCATCTCGCGCCCGGCGGCCAGCGCCTGCTGCACCAGGGCGCGGGCACGCGCGGTGTCGACCGCGGGGCGCGCCGGCGCCGCGGGCGGCGCCTCCATCAGCTGCGCCTGGTTGCGCGCGTAGTCCACGCCCAGGGCGAAGGCGCGCACGGCCTGCTCGGGCGTGTCGAACACGGGCAGCCCGGCGTCGTGGAAGCGCTCGCGCGCCTCGGCCACCGCGGCCTGGCCCATCCAGCAGCTCAGCAGCCGCGGCGGCATGCGCTTGAGCAGCGGCACCAGCGCCTGCGCGATCTCGCTGCTGGGCACGATGGCCGTGGGCGCGTGGATGAACAGCACCGCCGGCTGCGCCGGGTCGGCCGCCAGCGCTTCCAGCGTCGCCACGTAGCGCTCCACCGGCGCGTCGCCGATGAGGTCCACCGGGTTGGCGTGCGACCAGTTCGGCGGCAGGTGGGCGTCCAGCGTGGCGATGGTGCTGTCGGCCAGCTGGCACAGCTTCATGCCGGCGTCGGCCGCGGCATCGGCGGCCATCACGCCCGCGCCGCCGCCGTTGGTGACGATGACGAGCTCCTCGCCGCGGCGGCCGCGGAAGCGCGAGAGCGTCTCCGCGGCGATGAACAGCTCCTGCAGCGTGCTCACGCGCAGCATGCCCGCGCGCGCGATGGCGGCGTCGAAGACCAGGTCCGAGCCCGCCAGCGCCCCGGTGTGCGAGGCCGCCGCGGCCTGGCCGGCGCTGGAGCGCCCGGCCTTGACCACGATCACCGGCTTGTTGCGCGCCGCCGCGCGCGCGGCGGACATGAACTTGCGCGGCGCGCTGACCGATTCGATGTAGAGCAGGATCGCCCGCGTGCGCGCGTCGCTGGCGAGGAAGTCCAGCATGTCGCCGAAGTCCACGTCCGCGCCTTCGCCCAGCGAGACGAAGTGCGAGAAGCCGATGCCGTTGGCGCGCGACCAGTCCAGCATCGCCGTCATCAGCGCGCCGGACTGCGACACCAGCGCCAGCTCGCCGGGCAGTGCGTCCACGTGCGCGAAGCTGGCGTTCAGGCCCAGCCGCGGCGTGAGCAGCCCGATGCAGTTGGGCCCCAGGATGCGCAGCAGGTGCGGGCGCGCGGCGTCGAGCATGGCCTGCTTGAGCTCGCGGTCCAGCCCGGCCGTCATCACCACCGCGGCGCGCGTGCCGCGCTCGCCCAGCTCGGCGATGAGCCCCGGCACCGTCGCCGGCGGGGTGCAGATCACCGCCAGCTCGGGCGCCTCGGGCAGCTCGGCCACGCGGGCGTAGACGCGCTCGCCGTCGAGCTCGCGCAGCCGCCGGTTGACGGCCAGCACCGGGCCGGCGAAGCGCCCGGCGCGCAGGTTGCGCCACACCGTGGCGCCCACGCTGCGCGGGCGGTCGGAGGCACCGATGACGGCCACCGAGGCCGGATCGAACAGGGAGTCCAGGTTGCGGATGCTCATGGGTTCATGCTCGCATGCTCGTGATTGCGGGCGCCGAAGGCCGCACGCAGCGTGCCCGCGCATGGCGTCGCGGGCGCCTGATTCAAATCAACGGCCACTGCTTTGAGGGCTTGGCGCTTCGCGGCTAAAGTGCCTTGGGGGCCGCCAGCCGGCCCAACCATAACGACAGTTGAAGGAGACCGTCGATGAAGATCCTGCTGCCCGTGGACGGTTCCACCCTGGCGCTGGATGCCGTGCGGCATGCATTGCAGCTGGTGCGTGAGGGCCTGCGCGCCAGCTTCGTGCTGGCCAACGTGCAGGAGCCCGCCACCTTTTACGAAATGATGACCCTGCACGACGCCGAGGCGCTGGCGCGGCTGAGCGAGGGCGCAGCGGCGGACTCGGTGCAGGGCGCGCAGGCGCTGCTGCTGGAAGCGGGCGTGGAGTACGAGGTGCAGGTGGGCCAGGGCGACGTGGCGCACACGCTGCTGGACATCGCCGAGGAGCAGCAGTGCGACGCCATCGTCATGAGCGCGCGCGGTGTGGGCGGCTTCGCCCCCGTGCTGGGCTCGGTGGCGCAGACGATGCTGCACGACTGCAAGCTGCCGCTGACCATCGTGCGCCATGCCGAGGCCGAGCCCGTGCCGCCGGCGGAAGACCTGGACGAGGAGAGCCCTGGTGCCTGATTCCCTGAGCGGCGCCGCGCCGATGTTCGACCTGCTCAGCGCGGGCGCCGCGGCGTGGGACGTGGTGAGCACGGCGCGCGCCAATCCCGCGCTGCTGGCGCAGCGCCAGCGCCAGCGCCTGGTCGAGCTGGTGCGCGGCGCGCAGTCGCAGTCGCGCTGGTACGCGCGGCAATGGCCGGCCGACGCGGCGCGGCAGCCGCTGCAGGCGCTGCCGGTGCAGCGCCGCGGTGAGCTGATGTGCCATTTCGACGAGTGGGTCTGCGACCCGGCGCTGCGCCTGTCGGACGTGCAGGCCTTCGTGCACGACCCGCGGCGCATGGCGCAGCCCTTCCTGGACCGCTACACGGTGTGGGAGAGCTCGGGCACCAGCGGCGAGCCCGGCATCTTCGTGCAGGACCCGGCGGCCATGGCGGTGTACGACGCGCTGGAGTCGCTGCGCCACGGCGGCACCTCCCCCTGGAGCTGGCCCGTGCCGCTGGGGCTGGGCGAGCGCATCGCCTTCGTCGGCGCCACCGACGGCCACTTCGCCACCTGCGTCAGCGTGCAGCGGCTGCGCCAGCGCCATCCGTGGATGGCGGGCAACCTGCAGGCTTTCTCGATCCTGCAGCCGGTGGAGACGCTGGTGGGCGCGCTCAACGCCTGGCGCCCCAGCATCATCGCCACCTATCCCACGGCCGCGGTGCTGCTGGCGGAGCAGGCGCAGGCCGGCGAGCTGCGCATCGCGCCGCGCGAGATCTGGACCGGCGGCGAGACGCTGGAGCCCCTGCTGCGCCGGCACGTGCAGCAGGTTTTCGACTGCCGCATCCGCAACAGCTACGGCGCCTCCGAGATGCTGGCCATGGGCTGGGAGTGCGACCACGGCGCCATGCACCTCAACAGCGACTGGGTGATCCTGGAGCCGGTGGACGACCAGTACCGGCCGGTGCGGCCGGGGCAGGCCTCCTCGCGCGTGCTGCTGACCAACCTGGCCAACAAGGTGCAGCCGCTCATCCGCTACGAGCTGGAGGACCAGCTCACACTCTATGCCGGGCGCTGCGCCTGCGGCAGCGCGCTGCCGGTGATGCACGTGGAAGGCCGCGGCGACGACCTGCTGCACATGGACGCGCGCGCCGGCGGCACCGTGACGCTGCTGCCGCTGGCGCTGTCCACGGTGATGGAGGAGCACGCGCGCATCTACGACTTCCAGCTGCGCCAGTGCGACGGCCGCACCCTGGCGCTGCGCCTGGGCGGCCCGTGCAGCGAGGCGCCGGCAGCGCTGCAGCGCTGCCGCCAGGCATTGCAGCACTTCGCGCACGTGCAGGGCCTAGTGCCGCTGGAGCTGCTGGACGAGACCTCGCTGCCCATGCTGCGCGGGCGCAGCGGCAAGCTGCGCCGGGTGCTGGCGCGGGCGGAGACGTGAAGAACGGTTGTCCGAGAAACCGGCGGCGGGGCGGCGCGTCGTTTCAGTGCGTCCGCAACAGCCCGTCCGCCAGGGCGTCGTCCGCGTAGGGCCGCCACTGGCCTTCGGGCTGCGCCAGCCGGTCCGCCACCACGGCCCAGACCTGCGGATGCCACACCAGCCCGATGTGGCTGGCCTGCACTTCCACGTTCTCGGCCTGCGGGCTAGTGGCTTCGCGGCAGGCCTGCCAGGCCACCACGCCGTCGCTGCGGCTGTAGATCGAGGTCGTGGGCACCGGCGGCGTGGCGGCCAGCCGCGCCAGCAGCGCCTCGTCGATGTGCGGCAGCCGCCCACTGAAGAGCTGGTAGAGCACGCCGACGTTGGTGTGCTCGCCGCGGCCCGCGAAGGGCGTGCCCAGCGTGATCACCAGGCGAACCAGGTCCGGGCGGCGCCGGGCGATCTCGCGTGCATAGATGCCGCCCAGGCTCCAGCCCACGAGGCTGGCGCGGCGACCCTGCTGCCGCACGGTGCAGGCCACGCCTTCGGTGAGCCGGTCCAGCCAGTCCTCCACCGCGCCTTGCGGGCCGATGTTGCAGCCGCGGCCCCAGTCGTTGGCCTCGTAGCCCAGGTCGCGGCAGCAGCGCTGCAGCGGCGCCATGGCCACGGCGTCAGCGCCCAGCCCGGGGAAGAGCACCACGGGATGGCCGTCGCCCGAGGGCAGCCGGCTGCGGTCCATGAAGCCGGCGCTGACGTATTCGAACAGGGCGCGCATCGGCTCCAGTCCCATGAGGGCCAGCGGCGGCGCGCCATAGGCATAGGTACAGCTCGACGAGGGCACGGGCGGGGAAACGGACATGGCGGGACTCGAATGCTGTTGGTACGGCAGTCCAGGCAAGCCCTGCGCCCGTCACGCACCAGCTTGAGGCGCGTCATGGTGTCAGCGCTGTCCTACACGGGGAGGAGCTGACGCGGCGCTGTCAAAATCCCGGTCAGTACCGTTGACCGGAACAAGACATGAGCATCAAGAGCGACAAGTGGATCCGCCGCATGGCGCAAGAGCACGGGATGATCGAGCCCTTCGAGCCCGGGCAGGTCCGCTACGCCGCGGACGGCCACAAGATCGTCAGCTACGGCACCAGCAGCTACGGCTACGACATCCGTTGCGCGCGCGAATTCAAGATCTTCACCAACGTGCACTCCACGGTGGTGGACCCGAAGAACTTCGACGAGAAGAGCTTCGTGGACTTCGAGGGCGACGTCTGCATCATCCCGCCCAACAGCTTCGCGCTGGCGCGCACCATGGAGTACTTCCGCATCCCGCGCAACGTGCTGACCATCTGCCTGGGCAAGAGCACGTACGCGCGCTGCGGGATCATCGTCAACGTCACGCCCTTCGAGCCCGAGTGGGAGGGCTACGTGACGCTGGAGTTCTCCAACACCACGCCGCTGCCGGCCAAGATCTACGCCGGCGAGGGCTGTGCGCAGGTGCTGTTCTTCGAAAGCGACGAGGTCTGCGAGACCAGCTACGCCGACCGCGGCGGCAAGTACCAGGGCCAGCGCGGCGTGACCCTGCCCAAGACCTGATTCCACACCCCTGGCGGACCGTGCCGGCGCCTCCGCGGGAGGCCCGGCACGCCGCCGCATGAGCCCATGACTGCGCCGCGCATGCCGATTGCTGCTTCTGCGACACACACGCAGGCGGACCGCCCCGGGCGGACCGCCATTTCAGTCTCAGCCAGGGAGCCGTCATGAGGTGGCAGGGGCAGCGGGAGAGCGACAACGTCGAGGACGTGCGCGGGGAGTCCGGAGGCGGCGGCTTCGGCGGCTTGCCCATCGGTGGGCGCGGGCTGAGCCTGGGCGGGGTGGTAGTGGCGCTGGTGGCGGGCTGGATCTTCGGCATCAACCCGCTGGCGCTGCTGGGCCTCATGGACGGCGGCGGCACGAGCGCGCCGCCGCAGCGCGAGGTGGCGCCCTCGCACCCGACCGACGAGCGCGCCCGCTTTGCTTCAGTCGTGCTGGCCGATACCGAGGACGTCTGGGGCGCGATCATGGGCCGCGCCAACCGCCCCTACGAGCCGCCGCGCATGGTGCTGTTCCGCGGGGTCACCCGCACCGCCTGCGGCACGGGCGAATCCGCCGCCGGGCCCTTCTACTGCCCGGCGGACCGCAAGGTCTACATCGACCTCAGCTTCTTCGACACGCTGTCGCAGCGCCTGGGTGCGCCGGGAGACTTCGCGCAGGCCTACGTCATCGCGCACGAGGTCGGGCACCACGTGCAGACGGTGCTGGGCCTCACGCAGCGCGTGGACGCGCAGCGCCAGCGCCTGGGCCAGGCCCAGGCCAACGCGCTGTCGGTGCGGCTGGAGCTGCAGGCCGACTGCTTCGCCGGCGTGTGGGCGCACCACTCGCAGCGCGGCAAGGGCTGGCTGGAGGCGGGCGACATCGAGGAGGCGCTCAACGCCGCCTCGCAGATCGGCGACGACACGCTGCAGCGCCGCAGCCGCGGCACCGTGGTGCCCGAGAGCTTCACGCACGGCAGCAGCGCGCAGCGCGTGCAATGGTTCAAGCGCGGGCTGCAGTCAGGCGCGCCCGCGCAGTGCAACACCTTCGAAACCGCCGGTTCCTGAAAGCAGGCTTTCCATGCGACGACTCTCCAACTCCGCCGCGCTGGTGGACAACTGGTTCGACATGTTGCCCCCCCACCAGCAGGCCACGGTGCGCGCCCTGCATGGCGCGGTGCTCGACGCCGCGCCGCAGCTCGTGCCCAGCGTGAAGTGGGGCAACCTGGCGTACCTGGACGGTCCGGCGCAGCTGCTGTCCATCAGCACGCACAAGACGCATGCGCAGCTGCAGGCCGCGCGCGTGCTCTGCGCCATGCTGCCGCCGCACGGCCCCGGTGACGAGGCCGCGGACCACCCGCTGGCGCGCCCGCTCAAGTGCCGTTACTCGCAGGGCGTGGACGAAGGCCAGGTCGCGCGCGTGGTGCACGCGTGCATGGAGCTGCGCCACCGCATCGACCCGGCGCAGCTGCGGCCGGAGCCGCACGGGACGCCGAACCCGTCAGGGGTCCGGTAAGGGCGCTCAGGGCTTCGGGAACGTTCCCGGCAGCAGCACGCCCGTGTCCACGCTGGAGAGGTTGCGGTGGCCGCAGAAGGCCATCGTGAGGTCCAGCTCCTTGGCGATGATCTCCAGGCAGCGCGTCACGCCGGCCTCGCCCATGGCGCCCAGGCCGTAGAGGAAGGCGCGGCCGATGAGCGTGCCGCGCGCGCCCAGGGCCCAGGCCTTGAACACGTCCTGGCCGCTGCGGATGCCGCCGTCCATCCAGACCTCGATGTCCTTGCCCACCGCTTCCACGATGGCCGGCAGCGCCTCGATGGAGCTGGGCGCGCCGTCGAGCTGGCGCCCGCCGTGGTTGCTCACGATCAGCGCGTCGGCGCCGGAGTTGGCGGCCAGCCGCGCGTCCTCCACGTCCATGATCCCCTTGAGGATCAGCTTGCCGCCCCAGCGCTTCTTGATCCACTCCACGTCGCCCCAGTTGAGCTGTGGGTCGAACTGCTCGGCGGTCCAGGAGCTCAGCGAGGAGAGGTCGCCCACGCCCTGCGCGTGGCCGACGATGTTGCCGAAGCTGCGGCGCTTGGTGCCCAGCATGCCCATGCACCAGCGCGGCTTGGTCGCCAGGTTGATGAGGTTGGCCAGGGTGGGCTTCGGCGGCGCGGACAGGCCGTTCTTGAGGTCCTTGTGGCGCTGGCCGAGGATCTGCAGGTCCAGCGTGAGCTGCAGCGCGGAGCAGTTGGCGGCCTTGGCGCGGTCGATCAGGCGCTCGATGAAGCCGCGGTCGCGCATCACGTAGAGCTGGAACCAGAAGGGCTTCGTCGTGTGGGCCGCGATGTCCTCGATGGAGCAGATGCTCATGGTCGAGAGCGTGAACGGAATGCCGAACTTCTCCGCCGCCTTCGCCGCCAGGATCTCGCCGTCGGCGTGCTGCATGCCCGTGAGGCCCGTGGGCGCGATGGCCACCGGCATGGCCACGTCGTGGCCGACCATGCGGGTGCGGATGGAGCGGCCTTCCATGTTCACCGCCACGCGCTGGCGCAGCTTGATCTTCTGGAAGTCGTTCTGGTTGGCGCGGTAGGTGCTCTCGGTCCAGGACCCGCTGTCGGCGTAGTCGTAGAACATGCGCGGCACGCGCCGCTTGGCCAGCACGCGCAGGTCTTCGACGTTGGTGATCACGCTGCTCATGGTGTCGTGTGTCTCCGGGTGTTTCTGATGGGCGCGCATCGTAGCGGTGCCCCGGGCGGCACGGCCGGACAAATGTTCAGGCGCAACCGGAAAGCGGCGCCGGCCGGGGTTCAGCCTGCGCGGCGCGCGGCCAGCTGCTCCAGCGCATCGCGCGCGATGCGCTCGCAGCTGCGCTGCAGCCACTGCGCGAAAGCCGCCGCCGCGCCGCCCGTGGCGTGAGGCAGCACGTGGTACTGGTGGGCGGGCGTGGCCTGCACGTCGAACAGCGGCACCAGCGTGCCGTTCTCCAGCCAGGTGCGCGCCAGGGAAGGGCGGGCCAGCGCCACGCCCTGGCCGCCCAGCGCGGCTTCCAGCGTCAGGCCCAGGTCCAGCAGGCGCGGGCCCTGGTCGGGCTCGGCCCAGGGCAGGCCGGCGGCCTCGAACCACGGCGCCCAGGGCTCCAGCGGCGTGCGCAGCAGCGGCGCGCGGGCCAGGTCGGTGGGCGTGCGCAGCGGCGGCAGCCGGGACAGCAGCGAGGGCGCGGCCATGGGCAGCACCACGTCGGGCATCAGCACCGTGCCGCCCACGGCCGCGGCGTCGCCGTGGCGCACCTGCACCTGCACGTCGGCCTCGGCGCCGGCAGCGTCGAGGAAGGGAATGGAGAGCACCACCTCCAGCTCCACCGCCGGGTGGGCCTGCGTGAAGGCCGGCAGCTCGGGCACGAGGATGTGGCGCGCGAAGGTGGGCGGCGTGCTCACGCGCAGGCGCTGCACGCGGCGCGCGCCGCGGCGGTGCTGGGGCGCGGCGGCCAGCAGGCCCAGCGCCGCGCGCACATGCGTGAGGTATTCCTTGCCGGCGGGCGTGAGCGTCAGGCGCGGGCCGCGCTGGAACAGCGGCGTGCCCAGCAGCTCCTCCACCGCGACGATGCGCTTGCCCACCGCGCTGGCCGTCACGGCCAACTCCTCGGCGGCCTTTTCGAACGTGCCCAGCCGCGCCGCGGCCTCGAAGGCACGCAGGCCGTCGATGGAGGGAAAGCGCAGGTCTGGCATGGCTGGCCGCACTCTAGCAGCGGCCCCGGGCCCGGCCGGGCGGCGACAGCGAAGCCGCGTGCGGGGCGCGGTCGCAAGACGCGGCCCGGAAACGCGGCCCTGAATGCCGAACGCCGCCCGGAGGCGGCGCGGCAAGGTGATTCAAAGGTGATTCAGGAAGCGAGTCGGTGCCGATTCAGTCGTTGCAGGAGGTGCTGCCGCAACCAGTGATGGCGCCCTCGGCCACGGGCTCGCGGGTGCGGCCAGTGACGGGGTCGAAGCCCACCTGCTCCATGTGGAAGGCCAGGCCCGCGTCCATCATCTGCGCGTGGCCCGGGAACCACTGCGCCAGCTCCGCCACGGCCTGCTTGAGCGGGCCGAAGTCTCCCTCGGTCTGCGCCAGCGCCACGACGTTGCGCATCACCTGCAGCACCGCGGCGTGCTGGAAGCTGTGGCAGTTCTCGGTGGCGAAGCCGGTGGCGGCCATCCAGCGGTCTTCCTGCGCGAAATGCTCGACGGTGTGGTCCAGCAGCTCCTGGAAACGCTGCAGCAGCGTGGCCGGCTCCGCGTCGAGCACGGCTTCGGCCGCGGCGAGCAGGTCCACGAATTCTTGGTGCGTGTTGTCCATCTGCGGCTGCTGCAGAGCCAGCGCATCGGACCAGGTCAGGGTCGGCATGGGGCGCAAGTGTGGACCCCGCCGCGAGCCGATCCCTTGAGCCAGCTCAAGTCGGCGGCCCCGTTAGCATCCGCACATGAGCACGGAATTCATGAAACCGCGTCGCCGGCCCCTGCGCTGGCTGTGGCTGGCTGCCGGCGGCGTGAGCCTGCTGCTGGGCGTGGTGGGGGCCTTCCTGCCGCTGCTGCCCACCGTGCCCTTCGTGCTGCTGGCGGCGTTCTGCTTCTCGCGCGGCAGCGAGCGCTGCGAGCGCTGGTTGCTGGAGCATCCAACCCTGGGCCCGCCGGTGCGGCAGTGGCGCGAGCAGCGCGCCGTGCCGCTGCGCGCCAAGCGCATCGCGTGGTCGATGATGGCGCTCTCCAGCGTGCTGGCCGCGTGGTGGATGCCCTCGCCCTGGCGCTGGGTGCCGGGGCTGTGCTGCGCGGCGGTGGCGCTGTGGCTGTGGCGGCTGCCGAACGCCGTGACGCAGCCTCCGGGCTGAGCCCGGCGTGGGTGTGACACAGGCCACGCGCGGGGCCGGGTCGGGCGCCGGGCGGCCCTCCGTCATCGTCGCCGGTGCCCGACGGTGGTAGATTGCCGCCCTTTGCTAAACCGGCCATCAGCATGTCCCAGACGATCCGCATCCCAGACTCGCTATTCGCGCTTGCGCAGCGCGAATCCGAGTTGATGAGCCGCACCGTGGCTCAGCAGCTCGAACATTGGGCCCGCCTGGGGCTGGCCCTGGAGGCGTCGGGCGTGACGGCGAGCCAAGTGCGGCACCTGCTGGACATGGAAATGGGCCGCCGCCTGGACCTGCCTTCGCGCTCGCTGCGCCGTGAGGAGTCGCCCTTGCCGCCCGTCGTGCCCGAGCGTGCGCGCGAAAGCGAAGCCTGGGGCGAGCCCGAGGAAGAGCGCGAGCCCGAGCGCGAGCGCGAGCCCGCCAGCGGCAACGGCGCCGACGAGGGCTACGACGAGGACTACAGCGACGAGGAAGTCGCCGTGGCCATCACCTGCATCAGCGGCGTGCTGTCGCTGGAGGAGGGCGCCGACGAAGCCGACCTGTCCGAGCGCGAGCTGCGCCGCCTCATGGCCGGGCTGCTGCGCCGCCGCCGCCACATGAGCCTGTCGGAGCTGGAGGCGCTGAGCGCCGAGCGCCGGCTGCAATTGGCCACCGAGATCGCCTTCGCCGAGCACGCCGCGCGCGGCCGGCGCTGAGCTTGTCCGCCGCAGCGAGGCCGCGGCACGCCTGAGGCGCCTCGACCGGCCGGTCCCGAACCCCGAACCGTCGCCGATGTACGTCAATCATTTCGGGCTGCGCAACGAGCCCTTCTCCATCGCCCCGGACCCGCGCTACCTCTTCATGAGCGAGCGCCACCGTGAAGCGCTGGCGCACCTGCTCTACGGCGTGCGCGGCGGCGGCGGGTTCGTGCTGCTCACGGGCGAGATCGGCGCCGGCAAGACCACCGTCTGCCGCGCCTTCCTGCAGCAGTTGCCGCCCGACTGCCACGCCGCCTACGTCTTCAACCCGCGCCTGACGGCGGTGGAGCTGCTGCAGACGGTGTGCGAGGACTTCGGCCTGGGGCACGTCGAGGCCACGACGGTCAAGCCGCTGGTCGATGCGCTCAACGCCTTCCTGCTGCGCGAGCACGCCGCCGGGCGTCAGTGCGTGCTGGTCATCGACGAGGCGCAGAACCTCAGCCCCGAGCTGCTGGAGCAGCTGCGGCTGCTGACCAACCTGGAGACCGACGAGCGCAAGCTGCTGCAGATCGTGCTGGTGGGCCAGCCGGAGCTGCAGCGCACCCTCGCCGGCATGGAGCAGCTGGCGCAGCGCGTGATCGCCCGCTACCACCTGCAGGCGCTGTCCGAGTCCGAGACGCGCCAGTACGTGGAGCACCGCCTGTCCATCGCCGGCCTGGGCGGACCGCCGCCCTTCGACGCCTCGGCGCTGCGGCGCGTCCACGCGCTGACGCAGGGCGTGCCGCGGCGCATCAACCTGCTGTGCGACCGCGCGCTGCTGGGCGCCTACGCCCAGGGCCGCCGCCAGGTGGACGCCGCCACCGTGCGCCAGGCCGCCTCCGAAGTCTTCAACCTGCCGCCGCGCCGGCACCAGGGCGTAATCGCCGCCGCGGCGCTCGCTGGCGCGGTGGGCCTGGGAGCCGTCGTCTGGAGCAGCCTGCACTCCCCGACACCGAAGCCGGCGCTGGCCCAGGCCGACGCGGACGCCAGCCGGCCCGCCGCGGCTGCCTCGCAGGCCGGTGCGGCTTCCCGCCCGGGCGCGGTGGCGACGGCCGCCTCGGCGCCGGCCGCGGCGGTCGCCACCGCCGGGGCGGTGCCCGACGCCCCGGCCGCGGCGCTGGCGGCGGCCTCCGCCGCCTCGGGCCCGGTGCCCATGCCGCTGGCCGGGCTGCCGTCCGAGAACGCCGCCTGGCGCGAGCTGGCGGTGCTGTGGAAGCTGCCGGTGGGCGAGGCCGACGCCTGCGCCGCCAGCACCGCGGGCGGCTCGCAGCGCGCCGGCTGCTGGCGCGGCAGCGGGCTGGGCCTGACGCAGCTGCGCCAGTTCGACCGCCCGGGGCTCCTGGCACTGCGCGACGCGCAGGGGCGTCCGACCTGGGCGCTGCTGGTCGCGCTGGACACGAGACAGGCCACGCTGCGCGCGCATGGCCGCGAGGTGAGCGTGCCGCTGGCGGCGCTGGCGCCGCTGTGGCAGGGCGAATGGGCCAGCTTCTGGCGCGCGCCGCCGGGCTACGCGCGCCCGCTGGCCGAGGGCGACGAGGGCGCGGGCGTGGCCTCGCTGGCGCGGCTGCTGGCGCGCGCGCAGGGCCGCACGCCGCCGGTGCAGCCGCCGCGCCGGCTGGACGGCGCGCTGCTGGCGGAGCTGCGCGCCTTCCAGCTCGGCGCGGGCCTCAAGCCCGACGGCGTGGCCGGCCCGGGCACCTTCATGCTGCTCAACCGCGCCGCGGGCCTCGACGAGCCGCGGCTGCTCAAGGCTCCCTGATGTCCTACATCCTGCAGGCGCTCCAGCGCGCCGAAGCCGAACGCAACCGCGGCGCCACGCCGGGCCTGCACACGCCCACGCTGCCCGCCGCCACCGCGGCCGAGCCGCGCCGTGGCCGCGCGCTGCCCTGGGGCCTGGGCGCCGCAGCGCTGGCCGTGGCCGGCGCGCTGGCGTGGTGGCTGTGGCCGGCGGCGCCCGCGTCCGGGCCGGTGGCGGGCACGCAGACGCCGTCCGCCACCGCCGCCGCGCCGCAACCCGCGGCGCCGGCCGTTCCCGCGGCCCCTGCACCGGCCGCGCCGGCGACGCCCCTACCGGCGGCGCCGCCGGTGGCGCAAGCCGTCCCGCCCGCGGCGGTCATCACCGCGCCGCCTGAAGCCGCACCCGCCCCGGCGCCCCGGGCCGAGCCCGCGCCGCGCCGCGCCCCGGCCGATGCGCCACCGCCGCGCGCTCCGGCGGCCACCGCCATGCCGCCGGCCGCGATGACGCCGCCAACGGCGGGTCCGGCCACCGCGGCGCGCCCGGCGACCCCGCCGGCTCCAGTGGCGCCCACGGCCCCGGCGTCCCCGGCCAACACGGCTCCCGCGCAGGCGCCGCTGCCCACGCTGGCCGAGCTGCCGCCGGCGCTGCGCCAGTCGCTGCCGGCGCTGAACCTGGGCGGTGGCATCTACTCCGCCGAGCCCGCCAACCGGCTGCTGATCGTCAACGGCCAGGTGCTGCGCGAGAAGGCGCAGATCGCGCCCGAGCTGGTGCTGGAGTCGATCGGGCCGCGGGCGGCGGTATTCCGGTTCAGGGGGCAGCGCTTCGAGATGCGCTATTGACGCCGGTGTCCGCCGTTGTAGGAACGGGTGGCGCAGCCCCGAGGGACCCCATTGGCGCGCCCCGGCGCCGGCGTCATTCCGGCATAGCGCTCGGATCGTCCGGCGCCCAGCCCTTGGACGGCGTGCGCCCCGCATCCAGTGCGTGCAGGCGGTCCGGCACCGAAGGCGTGGAAATGCCGCTGAGCGCACGCTGCGCCGCCTGGGCATCGCCGCGCGTGGCCACGTCGCCCAGCGACAGCATGCCCACCAACCGTTCGCGGCGGTCCAGCACCGGCAGGCGTCGGATCTGGGCCCGCTGCATGCGCTCCACCACTTCGTCCAGCGGCTGGTCCTCGTAGCAGCTCTGCACCAGCGCCGTCATCACCTCCGACAGCGGCGTGGCGCTGGCCGTCATGTCCAGCGCCACGGCGCGCAGCACGATGTCGCGGTCCGTGACGATGCCCACCACGCGGTCGTCGTCGCACACGGGGATCACGCCCACGTTGAGATCGTCCATCGCCTTGGCGGCAAGCTGAACGTTGTCGCTGGGCGTCATCGCGCGCGCGCCGCGGGTCATGACATCGGCAACCTGGGTCATGGTGCTGCTCCTGTGTCCTGGAATGGGTTGGCAAGGCCGGGGCGGCACCGCATGAGCCGCGGGCCGCGATGCCGCAGCTGAGGCATCCGGCATGCCGTGCCGCCGCTGCTCCCCGGCCCGGGTGGAGCAGCGCGCAGCTCTTCCGCTCGGGCCCGGGATGGCGCCGGGCCGCCAGTTATGCTGTGGCGCACATATCGCGCAGTAAAGGCGGAATCAGAACAATGGCGTCAAGCCTGTTCCACCGCCGCGATGCCGATCTACTGCCGTGCTCCATCCGGGTACACCGACCCCTTGAACTCCATCCGGACCGTGCTCGGCCTGGCCCTGGCCGCCGCCGCGTCCGCCTCTTTCGCGCAAGCGGCGCCGGCCGCCGCAGCCGCCCCCGTCACGGTGTTGGCCGCCGGCAGCCTGCGCGTGGCGCTGACCGAGGCCGCGCGCGCCTTCGAACGCCAGTCCGGCGCCCAGGTCAGGCTCAACTTCGGCGCCTCCGGGATGCTCAAGGACCGGCTGCTCGGCGGCGAGCCCGGGGACCTGTTCGCCTCGGCCAACATGGAGCATCCGCAGGCGCTGGCCGCGGCGGGCCGGGCGCGCGCCGTGCAGCCCTTCGCGCGCAACACGCTGTGTCTGCTGGGCGCGCCGGGCTTCAGCCTGCAGGGCCGGGACGTGGCGCAGCGGCTGCTCGATCCGGCGCTGCGCGTGGCCATCTCCACGCCGGTGGCCGATCCGGCCGGGGACTACGCCTTCCGCTTCTTCGAGCGCATCGAGTCCAGCGGCGCCGGCGGCCCGGGCTCGGCCGACCAGCTCAAGCGGCGCGCGCTGCAGCTCGTCGGCGGGCCCACGTCGCCCGCGGCGCCGCCCGACCGCAGCCTGTACGCGATGCTGCTGGGCGAGGGCCGTGCCGACGTCTTCGTCACCTACTGCACCAACGCCGCCCAGGCCGCGCGCGAGAACCCGGCGCTGCCGGTGCTGAGCGTGCCGGCGCCGCTGGAGGTGTCCGCCACCTACGGCCTGGCGCTGTTGCAGGGCGCCTCGCCGGCGGCCGAGGCCTTTGCCGGCTTCCTGCGCGGCGAGGGCGGGCAGGCGGTGCTGCGCGGCCACGGGTTCAGCTCGCCATGACGCGCGGGCTCAAGTCACGCGCCGCCGCCGGCGAGCCGGTGCGGCTGACGCTGCGGCTGCCGGCGGACACGGTGCGCCGGCTGCGCGAGGTGGCGCGCCAGCGGGGCCTGAGCGTCAACGGCCTGCTCGACGAGGCCGCGGCGCTGGCGCTGCTGGAATACGAGTTCATGCGACATCCCGACGAGGCGCCGCCGCCGCCTCGGAGCTGAGGCCAGGGAGGCGGGCGCAGCGCCCCGGGCTCACACCCGCCCGTTCGCCTCCAGCCAGCGCCACTCGGTGTCCTCGTACAGCCGCGCGCGCGAGACGAAGTGCTGCCCCGTGGCGCCTTCGAGCGAGAACATGCCGCCGCGCCCGGGCTCGGCGTCCAGGATCAGCTGCGAGCCGCTCCAGTACTCGAACAGCGACTCGTTGATGTAGAAGGGCTCGCCGTCGACGTGGCCCAGCAGCCGGTCGTGGTCGCTCACCAGCAGCTCGCCGCGGCCGTAGCACATGGGCGCGCTGCCGTCGCAGCAGCCGCCGGACTGGTAGAACATCAGCGCCCCGTGTTGCGCGCGCACCTGTGCGATCAGCGCCAGCGCCGCCTCGGTGGCCACCACCTGCTGCACTTCCTTCATGTCGTCGGCCGTGGTCATCGGCATTCCCCCGGTGGGCCGTCGCCGGCCTGCCTGAAATGAAAAAAGGCGGCGGCATCGCGCCGCCGCCCTCCCTGGCGATCCGTCAAGAGAAGGGCCCTCGCGGGGCCCCGCCCGATCAGAAGAAGCCCAGCTTGTTCTCGCTGTAGCTGACCAGCAGGTTCTTGGTCTGCTGGTAGTGGTCCAGCATCATCTTGTGCGTCTCGCGGCCGATGCCCGACTGCTTGTAGCCGCCGAAGGCCGCGTGGGCCGGGTAGGCGTGGTAGCAGTTGGTCCACACGCGGCCGGCCTGGATGCCGCGGCCCATGCGGAACGCGGTGTTCATGTCACGGCTCCACACGCCGGCGCCCAGGCCGAAGTTGGTGTCGTTGGCGATGGCCAGGGCCTCTTCCTCGTCCTTGAAGGTCGTGACCGACAGCACGGGGCCGAAGATCTCTTCCTGGAAGATGCGCATCTTGTTGTGGCCCTTGAAGACGGTCGGCTTGATGTAGAAGCCGCCTTCGAGGTCGCCGCCCAGGCTGTTGCGCTCGCCACCGATCAGCACTTCCGCGCCTTCGCCACGGCCGATGTCCATGTAGGACAGGATCTTCTTGAGCTGCTCGTCGGAAGCCTGCGCACCGATCATGGTGCTGGCGTCCAGCGGGTTGCCGGCCTTGATGGCGGCCACGCGTTTGATGGCGCGCTCCATGAACGCGTCATAGATCGACTCGTGCACCAGCGCGCGCGAGGGGCAGGTGCAGACCTCGCCCTGGTTCAGCGCGAACATGGCGAAGCCTTCCAGCGCCTTGTCGAAGAAGGCGTCGTCCTTGGCCATCACGTCGGCGAAGAAGATGTTGGGCGACTTGCCGCCCAGCTCCAGCGTCACCGGGATCAGGTTCTGGCTGGCGTACTGCATGATCAGCCGGCCGGTGCCCGTCTCGCCCGTGAAGGCGATCTTGGAGATGCGCTTGGACGAGGCCAGCGGCTTGCCGGCTTCCACGCCGAAGCCGTTGACGACGTTGAGCACGCCCGGGGGCAGCAGGTCGCCGATGACTTCCATCAGCACCAGCACCGACACGGGCGTCTGCTCGGCGGGCTTCAGGACGATGCAGTTGCCCGCGGCCAGCGCCGGCGCCAGCTTCCACACGGCCATCAGCAGCGGGAAGTTCCAGGGAATGATCTGGCCCACGACGCCCAGCGGCTCGTGGAAGTGGTAGGCGTAGGTCTGGTGGTCGATCTCGCTGATCGTGCCTTCCTGCGAGCGCACGCAGCCGGCGAAGTAGCGGAAGTGGTCGATGGCCAGCGGCAGGTCGGCGGCCATCGTTTCACGGATGGGCTTGCCGTTGTCCCAGGTCTCGGCCGTGGCCAGCAGCTCCAGGTTCTGCTCCATGCGGTCGGCCATCTTCAGCAGCACGGCGGCACGCTCGGTGGGCGAGGTGCGGCCCCAGGCGGCCTTGGCGGCGTGCGCGGCGTCCAGCGCGCGCTCGATGTCCTCTTCCGTGGAACGGGGGATCTCGCAGAAGACCTTGCCCGTCACCGGGGTGATGTTCTCGAAGTACTGGCCCTTGGCCGGCTCGACCCACTGGCCGCCGATGAAGTTGCCATAGCGCTTCTTGAAGTTGACCGGGAAACCAAATTTGCCGGGTTCGAGCATGTCCATGCGTGTCTCCTTGTGAACGCGTCTGTGAAAGTGGCCCCGGCTGCCTTTTGGGTCTGCAGCCGCCGGAGCGCTGGATCAGGTTGCGGCGTTCCTATTGCCAGGACCGTGCCAGCGGCGCGGCACGGTGCCTGGCGGCCCCGCGGGCGTCACAAACTCCGGGTCAGTACCGAGGCCGGTGCCACGCTGGTGCCGGTGCTGTGACGTCAGGACTGCTCCAGGCCTTGGCGCTGTCCCAGCGCGTCACAAGGCCTGACGTCATCATGGATTTGCACGTCTTTGCATATGCAACAACCACAGGTCAAGGCGCGGCGGCCAGCACACCGGTGTCTTGTAAGGACCTGAAGTGGTTCATGGACTACAAGACCCGTTCGGGCTGAGCTTGTCGAAGCCCTGCGGCGATAACCGAGCGCCTGCTCTTCGACAGGCTCAGAGCGAACGGGTGATGGGTTGTCCAGCGATGGACTGGAATTCCTATTGCGCCGGCGCGTCGAACAGCGGCAGCTCCGGCTGCGTGGGCAGGTCGGCCCGGGCACCGCCGGCTGCGGCCTTGCGCGCGGCGCGCGGCGCGGGCGCAGGGGCGTCGGAGCGGCTGAGCGAGCCCGCGCGGATGCCCAGCAGCCGCAGCCGCTTGGTGAGGTCCACGCGCTTGAGGCACAACCCCGCGGCGCGGCGGATGGCGGCGGCGTCGGCGGTGGGCGCGGGCAGGGTCTGGTCGCGCGTGACCGTCTGGAAGTCCTCGAAGCGCAGTTTGATGCCGATGGTGCGGCCCAGGTAGCCCTTGCGCTGCAGGTCCTCGGCCACCTGCTGCGCCAGCCGCGTGAAGATGGCCGAGAGCTGCGCGCGGTCGCGCACCGCGTGCAGGTCGCGCTCGAAGGTGGTCTCGCGGCTGATGGACACCGGCTCGCTGTGCGTGACCACCGGCCGCTCGTCCAGGCCGTGCGAGGCCTCGTACAGCCACTGCCCGTAGCTGCGGCCGAAACGCTCGATCAGCCACGGCGCCTCGCGCTGTGCCAGCTCGCCGATGCTGCGGATGCCCAGCGCCTCGAGCTTGGCGCCAGCCTTGGGACCGATGCCGTTGATGCGCCGCACCGGCAGCGGCCAGATGCGCGTGGGCAGGTCCTGCAGCGTCAGCACCGTCAGGCCGTCGGGCTTGTCCAGCTCGGAGGCGATCTTGGACAGCAGCTTGTTGGGCGTGACGCCGATGGAGCAGGTGAGCCCCGTGGCGGCACGAACGTTGTTGCGGATCTCTTGCGCCACGGCGCGCACGCCGGCCAGCGGGTCGTGGCCCAGCACCTCGCGGACCGCGGGCAGCTCGCTCAGGTCGATGTAGATCTCGTCGATGCCGCGGTCCTCGATCACCGGCGCGAGCTCCGCCACCGCGGCCTTGAAGCGGCGCGACATGGCGCGGTAGGCGTCGAAGTCGGCGGGCAGCAGCACGGCATCGGGCGCGAGCTGCGCGGCCTTCATGAGGCCCATGCCCGAGTGCACGCCGTAGGCGCGCGCCGGGTAGGTGGCGGTGGTGATGACGCCGCGGCCGGCGTAGTCGCGCAGCCGCGCGAAGCGGCGGCTGCCGTCGGGCAGCTCCTCGGGCTGGTGCGCGCGCCGCCCGCCGATGACCACCGGCAGCCCGCGCAGCTCCGGATAACGCAGCAGCTCCACGGACGCATAGAAGGCGTCCATGTCGAGGTGCGCGATCCAGCGCTGACCGCTCGGGCTGTGCATGCATACAGCATAGCGGGCGGGGGCGGCGCACTTCGTTCGATGCGCGCGCGACGGTGCCGCCCGGTGTGCCGCATCAAGGCCGCGCAGGTGGCGCGGGCTACCATGGCGGGCTGGCTGTCGAGCGCCCGGCCGGGCGGCTTGGCCTTGTTTTCCGCAACCCGATCCACGTCCGCAAGAGAGAACCGCTGCATGACCACCCCCGGCCTGATACGCCTGCTACCGGGCCAGCGCCAGCTGATCTTCAACACCGACGGCTCCAACGCGCGCTGGTACCGGGTGTTCAACCGCGGACAGTCGCCCATGGGCGTGATCTACGCCAACAACCCCGGCAACACCGCCTCGCTATCGCAGACCATCGACCCGGGCCGTTCCATGGACTTCCTGGCCTACCGCCTGGAGGTGCGGCACCTCTCGGGCACCCACATCCTCGACGGGCTGTACGAGGCGCTGCCCTAGGGCTGTCGGGCTTCCGTTCAGGCTGAGGCCTTCGACAAGCTCAGGACAGGCTCTGTCGAAGCCTCGTGTCCCGGCTGGCCTGCAGGCCCTTCGACAAGCTCCGGGCGAACGGAAAGCCCAGGCCGCTGCACTGGACGCGCGATCTGCGGCGCCGCAGGTTCCGGAAGGGACGGCGACGGCCATGGCTCCGGGGCCGATCTCGGCATGCGCCACCTGGCGTGCGCCTGACCGTGGTCAAGCGCGCAGGCGCCCCCGCTCGGCCTGGGCGGGACGGGGCGCACTAGCATCGGCAGGGCGCCGGCGGTTGTGGCGGCGCGTCGTGAATCCCGCAATCAATGAAGGAGCTGTGACATGAGCGAACTGCGCCGGATCGTGGTTCACGTCAGCGACAGCCCGCGCGCCCGCGAGGTGGCGCTGTGGGCGGCGTCGCTGGCGGACGAGCATGGGGCCGAGCTGGAGGCGGTGCATGCGGTGGAGGCCACGCCTACGGCGGCCTACCTCACGCCGGAGGCCACCACCATCGCCACGCAGCTGAGCATCGACAGCGACCGCGGGCGCATCGAGCAGGCGCGGGCGCTGATCGACGAGGTGGGCCAGTTCCGCGAGAAGCCGCTGCCCTTCGAGAGCGTGCTGGCCGACCCGCTGCCCACGCTGCTGCGCCACGTGCGCTGCGCCGACCTGCTGGTGATGGGCCAGCACGACCCGGAGACGCCCGACGGCACCGCGTCCGGGCTGGCCGGCCGGGTGCTGATGGGCGCGGGCTGCCCGGTGCTGTTCGTGCCCCACACCGACGGCCACGGCGGCCCGCGCCCGCGCGCGGTGCGCAACGTGCTGGTGGCCTGGAACGGCAGCCGCGAGAGCGTGCGCGCGCTGCGCGACGCGCTGCCGCTGCTGCGGCGCGCGGCCAAGGTGGAGCTGGTTCGCTTCGTGCGGGGCGACGACGACGTGCCGCCGCTGGAGCCGCTGGTGCAGTACCTGGCGCTGCACGGCGTGCGCGCCACGTGCAGCTTGCAACGCAGCCGCGAGCCCTCGGTGGGCGAGCGGCTGCTGTCGCCCTGGACGCCCGACGCCCCGGTGGCCGAGGCGCTGCTGTCACGCGCGGCGGACGTGGATGCCGACCTGATCGCCATCGGCGGCTACGGCCACGCGCGCGCCTGGGAGCTGGCCCTGGGCGGCGTCACGCGCACGCTGCTGCAGTCGATGACGGTGCCGGTGCTGATGTCGCATTGAGGCGCGGGGCGGGCGCGCCGCCGCGCCCGCGGACGGCTTACAGCCCGTCCACCCCGTCGCGCCGGATGGTTTCGCGCGCATTCTTGGTCTTGTCCAGCGCCTTGCCCAGGCTGCTGTCGAGCACGCGCAGCAGCTTCTCGACGGCGCCGTCGATGGCGGCGCGCATGTCGCCGGTCTGGTGGCTGGCGGTCAGCGGCTCGCGGCCGGCGACGCGGGCCTCCAGCAAGCAGCGCTTGTCGTCGTCACCCAGCTTGGCGGCATTGCTGTCGCTCAGGTGCACTTCCACGCGCGTGATGTGGTCGGCGTAGCGGTCCAGCTCGGTTTCCAGGATCTGCGCGATCTCGCGCTCCATGTCTTCGCGGCCGGGGATGTGGTCGTCGGTGTTGACTTGTACTTGCATGCTGTTCATTCCTCTCGGTTTGTAGGCCCGGGCGGGCCGGATGGTGCTCCTCCGGCAAGCGGCGTGCGCTGCCGAGGAGCACGGCATCATGGCAACCCTATGCGCCTGTTCGCACAGCTTTACGCCGAGATCGACGCCCGCACCGCCACGCTGGAGAAGGTCGCGGCCCTGCGCCGCTACCTGGGCGCCGCGCCCCCGGCCGACGCGGCCTGGGCCGTGTACTTCCTGGCCGGCGGCAAGCCGCGCCAGAGCGTGCCCGGTGCGCTCATGCGCGCCACGGCCTGCACGCTGGCGGGCATCCCGGACTGGCTGTTCGAGGAGAGCTACCAGGCCGTAGGAGACCTGGCCGAGACCATTGCCCTGGTGCTGCCGCCGCCGGCCAGCCGCGAGGGCGAGGAGGTGGGCCTGGCGGAGTGGGTCGAGACGCGGCTGCTGCCCCTGCGCGGCCAGCCGCCGCAGGCCCAGGCCCAGTGCCTGGCCCAGTGGTGGGGCACGCTGGACACCCCCGCGCGCTTCCTGCTGTGCAAGCTCATCAGCGGCTCCTTCCGCGTCGGCGTGAGCAAGCTGCTGGTGCAGCGCGCGCTGGCCGAGCACGCCGGCCTGGACGCCAAGCTGATGGCGCAGCGCATGATGGGCTACACCGACGCGCGCCAGCCGCCCGGCGCGGCGCGCTTCCTGGCGCTGCTGGCGCCGCAGGACGAGCACGGCGCGACGCCGAGCGACAGCGGCCAACCGTACCCCTTCTTCCTCGCGCATGCGCTGGAGGCGGTGCCGGAGGCGCTGGGAGCGCCGGCGGACTGGATCGTGGAGTGGAAGTACGACGGCATCCGCGCCCAGGTGGTGCGCCGCGCCGGGCAGTGCTGGATCTGGTCGCGCGGCGAGGAACTGGTCACCGAGCGCTTCCCGGAGGTGGTGGCGCTGGCGCAGGCGCTGCCCGATGGCACGGTGGTGGACGGCGAGATCCTGGCCTGGCAGGACGGGCGTCCCGCGCCCTTCGCCAGGCTGCAGCAGCGCCTCAACCGCAAGACGCTGCCGCGCAAGCTGCTGCAGGAAGCGCCGGTGACGCTGCTGGCTTACGACCTGCTCGAAGAGCACGGGCAGGACCTGCGCGGCGAGCCGCTGCTGCACCGGCGCGAGCGGCTGGAGGCGCTGTGCGCGCGCACCGGGCTGCCGATCTCGCCGCTGCTGGAAGCGGACAACTGGGAGGCGCTGGCCGAGCAGCGCGCCGCCAGCCGCGAGCGCGGCGTCGAAGGGCTGATGCTCAAGCAGCGCGCCGCGCCCTACGGCGCCGGCCGCACCAAGGCCGAAGGGCTGTGGTGGAAGTGGAAGATCGAGCCCATGACGGTGGACGGCGTGCTGGTCTACGCCCAGCGCGGCCATGGGCGCCGGGCCAGCGTCTACACCGACTACACCTTCGCGGTGTGGAGCCGCCCGCCCGCCGACGCGGCCGAGGCGCAGGCGGTGGTGGAGGCGATCGCGCGGCGCGCGCCGGTCGTCCCGGGCGGGCTGCAGCTGGTGCCCTTCACCAAGGCCTACTCGGGGCTCACCGACGCGGAGTTCGCCGAGGTGGACCGCGCCATCCGCGCCAGCACGATCGAGAAGTTCGGCCCGGTGCGCAGCGTGCGGCCCACGCTGGTGTTCGAGCTGGGCTTCGAGGGCATCGCGCGCAGCCCGCGCCACAAGAGCGGCATCGCGCTGCGCTTCCCGCGCATGCTGCGGCTGCGACCGGACAAGCCGCTGCACGAGGCCGACACCCTCGCGACGCTGCAGTCGCTGCTGGACCAGCACGGCAGCGCCGCCGCCCCGGCGGCCGGGGAGGGCGCCGGCGAGGCAGAGTCGCCCGCTTGAGAAACTGAAGGCGCTGCCGAAGTCCCCGGTGCGCGCTCCACTTCCCGGGCGCCGCTGAAACATCGCCTCGTCCTGCCCGCGGGCACGGCGGGGCGTGCTCCAGCCCCTTCGACGAATCGCAATCAAGCAAGAAACAACTCGAATGGAACCATTTGCCATCGATCTGGCGCTGCAGGGCGGCGGCTCGCACGGCGCCTTCACCTGGGGCGTGCTGGACGCGCTGCTGGAGGACGGCTCCCTGCGCTTCTCGGGCATCTCCGGCACCAGCGCCGGCGCGCTCAACGCCGCGGTGCTGGCCACGGGCCTGGCGCGCGGCGGCAACGAGGGCGCGCGCCGGGCGCTGCGCGCCTTCTGGCTGGACGTGTCGCGCGCCGGCCAGTGCTTCGGCGCGCTGCAGCCCCCGGCGCTGCCGGGCTGGACGCAGCCGTCCAGCATGCCGCTGTGGGGCTGGACGCCGGCGGACTGGTTCCAGAGCTGGGCGCGCAGCTTCAGCCCCTACCAGCTCAACCCTTTCGGGCTGAACCCGCTGCGCGACCTGGTGGCGCAGCACGTGGACGTGGACGCGCTGCGCGCGGCGCCGCCGGCCCTGTTCGTCATCGCCACCAGCGTCACCACCGGGCAGCCGCGGGTGTTCAGCGGCGCGGACCTGACGCTCGACGCGCTGATGGCCTCCACCTGCCTGCCGCACCTGTTCCGCGCGGTGGAAATCGACGGCGAGCCCTACTGGGACGGCGGCTACGCCGGCAACCCGGCGCTGTGGCCGCTGATCTACGAGACGCCGGAGTCCGACCTGCTGCTGGTGAAGATCAACCCGCTCAAGCGCCCGGCCACGCCGCGCACGGCGCTGGCGATCGCCGACCGCGTGAGCGAGATCGGCTTCAACACCGCGCTGGCCGGCGAGATGCGCGCCATCGCCTTCGTGCAGAAGCTGCTGGCGCAGGAGCGCATCGAGCGCGGGCTCTACAAGGACCTGCGCCTGCACATGATTGCCGACGAGGGCGAGCTGGCGTCGCTGGAGGCGGCCACCAAGCTCGACACGCGGCAGTCCTTCTTGGAGCGGCTGTTCGCCCTGGGCCGCGAGGCCGCGCAGCGCTGGCTGGGCGAGCACCGGGCTGACGTGGGCGTGCGCGCCACCCTGGACATCGCGGCCACGTTCCTGGCGCCGCGGTAGGCAGCCCGGGTCGGCGGTGCGGGCGGGGCATCGCCGGGCCCGCCTACAGCCCTTGTACCGAGGTTAGCGGGCGCTCTTTGCTACCCTCCCGCCCCTGTCGAAAAAAGGAGTCGAAACCCATGAAGGACCTGCCCGCGCGCGAAAAGATCGACATCGTCGAGAAGGTGGCCCAGTACCTGGTGTTGGCGGGCGCGCTGGACAAGAGCTCGCCGCTGGAGGATTACGAGCGGGCCAACGAGCTGTCGCTGGAGCTGGCGATGCTGCTGCCGGCCGCTGTGTACCGCAGCCTGGTGGAAGCCGCCGCGCATCCCACCGAGCGGCTGAACCCCTCCTCGGTGGCGCTGATGGTGCGCAAGGCGCTGTTTGATTCGGACAGCGAGGAGCAGCCGGTGCTGCTGGCGGTGCACGTCCCCGGCCTCACCGACAAGCCCCCGCGCAGCAAGGCGCATCACTGAGCTGGCGCCGCGATCCCCGCTCCCTGGCGCGGGGCCACACCGGAACATCAAGAAGGCCGCGACTGCGGCCTTTTTCTTTGGGGCCGCGCTTCTCAGCCCGCGATGTCCCGCCCCGGCCGCGTCGGGTCGTTGTCGGCGGCGCCGTGGAGGCGGTCCCAGGCGTCGCGAGAAGCGTGGCGGGCCTGGTCCCAGGGCAGGGCGGAGCCGGTGCGGGCGCGCTCGGCTTCCCAGCCGTGGCCGAGCTCGGACTCGACCTCGCCGTCCCAGCGGCGCGGGCCGCGCTGGCGTTCGTACATGGCCTCGCCGTAGGCGTAGGCCGGGCCCCAGTCCTCGAAGCGCGCGCCCTCGGTGATGTAGGGCCGGCTGTTGTAGAGGCGCAGCCAGTGTTCGCTGCTGCTGTGTTCGTGCCAGGAGCTTTCGGCCGTGCCGCCGGCCAGCGCGCCGGCGATGGTGCCCAGCACCGCGCCGGCCAGGCTGCCCACCGGCCCGGCCGCCATGCCGGCCGCCGCGCCGGCGGCGGCACCGCCCGCGGCGCCCAGGCCGGCGCCCAGCGGATTCGTCGCCGCCTGCGCGGCCAGCGAGTCCATCGGGTCCTTGGGATCGAGGTCGTCCCGGCGGGCGGGGTCGGTGTTCGGGGAAGCGGGCCGGGAGGCGGGCGAGGAAGCGGTCATGGCGGCGGGCCTTCGGATTCGTCGTGATGCCGCCATTGCAGCGCCGCGGGGGCAGGGCGGCCCATAGTCCGCCGCCGTGCGCGCTTGTAGGACGGCGCCGGACGGTGGGCCCGTGATGACCCTGGCCCCGTCCGGCGCAAGCTCAGGCCGGCGACACGGGATGGCCGGCGATGTAGTGCTCCAGCTGCTCGATGAGGAACTGCTGGTCGGAAATGATGTGCTTGACCAGGTCGCCGATGGAGATCATGCCGACGAGCTTGCCGTCCTCCATCACCGGCAGGTGGCGCAGGCGGTTCTGCGTCATCAGCGCCATGCACTCCTCGGCCGTCTGGCGCGGGCCCACGAACATGACGTTGGGCGTCATCACCAGGTTCACCGCCGTGCTCTTGGAGGCGCGCTCCTGCAGCACGATCTTCCGGGCGTAGTCGCGCTCGGAGAAGATGCCCACCACCGCCGGGCCCTCCATCACCAGCACGGCGCCGATGTTCTTCTCGCACATCGTCTTGATGGCCTCGTACACCGTGTCGTGCGGGCGCACGGAAATCACTTCCTGGTTCGGCTTGGATTTCAGGATTTCGAGGGTGGTGGTCATCGGCTCTCTCCTTCACGTGAGGACGGAACGGGGGCGGCAGCGGCGCCCATGTCCTTTTTAAACGTTTTTCAGAGACTCCAGATGCTGCGCATGGCGCGCTCGAAGCGACCGGCAATGGCGGCGCTGTGCGGATGCAGGTGGTTGCGCACCACGAAACGCCCGCCCACCACCGTGTCGCGCCAGGGACGGCCGGGGCTGGAGAACACCAGTGCATCGAGCAGCTGCGGCGCGGGCGTGCCCAGCAGGCTGGCATCGGCGGTGTCGATGACCAGCAGGTCCGCGCGCGCGCCCTCCACCAGGCCCCAGCGCTCCAGCCCGGCGGCCGCTGCGCCACCCTGCTGCGCCATGGTCCACAGCCGCCCGGCGCCGGAGGTGCTGGGCGTGTTGGACTTGGCCGGCCCCTGGCGGTGCTGGCGCAACAGGCGCTGGCCATAGTCCAGCCAGCGCAGCTCTTCGCGCCAGGTGCGGGTGACCTGGCTGTCCGAGCCCAGCGCCACGGGCACGCCGGCCTCGATCCAGCGCGCCAGGTCCGCCAGGCCGTCGCCCAGGTTGGCCTCGCTGCTGGGGCACAGCACCAGGCTCGCGCCGGCCTGGCCCACGGCCTGCACTTCCTCGTCGCCGGCATGGGTACCGTGCACCAGCGTCCAGTGCCGGCCCAGCAGATCCTGCCGCGCCAGCCACTCCACGGGCCCCGTGCCGGTGGCCTCGCGCCAGGACTGCACGTAGGTCTGGTGCTCGGCGATCTGCACGTGAACGCGCAGCTCCGGCCCCGCCGTGCGCGCAAGCTGCGCCAGCGCGGGCGCCTGCACCGCGGACAGCGCGTGCACGCCCAGCGCGGCGTGCAGCAGCGGCCGGCCGCTCTCGCGCACGGCCTGCGCCTCCTGCAGCGTGTGCTCCAGGTTGCGCGCGAAACGACGCTGCCCTTCCGGCAGCGCCTGGCCGTTGCGCGCGTGCTCGCGCAGCACCGGCACGAGCGTGAGCCCGATGCCCACCTCCTGCGCCGCGTCGGCCAGCGCCCAGGCCATGCGCTGTGCGTCGGGATAGGGGCTGCCGTCGGGCTGCAGGTGCAGGTCGTTGAACTCGACGACGTGGGTGTAGCCCCCGCGCAGCAGCTCCACGTACAGGTGCGACGCCACCGCCTGCAGCAGCTCGGGCGTGAGCCGCACGGCGACGTGGTCGCGCAGCGCGCCCCAGGTGTGCAGCCCGGCGCCGGGTGCGTCGAAGCGCTCGGCCAGGCCGGCAAAGGCGCGGTGGAAGGCGTGGCTGTGCGCGTTCACCAGCCCCGGCAGCACCGCGCCGGCCAGCGCCCGCGCGCCCGATGGCGGCAGCCCCGCCTGGGCACGGACCTCGCACCAGCGCCCGTCCTCGTCGCTGCGCAGCACCACCTGCTCGGCCCAACCGCCGGGCAGCCAGGCGCGTGGCGCCCACAGGGTCAGCGGCTCAACTTTCATCGGGTCTCCATTCGGTGAGCAGCTGCAGCATGCGCCGCAGCAGCGGCTCGATGCCCGCGACGCGGGCCGCATCGAGCCGGTAGGGGGCGTCCTCGGCCATGTAGCAGCGCCAGCACATCTCCAGCTGCACCGCGTGGACGCCTTCGACGGGCCGGCCGTAGTGACGCGTGATGTAGCCACCCTTGAAGCGGCCGTCGATGACGTGGCTGTACGCGCTCTGGCCGTCCAGCAGCTCGGCCAGCGCCAGGCGCATCGAGGGCGCGCAGCTCGCGCCGTCGGCCGTGCCCAGGTTGAGCGCGGGCAGCTCGCCCTCGAACAGCCACGGCAGCTCGGACTTGATGCTGTGGCCGTCGAACAGCACCGCGTGCCCGTGCTGCTCGCGCAGCCGCTGCAGCTCCTGCCGCAGCGTCTCGTGATAGGGCCGCCAGTACCGCTCGCAACGCTGCTGGACCTCGGCCGCGTCGGGCGCCTGTCCGGGGTGGTACAGCGGCTCGCCGGTGAAGAAGCTCACCGGGCACAGCCCGGTGGTGTTGACGCCGCTGTACATCGGCGTGTCCTCGCGCGGGCGGTTGAGGTCGATGACGTAGCGGCTGTAGCGCGGCGCCAGCACCGTGGCGCCGAGCTCGCGCGCGAAGGCGTACAGCGGCTCCAGGTGCCAGTCGGTGTCCTCCACCTCCAGCGCGCGCGGCACGAGGCGCCGGCGCAGCTCCGGCGGAATCTCGGTGCCCACGTGGGGCAGGCTCAGCAGCAGCGGCGTGGTGCCGCGCTGCAGCGAAAAGACGGCTTCACTCATCCCGGCAGGCCTCCCTGGGTCCGGTGCGCGGCCTCAGGCCGCAGCACCTCGGTAGCACGCAGCGCGCCCACTTCCAGGCCGCGCCAGTTGAGCTGCGCACGCGGGCTCCAGGCGCCCACCACGGCGGCTTCCCGGTCGTCCAGCGGCAGCAGCGCCGACACCAGCGCTGCCAGCGCCACCTCCGCGGCGCGGCCGGCGCCGTCGTCGATCTTGAGCGCCAAGCCCACGCCCAGCTCCGGCAGTGCGGCGCAGTACATGCCCTCGGCGCCGCCCTTGCAGAACAGCCGCTCGCGCAGCGCCTCCATCACCAGCGTGTCCGAGCGCTCGCTGCCCGCCACCAGGAAGGGATGCCGGGCCACGGCCGCGCGCAGCCGCCGCGCGGCGACAGCCATGTCCGGCGGCAGCCCAACGCCGCTGCCCGCGCGCGCGAAGGCCCGCGCCAGGTGCCGAAGCGGGACGGCGTGGGTGGGAATCGAGCAGCCGTCGACGCCGCAGGGCGCGCGGGCCAGGTCGAAGCCGGTGGCCGTTTGCAGCGCGTGCTCCACCTCGCGCATGAGCGGATGGCCGCGCTGCACGTAGCCGGCGACGAAGCCGCGCGCGTCACGGCCGCCGGCCATGTGCGCGCCCAGGCACAGGAAGCCGCTGTGCTTGCCGGAGCAGTTGTTGTGCAGCGCGCCGGGCTCGCGCCCGGCGGCGGCCAGCGCGCGCGCCGCGGGCTCGAAGTAGGGCCAGTGCGCGCCGCATTCCAGCGCATCGGCATCCAGCCCCGCGCGCTGCAGCGTGGACAGCGCCGTGCGCACGTGCGGCTCCTCGCCGCCGTGCGAGGCGCAGGCCAGCGCCAGCGCCGCGTCGTCGAGGCCGAAGGCATCGGCCGCGCCGCTGGCCACCAGCGGCAGCGCCTGCAGCAGCTTCACGGCCGAGCGCGGGAAGACGGGGAGGTCGATCTCGCCTGCGGACCAGCGCACGCCGCCGTCCGCGTCAACCACGGCGAAGGAGCCGCGGTGCCGCGACTCCACCACGCCGCCGCGCCAGGTTTCGACCAGGACCGGATTGGAGCTCATCGCCAGGGCCTCCACGCGTGAACGGGCACGCGGCCACTGTAGCGGCCACGCCGGCGCGCAAGGCTTGGTGAAGGCGGCACTTGCGGCACGCCGGCACCGGGCCCCGGCAGCCCCGTGCGGGCGGGGCTCAGGGCGCGGCCCGTTGCTCGGCCGCGGCGCTGCGGCGGTGCAGGCCGAGCTGGTGGCACAGGTCGCGGATGTCCTGCCGCGCCTCGTCCAGCCCCGGGCGCAGCACGCGGCGCGCATCGCCGTCGCGGCAGTCCGCGAGCTGGCAGGCCTGCTCGGCCAGCGCCTCCAGCTCGCGCAGCGCCAGGCACAGCGCCTCATCCTGGTTGCGCAGGTGCAGCGCGCGCGCCTGCTGCGACTCCTCGCTGAGCCGGTGCAGGCAGGCGCGCAGCTCCTCAGCCACGCCGCGTACCACGGCACTGGCCTGCACCGCTTGCACGAGCTCGTTCTCGATCTTGGAAAGGCGTCGGTAGATCTCGAGATGCGTGTCCATGGCTGCACGAGAGTGAGAGCCCCGGTGCGCGGCAAACCTCATGCCTGCATAGCAGCCCCAGCGCCGTGGCTCCGCGCGCTGGCTGGTGCGCCGTTCCACGCAGCCGGCGCGCACGACCGCGGTGATGGTCTCGCTTGGCCGACGCCCTGGCGAGTCCGGCAAGGCTTGCCGGGCGGCACGGCCAGGACGTTGAGGCCGCAACCTGGCATCGGGCGGTGCCGAAAGCGGGTCAAAGAACACTTCGAAGAATTTTGTGGGCTTGTGCTGGAACATCCCAAAAAACTGTCATACAATGCGACCCACGCCAACGACGCAGCGATGCATCAAAGGCTCAGATAATGAGCCAGCGATTACAATCATCGAAGCGTCGGCTGTCAGCAGTAGCTGACGGACAATCCGGTTGCAGTGATGCACCGAATCCCCTGCGGGAATAGCTCAGTTGGTAGAGCGCAACCTTGCCAAGGTTGAGGTCGCGAGTTCGAGTCTCGTTTCCCCGGCATTGTCCGTTCAGTCGACTTGCTCACAGTCCCGGCCGCGGCGACGCGTCCGACCCTCTGCGGGAATAGCTCAGTTGGTAGAGCGCAACCTTGCCAAGGTTGAGGTCGCGAGTTCGAGTCTCGTTTCCCGCTCCAAATCTTCGAGAAGGCCGGCTTTCTGCACAGGAAGCCGGCCTTTTTCATTTCCCGTGCGCCAAGGCACAGCGAGCGGGGCGGGCGGCGCAGGCCCGGGCTCGCCCTGGGACGATTCGGGTACAGCGCTTGCCATCTCGCGAGGCTGCCTAACCCCTTGCTGGAGCCTCCATGTTGCGCGTGCACCCCGAACCCCTGAGGCGGGCCCGTGGCCGTCCGCTGCTGATTGCCGCCGCCCTGGGCGCGGCCCTGCTGTGCCAGGGTGCCGTCGCGGCGGACAAGCTCGATCCCAAGACCGGCACGCGCTACAAGGCCGACAAGGACATGGCGGCCGTGCTCGATGCGCTGGCGGGGATGAACCCGAAGCCCATCGAGACGCTCAGCGTCGAGGAGGCGCGCAAGCAGCCCACGCCCGCCGATGCCGCGATGGCGGTGCTCAAGCTCAAGGAGAAGGACACCGACCCGGCCAAGCTGGTGCCCGACGTGATCGCTGCCGACCGGACCATTCCCGGTGCCGCAGGCGCGCTGCCCGCGCGCGTGTACACGCCCAAGGAGGGGCCGGGCCCGCACCCGGTGATCCTGTACTTCCACGGTGGCGGCTGGGTGCTGGGCAGCAAGGAGGCTTACGACGGCGCGCCGCGCGCGCTCTCCGGCCTGGTCAAGGCCATCGTGGTGTCGGTGGACTACCGGCTCGCGCCCGAGCACAAGTTCCCGGCCCAGCACGACGACGCGCTGGCCGCCTACCACTGGCTGGCGGAGAACGCGGGGCAGCTCGGGGGCGACCCGAAGCGGCTGGCGCTGGCCGGCGAGAGCGCCGGCGGCAACCTGGCGCTGTCCACCGCCATCTCCGCGCGGCAGGCCAACATGACGCCACCGCAGCACGTGCTGGCGGTGTACCCGGTGGTGCAGCTTGCCAACTTCGACACGCGCTCGTACCGCGACAGCGCGCAGGCCAAGCCGCTGAACAAGGCCATGATGGGCTGGTTCGCCGACAAGGTCTTCTCCTCGCCCAGCCAGAAGCAGGACCCGCGCGTGGACCTGCTGCATGCCGAGCTGCGCATCCTGCCGACGGTGACGCTGATCAATGCGCAGATCGACCCGCTGCGCAGCGACGGCGAGCTGCTGGAGGAGGCGATGAAGAAGGCCAACGTGTCTTTCAAGAGCCAGAGCTTCAAGGGCGTCACGCACGAGTTCTTCGGCATGGCACCGGTGGTGGGCAACGCCAGCTCGGCGCAGCATCTCGCGGCCAAGGAACTGCGCCAGGCCTTCGAGCGCTCGCTGCGCGTCTCCGACCACCGGCCCACCGAGACCAAGGTCGAAGACAACAAGGCGGCCGCTGCCAGCAAGCCGAAGTAGCCCGCCGCGGTCGGATCGCGCAATGAAAAAAGCCCCGCGGTGCGGGGCTTTTTCGTGCACTGGCCCGTGGTGCAGGCCAGCGTGGGGCGAGGGCCTGCTCAGGCCTTGGCGGCAGCCTTCTTGGCCGTGGCCTTCTTCGCGGGCGCCTTGGCAGCAGCCTTCTTCGCGGGGGCTTCGGCCTTCTTGGCCGGCGCGGCGGCGGCGGTCTTGGTTGCGGCAGCCTTCTTCGCCGGCGCGGCGGCAACAGCCTTCTTGGCCGCGGCCTTCTTCGCGGGTGCCTTGGCGGCGGGCTTGGCGGCCTGCTTGGCAGCGGCCTTTTCGGCGCGGGCCTTGGCGAACTTGGTGTCGACCATGCCGGCCAGCGTGGTGGAGGGCGAGAACTTCACCAGCTTGCGCGCGGCAATCTTGATCTTGTCGCCGGTGCTGGGGTTGCGGCCCACGCGCGCGGCGCGCTGGCCGATCTTGAAGCTGCCGAAGCCCGAGATCGCCACGGGCTTGCCCTTCTTCAGCTCGGTGCACAGGGCATCGATCACCGTGTCCAGCATGCGGGCGGCGGCAGCCTTCGAGAGTTCGTGTTTTTCGGCCAGCAGGGCAGCGAGATCGTTGCGGTTCATGCGGTTTGAGCGTGTTGAAAAGCCGTGATTGTGACATTGCGGGCCGGCACTGCTCCACCACCCTTGCTTTCGGTTGCGAACGCAAGCAAGAGGCCGCGACGGCCGGTGCCCCGGTGCTGCTTGCGCGGCACACCCCGAAGGCCCGCGCCGCGACGGCGTTTTTTGGCCAGCCGGCTTTCGGATGGCTTGCATGGTGGGCGCAGGCGCGCCGCTTGCAGCGCGGGGGCTGCATCACTCGTTGCTTCAGGAGGCGCCATGACGCATGCCGATCCATCCCGTCCGCCGTCCGCCGTGCCCGACGCGCCGGCAAGCAAGCCCGCCAATGCCACCGCCACGCCCGAGCCGGTGGACTGGGCCGAGGAGTCCACCGCCGGCGAGGAGGACCCGGGCGCCAGCCTGGACCTGGCCCTCGACCCGCCGCCCCAGTCCCCCGCGGACGACGCCCCCGCGCCGCCGTCCCGTTCTGGCACGGACTGAAACCGCCCGCCGTCCGCGCATGGCGGGCACGGCGAGGGCGCCGCCGCCCTGCCGCCTGTCAGTGTTGCCCACAAGCGCGGGATTGCTTACGGAACTTAGGATGCGGGCCGTTTTGACCAAATCATGGGAGTTCTGGAATGGGTTCGTCCAGCCACGAGGGCACTGCGGCCCTGGACAAGGCGCTGGATGTGCTCGATGCCATCGGGCAGGCGCCGCAGGGCCTGAGCCAGGCCGAGCTGTCGGCGCGGCTGCAATTGCCGCGCACCACGCTGTACCGGCTGCTGGCTGCGCTCGTGGCGCGCGGCCTGGTGCGGCGTGATCCGCTGCGCCGCGTCTACGGCCTGGGCCTGCGCTGCTTCGAGTACGCCCGCGCGGCCTTCGCCATGCCGGACCTGGTGGCCGCGGCGCAACTGGAGCTGCGCTCGCTGCGCGACCTCACCGGCGAGACCGCCTACCTGTGCGTGCTCGACGGGCTGGAGTCGCTGCTGCTGGAGCGCTGCGATGGCGCGCACAGCCAGCGCTCGGCCTCGGCGCTGGGCCAGCGCAAGCCGCTGCACTGCACCAGCCAGGGCAAGGCGATGCTCGGCGCGCTGCCGGGGCCCATGCGCGACGCGCTGATCAAGGAGCTGCCGCTGACGGCGCAGACGCCGCGCACCATCACCGACCGGCGCCGGCTGCAGGCCGAGGTCCGGCTCGCGGCCTCGCGCGGCTGGGCCATCGACGACGAGGAGATCGTGCCGGGCGTGCGCTGCGTGGGCGCGCCCGTGGTGGACGGCGAGGGCAAGGTGCGCGGGGCCATCAGCGTCGCCGGCCCGGCCTTCCGCCTCACGCACGAGCGGCTGGAGCTGCTGGGGCCGGAGCTGGTGCAGGCGGCGCGCCGGGTGGGCGCGCAGCTGCAGGCCGCGCGTGCCGAGCCCGCGCCGGGCGAGGCGGAGGTGCTCGAAGGCGAGCGCGCCTTCCACGGCGCCTATCCGCGCTGGTCGGCGCGCCGGCAGCGGCTGCTGTGGGCCGACGCCCTGGCGCCGGCCGTGCACGCCTGGACGGCCGAGGGCCACGACCGCGTGCTGGGCGACACCGATGGGCCGATCGAGTCGCTGCTGCTGCACGCGCGCGGCGCGCTGCTGGTGCAGGCCGAGGGCTGGCGGCTGCTGGGCGGCGCGGACGCCGCGCCGCTGCCGCTGTCGGGCACGCCGCGGCGCCGGCTGCTGGCCGCCTGCGTGCGCGAGGACGGCTCGCTGTGGGCCTGCGCCGCCGAGGGCGAGCGCTGGCGCGTGGCGCGCCTGAAGCCTTCGGGCGAATTCAGCGGCGGCTGGCTGCTGGGCGAGCCCGTGGCGGCGCTGGCCTGGAACGCGCAGGGCGAGCTGGTGGCCGCCGCGCCGGCCTCGGGCACGCTGTACCGGCTGGAAGCGGGCGGCCCCGGCGGCGGCGTGCGGCGCCTGGCGACGGTGCCGCGCGCCTCGGGAAAGCTGTCGGGCCTGGCGGTGGATGCCGAAGGGGGCGTGTGGTCGGCGCTGCGCGAGGGCTGGAGCGTGGTGCGCTTCGGCAGCGACGGCGGCGTGGACCGCGTGCTGGGCGTGCCCGTGCCCAACCCCACCGACCTGGCCTTCGGCGGCCCCGGGCTGCGCCAGCTCTTCGTCACCAGCGCCCGCGACGGCGTGCCGCTGGAGACGCTGGCCAACGCGCCGCTGTCGGGCCGGCTGTTCCAGCTCCAGCCCGGCGTGGCGGGGCTGCCGCAGCATGAGGTGGACTGGCCGGTGGATTGAGGGGAGGAAGGGCTGGGGAAGTTTCCAAGCCGTGGCATCTCGCAAGCCGAGCCGTTTCGCACCTTCATTCGTCACTCCCGCGCAGGCGGGAGTCCAGGCGGCCCCCAAGCCGCCGCCGGCAGATCGGGTTGAACGCCGACGCCGGGGCTTGGTTCGGGGCACCCGGGCTTCGTGCTGAGGTGGGACCGCCTGGATTCCCGCCTTCGCGGGAATGACGAAATGGAGAGCGAGCCGGATCAGCTTTCGGCCCGCGACTTTCTCCAGACCGCAACGCGCGGTAAGCCGCCCCCGCATCAACCGCCCTCAAGAATTTCACCGCGGCGGCCGATGCCAAGGGATTGCCTCTCGCGCCGCCGCGCCGGGCCTTCCCGCGGCGTGACCCATGCCCTTCGCCGCCTTGCCGCTGCCCGCCCGCCTGACCCGTCCGCGCCCCGCGCTGCTGCTGGCGCTGGGCGTGCTGGTGGCCGGGCTGCTGCTGTCGGCCCTGGCGGCAATCTGGCTGCACCGCAGCCTGGAGGCGCAGGCGCGAGGGCGTTTCGAGCTGTACGCCCAGGGGCTGCAGGCCCAGGTGCTCCACCGCTTCGCGCACGCGGCCGGCGACCTGCACGTTTTGCAGGCGTTGTTCTCGGCCCAGCCCGCTACCGATGCCGCCGCTTTCGGACGCTTCGTCGCGGCCTGGCAGCGCACGGGAGCGGCGGGTGAGGGCGTGCGCGGCCTCGCATTCGCCCAGCGCGTGGCGCACGCCGGCGCCCTCGTCGTGCGCCACGCCGAGCCGCGCCCGGCGCTGCAGGGCCTGGCGGGGCTGGATCTGGCCCAGCAGCCGGCGCTGCGCGAGGCGCTGGAGCGCACGCTGCGCGAGGGCACGCCCGCGCTCGGCAGCGCGCTGACGCTGCCGGGCGACGCATGGCCCACGCTGCTGCTCCTGCTGCCCATGGACCGCACCGCGTCCGCGCCCCGGCGCAGCGTGCCGGCGGGGGTGCTGGTGGCGGTGCTGGCGGTGGAGCCGCTGCTGGCCGGCCTGGAGCAGGGCAATCCCGGCCAGAACCTGGATTTCGAGCTCCTGGACGGCACGCACGCGCAGTCGCTGCGGTTGGCCGTGAACCGGCTGCGCAACCCGCAGCCGCGCTTCGGCACCGAGCGCGTGCTGAGCGTGGGCGGGCGCGCACTGCACCTGCGCATGGCCAGCAGCGCCCGCTTCGACGCCGAGTACGCGCCGTCCGCGCCCTGGTGGCTGGCCGGCGGCGGCACACTGCTGAGCGTGTTGCTGGCCTTCACGGCCTGGCTGCTGGCGCGCGGACGGGCCCGCGCGCTGGCGCTGGCCGGCGACATGACGGCCGAGCTGCGCCGCGCCCGCGACGAGGCCCTGGCCGCCTCCGGCGCCAAGTCGGCCTTCCTGGCCAACACCAGCCATGAGATCCGCACGCCGCTCAACGCCGTGCTGGGCATGCTGGCGCTGCTGCGCCGCAGCGGGCTGGACGCGCGCCAGGCCGACTACGCCGCCAAGGGCGAGGCCGCGGCGCGCTCGCTGCTGGCGCTGCTGGACGATGTGCTGGACCTGTCCAAGGTCGAGGCCGGCAAGCTCGCGCTGGAGCCGCGGCCCTTCCGTCCGGCGCGGCTGTTCGAAGAGCTGGGCACGCTGCTGCAGGTGCCGCCGGGCAAGCCCGTGGCGCTGCGCCTGGTGCTGGAGCAGGCCGTGCCGCCGGTGCTGGTGGGCGACGCGCTGCGGCTGCGCCAGGTGCTGCTCAACCTCGGCGGCAATGCCGTGAAGTTCACGCCTTCGGGCGAGGTGGAGGTGGCGCTGCGGCTGCTGGAGCAGGGCGACGCGACGGCGCGGCTGGAGCTGTCGGTGCGCGACACGGGCATCGGCATCGACCCGGCGCAGCAGGCGCTGATCTTCGAGCCCTTCACTCAGGCCGAGGCCTCCACCACGCGGCGCTTCGGCGGCACGGGGCTCGGGTTGAGCATCTGCCGCCGCCTGGTAGCGCTCATGGGCGGCGAGCTGCGGGTGGACAGCGCCCCGGGCGTGGGCAGCCGCTTCCACTGCCGGCTCGATTTCCCGCTGCCCACCGCGCAGCAGCTGGCGGCGCTGGCTGAGGAGCTGCCCTCGCCGGCGCCGCTGGCCGAGCGCTCGCTGGCCGGGCTGCGGCTGCTGGTGGCCGAGGACAACGCGACCAATCGCCAGGTGATGCAGGAGCTGCTGCAGGGCGAGGGCGCGCAGGTGGCACTGGCGGCCAACGGGCGCGAGGCCGTGGCGGCCGTGGCGGCCGGCGCCTTCGACGCCGTGCTGATGGACCTGCAGATGCCGGAGATGGACGGCCGCGCCGCCACCGCGCGCATCCGCGCGATGCCAGGGCTGCAGCGGCTGCCCGTCATCGCCGTGTCCGCCAACGCCGCGCCGGCCGACCGGGATGCCTGCCTGGCCGTGGGCATGGACGACCACGTCAGCAAACCCTTCGACCTGCGCCAGCTCGTGGCCGTGCTGCGCCGACATACCGCGCGCGGGCCGCTGCCTACGCCGGGCGCGGCGGCCACGCCCGCGACGCCTGCGGACGCACCTGCCGAGGGCGTCGCCGGGCCGGCGCTGCTGGACGTGGACGGCGCGCTGGAACGCCTCAACGGCCGGCACGACCTCTACGCGCGGCTGCTGCGCGACACCCGCGCGCAGTTCGAGGCGCTGTGGCCCCAGTACGCCGCGCTGCGGGCGCAGGGCCGGCGCGCCGAGGCCGCCGCGGCGCTGCACCACGGCCGCGGCGTGGCCGGCACGCTGGGTGCGTCGCGCCTGGCCGAGGCGCTGAACGCGCTGGAGCAGGTGCTGCAGGGCGACGCGGCAGTGCCGCCGTCACTGGACACTGAGCTGCGGGCGGCCTTGGCGGACACGCTGGCCGAGGGCGAGCGCGTGGCAGCGGGGCTGGAAGCCGAGCCGGCGGCGGCGCAGGCGGCCGATCCAGGCGTGCCCGGGGATGCGTCCGTGGCGGCCCTGGAGCCGCTGCTGCGCAGCCTGGTGGCGCTGCTGTCGCAGTCCGACCTGCACGCGCTGGAGGTGCACGCGCAACTGCGCCCGCTGCTGCCGGCCGAGGACCGCCAGGCGCTGGACCGGGCCCTGGCGCGGCTGGACCTGCAAGCGGCGCTGGCACACTGCCTGTGCCTCATCGAGGACGCCCAAGCACGCCCATGAACCCGACTCCCGAAGGACTCCTGTTGCCCGGCGCGCAGCCGCCGCGGCTGCTGCTGGTCGACGACCAGCCGGCCAACATCCACGCGCTGCACCAGGTATTCGTGGGCAGCGGCTGCCGGCTGCTGATGGCCACGCACGGCGAGCAGGCGCTGGCGCTGTGCCGCGAGCGCCTGCCCGACCTGGTGCTGCTGGACATGTGCATGCCCGGGCTGGGCGGCATCGAGGTGTGCGCGCGGCTCAAGGCCGAGCCGGCCACGCGCGACATCCCGGTGATCTTCATCACCGCGCTCCAGGACGAGGCCAACGAGACCCGGGCGCTGGACGCCGGGGCGGTGGACTTCATCGTCAAGCCCTTCAACCCGCGCGTGGTGCGGGCGCGCGTGCGCACGCACCTCACGCTCAAGGCGCAGGCCGACCAGCTGCGCCGCCTGGCGCTCGTGGACGGCCTCACCGGCGTCTACAACCGGCGCCACTTCGACGAGCAGTTCGTGCTGGAGTGGCGACGCGCGCAGCGCGAGGGCAGCACGCTGTCGCTGCTGATCGCCGACATCGACCACTTCAAGGCCTACAACGACCGCTTCGGGCACCAGGCCGGCGACGACTGCCTGCGCCGCGTGGCGCAGCAACTGCAGGCCGGGCTGCGCCGCCCGGGGGACCTGGTGGCGCGCTGGGGCGGCGAGGAGTTCGCCTGCGTGCTGCCGCGCACCGAGGCCGTGGGCGCGCGGCACCTGGCGCGGCTGCTGGAGACCAGCGTGCGCGCGCTGGCGCTGGAGCACCCCGACTCGCCGCTCGGCGTGGTGACGCTGAGCCTGGGCGTGGCCACCGCCCAGCCGCAGCTGGTGCACGACGCCGACGCGCTGTTCGCACGCGCCGATGCGCAGCTCTACCGCGCCAAGTCCGAGGGACGCGCGCGCGCCTGCAGCGAAGAGGGCTGAACGCGCGCGGGCCGGGCCGCCGTCCCGCCGTACCCGGGACGAAGCTCCCGGTGCGCCCGGGTCACAAGTCCTGGCGCCTCCCCCAGCAAGCTCCCATGGAGCCGCCCGGTGCGCCGTGCGGCAATGGGGGCGTGCCGAGCAGTTCCCGCTGCAGCGCCCGTTGCACCTTCAACCGTCTTGGCATGTCCGGCCCTGCGGCCTGCCCGTGCCGCCCAGGGCGCCATTCCCGAGGAGGAAGCCATGTCCGAGCATTCCGAGCCGCTGCGGCTCGCTGCAGGCCAGACCCACGCCACCGACTGGGGGGCGCGCTTCACGCGCAGCCAAAGCCAGCTCCTGGCCGAGCTGCCCGTCATCACCAGCGTGGGCCTGTGCAACGTGTGCGAGGTGCGCAGCCACGACGTGGTGCGCGTGGCCGGCCTCGTCTCGCACTGCGTGCATTTCCTGGACGGCGGCGAGCTGCGCTTCGCCTACAGCGACCGCGGCGAGCTCATCGAGCTGCATTGCATGGGCGTCAGCGTGGCCGTCACCCAGGACGGCCGCGTGATGGCCGGCATGCGCGGCTCGCCGGCGCTGCCGGGCTGCGCGGAATGAGACTTCCGGCCCGCTACGCCGGCTTCACGCCGCGGCGCTGCGCCATCTCGCGCCCCATCGCCTCGCGCTGCGCCGCGCCATCGGCGGCGGCCTCCTGCTGCGCCCGGGCGCCGGGGAAGGCCAGCTCGTCCTCCAGCTCCAGGTGCCCCTCGTGCGCCTGCACGAAGGCCTGCGCGGCGTCGGCCAGCGCCGGGGCGATCTCGCCGCGCTGCAGGGCCTGCAGCGCCGGCTCCAGCGACTGCCACGTGGCGCGGATGCGTTCGTGGTCCGCCAGCATGCGCTGCGCCGCCTCCTGCAGCCGCGCGTCGGCGCTGGCGCGCAGCAGCGGCAGCACGTGGCGCTCCTCGTCCTCGTGGTGCGCGGGCGCGGCGAGGTTGAAGTAGCGCGCCACGTCGCGCGCGGCATCGCGCGCCTGGTCGTCGGCACCGTGCTGCGCCACGTGCGCCACCAGCCGCTGCAGCAGCCCCAGGCTGCGGCGCACCCGCTCGTGGCAGGCATGAAGCACCTCGAAAGGCTCGTCGAAACCGGCGGCGGGGCTGTGCAGGCCGGGCAGTGAAGATGTAGCGCGCATGCCGGAATTGTCGCCGCACCCCCTTGCCGGAAGCGGTTGATCTGCCGCAAGCCCGGGCGGCAGGGGCTGGGAGACCATCGACGCCATTCCCCGAGAACGGACCGCACCTTTCGGCCATGTCTTCCATCCACGCTTCCCCGTCGGTTTCCCCGGGCCTGGCCCGGAACGCCGCGCGCGCGGCGACACGCATCGCGGCCTCGCGCCGCAGTTGGGCCGCACTGTTGGACGCACCGTCGCTCGGCTCGGCCGAAGCGCAGGCGCTCGACGCGATCGCCCAGATGCGCTGTGTCGCCGCGGGCAACCTCATCTACACCCGCCGCGACCCGGCCCAGACGCTGGTGGCACTGGTCGACGGCGACGCCGCGCTGGGCCTGCGCCAGGCCAGCGACGGCCAGTTCCGCATCGAGCGCATGCTGCACGCGCCGGCCTGGCTGGACCTGGCCTCGGCCTGGCTGTCGGGCACGCACGCGCTGGACGCGCTGGCGGTGTCCGACGTCATGGTGCTGGAGCTGCCGCGACTGGCGCTGACCACGCTGCTCGACGACGACCCGCAGCTGGGCTCGCTGCTGATCCAGGCCCTGGCGCGCGAGGTGCGCACGCTCACGCTCAACACGCACGAGCTCATGCACAAGGACGCGCCGGCACGCCTGGCCGCCTGGCTGCACCAGCGCTGCGCGCCGGTGCCCGAAGTGCCGGGCCAGGCGCAGGTGCTGCTGCGCGAGCGCAAGCGCGACATCGCCTCGCAGCTGGCGATCACGCCCGAGACGCTGTCGCGCCTGATGCGCAGCTTCATGACGCAGGGCGTCATCGACGTCTCCGGCTACAACGTGCGCGTGCTGGACCTGCCCGCGCTGCGCAAGCTGGCGCAGGACGAGGTGGTGGCGGCCTGAGGGCCACCCCTTTCAAGGTGCCCATTTAGCGAGCACGCTGCCTCCTCTGACGCACCCGATGGCAAGTGGAGGTGTGCGATGACGGTGGTGGATGCTGTCGTGGAGCGCTTTGCGCACCACTCTCCCGTGACGCTGATGGCACGGCTGGCGCTGCAGCGGGCACTGGATCCGGACTGGATCGACGAAGTGTTTGCTCAGCGCGCCCAGCACCAGTACGTGCGCGAGCTGCTGTTTTCGACCACGGTGGAACTGATGAGCCTGGTGGCCGTAGGGCTGCGGCCGTCGCTGCATGCGGCGGCGCAAGCCGCCGGCGC
>NZ_AUMO01000055.1:0-9849 GCF_000430725.1 Azohydromonas australica DSM 1124
TGGTGAGCCAGTTCCTGGCCGCTGACGTGATCGTGGTGGGCGCGCCGCTCTACAACTTCGGCATCCCGAGCCAGCTCAAGGCCTGGATCGACCGCATCGCGCAGGCCGGCCGCACCTTCCGCTACACGGCCAGCGGGCCCGAAGGTCTGGCCGGCGGCAAGACGGTGATCGTGGTGTCCACCCGCGGCGGCCAGTACGCCGGCATCCCGGCGATGGAAGCCATGGAGCACCAGGAGAGCTACCTGAAGGCCGTGTTCGGCTTCCTGGGCATCACCGACGTGCGCGTCGTGCGCGCCGAAGGCTTGGCGATGGGCGAAGACGCCCGCGCGAGAGCCATGGCCCAGGCCGACGCAGCCATCGCCGCCCACACGGCCGAAGCGGCCAACCAGTCGCAAGCCGCGCTGCGTGCCTGAGCCGGGCGAGACTGCGCCAATGAACCCTTCTCCCATCCTGCGCCGCTTCCCGCTGGGATTCGTCTGGCCGACGCTCGATCCGTTCCTCTTCTGCGTCCACCATGTGGATGACTACCCGGCGGGTAACCGGCAACTTGGCCCGCAGGCAGCTCTCGACGGCCGCTGCCTTGGCGCGGACTTCAGCGGCAAGGATGGCTGGAGCATGTACCACGGAGAAAGCGTGCCCGGGTTCCCCGCGCACCCGCATCGCGGCTTCGAGACCGTGACCATCATGCGCAGCGGCCTGGTCGACCACGCCGATTCGCTGGGAGCGGCGGCGCGCTATGGGAGGGGCGACGTGCAATGGCTCACGACCGGGCGGGGCATCGTGCATTCCGAGATGTTCCCCCTCGTGCACGAGGATGCCGGCAATCCGGCCGAGCTGTTCCAGATCTGGATGAACCTGCCCGCCGCCTCGAAGATGGCCGACCCGGCATTCACCATGTTCTGGTCCGACCGCGTGCCGGAACTCGTCGTCCATGACGGCGCTGGCCGCAGGACGGTCGTGCGCATCGTCGCCGGCGCGCTCGAGGGCGCCAGTGCGCCGCTGCCGCCCCCGAAGGACTCGTGGGCGGCGCGTGCCGAGGCCGACGTCGCGATCTGGACGATCCGCATGGAGCCCAATGCGCAATGGACGTTGCCGGCATCCCAGCGGCCAGGAGTGCGGCGTTCGATGTACCTGTTTCGCGGCAGCGCGCAGGTCGCGGGGCAGACGTCCGGGTCCGGCACCGGGCTGGAGCTCGCGCCCACGGCCGACCTGGAGTTGGCCGCCGGCGCCGACGGAGCCGACCTCCTGCTGCTGCAGGGCCGGCCCATCGGCGAACCGGTGGCGCAGCACGGTCCCTTCGTCATGAACACCCAGGCCGAGATCGCGCGGGCTTTTCAGGACTACCAGCGCACGCAGTTCGGCGGCTGGCCTTGGGACAGCGCCGCGCCGGTGCACGGTCGCGAGGCGCAACGCTTCGCACGCCACCCGGACGGGCGCGTCGAGACGCCGTAGTCGGGCAGCTCGAGCCGCTCAGTGAGCATGCGACTACTGCAGCAACCGGCCCCTCCTGCACCAGCAGCGCGCGACTGCTGGCCTGATTCTGCCGTCCAGGGCCATGGTCGGACGGCCGCTTTCGCTCGCGAAGCAGCTCTCAAGCAAGAAGACCGAAAGGCGCTTGGGTCGATGCCTGCCGTTCAAGGTTCATGCGCAGGGCAGAACGTGCGCGTCTTCGTGTCGGACACGTCGACGCGCGAATTGCAGATGCGCTCACAACCTGTTTGCCATGCAGTAGCCTCATGGCTTGAAGACCACGTCTACCCAGTAGTTGGAAGCCAGGTAGGTTTGCGACGGATAGCTGGAGCTGGTGCCGTAGGCATAGACGCCATTGCCACCGCTATCGCTCAAGCCGTTTTGCAGCAGGTGCACCGGGCCGCTGTCCACGCCCTTGGTGGAGAAGAAATTGTTGTCTCCGGCGTAGTGTCCGTTGGGCGCGAAGTACGAGGCAACGTAAATCGTGTTGGCGCTGACAGGCACTGGCGTGGAAAAGCTCACCTGCTGCCATCCCGAGGCTGTCTCGTTGACGAATTGTGCCGTGGCCAGCCGCCTGCCGTCGAGGCTCCAGAGATTGGCGACGTGGGTGCCGGTGTTGCCCGTGCCCTTGTAGAAGCGAATCCCGGTGATGAAGCCGTCGGTGTCCACGCGGAACTTCACGCCCAGTTCCACAGCGCCCGGATCCGGGTCGGAGGGATTGGTCGGCGTGGCGGTACCGGACCACCCGCTGCACGGGCACACAGGCGCCGCAGCAGTCGTGAAGGACCACGGGAAGTCGGCCGCCAGCACATTGCCCGCCGCATCGCGGATACGCGGCTCGGTGCTACCCCCGTGCAAGGTCGCTTTGTAGGAAGTTGACCCCGCCAGGAGCGCCGCGGGCCTGAGCGTCGCTGTCTGTGACGTGGCGTCGTAGCTCACCGACGCGCTCACCAGTGCGTTATTGGCCGCGTTGCGCAGCTCGAACGTGCTGGCGTTGATGCTCACGGGGTCCATCGTCTCGCTGAACCTCGCCGTAACCACCGTGCTCGTACTGACGTTCGTGGCTCCAGCGGTCGGCACGGTGGCCGTCACGGCCGGAGCGGTGCTGTCCGCACCATAGCTGGCGACATAGGTACCCGTGTCCGCCGCGAAAAAGGCGTGCTCCATGCCCTTGACGACCTTGATCGTGAAAGGCACGGCGGTGCCTGCGCGCGTGAGCGCGAGCAGGACGCCAGAGCCTGCGCGCCGGGGCAGCATGCCCTGCAGCCCATTGGCATTCGGGCTGCGCGACACAGAAAATCTCAACGCGCTGCCGCTCCAGCTCATCGAGCTGAAGGTGGAATCGTTGCGGGCATCCAGCCAGGCCAACATCTGGCGTGAGGACACCACCGGCACGCCGCGCGCCCGCGCGGAGGCCACCACTGCCTCGGCCTCGGCGGACGACACCTGGTCGGTGTGCGCATTGACGGTGTAGACGCCGTAGAAGCCCTCGGGCCCGACCGCCCGGTCCAGCAGCCGGTCCACGGTCAGCGGGTACTGCTGACCCGACTCGTCCGTCATCTGCGTGACGGCCTGATAGACGTCGATGAACGCGCCGTCGAGCCGCATGAAGCGCATGGGCATGGCCGAACCCGTGAAGAGACCGGGCACGTTGTTGACCCAGCCCGGCGGCCAGAAGTAGTAGCTCGTGTCCAGCCGCATGCCGTACTTGGCCTGCACCTGCGCGCCACTGGCCCAGTCGCTCCAGACGATGCAGTGGTGGCGCTGCGTCGAGGGTGCGGGCAGGCTGCTGTACTTGGACTGCCACTGGCTCAACTGCGAGGCGTACGTGCTGTCCAGCGACGCTGCCGTGAAGTCGTTGCAGCTGGTGTTGACGTGCAAGCCCACTTCGAACCCGTCGGCGTTGTACTGCGCCGCCTGCTGGTTTGTCAGCGGCGTGCCGGGGTAGATGTACGACGTGCCGCGCACGCATTCCCAGTTGGCAACGGAGCAGCCTGCCGGGCTCAGAGCCTTGAAGCGGTCGAAGCGCCCGGCCGTGCCGCCGTTGGCGTGGTCGTCGCCGGACATGATGACCACGGCCTTGTGGCCCCTGGGGAAGTACCAGAAGCGTGGCAGCGGCTTCTTGGTCAGGTTCATCTGCGTGATCAGGTTGGCCAGCAGCCGCTGCTGCTCGTCGGCTTGGGGAATGGCCACCTTGCTCAGGTCCACCCAGTCCGGCTGTGGATTGGCAGCGGCATTGCCGAAGAACTTGTCGTCCGAGCGGATCGGTGTGAAGCCGTCACGCTCCTGCGTCGCCCAGGCCGGGTTGCCCTGGCGCGTGTAGACAATGGAGGTTGCCAGATCGAAGGTGAAAGCCGCTGCCTTTCCTGAGCCCACGCTGCGCCACGTCACCGCCGGATACGGTGTGGGCGTGGTCGCGTTGCTGTAGAGCGTGGCCAGCCCCGTGGCGCCAGCCAGGTTGTAGAGGCCGGCACTGCCATGGAACTGCATTGTCTGGTTGACGATGCCGCTGCCCGGGCCGTTGGCTGTGCTCACCAGGAGGTAGCGGTTCGAGAGCGTTCCCGCAGCGCTGCTCAAGCCGAGCAATCCGGCCAGTTTCACATCAGGCGCCATCGCGATGAGGTTGCCCCCGCCATTGACCCAGTTCGCCAGCGTAGTGACCTGGCTGCTGGAGAGTGCCGTCTTGGCCAGGATCACGACGTCATAGGCCACCAGCGTGCTGCTCGAGAGCGTGCTGACGTCCGCCACGGCGAAGGCATTGAAGCCCTCGTTGCGCAGGATCTCGGCGTAGTAGGTGCCGAAGTTGGTGTTGCCGGCCGTGACGACCAGGATGGCTCCGCCGGGACCTTGGGCAGGATTGGCCGCCTGGGCCGGCCGCGCCCAGCAAAGCAGGACGGCGCAACAGGCGGCGACAAGCAGGAGGAACTCCCGTGCACCTCGTGCACGAGCGCCGTGACCATGCAGCATGGTTGGTCTCCCCAGTGGAGTCCGTGGCTCTTTCAGAGCCGGGCGCCGGTTGAGCCTCCGGCGTTCGCCTACTGTGGCTTACTTGCCTACCCCGCTGGACACGTTCCAGCGGACGACGTTGTAGTCGTCGCTACCGGAGAACAGCACGTTGCTGTTCTTGCTGTCGAACCGCAGCGTGTTGACGGGTGCGCTGCCCGCAGTCAGTCGCTTGTCCAGTTGGCCCGTGATCCCGTTCCAGATCAGGATCTGGCCGCTCTCGCCGCCACTGGCCAGGACGGTGCCGTCGCGGTTGAAGGCAACGCTGCGCACCGGCGTCTCGTGAGCTGCCAGCACCTGGGTCCGCACACCCTGCGCCAGGTCCCACAGCAATATTTGGCTGTCTGCGCTTGCGCTGGCCAGCACCTTGCCATCGGGCCTGAAGGCCACATCGAGGACGTCAGCGGCATGGCCGCGCAGCGTGTGCACGAGCTTGCCGGAGGCGACGTCCCAGACCAGGATGCGCCCGGCAGCATCGCCACTGGCCAGCATGGAGCCGTCCGCGCTGAATGCCACCGCGTTCACGAAGCCCGTATGGCCTGACAGTATCCTTTCAAGCTTGGCGGTCGAGCTGTTCCACAGCATGACGCGGGTTTCCTCGCCGGCTGTTGCGACAAGTGCTCCAGCCGGGCTTTGGGCCATGCTGCGGATCGGATGCTCATGGCCGTGCAGGACATGAAGCTCCTTGCCCGTCTCCACGCTGAAGAGGTGCGTTTCGCTGTCCCGGCCCGCGACGCCCAGAAGCCGGCCATCGGCGCTGAAGACGACACCGCTGGCAATGGCGTCTATCTTGATATCGAACCTGGACACGTCCACGGCGCTGTTCGAATCCAGCAGCCGCACCTTGCCGTCGGAACGCGCGACGGCCAGTGCTGTGCCATCTGGAGACAGCGCGACCGCCGTGATGCCCTTCTTGTCGTACCGGCGCAGCAGCTTGCCCGGACCGAGCGCCTGGGGTTTCTCGGTGCCTGCTACGGCGGCGGCGCCCCGCTGCTGTGCAGTCGCGGCAGCGGCCTTCGTCGAAGCCTTTGTCGCTTCATCACCACCGCCGCACCCGCTCAATACGGCACAAAGCAGCAGTGGGGCGACGCACCCAGGCCAGTTCCGATGCCTCGTGTGCTGCATATATCCCTCCTTCTGGGACGACTGCCATGGCCGCACGGCAAAAGGGCGGCATCGCCAATTCAGGCTTGCAGTTTGTGCCCCAGCTCCTCGTGGAGCCGAGCAAGGCATTTTTCTTGGGCTGGACGGTCTTTATCGATGCGCCAAGGTCAGCGAGTGCAAGGCAGAGCCATGCTTGAAGGCAATATGCAAGTCTTCATGGATCGAAGAGATGCCAGCCTGCGGACAGCTTTGCTGTTGCGCTACCGTCAGAGAATGCTTGTTGGAAGCTGAAGGCTAATAAGCAGATCACCTGCGTCAACCCCTTAAACAGGCGAGCTCTGCATGGACATGGCTTAGAAGGTGTCTTCCCGCGGCAACATCAAATCTGTGCCCTGGTCAGGTGTCAGCTCGGCAAGCGTCCCGCAGCAGAGTCGCTTGCTGACGGTCCCGTCAGCATCCTGGGAAGAAGAGCATGCCGAGGCCGGCACAGCATGATTGCTTTCGATGCCGCCACCAATGCCGATCGTCACCTTGCAGCACGCCCGCAAGCCACGACAGCAAGACACAAGCCACTGTCCTGATGCGTCCGCAGCAACGGCATGACTCAAACGACATGAGCACAAATGATCGGATCAAGAATGCCGAATGACTACCCCGGCATGCTATCCAATGGAAATCAGTTCAGGAATCGATTTTTCTGTTGCTCTCACAACTTCAATTGATCTGGACCACAACTCTATACTTCGAAGTCAGCAGTTTCTCCAACCCAGTTGCGCTCTCTACGATAAGCCAGATTGACAGCCCCATAGGTCAGTCAGCGTCAAATTCGTTGGACCGGGTATGGTGCAGCCTTTCCAGCCCGAACAACACCGCAGTCGGGTCGATGGGCTTGGTAAAGTGCAATGCGTAGCCGGCTACGAGTGCCCGGTCGCGGTCCTCAGGTCGGGCAAACGCCGTGAGCGCAATGGCCGGGATGCACCCACCCTCGCTCGGTGCCAGGCGGCGGATCTGCCGCAGCAGCTCATAGCCGTCTGTTCCAGGCATGCTGATGTCGGAAACCAGAACGTCGAACTCTTGCACCTGCAGGGCGCTGAGCGCTTCTTGTGCACTCGCGGCCCGAACTACAGCGGCTCCACATTCCGCTAGAACCCGGTTGAGCATCTCGCGCGCGTCAGGATCGTCGTCCACCACCAGGATGCGCATTCCGTTGAGGTCGGGCAGCGAGCGCTCCCTGCCGGCGAGTTCATCCGCCGGGTTTCTCAGCATGGCTGTGTTGTGCCTGCGCGCCGAGTCCCATAGCGGGAGGTGGACGGCAAACGTCGCTCCCCTGCCCTCGCCATCGCTGTGAGCTGCCACCGACCCGCCATGGAACTCCACCAGCTTGTGCACGATCGACAGCCCCAGGCCAAGTCCGCCGAACTGGCGCGTGATGGAGCCGTCGGACTGCCTGAAGCGCTCGAAGAGGTGAGGCAGAAATTCGGGCTTGATCCCCACGCCACTGTCGGCCACGGAAATCACCGCATGGTCCTGCTGGCTTCGCAGCTCCACCTTCACTTGACCGCCACGGGCCGTGAACTTGACGGCATTGGCCAACAGGTTCCACACCACCTGCTGCATCCGGCCGGCGTCGGCGGTGACCACGCCGACGTCGTCGAGGTTGGCCTCCAAGGTCACACCGGCCGCCTTGGCGCTGGGGCCAATCACATCCAGCGCAGCCTGCACGAAGCTCACCGGTGACACCGGCTGCATCTCCAGGACCAGCTTGCCGGAGGTGATGCGGCTCATGTCCAGCAAGTCGTCGATGAGCTGCACCTGGATCTGCGTGCTGCGGTGGATCACCTCGACGCCCTTGAGCAAGTCCGGCTGAGAGCCTTGGAGCTTTCGGCGCAGGATGTGGACCCAGCCGGAAATGGCGCTCAAGGGGGTGCGCAGCTCGTGCGAGAGCGTGGCCAGGAACTCGTCCTTGACCCGGCTGGCGCGCTCGGCCTCGATACGGGCGGCACGTTCACTCTCCAGCAGCACGCTGCGCTCGTGGGTTGCCTGCTGCGCCTGCGCGTACAGCCGCGCGTTGTCGATGGCGATGGCCGCCTGGCTGGCAATGCCCACTGCAACGCGTTCACTGCGCTCGGTGAAGACGCCAACCTGGGAATGCCCGAAAAACAAACCACCGAGCACTTCGCCCGAGCGTGCCACGACGGGAACGGCCAGGTAGCTGCGAACGGGCAGATGGTTGGGCGGCATGCCGTGATACGGTCCCCAGCGGCCATAGCGCTCGTCGGCCAGTACATCGTCCAGCCGGATGGACGGCTCACCCCGGAACGTGGGCCCGAACAGCGCGGTGGGCCGGGGATGGCCCAGCTTCTCGAAGGCCTCACGCGGCGCGCCGGAAAGCGTGTAGAGCAACAGCGCGTCGCCGCGCTCGTCGACACCGTTGTAGAAGAAGGCGCCGAACTGTGCGCCAGTCAGCTCCGTTGCCGCGTCGGTCACGCGCTGCAGCAGGGCCTGCAGGTCCAGCTCGCCGGACAGCGCCGCGCCGGTACGGTTGAGCACCTCCAGCGAACGCGCCTCCTCGCGCAGGGCTGCCTGTGCACTCAGTCTCTCCAGAGAGTCCCAGCACCGGTCGACGACCGTCTGGATCATCTCCACCTCGTCCTCGGTCCACCTGCGGGGCACCGCCTGGTGAACCGCCATTGCGGCCACAAGCCGGCCCTCCTTGTGCAGGGGCACGCAGACCACCGCCTGGATCCGCGTGCGCTCGTAGGCGTCCAGATCGATCCCGGCAGTCGCTGAGCTCGTGTCCACGTCGGCATTGACATAGGGCTCGCCCTTGACCATCAGACGCGAGACCTCGGCGCCAAAGTCCGTGAACCGGTAGCGCCCGACGATGCTGGGCACGCCGTCGTTGTAGTCGCCGAGCAGGTCAAAGGTGTCCTGGTCTGGGTGCACGCTGGCATAGGCGCAGCGATTCACCCCGAGATACCGCCCGAGCATGGAGGCGGCCAGTCTCATCACGTCCGCCGGCTCCGCCAGGCTGCGAGTGCCTTGGGACAACGCATCCAGGAAACGCAGGCGCTGCTCGGCCAGAACCCGCTTGGTGGTCTCGGCAAACGTTACCAGGACGCCAACGGCCTTGCCATCATCGTCACGCACGGGACTGTAGGAGAAGTTGAAGTAGCAGTCCTCCGGGTAGCCGAACCGCTCGATCGTCAGCTTGAAGTCGTCGAAGCCGATCGCCTCACCCGCGAGCACCTCGTCCCACATCGGGCCGATGGTGGCCCAGATCTCGTGCCATGTGGCCGGTGTCGAAGCGCCCAGGGCCTGCGGATGCTTGTGGCCCAGGATCGGTCGGTAGGCATCGTTGTAGAGCTGCGTACGCTGCGCCCCCCAGGCGATGTACATCGGCAGCTTGCACTCCAGGAGCATGGAGACCGCTGTTTTCAAGCTCTGCGGCCAGCCATGAACCGGCCCCAATGGCGTGCGCCCCCAATCGAAGCCACGCATGAGCTCGGCCATCTCGCTGCTGCCCGTGAACGGGAAAATCTCGGCCGTACTTTCAGACATGCTGGAATGACACTCCATTGGCCAGGCTCCACTGCACTGTGGAGCCTGGCGTGCTGCACCGTGGCAAGATTTTCGCAGCTGCATGCGACGGCCTTGCCGCAGCACGCCCATTCCTATCCCATGCTTGCGGTTTGGCCCGTACCAAGGCGGCTTTCGGCATTGACAGGCCACCGCAAAATGCCAGATGGCGCTGCCGGGGCGCCACTCCTCGGGCATTGCCTGCGGACGCAGCGCAGAACGCACTGCCCGTGGACACGGACAAATAACAGGCCAGGAGAACACCGTGAACCATGCCTTGATCGTCGACGACACAGACTCGGCCCGGATGATGGCGGCCCTCATCGCGGCCGAGCATTTCACCGTGGCCACGGCGCACAACCTGCGCGATGCGCGGCGCCAGATGACGCTGCAGCAGCCCGACATCGTGCTGCTGGACCTGCAGCTGCCCGACGGCAGCGGCATGGACCTGTTCGACGACCCGCAACTCGTCGCGCACTCCGAGGTGGTGCTCATCACCGGCCACGCCAGCCTGGAGACGTCGGTGCAGGCGCTGCGCCTGGGCGCGGCCGACTACCTGACCAAGCCGGTCAACATGAAGCAGCTGCGCGGGATCCTCTCGCGCGTGATGCGCCCCTCGGTGCTCAAGGACGAGCTCGCCTCGCTCAACGCCGAGTGGCACAAGACCGGCCACTTCGGCCACCTCTGGGGCCG
>NZ_AUMO01000055.1:9859-71706 GCF_000430725.1 Azohydromonas australica DSM 1124
ACGAGAAGGGCAGCTTCACCGGCGCCGACCGCATGCACCAGGGCTTCTTCGAGCGCGCTCACGGCGGAACGCCGTTCCTCGACGAGATCACCGAGATGCCGCTGGAGCTGCAGGTCAAGCTGCTGCGGGTGCTGGAGACGGGCACCTTCATGCGCGTGGGCTCGACCACGCCCATCGAGACCGACGTGCGCGTGATCGCCGCCACCAACCGGGCTCCTGAGCAGGCCGTGGCTCGCGCCAAGCTGCGCGAGGACCTGTACTACCGGCTCAACGTGTTCCCGATCGCGCTGCCGCCGCTGCGCGACCGCTCCAGCGACGTGCCGCTGCTGGCCGAGCACTTCCTGGCCGCGGTATGCGAGCGCGAGAGCGTGCGCAAGCGCTTCACGCCCGCGGCGCTGGAGAAGCTTGCCGCGTACCGCTGGCCGGGTAACGTGCGCGAGCTGCGCAACGTGGTGCAGCGCGCCTTCGTGATGGCCGAGGGCGAGCACATCAACGACGAGTGGCTGCCCAGCGACCGCCTTGCTATGGCCTACGGCGCCGAGCCTGTTGTCACCATCAAGATCGGCACGTCAATGGCGGAGATGGAGCAGCAGCTCATTCTTGCCACGTTGCATCACTGCAAGCAGCACAAGGAGCAGACGGCAGCCGTGCTGCAGGTGAGCATGAAAACGCTCTACAACCGTCTCAAGGAATACGCGACCGGGCAGCAACCGAGTAATGAACCGAGCATTCGCGCTGACAAAACTGTTTGACAGCGCCATCGGCACCGACTGCTGGACAGTACCCTGGGCCGGAAAGGATGCTGCCACGCAGGTGTCCGCGACCCTGACCAAGAAGATATCGGCCAAGGCCACCGAACCACCCAAGAAGGCGGCCGAAAAGAAAAGTACACCCGGGCCATGGCATCGCGAGTGCTGGTAGCGACCGTGATGTCCTGTACAGGCGGTCAGGGACCGGCACCTATGCTCCCTGCACGGGGTCCTGCGGCTCTTGCGGCTGGCGGTCCAGCCACGCCTCCAGCGCCTGCGCTGGCATGGGACGTGCGATGCCGTAGCCCTGCAGCTGCTCGCATCCCAACTCGGCCAACTTGCGCGCATGCTCGGCCGTTTCCACGCCTTCGGCTACCGTGCGCACGCCGAAAGCCTGGGCCAGGCCGATCACGGCCCGCACGATGTGCAGGTCGCCCTGGTCCGACAGCATGTTGCTCACGAAGCTGCGGTCGATCTTGAGCGTGCGCACCGGCAGCTTGCGCAGATAGCGCAACGAGGAGTAGCCCGTGCCGAAGTCGTCCAGCGCGAAGGAGATGCCTTGGCGAGCGCACGCCTCGATGGCACGGCCGGCTGCGTCAAGATCGTCCAGGGCCGCGGTTTCCAGAACTTCCAGCTCGATACCGCCCTGGACACCGCCTGCGGCCTGTTCGGCACTGCGCACGATGGCGGCCACGGTGTTGGCCAACTCCGGCAGGACCAGCGTGCCCGGCGAGACGTTGATGCTCATGTGCAGTGCCCGGCCTTGCGAGCGCCAGCGCGCCCACTGCGCCACCGCGGCACAGATCACCCACAGGTCGAGCTGGACTTCCAGCGGTGTCCCGACGACGATCGGCAGAAATGCGCCTGGCGGCAGCAAACCGCGCTGCGGATGCTGCCAGCGCACGAGCGCCTCCGCCCCGAGAACGGTGCCCGTTCGTGCACAGACCTTGGGTTGGTAGTGCAGGCACAGCTGTCCCCTGGCCAGCGCCTGTCGCAGCTCGTCAAGCAGCGCGGCCTCGGGGGAAACGCCATGAGCGGTGTCGTCGTCAGCCATGCAGATGCGGTTCTTGCCCAGCCGCTTGGCACGGTACATCGCCTGGTCGGCCGCGCGCAGCAGGTGCTCCGGCGTGTCACCATGCTGCGGATACAGCGCCAAGCCAAGACTCGCCGTCATGCGCGGCGGCTGACCGTCCAGTGCATAGGGTTGTGCCAGCGTCTGCTGCACGCGCTGCAGCAGCGGCTCCAGCGCGGCGGTGCTGCCAACGTTGGCCAGCAGGAGCACGAATTCATCACCGCCCACGCGGGCCACGGTGTCGCTGGCACGCAAGGCCTGGCTCAGGCGGCGAGCAACCTGCAACAGCAGTCCGTCACTGGCACCGTGGCCAAGGGTGTCGTTGACCGTCTTGAAATCGTCAAGGTCGAGCTGGCATACGGCCACCCGCTGTCCCTGCCGCTCGGCCAAGGCAATGAGTTGCCCCAACCGGTCCAGCGCCAGCACGCGGTTGGGCAGCCCGGTGAGGGCATCAAAGTGTGCCAGCCGTGCCAGGTCTTCCTGCTGGCGCTTGAGCCTTGTGACGTCGTTGTAGAAGGCCACGTAATGCGTGGGCTGGCCCTCGGGCGACAGCACGGTGCGGATGCGCACGCGCTCCGCAACCAGCTCGCCGTCGGCACGGCGGTTCCAGATCTCGCCGCTCCACTGACCTGCCTGCCGCAGGCTCGCCCACATCTGGCGATAGAACCGCTTGTCATGGCGCCCGCTGGCCAGCAGGGTCGGGCGGCGTCCTATCACCTGCTCACGCGCATAGCCCGTGTGCGCGATGAAGGCTTCATTCACCTCGACAATGTGTGAGTGCGCATCCGTAATGACAATGCACTCCTGGGCCCCTTCAAACACGCTGGCCGCCAACTGCATCCGCTGCCGTTCCTGGTGTCGCTCTGTGCAGTCCTGCAGCGTGCCGCAGGCGCCCACGATGGCGCCCTGCCCGTCGCGCATCAGCCGAACTCGGCCCTCCACCCGGCGCACCGAGCCATCACTGGCAATGCCTCGGATAGCGTAGCAGTGGCGCTCGTGCGGATGGCGAACGAGGCTGCGCACAAGCGTCCGATAGCGTGCCTGATCCTCGGGCAGGAGGTAGCCTGCGCAGCGCGCGCCCAGCGTGCTGTGCACATCGTGTCCGAAAAGGTCTGTCCAAGACGGCGTCAGAAACGTGAAGCGCCCGCGTGCATCCGTCAGGAACAACACTTCCTGGATCTCATCCAGCGCCGATCGACACGCCCGCACAGCCAGGTGCAGTTGCTCGGGTACATCGTCGAGCATTGCGCCTGCAGCGGGTTCCTGGCGAGGTACCTGGATCATGCGGATTGAGATGCGAACACGCAGGTACCAAGTCCTGGATCAAGCCCCAGGCAACCAGCACCCGACAGCGTCTGTTCCTGCGGCAACTTGTTTGCCAGTCCTCTGCTACGGTTGTCGCGAACTCAGGCTGGCGGCTGGCTTTGACTGTAACCGATATGCAACCATCCGTTGCTACTGCAGTAGCTCAACAAACAACAGTGTTTCATGCACCGATGCGTCGCACGTATCTGCACGTGGATGGCCTGGAGGAACACCGCCGGGTACTGCCCTCCAGGACCCGGGCAGAAGTCATGGACTACAGCGCGCTGTGCGCCGAGGACACCAGGGTGGTTCTTTTCTCGCGTCGCTCGGCCGCCTCGGCATGACCGCGTGTAGCCGGGATGACCGGCCGGCTGGCGCCCGCAAGCCCCCAGCCGCCGACGCTCTTCATGCGTGAGATTCGCCGTCATGGGCCGGCGGTTCACTTTGCTCCTGGCCGCATACCGGCGGCGTCGGCCTACCCGGCGACGCCGGAGCGGGAACTGCGGGCCTGCGGTAGGGATGTGACGTTTCTGCGACAGGAGGGCAGCTTGACGCGCGTCGATCGAGGTCAAGCTCCTCATCCGGATTGACGCGCCACCCTCGTGAACGCGGCGAATTCAGGTTCGAGACCCAGCCTTGGCGCACTCGAGTGCCTGCGTATCCAGCTCCCGCACCTGCTGTGCCAGCTCGGGCGGCAACCACACCTGCACGCGCACGCAGCTCGCGGGCACCGACCAGGAGCGCGGCAAGTCGAGGCCTTGAGCAAGTCCCGGCGCCGTTGTCGGCCGAGCCATTCGCACCGCCGCGGCCGGCGTGGCAGCAGTGCTTCGCACGCGGCTTGAGAAGCGTTGGGGCGCAGTTACCTTGGCTTTGGCCGGCTGACCGAGCGGGTTCACCGCCGGCGTCCCGGCCTGGGCCGGATACCGGCAAGCTCGATGCGCAGCGCCTCGCGATCGAACTGCGGATCCACCAGGTCAGGCAACCACTCCAGGCGTTCGTAGAGATGCAGCGCCGCGGCGTAGATCGCCATCGACACCGACGGGTCGCCGCGCTCGAGCTTGATGATGGTCGGCGCCGAAACGTTGATCTGAGCGCCCAGATCGCGGATCGTCATGCCCCGGCGCTCACGCGCCAGGCGCAGGTTCGCGCCCAGCGACGACAGCGCCTGTGTGATCGGCTGAGGCATCTCGCTGGTGATCTTCGGGGCGCGTGGCATAAGCGTTATTTGAACATGTTCCGCGACTATAATTAATTTAAATTAAACAACACGCAGTATGAAGTTTGAGCAAGGATGGCGTCCGGCACGAATGCCTGCTGCTCTTGCTGCAGCCGCCTGCGCAGGTGATGATGACGAAGCCCCTGACTTTTTTGCTGGCCGCAGTGTGCGCACTGGCCCTGACGGGCTGCGACAAGGGCACGCTGCCCGGCGCGGCGCCAAAACAGGCTCCGGCTGCCGCGTCAGCAGCGGACTCCGTAACGGGGTTCGAGCAGTGCCGCCAGTTCTTTCCTGGCGTGCTGCCTCGGGTACCGGAGCTGCAACAGCGCCAGCCGCGCGACCTGTGTTTCGACGCCTTCGCGGTGCTGCACTCGGGCCGCAGCAAGACGCCCGTGTTTGTAGTTGAAAAGCTCACCGCGGCGCAGCTGGACGACGCCGCCGACGAGGAGCGCACGAACAAGTTCTTTGCCGACGCGCGCCTGCCCAGCGCCGAGCGCGCCACGCTGGAGGACTACAAAGGCAGCGGCTACGACCGCGGCCACATGGCGCCCGCGGCGGACATGCCCACGGCGCAGGCCATGGCGCAGTCCTTCAGCCTGGCCAACATGGTCCCGCAGGCCCCCGAGAACAATCGCAAGCTGTGGGCTGGGCTTGAAAACGACACCCGGCGCTACGTGCGCCGCGCCAAGGGCGCGGTCTATGTCTTCACCGGACCGGTGTACGGCGCCAGCGGCGCACAGGTCATCGGCCCCGGCCGGGTGTGGGTGCCTTCGCACCTTTTCAAGCTGGTCTACGACCAGCAGGCGAACCGGGCCTGGGTCCACTGGAGCGAGAACAGCAACGAGGCACGCGCGGGCAAGCCCCTCACCTACGCCGAGCTCGTGCGGCGTACCGGCATCGAGTTCCTGCCCGGCCTCTCCCCCAACGACTGAAACGCGCGAGCAGCTGCCATGGCTGGCTGCAGCGGCCGTCCTGGTGTCCCCGACCAAGTCCGGCAGGGGCACATCAGCAGCCCGCGTAGTTCTTCCTGCCGCTGCTCGTGATGGTGTAGGTCCCGCCGCGGGGTCCGACATGGCAAGCCGCAGATCCGGGTGAGGCAGGCATGGGCTCGGTGCCCCGTACGGTCTGGGTACCGGACGCCTGGCTCGTCGGGGGTGGCGAGGGCGCCGCCTGTGCACGGTGGCAGTGGTAGTCGCCGGTCTTGCGGTCGTGGTGGCAGCCCTCAGCATCCAGTCCACCACCATGCGCACGTGCATGCGCATGCGAGGACACGGCAGCAAGACCTGCGACAGCAAGCAACGGCAGGCATTTCATCATCCTGCCCCTCCCATCCTCCATACCAAGCGTACGCGATGCGCCGGCGGGCGGCGCCGCGAGCGGTCCCTCTGCACGAAGCCATCCTACGCCATCGTGTCCCTGCGGGGCTAAGGCCGTTGGAGCGCGCGGCGCTGTTGCATCCCTGCGGCACGCGGCCGGATGCCGGCGCTGGCCTTGGCTCGTGGGCCGGGCGCGGCCACCGCCTCCAGATGCGCGGACCGTTGTGTCCCACGACTGCCGTCGGCGCGGCGGACGGCCCAATCGCAACCACCCATGGAGGCCGCCATGCATGGCGCGAGGCCGGCGACAGGGATCGGTTGCGAACCCGCCTGACGGAACTCGCTGGCCCGTTCGCGCAACTGGAGTTCTACCTTAGCTGAGCCGGCGCGCACCGTGGAGGGATGGGAAACCACAGACCTGTTCCAGAATCCGACCCGCCACCAGCAGCCTGCGTTCGCGGAACGCTGCGCCGAGCAGCTGCACTCCAACAGGATGACCATCTGACATTCCGATCGGCACGTTGAGTCCCGGCAGGCTCATGGCCGCGGGACCGATCAACGTGCTTTGATCGAGCAGCAGCTGTCGCATCCGCTCCTCGCCTTGAAGATCCTCATCCCAGGGCATCGGTGTCCGGCAGGACGTCGGCATCAGGACGATCGGATATCGCTCAAGAAACCGTGCCCACTCTTGCCGAAGCACGTCCCGTTGTGCAAGCGCCTTCGCATAGGCGTACGGCTCTCTGGAGGGCATGCACGCGGACATCGAGCGTACCGACGAGATGATGGCTGGATCGTTGGTCGCGTCGACGGCTGACATCATCCAGAGCTCGACATCCGTCATGACGATGGTCAGCCAAAGATCCAGGGCTTGAACAAGGTCCGGCGGGGACGCTGTCTCGACGCTGTAGCCGGCGCTCTCCAGAGCCTCGGCGGCCTGGCTCAAGACCGCGTTCACTTGCGGAGCTACGCGTGCTCCAGGCACGCTGTCTACCAACGCAACCCGTACCGGTTGCGTGTCGTCGTCGAAATCCAGGCGCACGTCCGTCCACGTCGGGTCCATGTGCCCATCGCGGGCCATGGAGCGCAGTCCCAATTCGACGTCCTCTACCCGACGGGCCAGCAGACCCTGCGAAGAGAAGAGCTGAAGCCCCATGAAGCGCCGTTCAACCGAGGGATTCAGCGCCGGGATGCGACCGGGCGTCGGTTTCAGACCGGCAACGCCACACACGTAGGCGGGATAGCGGATCGAACCGGCAATATCCGTCCCATGTGCCAACGCACACATGCCTGCGGCCACTGAAACGGCGGCCCCGCCGCTCGATCCACCGCAAGTGATGTCAGGCCGCCAGGGGTTCAAGGTCCTGCCGTGCATCGGGTTCTCCGTGAACCACCGAAACGAGAACGGAGGAACGTTGGTCCTTCCAACGATCAGGGCACCCGCGCGGCGCAGGTTTGAAACGACCGCACTGTCCGCCGGTGCGATACGGTCCCTCCAGGCGGTCACGCCATTGGACGTTGCTTGTCCGGCCACATCCGCGTTGAGCTTGATGCTCACTGGCACGCCATGCAATGGACCGAGCGCGGCCGGATCTCTGCTTCGCAGGCGATCCGCCTCTATCGCCTCCTGCATCGTTTGCTCGCGGTCCATGTAGACGATGGCGTTGAGGCTGGGATTCACGTCATCGATTCGCCTGTAGAAGCTGTCGAGAACCTCCACGCACGAGACCTCGCCCGCACGAACGGCGTGAGCGATCTGCGTCGCGCTCCATTGCCAGATTGCATCCCCCGCCGGGCTGTTGTCCGTCATTGCTAGTGCTCCTCAGTCAAGCTTGATGTTGTTCTGACGGGCGACCTGCGCATACGTGCTGGTCCGGGCCTCGAGCAGCCGCCGGGTTTCGATGGGGCTCAGCGGAGCAACATCGAAGTTGAATGTCTTGTAGCGGGCACGCAGTTCCGGACTCGCCAAGGCAGCCTGCAAATCTTTGTTGATCTTGTCGGCGATGGCCTGGGGTGCCCCCTTGGGCAGCAGGAGCGCCACGAAACCGCTGGCCTCGAAGCCAGCAGGACCGCCGGCCTCCGCGACCGTTGGCACCTCCGGAAAGCTGGTCAGCCTCGACGGTCGCGCAACCGCCAGGTATTTCACCCTGCCAGACTGGTACGCAAACTGGGTCGACGCCATGGCGCCCAACGCCCAGTCGATCTCTCCCGTGCTGACGCCCGTGTACAGCAGGCTCATTTCCTTGTACGGGACGTGGGTCATCCGGGCGCCTGCCAGGCCGAGCAACGCTGCGGAGTGCAGGTGGGCGGCGCTACCAACGCCCCAGGTGCCGTACGTTGTCTTCTCCGGCGCCTTGCGCGATGCCGCCAACAAGTCACCCACACTCTTCCAAGTGGAGTTCGAGGCGACGACGACGAAGAACGGCGTGGTGTAGAGAACACCCACCGGATCGAAGGTTTCGAGCAGCCGAAGACCGCGGCTCGGGAAGAGGCTGGGCAGCGCGCTCAGGGCGTCCCCATCGTGCATCAACAGCGTATGACCATCGGCGGTTGCCCCCTGGGCCGCCTGGATGGCGATGAGTCCGGCACCGCCGGGGCGGTTCTCGATGATGACCGGGGTCTTCCATGTCGCCGCGAGCTTCTCGCCGGCGGCGCGCATCATGGCGTCCGGGCCACTGCCCGCCGAAAACGTGGTGATCACGGTCACCGGTTTGGTCGGAAACGCTGGTGCACCTTGCGCGAACGAAGCAGCACTGCAGAGGCCGAGGATGGTGGCAAGAACGGCCCGTCGGCTCGGGCGAAAAGGTTGGACAGGCGTCACGCGCATCTCCTGTGAGTTGTGTCCAATGTTCGAGCAGACCCGATATCTCGGCAAACGGGGACGCAGATACCATCCATCTGGATTTTCGATATCGCCAGGCGAACGACTTCCGGAGGCACCTCGTGGCGACCCTTGACCTGCAGTGGCTCGACGTCTTTGACGAGACCTACCAGCTTCGAAACGTGTCGCGAGCAGCCGAGAAGCTGGGCATCACGCAGGGGGCGGCCAGCACCGCGCTGACCCGGCTGCGCGGCTACTACGGCGACGAGCTGTTCACTCGCACGTCCCGCGGCGTATTGCCGACGCCCCGAGCCGATGCGCTGCACCCGGTCATCCGCGAGATCCGCGAGCGGCTGCAGGCGGCGCGCAATACCCCGGCGACGTTCGATCCGGCGCGTGCGCAACGCGTCTTTCGGCTGTGCATGACCGATCTGGGCGAGATCGCTTTTCTGCCGCGGCTGCTGAACCACCTACAGTCCCGCGCACCCTCGGTGTCCATCGAAGCCGAGAAAATCGGTGGCGACACGCCACGCCGACTCGAGGAGGGGACTGTGGACCTGGCTGTCGGCTACATCCCGCAGATTGATGCCAGCTTCTACCAGCAAGCATTGTTCGAGCAGGACTTCGTATGCCTCGTCAGCCGCTCACACCCGCGCATCCGCGGCAAGCTGACCGCCGCCGCATACGCGAACGAGCGTCACGTGGTGGTGGTAACGCCCGGAACCGGCCACGGGACGCTTGTCGACCGCTGCCTTGAGGCCCATGGAGTGACGCGCCACATTGGGCTGCGTGTACCGAGCTTCCTGGCGGTGGCGCAGATCGTCGGTGAAACGGAGCTGATCGCCACGGTGCCGCGGCACTATGCCGATGTGACGTTGGCTCGGGAACCAATCCGCCAGTTGCCGCCGCCCTTCGATCTTCCAACGTACGCGGTCAAGCAGCATTGGCATGCTCGCTACCACCGAGATCCAGCCAGTCTGTGGCTGCGCCAGACAATCGCAGACCTGCTCCCCGCGGCCGTGACGCCCTCCGGAACTCGACCGCCGCAGCGTCGCACGCCATAGAGATTCACGTTTTGTCGCGTGAGCCGGATGCGCGGCTGCAGCGCAAGCGCATTCCGAGAACAATGGCCCCGCGTGAGCGCGCCATTGAAGTGAAATGCCTTCACGGCGATGGCTGACCCTTGAGAGGGTTCGAGCCGCTGGGCTTATCCGGCCGGCTCGCTACAGCCGACTCCGTGGCCCGACGGCTGCGCGCCCCTCGGCCACCAGCGTCGACAAGCGCAATGCCAGGCAACACTTGCGCAGCAACCTCCGGTCGGTCGATCGCGAGGTCGAGATTCATGCGGGCAACCTCCACATGCTCCTCGCACAGCGCTTGCGCCCTGAAGCCCTGTCCCCGCTCCAGGGCCTGAACGAGCGCATGGTGCTGGCGGTGCGCCAGCTGCATCGCCTGGTGGCCCTCGTCGATAGAGGATTGCATGGGCAGCATCGCGCTCGCTGCGGCAAAGGGTAGTCCGTTGAGCATGTCGATGGCGCGCGCCAGCGCCGTGTTGCCGCAGCCATCGACGAGCAGCTCATGGAAGCGGTTGTTCATCTCGACATACGCGGCGTAGTCGTCCAGATCCATGGAGGGCTTCTCGACGGCCTTGTCGCCGACCTCCAGGCACTCGTGGAGCTCCCGGGCGAGTTGCCGCGAGAGGCCATGTTCCGCGATGGTCCGCGCCGCGAATCCTTCTAGCAGACCGCGCACGAGGATCGCGTCAGAGACTTCGCGAGCGGTGAACCTGCGCATCTGGTAGCCGCCACCAGGCGACGACTCGATGAGGCCCTCGTGCTCCAGCGTCGCCAGTGCCAGTTTCACCGGCGTTCTGGACGCACCCAGCCGTTCGGCCAGTGGAATCTCGGCCAGCCGCTCACCGGGTGCAAATCCGCCCTTGAGGATCAGGTCGCGTAGCTGAACGAGAACTCGGGACTGTGTCGACTCCATACATGGCTCCTGTGTTCCCAATGATCGCATGCACTCGACATCGGAACCAAGCAGTCTTCTCGTTTTCGCATACAAGCTGCATGCATCTAAGCCTCTTGAAGGCAAAAATGCTGGTTCAGCGGCGCCTGAAATCGACAAATCTAAGGGTAAACGCTGAATTTTCCGGGTTGATATACAGCAAGACGGCATCCATACTGAATGCAGCTGCATGCAATTGCATGTACCTGGAGATCACCATGAATGCTCCTTCGCCTTCACGGAAGGACCGCTCCTACCAGCTGCGGTTCAACGCTCTGGATGAAGGTGGTCGCGCCCTGGTCTTCCCTTGTGACGCCAAGGGACAGGTCGACATCGACTCGCTGAGCGAATCCGCGAGGAACGACTACTTCTTTGCGCGTGCCGTGGTCGGAGGTGAATTCACCAGGCCTTGCGTGCAGCTCAACGGCTGACCGCCAGGAGCCGCGCTGCCAGCGCAGCCCAGCGGTCACACCCCCATTCCCCAGAACGGAGATCTCGATGATCAGTCAACACCAGAACGACCTCATGACCCACGTCGGCCCCGGCACTGCAGCCGGGACGCTGCTGCGCCGGTACTGGCAGCCCGTGGCACTTGCAGAGGAGCTCGCCGGGCCGCGGCCGCTCAAAGCGCTCCAGCTCATGGGGCAGGAGCTGGTGCTGTTCCGCGACGAGAACGGCCAGTTGGGGCTGCTCGACCGCGACTGCCCGCATCGCGGCGCCGACTTGGCCTTCGGCCGGCTGGAGCACGGCGGGCTGCGCTGCCCGTTCCACGGCTGGCTCTTCGACGGGAAGGGCGCCTGCCTGGAGACGCCGGCCGAGCCGGCCGGCAGCAAGCTTTGCACCCGGATCAAGCAGGGCGCGTACCCCGTGGTCGAGAAAAGCGGTGTCGTCTTCGCGTACCTGGGCGAGGGCGAGCCGCCGGCCTTTCCCGAGTTCGACTGCTTCGTCGCCCCGGAAAGCCACACCTTCGCCTTCAAGGGGCTGTGGGAGTGCAACTGGCTGCAGGCGCTCGAAGTGGGGATCGATCCGGCCCACGCCTCGTTCCTGCACCGCTTCTTCGAGGACGAGGACACCGCCGAGAGCTACGGCAAGCAGTTCCGCGGCGCCTCGGCCGACTCCGAGCTGGCCATCACCAAGGTGCTGCGCGAGTACGACCGGCCCGACATCCAGGTCGAGCCCGCACCCTACGGCATGCGGCTGACCACGCTGCGCAAGATCTCCGAGGAGCAGACGCACGTGCGGGTCACCAACCTCGTCTTCCCGCAGGCCTTCGTCATCCCGATGAGCTCGGAGATGACCATCTCCCAATGGCACGTGCCCGTCGATGACACGCACTGCTACTGGTACGCCATCTTCACCAGCTTCACCGGGCCGGTGGACAAGCAGCAGATGCGCGAGCAGCGCCTGGCCACCATCGAGCTGCCCCACTACACCTCGCGCAGGAACAAGCACAACGACTACGGCTACAGCGTCGAGGAGCAGCTCGGCGCCACGTACACCGGCATGGGCACGGACATCAACGTGCACGACCAGTGGGCCTGCGAGTCGCAGGGGCCGATTCAGGACCGCACCCGCGAGCACCTGGGCACGACCGACAAGGCCATCATCGCCTACCGCCGCCTGCTCGTGAACGCCATCGAGCGCACGCAGGCCGGCGAGGCGCCGCCGATGCTGCCCGCCGCGGGCCAGACGAGCACCTTCACGGGGCCGCCGTCCATCGACGGCGTCGCCCTGGCGCACAAGGCAAGCAGCTATTGCCAGGACGCGGACCTGGAACGACGCCGGAAGTCCGACTGGGCGTCGGCTCGCCTGGCGGCCTGAGCAGGCGGAGGGCAAATGGCTACGTTTGTAGATCGCCACGGGCTGTGGAGCCCGCAGCAGGAAGCCCAGGCCACGGACGTCATCGGCCGCCTCGACGCAGGTGACGTGGACGTGGTTCGCTTCGCCTGGCCCGACCAGCACGGCGTCCTGCGCGGTAAGACACTGGTTGCCAGCGCAGCGCGCGGGGCGCTGCGCGAGGGCGTGAACCTGACTTCCACCTTGCTGGGCAAGGACACCTCGCACAAGACAGTGTTCCCGGTCTTCTCCGCGGGCGGCGGCTTTGGCGTCGAAGGCCTGCAGGGCGGCGCCGACTTCGTGATCGTGCCCGACCCCTGCACCTTCCGCACCCTGCCCTGGTCGCCCCGCACGGGCTGGGTGCTGTGCGACGCCTACATGCCCGACGGCAAGCCGTGCCCGCTGGGCACGCGCCAGGTCCTGCAGCGGGCGTTGCGCCAGGCCGAAGCCCTGGGCCTGGAGTTCGTCGCCGGCCTCGAAGTCGAGTTCCACGTCTTCAAGCTCGACGATCCGAACATGCGTCTCGCCGATTCGGGCCAGCCGGGCGAGCCACCACGCGTGTCGCTGCTGTCGCACGGGCACCAGTACCTCACCGAACAGCGCTACGACCGCGTCGACGGCCTGATGGAGCTGCTGCGCTCGCAACTGAGCGCGCTGGAGCTGCCGCTGCACTCGCTGGAGGTGGAGTTCGGCCCCAGCCAGTTCGAACTCGTCTTCGGCCCGACCGCGGGGCTCATGCCGGCCGACACGATGGTGCTGCTGCGCAGCGCCGTCAAGCAGATTTGCCAACGCAACGGCTATCACGCGACCTTCATGTGCCGGCCGCGCATCCCCAACGTGATGTCCAGCGGCTGGCACCTGCACCAGTCCCTGCGCAGCCGCAAGGACGGCACCAACGCCTTCGTGCCGGAACGCGAGGGCCAGGCCCTGAGCGATCTGGGCATGCACTACCTTGCCGGGCTGAAGGCGCATGCCTGCGGCACCGCCGCGCTGGCGAGCCCCACCATCAACGGCTACCGCCGCTACCGGCCGTTCTCGCTGGCACCCGACCGCGCCAGCTGGGCCCGCGACAACCGCGGCGCGATGCTGCGCGTGCTCGGCGGCGTGGGGCAGAACGCCTCCCGCATCGAGAACCGCATCGGCGAGCCGACGGCAAACCCCTACCTCTACCTGGCTTCACAGCTGTTCTCCGGCCTGGACGGCATCCAGCGCGAACTGCACCCGGGGCCCTCGGCTGACGCGCCCTACGAGACGCCCGCCGAGCCCCTGCCGCGTTCCCTGGCCGACGCCCTCGGCTGCCTGCGCGCGGATGCGACGCTGGTCGAGCAGCTCGGCCCGGCCTTCGTAGCCCACTACTGCGCCATCAAGGAAGCAGAGATTGCCCGCTTCAACCTCGAAGTGAGCGAGTGGGAACAGCGCGAGTACTTTGACCTGTTTTGACCACCATGCCCACGATCCACTACATCCTCAAGGACGGCAGCACGCGCAGCATCGAGGCCAAGCCCGGCGCGAGCGTGATGGAGACCGCGATCCACCACAACGTGCGCGGCATCGACGCCGAGTGCGGCGGCAGCTGCTCCTGCGCCACCTGCCACGTCTATGTCGATGACACCTTCATCGACCGCCTGACACCACCCGACGACATGGAGAGCGAGCTGCTCGACGGCGTGGCCTCCGAGCGCCTGCGAGGCAGCCGCCTGAGCTGCCAGATCGCCATGACGGCCGAGCTCGACGGCCTGACGGTGCGCATTCCCCAGAGCCAGGCCTGACCATGGCAACGCAAGCCCCTCTGGTGATCGTGGGCGCGTCCTACGCGGGCACACAGCTCGCGGCAAGCGCCCGCGAGCTCGGCTTCGAGGCCCCCATCGTCATGGTCGGCGACGAGCGCCACGCGCCCTACCAGCGGCCACCGCTGTCCAAGGGATTGCTGACGGGCAAGACCCCGGTCGACCGGCTCGAGCTGCGCGGCCCAGACTTCTTTGCGCAGAACGACATCGACCTGCGGCTCGGGCTTCGGGCAACGGCGCTCGATACCCGCGAGCGCACCGTGACCTTCGATGACGGGACGGTGCAGCCCTACGGTTGGCTCGCGCTGGCCACCGGTGCGCGATGCCGGCCCCTGTCCGTGCCGGGCACCGGGCTCGAAGGCGTGTTCAACCTGCGCACCCTGGACGACGCGCTCGGCGTGGCCGGTGCGCTGGCCCGGTCGAAGCGGGCCTGCGTGATCGGGGGCGGCTTCATCGGCCTGGAAGTCGCCTCGGCGTTGAGCACCCGAGGAGCGGACGTGACGGTCATCGAGAGCCAGCCGCGCCTGCTGGCACGCGTGTTCCCGGCGCCGATGTCCGAGTACGTGGCCGCCGCGCACCGCCGGCGTGGCGTCTCGCTGGTGACGGGGCGCGGCGTGCGCCAGCTGCACGGCAAGCAAGGCCGCATCGATGCGGTCGAGCTCGATGATGGCACGCACATCGAGTGCGACATGGCAGTGCTCGGCACCGGGGTGCTGCCGAACACCGACCTGGCCGAGCAGGCGGGGATCGCCACCGGCAACGGCATCCTGGTCGACGCGTCGGGGCGCAGCTCGGTCCCCCGCGTACTAGCGGCCGGCGACGTGGCCAACATGGCGATGCCAGCGGTGCCGGGCGGCCGCGCCGTGCACCTGCGGCTGGAGTCGATCCAGGCGGCCAATGACGGCGCGCGGGCCGCCGCCGCCGTCCTGGTGGATCGGGAGCAGCCCTTCACCGGAGTGCCCTGGTTCTGGAGCGACCAGTTCGAGCTCAAGTTCCAGATGGCCGGCCTGCCCGCGAGCGGCGACACGACGGTGCTGCGCGGCGACACGGCCACGGACCGCTTCACCCTCTTCTACCTGCGCGACGGGGCCGTGGCCGCGGCGCATTCGGTCAACCGCCCCGCCGAGCACATGCAAAGCCGCAAGCTGATCGCCAGCGCAGCCCGCATCGCGCCGCAGCTCCTCGCGGACGAATCGGTCGATCTCAAGAGCCTCGTGGCGGCCGCATGAGCTCGGGCGCCGTGCGCGGCGCCTTCGCATCCCCTGCCGGATCGCCGGACAACACACCCCCAACGGAGACAACCCATGATCAACAGACGCGCCCTTTTTGCAACGGCCCTGGTGGCCTGCCTCGCAGGCCCGGCCACCACACACGCCGCGGATGCTCCACTGCGCATCGGTCTGATCGCGACGTACTCGGGGCCTTATGCCGACTACGGCCGCCAGTTCGACAGCGGCATTGCGCTCTACCTCAAGGAGCACGGCGGCAAGATCGCGGGCCGCCCTGTGGAAATCATCAAGAAGGACACGGCCGGGCCGGCACCGGACGCGGCCAAGCGCATCGCGCAGGAGCTTGTCGTCCGCGACAAGGTGAACGTCCTGACCGGCCTGGACTTCAGCCCCAACGCCTACGCAGTGGCCGCGGTCGCGACGCAAGCCAAGGTGCCCACCCTCGTGATGAATGCGGCCTCATCGGGCATCACGACCAGCTCCCCCTACGTCGCACGGCTGTCATTCACCGTGCAACAGGTCACCGAGCCGATGGCGCGCTGGATGGCCAAGGACGGCGTGAAGGAAGCCTACACCGTGGTGGCGGACTATGCGTCCGGGCAGGACGCCGAGGCCGCCTTCAAGAAGGCCTTCACCGCGGCGGGGGGCAAGGTGGTGGGGGAGGTGCGCACGCCGATGAACAACCCCGACTTCTCGGCCTACGTGCAGCGCATCAAGGACGCCAAGCCGCAGGCGGTGTTCTTCTTCTTTCCGTCCGGCGTGATGCCCCCGGCGTTCCTCAAGGTGTGGAAGGAGCGCGGCATGGGACAGGCCGGCATCAAGCTCTACGCCACGGGCGACGCGACGGACGACAGCTACCTCGAAGCGATGGGGGACGTCGCGCTGGGCCTGGTCACGAGCCACCACTACTCCTATGCGCATGCTTCGCCGAAGAACCAGAAGTTCGTGAAGGACTTCGCCGCCGAGTTCGGCAACCAACTGCGCCCCAACTACTTCGCCGTGACGGCCTATGACGCGCTGGCAGCGCTGGAGCTTGCGCTGGCGAAGACGGGCGGCGACACCTCGGGCGACAAGGTCATGGAAGCCCTCAAGGGGCTGAAGTTCGAGAGCCCGCGCGGCCCGGTCGAGATCGACCCGGTCACGCGCGACATCGTGCAGACGGTCTACATCCGCAAGACCGAGCGACCCAGCGGCCCGCTGGTCAACGTCGAGTTCGACAAGTTCGAGCGCGTGAAAGACCCGGCCAAGCAGGCGAGCCACTGAAGCGCCCTCCTCCATGCCTCATCGGGACTCTCATGGGAATCGTGATCTTTGACGGAGTGGCCTACGGCATGCTCCTGTTCCTCATCGGGGTGGGTCTGTCCATCACGATGGGCTTGATGAACTTCGTCAACCTTGCCCATGGCAGCTTCGCCATGGTGGGCGGCTACGCGGCAAGCATGCTGATGGGCCGCCTGGATGCGGGCTTTGCCGTCTCGCTGGCCGCTGCCTTCGTCGCGGCCGCGACGGTGGGCGCCCTCCTGGAGCTTCTGCTGTATCGCAGGCTGTACCGTGCGCATCCGCTGGACCAGGTACTGCTCTCGATCGGGATCGTGTTCGTCTCCATCGCCGCGTTCACGTGGTGGTTCGGCCCGTCCATGCAGCCGTTCAAGCTGCCGGCAGCGCTGGACGGCCAGGTGTCGCTTGCCGGGATGGAGGTGGGCCGCTACCGCCTGTTCCTGATCTTGTGCGGCGTGCTCGTACTGGCCACCCTGCTGCTGGGCCTGGGCAAGACACGCTACGGCGCCATGGTGCGTGCAGCCGTGGACAACCAGCGCGTGGCACGCGGGACCGGCATTCATGTGCAGCGCCTGTTCCTGCTGACCTTCTCACTGGGCTGCGGCCTGGCGGGACTGGGCGGCGCGCTCAGCCTGGGTGTGCTGGGGCTGGAACCGACGTTTCCGCTCAAGTACCTCGTGTACTTCCTGATCGTGGTTTGTGTAGGCGGCGCCGGCACCATCACCGGCCCGTTCGCCGCCGCGCTGCTGGTGGGCATCGTTGATGTCGCAGGCAAGTACTACTTGCCCGAGGCGGGCGCCTTCCTGGTCTACGTCTTCATGATCGCCATGCTGCTGTTGCGCCCCAACGGCATCGTGGCCCGCAAAGGACTCGCTTGATGAAAAGCCTCAGCCTCTCCCCCACCCAAGTGCGCGCGACGGAGATCGCGGTGTGGCTCGCGTTCGCGGCCGCCTACGTCGCGCTGCCGGACAAGCTCGCTTTGATGAGCCAGGTCCTGATCTTCGGCCTGTTTGCCGTGTCGCTGGACATGGCGCTCGGCTACGCCGGCATCCTCACCGTCGGCCACGCGGCATTCTTCGGCACGGGTGCCTATGCCGCCGGTCTGCTCGCCCGGCACGGCTGGGGTGAGCCCTTGTCCGGCCTGCTGGTCGCGCTGATCGGCTGCGCGGCGCTGGGCTACGTGCTGAGCTACCTCGTGGTGCGCGGCACGGACCTGGCGCGGCTGATGATCACCATCGGCGTGTGCGTGCTGCTGGCCGAGCTTGTCAACCGCCTCGCGCCCGTCACCGGTGGCACCGACGGGCTGCAAGGCATGGTGGTCGATCCGGTGCTTGGCACGTTCGACTTCGACCTGTTTGGCAAGACGGCCTTCTGGTACGCCTACGCCGTCGTGCTCGCGTGCTTCCTGCTCGTGCGGCTCATGCTGCGCTCGCCCTTCGGGTTGGCGCTGCGGGGCATCCACGACAGCCGCAAGCGCATGCTGGCCATCGGCTCGCCGGTGGAGGCACGCCTGCGTATGGCGTACTGCTTCTCAGCGGCGATGGCCGGCGTGGCTGGCGCGCTCCTGGCCCAGACCACGCAGTTCGTGGGCATCGAGTCGATCGGGTTCAACCGCTCGGCCGAGATCCTCATCATCCTCGTGCTCGGCGGGACGGGCCGGCTGTATGGCGGCCTCGTGGGTGCGCTCGTCTACATGCTGGTGCACGACGCTTTCGCCGAGATCGACCCGCAGTACTGGATGTTCTGGCTCGGCATTTTCCTGATCGGCGCCGTCCTGCTGGGACGCGGCGGGATCATGGGGCTGCTGTCGCGCGTCGTCCGCACGGAGCATGCGCGATGAAGGCCGCTCATACGCTGCAGACCCGGGACCTGGGCGTCCGCTTCGGTGCCTTCCAAGCCGTCGACGGCCTGTCCCTGCGTCTCGAACCCGGTGCGCGGCAGGCGCTCATCGGCCCCAACGGGGCCGGCAAGACCACGCTGATCAACCTGCTCACGGGCGTGTACCGCCCGACGGCCGGCAGCATCCACCTGGGCGAGCAGGACATCACGGGCCTGCGCTGCGACCAGCGCGCACGCCTGGGAGTCGTGCGCACGTTCCAGATCAACACGCTGTTCCCCAGCCTGACGCCGCTGCTGTCGGTGGTGCTCGCCATCAGCGAGCGCGAGGGGCTGGGTGCCGCCTGGTGGCGCCCGTTGAAGCGCTGCACCGCGGTGCACGCCGAGGCCCACGCGCTGCTGCAACGGCTGCGGCTTGACGACTTGGCCGATGTGCCGGTGGCCGAGCTGGCCTACGGCAAGCAGCGGCTGCTGGAGATCGCCATCGCGCTGGCCGCCCGCCCACGCATCCTGCTGCTGGACGAGCCCGCAGCGGGCGTGCCGCAGAGCGAGAGCGGCGAGCTCTTCGAGGTGATTGACGAGCTGCCGCCTGACATCAGCATCCTCTTCATCGAACACGACATGAACCTCGTCTTCCGCTTCTCGCGCCGCATCTCGGTGCTCGTTGCCGGCCGCATCCTCACCGAAGGCACACCGGCCGAGATTGGCGCCGATCCCGTCGTGCGCGAGGTGTACCTCGGCAACGGCTCGGGCTTCCAGGGCCGGCAGGCCCCCATGGGGAGCCAGGCTCACGCGGGCGCCTGCCTCGCAGGAGCGGCCCATGGCTGAAGTCCTCGCCTTCGACCAGGTCACGGCCGGGTACGGCAACGCCGTGGTGCTGGATCGGCTGAGCTTTTCGCTCGCACAAGGCCAGAGCCTGGCCGTCCTGGGCCGCAACGGCGTGGGCAAGACCACGCTGCTCGAAACGCTCATGGGCAACACCCGCGTGACGGATGGCTCGATCCGATGGCTTGGCCAGGACATCACGCGGTGGCCCTCCCATCTGCGGGCACGCGCGGGCATCGGCTGGGTGCCGCAGGAGCGCGAGGTGTTTCCCTCGCTGACCGTCGAGGAGAACCTCGTCGCGGTGACCCGGCCGGGCGTGTGGACCCTGGAACGGGTCTACGGGTTCTTTCCCCGCCTGCGCGAGCGCAGGGGCAACTACGGCAACCAGCTCTCGGGCGGCGAGCAGCAGATGCTGGCCATCGGCCGTGCACTGATGACCTGCCCGAAGCTGCTGTTGCTCGACGAGCCGATGGAAGGCCTGGCGCCGCTCATCGTGCAGGAGCTCGCCACCGCGATCCGCCGCCTGTGCGAGAGCGACGGCCTGGCCTCCATCGTGGTCGAGCAGCATCCGGTCTTGGCACTGGAGATGACGCACCAGGCCATCGTCCTGGAGCGCGGCACCGTGGTTCACGCCGGCCCCAGCAGCGCCCTGGCAGCAGACGCCCCTTTGCTGGAGCGCTTGCTCTGCGTGGGAAGGGCCGAAGAAATGGCAAGCCACGAGGCCGTCGTTCAAGCATGAAACCCATCGCAGTTTTTCAACATACCGAAGTGGGCGCACCGGGCACGGTGCCGCAGATCCTTGATTCGCTCGGCTGCGACGTGCGGCTGGTACGCATCGTGGACGGCGAGCCGGTGCCTTCAGGCGTCTCAGAGTTTGGGGGTCTGGTCTTCCTGGGCGGCTACATGAGCGCGCATGACGAGCTGCCGTGGATCGCACGCGAGATGTCGCTGATCCGCGACGCCCATGCGCGCGGCCTGCCCGTGGCCGGGCACTGCCTCGGCAGCCAGCTGGTGGCACTGGCGCTGGGTGGCCAGGTGCATGGTCACACCCGTCCGGAGATCGGCTGGAACCGGATCGAGGCCGCGGACGACCCCGTCTCGCGCGAGTGGTGGGGGCCTTATGCGGGCCGCGTGGTGACGACGTTCCAGTGGCACGGGGACACGTTCGTGCCGCCGGCCGGCGCAAGGCAGATCGCCCGTGCCGAGCACTGCGAAAACCAGGCCTTCGTGCTGGACGAGCGGCACCTGCTGCTGCAGTCGCACCTGGAGATGACGCCCGAGCTGGTTGAGCTGTCGCTGCAGCGCAATGGTGGGCAGTTGCTGCGGGAACATGCTGCCGGCAACCCCGCCGTCGCGTCGAAGGAGGAGACGCGCCGTCTTCTGCCCGAACGCACAGCCGAGATGGCACGCGTGCTGCGACGCCTCTACTCGCGCTGGATCGAGCGCTGCCAATAACCGCATGGCAATCAGCTTTCGCAACACGTCTCAGGCAGCGCTCACCTGACGGGCCCAAGCGAACATTGCGGCAGGAAGGTTCAAGCGACTTGCCCTGCCTGTTGGCAATCCGTTTGACGTGCTGCCGCTCAACGTTGTTGCCGATGGCCTTGTGTCCATCGGCGGCAACGATGCCAGCTTGGTCAAAACGAGGTTCGCACGCCGACCATGACAGCGCTCTGCGAACCTCCCGCCACAGGGTTGCTGCCGGACTGGCCGGAGCTCACCGAGATGGCCAGCCGGGCGCCGTTGCTGATGTGCGCTGCCTGGGCGTAGACCATGGCGCGTTTGGAAAAGCTGTAGCTGACGCGCAGTACCGCGAGCGTCGACTGGTCGCCACCGCCGTTGAAGTTCAGCTGGTAGAACTGTCCATCCAGAATAAGGGCCGGCGTGGCGATGTAAGCGCCGCCGATCCAGTACAGGTTGCTGCGCGCGCTCGCGCCGTTGACGGCCGACAGCGGCGCCGCGGCGTCGTTGTCGCGCCGGATCACGCCGGCCGTGACCTTCACCGGGCCGAACTTCGCATAGCCGTTGAGCGTGACGCGCTGGTCCTTGAGCGCGCTGCTGGTCAGCCCCGCGAAAGCGCCCGCGCCGCCGCGGATCTCGTCGGCCGCCAGCGCCACGCCCCACGCCGGCGAGTCGTACTTGACCATGGCCGACCACTCGCGGCAGGCAGTCTTGTCCGCGGCGTTCTCGCCCGCGCAGTTGGTGCCCGCGGGGCTCGGCCCAGCGTTGACCGCGTCGCGGCCCAGGCTGTAGCCCGCGCCCACCGACACGCCGCTGAAGCTGCCGCGGTAGGTGATGGCGTTGTCGGCGCGCGAGTTGGGGATGTAGGCATCGAGCGAGCCCACGCCGTAGACATTGGGGCCGAGCTGGTCGGCGTCCAGCAGCGACCAGAACAGCATCGTGTACTGCCGGCCTAGCGCGACCGTGCCCCAGCCGCCGGACAAGCCCACCAGGGCCTGGCGGCCGAACAGCCGCCCGCCTTGGCCCGACACGCCGTTGTCCGGCCCAAAGCCGGACTCCAGCGTGAACACCGCGCGCAGCCCGCCGCCCAGGTCCTCAATGCCGCGCAGGCCCCAGCGCGAGGGCAGCGTGCCGGAGATGTTGGGCATGCGCGTGAGACTGCCGCCGGTGGCGCCGACGTTGGTGATGCGCTCCACGCCGGTGTCGATGAGGCCATAGAGGTCCACTGCCGCCGGAGCCGGTGTGGTTTGTGCCTGAGCGCCGACGACGGCCAGGACCGACATCCCCATGGCTGTGATGCGGGGTTTCATGCTCATGTCTCCATTGTTTTCATGTCGTGGTGCGGTAGCAGACAGGACCGTGTGCACCGCTACCGACCCGGCGGCACACGCGTGACGCAGGCTCGAGGCCGTCCCTGGCGTATTGAGTCGTGGTGGCGTACGGTCGTACCCGTACCGTGCGACGGCACACTTGACGCTTGGGGTACGGCTGCAGGGAGTGGGACAACTGCTCAACATGGCAGCTGCAGCCTGCGCAGGCGGACGGGCGGGCAAGCCGCCGGGGTGAAGGTGTCCTATCGGTCATCCCGGGTGGAATGCACCGGGCACCTACCTGCTGCAGTGCGCCGTCGTTACAGCGCAGTGTCTGTTGGAGCGAAACTCCGGCCGTCAGATGGTATATATCTCAACCAAAACACAACCCTCATGGCCGAGTACGCAAGCTATGGCAGGTCGAATCCGAGGAATGTGGAGAACCGCTCTGCAGCCTCGCGCGGCACCGCAAGCGAGTTAACCGGCGCGCTCGGGTCTGCATAGCCAAGTGACATTCCGCACACGACCGCATCGTGCTCACCAAGCCCGAGATGCCTGGCGATGACGCTCTGGTAACGGACGAAGGAAACCTGGGGGCAGGTGTCAAGACCGCCGGCCCGCGCGGCCAGCATCACGTTCTGGATGAACAACCCGCAGTCCAGCCAGCTGTGAGGCGTGAGCCTGCGGTCCAGCGAAAAGATGAGGCCGATCGGAGCACCGAAGAACTCGAAGTTGCGTCCCGTCTGCCGCTTGCGGGCAGGCGCATCGCCGCGGTCTATACCGAGAGCGGCATAGTACGAGGCGCCAAACTGCTCCTGGTTCATACGCAGCCTCTCGGGCAACACCGCTGGAAAGTGCGCCGCCGGCGGAAATGAATCCGCCTCGTGCGCGGCCAGCAGTTCCTGGGACAGCGCGGCCTTGGCCGCCCCGGCCAGCACATGGACACGCCACGGCTGGGTATTGGAGTTGCTTGGCGCCCAGGACGCCAGCCTCAGGATGTCCAGCACTTGTTGCCTGCTCACCGGATCCGGCCGGAAGGCCCGCACGGATCTGCGCGAGCGCAACAGGTGCTCGATGCCGGGACCGGGCAGGTCCGGCTGGAGTTCCGCTGTCATTGCGCCGCTCCTTGCCGCAGCGCACGTGCCGTGGCGACCAGCCGCGTCATCAGTTGGCCCAGCAGCGCCCTGGCCTTCTCGTCGACAAGGCTGCCGTTCATGCCGAACTTGTCCCGGGCGGAACCGATCAGGACGTCCGGCTGGCTGACGACAACCATGTCCAAGGCGGCCATGATCTGACGCAGCTGGCCCTGGGCACGCACGGTGCCGAGCGCTCCCGGCGAGGCCCCGATCACGGCGCCGACCTTTCCCGCCCAGCTGTTGTGCCCCATCGGCCGCGAACCCCAGTCGATCGCGCTCTTCAAGGCCGCCGAGATCGAGGCGTTGTGCTCGGGCGTCGCAAACAGGATCGCGTCGGCGCCCTCCACGGCCGCCTTGAGGTCCGACACCTCCGCCGGCAGAGGGGTTTCGTGCTGCTGCGCATAGAGCGGCATCTCGTGCAGCTCGAAGACCTCCAGCGTGCTGCCTGACGGCAGCTGCTGTGCCGCCGCAGCCAGCGCCATCCGGTTGAATGAGCCGTCACGAGTGCTTCCCGCGATGCCGAGGATCTTGACGTTCCGATCTGCCATGGAAATCTCCTCTCTGGTTGTATGGGTGAGGAGGCCGTTCAGTCGGCCTGATGCAGCGTGTCCGGCGTGTTCGAGACCGGCTTCACTTCATAGGAAATTCGTCCCGCCGGGAGGTAGAACAGGGCGATCACGGCACCGCCTTTGCCCTCGGGATAGTGGTGGCTGCCGGGAGGCGGCGCGGTCCAGCCGCCATGGCACCACCCGTTCGGCCCTGCAAGCGCCGCACCCTCGTTCAGCGCGATGACCATGTTGAACTCACCATACGGATGTGAGTGGTAGTCGCCCCTGAAGCTGCCCTCGGGATTGCCCTGCTGGTTACCCGTGCTGTCCATGTAGACGGCGGTGATGCTGAAGTGGAAGGTTTCTTCCGAAGGCTCGGCAATGCGGCTGCGGCGGTACTTTCGGCCCTGGATTTCCACGTTCGCCGCCCAGCCTTCCTCGATGCCGGCCCGCACCAGCGCAGCCAGCTCCTTGTAGAGACTGCTGTTCGGCCCGTACTCGCGGTTGAGCCAGGCTTCGACCTCGGTGCCGGGTGTCATGTCCTTGATCTCCCGCAGGAACGGGATGCTGCGCTCGATGAGCTGTTGACGCTTGTCCATGTGTGCTCCTATTGCTGCGACGTGAAACCGGATGCCTTCACGATCGGCCGCCAGCGCTCGCGCTCCTTCGCAAGCCTCTGCACGAACTCGCGTGGAGACAGCGTGATCGGGTCCATGCCGATCTGGTCGAACCCGGCCTTGACCACCGATGTTTGCGACGCCACCTTCGTGGCCTCATACAGCGCGTTGACTGTTGAATCGCTGGCCTTCGGCGGCAGGAAGAGGCCGTAGGTTTCCGCGCCCTCCACACCCGCTAAACCCTGCTCGGCGAACGTCGCGACCTTGGGCAGGAAGCGCGAACGCTGCTGTCCGGTGGTGCCGAGAATGCGGAGCTTGCCGGTGGCCAAGTACGGCAGAAAGTCACCCACGAAGCCGAAGTAGCTGGCGATCTGGCCACCCAGCAGGTCTTGCAGCGCAGGCGCCGACCCTCGATATGGCACGTGCTGCAGGTTCAGACCCGCGGCCTGGCTGAACCGGAAGCCCAGGAAGTGAGCCACCGATCCGGCCGCCGGCGACGCATACATCGCCTTGTGCGGCGCCTCCTTTGCCCAGCGCACGAACTCAGCCAGGCTCGTGACCGACTGGGGAGCCATGCTGCTCACGGCGAAGGCACACACCGCCTCGCACACGGGCGTGACCGGTGTGAAGTCGTTGGTGCTGTCGTAGGCCAGGTTGGAATAGACGTGGGGATAGATCGTCAGCGAGGAGGTATGGGTGCACAGCACCACGCTTCCGTCGGCTCGCTCCCGCTTGAGCTGGGCATTGGCCACACGGCCCGCGGCGCCCGCGCGGTTATCCACGATGTACGCCCGGCCCTGCTGGCGCCATGCGTCGGAGAAGCGGCGTGCCGTCTGGTCCAGCGTGCCCCCGGCGGGATAACCAACCAGGACCCTGCCCGGCTGGGTTGACGACTGGCTGCGTGCGAGCAGTGGCATCGTCGTGCCCGCGAGGGCCGTCAACAGGCCCTTGCCGAAGGCTCGGCGCGAGGGTTGGTCCATGATGTCTCCGTTGCGTCAAGGTGGTATGGGTCGGGAACGGCTTCATGGTGCTGCCAGCGCGGGGGTTACAGAAGCGGTATCTGTGCAGGTGCGCTATGCACGCCATGCAACTCATGCCGGGAAACCCATGCCGGCGCAGGCCCAGGCGGGTGAGCTCCGGCTCGCCCAACCTCCCGACGGCCCATGCAGCGCGGGAGACGCCGGCGTCGGCACAATGAAGCTCGTGCAACCCATCAACCAGAGGGACCGGTGAATTTCGACCGCATCGACCTGAACCTGATCCGGGTCCTGGACGTCATCCTGGAGGAGCGCAACCTCGTGCGTGCCGGCCTGCGGCTGCATCTGAGCCAGTCGGCAGTCAGCCATGCCTTGGCGCGTTTGCGCGAAGCGATCGGCGACGAGCTGTTCGTGCGGACCGGCAAGGGGCTGGAGCCCACTGCGCGCGCGCTTGCGATGGCACCGTCGCTGCGCGAGGCCCTCTCCCGGATCGAGGAGTCACTGGGGGTGCAGCCCTTCGATCCTCAACGTTCGGCGCGGCGCTTCTTCATCGCTGCAAACGACCACGTCACCGCAGTGCTCGTGGCCAAGTTGAGCCGACGTCTAGCGGCACGGGCTCCAGGCATCTCGCTCGTCATCCGGCCGTCGACACGGATCGACCTGGCCGAGCAGATCGATGTGGGTCGCATCGACTTGGCGATTGGCGTCTTTGCCGAGGTCCCCAAGCGCCTGCGCTCCCAAGCCTTGGCGTCCCTGGGGGAGGTGATGGTGATGCGCAAGGGGCATCCTGCAGCGCGTCGTCGCCTGACGATGGCTGACCTGGCGAAGCACCCACTCCTCACGGTCTCCGTCGGCGGTGACGAGGAAGGTGCTGTCGGCGGCTTCATCGTCGAGCGCGGGCTCGCGCGCCAGTCGGAAATGTTCGACCGCCGTTCGCTGGAAGAAGCTTTGAAAGATGCGGGGCTGGTGCCCAACATCCGCGTCACCGTGCCGCATTCGCTTGCGATTCCGAGCCTGCTGCTCGACTCCGACATGCTGTCCATCGTCCCGCAGAGCTTGGCGCAGGAATTTGCCTCAGGCAACCGGATCCTGGTTCGCAAGCTTCCCTACAGCTCTCAGGAATCTGTCCTGCGCGCGGTCTGGCATCGGCGCAACGATCATGACCCGGCATGTATCTGGTTGCTCGACGAAATACGTGCTGTGGCTCAGGCCTATGAACCCGGCGATCCGCATCGCTGATCGCTGGCAGCGAAGCATGCGCGCGTCGCTCTTGCGTCGCGACGCCGGGCGCGGTGGCCTGCCCGGGCGGGGCGGGCAGGCGGTTGACTCAGTGGAAAGGGGGACGCCCACGATTCCCGTGCCCTACAAGGGCGCGGCTGCTGCACTCACGGACTTGATGGACGGCCAGATCGGCCGTGATGTTCACGATCGTCCCTACGGCGCTGCCGTTTATCGAGTCGGCCAGTTGCGTGCAATCGGCGTCACTGGTGCGTTTCGGGATGCGCTGCGCCATCCGGTGCTCGTGGTCCGGGCGTTGCCGGCCCGTGTGACGCCGGCGCGTTATCTGCAATCCGTGCCGACGACACTGGCGCGACCGTGGCATGTGCAGCGGTAGCTCCTCGCGCACGGGCGTGAGCGGCCGCGCAGCGGGCGCAAACTCGGGCGACAGCGGCCATGCAATCCCGAGTCAACCGGCGCTGCGTCGAAGGCTCCCCCTGCCAGCCGCGCCGTGCCCTTGGCATTTGACCCACCATGCAAAAAGTCGGCAGCCGTCGTGCCAGCTGCCGGCGTCACGTGCGAACACCGGTATCGATGCAGCGCCGCGGTGGCACGATTGAAGCTTCCGTGCCGCCCGTGCCACCAAGCTCACCGGTGTCGCAACACCCTGGTCAATTGCCGCCGCACAAGGTGGGGGCTGGGTTCACAACGGCAGCAGGAAGTGCCGGCGACCATGCATTGACCGTCTGCAGCGTCACGGTGCAGTCCGCGGCCACGACCACGTCAAACACATGCCAGTAGAGGTTGGCTGCCTCACCGGGCGGCGGCGAGAAGACGTTGGTCGCTCCCGCGCGGGTGATCTCGACGCGTACCGGAGAGTTCGTCATGTCGGGTGCGAAGGTCTCGCTGAAGTTGTTCACCACGTAGCGATAGGTTCCTACCATCAGCTTGGTCACGGTGACGACTTCCGGACCGTTTCCGTCCGTGTCGTCCACGTCCAGCGCAGCAAAGGGCGACGCCACCAGGCTGCCCGTATCGCTGAACCAGACGTGCGAGTTGTCCGGCAGCAGCAGGTGGGAGTCCACGTCCTGCGGCAGGCTGCCCCAGGTCAGCTTGATGCTCAGGCTGGCCTCGTTGTTGGAAACCACCAGGCACTCGGGCAGCGTGTAGTCGGTGGCCGAGGCCGTCGTCGAGACGGTGTTGGTCAGCCGGGTGCCGGAGATTCCGATGATCGTGGCCCGCGCATTTCGCTTGATGGCAATGCGGAACGTCCCGTCTGCGGCGGTGACTGCAGCGGAGGAGCCGCTGTAGTCGATGCCGTCGGAAGCCATCCTGGCACCAGCAACTGGCTGGTTGCCCTCATCGCGCACACAGCCGCTGACGAAGATGGTCTCGAGCACCTGATCGGCGTTCCAGTAACTGAAGTGCGTCACAGTGCCTTCGTAGTACTGGTTGGGTGCCACACCTTGCAGCGTGGCACTGCCTTCCTGCACCCACCGGGCCGCCGTCTCGTCGAAGTAGAACAACGGAATGGTCGCCGGCACGGCAGCGGCCGGCGTGCGGGTGCTCAGCGGAATGCGCACCGTCGCAGTGGCTCCCCTGGCCAGGTTGTAGCGCACGCCAGCTGCATCGGTGATGTCGACCAGCATGGCGCCGAAGCTCTCGATCGGGGTAGGCGCCCCGGACACCAGCGCCGTGTAGTCGCCCGGCATCTGGTTGACATCCACGGCCGGAGCGATAGGTGTCACGGCCACTTGCACTGAGCCAGTGGCCGCAGTGCCATCGGGACGAGCGATGCCGTTGGCCGGCAGGACGACTTGCGCAGTAGACGACGGCACAGCCACCGTACCTCCGGATGCCACATCCACGGCCTGCGTTGTCCCAACGGGAAGCAGTTGCACCGAGAGCTGCGTCGTGGCCGAGGCAAGCACTTCGGCCGGCTTGACGGTCCTTGCGTAGTCCGGTGCGGAGAACACCGCCACGACCCTCGAATTGGCCGGCACTTCCATTGTGTAGTTGCCACCTGCATCGGTTACGGCACTGGTGTTGCCGACCATGACGGTAGCGCCCTGCAGCGGAGCGCCTGCCGCAGCGAGGACTCGCCCGGCGAGTGTGCCCCTTGGTGACGCCGTCACGTGCAGTGCGGCGGCGGCACTCGTGACGCTGCCTCGGGCGTTGGTCACCACGACGGCGAACTGCGCGCCTTCATCCGCCAGGGACGCCGGCGGCGTCGCGTAGGAGGCGGACGTGGCGCCCGGGATGACGACGCCATTGCGCTGCCATTGGTAGCTCAACGGAGCATCGCCGGCTGCTACGACTGCAAACGTGGCAGCCGTTCCCTCGTTTACGGTCTGGGCAACCGGCTGAGTACTGATGGTCGGGGCGTTCCCGCCGACGACGGCCCCGCCGCCATCGCCGTCTCCTCCGCATCCCGCCATTGCAAGCAGCAGCATGAGCGGGATCAGCCAACATCTCTTCAGTAGGTATAGCAAGTTGGTGCTCCTTGATGAATATGCGTGGCAAAGACGCGAAGCTGGCGTCAAAGCGGATGCGCGGCGCAACCGGGAGCACGCGGCTGCCCGATTCGCATGGGTGTACGGTAGAGCAGTAGCTAACTTCAACGTCAAAGTTGGGCGTGCCGCCCGATGTGCGGGGGCAGCGGTGAGCACAACCCGCGGTCGTGCACGGGGTGCCGACCCCGGCTGGCTCGCGGCCAGTTTGCCTGCGCTTGCCTTGTTGAGAGCAGCCCGAGCGTTGACGAAGTTGCTGGTGCGTCGAAGTAGGCGCAGTGGCGCCACGGTCGGTGCTTCGATGGGGCACGAGGTGAAGGCACAGGCAGCGGCGTGGGGCCCCAGGGTGCGGCAATGCGCGCAACGAGGCGCCTCAAGCGACGCGCCGCGCGGCGACGCCCGTCCCAGGCGGGTTGGCCATCGTTAGCCAGGACCAGGTCGAGACGCTACCCGCCAAGCTGACGCTTCTGGAGATTTCGGGGATAGACGAAGTTCGGATGGGTGGCCAGGCATGAGGGCTGACCGCGCTGAGGTGCAGCCGGCCAACGTTGGGGTGAATCGCTCGCTTGATGGCGTGCATCGAGAGGCAGGACACCAGCGCATGCGGGTGCAGCGTCGGGCATGGTGGCTTGGCCGCTTGGAACCTCGCGCCGCTTGTGCACGCATTGCCCGGATCTGGGCGAAGTGCATGCCGCGACCTCGCATAAACACGCAAGTAATCTTCTTGCCCCGCACGACCCGCGCTCGCTTGCCACAGTGACCAAGCGGCCGGCGGCGCTCTCGCCGGACGTAGGGCACGCCCGGATCCTCTGGCGCCCGGGCTTTGCCGGCGTCCAGGCCTTGAGAGTACTTCTGCCGGGCCGGCGCGTGACGATCCACCGCTCCAAGAGCGACTTCTGGAGAGCGCCGGTGGGGGCATCGCCCAGGCGCGCGTGAAGTGGCCTGCCCAGTAGCAACAGCGCGGGAGTAGCTGCACACCGCACTCACCATGGGATCCGTGCTGCGCTGCGTGGGCAAGGGCGGGGGCGTGTGCAGCGAGGCCCTGCATCCAGCCCCCCGAATCCGCCGCCTGCGCACCCTGCGTTCCATGACCCAGGTGCCCGGTGGCTGGCGAGCCGCTCACTGATGGTGGATGCAACAGCCGGCACTGCCGCGACCAAAATCGCCGCGCGCCAATGTCAAAATCCTGCGCCTCAACTCACCATGCAAGCCACGCATGCACCGTAACGACCTGGCTGCCCTGCTGGCAGAACAACACGAGCTCTCCAAGGCCAGCGCCGCGAAAGTGCTCGGCACCGTGATCGACGCCTTGTGCTCGGAGCTCAAGAAGGGCGACGCCGTGGCCCTGGCGGGCTTTGGCACCTTCAAGCTCGGCCAGCGTGCCGCGCGCACCGGCCGCAATCCCGCCACCGGCGACAAGATCAAAATCGCCGCGCGCAAGCTGGTGAAGTTCTCGCCTTCCACGTCGCTGGCGGGCCTGGTGGATCCAAAATTCGCCAAGGCCCGTGTCGAAAAGGCCGCTGCCAAGCAGGCAGCCCCGGCCAAGAAGGCTGCAGCCAAGACCGCTGCCACACCCGCGAAGAAAGCAGCTGCAAAGAAGGCCGCCTGAACTGGGCCAACGGCGACCGCTGGCTTGGGCATCACGCCGCGCTTGAAGCGGCTGCGACGGATATCTCACGCCAACTGAAAAAGCCCCAGGGGACAGGGCTTCTTCATCATGGAAGATGATCGCCACAGTGCCGCTGCCGGCATCGCGGCGATGCGGCTTCAAGCCAGGTGCTTGCTGACCAGCCCCGTCATCTCGAACATCGTGACCTCGTCCTTGCCCATGACCGCCTTCAAGGCGTCGTCGCACAGGATGTTGCGCTTGTTCGCCGGGTTCTGCAGGTTGTGCTGCTTGATGTAGTCCCAAAGGCGCTTGGTGGCTTCGGTGCGTGGCAACGGATCGGCCCCGATGATGGCCGCAAGTTCGCGACTGGGCTTCAAGGACTTCATGAAGGCGCTGTTCGTCTGGGTATCAGTCTTGGCCAATGCAAATGCTCCTGCGGTGTAGATGGGGCGCAGCATACCGCTTCGAAGACTGGCGCTTTGCCGTCCCGTGGAGTCGTTTGCCTCGTGATCGGGGTTTGGCCCCATGGCCCGTCGTTGCCGCGTTGGTCATGCGCACACAGGGGGCGCGCCGCGACCGCGCACTTGGCATTCCTGCTTTGCGCGCCCAGTCTGGTGAAATACTCCAACATTGAATTACCCAGGGAACCCAGCAATGAGTCACGACATGATGGACGCCACAGGCGACGCATGGGCGGCTGCCCAGCTCGTCCGGTCCTTTGAAGACAGCGATCAGAAAAAGCGCCTTGCGGGGCTGGATCCCATCGAACGCGAGGCGCTGATCCGCGCCATTGCCCAGGTGGCTGATCGCAAGGCGGCGTCCTATGCACGGGCCCTGTCCGGCGAGCTGCCGGGCCTTGCCGCATGGATGAAGCGCGATCCGGACTTGGCCCGGGCCACGGCGCTGCTCAACAAGCACTTTCTGGCGATCAATTCGATCGCCGCACGACCCGGCGTGCCGGCCGCCAGTGGCGTGTCCATGGCACCGGCCGGCGAGCACGACACTGCAGCGGACCAGGCGCAGCAGGCCTTGGCATTCTGAACACTCCGGGAGCACCACGTGGCAAAGCCTGATTGGTCATCGAAGCGTCGTGACGGCGACCGCGGCCGCAACCGTGACCGCAACACCCGTGAGCCGATGCTGGACAACGTGATCCTGCACCCGGCGTCGAACAGACGTCCCAGCGGGCCACGGCAAGACAACTCCAAGCCGCAGGTTGCCAAGCAAGGCGTGAAAGGCGCCTTGCGTGCGGCCAATCTGCGGCTGCTGCTGGAGAACGCGCCGGTGCGGGAAGCCTTGGCGCTGGTGGCCGAGGTGCCCTTGGAGCGGCTTGAGGCCATGTCCCAGGGGGCGCTGTGCCCCGACGAGACTGCCTTCCATATCGAGCGGACACTGAAGCTGCCCGGCAAGTGGCTGGACGGGCTCAACAAGGAGGTCCCGCAGCGCACGCTGGAGTTGCTGAAGAACCCCGACCGCGCCGGGCTGCTCGACGACGAGGACTTCGAGGACGGTTCACCGGTGCTGGATCCCGTGGGGAACGCCACCTCCGCACAGCCAGCGGCCGAAGTTTCAGCCGTTGCCCAACCGGCATCCGCCTCAACGCAGGCTGCCGCTCATGCTCCTCACGCCCGGCAGGCTCGGAAGGTCGAGGTCGCGAACTCGGCCGCTGTCGAACCCGATTCCGGGGTCGCAAGCAGCGAAGGAGCAAAGACGGCGCAAGCAGCAAGCCCGGCGGTCGATGCCGCCCAGGCGCCTGCTGCTCCCGAGAGCGTGCAAGCCGCAGGCAAGCGCGCTGCAAAGGCGTCCAGGCGAGCGGCGGCCGCCGCTGAAGCCCAGTTGCCCCTGTCCGAGATTGCACCGCCCTCGCAGTCTGGTTCGAACGAGATCTCCTCCATGGCATCGCCCGAGTTGCGCAAGCAGAACCTGACCGTGCTGCTCCAGGGCAAGGGCGCCAAGAGCGCGCTGGCCAGGGTCCTTCATGCCAAGCCACCGTACGTGTCGGCCATGCTCAGCGGGCGCAAGAGCCTGGACAAGGATCTCTGCAACGGGATGGCTCGCGCGCTGGGCCTGCCCGATAACTGGTTCGAGGCGCCTCGCACGGCAGCGGACATTCCTGCCGCCACGCTTCAACGCCTCGTGTCCTTGCGGGACACAACAACCGACGCCCACACGGCTTCGAGCGGCAACACGGCTGAAGCCGCACTTGCGGTTGCCAGCGGCACATCCACCGAAGCCACGGCAGATCCGACTGATTCGGGTGGCCTGGGTCCCGCCCTGGCTGGCACTGCTGCAGGCGATGTTGCCACCCACGCTGCCCCCAACAAGCAACGGGGACGGCGCTCCCAGGGCGCAATCCAGCGCGGCAGCCAGCAGCCCACCGAGCCCACGGCGCTGGCCGGAGCGTCCCCCAGCGGGGGCACCACCGCTGCGCCCCAGGCCGAACCGCTGGCGCCGGTCATGGTTGAAGCGCAGCCCGCGACGCAGGCACCTGAGCCGGCGTTGCGTACCGAAGTCCTGGCGCCTGCTGCACCGGCCCCGGTCGCAGCACCGGTTGCGGCTCCGGCACCTGTGAAGGCTCCCCAGGCCGCGCTGCAAGCCGCTGACTTCACGCCGCCGTATTCGCAGCCCTTGGTCATCGAAGGCGGCCTGGCGCCCATCACGGAAGCGCTCATCAAGATCCTGGTGCTCAAGGCCAGGCAAGGCGCGCTTTCCGAGGACAAGGCCTTCGAGCTGCTGGGTGAAGCGCGCTTGCTCTGAGTTCCTGGCTTTCCCGAACGCCGGTTCGCTTGTCCGCCCGGCAGCGATGGCGTGCCGAAGCTGCGTTGCCGCTGCCCAAGAACAGAGGGCAGGCTTTTCGGAGATGGTGGGCCCGCTTGCGCCAATCTGGCCGTCCACCAGGGCTCATTGCAAGCTGCCGGAGCTGCTGAAGCTGCGTATGGCCGGTGAGCGACAGGCACGACCTGCCGGAGACGGCTCGGATCTGGCAACCCCTACCGATTCAGGGGACGACACTGGACAGGACGTCGGTCCTGCAGCGGCTGGCACGACGACGCGCATGACCGGGCTCGCCGGCCGCTCACGGGCTTTCAGGGAAGCGAAGATCAGCGCGGCGTGGCCGCCCACTGCATCACGAGCGCGGGCTCAGCGCCGAACCTTTCGCGCAGCGCAAAAATCTCGTGGCGGACTTGCCGGAGGCTCAATTCACCACGAAAGGCACGCCGCTCCAGATCGGCCATGGCCGAGAGGTATTCAGCGGGCGGTCCTTCGGCAGGTGAGCGGGAAAGCGAGTTGTTGTCCATGGTCAGCGTCTGGGTGGAGAGGGCTACCGCCAAGGGCGCTCGTCCAGCCAGGAAACTGATGAACGCCTCAGCTATCGGTGTGCTGCATGGCGTCAATTGTCATTCCTCAAGCGCTGCCGTACATCACGGAAATCACGTAAGCCCAAACCCTGGGCTGCCCGGCGCTCAGTGCTACTTGATAGGCACCCCGATGTCGTGCTTTCGATACGGCCGGCACAAACCGCTTTCCGAGCTGACGAGCAAAGGGATCCTTGGGCGCAACGAGACGGTCTGCGCAGTGAACTCTGCCGCTCCCAACCCTGGCGGCAGCGCGCCGTCCCTAAAAACTGGTGAGTCCGTCCACCAACGCTTCAGGCTCAAAGACCAGGCCGGTCATTTCGGCAGACGTCGAATGCTCAACAGGATCAGCACGACGCTTGCGAAAAGAATGGCTCCGAATACGGGGCAGCACCACGCAGCCCCAGGACGTCGGTGAGTGCCCCAAGTCCTGTGGTTGAAGCCGCAGAATCCAGGTAGCCGGCCACCCGATACATCGAAATGAGCTGCGCGCGGCGGCTCGCGGGTGCGCGCTCCGTCAACGCACCCCAGTGCTGCCGTGCACACGCCGCTCAGCGCACCGCTGCCAAGCCCGGTGAGCCGCCGTCCGATGAACAAGCTCGCCAGGCTCGATACCCACGCAAATACCAGCGGACCCGACAACACCACGACCAGCGTCGGCACGAGCACGACGCGACGCTGCGCATGACGGTCCGATACACGACCCATCGTCATCAGCGACGCTGAGCATGCCCACGGCATGGACCGAGAACAACGCCGTCAGCGTTGTCGACGAGAACGGCCAGCGAGACGGGCAGATGCCATAAAGCGGCGGCGGCGCCGTGCTGCCGAACAGCGCACTGCCAAGCGCCAGCGCAAGCAGCGCCCGCACTGTCCCGATCGTTGAAGCCACGTTCAGAGAACGCCCGTCGTCGGGATGAAGCAGAACAGCCCGCTAGTGAGACCGTAACGCCAAGCGCCAGCATCAACGGCACGGGTGCGGCCTCCAGTAATGCCATGGCTGCGCATCCGCCATGTCCCGATTGCAGCAGGGATCCGCAGCAGATGCCGGGCCACCGGCAGTGCTCGAGGCCGCCTGCAGCGACTGAGACAGCGCCGCTGAGCATGCCCCTAACCCGAGCAAGCCGGCTTGCAGTTCGTGAAAACGTCGCCTACTATTTATCCATCGATAACTTAAGACAGATTTGGAGACCTCCATGTCGATCAGCAAGCTGGCCCATTTTTCAGTCCGTACCACTTCGCTCGAAGCGTCACGGCGCTTCTACACGGAGATCCTCGGCTTCAAGGAGGGCTACCGGCCGGCCTTCAAGTTCCCGGGGCTTTGGCTCTACCGCGGCGGCGACGAGGCCGACTTCGGGGTCGTCCACATCATCGGCATCGACGAGAACGATCCCGAGGGGCTGGTGCAGTACCTGGGCGACAAGGCGAGCGCATCGCTGCACGGCAGCGCGGCGGTGGACCACCTGGCGTTCCTGGCCACCGACCTGCGCGCGATGCGCGGCCGGCTCGACGGCGCCGCGCTGCCCTACCGCGAGCGGACCGTGCCCGACCTGGGGCTGCACCAGCTGTTCGTGGAGGACCCCTCGGGCATCACGATCGAGCTGAACTTCCCGGCCGCGGAGGCGCAAGCCCTGCACCAGGGCCAGCACTGAACCCGACATGGCACGACAGGAGACAAGCATGGGCAAGCAACGCAAGGCACTGGTCGTCGGCGGTTCGCTCGGGGGGCTGTTCGCCGCCAACCTGCTGCACCGCGCGGGCTGGGACGTGGAGGTCTACGAGCGCGTGGCCGAGGAGCTCGAAGGGCGGGGCGCCGGCATCGTCACGCACCAGGAGCTGATGGCCGCGCTGGCCGTGGCCGGCGTGAGCGTGGACGACAGCATCGGCGTGGCCGTGCAGGAGCGCGTGACCCTGGCCCGCGACGGCAGCGTGGCCGGACGCCGCGCCATGCCGCAGGTGCTCACCGCCTGGAGCCGGCTGTACCACGTGCTCAAGGTGGCGTTTCCGCGCGAGCGCTACCACAACGGCTTCCAGCTCGAATCGCTGGCGCAGGACGACGACGGCGTCACGGCCTGCTTCAAGGACGGCCGGCGCGTGCGTGCCGACCTGCTGGTGGCGGCGGACGGCATCCGCTCCACGGTGCGGCAGATGCTGCTGCCGCAGGCGCGGCCCGAGTACGCGGGCTACATCGCCTGGCGCGGGCTGGTCGAGGAGTCGGCCCTGAGCGAGCGCACGCTCAAGGAGCTGTTCCCGTATTTCGCCTTCGGCCTGCCGCCGCACGAGCAGATGATTGCCTACCCGGTGGCCGGCAAGGACAACGCCTTCGAGCCCGGCAAGCGCCGCTTCAACTTCGTCTGGTACCGGCCGGCTGCTGAAGCCACCACGCTGCGCGACCTGGTGACCGACGCTTCGGGCAAGGTCTGGCTGGACGGCATCCCGCCGCCGCTCATCCGGCCCGAGATCCTGGAGGACGCCCGCCGCGCGGCACGGCAGGTGCTGGCCCCGCAGTTCGCCGAGGTGGTGGAGAAGACGGAAAACCTCTTCTTCCAGCCCATCTTCGACCTGGAAAGCGCCCGCCTGGCCTTCGGCCGTGTCGCGCTGCTCGGCGACGCCGCCTTCGTGGCCCGGCCCCATTGCGGCATGGGCGTGACCAAGGCCGCCAGCGACGCCGTGGCCCTGGCCAGGGCGTTGCCAGCCCATGCCGACGTGGCCGCCGGCGTGCAGGCCTACAGCAACGAGCGCGCGCCCATCGGCGCAGCCATCGTGCAGCACGCCCGACACCTCGGCGCTTACATGCAGGCTCAACTTCGCGATGAAGGCGAGCGCCGGATGGCCGAGCGCTACCGCACCCCCGAGGCCGTGATGCGGGAGACCGCCTTTGCCCGCGCCTTCAGCTGAACCCGCCACGACGGCGGCAGACCGCCGCCACTGACAGCTACCAGGAGAGAGTTCATGGAACACACCACTGCCCTTCCGGGGCCATGGCCCCGGGCCGCGGCCGACGCCACCTGCGAGCAGCTCGAGCGGGATCCGCGCTTCCAGGCGCTGCTGAGCAGCCGCCGGCGCTTCATCTGGGGACTGACCGCGCTGATGCTGGTTGTCTACTTCGGCTACATCCTCACGCTGGCCTACCGCCCCGATCTGCTGGGCGCGCGGCTCGTTGCATCGCAGCCCATGACCGTGGGCATCCCAATCGGGTTCGGCATGTTCGCCTTCACCTTCGCGCTGGTTGCGGTCTACGTGTACCGCGCCAACTCGGTGTACGACGCGATGATCCGCGACCTTCGCCAGGGAGCCGGCCAATGAAACCCACCGCCCTGACACTCTGTGGCCTGCTCCTGTTGCCGCTGCCCGTGCTGGCGGCCGGCTCGACGGTGGGCCAAGGCCTCAACCTCACGGCCATCGGCATGTTTTCCGTATTCGTGCTGGCCACCCTGCTCATCACCCGCTGGGCGGCTCGCCGCAATCACAGCGTGGAGGACCACTACGCGGCCGGCGGCAAGATCACGGCAATGCAAAACGGCTGGGCGATCGCGGGTGACTACATGTCGGCGGCTTCGCTGCTGGGCATCTCGGCACTGGTGTTCACCAGCGGCTACGACGGCCTGATCTACTCGATCGGCTTCCTCGCCAGCTGGCCGGTCATCCTGTTCCTGATCGCCGAGCCGCTGCGCAACCTGGGCCGCTACACGCTGGCCGACGTGGTGTCCTACCGGCTGCAGCGCACGCCCATCCGGACCTTCTCGGCGTCGAGCTCCATCGTGATCGTGCTGCTCTACCTGGTGTCGCAGATGGTGGGCGCGGGCAAGCTGGTGGAGCTGCTGTTCGGCCTAAGCTACACCACGGCCGTGGTGCTGGTGGGCGTGCTGATGATGGTCTACGTCTTCTTCGGCGGCATGCTGGCCACGACCTGGATCCAGATCATCAAGGCCGCGCTGCTGCTCACGGGATCCGTGTTCATGGCCTACATGGTGATGCAGCGCTTCGGCTTCAGCCTCAACGCCCTGTTCAGCGAGGCGGTGGCAACGCACAAGCTGCATGAAGCCATCATGCGCCCCGGCGGCCTGGTCTCCGACCCCGTGTCGGCGGTATCGCTGGGGATGGCGCTGATCTTCGGCACGGCGGGCCTGCCACACATCCTCATGCGCTTCTTCACCGTGGGCAACGTGCAGGCCGCACGCAAGAGCATCCTGTACGCCACCGGCATCGTGGGCTTCAGCTATGCGCTGATCATCATCATCGGCTTCGGCACCATCGCCCTGGTCGCCAGCGATCCGCACTACCAGACCGGTCAGGGCGCCATCATCGGTGGCGTCAACATGGTCGCGGTGCACCTGGCCCATGCCGTTGGCGGCAACCTCTTCCTCGGCTTCATCTGTGCCGTGGCCTTCTCCACTATCCTGGCCGTCGTGGCGGGGCTGACACTGGCCGGGTCTTCCGCCGTGTCGCACGACCTCTACGTCAACGTGTTGCGCCGGGGCACGGCCACGGAACGCGAGGAGCTCTGGGTCTCCAGGGCCGCGACGGTTGGGCTGGGCGTGCTGGCCATCGTCCTGGGCATCCTGTTCGAGCACCAGACCATCGCCTTCATCGTGAGCCTGACCTTCTCCATCGCGGCAAGCTCCAACTTCCCCGTCCTCGCGCTGTCCATCTACTGGCGCGGACTGACGACGCGCGGCGCCGTGATCGGCGGCAGCCTGGGGCTGGTGAGCGCCGTGACGCTGACCATCCTGAGCCCGACGGTGTGGGTAAAGGTCCTCGGCCACGCGGCGCCCATCTATCCCTACGAGTATCCGGCGCTCTTCTCGATGCTGGTTGCATTCGCCGGGATCTACCTGTTCTCGGTGACGGACAAGTCTCAGCGCGCCAGGAATGAGCAGCGCGCCTACGCCAACCAGCTCGTGGCCAGCGAGCTGGGCATGAAAGCGGCAGCGGCTGCCCACAGCGCCTGACCCTCGCCAACGGCAACGCCCCCAGGTGTTTTGGAAACGCCTGGGGGCGTGACCCGTTGCAGGAATTCCTCCGGTTCCCCAGGCAAGGCCCGGCAGGACAAGTGGGCGCATCGAACCTACAATTTATCGACTGACCGGTAGAGCACGGCACCGGGACGCCTTGTGGTATCGGCGGCAATGGCAGGGATCCAGTGGAGAATGCGATGGACACAAAGGCGGATACGCAACCTCGGCCCAGGCAGCGCCTGCAACCGCAGGAGCGCGAGCAGCAGATCGTCGCCAAGGCCATCGAGCATTTCACCCGCTACGGCTTCTCAGGCAGTACACGGGAGCTTGCCAAGGAACTGGGTGTGACCCAGCCCTTGCTTTATCGCTACTTCGAAAGCAAGGAAGCGCTGATCGACAGGGTCTACAGCGAAGTGTTCAAGTGGCGGCGCGAGTGGGAGCAGCTGATCGCCGACCGCAGCATGGGACTGACCGAGCGCCTGTACGCCTTTTACCTTGACTACGCGTCGGTCATCCTGCGCGAGGAGTGGATCCGGATCTTCATCTTTTCGGGTCTCACGCGCGAGGGGATCAACATCAAGTACCTTGACAAGCTGCGCAGCCGGATCTTCCTTCCGGTACTGGCCGAGGTACGGGCGGAGTTCAACGTTGACGAGCCGCGCGGCGAGGCCGAGCAGGAAGCCGAGATCGAGATGATCTGGAGCCTGCACGCGGCCATCTTCTACCTTGGCGTGCGCAAGTGGGTGTACGGGCTGCCTGTGCCGGAGGATCTCCAGGCCGTCATCGAGCAGAAGGTTGACATGTTCCTGCACGGAGCACCGGCGGCAATGCGCAAGCTGCGCCAGGCGCGCGCCACGGCGCAGCCTCCTGCAGCCAAGCGCGCAGGCGATGGAAAGGCCGGCCGCGCGCGACAGCGTTGACCCTGGAGAGGCCGTTGAGCTTGAGCATGGTGTTTCCCTCCATGGAAGCCGCCACTGCGGCAAAGCAGTGGCCGCGACATCGAACTGCTGCCGCACCGCCCTTGCACTGCTCGCGCTCACCGTCAACGCCTTCGCCATAGGAACGACGGAATTCGTCATCGTCGGCCCCATCCCGACCATCGCCGCCGACCTCCAGGCCAGCCTGCCCTCGGCCGGCCTGCTGGTCAGCCTCTACGCGCTGGGCGTCGCCATCGGCGCGCCCGTGCTCACTGCCCTCACCGGGCGCCTGCCGCGCAAGACGCTGCTGGCGCTGATGGCGCTGTTCACGGCGGGCAACCTGCTCGCGTGGCAGGCGCGGGGCTACGAATCGCTGGTCCTGGCGCGGGTGCTCACCGGGCTGGCGCACGGCGTGTTCTTCTCCATCGGCTCGACCATCGCCACCATGTTCACCGGACTGACGGTGGCGCTGGTCACCGGCGTGCCGCTGGGCACCTTCATCGGCCAGCACTTCGGCTGGCGCGAGACCTTCCTGGCCGTCGCCGCGCTGGGCCTGCTGGCCAGCCTGCGCGCCGTGCCGCGCGGCATCCGGCATGCGCCGCCGGCCTCGCTGCGCAGCCAGGCCCGGGTGCTGGCGCAGCCGCGGCTGCTGCGGGTGTACGCGAAGTCCCCCTTCGCTGATCGCAGAGAAGCATTGACGTCCACCCCGCTCTTCCCGCTGTTTGCGCGGCGAGCGTCAGCGAGAGGGCGGGATGGATGTCAAAACGGTGGCATTACGCAGCTCTCCCGATAGGGAACGCGACTGGCGCAAGCGCAGCCATCCCAGCTTGGGCGGCTTCACGCGGGCGCTAGCCTGATCCAGCGCAAACTGCCTGGGATCGGGAAAGCGTAGGCCCGGCTCCAACCCGCGCAGTGTCTGCTGTAGGAGGTGGATAGGTGTCTCGGCCAGCCAAGCCGTCTCAGGAACGTGGCGCCATTCGGTGAGCCATCGGCACATGGCCACGTAGGGCGAGAACTTCTTCCCCGCCTCGTGCCGGCGGCGCTGCTCGGCAATGGCGGCATTCCAGACCCAGCGGCACGATCAACCGCTCGATACCCGGCCTGGTACGCAACTGGAAGCGAAACGCGTTGAGACCCATGAGGCCCCTTTTCCGGATACCGGCCGCCAACTCGGTGCATTTCGTATTGCGTGAGAAACGACTTGAATGCTGGATGTGGCGCGATCCTTCCTTGCCCTGAGCGACAGAGTTTGCCGCGCAAGCTGATCAGACCCACCTCAGAGATTGCTACCCGGAATTGCGTACGAAGCAGCTCAACCCAGCCCCAGTTCGGCCTGCGTGGATGCGTTCGGCTTCTTGGCCGCCTTCTTCTGCGCGTCGAGCACGTGCTTGCCGAAGGACTGCCGCAACCGTTCGCTGGTCACCAGCTGCTCGTAGGGCACCTGGTCCTTGTCGAGCTGGAGCTGCGCGCGCAGCACCCTGAAGTGGGCCGTGCGCGTGAAGGAGGCCCAGAGATCCGTGCGCTGCCTGGCGTCGCACTTCAGGTACTGCCTGAAGCCCTCCTCGCCAGCGAGCTCGAACTCGCGGCGCAATGCTTCCGTCTGGGGGCCCTCCTCGCTGCTCGCGCGCTTGGCGACGGCACGAGGGGCCTTCGGGACAACGGCAGGAGCCGGCTTCACGACCGCGTCCGCGGCAAGTTCCGCCGTCGGCACAGTCCAGCCCTCCTCCAGCGCCTTCATGAACAGCCGTCCCGGGAACTGAACCTTCTTGCCGCGGCCGTGGTTGGCCATGCGGTGGCGCACGAAGTCGATGGCAGCCTGTAGCCGCTCGGGCGTGTACTTCTCGGAGTTCGCCGTGATGGCCTGGAAATCGACGGCGCCGATGCCGAACTCGCCGCGCAGCGTGTCGTAGATGGTCTTGCGGGCTTCCGTTTGGTGCATTGACTGCACGACCATCGCCCCCTCCTGCTCCCGGAAGACGAAGCGGATGTGGGAGATCTTTTTGGAGCCCGGGACGTTCTTGGTTTCGTACTCGACGTACAGGTCGGAGAGCTCGTTGATCTGCTGAACGGCGACCCCCAGGGCGACGCGGCGGAACTCCTTGAACTCGTCCATGTACTTCGAGTCCTTCGCATCCAGCCAGACGCGCGCCTCCTGCAGCGTCAGCCACTCGGTGGGCGAGCCGCGGTAGGCAATGGACTTGAGCTTCTCGTACAGGGCGTGCGCGAAGCTCGACTTGAAGCTCGACGTCGTGCGCAGCGACAGGAACGTGTAGCCGCGCGGGTCCTTGTGCAGCTTGCGGATGGCCGGGTCGAACTTGAAGTACACGCGGCCGTTGGCAACGCCTACCAGGCCCACCAGCGGGATGGAGACGAATTCCGGATTGCCGCCCTGCCCGTCAGGCCGCTCGCGCATGACGACCACGCTGGTCTTCTGGGTCTCGCGCAGGGACTTGACGAGCTGCTGGTGGTTGCGGCTCGCGTAGTTGATGAGGAACTTGAACAGGTCGACGTCGCAGTCGAACTCCAGCTGCTCCAGCGGCGCGTTGCACGCCAGGTAGTTCATCACGTTGAGACCGCGGCGGGCCAGCACCCCGACCCCGGAGATGTCGACGAAGACGTTGTTCTTCGGAAACGCGATGTCGCTTTCGGCATCGGCGATGGTGGCGGTACGCCCCTTGCGGCCAATGGTCTCCTCGAAGAGAAGCAGCGCGTACTGCTCGCCGACTACGTCCCCGGCAGGCGTGATCTCGGCCATGACACTCAACGGCTCGAAAGTGGTAGTAGGCCGCGAGGCTAGGGACAAAGTGGGAACCGGTCAACAGCAACCATCACTTTGCCCATTGAAACAACACCGGCCTTCAGGCGCAGGCGATGCCGCAGAGGTGTCCCGGCCCCTGGCCGCGGTGACCGGCAGCGCCAGCCGGTATGCCCCGCACACAAGAGCCCACCTTGATGTGGACAACCATGAAAAGCTCAGTGCTGTCAGCCGTTTAACTGCGCGCGCACAGAAAGCACCACCTTGCACAGAAGCACCCACTTTGGTGCACAGAAAGTCCCACTTTCCTTTTCACAGAAGAACCCACCTTGCCCGGTTATCCACCACAGAAGAGCCCACCTTGCCTTCAAATCCGCACAGATACACCCACTTTTCCTCTCGCAAGTCTTTGATTTATAAAGAATTTTTGACCTCTGAAATGCTGGCTTGCTATTAAATATGCTTGCTTGCTACTCGAATCTCGCCTTGCGACAAATGCGGACACTGGACCCGTCATGCGGAGACGGCCCGGTACAGACTGCTTGCACCGAGGATGCGCCTGCAGGTTGAACGGCGACGGCAACTGGCAGGCTGCAGGAATATGGCTGACCAGGAGGAGGGAAGAGTTCCGCGTGGCTGGCAGACGGCAAGATTGGCTGCGCTGAGCCCGCCAGGGCCATAGGCGTGCCGTGCAAACACGCAATCACTGCGCTCAGGGCATGGTCTCGGAAGCCTTTGCCCAGGGCCAAGGTGGGCTTCTCTGTGCGAGAGCAGCTCACAGCCCAGGGGCAAGGTGGGATGTTCGGTGTCCTGGGCGCGCGGTGGCTTTAGCGGTGGTGCCCCGATCACCGGACTCTTCTCTGCACAGTCAGTACCACCTTGCCTTGGCAGGCCCCGTCCACAGGGGGCTGCTCAGGCCAAGGCGTGTACCCAACCGCACCGATCCGGCGCCTGCCGCACATTCAGTACCACTTTGACCGATAGGCGCGGCCCGTCTGTCGAGGAGCGGCCGAGCCTCGGCGTGGGTTTGCCCGCGACTCTCAAGACATGCCGCACAGTCAGTACCACCTTGATAGGCTACACGCACTGCAGCGCTGCCGAGCGCACGCGATCCGGCGGGACGCAGTGTGCTGCACAGTCAGTACCACTTTTCCTCGGGCAACCCCACGCATTGAGGTCCAGCTGAACAAACGGCACGCGCCCGCAGAAGGCTCTCCTGACCCCTGTCGCACAGTTGGTACCACTTTGCTCCGGTCACCGGATCAACGGAGCTTGGCGCGGACAGCTTCGGCTACTCGGGCGGGAGCGCTGTCGAGCGCCTTTCGACCTCTCGTCCTGGGCTTCCGCACATTCAGTACCACTTTGCCCGGCCAGGGATGGCGACTGCCGTACTGCGGTCATTCGCACCGGGGAGGCGTAGCCGGCACGTGAAAACGCTGGTTGCGACCAGTTGCTGTTCTGCCGCTCTTAGAACTGCAATCCAAAGTGGGCGTTTCTGTGCGTCTGGTTATCGAGACCGGTTACCGAGCTCCAAAGTGGGTTCTTCTGTGCTGGAAAGGTCTCACGCCTGTGCTACCAAACGACCCGCGCCTTAGACAGGTGGTTTCATTGGCTGTCGCGCCGGTGCTGGCGAGGCCTGCCGCACAGTTTGTCCCACCTTGCCTCAGGCCGCCTGGCAAGACCTCTCCAGACCGCTCTGAGGCCGGGCCGTTAGGAATACAGGCCCGGCGGCCGCTTCGTGTCCGCTCCTGCCAACACGAAGAAGGGGCTGCCGGGCCTCCAGGAAGGCCGGGGAGCGGGTTTCACTTGAAAAGTCAGGGGAGCGGCACCGGCCAACGCTTTCCCGGGCTTCCTGAGCCCCCTGTGGCGACGCTGGAGGGGTGGATGGTCCAGCAAGGACTGCCGGGGGAGTGTTTGGCTGATTCCGGCGGCAAGGTTGTTAGTTTTCGGTCTGGCGAGACTTGATCTTGATCGCTCTGCAGTGCAGGGTGGTTTCGTGCCCGAAGACCTGCCCCCGCTTCCCGAAACGCCGTCACCCGAACTCCCCAGGCCTTTGCTCCTGGTCTATGTCTGGCGCGGCGACAAGTTCGATGAAATCGGAAGCGGCGAAACGCAGGGCACCGGCCACCCGGTCGGGCTCCATCTTGGCGCGGACAAAAGTGATGGATCGAGCTGCGGGGCCTCGATCCCGCCGTCTATCCCGGCCAGCAACGCTCCGGGCTGGGCGATCCTGAGCCAACTTATCTGGCGTTCTTTGGTGGTGCGTGTGCGGGTCACGTTCAGCACGCCAGCTTTCTCAGTGCGCGCATGACCACTCACGCCGCCTCACGCGCCGATGGCGCGTAGGCGGCGGGAGTGGTCATGGAGCCTCGATTGGAACGGACGACGTGTGGCTGGTTGAACGGCCTGGCCGGTGTATTGGTTTTCAGCGGCTCGCTGCCGGCAACCCGAGGGGCCGTGGCGGACTTCCACCCGGTCTTCCTCACCGGCGCGCGGGCCGTGCTGGCCGCGCTGCTGGGCACCGGCTTGCTGCTCGCAGGGCGCCAGCGCCGCCCGGCCCGGCCCGGCAGGAGCTTGTCCCCCTGGCAGTGGTGGCTTTCGGCTGTGTCGTCGCCTTCCCGCTGTTCACAGCTCTGGCCTTGCAGCGCATCACGGCGGCACCTGCCAGCGTGTTCGTTGGCGCCCTGCCGCTTGGCCACTACCGTCTTTGCGGTGCTTGATGCAGGCCGCCATCGTAGCCTGCGCTGCCCGGTACTGCGTCAGTCCTCAAGTGCTGCGGGCCGCACCCATGCGACCGGAGCCCCGAGCGGAAACAGGGCCCGGAACGGGGGACGTTGCGCTTCAGCGCCGTGTTTCGAGCTGCGTGACCTTGGCCTGTGCCTCGTCGACGTCCCGATGCATCTGCTCAAGGTACCGGCCACGCTCCTCGCCTTGCCATTCGGCCGGCTAGAAGGTATCCAGCGAATGGCGTGCGCTCGCGTGGAGCGTCCCGGTGCGGCGCTTCATCAGCGAGCGGTCGGGAAGGCAGCTGGCCGGAGCAGGAAGGCTTCGACGTCGCGCAGCGTCAGCGGAAAGACCGGCTTGACGTCGCGTACCAGCAGCCTGAACAGCGACAGCCGCAGTTCCTGCGCGCCGGCGGCAACCTCGTCGTTGAAGGTCAACAGCGCCACGGGCCGGCCCCTGGCGTCGTCCATCCCGCCCCGGGACACCATGCCACATTGCAAATGGTGTCGCTGCCGTGGGCAAGGCAGGTGGAGCTTTGGGCCCTGGTGGGGCCCGAACGTCCTGTGTAAATGGATGGTGGCCGCATGCGCGCAGTGCGCGTCACCAGGCATTGCCAAGCCTGGGTGGCTTGAGCTGTCAGCCGAGATGTTGTTGAGTTGACAACAGCCGGTGGCCGCGTGCCGATGCAGCCGACGCACGCACGGGGTTTACTCCTTATGCAGGAAAAGCGCTGCGCAGCTTGCGTCCAACCACCTCGCCACGCGGCCCGCGGGAGGCCTGGGCAAGCACTCCGCGCAGACCGTTCAGCACCTGGGTGAAGACTTCGGCCGCGACCACGGCACCCCGCGGCGCGGTGCGGCTGTAGGCGGAGACTGTGATGGTGGTCATGTGGAGCCTTTTGGAAACTTCAGAACTTCGATGCACTGAAGATTAGGGTTTTCACCCAATCAATGCAATTGAAATCTTGACATGGAACATATTAAGAAAGTGAATAACGCAAGCGTGCGCGTTTGATGTTCCTCCCGGTTTCCGTTCCCAGGACAGGCCTCACCGCCGCTGGCTGGCAAGCCGACGAGAGCGGAGTTCAGTGCACGCTGGGAACGCGCACTGCTTCGCTGCCACAGGTGTCGTGCAGGCCATCGGCTTTAGGTCCTGGCCGGAGGCACACGTGTACTTCGGCCAGATCGGGGCCCTGGCACGTGACGGCCAGCAAGCGCGGTTGGTGATGGACGGGTTGCATCGCGCAAGGCCTTCGAGATGGACGCCGCCGTCATGTCGCTGCAGGTACCGTGGCGCTGCCACTCCCTCCTCGGAGATCGGCGTCAAGCTCGTGCGCATCGCCGCCGAGCAACCGGACCAAGCGCACCGTGCATTGGCAGGCGGTGGCTACTGCGGTGCCGGGGCAGGCAACCGCGGTAGGCTGTTTCCACCCTTGCCCCGCCGTTTGGATGGCCGTGCTCCAGGAGCTCCCCGGCCTCACTGCTGCTCAGCCAGCGTTCGGCAGTGGCTTGGCACCGTTGCGCAGTGCCCATGGCTGGAATTGAACGCAGTGGAGATCCCGATGAACGTCATCACTGTGATGCTGATCGAGGAGCAGTTCGGCACGCTGGTCGCCGCGGCCACGACCGTGCGGGACCAAGCCAAGGCGTGCGCGAGCACATCGCCGATGCCTATGCCTACACCATCGTCAACTGGGCCAACTTCCTGATGATGACGCTGGCGCCCTACCCGGGCCTCAAGGCCTATCTCGCGCGAGTGGCGCAGCGCGCCGCGCGTGCAGGATGCGCTGCGCGCCGAGGGACTGCTGAAGTAGGCGTTGTCCCAATGCACTCGGCACCTGAGTGCGCTGCGGCGGTGCTGTTGCCGGCCCTGCCCCGTGTCGTTGCGGCCGCTTCCATGTGCGCCCACTGCAGGCCTGTCCTTGCCAGCGGCTGGTCGCAGCCTGGGGGGCAGAAGCCCCAGTGCTGCCTTCAGCGTGTCCCCTCAGCCGTGCGGCTCCATTGTTGCGGACGCCCTGCGCGGTACAGCAGCCAGGAGAAGACCCGTGCCGGCCGCACGTCACGCACGCCCCAAAACGGGCTGTGCCCAGGTCAGTGACGACTGCCATGCCTCGCCAGAACGCAGTGACCGGATCGATCACGGGAGACAGCGTGCCGACGGCTGGATCCTTGCCAAGGCAATTCGCCGATGTCTTGCCGGGATGGAAAGACTGTGCCGCCACTTTGGCGTGCGTTCACTGCAGCTGCGTCTTGATCTTCTCCAGGGCCGCCAGCGCGCACTGCTCGTCGAGGTGGCCGCCGGGCGCGCCGCCCACGCCCACGGCGCCGATGACCTCGTTGCCGGCCTTCACCGGCACGCCGCCGCCCAGCAGCAGGAAGCCAGGGATGTTGACGAGATTGGCAGCGCCCGGGTTCTTCTGCGCGCTGTCCATCATCGCCAGCGTGGCGTTCCTGGCCGAGGCGCTCGTGTAGGCCTTGAGGCGGCTGGCTTCGAGCGTGTGGGAACCCGCGGCGTCGGCACGCAGCACGGCGCGCACGCCGCCCGAGCGGTCCACCACGGTGGCAGCCACCGCGTGGCCGTTGGCCTGGCAGGCCGCGACGGCCGCGACGGCGATCTGGCCGGCCAGCTCGGCGGAGAGGGTGCGCTCGGTGCGCACGGCCGGTGCAGGCGGCGCGGACTGGGCGCTGACCAGGCCCGTGGCTGTTGCGAGCGCAGCGGCAGTGAGGGCAAGGCGGGCGATGCGGGCGGGGATGCTCATGTCGGGTGGTCCTGGGCGGGTGTGGTTGCGTTGCGGGCCGGCAGCTCGCCTGCCGTGCCTCGCATTCTTCGCACTCGCTGCGCCGGCCACCATCCGCGCGCCTCGCGCGGTGGCTGCGTAGATCTACGCAGTGCCCGGGGTGCTGCCTGCGGCGTGCGCCTCCACCAGCGCGGCGTAGTGGCGGATGAGCTGCGCCAGCGTCTGCACCTGCAGCTTTTCGCCCAGGTTCGCGCGGTGCGTCTCCACGGTGCGCGAGGACAGCCCCAGCGCGCGCGCAATCTCCTTGCTCGTGAGCCCGGCTACCACCAGGGCCAGCACCTCGCGCTCGCGCGCCGAGAGCTGCGCGTAGCGATCGCGCGCATCGCGCCCGGCGGCCTCGCGAGCGCGGCCCTGCACGTGCGCGCGCACGCCGTTGAGCACCGCCTCCAGCAACGCATCGTCGTCCACGGGCTTCTCCAGGAACTCCGCGGCACCGGCCTTGAAGGCGCGGCGGCACATGTCCACCGTGCCGTGGCCCGTGAGCATGACCACCGGCTGGTCCGCGCCCTGTTCACGCAGCAGCTGCAGCACCGTCATGCCCGACAGGCCGGGCATGCGCACGTCCAGCACGATCACGCTCACCGACTCGCGGTCGAACCCATCGAGGAAGGCCTGCGGGTCGCCCCAGTGCGCCACGCGCAGCCCCACGGTACCGATGAGCAGCGCCAGGCCGGCGCGCACGCCGTCGTCGTCGTCGACCAGGTGGATGAGCGGGGAAACAGGGTTCATGCGGAGATGGTTCCGGACGGATCGGGTGAGGAAGCCGGTGCGAGCGGAAGCTCCAGCACGAACTCGGCGCCGCGCGGCGCGGCGTTGCGCGCGCAGAGGGTCCCGCCCATGGCCTGTGCAAGCGATTCGCACAGCGGCAGCCCCAGGCCCAGGCCACCGCGGCGCGTGGTGAAGAAGGGCTCGAAAAGCCGCGGCAGCGCCTGCGGCGCGATGCCGGGACCATTGTCCCGCACCACGAGCCGCGCCCGGCGCGCGGCGTTGTCGGCCTGCACCTGCAGCACGATGTGGGCAGTCTCGGGCGCAGGCGGCGGCGCGTCCTCCAGCGCCTGCAGCGCGTTGGTGACGAGGTTGTGGACGACCTGCTCCAACGCCACGGGGTCGGCCCACACCGGCGGAGCCTGTCCGGCCACTTCCGCGCGCACGCCACGGCGGCGCAGCTCGGGCGCCAGCAATGCGAGCAGCGCTGCCACCGAGGCTTCCAGCCGCATGGCCTGCGGGGCGGCCGTGGCGTCGGGGCGCTCGACCAGGCGGCGCAGCCGCGCGAGCACGTCTGCCGCGCGGCGGGCCTGAGCAGCGGCGAGCTCCAGGGCCTGGCGCGCGGTGTCGAGGTCCTCGGGTTCGGGCGCCTGGCCCGCGGGCAGCAGCCGCAGCGCGGTGCGCGTGCCCGCGAGCACGGCCGTGAGCGGCTGGTTGACCTCGTGCGCCAGCCCCGCCGCCATGCCCCCGAGCGTGCCCAGCCGCGCTGCCTGCGCCAGCCGCGCGAGCTCGGCGCTGCGCTGGCGCTCCTGCCGGGTGCGCCACCACTGCCACGCGCTGGCCAGGCCCGCGCCGCTGGCCAGGGCCCAAGCCAGCAGCGGGCCCCAAGGCCACTGCGCCGGCCCCGTGTCCTGCTGCAGCCGCAGCTCGAAAGGCTGGCTGGCCGAGGCCAGTGCCTGTGCGAAGGTGAAGCCTGCCGTCAGCCCCGCAGGCCGAGCCGCGGCCGGTGGGCCGGGGTCGAGCACCAGCGTGTGCGGCCCGAGCACGAGGACTGCGCGTGCCGGGCTGCGGCCGTTGCGCAGCGGCCATTCTCCTGGCAACACCAGGTGGTGCGCGTCAATGCGCAACGCTGCGGCGCCGCCACCGCCGCCCACCGCCGGCACCACCAGCGTGTAGCGGCCGACTCGCGCGTCCACGGCCGCGATTTCCGCTGCGCGCCGCAAGCGCGCCTTGTCCTCGGCCGCAGCCAGGGCCGGGTCGTCCCAGGCGCGGCCCGGCTCGCGCCGCAGCACGGCCAGCAGCTGCGGGTACAGCTGCGGCAGCCGCAGCGCCAAATCGTCAGGCGTGCCAGCAGAGGCGGCCGGCAGCAGCGCCAGCGTCGCCAGGATGGCGTCGTGCTGCGCCGCGCGCTGGCTCAGCAGCCGGTGTGCGACGCGGGCGCCGTCCTGGAAGGCTTCGCGGCGCTGCGCGATGTCCCAGCGCACCAGGACGGCACCGCCAGCCAGCCCCAGTGCGAGCCAGATCGGCAGCCACAAAGGCACGGGAGGCAGGCGCAGCGCAGGCATGGGGCCGAATTCTGGCGGAGCGTTGCGTGCCGCCAAGCTGGCGCTTCACGATGGGCGCGCTGCGCAGTCATGAACACCCGCTGCCTGCCGCAGCCCGGACGGCTCCTGCACCCGGAAAGCGCAGAACCAAGGCTGTTGTGCTTTGCGTCGAGCTTCCGTGCGGGGAGCCCGATCCTTCGGGCCTCAATCTGCAACCGGCTCGACCAGAACAAACAAGCGCTATTGAGGCCATCAGCAGCCGAAGCCGCAGGCACAGCGGCTATCAAGTGCGATCCCTGCGCCGTGCGCAGACGCGCCCGCATGCGCCGAGGCAAGAAGCCGGAGTTCACAACCGAGGCCGGCGCCAGCAGCTTCATCTACGTCCCGTCCTGCGTGCTTCACCAGAAGATCAACACCAGCTCTACCGATGGGCGCGAACGCATGCCAGTGCGCAGCGGCGGCCAGGCTGTGGTGTTCACCTCGACATTGAGCCGGTCGCGCCGCCTGGAGGCAGGCCTTGGGTCGATCCTGTTCACGGGGCTGAACTGAGATCGTGGCAAAGAAAGTTGTCATGGCAACGAGATTTTCACGCGCTGGCCAAGCGCATGCTGCCCACTCGCTGCACAGGCGAGCCAGCCGCCGGTCTGCAACCCGGGCCTTCCAATCCACTCCCTTAGGCTTGCGCAAGATTAGGGGTGTTCCCAGCTAGCGCACGCCGCAGCTTGGCGCCGCTGGCGACACTGCTTTCAATGCGAGTCAGGGCGCGACCCTCCCCTGCCGACGGCAGGGCGCTCGCCGCTCATGCGAGGAGTTCGCCATGCCATCTCCCATCGGCGCTTCGGGAACCTCCGGCGCAAGCTATCCCCAGGACTTGGCCGATTGGCAGGCCGCCTTCCCGGCCAGTGTCGCGTCGATGAACACCGTGATGCAGGACGGCGTGGTCATCGAGTCCACAGCCGCGGCCTACCAGTGCGGCAGCGATCCGGAAATCGATGCCCAGGTTTGCAGTGGCGGCGTGGCCAACGCGGATGCCGGGATCATCGAGATCCACGACCGCGAATCCCCTGCCGACGTGGCGCGCCGTACGGGGCAGACCAACGGCTGGACGCTCGAGAGCTTCACGCGCTGGTGGAACCTGAGTCACTACACCAGCAAGGGCCTGCCGATCCCGCCGGCCACGCCCGAATCGCAACGGCAGATTGCCAATGCCTTCCTGCAGCAGCAGGCCTCGGATTCCACGCAGGTGCTGCACAGTTGGAACACGACGGACAACGCCGCCCGGATCGGCAACGCCATTGGCCTGGGAACGGTGGCCGCGGCCACCAGCTTCCTGCCTGCGGGCTTGTTCATCGACAACCCGGCGCTGCTGGCCAAGGGACTCGTCGCGTCGGAAGTGGCCCCGATGCTGACCAGCTCGGGCGGGCCTGACGGCGGCATGGGCTCGGTCATCGGCGTCATGGCCGGGCTGGCCGCGCCGGCACTGGAAACAAGGGCGGCAGGCGCCGCCGTGCCTGCCGCAGCCGGTTCGCTGGAAAACCGGGCCCTGGCAAGCGCTGAGAATGCGCTGGTGCAGCAAGGCGAAATCCGGGCGGCCAAGGTTGGAGCCGACACCGGCGCCAAGGCGCCTGCTGCCGCCCCACAGCCCTCTGGCGTGGTGGTCGATGCGAAGGCCTACCAGGTTGCGCCGGGCCGGGACGGGCGGCTGCAGGCCCTGGGCATGGAGCCTGGTCAGGCCCGCGTCGTTGCCCGCGCCAGCGACGGCATGGGCGCGGACTTCGAAGTGGTCACAGGTGGTGCTGCCCGCTCTGGCGTGCAATCCGGAGAGCTCATGGCTCGGCCGACGAGCAACCCGGCGATCCGCACTGAGCCCTCGGTGGCAGTCGATCCTTCGGCCTACCGGGCGCCTTCAGTCATTTTCGATCCCCCAGGCGGAGATGCCCCGCGGCTGATCACGGCCATCGACAACCAGGCCTATTACCGATCAACCGGTAGCGTGGTAAGTACCGACAGCGCAGGCATCGAGCACGTCAAGGAGGCCGGGCAGTTCTACCGGACGCTGGGCGCGCAGGAGCCAGCCGTGCCTGATCTTCGACTGCAACCGGGCTGGCTCATCAAGGGTGAAGGGCTGACCAGCAGCGGCTTCATGCCCCGGCCGGTCGTCATGCCCGGTGGCCTGACGTTCGAGCCGCAGATGCGGCTGACGACACCGGCCCAGCTCAATGCCTGGCTCGAAGGCCAAGGCGTGCCGGCGGTGGGCGATGCAGCGCCGCTTGTGCGTGACGCGATCCAGCGACTGGGTCCGCGCTAGGGTGCGACAACAAGTCTGGGAAAACGAGTGCCGGCCACATGCCACCGCCACGGGACGACACTCAAGATTCAGCAGGCGGCTCGTCAACCTCGGAAGGCAACGGCATTTCACGGCATGGCTGGCCGTTGCGCTTTAGGCGCCCTTGCCCCCACCCCGCTTCCCAGGCGTCGGCCTCTGCGGTGCCAGGGCGGTAAGGACATCCGTACTTGTCCAGCTCTCCGGCCGCGAATCCTTCGAGCCAGGCGGTCCGAGCTTCTTGTGTCATGTCTTGGCCGCACTCCTCGCCCTGCCGGGCTCCCTGGGACCCAGCATACGGCTCGTGAGCCTCACACGCCGTGGACGACGAACCCAGGCAACACACTCCTTGCGGGGGCCTTCCCCTGGAGCAGGTGTGGCTGAACAGCATCCCGCTCGACGTCAACGCTGCATATGACCAAGCATCCAGGCCGATGGTGCCGGCACGCGCTTGGCCAGACTCTGCGAGGCCACACATGAAGGCCTCGGCCATGACCAGCCGGCCCATGCGTGGGTGCTCCAGCATGTCGCGCGTGTGCGTGGCCAGGCCGCTGGCGTGGATGTAGAGCCGGGTGTCGCCCGCGGGCAGCATGAAGGCGCCATGGAGCCGGTGGGCTCACCACGTTGTCGCGTGGCCAGGGCAGCAACGGGCCGCTCCTTGAACAGGCGCCTTGAAGTCGAGGACGGCCACACGTTCCATCACAGGAGCTCCTGCACGTTCGCGCCGCCCAGTGTGCCCGGGTGTGCTCGCCAGTTGGCCGCCGTGCGGTGCCACGGGCATCGCGGGCAGCAGCAGGCTTGCGTCGTCGCACTCGTCGGTGTCGATCAGGCTCACGCCGGCCTGGATGGCCGCCGCGCGTGGCACGCCGCGCAGTACCTCCAGGCATTGCACTGCCGCCCGCATTCGTCCATCCAGCTGCTGCTCTGGCGATTTCACAAGCTCGAAACGACCCCACTCCACGACGCAGGCCACCACCGGGCGGCTTGCGTCGCGCGCTGCAAGCCCGCCTGGCTCCTTCCATCCGGCCGCGCCCCCCGCACACCGAGGTGATGAAGCCTGTGTGTTTTAGGCAGCAGTCGCAATCAATTTTCTTTGGAAAAGCATGCCTGTTATCTACACTGCGCCCAAATGAACCACACGACATCAAAATAATGACTTCCAGAGGCACCATCAAGCTCAAGCTCGCGCAGGAGTTCTGCCGCTGGTCCGGGGCGTCCACCACGTTCAGGACCCTGGTCCCGCCGCGTCCCGGTGATGGCGAGAAGGAGAGCTACCACAACACCTATCGTGCCATCGACATCCGGCACGCCCGGCTACGGCTGATGGACGTGTTCGAGGAGCCCACCCGGGCGCGCACCATCCCGCCGATCATCAATGTCCGCATGGCCAAGGGCGGAACCGGCAAGACCACCGTCGCCGCCAACCTGGCGGCCTGCATCGCCATGCAGGGCCACCGCGTCCTGATGATCGACGCGGACCCGCAGGCTTCGCTCACGACGATGTGGGGCATCGACTGGGCGGTGGAAGACATCACCCACATCGGCCACCTGCTCCAGGCCAACGAATCCAAGACAGACAAGCTCACCCGCGAGGAACTGGAAGGTGCGATCCGGCCCATCTACTCGGACGGGATGCTGGACCTGATCGCCTCGGACATCACGCTCACCGACATCGACACGTGGCTCACGTCCGTGATGGGGCGCGAGCTGCTGGTGGCCAAGCTGCTCAACGCGCACGTGGACGTCTTCAGCCGCTACGACGCCATCATCATCGACGGCGCGCCCGGCACCACGCAGCTGTCCAACGCCCTCGCCTATGCCGCGCCGCACCTGCTGGCCGTCGTGATGCTGGACGGCCAATCGATCAAGGCCATGGAAGTGCTGGCCGCGAACATGCAGGAGATGCACGAGGCGTTTCCGGACCGGCCGTTCGACGTGCGCATCGTTGCCAACAAGTTCTCGTCGCAGATCACAGCCTGCCGCGATGCGCTGGAGACGCTGCGCGCGGCCTACCCCGGCAAGCTGGATTCGAACATCATTCCCACCGCGGCCGGCTTCCTGCGGCAGGTTTCCCTGGTGAACGAGGAGGACAGCGGCCCGGTGATCGAGCGCGAGCCCAGCAGCCCGGCCGCCCGGGCAATGGTCGACCTCTCGCGCTCCGTGATCGGCGCCTACGACATCCAGCTCGCCGGGCTCACGCCGGTAGTCATGCCGCGCCGGCAAGGCGGCTCATCGGCCGTGCGGGCCGCGATGAAGAAGGCCGCCCAGCCGGAGCCGGACGAGCCGGCCGCGCAGCCAGACCCACGTGGCCGCGCCTCGAAGAAGCAGCAAGCGGGTGACGCCGCCACTGCCAAGGAGCGCGCATGACCGCGGAAGTTCGCATCAAGAAGCGCTCGGGCCTGCTGGGGCAGCCGCCCAAGGACTTCGAGGCCGCGGGCAAGCGCCTGCCCAGCTTCGACTTCGCGCAGCCCAAGGCGGCCGCAGGTGCGGGCACGCCGGTGCTGCTGTGGATCAGCGAGATCCAGCCGAGCCCCTACCAGACCACCGAGCTGGATCCGGCCAAGGTCGCGGAGCTGGCGGAAAACCTCAAATCCAATCCGCTGTCCACGCCGATCTCGTACCGCGTGCGGGAGGACGGCAAGCCTGAAGTCCTGGCCGGGCGGCACCGCATCGCGGCCTACGAGCTGCTCGGCCGTGCGCAGATCGAGGCCGTGCAGCGCCAGGCCGACGATGACGAGGCCGAGCGCATCGTCTTCTACGACAACCTGCTGGCGCCGTCGCTTACCGACTACCAGAAGTACCTCGGCTTCGCCCGGCGCAAGGCGTCCAAGGGCATGACGGGCGAGCAACTGGCGCAGGAAGCCGGCATCAGCGCCGCGCTGGTGTCCAGACTGCTGACCTATGCCGACCTGCCTGAGCCGATCCATCAGGTGCTGCGCGCGCATCCCGGCGCCATTGGTGCGAACGCCACCACGCCGCTGGCGCAGATCGCTAGCGTCAATGCGGCACTGGCCACCCAGGCGGTCGAGCGGATTGCTGCCGGCGAGATGGGTCAGAAGCAGGCGCTGGCCTGGGCCAAGGCCGAGCTGAGCACCAAGCGCAAGGCGCCGGTACAGACGGTCAAGGTCTCCATCCGTGCAGGCAAGCTCCGGTACGCGGAACTCTCACGCCGCTCCAACTTGGTGGCCATCTCGTTTGCCAGCGAGGAAGAGGCCGAGGCGCTGTACGCAGCCATCGAATCGCTGCTGAAGGAAAGAGCAGGTGGGTCCAAGTAGGGCACGACACGGGGCTTGGTGCGGTCCGGTGGTGTCTGAAGCCGGGCCGCAGCAGTCGCGTGGCAAGGAAGGGGCAGGGCTTTTGGGCACTGCATCGCCTGTGCGGCGGTCGCGCTGGCGTAGCGGCACGGGAAATCTTTTCGCCGTGTCCTGGCTAACACGCACTGAACGAGCGTGCGAGGTTGATACTATCAATCTCAACAAAATCAAAGACTTAGAGAGGGTGTGTATTGCGGCCACGCCGCAGGCTGCCTCGGACGCGCCAAAGTCGCCGTGCAAGACACGGCAGGCACGTATTGAAAGCAGCCCTCATCAACCAACTGGGACGACGCACGGGCCTGCCTGAAGACCTGCAGTTGTTCCTTGGCTCGAAAGGGCGCCCATGAAGATCCTCGCTGTCGCAGTGCGCAAGGGTGGCGTTGGCAAGTCAGCGCTTTCGTTCATGGAGGCTCGCCATCTGGCCTGGAGTGGGCTGCGTGTCCTGGCCATCGACATCGACGACCAGGGCCACCTGTCCAAGCCGATCCGGCGCTCGGGCAAGGCGGTGGTGGCCGACCTCACGGCGGACAGGCTGTTCACCGACCCCGAGGCCGCAGTTCCCGTGGCGCCGTTCGTGCTGGTGCCCGCCGGCCCCGGGCTCGCGAAGCTGGAGCGGCAGCATGAGAACCGCAACGCCTTTGCCAACAATTTCCGCTCGGCCCTGCGGCGTGCGAGCGCGAGCTTCGATGTGTGCGTGATCGACACGCCGCCCGGCGTGGACATCCGCTTGGTGGCCGCGCTCGTGTCGGCAAGCCATGTGCTGTCACCCATCCAGCTCAGCGACCAGTCCATCGGGGGCATCGTCCAATTGCTCAAGGACCCGCAGGTCGGCATCGAGCGCATCAAGGAACGGCTCAATCCCGAGCTGACCTTCCTGGGCATCCTGCCCAACATGGTGGAGCGCAATCCGAACCAGGCCAAAGGAATGAGCGACCTGCTGGGCAATCCCGGGTACTTCTCGCGGCTGTTCTCGCTGGTGGATGAGCCCAAGAGCGCAGCGGACATCTGCCGGATCCCGAAGCGCGAAGTGATCCGGGAGTGCCACACGGAAGGGCTGCTGCCGCATGAGTGGAAAGACAAGACAGCGGCACGGGATGTGTGGAAGGAACTGCGCCCAGTGCTGGACCGCATCGGCGTGCGCATGGGGGTGATGGCATGAGACGGACTGCAAGTCTCGATCTGTCGTTCGACCTGGACGCAGCTCTCGAAGGGCCGCGAGTCCCGGACGGCAAGCCGCTGCTGCTCGATCCCCGGACCGTCCGCGCCAGCCGCTGGGTCAACCGTCACGAGACCTCGTTCGAGGACGCGGACTTCGAGGAACTGAAAACGGAGATTCAGGGCGCCGGCGGCAACGTGCAGCCCATCAAGGTCCGGCCGCTCAAGGAACCAGCCGGCGAGGCGCGCTACGAGATCGTCTTCGGGCACCGGCGCCACCGGGCCTGTCTGGAACTCGGAGTGGAAGTGGCCGCAGTGGTCGAGGAGGTGGGCGACCAGCAGCTGTGGGCACAGATGGAGCGCGAGAACCGCGCCAGAGCCAATCTCTCGGCCTGGGAGCAGGGAATGATGTACGTGCGGGCGCTGGAGTCCGGGCTGTTTCCTTCCATGCTGGCGCTGGCGCGGGCCATCGGCCGCAGTCAGGGTGACGTGTCCAATGCCATCGCCATCGCCCGGCTGCCGACCGAGGTCGTCGCAGCCTTCGGTTCGCCGCGCGAGATCCGCTTCAGTGACGCCAAGGCACTGAAGGACGCCGTGGCGCAGGCGCCGGAGGCGGTCATGGAGGCGGCCAAGGAACTGGCGGGGGGCGATTTGATGCCAGCGTCCCAGGTTCTGAAGCGGCTTACGGACGCCGCCCTGGAGGGGGTTCGATCATCGAACCCCCCTGCTCAGGCTGGCGCAGCAGGCGCTGCCAAGCCCGGCAAGGGGCAGGCACAAAAGTCCAAGTCGGTGGCTTCTGAGCGACGTTTCAAGGCTGGCGGCTGTCCAGTGGTGATCGCGGATGATGGCCATGGCGCCGTGGTCAGGTTTGCCCCCAACGCGTTGCCGCGCGAGCGGTGGGCCGAGCTGGAGAAGGCGGTGAAGAAGCTGCTTGGCTGAACCAGGGGTCAGTCAAGTGGTGCTCTCTGCCCGCGAGAACGGTTCTGCACTGCGAGCGCCACGGCTGTCAGCGCCGGGGCTAGGTCATCTGAGCCGTGGTGCCGCCATCGACTCTCAACATTTCAAAACGGCCCTTCGCAAGGGCACCGGCGCCACGCGGTTCAACGGCCACCGTACCGACATGGCTAACTGGCATCGGCGTGCGAAGCAGCCATGCCGGCAAGAAAGCCCTTTCCAGGCCGATGGGTGGCTCGGGCGACAACGTCCGTGCCGCGGCTGTTTCAGTGCATCTGGTGCGACGCGATGCAAGCCGGCGTAACGCTCCAACAGCACGTAAATCAAACAAGGCAGGATAGGCTGTCCGCCGTATTTGGTGTGCGCTGCGCTTGACCCTTACGGAGCCACCGCCATGACCGACCTGCCCGCCTTGCTGCCTGCCTCATTCCCCTTGGCGACCCAGGGCACCCGGCTCGTGTGCGCCGACGAGTGGGCAGCGCCATGACGACACCCCGCAAGCGCGAAACGCTCACGGTCGATGTGCGGGGCCTGAAAGTGCGGATGGCTGAAGCGAGCAGCGGCCAGCCCGGCCCATGGGTGCGCTCCCTCATCGAGGCCGCCCTGCAGGCGCCCGGCCGGCCGTCCACCCGTGTCTCTCCACGGCGGCCTCATGACGACGGAGCCAAGCTGACAGTCTGGCTCTCGTCCCTTGAGCGCCAGGCGCTGGTGGAGGGTGCGCTGGCCGAAGGCCTGTCCCAAGCCGAGTACGTGGGGCGTCTGGCCACGAGCCGCAACGCCGGCGATGCCTTCATTGGTCATGAGGCGCTGAAGCGGCTTGCCGAGTCGAACCTTCAGCTGGTGAAAATCGGGGTCAACCTGAACCAGATCGCTCGCTCGCTCAACGCCATGGGGCAGGGCGCTCCCGGGGAGTTCAAGGCCCAGGACCGCGATCGCATCGAGGCGGCCGCGCGGGCCGCGCTCGATCATGTCGCGCTGGTGGCCAGTCTCATCGACCACCTGGAAGTCACACGGCGCAAGGCAGGGCGCCGGCGGAGGGCAGAGCATGCCGACGATCACCAGCACGCCCAGGGGCCCCGCGGTTGACGGCGTCCTGCTGCAGTGGGGAGCAGTGCTGTTCGAAAACGCGCCGCAGCGATTCAAGGGCGCGAAGGACCCGTATCCAAACCTGAAGCTGGGAAGCCGCAACGCCGGCGAGATCCGCGACGAGATCCGGGCGCTGACACGGTGCGACCCCCAGGTCATGGTAAAGATCTTGAGCGACCAGAAAAGCATGGGTGAGGTGCGCAAGGTGCTCAAGTACGTCAGCCAGGACTACATGCTGCCTCTGCAGGACGAGCAGGGCGACGTCTACGAGGGAGCGGCTGCCACGATGGGCCTTGGCGAGCAGTTCAAGTATGCGAGCTGCACCGTCCCGGAGAAAGACGGCAAGTGGCGCGAAACCTTCCACATGGAAGCCGGCATGTGCCGTGGCACGGTGGACGCGGCCACGCTGCAGGCGTCCGTGCGGGCGTTTGCAGAAGCCGAGTTTCCGGGCCACAAGTACGCGTGGGCCTTCCACGCCCATCAGGAGCACCCGCACGTCCATCTGGTCGTGCGAACCGTCAACAGCGACTTCAAGCGGCTCAACCCCCGCAAGGCCGACCTGCACCGCTGGCGCGAGACGTTCGCGGCCGAACTGCGGCAGCGCGGCGTCGAGGCCCGGGCGACACGCCGTGCGACGCGGGGTGCGACAAAGGCCAGCACTGTTCAATGGGAAGACAAGGCTGCCGAACAAGGGCGCCTGCGCAAGCGCCGCGGCAGCGACGTCGCCTTGCGTGAAGACACGATGCTCGCTGCCCTCACAGCCTGGAAGCACGTTCACAACGCGCTGGCCAAGTCAGACGATCCGCGGGACCAGCAGCTCGCGCGCGACATCAAGGCCTACTTGGCGCGCACGCCGATGGCGCAGCACCTGGCTGAATCTCGACGAGAGCGGCAAACCCGGCAGGCCGAAGTCCAGCCGGTCAGGCAGGAGCCGACGCGCCCGCAGCGCCGGTCACGTTGAGGCGACGACGTGGGATCCATCGCGAGGCGGGGACTCGATAGGAAGGGTCGGATATGCGTGCAGGATGCCGGGATCGCTGTAGCGCAGTGGGATCCAAGAAGCACACCTCGACCAACAATGCCAACTTCCGAATCTGGCGAATAAGCTGAGTGCGTCGAGAACAGATCTGCCGGGACTACGATGGTCCCAGCCACTTCGCGTGGAGCGCTACCGAGAAAGCGGAGCAGAGATGGATAAGCGCAGACAGCAGTTCATGCTTGCCTTCGTGGCGTACATGAACTTGCGCCACATCGAGGACGAAGAACTGCGGCGCAGGCTGCTTGCCGACATGAACCGCAAGGTCGACGAGATGGTCGCGAGGGGAGACTCCATTCCGGAGATTACTCCGCAGAGGCTGATCGCGCTGGAGCTGGAGCGGCAAGCCATGGAGGAACGCGCACCCGAGCGGGAGGGGCCAGAGATCAGCTTTTAGGGATGGGGACAAGCGGCGGCTCGCAGAGGTGCATGCGAGGTGGCCGCGTGCAGCACACGCGCCAACTGCTTCAATGCCGGGCAAGGTCCGCGGCCAGCATTCCTAACTTGCCGGCCTGGAAGCCGCACCGTGATCGGGTACCAGTTTGGTCAGCCGGCGAAGCAAGACAGAAGGTCGGATCAGTTAGCTGCATGGCACTGTAAGCCGATTGCGTGCCGCCAATAGCGGGCCACAATTCGTGCATTTTGCATTGCGCCTAAAAATCCGAAAGCACCCTCCCGCACGTACATGGCCGATGACGTCCCGACCGGCTGGGTCAAGCCGGTGGCCAAGCCCACGCCCGAATCCTTGAGGGCCCGCATTGCCGAACTGCGCACCGAACTGGCCGAGGCCGAGAGCCAGTTGCGCGAGATGGAAGAGGGCGCCCGGCTGGAGGCGCTGGTGAAGGTGCGCAACCTCATGCGGGCGTTCGAGTTGACGCCGACCGACCTGGGGCTGGTGCCGACACCGAAGCGCCGCGGCCGACCGCGCAAGACTGCTACGGGACAGGAGCAACTGCGCCTGCCTGCCATCTAGGCAAGTGCCCGGTACGCGCCACCTCGACGTGGCAGGCCGGCCAGGTGCTGACTGCCGCCTGGACGCGACGTCCATGCGCCGGCACTCCTGTCCTGCTCTCGAGCGGCACAGCAGCAGTGACAAAAGGCCTGGCTCAGCAGGGAGCCTGTAGATCGGGGCCGCCACAGAATGCGCCTGTTGCCTTGGCGATGCTGCACTGCACAATCGTTTTGTCCTGGAGTCCGAGGGGAGGCCATGCAGAGACCGTGCGTGCCATCGCGCTCATTGAGCGGGCAGTGGAGCTTGCCGATGCGCGGTTCCCCGGCGATGCCCTGAAAGAGGCTTGTCGCTTCGCGTCACGGGAGGAGCGGCTGGCTGTCCTGTGCATCGTGCAGTCACGCCCGGCGCTGTTCGGTCACCGTGCAACGCCGCACCAGGTGATCGCCGCCCTGCGCGAGATGGTGTGCAGCGGTCCTGTCCGGCTACTGGCAAGTGCCTAGCGAGTCCGGCAGGCCCTTGCGCCATAGTTTGTTTGTCGCCCTACCACGGGCAGCTACTGGCAGAGGAACGCATGTACACCCGCATCCTCTTTCCCACCGACGGCTCTGAGG
>NZ_AUMO01000055.1:71716-77994 GCF_000430725.1 Azohydromonas australica DSM 1124
TGGACGCCATGCCGGCGCAGCCGGGCAGGACATCAGTGGCGGTTGCCGCAGCGACACCAGAGCGTGCAGTTACGGCAGCGGCGCCCGCCCGGTCGATGGCGCCGCCACCGCCGGCCCGCCGCGGCTTCGACGCCGATGCGTTTGCCGAGCAGATGCAGCGCGCGGCCGACAAGGGCGACTCCGACACGCTGGACGCCCTGGCCGGGCAACTGCGCGACGTACCGGGCGAGGACCTGCGTGCCACGCTCACGGACATGTACGAGCGGCTGCGCGGGGGGGCTGGGCCAGCCGCCACAGACAGGCGAAGCGCCCCAGCATCCACCCCCAGGCACCGCCCCGGTGCCGCCGGTGCGGCGGCGCACGGTGCCTTGACGGCAGCCAACAGGTCGAACAGGTTTTTGAAGGGCGATTCACAGCGGGGTGGGGCACGCCTGCCTCCTCCTCCGACTTCCCATCCCGCGCAGCCACGGCGCTGCCGCCCCTTCTTCTATCCCTTGGGGCGCCTCCATGAGCCTTGCACATCTTTACCAAGCCCGTCGCCGGCGAGGCCGGCTGCCTAAGCCTCGCCTAATTCTTCGCCACCACCATGGCTTCCACGGTGCTTGCAGGCGCAACTGCAGTGCCGTCGAGGTTTACAGGGCGACACAGCGGACCGGGCTGACTACTCCTCTTTTTCCCCGGGCTTCTTTTCCCGTCCCGCGCAGCTTCGGCTGCCGCCCGCTCTTTTTCCGGTTCGCCCCCGGCCCGTAGCTGCTGGCGCCTCGGTACCTTCAAGTCGAGGTACCGCGGTGCTGGACCAAGGCCCGATGCGCTGGGCGCCCTGAGCGCTGGTTGAGGCCGGCACCGCGCATTGGTGCCGTGCTGGTGCAGCGCCTGGCGTCCTGATCCTGCAACTTCTGCAAACCCGCAAACGTCGCAGTGAACGATCTCATCTTATTGAACCCTGCCAGCGGCGGACCGCTCCACCACGCGCACCTGTGCACGGTCAATGCCCTTGCACTGCAGGCCGTGGCCGCGCGCATGCCAGGACCCGTGCAGCAGCTCCTGCAGCGATGGCAGGCGCTGCAGGAAGACGTGCGCCGCGCGCGGCATGCCGGCGAGCCGCAGCGCGTCCAGCACTACGTGCTCGGCGGGGCCAAGCTCGCGCGGCTGGGCGTGTTCGACGAGGCTGGCGTGCTGCGGCACATGGCCAGGATGGTGCTGCAAACGGCCCGTGATCCGGCGCTGCCGGCCTTGTGGTGTCGTGCCTGCGTGGAGCAGCTCGCAGCCGCCTTGCGCGAGTTGCGGCGCGTGCTCGGGCCTCGGGGCGCTGTGGCGGCAGCGGCCATCGAGGATGCCGTGCGGCGCGGAGACCACGCTCGCCTGGCGCCTTGTTGAGGCGGCCGCGTCTTCGAGGCGACTGCTGGCGCAGCACTGGCATCTTGCTGGGGCTGGGTATTGGAATACGCTGTGCTGATCCGCGTGACGCGACGTACATCGTCGACGCGCCGGCGCATGCCGGCTGCCCGTGAGATTTCAGCACCCGCCGCGCCAACGGCGAACCGTAGTCACCCTGCAGTGGAGGGTATGCCCGTGAAGCGGTTGTTTCCGGTCAACGAAGCGCTCACCTCCAGGCATGCCGCCGTCCTGAGCATCGTTGCGGCGGACCTGGGCTGCCCTGTGGATGCGGTCTACATCGGCAACGGGGCCAGCGGTCCCGCGGTGTTCCACGAGGACCGCCAGGGCAGCGAAGGCACCCGTTGCGCCTGCGACTTGAGCAGCTTGTACTGGCAGGAGTGCCAGGCGCGCGCAGCCGTGAAGGGGCTGCTGGCGCGTCTGGCGGCCAATCCGGATCGAGGGCCTGCGTGAGCGGCAAGCTCCTTCAGTCCGGCTCGTTCCCCAGCCCGGTCCTACCCGAAGCGCAGCACTCGTCCAGGCGTCCATGCGGGTCACCCATAGGCTCGGAAAGCGGCATCATCCGTGGCATGTACCAAACCGAAGACATGCCCAAGGGCTGGGTCAAGCCCGTTGCCAAGCCCACCCGTGAATCCCTGAAGGCCCGCATCGCGGAGCTGCGCGCCGAGCTGGCCGATACCGAAAGCCAACTGCACGAGATGGAAGAAGGCGCCCGGCTGGAGGCGTTGGTGAAGGTACGCAACCTCATGCGGGCGTTCGAGTTGACGCCGGCAGACCTGGGGTTAGAACCGACGCCTACGCGCCGCGGCCGCCCGCACAAGACCGCCACAGGACAGGAGCAACTGCGCCTGCCTGCCATCTAAGTAGGTAGCAAAAAGTTCTGTATCAGGGTCTCGGAAAACTCCCTGCTAGTGTCCCGTCCCGGAAATTCGTGAGCAAAGTCGATGCAGCTTCTCCAGGATCGATTCCGCCGTGGCAGTCCAGCGAAACGGCTGACAGTGGGTGTTGTACGAGGCCACGAACTGATCAATGCGCTCGATGAGCTGGCTGACGCTGGTAAAGGAGTCGCGCCGGATGGCCTTGTCGGTGATGACGGCGAAGAAGCGCTCGACCTGATTGAGCCAGGAGCTGTAGGTTGGGGTGAAGTGCATGTGCCAGCGTGGCCGCTGGGCGATCCAGGTCTTGATCGTGGGGTGGTTGTGGGTGGAGTAGTTGTCGACGATGCAGTGGATGTCGAGCTCGGCGGGTACGGCGTCATCGATCTCGCGCAGGAATGCCAAGAATTCCTGATGCCGGTGGCGCGGCTTGCATCTCGTGAGCACGGCGCCGTTGAGCACGTTGAGCGCAGCGAACAGCGTCGTGGTGCCGTGGCGGACATAGTCGTGCGTGATGGACTGCACGTGACCCAGCCCCATGGGCAGCCCCGGCTGCGTGCGCTCCAGTGCCTGGCATTGGGTCTTCTCGTCCACGCAGATCACCAGCGCCTTGTCCGGCGGATCCAGGTACAGGCCCACGACATCACGCAGCTTCTCGATGAAAAACGGGTCGGTGGAGAGCTTGAAGGTCTCGCAGCGATGGGGCTGCAACCCGAAGAGCTGGAAGTACCGCTGCACGCTGCTCTTGGAGATGCCCGTCTCGGCTGCCATGGCCCGCACGCTCCAATGAGTGGCGCCATCGGCGGGCTTGGTGTGCAGTGTCATGTTGATGAGCTGTGCCACGCGCTCATCGTCAATGCTGCGCGGCGCACCGGGGCGCACGTCGTCGTACAGCCCGCCGATGCGGTAGGCGATGAAGCGCGCGCGCCACTTGCCCACGGTGGCCTGCGAGATCTTCAACCGCTGGGCGATGGACTTGCTGGCCTCACCGTCGGCGCTGCTGAGGATCATGTGCGCTCGGCTGCTGAGCGCTGCTGGCAGCGAGCGACTTCGCGCAAACGACAACAGCTGCGCCCGCTCCTCATCCGTGAGCACCAGTTCAGCCTTCGGTCTGCCCATACCCATGGCGGCACCTCGACACGCAAGATACTACCTACACGGGCAAATCTAATGCCGATTACTTCCGGGACACGACACTAGATAGGCACTTTTCTATGGTTGGCCTGGTACAAACAAATCGGCTGGGTACTTAGGCAAGTGCCCGGTACGCGCCACCTCGGCGTGGCAGGCCGGCCAGATGCTGACTACCGCCTGGACGCAACGTCCATGTAACCGCACTCCTGTCCCGCCCTCCAGCGGCACAGCAGCAGTGACAAAAGGCCTGGCTCAGCAGGGAGCCCGCAAACTGGGGGCGCCACAGCATGCGCCTGTTGCCCTGGCGATGCTGCACTGCAAAATCGGTTTGTCCTGGAATCCGAGGGGAGGCCATGCAAACCGTGCGTGCCATCGCTCTTATCGAGCGGGCAGTGGAGCTTGCCGATGCGCGGTTCCCCGGCGATGCCCTGCAAGAGGCTTGTCGCTTCGCATCACGGGAGGAGCGGCTGGCTGTCCTGTGCATCGTGCAGTCACGCCCGGCGCTGTTTGGTCACCGTGCAACACCGCAGCAGGTGATCGCGGCCTTGCGCGAGATGGTGCGCGGCGGTCCTGTCCGGCTTCTGGCAAGTGCCTAGCGAGTCCGGCAGGCCGTTGCGCCATAGTTTGTTTGTCGCCCTACCACGGGCAGCTACTGGCAGAGGAACGCATGTACACCCGCATCCTCTTTCCCACCGACGGCTCTGAGGTCTGCTCCAAGGCCCTGCGCCATGCGCTCGACTTGGCCAAGCTTTGCGGGGCCGAGTTGCACGCCCTCAGCGCCAAGGAGATGTTTCCCTACGGCGCCGTTTCCGACCTGCAGCCCACGCCGCCGCAGGAGTTTATGGAGGATCAGGAGCGCACCGCCTCCGAGCGCGTCAAGGCCGTCATGGAAGCCGCCAGGCAAGCGGGTGTGTCCTGCCGCGGCAGCACCGTCGAGGCGGTGCAGCCTTGGGAGGCGATCTGCGGCTACGCTGCAGAGCACGGCTGCGATCTCATCGTCATGGGCTCGCACGGGCGGCACGGCTTGACCGCGCTGCTGCGGGGCAGCGAAACGCCAAGGGTGCTCGGGCATTGCAGCGTCCCGGTGCTGGTGGTGCGCTGAAGACTGGGCTTGCCCTTGACCCTCGGCACCGGCTCTCAGAACGGCACGTCGTCGTCCATGTCGTCGACGCCTGCGCCGGAGGGCGGGCGGCGCGATGCCGGGCGCGTTGGCCGCGCTGGCGCGGCCTGCACCGCATCGTCCTCGCCGCGCTGTACAGACCCCGTGTCGAGTCCGGAGCCTTCGAGCGCCTGCGCCAGCGCCTTCTCCACGGCCTCGATGCGCGCTTGGCAGACCTTGTAGGCCTGCACCGACTCGGTAACGATAGACAGCAGGTCATCGATGTTGGGCTCGTCCTGATCGCGCAGGGTCTGCGCGTGGCGCTGCAGGATCTCGTAGTTCTCGCGGAAGGTCTCGGCACTCATTCTTGTTCCTTCTTCAGCGTCCGGGCGGTCACGGTGCCGTCCCGGAACTCGATCTCAACGTCCTGGTCCGGGGCGATACCGCACACGCCGGTGACCAGTGAGCCTCCAGGGCGGCGCACGATGGCAAAGCCCCGCCCCAGCGTCTTGTGCGGCCCCTGGCCGGTGATCTCGCGCACCAGCGCTTGCGATCTCTGCTTGGCATCAAGCAGCGTCCGGCGTGCGCCGTCGGCGACCTCGCCCAAGGCTCGGCAGGCGCTGTCGCAGGCCCGGGCAGTCTGTACCGCGACGCGTTCAAGCACACCATCCAGGGTGGCCTGCGTTCCAGTGCGGGCGGTGTGCAGCGCGTGCCGCCCCTGGGCCAGCACGTCCACGAGCTGAAGCTGCGCCGCCTGGCGCGCGGCGCCCATCTGGGCCGCGGCCTGGTGGCGCACCTCGCCCAGCAGCGAGTGCGACTGCTGCTGGCCCAGTCGCACGGATTGCACGGCCTGCAGGCGAACGTGCGCAACGGCCTGTGCCGTGTCCTGGCGCGCCTGCTGCAACTGGTGGCGTGCCGTGTGGACCACGAATTCGAAATGCTCGTGGGCGCGCCGGGCCCGCTGGGCGATCAGCTGCTCGATGCCGGCAATCCACCTTGGAGGGCGTGTCAAAGCGCCGGTGCGCTACCTCGTCTAGCACGGTGCTGTCACGCTCGTGGCCGATGCCGGTGAGCACCGGTACCTCAAGATCGCAGATGCAGCGCGCCAGCGTGTAGTCGTTGAGCCAGGCCAGGTCGTTCACCGCGCCGCCGCCGCGGATGATCACGACCGCGTCCGGCAAGGAGCCCGGCTCCCAGTGGTCGAACGCGTGCAGCAGCGCGCTTCGGATCAGCGCCGGGGCGCCTTCGCCCTGGAAACGGCTGTGGGCGTAGACGAAGCGGCACACACCGAAGCGCTGCAGCCGCTGCGCCTCGGCGTGGAAGTCGCCCAGACCGGCCGCTCCCTCGGGGGCGACCACCAGCACCGCGTTGAAGTCCCACGGCGCGGCCAAGCGCCGGTTGGCGTCGAAGACGCCCTCGCGCTGCAGCCGCTCGCGAATCTCGCGCTTGCGTGCCTCCAGGTCGCCCAGCGTGTACTCCGGGTCGATGGCGTCGATCTCCAGGCTCAGCCCGTAGACCGCGTGCACCGTGGGCCTCGCACGCACGAGCAGCTTGATGCCCGCGGCCAGCACCACGCCCGTGGCGCGCTCGAAGGCCGGCAGGATCACGGCCGCCGTGGACGCCCAAATCATGGCGCGGGCCTGCGCCACGGCAGCGCCCTGCGCGTCACGCTCGGCGAGCTCCACGTAGACGTGGCCGCCGCGCGTGTCGGCGCGGCTGACCTCGACGCGCGTCCAGACGCCGCTGCGATAGGCCTGCGCCACGGCGCTGGCCAC
>NZ_AUMO01000056.1 GCF_000430725.1 Azohydromonas australica DSM 1124
CGCATCGATTGGCTGTCGTAGATGGCGTCTTCGACTGCCTCATCAGACAAACCAAACCACTGCTGCAGGCAGTACATGCGCAGCATCCGCACGATCCCTATCGGCTGCCGCCCTACACGACCGGTGCTCGGATACTTGGGCTCGATGAGCGCCTCCAGGCGCGCCCATGGCACCACCTGCTCCATCTCAGCCAGAAACTTCTCGCGGCGTGTCACACGCTTCTTCTGCGCGTACTCGTAGCTGGCGAAGCTCAATTGCTTGGGTGGTTTGGAGGGCTGCGTCATGGTGGTTCATCCATGCAAGATTCGAGCCGAATTGATCAGCGTCTCCATAGGTATTGCCGCAAATGTCATTTTTGTGGCGCCATTGGCAATGCTCGTCGCGGTTGCATCGCTCAACATCGGCGGCATAGCACCTCTGGCGGTCTTCCTGCTACCACCAACATTGATCACGATACTGAATATTTTCGTACTGATCAAAACCTTCAAAGCTTATCGAGCCATTGAACCCCAAGAAAATCAAATCTCAAACCCAAAAGCATAAAGACCAGTAATTAGGCCTTGCTTTGCCCCTTCCCCTTTGCTCCACCCCTCAACCGCAACGCATCCTGGTCCATCTTCTTCGCCGGATGCCGCAGCGCATGCCGGATCACCCAGCGCAAATCGTCATCCGCCTCCGCCAGCCAGCGCTCGCATATCTCGAACACCAGCGCCGGATGGTCCTTGGCGATGTCGCCCAAGTGGTTGGCCACGCTGCGGCGCACGTAAAGGCTGGGATCGTTCTTGAGCTTTTCCAGGATCGGCAGCACCGGCGCCGGGTCGGCCTGGAAGGCGGGAATGCGCACCGCCCAGGGCAGCCGGGGCCGCGTGCCTTCGGAACACAGGCGGCGCACGTGCGGGTCGGGGTCGTCGGTCCATGACAGCAGGCGCTGCAGCGTGCGCGCCGGCTCGTGGATCAAGAAGGGGCGGATGCAGAACTCCGCGCTGAAGCGCCGCGTCAATTCGTACTGCGCGCGCATCGAGGCCTCGAAAGGGTCGCGCCCGCCGTTGCCTTCCCGATTTAATCCATATTGCGCCACGAAGCTCACGTGGGGCAGGTAGAAAAACACCGCCAAGCCCATATCGGAGGTTTGATCCAGCGGCGGCGTCAGTGAATCCACCAGGATGCCGACGGCGGATTCATAGTCCATCGGCAGGCAGTGGCGCAGCGCCCGCGCCAGGTGCTTGCCGCGATCCAGGATGCCCAGTGGCTCCAGGCCGTCCATGGCCATGGTCTCGAAAGCCGCGGCATCGAAATCCGGAAAAGCCAGCCGCACGTTGTGCGCCAGGCATTCCACCGCCTCGGCACCGAGCAGGAATTTCAGCGGGGCGCCCTTCTGAATGGAGCGCGGGGCTATGGGCAGGCGCAATGGGTCAAACGAGACGGAGGCCATGAAACTCGATATTCAGACGAGATCATGAGATTATCCTCCACTCCTTCAGCGGCAAACCGGGATGGCAAGGCGCCCCGTCAAGAACAGCATGGTCGAATTTCTGAGGCAGCTCATTGCCATTCCCAGCCCAACCGGCAGCGACGATGCATCAGCCATCGTGCGCACCGTTGGTGACTGGCTGGCTGAAAACGGCGTGCACCATCAACGGCTGGGCTCCCGGGACAAACCCAAGGCGATCGTCGTCAATCCGCCGACCGGCCCAGGCGACGAGGTTTTGCTGCTCAACGCCTGCCTTGATACCGCCCCCGTCGGTGACCCGGCCCAGTGGCAATACCCGCCCTTCGGTGCTGTCGAGCACGAGGGTTGGCTTTACGGCCGAGGCAGCGCCGATTCCAAGGCGGCGGTGGCGATCCTTTCGGAAATTGCCAGGACCACTCCCCTCACCGCCCGCGAACCGCTCAACGGCCGCTTGCGTCGCGTCACGCTCGTCTTCGACGGCGACGAGCATTCCGGCCGCTTCGGCGGCATCAAGGCTTACACGGCGAAATTCGGGTTTCCGGCGTTCTGCGCCATTGGCTATCCCGGGCCCAGGCACATCGTGGTGGGCTCGCGTGGTTTCTACCGGACCGTCCTCACGCTGCGCGGCGCGCTGGGGCATTCGGGCAGCGGCAGCGTGCCGGCCGAATTGGCGATGGCAAAACTCCAGCGCCTGCTGGCCGGGCTGGAAAGGGTACCGGAGCAAGGCGCCCCGGCGGATGAATGCTTTGCGCTGCGTCCCCGGGCGTCCGTGACGTGGCTGCGCACCGGCGCCCGCACCTACGCTCTCACGCCCGCGAAGATCGAATGCGGACTCGACATCCGCCTCACGCCCGGTTTCGGCCGCGAAGCCGCCGGCCGTTTCCTGGATGCATTGCTGGCGGACATCGCCCGGGAAACCGGCGACGCTCACGCCAGCTCGCTCGGCCCGGTGAACTGCTGGCCAGCCTTCCGCACGCCCGCTGGCGCCCTGCTGCCCCGGCTGTTGCAGTCCTGCGCGCGGGAAACGCTGGGCCACGCGCCTGAATTCAGCATCTCGGGTCCCAGCAACATCGGCAATTACCTGGCGATGCATGGCACGCAGGTGGTCGCGGGCTTCGGCGTGGAATACCAGCGCCTCCACGGGCCGGACGAAGGCGTGAAGCTGGAGTCCATCCCGGGCGTTCATGCCGCCTATGCGCTGGCGGTGCGGCGCTTCCTGGACGGGTACGCCTGAAAAGGCCGCGCGGCCGGGCTCAGGACTTCAGGTAGCGCTCGATCGCCTGCACCGACTCCGGCGGAATCCGGGTGAAGCGCAGTTCCGTCAGGAAGCCTCCATGCCGGCCGTCGAACACGCTGGGCCGCGTGCGGGCATGGGCGATCACGGTATGGGAGCGCTCCCGGCCGGCCGGGATGGCTACGCGCACCAGGCAGTCCAGCCGCTCTGGCAGGTTCTCCGGCGCCACGATCTTGACGCTGTCCGCGCCGATGTCCACGGTGCGCACCGCCAGCAACCGGTGCTCGGGCAACATCACGTTGGCCGTGCAGGCGAAAAGCTTGCGAAGGTGCTGCTGATACTGCGAAAAACGGTCCATGCATCTCGCTCCCGCTGCCGTGGCAGGCCGGGGGCGCGGTCAATCCCTACAGCGGCCCATTCTGCGACCCGCCTGCAGGACGGCCCCTGATGCACGGCACGGGCCGTGACGGCCCTCCAGTGCTGCGTGCATCACCCGCGCCTCAGGCGCCGACGGCCGTGCCGACCGTGCGGCGCCGGCGCGACGAAAAGGCCAGCCAGCCCAGGGCCGGCAGCAGCAGGGCCAGGGTGCCCGGCTCCGGCACGTCATGCGAGGGCATGCCGATCGGTTCGTACGTGGAGCCGGTGTCGGGGCCGGTCGTGGGCGCCGGCGCGGGTTCCGCCTGCGGCAGCGCCACCTCGGCCGTGGTGAACAGGTGGTTGTTGTTGATCTGGATGTTCGAATTCCAGTTCTTCACCACCACGTTGCCGTTGATCTGGCCGTCCCAGCCGCCGCTGATCGTGGCGTTAGGCGCCAGGATGCTGCCGAACACGCCCACGCTCTTGAGCACCAGGTCGGTGGCATCGACGAAGTTGAACAGCACGTTGTAGTCGCGGAAGCCGTCCAGGCCCACGTTGCGAAAACCGGCCTGCTCGCCGTAGATGTTGAAGATCAGCGTCTGGCCCCGGCTCAGGTTGAGCAGCGAGATGCTGTTGCGCGACAGCAGGTCCGCACCATCGATCTCGAAGATCTGCGTGGCTGAGCTGCCGTCGCCAGTGAAGCTCACGCCGCCCCAGGGATTCATGTCCACCTTGCCGGAAGCCGCCACGCCGGCCAGGTCCTGCGACAGCGTGCCCAGTTGCTGCGCCGCGGCGGCGAAGGAGAACGGGGCCGCGCCACCGTTCTGCAGGGTGCCGCCGAAGCCCAGGTTCGACGTGCTGGCCGTGCCGCCCACGTAGGCATTGCCGTGGTCGATGGAGCCGCCGCTGAAGCTCAGGTTGCCGCCCACCACCAGCGACTGGCCCGCGTAGCCGGCCTGGTTGTGCAGGTTCACGCTGTAGCCCGTCAGCGTCGCGTTGCCCTGCACGGCCACGGCGCCTTCGGTGTCGCTGTACATGCTGGTGAAATTGCCCAGCGCAAAGACGTTGAAGTTGCCGGCCACGCCAAGGCTCACCGCCGCCGCCTGCGCCGAGGCGGGCACCGCCAGCACGCCCGCCACCGCCAGCGCCGCGGCGCATGCCGGCGCCTTGAGCCAACTGCCGAGGGTGGGAACGAAGCGCGACGTGGAGGTGAAGCTCATGCGGGAAAAGCTGGCGGGGGGGTGGAAAAGAGGCGCGATTGTTGAGGCAGCGCAATCTCACATCGTGGCGCGTTCGTGAACAGCGCTGTCCCACGGCAAAAACACGACATCCGCCAGGATCGAGAGGCCTGCCGCGTGCGCACTTCACGCCGCGGGGCGCGGCGCGCGTGCCGGGCCCGAGGAGTGCGGCGCCGGTGCGAAATCCTGCCTTGGCAGGCGCGGCACCCGTGCGCGACATAAGCGGCTTCGCTCCCTCCTCATGCCGCTCACGCCCACGGACGCCCGCCATGCCTGTCTACTGCGTCTCCTACGACCTGACCCAACTGGGCCGCAACTACGCCGGTCTGCACGACGAGCTCAAGCGCTCGGGCGCCTGGTGGCACCACCTGGGCACCACCTGGCTGGTGCACACCAGCGAGGCCGCGGAGCAGCTTTCCATGCGGCTGCGCCGCAGCCTCGACGACAACGATAGCCTGCTCGTCATCAAGGTCGGCCGCGACTACGCCGGCTGGCTGCCGCAGAAGGCGTGGGAGTGGATCGAGAAGCAGCTGCAGTAGCGCTTCGCCGGCCAAGCGCGATGCGGCTCAGCCCAGCCCGCGCTCGGCCGCGTACACCGCCGCCTGCACGCGCGAGCTCAGGTTGAGCTTGCGCAGGATGTGCTGCACGTGGATCTTCACCGTGGTCTCGGCGATGTCCAGCGCGCGGGCGATTTCCTTGTTGCTGGCGCCGCGCGCGATGTGGCGCAGGATCTCCCGCTCCCGCGGCGACAGCGTCACGATCGGGTCGGCCGGCTCCGCCGCGGCCGGGGCTGCCGGCGCGGGCGGCGCCGCGCTCAGCGACTGGAAAGCGGCCACCAACTTGGCCGTCATCTCCGGGCTTACCACCGAGTCACCGCGCATGCAGCGCACGATGGAGACCGCCAGCGCCTCGCTGTCGATGGTCTTGAGCAGGTAGCCCTGCGCGCCGTTGCGCAACGCCGCCGCCAGGTCGCGCTCGTCCTCGCTCACGGTGAGCATGAGCACGCGCGCCTTCGGCGCGGCTTCCTTCAGGCCGCGCAGCGCGTCCACGCCGTTGACGCCGGGCAGGTGGTTGTCCAGCAGCACCAGGTCCGGCTGCAGCGCCTGCGCATGGCGTTGCGCTTCGCCTGCGTCGCCCGCCTCGGCCACCACCGCGAAGCGCGCATCGGCCCCCAGCAGCGCGATCAGGCCGCGCCTGAACAGCGTGTGGTCGTCCACCACCAGCAGGCGGATCGGCGCGTCCGCGCCGGCGTTGTTTGGGTTCGTGCTCATCCCGCGAATCATGCCGCCGCCGAGGTGGCCGCCGTGGCCGTGGCCGAAGGCGGCAGCGTCAGCGTCACGCAGCTGCCCGCGCCGGGCACGGCGTCCACGCGCACCTGCGCGCCGATGCGCGCCGCGCGCTCGCGCATGATGCGCAGCCCCACGTGCGTCTCGGCCCGGTCGGCCTCGGGCTCGAAGCCCTGGCCGTCGTCGCGCACCTCGAAGCGCCAGCCCGCGCTGTCGGCCGCCACCTCCACCCACACCTGCGAAGCGTGCGCATGCTTGCGCACGTTGGACAGCGCCTCCTGCACCACGTGCAGCACCTGCACCTGCACGTCCGGGTCCAGCGGCAGGCCGTGGCCGTCGATCTCCAGGTGCGTCTTCAGCCCCGTCTGGTGCTCGAACTTCTGCAGCGTGGTGCGCAGCGCGGGCTCGATGTGCTCGGTGTTGGTACGGGTGCGGAAGTGCACCAGCAGCTCGCGCACGTCGCCCATGCACTCGTTCACGCCCGTGTCGAGCTCGCCCAGCGTGCGCTCCACGCCCGCCTCGTCGCCGCGGCCGCGCGACGCGCGCAGCAGCTGCACCTGGATCTTCAGGAAGGCCAGCGACTGCGCGATGGAGTCGTGCAGCTCGCGCGCGATGAAGCTGCGCTCCTCGGCCACCGCCGTCTCGCGCTCCAGCGCCGCGGCGCGCAGGCCCTCCATGGCGCCGGCCAAGTGGCTGGCCAGCGCGTCGAGCAGGCTGCGCTCCTCCGCGCCCAGCGCGACGTCCTCCCGGAAGAACAGGTCCACCTCGCCCAGCAGCCGCTGCTGCAGCCGCACCGGCACGCTCACCAGCGTCCTGAACCCTTCGCGCGCGCAGTGGCCCAGGGTGCGGTCGGCCGAGACGATGGGGATGACGCGCGTGCGCGCGTCCGCCGCCGACTGTCCGCACAGGCACTCGCCCGTGACCACGCAGTGCTCGCCCTCGCTCAGCGCCTTGGGCAGTCCCGCGCCGGCCAGCAGCAGGTAGCGCTGGTTGGCCTCGTCGGACCAGCGGATGGCCACCGCGTCGGCGTGCGCCAGGCGCCGCACCTTGGTGGCGAAGCCCTGCGCCATGCCGTCGAGGGTGTCGGCCCGCGCCAGCAGCGCGCTGACCTCGTACAGCGCCGCCAGCCGCCCGCGCTCCAGCTCCAGCGAGGCGGTCTTCTCGCGCACCTTGTCCTCCAGCGAGCGGTAGAGCGACTGCAGCGTCTGCGCCATGCGGTTGAAGCCCGCGGCCAGGCGGCCGAACTCGTCCATGCGCTGCACCTCCACGCGCGCGGCGAAGTCGGCCTGCTCCATGCTCTGCAGGCCGCGCTGCAGCCGCGCCAGCGGCTCCAGCACGAACAGGTAGCCGGTGTAGAGCAGTACCACCGCCGCGGCCAGCGCCAGGCCCAGCATGGCCAGCTGGTACAGGTGCAGGATGCTGGTGAAGCGCGCGAGCTGCTGCTCAATGGCGCCCACGAACACGTCCACCGAGCGCACGAAGCTCTCGGCATCGGCGCGCACCGCAGCGGCTTCGGGCAGCGGCCCCTGCGTCCAGCGCGCATGCAGCGCCTGCCACTGCTGCACCACGTCATGGAAGGCGGCCTTGGCCGCGTCGTTCCAGGGCACCAGCAGCGGACGCGACGGATCGCCCTGGGCCAGCAGGTCCAGGCTGTCCTGGAAGCGGTCGATCTGCGTCTGCACCTGCGCCGGCGGCACGTCGTGCAGCGAGGCCGCGAGGCGCCAGGTCTGCATGCGCATGCGCCCGGCCTCGTTGACGGCGGCGGCACCGCCTTCGAGCTGCCAGCTCACCCACAGCGTCAGCCCGATGGAGCCCAGGGCCAGCACCAGTACCGCGCTGCCGATGGCCAGGAGCTTGCGCGCGAGGGTCCAGGGAGTTTTCATGCGCGCACTCTAGGCGCGCAGGCACCGCGACGTCTGCCTTTTCGTCAAGAGACCCCGTACCCCGCGAACACGCGAGGCACGGCCCCCAATCTCGGGATGCCGGCCAGGGAACTCGCGCCTACGGTAGCCGCCCGGCCCGTGCCGCGGCCGCTGCACAAGCCGGACCCGAGCGAAAGGATCGATCCATGAAACACACGACCTTTTCCCTGTCCTGTACGGCGCTGCTGTGCGCCCTGGCTGCCGGCGCGGGGCCGGCGCTGGCCGCCGAGCCCGAGGGCGCGCCGGCCAACGACCGCGTCGCCCAGGGCTTTCGCATCGTGCCCAAGGGGGTGCACCTGAACATGGCCGGGCGCGACCGCAACCTCGTGGGGCTGGGCAGCTACCTCGTCAACGCCGCAGGGGCGTGCGTGGACTGCCACACCCACCCGACCTACCTGCCCGGCGGCGACCCCTTCCAGGGCCAGGACGAGCAGATCAACTTCCAGCAGTACCTCACCGGCGGACGCCAGTTCGGGCCCGTCATCGTCTCGGCCAACCTGCGCCCGGACGGGCGCGGCCGGCCCGCGGGGCTGACGCTGTGGCAGTTCATCAAGACCATGAACACCGGCCACAACCCCAACGACCCGCCGGGCGAGATCCTGCAGGTCATGCCCTGGCCGGTGTACGGCAAGCTGGTCCAGCAGGACCTGCGCGCCATCTACGAGTTCCTGAGCGCCCTGCCCTCGGCGCCGGACAACCCCAACCCGGGGCCGTGAGCCTGAAGGGCATGAAGCAGAAAGCGCGGCCCCGCCGCGCTTTTTTCATGGGGGCTGCGGCGCTCAGTCGGCCGCGTAGATGTCGCGGTCCTTGGTCTCGCGGATGAAGAGCATGCCGATCACGAAGGTGGCGCCCGCAACCACGATGGGGTACCACAGGCCGTTGTAGATGTTGCCCGTCTGCGCCACGATGGCGAAGGCCGTGGTGGGCAGCAGCCCGCCGAACCAGCCGTTGCCGATGTGGTAGGGCAGGCTCATCGATGTGTAGCGGATGCGCGTGGGGAACAGCTCCACCAGCGCCGCCGCGATGGGGCCGTAGACCATGGTGACGTAGATCACCAGCAGCGTCAGGATCCCCACCACCAGCGGCTTGTTGATGCGCTCGGGGTCGGCCTTGGCCGGGTAGCCCGCAGCGCGCACGGCGTCGGTGAGCTCCTTCTTGAAGGCCTCCACGCGCGCCTTGCTCGGGGCGTCGAAGGCATGGCCGCCGGGGGCCAGCGTGGCGGTGGGCGCGGCGATGGTCTTGTCGCCGACCTTCACCGTCGCGGCGGTGCCGGCGGGGCCCTTCTCCACCGCGTAGTTCACGGCGCCCTGCGCCAGCGTGCGCTTGGCCAGGTCGCAGTCGCTGCGGAAGTCCACCTCGCGCGCGATGGGGCTGCCCTGGAAGCTGCAGCGCGCGGGGTCCACCGTGACGGTGATGGGCACGGCGCTTTGCGCCTGCGCCAGCGCCGGGTTGGCGGCCACGGTGAGCGCCTTGAACAGCGGGAAGTAGGTCAGCGCCGCCACCAGGCAGCCGGCCATGATGATGGGCTTGCGCCCGATGCGGTCCGACAGCCAGCCGAAGAAGAGGAAGAAGGGGGTGCCCAGCAGCAGCGACACCGCGATCAGGATGTTGGCCGTCTGCGCGTCCACCCTGAGCGCCTGCGTGAGGAAGAACAGCGCGTAGAACTGGCCCGTGTACCACACCACCGCCTGGCCCGCCGTGAGGCCCACCAGCGCCAGGATCACGATCTTGAGGTTCTTCCAGCGCCCGAAGCTCTCCGACAGCGGCGCCTTGGAGCTGCGCCCCTCCTCCTTGATCTTCTTGAACGCGGGCGACTCGTTCATCGACAGCCGGATCCACACGCTCACGGCCAGCAGCACGATGGACAGCAGGAAGGGCACGCGCCAGCCCCAGTCGGCGAACACCTCCTCGCCCATGGCCGTGCGCGCGCCCAGGATCACCACCAGGCTCAGGAACAGCCCCAGCGTGGCGGTGGTCTGGATCCAGGAGGTGTAGGCGCCGCGCTTGCCGTGCGGCGCGTGCTCGGCCACGTAGGTGGCCGCGCCGCCGTACTCGCCGCCCAGCGCCAGGCCCTGCAGCAGCCGCAGCGCGATGAGCATCACCGGTGCGGCCACGCCCACGCTGGCGTAGCTGGGCAGCACGCCCACGATGAAGGTGGACAGGCCCATGAGCAGGATCGTCACCAGGAAGGTGTACTTGCGCCCGATCATGTCGCCCAGCCGCCCGAACACCAGCGCGCCGAAGGGCCGCACGATGAAGCCCGCGGCGAAGGCCAGCAGCGCGAAGATGAAAGCTGCGCCCGCATCCAGTCCGGAGAAGAACTGCTTGGCGATGATGGGTGCCAGCGCACCGTAGAGGTAGAAGTCGTACCACTCGAAGACGGTGCCCAGGCTGGAGGCGAAGATGACCCGGCGCTCCTCGCGGCTCATCGGCGCCATCGAGCGCGACGGGCTCAGCGCGCGCACGGAATTGGTGGCCATGATGCTTGTCTCCTTGTGGTCTCGTGGGCTCGCTGACGGGGTGAGCGCTCCCCCGCGATGGCTCTTGCGGCGCATGCTGGGCGCCCTTTCTGACGGCTTGCTGACCCATGCCTGACGCCTCGCTGACGCCTAAGGATCAACCCGCAGGGGGTGGCTTTTGTAAGAAGTTGGTCAGACGCGCTGCCGAAACTGGTCTCACGAGGTGCCGCGCTCGTTGCTGCTGGCATCCCTGACACCCTTGCACCGGAGACAAAGCAATGAGTGCATCCGCCGTGGGCCGCACGCCAGCCCAGCCGAGAACCGAGGAGACAAGCATGGTCGACCCCGTGGTCGCCCGCATCCAATCCAACCCGAAGTACCAGGAGCTGCGCAGCAAGCGCAGCAGCTTCGGCTGGATGCTAACCATCCTGATGATGGTCGTGTACTACGGCTACATCGCGCTGATCGCCTTCAACAAGCCCTTCCTGGCCACGCCGCTGGGCCAGGGCGTCACGACGCTGGGCATCCCGCTGGGCATGGGCGTGATCATCTTCACGATCGTCATCACCGGTATCTACGTGCGCCGCGCCAACAGCGAGTTCGACGCGCTGACGGCCCAGATCCTCAAGGAGGCCGCCAAGTGAGCGCCAAGCATCTCAAGACCCTGGCCGCGCTGGCGGCCCTGACCGGAGCCGGCGCCGCGCTGGCCGCCGGCGGCGACCTGGGCACGGCCGCCAAGCAGGCGACCAACTGGACCGCCATCGCCATGTTCGCCATCTTCGTGATGGCCACGCTGTGGATCACGAAGTGGGCCGCGGCCAAGACGCGCTCGGCCGCCGACTTCTACACCGCCGGCGGCGGCATCACCGGCTTCCAGAACGGCCTGGCCATCGCGGGCGACTACATGTCCGCCGCCTCGTTCCTGGGCATCTCCGCGGCCGTGATGGCCACCGGCTACGACGGCCTGATCTACTCGATCGGCTTCCTCGTGGGCTGGCCCGTCATCACCTTCCTGATGGCCGAGCGGCTGCGCAACCTGGGCAAGTTCACCTTCGCCGACGTCGCGGGCTACCGCTTCAAGCAGACCCCCATCCGCGCCTTCGCCGCCTCCGGCACGCTGGTGGTGGTGGCCTTCTACCTGATCGCGCAGATGGTCGGCGCCGGCCAGCTCATCAAGCTGCTGTTCGGCCTGGAGTACTGGATCGCCGTGGTGATCGTGGGCGCGCTGATGATGGTCTACGTGCTCTTCGGCGGCATGACGGCCACCACCTGGGTGCAGATCATCAAGGCGGTGCTGCTGCTCTCCGGCGTGAGCTTCATGGCCTTCATGGTGCTGGCGAAGTTCAACTTCAGCCCCGAGGCGCTGTTCGCCAAGGGCGTGGACGTGAAAACCGCCATCGCCATCGCCGCGGGCAAGACGCCTGAGGAAGCCAAGGCCACCGGCATCTCGCTCATGGGCCCGGGCGGCTTCATCAAGGACCCCATCTCCGCCATCAGCTTCGGCATGGCGCTGATGTTCGGCACCGCCGGCCTGCCCCACATCCTGATGCGCTTCTTCACCGTGCCTGACGCGAAGGAAGCTCGCAAGTCGGTGTTCTGGGCCACGACCTGGATCGGCTACTTCTACGTCCTGATCTTCATCATCGGCTTCGGCGCCATCACCCTGGTGCTGACCAACCCCGACCTGGCCGACACGGCCAAGGGCGTGATCAAGGGCGGCGCCGGCACGGCCAACATGGCCGCGGTGCTGGTGGCCAAGACGGTGGGCGGCGACGTGTTCTTCGGCTTCATCTCCGCCGTGGCCTTCGCCACCATCCTGGCGGTGGTTGCCGGCCTGACGCTGTCGGGTGCCTCGGCCGTGTCGCACGACCTCTACGCCACGGTGTTCAAGAAGGGCAAGGCCGACAGCGCCTCGGAACTGCGGGTCTCGCGCATCACCACCCTGGTGCTGGGCATCGTCGCCGTGGTGCTGGGCATCGCCTTCGAGAAGCAGAACATCGCCTTCATGGTGAGCCTGGCCTTCGCCATCGCCGCCTCGGCCAACTTCCCCGTGCTCTTCATGAGCGTGCTGTGGAAGGACTGCACCACCAAGGGCGCCGTGATCGGCGGCTTCCTGGGCCTGATCAGCTCGGTGGCCTTGACGGTGGTGTCGCCCTCGGTGTGGGAAGCCACGCTGGGCAACCCCAAGGGCTCGGCGCTGTTCCCCTACACCTCGCCGGCGCTGTTCTCCATGACCATCGGCTTCGTGGGCATCTGGCTGTTCTCGATCATGGACCGCAGCGCGCAAGCCGCCAAGGAACGCGCCGCCTTCCCGACGCAGCAAGTGCGCTCCGAGACGGGCCTCGGCGCCGCCGGTGCCTCGGGCCACTGATCGGCTCCACCCACACGCCGCGCCCAGCGCGGCGCCTCGAAAAGGCCGGGCTTGCCCGGCCTTTTTTCGTTGGAACGGGAGACAGCATCAGCCCGCGGCCGCGCGGAACACCGCATGCCGCTGCAGCAGGCAGGCACAGCCGGTGTACGCGGCCAGCGCCGCCGCCTGCGCCCACGGCGCCGGCACACCCGCCCACAGCGCGGACTGCAGCACGGCCGCGTTGAAGGCCCAGGCCAGCGCCACCGCCGCCAGGTACGCCGGCATGCCGCTGCGGTGCGGGCGGGCGCTGCCGAAGACCCAGCGGCGCTGCAGCCCATAGCCCGCCAGCAGCCCCAGCGCGTAGCCGCCGGCGTTGGCCACCAGCGGCGTGCAGCCCAGCGGGCCCTGCAGCAGCAGGATCAGCCCGCCGCCCAGCAGCGTGTTGAGCACGCCGGCGGCGGCGTAGCGCGCGAGCCACCGCGGCAGCCGCGCCGCGCGCCGATCAGGCACGCGCGTGCAGCGCGTACTGCGCCCCCAGCGGCAGCCAGCGCAGGCCCTGCTCCAGCGCGCGCAGCCCGCGCAGCGCGGCCGGGAAGAACACGCGGTAGTCCACGCGCAGCGCGCGCAGGCCCGCCGCGGCACAGCGCCGGCGCATCGTGGCCGCGCCCACGAGCACGGCGTTCTCGTCCAGCGGGCAGTTGCGTACCGCCCGCACCGTCAGCGGGTTGAGCGGGTTGTGCTCGTAGATCATCAGCGGCGCGCCGGGCTTGAGCACGCGGCGCAGCTCGCGCAGCGCCGCCGGGTGCTGCGCGGGCGGGATGTGGTGGAACACGCAGCAGGCGAAGGCGCCATCGACGCTGGCGTCGCGCAGCGGCAGCCGGCCGTCGCGGATCATCAGGTAGCGCGCCCGCGGGCCGTGCTCGCGCCACGAGGCCGCCAGGCTCGCGGCGGAGACGTCGGCGCACAGCAGCCGCGCGCGCGGGCGCAGTTCCAGGAAGGGCCGCACCGAGGCGCCCACGCCGCTGCCGAAGTCGAGATAGGTGCCGTCGGCGGGCGCGCCCAGCGCGTCGAGCTCGGCGGCGAAGTCGCGCATCTTGTAGGCCGCGAAATACTCCGGCGCCTCGCCGCTGAGCGCGATGTTGCGCGCGTGCAGCTCGCGGTAGTCCGCGGCGAAGCGGTCGAACTCGGCCTGCGCGGCGCGGTGTTCACAGGACATGGCGGCCTCCCGTTTCATGTTGATCTCTCAACGACGTAGCGCGGGCGTCCCTTGGTTTCGAGGTAGATCTTGGCGACGTACTCGCCGATCACGCCCAGGCTCAGCAGCTGCACGCCGCCGAGGAAGAACACCGGCAGCCCGATCGAGGCCCAGCCCGGCAGGGTGTGGCCGTCCACCAGCCGCGCCCACAGCACCCACAGCGCGCCCGCGAAGCTCGCACCCGACACCAGCAGCCCCAGCAGCGTGATGGCGCGCAGCGGCGCGGCGGAGAAGGACGTGACGCCCTGCCACGCCAGCGCCAGCATGCGCGCCAGCGGGTACTTGGAGCGGCCGGCGAAGCGCTCGTGCCTGTCGTAGTGCACGACGGCCTGGCGAAAGCCCAGCCGCGGCACGATGCCGCGCAGGAACAGGTTCGTCTCGCCGTAGGCCGACAGCGCCTGCACGCAGCGGCGCGACAGCAGCCGGTAGTCGGCGTGGTTGAACACCACGTCCACGCCCAGCGCACTCAACAGCCGGTAGTAGCCCTCGGCGCTGCAGCGCTTGAACCAGCCGTCGACGTCGCGGCTGCGGCGCACGCCGTAGACCACCTCGGCGCCGTCGCGGTACGCGGCCAGCATGGCGCGGATGGCCTGCGGGTCGTCCTGCAGGTCGGCGTCGATGCTCACCAGCACGTCGCCCGGGGCCTGCAGCAGCCCGGCCAGCAGCGCGTTCTGGTGGCCGCAGTTGCGCGAGAGCTTGATGCCGTGCATCGCGGCATCAGCCTGCGACAGCGCCTCGATCAGCGTCCAGGTGGCGTCGCTGGAGCCGTCGTCCACGAAGTACACGCCGCTGTCGGGTGCGATCTCGCCCTCGTGCCGGAGCTCTTCGAGCAGCAGCGCCAGCCGCCGCGCCGTCTCGGGCAGCACCTCCTGCTCGTTGAAGCAGGGCACGACGATGGACAGCCGCGTACCGCCGCCGCTGCGCGCGGCGCGCAGCACCTCGGCGGCGTACTTCGGCCAGTCCGGCTCGGCCTCCAGCCGCGCGATGGGCGGCACTTCGCCGCGCGCCTCGGCGGCATCCGCATCCGGCGCCTGCGGGGGCGCCACGCCTCGTGTGATGGCCATGCTCTCCTCCCCTGGCGCGTTGGCTGTGGGTTCAGGGCCGGCGCGCGCCGGCGCACACGTGCACCACCGCGTCGTCGTCGGCATACACGCGGCGCCAGCCCGGCAGCTCGTCCAGCAGCGCCACGGCCGGCGTGCCGGGCAGCAGCAGCGACCAGCCGAAGCCATGGCGTTCCAGGAACGCCAGGAAGCCGCGGCGGTCCTTCAGCTGCATGGCGTCGATCGTGTCCTGCAGGAAGCGGTCGCCGTACATGTCGGCGCGGCCGTCGATGTGCACCGGAATGCCGCGGTAGATCAGGTAGCCGCCGAAGCCGTAGTCGTTGAACACCGGCCCCTGCGCGCCCGCGGCCAGCGCCGCCTCCACCGCGCGCTGCGGCGTGATGGACGCCTCGGGCCGCGGCTCGCGCGCCGGCAGCACGCCCGCAACCAGCAGCGCCACGACGCACAGGCCCGCCACACGGGCGCCCCAGCGCGAGGGCTGCGCCAGCGCGCGGAACCAGCGGTCCAGCGCAGCGGCGTCGGACGCGCCCGAAGTCGCGGCCTTCAGGCCGCGCGCCAGCGGCACCGCCAGCAGCAGCGGCGACACCATGCCCAGCAGCGCGATGTTGCGCTGGTGCTTGAGCGCCAGGTACACCAGGCCCACCAGCAGCAGCAGGCGCACCCAGGGCAGGCGCACACACCCCGACAGGCCCAGGCCCAGCATCAGCAGCAACCAGACCAGGAAGGGCTGCAGCAGGTGGAAATTGGGCGACTGCCACTCGCCGATCGCCGCCAGCGCCACCTTCAGCGACATGACGTGCAGCGTGAACTCGACGGCTTCCACGCCGAAGGGCGTGAGCAGCGCGGCCAGCGCCGACAGCGCGACGAAAGCCGCCCAGCGCAGGGCCAGCTGCCGGCGCTGGCCCTGCGGCTGCGCCAGCACTGCGTCCAACGCCAGGGCCGCGCCCAGTGCCAGCCCGATCGTGAAGCTGCCATGCAGGTTGGCCCACAGCAGCATCACGCCCAGCAGCCACCAGGGCGGGCCGCGGCGCGCCTCGCCCGCGTTCACCAGCGTCGCCACCCACAGCATCAGCAGCGGCCAGGCCAACACGTGCGGCCGCGCCAGCACATGCGACAGCGACATCGCCGCCGCCAGCGCGACGAGGAGCAGCGCATGCACGGGCTCCATGCGCCGCATCAGGAAGCGCGTGAGCAGCGCCAGCGTCAGTGCCAGCGCCGTGGCGGTCAGGGTTACCAGGCCGGCCCAGCCCGCCGCGCCGTGCACCGCCTGCATCACGACCTCCGCCAGCCACTCGTGCGCCGTCCACGGCGCTCCGGGCATCGAATGCGAGAAGGGGTCGCTGTGCGGCACCGTGCCGTGCTCGGCGATCCAGCGGCCGGCGGCGATGTGCCAGTACGTGTCCCCGTCGCCCAGGATCTTGTTCACGGGCAACTGCACCAGCAAGCCGAAGAAGGTTGCGAGCACCACCAACAGCGGCCAGGACAGGCCCAGCGTTCGCGGCGCTGCGGGCGCCGGCAGCGCGGCAGGGGACGAGGGATGAGGCACGGATTCCATGGCGCAGGCGACGCGTTGACCGAGGTGCAGCCCACTCTAGAAGTGGGCCGGCAGGGCGTCGAGAGCGCTTGCGCGCCCGCCCGGACGCGGCCTCGGCCGCAGCCATGACAAAGCTCCCGGTCGACCCAGGACGCCCTGCGGGGCCCGCCGCGCAGGGCCAAGGCCTGGCCCGGCACGTCCAGCGGCGGGCTGCGCGACGCTGGCCACCCTCTTCTCTCCTCGCACCACGGCTTGGCGGGCCTGTGACCGCGCAAGTGCCACCTTGGTCAAGAGCCGGAAACGGAAAGGGGCCAGCGAGCGGCTTTTATGGCGAAACTCGTATGTCAACCCGTGTTCGCGGGGGGAGGATTTTCCTGGCCTTCAGGATGCAAATACTCCTCACTCAAAGCCCTTTGAACAACAGCTACGAGAGCGCACTCGATGCTTTCAGGCCTTTTTGCCGGCATGCGCCGGGGTTACATAACCTAAACACAACATAGTCAGAACATTTCCATGTAATTCTTTCCGTTACGTGACGTTCCAGCGGCAACAACGGCCATGTCGACCGGAATGGCGGTGTCTGGGGCACCACAAGGTTTTGCTGCGCTGCAATAGACAATCAATCGTGAGGTATGTCTCAATATGAATCCAGGGAGTGCCCTGGGTTACATATGGAGCGGAAGCCGCCCCAAACCCCAGGCGGAAAAGAGGGAGCCATGTCGAGCGCCGAGGCGGAGTTAGTGCCGTCGTCTGCAGTCACTGAAGCCCGCGAGCCATCGCCGCGCATGCCGCCGCGGTCTCGGCGCGCGCTGCTCCGCCACGTGGCGGGCACGCGTGCGCTGCTGGCGCTGAGCGCCGGGCTCACGCTGCTGCCGGCCGTACCCGATCTGCCCACGACGCTGCTGCTGCTGGCCTATGCGGCCGTCGCGGCGCTGCTGCTGGTGGTGGCGCTGCGCGACCGGCCGGCGGCACATTGGCGGCTGTGGCTGTGGCTGGATGCATTCGTGCTGCTGCTGGCGAGCCGGCTGCTGGCGCCGCCCATCGCGGCGCTCATGGTGCTGCCCGTGGTGGCGATGGCATTGCTGTCCGGGCTGCGCGCGGCCCTGGTACTGGCGCTGGCTGGAGCCGTCGGCCTGTGGCTGGTGGCGCAGGGCGAAGGCAGCCCGATGGCACTGGCAGTGCCGCTGCTGCTGCTGACCCTGGGGCCGGCCGTGGCGCTGCTGGCGCGGCCCGGCTCGGCGCTGCGCGAGCGCCAGCGCGTGGTGGCTGCCTTCACGGAGCAGGCCGATCCGCGCCACGGCCTGCGGCGCCAGGTGCAGGTGCTGCTGGACCTGCTGGGCACGCACTTCGGACTGGAACGGGCGCTGCTGGACCTGCCCGGCCCCGCGCCGCGCGTGTTCTGCTGGGAGCCCGCGGCGGCCGGCGTGCGCGTGCTGGAGGACGAGGCGCTGCAGCGCTGGCGCGCGCAGCGCGCGGTGCTGCCGGCCAACCAGGGCTGCGTGGTCAGCGCCGAGCCGCTGGTGTCGGTGCGCGCCTTCGACCTGGCCAGCGGCGCGCCCGGCGCGGCGCTGCACCCTGGCGCGTGCCGCGTGCTGCTGGAGGCCGGCGCGCAGGGCCTGTGGATGCCGCTGCACAGTTACGGACGCACCCAGGGGCAGCTGTGCCTGCTGCGCCGCGAGCCCGCCTTCACCGCCGCCGAGCTGCGCTGGGTGCACGCGCTCATGCGCGAGCTGCTGCCGCTGCTGGAGCGCGCTGACCTGCTGGAGCAGCTGCAGGACGAGACCACCGCGCGCGAGCGCGAGCGCATCGGGCGCGACCTGCACGACAGCGCGGTGCAGCCCTACCTGGGCCTCAAATATGGGCTGGAGGCGGTGGCGCGCATGGCCGGCGAGGACAACCCGGTGCGCCCGCAGCTCGTGCAGCTGGTGCAGATGACCAACGACGAGCTGCAGGCCCTGCGCGACATGGTCAGCGGGCTGCGCCGCGGGCAGGACCCGGGCGGCGCCAGCGCCGGCGCGCTGGCGGCGCTGCAGCGCCAGGCGCAGCGCTTCGAGTCGCTGTACGGGCTCAAGGTCGAGGTGCAGCTGCCCGAGGAGGCCCCGCCGGTGCGCGGCAGCCTGGCCAAGGCGCTGCTGCACCTGTTCAACGAGGCACTGACCAACGTGCGCCGCCACACGCAGGCCACCGCGGTGATGGTGCAGTTCGACGTGCAGCCGCAGCAGCTGTGCATGCGCGTGCGCAACAACCGCGCGGGGTCCGCACCGGCCCTGCCCTTCACGCCGCGCTCGCTCAGCGAGCGAGCCCAGGAGTTCGGCGGCCACGTGGCGGTCAACCAGCCGCCGGGCTGCACCGAGGTGGCGATCACGCTGCCATTGACAGGATGATCCGCATGACTGCTTCAGAAGCCACCCGCACGATCCGCGTCCTGCTCACCGACGACCATGCCCTGGTGCTGTGGGGCCTGCGCCAGCTCATCGACAGCGCGCAGCCGCGCATGGCCGTCATCGGCACCGCCACCAGCGCCCGCGAGCTGATGGAGCACCCCGCGCTGCGCGACACCGACCTGGTGCTGCTGGACCTGGGGCTGCCCGATGGCGACCCGGTGGAGTGCATCCGCCGGCTCACGGCCTCGGGCCTCAAGGTGCTGGTGCTCACGGGCAACCTCAACGTGGCGCAGCACATGGAGGCGGTCAAGGCCGGCGCGCGCGGCGTGGTGCTCAAGTCGCACTCCACCGAGCTGCTGCTGCGCGCCATCGACCGCGTGCATGCCGGCGAGGTGTGGGTGGAGCGTGCGCTCATGGCACAGCTGCTGGGCAGCATCACCGGCGGTGCCGGCACGGCCGGCGCGCCGGCAGCGGCGTCGGCGCCGCAGGACGAGAAGTCCCAGCGCATCGCCTCGCTCACGCCCAAGGAGCGCCAGGTGGTGCAGGCGCTGGTGCAACACCGCGGCGCCAAGAGCCTGGTGGTGGCCGAGACGCTGGCCATGAGCGAGCACACCCTGCGCAACCATCTCACCGTCATCTACAGCAAGCTCAACGTGCATGGCCGGCTGGAGCTCTACGCCTACGCGCTGGAGCACGGGCTGGCACCACAGGCCGCGCCCGCGGACATGAACCTCGGCTGAGCCCGCAGCCGGCCCTGCGCCAGAACACGGCCGGCATCGCTGCGTCCGCAGCGCTCCCGTCACGCCCGAACCATGACAAAGCTCCGTCCCATTTCGGGCGGCTTGCCCCTGTCTGCGGCGGCACTGAAGCCTTAGGGTGCGCAGAGAAGGCATGTCAGGGGGGCATGCCTGAGGACGGGAGCTTTCCATGCCCCTTCACAGCCCCGCCAGAGTCTTGGTGGTGGATGACCAGCCCAGCATCCGTACCGGCCTGAGGCTGCTGATCGATTCCGAACATCCGCGCCTGCACAGCGTCGGTGCGGCGGCCAACTGCGCCGAGGCATTGGCCCTGGTGCGCCGGCTGCAGCCGGACCTCGTGCTGCTGGACGTGGACCTGGACGGCGAGGACGGCCTGTCGCTCGTGCCGAGGCTGCAGCGCGAGTCCAGCTGCCGCGTGGTGGTGTTCACCAGCATGCTCAGCACGCCGGTGCGCCAGCGCGCGCTGCAGCTCGGCGTGCACGACTGCCTGGCCAAGACCACGCCGGCGCGCGAGCTGCTGGCCTGCCTGGTGGCGGCATGCCCACCAGACAGGGGAGTCGAAATGTCCTGCCCGCCCGGGAGAGAAAGCCCGGTCCATCCAGGCAAGTTCTCCGATGGCGGCGGGCCCGGCCTTGAATAGATTCGTTTCCATGGCAACGCGAAACACCCCTGCGCCGCAACGTCCGGCAGCCCCCTGCACCGGACCGGTGGCGGCAAGGGCAACGGCCTTGCAGGCCGGCTCGCGTGAGCCTACGCGTGGCGGCCGCCGTGCTTGCGCGGCAGCGGCCACGACAGCCTTCCAGCCCCCGCGGGCTGGAGATCAAGCCGGTGACGGCATGTCCTGCAACTGAAGAGGAAACACCATGGAACTGGTCCGCAGCATCGAGAACTTCGTCCGCGAGGAAGACGGCGTCACGGCCATCGAGTACGCGCTGATCGCCTCGCTCATCGCCCTCATCGCCATCACCGGCATGGGCCTCCTGGGCAACCAGCTGAACCTGATGTTCCAGCACATCAAGAACCAGCTCAAGATTTCCTGACGCCAGCGGGATGCCCACCAGGGCCCCGAAGCGCCGCAGGGGCACCTGCCCTGCGGCGCTTCGGGCCCTCGGGAAATGACGTTTCGAACAAGTACACAAGCTCAGGGAAACAACATGGAACTGGTTCGCAGCATCGAGGGCTTCCTTGGCGAGGAAGACGGCGTCACGGCCATCGAGTACGCCTTGATCGCCTCGCTCATCGCGCTCATCGCCATCACCGGGATGGGCCTCCTGGGCAACCAGCTGAACCTGATGTTCCAGCACATCAAGAACCAGCTGGCGATCTCCTGACGCGCCAACACCCTTTGAGCAGTCGAGGGCTTCGGCGATGTCTCCATCCACTCCCGTGGCGCACCGGACGGCACAGCGCCGTCCGCCGTGCCGCCGCAGCCAGGATCACCGCTCCGGCAGCGGAGCTTTCAGCAGGACAGCAACATGAAGCAGCTCATGCGCGTTGAGTCGTTCGCTCGTGAGGAAGACGGCGTGACGGTCGTCGAGTACGCCTTCATCGCCCTGCTGGTCGCGCTGGCCATCCTGGTCGGCATCACGGAGGTGGGACAGGAGCTCGCCACCATCTTCGACAAGTTCCACGGCTACTTCAGGACGTCCTGAACGAGGCCATCCCGTATTCCGATGAGCCCTCAACCTTCAGACCGAGTCGTGCCATGAGCCTGGAACTGCTGTCCTTGTGCATCGTATCGGGCCTGCTGCTGGCGGCCAGCATCAGCGACCTGCGCACCCGGCGCGTTCCCAACGCGCTGGTGCTGTACGGGGCGGTGCTGGGACTGGCCTTCAACGCGCTGGCGCCCGCGGACGTGGGCCTGCTGCCGGGCCGCGACCCGGGCGTGCTGGCGGCACTGCTGGGAGGGCTCACGGGCTTGGCGCTGTTCCTGCCCCTGTACGTGCTGCGCCTGATGGGCGCCGGCGACGTCAAGCTGCTGGCGATGGCGGGCATGTGGCTGGGCGCCCAGGGCGTGGCGCATGCCGCGCTGTGGAGCCTGGCCGCCGGCGGCGTGCTGGCGCTGACGGTGACGCTGGCGGGCCCCAGGGGCACGCTGCGCCAGGTGGGCATGAACGTGCTGCGCATGGGCCGCGCGACGCTGGTGCGCAGCTGCACGGCCGGGATGCTGGTGCAGGCCCCGGTACAGACCACCGGGCGGCTGCCCTATGCGGTGGCCATCGCCACCGGCACCGCCTTTGAAATGGTTCGGTTGTTGTCAGCTTGAAGGCACTCATGGAGGAGTCCCACATGCCTGTCGACGCGAAGTTCCCCCCCGCCGCTGCGCCCGTGGCCTTGCCCACGGCGCCCGTGACGGCCCAGGACACCGGGCTGCCCGCGCTGCTGCTGTGCGAGCTCGCGCTCAAGTCCATGCACCAGCACGGGCTCTGCAGGCTGTGCGACATCGCGGACCACCTGCGCCTGGCGCCGATGCTGGTGGAGTCGCTGATGGGCCAGCTGCGCCGCGAGTCGCTGGTGGAGGTGCGCCTGCGCGGCGCGCTGGACGGCGACGTGAGCTACCAGCTCACCCAGGCCGGCCGCGCGCGCGCCGCCGAGGCGCTGGCGCGCAACCTCTACAGCGGCGCCGCGCCGGTGCCGCTGCCGGCCTACGTGGAGCGGGTGCAGGCGCAAAGCGTCGCCGACATGAAGCTCACGCGCGAGCGCTTCGAGCAGGCCATGGCCTCGGTGGTGATGCAGCCGCAGGTGCGCGAGCAACTGGGCGCGGCCATGAACTCGCGCCGCGCCAAGCTGCTGTACGGCCCGCCCGGCGCGGGCAAGACCTTCCTGTGCGAGCGCATGGCCGCGCTGCTGCAGGGCGCGGTGGCCGTGCCCTACGCGGTGGAGGTGCACGGCGAGATCATCCACGTGTTCGATCCGCTGGTGCACCGGCCGCTGCCCCAGGGCGCGGCCGAGGCCCAGGGGCGCTTCGACCGGCGCTGGGTGCTGTGCGAGCGCCCCGTGGTGGTCACCGGCGGCGAGCTCACGCTGGAGATGCTGGACCTGGTGTTCGACGCGCGCGCGGGCTTCTACCACGCGCCGCCGCATTTCAAGGCCAACAACGGGCTGCTGCTGGTGGACGACCTGGGGCGCCAGCTCGTCACGCCGCGCCAGCTGCTCAACCGCTGGATCGTGCCCATGGAGCAGCAGCACGACCACCTGATGCTGCGCAACGGCATCAAGTTCCGCGTGCCCTTCGACACGCTGCTGTTCTTCTCGACCAACCTGCGCCCGGACGAGCTCGGCGACGAGGCCTTCCTGCGGCGCATCGGCTACAAGATCTTCGTCGGCCCGCTGCAGGCCGAGGACTACCGCCACGTGCTGCGCCAGAGCTGCGAGCACTTCGGCGTGCCCTACGACGACGCGGCCGTCGAGCGGCTGCTGCACGAGATGCACCAGCGCGAGGGCCGGCCCCTGCTGCCCTGCTACGCGCGCGACCTGGTGGGCCAGATCGCGGAATTCGCCACCTACAACGGGCTCAAGCCCGAGCTCAGCCCGCGGCTGATGAAGTGGGCCTGGCGCAACTACTTTGCCAATGAAGCGGCCTGGGCCTGAGCAGGGTCCCGTCCGCACGCACGACCGCACACAGGAGGCATGACATGGGCGGCAACAGGCGAGGACTCACGATGCTGGCGGTGGCGCTGCTGGCCGGGTTGATGGCGGCGGTGTTTGCCGCGCGCTGGCTCAACGCGCAGTCCGGCAGCACGGGGCGCATCGCCGTGGCGGCTGTGGACGTGGAGATCGGCGCCAAGATCGGCCCCGAGGCGGTGAAGATGGTGGACTGGCCGCGCGGCAACGAGCCCCCGGGCGCCTTCGACGACCCGGCCAAGGTGCAGGGACGCGTGGCGCGCACGGCGCTCACGCGCGGCGAGCCGGTGCTGGAGGCCAAGCTCGCGCCCGCGGGCACCAAGGGCGGGCTCTCGGCGGTGGTGGTCGAGGGCAAGCGCGCCATGACCGTGCGCGTCAACGACGTCATCGGCGTGGCCGGCTTCGCGCTGCCGGGCAACTACGTGGACATCATGGTCAACACGAGCAACCCCGGCAGCGAGGGCCGCGACGCGCAGGACAAGGCCATCAGCAAGATCGTGCTGGAGCGCATCCTGGTGCTGGCGGTGGCGCAGGAGGCCAACCGCGACGACACCAAGCCCAAGGTCGTCAACGCCGTGACGCTGGAGGTCACGCCCGAGGAGGCCGAGAAGCTGGACCTGGCGCGCAGCGTGGGCACCTTGTCGCTGGTGCTGCGCAACCAGGTCGATCCGCAGCCCAGCGGCACCGGCGGCGCCACCAAGGACTCGCTGCTGCAGGCCGTCTCCACCGCCGCCCCGGCGCCGGCCCCCGCGGCGCGCCCGCTACCTGTCCCCGCCGCGCGCCCGCGTGCGCCGGCCCCCGCGCCGGTCCAGGCCCAGGCTCCCGCCCCGGCCCGCCAGTGCGTGGAAGTCATCCGCGGCACCAGCCGCACCACGGAGTGCTTCTGATGTACATGCAGGACCGCCCCATGCGCATGCCCCGCCTTGCACGCCTGCCCGGCCCGGGCCGCAGTACCGTGCTGGCGGCGGCCCTGGCGGCTGCGCTGGCGGCGGACGCCCCCGCGGCACACGCCGCGCCGGCCGCTGCACCCCCTGCGGCGGCGCAGTGCACGCGCGTGGAGATCGCGCCGCCCGTGCACGTGAGCGCGGGCAAGTCCACCGTGATCCGGCCCGCCAGCCCGATCCGGCGCATCCTGCTGGGCAACGCCGAGGGCTCGCGCGCCGTGGCGCCGCGGCCGGCTGCGCCCGCGTCGGCGGCGGCCCCGGGCGCGGCCGCGGTGGGCGAGGAGCCGCAGCTGCGCCCGGGCGTGGCCGACATCGACGTGCTGCTGCTGGGCCCCACCGAGGTGTACGTGCTGGGCAAGGCGCTGGGCACGACCAACGTGGTGCTGCTGGAGCAGTCGGGGCGCTGCACGGCGGTGGACGTGATCGTGAGCATGGACACGGGCGCGCTGCAGGCGTTGCTGGCGCAACTGATGCCGCAGGAGAAGGAGGTGCGCGTGAGCGTGGCCTACGACTCCATCGTGCTGGCCGGCACCGTCAGCGACAGCGCCGCGCTGGCGCACGTGCTGGAGATCACCAACGCCTACGTGCGCGGCGCGGCCGTGGGCGGCGGCGGCAGCAGCGGCTCCAACGTGGCGGGCATCAACCCGCGCATCGTCAACATGCTCGCCGTGGGCGCGCCGCAGCAGGTGATGCTGGAGGTCAAGGTGGCGGAGGTGTCCAAGTCGCTGATGGACCAGTTCGGCATCGACTTCTCGCGTGCCTACGCCAGCGCCGATGGCTCGATGATCCGCTTCCTCTCGGGCATCTTCGGCGGCAGCAACGGCGCGATGGGCCAGCTCTCGGGCACCGGCGGCGCGGGCACGCCGTTGAGCTCGGTGGGCACGGTCATCGGCGGCAGCATTCCCGCGGCCATCGGCGTTGCCGGCAACGTGACGCAGGGCCTGTCCACGGTCAACGGCCAGGTCGTTCCCAACTACACGACCGGCTACGGCACCGTGCCGGCGCGCAACGTCACCAACCTCAGCATCAACGCGCAGAAGACCGACGGGCTGGTCAAGATCCTGGCCGAACCCACCGTGATGGCCATCAGCGGCCAGAAGGGCAACTTCCTGGCCGGCGGCAAGATCTTCATCCCGGTGGCGGTGGACAACGGCAGCAACGGCCGCACCATCACGCTGGAGGAGAAGGAGTTCGGCGTCTCGGTGAACTTCCTGCCCACGGTGCTGGGCGGCGGGCGCGTCAACCTGGAGGTGGCCACCGAGGTCTCGGAGCTCAACCGCGAGGGCGTGGGGCTCACGGTGCCGGGCACCAGCGGGCTGGCGGTGCTGCCGGCCTTCACCTCGCGCCGGGCCAAGACCACGGTGCAGCTGGCCGACGGCCAGAGCTTCGCCATCGGCGGGCTGATCAAGAACAACTTCACCACCAACCTGCGCGCCTTCCCCGTGCTGGGAGAGCTGCCGGTGATCGGGGCGCTGTTTCGCAGCACCTCGTTCCAGAACGACAAGTCGGAGCTGCTGTTCGTGATCACGCCGCGCCTGGTCAAGCCGCTGCCCGCGGGCTTTGCGCTGCCCACCGACAACGTCGCGCCGCCCAGCCGCGCGCAGCTGCACCTGATGGGGCGCATGGAAGGCACGCCACCGTCCGCCGAGGCAGCCGAAGCGGCCGAGGCACCCGCGCCCACGCCGGCCCCCGCGGGCGCCGGCGGCTTCCAGGTCAAGTAGGAGGAGAACGCCATGAAGACGATGTCCCTGTCCATGGCCGCGGCGCTGCTGGCGCTGGGCGGCTGCGCCGCCACCACCCCGCAGTGGGAGGCCCGCTTCGGCGACAGCGTGCGCCAAGCCCGGGCGCAGCAGCTGGTGGACCCGGCGGCCGCCGGCCATTCGCCGCGGCCCGAGGGCCTGGACGGCAAGGCCGCCGCGGCCAACATGCGCGACTACGCCGACTACTACGACTACGTGGAGCGCGGGCCCAAGTCGGAAGGGCGCAACCGCATCAACCCGCGCTGAAGCTGGAGCACGCGCATGCGCCGCCGCTGCCGCCGCACACCGCCGCGCCGCCACGCGCAGCAGGGCGTGGTGGTGGTCATGTTCGCGCTGTCGCTGGTGCTGCTCATGGGCTTCGCCGGGCTGGCGCTGGACGGCGCGCGGCTCTACGTCAACAAGACCGAGCTGCAGAACGCGGCTGACGCGTGCGCGCTGGCGGCGGCGCAGGAGCTGGCGTCCGGCGGGGCGAACTTCGTGCTCGCCCACGACGCCGGCATGCTCGCGGCCACGCGCAACTTCAGTGATTTCCAGCGCACGGCCGTGCCACAGCAGAGCGTGACGATCGAGTTCGCCGCCACGGCCACCAGCGCCGCCGTCTGGAGGCAGCTCGGCGCGGCACAGGCCACGGACCTGGTGGCGCGCTGCACGGTGGCGCCGTCAGCGCTGACACTGTGGTTCATGCCCGTGCTGGGCATTGCCGACGCCGCGGTGGGCGCGGTGGCCGCCGCCACGCGCGACATCTCGGGCAACAACTGCGCGCCGGGCCCCGGCCTGTGCGCAGACGTGGCCAGCTTGGTGCAATGAGGAGCCGCGCCGTGAATCCCCGTCCCGCCGCTCCGCGCCGCCCGGCACCGCGCCGTGGCCAGCAGGGCCTGGCCCTCGTGGAGCTGGCGCTGGTGCTCATGCCGCTGATGCTGCTGCTGGCCGCCACGGCCGACCTGGGGCGGGCCTTCTACACCTTCAACACCCTGGCGCAGGCCGCCCGCGGCGCGGCACGCTACCTGGCGCTGGTCGATGCGTCCGACGCGAACCGGCGCAACGAGGCGCGCAACCTGGTGCTGTACGGCAACACCGAGGGCAGCGGCTCGAAGCTGGTGGCGGACCTGGACCCGGACGACGTCGAGATCTGCGCGCCCAAGGTGGCGTCCTGCGCGGCCACCCATGCCGGCCAGCCCACCGCCGGCGTCGGCACGGTGGACCTGGTGTCGGTGCGCATCAGCGGCTACGCCTACACCTCGGTGTTCAGCGTGCTGCTGCCCGCCACGCTGGGCTTCAGCGACATCCGCGTGACGATGAGGGCCCGGCCATGAGGCGCCTCCCGGCACGGCGCCAGCGCGGCGCGATGGCGGTGGATTTCGCCCTGACCGTGTCCGTGCTGCTCATGGCGCTCATCGGCGCCATGGAGGTGGGACGGCTGCTGTGGACCTGGAACGCCGCCGCCGAGGCCACGCGGCTGGGCGCGCGGCTGGCGGCCGTGTGCACCCGCGACGACGCCGACATCAAGACGCGCATGCGCGAGCGGCTGCCCGCGCTGACCAACGACCAGATCGTGCTCGACTACATCAACCCCGGCGGCGTGGGCGCGTGCAACGACACCAACTGCCGCCTGGTGCACGTGGAGCTGCAGGGCTTCCGCCACGAGCTGCTGGTGCCGCTGCCCACGGCGCTGGGGAGCATCGAGATCCCGGCCAGCGTCACGCTGCCGCGCGAGGTCTTCAACAGCGCCAACCAGCCGGCGTGCTCTTGACCCCCTTTCCTCAGGACCCGCCATGAGAATCAAGCTCATCTCCCCCGACGCCCAGCGCGCCGAGCAGCTTGCCCGGCTGCTGGCCGAGGCCGACCCGAGCCTGGAAGTGCAGTGCGGCATCGCGCCGCCGCAGGCGCTGGCGCAGTCGCTGCAGGGCAGCCGGGCCGCGATGGTGCTGGTGGACGGCGTGGAGGCGCCGGCGCTGCCGGCCATCGCCCGCTTCACGGCCGAGCATCCGCAGGTCGAGACGCTGGTGCTCTCGGCCGACCAGTCGCCCGGCTTCCTGCTGCAGGCCATGCAGGCCGGCGTGCGCGAGGTGCTGCCCGGCAGCGCCGATGCCGCGGCGCTGCGCGCGGCGGTGCAGCGCGCGGCGCGCCGCCATGCCCCGCCGGTGCAGCGCAACGGCCAGGTGGCGGCCTTCATCGGCTGCCGCGGCGGCAACGGCACCAGCGTGCTGGCGGCCAACCTGGCCAGCCGCCTCGCGGCCAGCGGCACGCGGCGCGTGGCGCTGATCGACCTGGACCTGCACGGCGGCAACGCGCTGCTGCTGCTGAGCAGCCAGAACGCGGCCAGCGACGTGGCGGAGGTGGCGCGCAACGTGCAGCGGCTGGACGCGGAGCTGCTGCGCTCGGCCATGGTGCCGCTCACCGAGACGCTGCACGTGCTGCCCGCGCCCGAGGACATCGCACAAGCGCTGGAGGTCAAGGCCGAGCACGTGCAGGCCATCGTGCGCCAGGCGCGGCAGATGTTCGACGTGGTGGTGCTGGACCTGGGCGCGCGCATCGACGCGCTGAGCCTGCCCGCGCTGGACCAGGCCACGCAGGTGTTCCCGGTGCTGCAGCTGTACCTGCCGCAGCTGCGCGACGCGCGGCGCATGCGCGCCACGCTGCAGTCGCTGGAGGTGCCGCAGAGCAAGCTGTGCTGGATCGTCAACCGCTTCCACAAGCACAGCGAGCTGCCGCTGCAGTCGCTGACGCAGGTGCTGGGCGGCGACCCGGTGCACACCATCCCCAACCACCACGCCAGCGTGAGCGCGGCGGTGAACCAGGGCCAGCCGCTGGCGGCCAACAGTCCCGTGGCGCGCGCGCTCGACGAGCTGGCACCGCGGCTGGCGCCGCCCCAGGCCCAGCAGGCGCAGTCACCCGCCGCGCCGCGCCGCGAAGGCTGGTTCTCGCAGCTCTTCGCCCGGGCCTGAAGGAGAACGCCATGAACCTGCGCCAGCAACTCGTGACCCAGCCCGGCGGCGGCGATGGCGGCGCCGCCTCGTCCGCGCCCGAGGCCGCCGAGCGCGACCTGCACGCCTACCAGCGCATGAAGTCGCGGGTGCACCAGCGGCTGCTGGAGCGGCTGGACCTGCATGCGCTCGAAGGCATGGCCCCGGAGCGGCTGCGCCAGGAGCTGGGCGGGCTGGTGGAGCGGCTGCTGGGGGAGGAGAACCTGGTGCTCAACGCCGCCGAGCGCCGAACGCTCGTGCGCGACATCCAGGACGAGATGGTGGGCCTGGGGCCGCTGGAGCCGCTGCTGGCCGACGCCACCGTCTCCGACATCCTGATCAACGGCCCGCGCCAGGTGTGGGTGGAGCGCCGCGGCAAGCTCAACCTGACCGACGTGGTGTTCGCCGACGACGACCACCTGATGAAGATCGTGGACAAGATCGTCTCGCGCGTGGGACGGCGCGTGGACGAGTCCTGCCCCATGGCCGACGCGCGGCTGCCCGACGGCTCGCGCGTGAACGTCATCATCCCGCCGCTGGCGCTGGACGGGGCGCAGGTGTCGATCCGGCGCTTCGCGGTGGTGCCGCTGGGCATGAACGAGCTGGTCGAGAACCGCTCGCTCACGCCGGGCATGGGGCAGCTGCTGCAAGCGCTGGCGCGCGCGCGGATCAACCTGCTGGTGTCCGGCGGCACGGGCAGCGGCAAGACCACGCTGCTCAACATCCTCTCGGGCTACATCGACGAGGGCGAGCGCATCGTCACCATCGAGGACGCAGCCGAGCTGCAGCTGCGCCAGACGCACGTGGTGCGGCTGGAGACGCGCCCGCCCAACATCGAGGGCCGCGGCGAGATCACGCAGCGCGAGCTGCTGCGAAACGCGCTGCGCATGCGCCCGGACCGCATCATCCTGGGCGAGGTGCGCGGCGCCGAGGCGCTGGACATGCTGCAGGCGATGAACACGGGCCACGAGGGCTCGATGACCACCGTGCACGCCAACACGCCGCGCGACGCGCTGGCGCGGCTGGAGAACATGCTGGCCATGGGGGGCTTCAACGCGCCCACGCGCGTGGCGCGGGCGCAGATCGCCTCGGCCATCGGCGTGGTGGTGCAGACCAACCGCCTCAGCGACGGGCAGCGCAAGCTCACCAGCATCGCCGAGGTCACCGGCATGGAAGGCGAGATGATCACGATGCAGGAGATCTTCACCTTCAAGCAGACCGGCGTGCGCGAGGACGGCGGCGTCAAGGGCCACTTCCAGGCTTGCGGCGTGCGCCCGCGCTTCATGGAGCAGCTCAAGGCGCGCGGGCTGGCGCTGCCCGAGGGGCTGTTCGAGCCCGGCGTGCGCTGGGAGTGAGGCGGCCATGGACGCGAGCTACCTGCTCTTCGGCGTGCTGCTGTTCGTGGCCGTCGTGCTGGGCCTGGAAGGCCTGTACCAGCTGTGGAGCTCGCGCCACAGCGGCGAGGCCAAGCGCCTGGCGGCGCGGCTGCGCTACCTCGAAGGCACGCCGGCATCGGACCCCGAGGCGCAGGCGCGGCGCCAGGCCGAGCAGCGCTGGAAGTGGATCGAGACGGAGCTGCTGGCGCCGCTGTCGGTGGGCCAGCGGCTGCTGGGCTACGTGCGCAGCGCCGGCACCGGGCAAAGCGCAGGCGAGCTGCTGCTGCTGAGCGGGCTGCTGGCCGGCGCGGGGACGCTGGCGGCGCTGCTGCTGGGCGGGCCTGCGCCGGCGGTGGGCGGCGCGGGCGTGCTGGGCATGGCCGCGCCGTGGCTGTGGCTGTCGCAGCGGCGTGCGCAGCGCCTGCGCCGCCTGGAGCAGCAGCTGCCGCTGGCGCTGGACCTCATGGGGCGCGCGCTGCGCGCGGGCCACGCGCTGCCCACGGCGCTGCGGATGGTGGGCGAGGAGGCCTCGGACCCGATCGCGCGCGAGTTCCGCCAGCTCAGCGAGGAGCTCAACTTCGGCATGGGGCTGTCCGAGGCGCTGACGCGGCTGGCGCAGCGCGTGCCGCTGGAGGATGCGCGCTACTTCATCATCGCCGTGCTGATCCAGCGCGAGACCGGCGGCAACCTCGCGGAGCTGCTGGACAACATCGCGGCCATCGTGCGCGCGCGGCTCAAGCTGCTGGGGCAGGTGCGCACGCTCTCGGCCGAGGGGCGGATGTCGGCGTGGATCCTGGGCCTGCTGCCCTTCGTGATGGGCTTCCTGCTGAACATGCTCAACCCGAAGTTCATGCAGGTGCTGTGGACCGACCCGGCCGGCGTGCAGTTGGTGAGCGTGGCGCTGGGCGTCATGGCGCTGGGCGTGGCGTGGATGCGCAAGATCATCCGCATCCGGATCTGAGGGAGGGTGGACATGAGTACGGCGGAGCTGGGGATCCTGGGTCTGGTGTTCGTGGCCTCGGTGGCCCTGGTGCTGCTGCTGGGACAGCTCACCACCCGCGGCGCCACCAAGGAGCGCACGCGGCGCCTGGTGGCGGGCGACACGGGCGGGGACGCGGCGGCGCCCCGGCGGCGGCCCTGGGTCGAGCTGCTGGCGCGCGGCACGCAGCCGCTGGCGCGCTTCGCCGAGTCCGACACCGGCGCGCAGTCCTCGGCGCTGCGCCGGCGGCTGCTGCACGCGGGGCTGCGCCATTCGCAGGCGCTCACGGCCTACCTGGGCACCAAGACGCTGCTGGCGCTGGCGCTGCCGCTGCTGGTGTTCCTGGCGCAACTGTTGACGCCGCAGCCGCTGCAGGGCCAATCACTGCTGCTGGCGATGCTGCTGGCCGCGGCGCTGGGCTACTACCTGCCCAACGTGGTGCTGTCGCGGATGGTGGCCCTGCGCCAGCGCGAGATCTTCGAGAGCTTCCCCGACGCGCTGGACCTCATCACGGTGTGCGTGGAAGCCGGGCTGGGCGTGGAGGCGGCGCTGGGACGCGTGGCCGAGGACGTGCAGCACCGCAGCCGCGTGCTCAGCACCGAGCTGCAGCTCGTGGGGCTGGAGCTGCGCGCGGGCGCGCCGCGCGAGCACGCGCTGCACAACCTGGCGCTGCGCACCGGCGTGGAAGAGGTGGACAGCTTCGTGGCCATGCTCATCCAGGCCGAGCGCTTCGGCACCAGCATCGCGCAGGCGCTGCGCGTGCACGCGGACATGCTGCGCACGCGGCGGCGCCAGCGCGCGGAGGAGGAGGCGGCCAAGATCACGCTCAAGCTGCTGCTGCCGCTGATCTTCTGCATCTTCCCGGCGCTGCTGCTGGTGCTGCTGGGGCCGGCGGCGATCAGCATCCACCGCATACTGCTGCCGGCACTGAGCGCGGGAAACTGAACCCATGTTGAACACGCAACCTCTTGCGGCCCCTACCACCTGGTGCGCGGCGCTGCTGCTGGCGCTGGGCGGCTGCGCCACCCGCACCGAAAGCCTGCCCTGGCGCATCGAGCCGGTGCAGACGGTGACGCACGGGCTGGGGGGATCGGCCGAGGGCTACTACGTGGTGGGCCGCCAGATCGAGCTGGGCTCGCGCGACTGGCTGCGCGCCGCCGACGCCTACCGCCAGGCGCTCAAGCTCGACCCCGGCCACGTGGATGCGCGCAACGCGCTGGCCGTGGCGCTGGCGCGGCTGGGGCTGATGCCCGACGCGGAGGCGCAGCTGCGCATGGCGCTGCAGGCCGCGCCGCAGCGCGCCGACCTGCACAGCAACCTGGGCTACCTGCTGCTGCTCGCCGGGCGGTCCAAGGAAGCGCAAGAGGCACTGCACGCCGCGCTGGCGCTGAACCCGCGCGACGGCGTGGCGCAGGCCAATCTCGAACTCGCTCAGGGACGCGTTGCGGCGTCCACCGTGCCCGGCTCCGGGACGGTGGACGCCGCAGCGACTGCCAGGGAGGCAGCGGCGACGAAGTCGGCTGCGGTGGAGGTCCCGTCCGCCGCAGCACCAACACAGGAAGCCCCGGCCCCCGCGGCAGCGCTGCGGGTGCTCGACGGCGCCACGCTGGCGCCGCTGGCCACAGCGGCGCCCACGCCCGGCCTCGCGCCTGCGGCGCCTATGGCCGCCCCGGCCCTGGACGGCGCAGGCGCGGCCCGGCCGCCTGCCGTCACCACGACGAGCCCGCAGGAGGCGGCGGCGCCCTCCCCGTCCGCGCCGCCGGGCGCGTTCACGCTGGAGCTGAGCAACGGCATGGGCCGCCGCGGCGCGGCGGTGGCGCTGCGCCAGCAGTTCCAGCAGCAGGGCTTCAAGGTGCACTACACGAGCAACCAGCCGCCCTACCGGCAGCCCTACACCGTGGTGCTGTACCGGCCGGGCCAGGAGGCCGCCGCGCGGCAGGTCTCGCGCGCGCTGCCGCTGTCGGCACCGCTGCAGACCGACGCCGGCCAGCGTGCGGGCGTGCGCGTGCTCATCGGGCGCGACTGGCCGGCGGAGGCCGCCGGCGTGCGCGTGGCCGCGGCCGGCGGCACCACGGAATAAAGCGGCGGCGCCGCGCGTACACGGCCTGTCCCGTTCACCACAGGAGAGGACCGATGAGGATGAAGACCACGACCCTGGCCGCGCTCGCGCTGGCCGCCCTGCTGCAGGCCTGCGGCTCGATGGGCGGCGGCGGCACTGCCGCTCCGGCCAAGGCGGCCGACGGCGCGCTGGTGGGCCCCAGCGGCATGACGCTCTACACCTTCGACCGCGATCCGGCCGGCGGAGCCAAGAGCGCGTGCAACGGCCCCTGCGCCGCCAACTGGCCGCCGCTGATGGCCGCCGCCGATGCCCGCGACCAGGGCGACTGGAGCGTGATCACGCGCGACGACGGCGCCAAGCAGTGGGCCTACAAGGGCAAGCCGCTGTACTACTGGGCCAAGGACACCAAGCCCGGCGACCGCACCGGCGACGGCTTCAACCAGGTCTGGCACACCGCCAAGCCTTGAGCTGAAGGGCGGGTGCGCGGCCCGCCGGGGGTGGCGGGCCGCGCTTTTTTGCCGCCCGGCGCTCAGCTGCCGCAGCCCGCCGGCCGCGCCGTCTGCCAGCGCGCGGGCTGCACCTGGTACAGCCGCACGCTGGACCAGCTGTCCCAGGCGAAGCCGATGTCCTGGGCATCCGCGGTGGCCAGGGCGCGCAGGTTGAAGTAGCCGCCCGCCACCGCCCGCACCGCCGCGATGTGCGCCATGGGCGAGGCCGCGGTGCCGCTGCAGTCCACCTCGGAAGGCGGCGGCGGCGGGGGCGGCGGAGGCGGGGGCGTCGTTCCACCGTCGGCGCGCGCATGGCGGGCGAAGAAGCTCCACACGATGTCCGGATAGCTCGGCCCTTGGCGCAGCGACCAGTTGCCGTCCAGGCCCTGCTCGCCGCCGATCCAGTAGTGGCCGTGGTCGGTGTCGCCGGTGCTGGGCGTGACGGTGGGGCCGCTGTAGAAGATGGTTTCCACCAGCGAGCGGCTGCCCGGCTGGCCGTCCACCGTGTAGCGCGCATGGCGGCAACCGTAATCGCTGCCGAACACGGGGCTGCAGGCCTTTTCCTCGGCCAGCGCCTCGGCCGGGGTGTCGTGCGCTGCGTCGCCGTTGAGCTTCAGCTGCGCGTCGCGCAGGCGCTCGCCGGCCTGGGCCAGCACGGTGCAGTCGCCGCGGTTCTGCAACACCATCAGCGGGATGGCGTAGGGGCTGTCGCGCTCGGCGCGCATGTCGCTCACCAGCCGGTCCACGCTGTGGAAGGTGGCCGAGCCGGGGCAGCCGGAGAAGGAGACCGAGGCCGCGTCCTCGCCGTAGCCCAGGCCGGCGGCGCTGGCGGCGGCGGCCCAGTACTCGTTGTGCGCCACCGAGGCCACCACCGTCATCGCGCCGCCCGAGGACAGCCCGGTGATGAAGCGGCGCTGGGGATCGATGGTCCAGCGCTGCTCCACCGCCAGGCCGATCTGGCGCAGGTCCTCCACCTCGCCGCGGCCCTGATGGCGGTGCTGGTCCAGCCAGAAGCCCCAGCAGTTGGTGTTGCGCAGCCCGTCGTAGCGGGTGATGAAGGGCGTCACCAGCACGAAGCCGTAGCGGTCGGCCGCCGCGCGCAGGCCCCAGTCCTGCAGCACGCTCTGTTCGGTCTGCTGGCAGCCGTGCAGCGCCATGACCATGGGCGCCGGGCCCGCAAGGCCATCGGGCACGTACACCTGCACCCGGCGCAGCTGCGAGCCGGCGTAGCTTTGTGGACCGACATCGAAGCTGCTGGTGGTGCCCGCCAGGGCCGTGCCACCCGCCAGCGCCAGGACCACCGCGGCGAGCCGGTGCCTGCCTTTGATCTGTCGCATGCCTTGTCTCCTGTGCTTGTGGAAGCGTGAGGAGGGGCATCGTAGGCAGTGCCTGCTTACCCGGACAGTGGTCCAGGTCAGGCCGCTGCCTTGCCCCGGCTGCAAGCGCGCGGCGCGTGCGCTAACGTAGTCAGGATGTCCAGCCCGCGGTTGGGCATCGCCTCTCCCGCCACCGCGCTGCCGGTGCGGTAATAGGCAGAGTCAATCGACCTCATTTGATTAAATTTAACAATTGAGAAGTCGATGGCTATAGCATTCATCTCGTTCTCTTCAACAACCCACACAGGAAACAAGCCATGTCCCTGATCAACACCGAAGTGAAGCCCTTCAAGGCCACCGCCTTCCACAACGGCAAGTTCGTGCCGGTGACCAACGAGGATCTGAAGGGCAAGTGGTCGGTTCTGATCTTCATGCCCGCGGCCTTCACCTTCAATTGCCCGACGGAAGTCGAGGACGCGGCCGACAACTACGCCGAGTTCCAGAAGGCCGGCGCCGAGGTGTACATCGTCACGACCGACACCCACTTCTCGCACAAGGTGTGGCATGAGACCTCGCCGGCCGTGGGCAAGGCGAAGTTCCCGCTGGTGGGCGACCCGACGCACCAGCTGACCCGCGCCTTCGACATCCACATCGACGAGGAAGGCCTGGCGCTGCGCGGCACCTTCATCATCGACCCGCAAGGCGTGATCAAGACCCTGGAAGTGCACGACAACGCCATCGCCCGCGACGTCAAGGAAACGCTGCGCAAGCTCAAGGCCGCCCAGTTCGTGGCCTCGCACCCGGGCGAAGTCTGCCCCGCCAAGTGGCAGGAAGGCGCCCAGACGATCAAGCCCTCGCTGGACCTGGTCGGAAAAATCTAAGTCGGACAAGCGGGTGGCCTGCGGCCACCCTTTCCGACGGGCGCGGCGGCCGGGCCGCCGCGTTCCAGACCCGCGTGCCGCGCCCGCCGCGTCACGCTCCCTGCCCGGGCCCCCCGGAAAGCGCCCACCGGCCGTACACGGCGGACGCTTCCCATGCGGCCACGAGCACGCATACGAACCCCAAAGCCACCGTTTACCGACAAGAAGGACTTCGCCATGTTGGACGCCGACCTCAAGGCCCAGTTGAAGGGCTACCTGCAACGCCTCACGCAGCCCATCGAGCTCATCGCCTCGCTGGACGACTCCAAGGGCTCGCAGGACATGCTGGAGCTGCTGCGCGACGTGGCCGAGCAGTCGGAGCAGGTCTCGCTGGTGGAGAGCCGCGACGACGCCGAGCGCAAGCCCTCGTTCCTGATCCGCCGCGTGGGCACCGACGTCGGCGTGCGCTTCGCCGGGCTGCCGCTGGGCCACGAGTTCACCTCGTTGGTGCTGGCGCTGCTGCAGGTCGGCGGCTACCCGCCCAAGGTCGAGCGCGAGGTGATCGAGCAGATCGCGGGGCTGGAAGGCGACCTGCACTTCGAGACCTACATGTCGCTGTCCTGCCACAACTGCCCGGACGTGGTGCAGGCGCTGAACCTGATGGCCGCGCTCAACCCGCGCATCAAGCACACCGCCATCGACGGCGGGCTGTTCCAGAAGGAAGTGGAAGAGCGCCAGATCATGGCCGTGCCCATGGTCTTCCTCAACGGTCAGCTCTTCGGCCAGGGCCGCATGAGCGTCGAGGAGATCCTGTCCAAGGTGGACACCGGTGCCGCCGCGCGCGACGCCAAGAAGTTCAGCGCCAAGGCGCCCTATGACGTGCTGATCGTCGGCGGCGGCCCCGCCGGCGCGGCCGCGGCCGTGTACGCCGCGCGCAAGGGCATCCGCACCGGCATCGTGGCCGAGCGCTTCGGCGGCCAGACGCTGGACACCCTGGGCATCGAGAACTACATCTCCGTGCTCGAAACCCAGGGCCCGAAGTTCGCCCAGGCGCTGGAGGACCACGTCAAGGCCTACGACGTGGACATCATGACCACGCAGCGCGCCGAGGAGCTGATCCCGGCCGACGCCTCGGGCCTGGCGCAGGTGCGGCTGGCCAACGGCGGCGTGCTCAAGGCCCGCTCGGTGATCCTGTCCACCGGCGCGCGCTGGCGCAACGTGGGCGTGCCCGGCGAGCAGGAGTACCGCAACAAGGGCGTGGCCTACTGCCCGCACTGCGACGGCCCGCTGTTCAAGGGCAAGCGCGTCTCGGTGATCGGCGGCGGCAACTCCGGCGTGGAGGCGGCGATCGACCTCGCGGGCATCGTGGCGCACGTGACGCTGGTCGAGTTCGCCGACCAGCTCAAGGCCGACGCGGTGCTGGTGAGCAAGCTCAAGAGCCTGCCCAACGTGGACATCGTCACCAACGCCCAGACCACCGAGATCACCGGCGCCGAGGGCAAGGTCAACGGCCTGCGCTACAAGGACCGCGCCACCGGCCAGGAGCACCTCGTGCCGCTGGAAGGCGTGTTCGTGCAGATCGGCCTGGTGCCCAACACCGAGTGGCTCAAGGGCACGCTGGAGCTCAACCGCTTCGGCGAGATCGTGATCGACGCCAAGGGCCAGACCAACGTGCCGGGCGTGCTGGCCGCGGGCGACTGCACCACGGTGCCGTACAAGCAGATCGTCATCGCCGCGGGTGCCGGCGCGGCGGCCGCGCTCAGCGCCTTCGACCACCTCATCCGCACCCCGGCGCCGGTGGCGGCCTGATCACCGGCCTCCCGGCCCATCCGCGAAAAAGCCCGCTGCCGCGGGCTTTTTTCATCAGCGGGGTCGCGGCTCAGTCGTGCCCCAGCAGCCGCCGCAGCTTGGTGAAGGCCAGCGCCGCCATCACCGCATCGTTCATGGCGTCGTGGGCCTCGTACTGGGGCAGGCCCAGCTCGTCCAGCATGGTGGCGAAGCGCAGGTCCACGTTGCGGTTGCCGCGCTCGTGCGCGGGCAGCTGGCGGTTCTTCCACTCGTAGAACAGCGCCGAGACCTCGATCTTGCGCTGCGGCAGCCTCAGCCCAAGCATCGGCCAGACGACGCGGTTGAGCATGGCCACGTCGAACTCCAGGTAGTAGCCCACCAGCGGGCGGCTGCCGATGAAGCGCATGAGCTGCGCCATCGCCGCCTCCGGCGTGATGCCCTGCGCCACGTCCTGCTCGCGCAGCCGGTGCACCTTCACCGCCTCCGACGAGATGGCGCGCTTCTCGGGGCGCACCAGCAGCTCCAGCCGCTCGCTGGTGAGCACGCGGCTGCCCGCGATGCGCACCGCGCCGATGGAGATGATCTCGTCGCGCCGGCGGTCCAGCCCCGTCGTCTCGCAGTCCAGCGACACCCACTCGTCGGGCGGCGGCGGCTCGAACATGAAGCGGTAGTTGTCGTTGGCCAGGTGATAGAGCAGCCAGCCCTTCTTGAGCTTCTCCCAGGGCCCGGCCAGCGGCCCCAGGAGGTTGACGGTGGACTTCACTGCAGGGCGTCCAGGTGGTAGCGCAGCCGCAGCGTGGCCTTGAAGCGCTTGACCACGCCCAGCGTGTCCTTGAGCAGGTCGCGGTCCAGGCTGTTGAGCTGGTCGGGCTTGACGCCGCCGCTGACGTCGCGGCCGAGCTCCAGCTCCTGCAGCCCAGCCTTGAGCTTCAGGCCCATGAAGAAGTGCAGGCTCTGCACCACGTCGGAGCCGATCTCGGGCGCCATGTGGCCCGCGCTCACCAGCGCCTGCACGCGCTCGGCGGTGCCGCACTCGCGGATGCGCTTGTCCATGGCCAGGCTGCGCACGCCGTGCACCAGCGGGAAGATGCCGGCCTTCTTCAGGTCCAGCCGGTCGGGGTCGTTCTCGCCCAGCGTCAGCAGCCGGTTCCACCAGCCGGTGTGCTCGTCGAAGAGCGTGATGGCCGCGGCGAAGCGGGCCTTGAAGGCGTCGCTGTCGGCCGCCAGCGAGAACACCTCCTCGCGCAGCGGCTCCAGCAGCGCGGCGTCACCGCACACCGGGTGCGCGTCCAGGAAGATGGCCAGCGCCATGAGGCTCTCGGCGTTGGGCATGAGCATCCAGCGCCGCACGGTCTCGCGGAAGGCCGACTGCGGCTGCCGCCAGGCCGGGTTGTTGATCATGATCTTGCCCGGGCACGGCGGGTAGCCGAAGTCGATGAGCGCCTGCGTGAAGCGGTTGCAGATGGCCTCCAGGTCCGCCGGCGGCTCGTAGCCGTCGCGCAGCACCAGGCCGTTGTCCTGGTCGGTCTTGAGCAGCTGCTCGCCGCGGCCCTCGCTGCCCATGACGAACAGACAGCTGTTGGCGATGAGCTCCTTGGGCGCGATGAGCTGCCAGGTGCGCTCGAAGAGCTTGGCGTTGAGCTCGCTCACCAGGCGGGCGATCATGCCCACGCGCGTGCCGCCGCGGTGCAGGATGGCGATGAGCTTGGTGATCTGCCGCGAGGCCTCCGCCAGCCCGGCCAGGTCGCGCGACTGCGCGATCTGCAGGCCCACCAGGTAGGAGTGGTTGGAGAGGAAGCTGAACACCTCCAGCGCCTCCAGCACGCCGTGCACGCTGCCGTCGCCGTCCTGCACCACCACGCGGTGCACGTTGTGGCGCAGCATCAGCGCCAGCGCCTCGCCCACGGGGTCCGAGGGCTTCACGCACACCAGCGTGAAGGTCGCCAGCCGGCCCACCGGCAGCCGGTCCAGCGGCGTGCCGTCCAGGATCGCGCGCTGCAGCCCGGTGTTGGTGAAGATGCCCAGCCGCGGCGGGGCGGTGGACCCGTCCTGCACCAGCACGCTGGAGATCTTGTGCTCCTGGAACACGCGCGCCACTTCGACGATGGTGGTGGCCGCGTCCACCACCTGCGCCGCCCGAACGCCGGTCTCGGACACGCGGGCCATGGTCAGCGACTGCATCTCGTGCTGGCTGCGCCGCTGCGCCAGCGCCGAGAGCTTGTTGGAGAGGTCGGAGAACAGCAGCGCGCCGAAGGTGGCGTTGCGCGCGATGAGCTCGTTGACGGCCTTGCGCGCGAGCTGGTAGGCCAGCACCTCCTCCTGCGCCACGAAGCGGCTGGTGACGCGGCCGGCCACCAGGGCGCGGCCGTCGAAGGTGTCGTCGGGGCCGTAGGTCGTGATGACCTGGTGCTCCTCGTCGAACTGCTGCACGTGGCCCTTGATCAGCACGAACAGGTGGCCGGCCTCGATGCCGGGCTCCAGGATGGCCTCGCCGGCACGGAAGTAGGCGATGTCCACGCTGTTGCGCACGAGCTGGCGCTCCTCGGCGTCCAGGCAGTCGAAGGGAGAGGCGTCGAAGTTGAAGGCGCTGGGCATAGCCGGCCATTTTGTGCAGCGCCGCCTGACGCCAGCTTGATGCACGGCAGGCCGTCCCGCGCCCGGCCTTGACCTGGCTGAAGCCGCCCAGGCCCCGGGCGGCCGCCGCTGACCGAGCGGGAAAGCCGGACGTCCTCAGCGCCGCTGCACGCCGGGCAACGGCCGTGCCGCCTCCTGCCACGGCGCTTCGAACCAGGCGTCGCCCTGCAGCGCGGCCTTGAGCATCGGCAGCGCGTCCAGGCCCCAGAACACCTTGCCTTCCAGGACGATGCTGGGCACGCCGAAGAGGCCCAGCGCGAGGGCTTCATCGGTGTGCTCGCGCAGCCGCTGCCGCACTTCCTCGCCCTGCGGGTCCAGCGCCGGCTTCAGTGCGTGCGCCAGCGCCTGCAGCCGCGCCGGATCGTTGGCGTCGGCCCCGGCGCCGCGCCAGACGTGGTGGAACAGCGCCTCCACCACGCGGCGGTTGGGCAGGCCGTCCACCTCGCCGCAGGCCAGCGCCAGGCGCTGCAGCGCCAGCGGGTTGAAGGGATGCTGCGCCGGCAGCGCCAGCTCCACGCCGGCCTCGCGCGCCAGCCAGTGCACCTGGCGCATGGTCCAGTCGCGCTTGGGCCCGATCTCCGCGGGGCCGAGCTGGCCCCAGTGCTTGAGCAGCCCGGCGAACAGCAGCGGGCGGTAGCGCACGCGGTACGAGCAGCCCTCCAGCGCCTGCGGCAGCCGCTCGAAGGCCAGGTAGGCGTAGGGCGAGATGACGTCGAACCAGAAGTCCAGCGTCTTCATCGGCGGGGCTCCGGCACGGGCGCGGGGCCGTGCTGCGCCCGGAGCTGCTCCTGGCGCGGCGGCAGGCGCAGCCACACCGCACGCCGGGCCGCGTCGTCCAGCGTGGACCAGCCGGCGATCTCGTCGATGGTGCGGGCGCAACCGAGGCACCAGCCGGTGGCTTTGTCCATCTTGCACACGCCGGTGCAGGGCGAGCCCACGGGCGTGGTGGCGGCGGGCGGCGGGGACGGCGCCGTCATGGCTGCTGCACCACGTCGGCCACCGGCGCGCCGGTGAGGCCTTCCAGCTGCTGCGGGCTGAGCCGGAACACGCCGTTGGGATGGCCCGCGGCGGCCCAGATCTCGTCGAAGCGGAACAGGTCGCGGTCGATGAGCGTCAGCGGCGGGTTGAGGTGCGCCACCGGCGAGACGCCGCCGATGGAGAAGCCCGTCTGCGCCTTCACGAACTCGGCATCGGCCCGGCCCACCGGGCCCACCAGCGCCGCGACCTTCTTCTCGTCCACGCGCCGGTCGCCCGAGGTCACCACCAGCACCGCGCGCTCGACGGCGCGCAGCTTGAAGATGACGCTCTTGGCGATCTGTCCCACGCTCACGCCCAGCGCGTCGGCCGCTTCCTGCGCGGTGCGCGCGGCGGTGTCCAGGTAGCGCGGCACATGCGGGTGGCCCTGTGCCGCCAGGGCCTGCGCCACGCGTTGGAAACCTTCGGGGCGCTGCTGCAAGTCGTTGTCCATGTCCGTCCTCGTGCCGCTGCGGGTGGCGGCGCGCGCCGGACTATAGCCAGCGGCGCGCAGCCGCCTTCAGTGCCGGGATTGCAGCGGCGCCACCGGCCCGCCGCCCTCCTTCCAGGCCTTGAAGCCGCCGTCGATGTGGGCCACGTCGTCGAAGCCCATTTCCTGCAGCGTGCGCGTGGCCAGCGCCGAGCGCCAGCCCGCGGCGCAGAACAGCACCAGGCGCTTGCCCTGCGCGAACACCGGCTTGTGATAGGGGCTCTCCGGGTCGGCCCAGAACTCCAGCATGCCGCGCGGGGTGTTGTAGGCGCCGGGGATGGTGCCTTCGCGCTGCAGCTCGCGGATGTCGCGCAGGTCGATGAACTGCACGTCCTCGCGGGCGTGCAGCGCCAGCGCCTCGGCCAGCGTGCAGGTGTGCACCTGCGCCAGCGCCTCCTCGACCATCTGCTGGGCCGTCTTCTTCAGCTTCATGCGTCTCCTCCAGGGTTCGTCTCTCGGTTTCTAGAAGGGTGCTGACAGCCAGCGCTCGATCTGCGCGCGGCGGTCGTTGCCCCAGAACGGCTCGCCGTCCACGACGATCCAGGGCGCTCCGAAGATACCCGCGGCGATGGCGTCGTCGTTGACCTGCTTCAGATGCGCCTTCCACTGCGCGTCGGCGCACGCAGCCTGCGCCTGCGCCGGGTCGAGGCCGCAGCGCTCGGCCAGCGCCAGCAGCGCGGGCATCTCGTCGAGCTGCACGCCCTCGGCGAAGTACGCGGCCAGCCCCCGGCGCGCCCAGGCGGCGGCGCGCGACTCGTCCTGCGCGTGCAGCCACCAGAAGATGCGCGCCGCGTTCTGCGTGGCGATGGGAAAGCGCGGCGGCGGGCGGTAGGGCGCGCCCTCGAAGCGGGCCGAGCGCTCGAAGTCGCGGTGCATGTAGCCGCCCTTGATCGGGTAGGACACCGGCGGGCGCAGTTCCGCCGCGGCCAGCGTGGCGCCCAGCAGCATGGCGTGCCAGCGCACCCGGCGGCCGTGGCGCGCGGCCAGCGGCTCGATCCAGGTCGAGGCCAGGTACGAGTAGGGCGAGGAAAAGTCGAACCAGAAGTCGATGGTGCTCATGGCTTCATCCTTTCGGTGGTGTGCTTGTGCCGTATCGGCGCATTCCCTTGCGCCAGGAGAAAACAGCTGCGTTTCAATGCAGGCACGATGGATGCTGAATCATGAACATGCTGCTCGAACTCATCGTCCTGCTCGCTGCTTGCGGCGTGGCGCTGTGTTTCAAGCCATGGGCAGCGCTGCGCGCCACCGAGTTGCGCAGTCCCTGGCTGGCGGCGGTGGTGCTGCTGCCTTTCGTATGGTCGCTGCAGGGCGTGCTGCCGGGCGGGCCGCCGCTGCAGCTCTCCTGCGCGTCGCTGCTGGTGCTGATGCTGGGCTGGCCACTGGCCGTGCTCACCTGCGTGCCGGTGGCGATCTGCACCGCGTTCATCGACGGCAGCGGCACGGCCTCCGCGCTGCACCAGGCGGTGTGGAACGGCGTGCTGCCGGCCACGCTGGCGCTGGGCATCGGCCTGCTCACGCGGCGCTGGCTGCCGCAGCACCTGATGGTCTACATCCTGGCGCGCGGCTTCGGGGCCACGCTGCTGGCCATGGCGCTCGTGGGCGGGCTGTGGCTGCTGCGCCATCCGCTGCCCCCGGGCACCGACGTGGCCGCCGTGCTCACCGGGCGCTGGCTGATCGCCTGGAGCGACGCGGTGCTCAGCGGCATGCTGTGCGCCATCTTCGTGGCCTGGCGGCCGCAGTGGCTGCTGACCTACTCCGACCGGCGCTATTTGCCGGTGGCGCCGCGCTGAAGCGCCACGGCACCCACTGCTCACCTTGAAGGGCCGCCGCGAAGCGGCCCTTCGCGTTCCTCACCAAGGAATCGTCTGTCCTTGCGGATCGAGGAAGCTCCCGTTGCGCGCCGGCGTCAGCCCGGCCAGCACGCGGCGCTGCGCCGCCACGCTCTCCTCCACGGACAGCGAGGCCGACGGCCCGCCCATGTCCGTGCGCACCCAGCCCGGGTGCAGCGCCACGCAGGTGGCGCGGTCCCGCAGCGTCAGCGCCGCGTCCTTGAGCACCGAGTTCAGCGCCGCCTTGGAGGCGCGGTAGAGCCAGCCCGAAGGCGAGTTGCGCTCACCGATGGAGGCCATCACCGAGGAGATCACCGCCAGCTTGCCGCCTGGCGCCAGGCCTTCGGCCATCACCGGCAGCAGCCGCATCGCGCCCAGCACGTTGACGTGCATCACGGCGTCGAAGTCGGCCTGCGTGGGCGGCTCCAGGCCCGCGGTGTCGGGGCCGTAGACGCCGGCGCAGTAGACGGCCAGGTCCAGCCCCAGCCCGTCCAGCCGCCAGCTCAGGGACGAGGCGCTGGCCGCGTCCGCCACGTCCAGCGCCCACGCGGTGGCGCCCAGGGCTTCCGCCGCCTTCAGATGCTCCCCGCGCGCCGTGGCCCACACCTGCGCGCCCGCCTCGCGGTACTGGCGCACGAACTCCAGGCCGATGCCGCGCGAGGCGCCGATCACCAGGACTTTCTGCATCGCTCTCGTTCTCCTTGACGTTCTTCCCTCGCCTGCCTCCCGCGGGCCGCCCTCACCATGGTGAAGGTGCCTGCCGGGCCGCGGCTTGACCTGGATCCAGGCGGCAATCCGCGGCCCCGGCCGGCCCTACAGCACCTCCAGCGCCAGCGCCGTGGCCTCGCCGCCGCCGATGCACAGCGAGGCCACGCCGCGCCTGAGGCCGCGCCGGCGCAGCGCGCCCAGCAGCGTCACGACGATGCGCGCGCCGCTGGCACCGATCGGGTGCCCCAGCGCCACCGCGCCGCCATGCACGTTGACGATCTCGTGCGGCAGCTCCAGCGCCGACATCGCGGCCATGGTGACGGTGGCGAAGGCCTCGTTGACCTCCCACAGCTCCACCTGCTCCTTGCGCCAGCCGGCCCGCTTCAGCGCCTTCTCGATGGCGCCCGCCGGCGCGGTGGTGAACAGCTCCGGCGCCTGCGCGTGCACCGCGTGCGCCACGATGCGGGCGATGGGCGCCAGCCCGCGCTGCGCGGCGGTGGATTCACGCATCAGCACCAGCGCCGCGGCGCCGTCGGAAATGCTGGACGCAGTGGCGGCGGTGATGGTGCCGTCCTTCCTGAACGCCGGCTTCAGGCCGGCGATCTTGTCCAGCTTGGACTTGAAGGGCTGCTCGTCGCGCGCCACCAGCGTCTCGCCGCCCTTGCCGGACACGGCCACCGGCGCGATCTCCCAGTCGAAGCTGCCGTCCTCGTTGGCCTGCCGGGCGCGCTGGGTGGAGGCGATGGCGTAGGCCTCCATCGCCTCGCGCGTGAAGCCGAACTGCGTCACGCAGGTCTCGGCGAACACGCCCATGGCCTTGCCGCGCTCGTAGGCGTCCTCCAGGCCGTCCAGGGCCATGTGGTCGTACAGGGCCGCGGCGCCGTACTTCACGCCCTTGCGCGCGAACACCAGGTGCGGCGCGTTGGTCATGCTCTCCATGCCGCCGGCCACCAGGGTGTCGGCGCTGCCGGCCAGCAGCATGTCGTGCGCGAACATCATGGCGCGCATGCCCGAGCCGCACATCTTGGACAGCGTCACGGCGCCGGTAGCGTCGGGCAGCCCGGCGCGGCGCAGGGCCTGGCGGGCGGGCGCCTGGCCCTGGCCGGCCATGAGGCAGTTGCCCATCAGCACCTCGTCCACGGCCTCCCCGGGCAGCGCGGCGCGCTCGACGGCGGCGCGGATGGCCACGGCCCCCAGCTCCCAGGCCTGCAGCGAGGCGAAGTCGCCCAGCAGGCCGCCGATGGGCGTGCGGGCAGCGGAGACGATGACGACGGAATCGGCCATGGCGGGCTCCTCTCTTCTTCCGGTGGCGGATCAGGGCAACAGGATGGCACCGAGCGCCCTGCCCGTCCGAAGCGCCCGCTTCAGCCTTGCGGCTCGGCCGTGTCGTCCAGCCCGGCCGCGGCGGCCCGGGCCACGCGCTGGTGGACGAAGCGCTTGTGCGGGTCGTAGGGGAAGACGTCGTGCACGTGCCCGGCCAGGATGCGCTGCTTGTGCGCGTTCCAGAACTCGGCGTCGAGCAGGTCGGCGTGGTGCTTCATGAACACCTCGCGCACGCTGGCATTGCCCAGCAGGAAGGGCGCGAAGGTCTCGGGGAACACGTCCTTGGGACCCACGTGGTACCAGATCTCGCCCGACATCTCCTCCTCCTCGGTGCGCGGCGTGGGCACCTTGCGGAAGTTGCAGTCGGTCAGGTATTCGATCTCGTCGTAGTCGTAGAACACGACCTTGCCGTTGCGCGTGACGCCGAAGTTCTTCCACAGCATGTCGCCGGGGAAGATGTTGGCCGCCACCAGGTCCTTGATGGCGTTGCCGTACTCGACCACCGCGTGCTCGATCTGCTCGGGCGTGCCCTCCTGCAGGAAGATGTTCAGCGGGATCATCCGGCGCTCGATGTACACGTGCTTGAGGATCACCTCCAGCTGCCCGTCGCCGTCGCGGTCGGAAATCTCCACCAGGCTGGGGCAGTAGTGCAGCAGCTCCTCCACCAGCGCGTCCTCGAAGCGCGCGCGCGGGAAGGCCACGTTGCTGTACTCCAGCGTGTCGGCCATGCGCCCGACGCGGTCGTGCGTCTTCACCAGCTGGTACTTGCTCTGCACGAGCTCGCGCGTGGTCTCCTTCGGTGCCGCGAAGAAGTCCTTGATGCACTTGAAGACGAAGGGAAAGCTCGGCAGGTCGAACACCAGCATCACCATGCCCTTGATGCCCGGCGCGATGCGGAACTTGTCGGTCGAGTGGCGCTGGTGGTAGAGGAAGTCGCGGTAGAACAGGTTCTTGCCCTGCTTCTGCAGGCCCAGCGCGCTGTAGATCTCCGAGCGCGGCTTGCGCGGCATCAGGCTGCGCAAAAACTGCACGTAGGCCGCGGGGATCTCCATGTCCACCATGAAGTAGGCCCGCGCGAAGCTGAACAGCAGCAGCAGCTCCTCCTCGCCGAAGAGCACCGCGTCGATGGCCAGCGCCGCGCCCTCCTGGGCGTGCAGCACCGGCAGCGCGAAGGAGGTCTCGTGGAAGCCGTTGACGATCTTGCCCACGATGTAGCCGCCCTTGTTGCGGAAGAACATCGAGGACAGGACCTGGATCTGGAAGTTGGTGCGCCAGCGCGTGTCGCCGAGCTGGCGCCGGATCGCCTCCAGCACGTCGTCGATGTCGCGGTCCAGGTCCTCGAAGGGCAGGTTCAGCTGGAAGTTGTGGACGACGCGCAGCAGCGTCTCGCGCAGCGTGGCCGGCGTCGGGTAGTAGGCGCGGTAGGTGGGCGCGGCGGCGGGCTCGTCGTTCTCGATGTACTCGGTCGAGACCGCCGGGCGCACGAAGATGAAGTCGTTGTGGAAGTAGCTGCGGTGCAGGATCTGCGTCGTGACCGAGTTGAAGAAGGTCTCGGCCAGCTCGGGCTGGTGGTGGTTGGTCAGCAGCCCGATGTAGTGCAGCTTCACCTGCTGCCAGGTGTCCATGGGCAGCTTGGAGGCCTGGAACTCGGTCTGCAGCCGCTCCGCGGCCTCCTCCACCCGCTTGGCGTAGAACTCGATGCGCTCGCGCTGCGCGCGCTGCTGGCCCAGCCAGTCCGCGGCCTCGAAGCGCTGCTTGGCCGCGGCGCTGGTCTCGCGGAACAGCCGGTAGTGGCGGTTGAACCCCTCCAGCAGCGCCCCGGCGATGGCGTAGGCGCGGCTGTCGTCCAGCAGGCGCGGGAACAGCTGGGGGTTCTTCAGCATCGAGGCCTCCGGTCCTGGCGTTGTCGTGCGTGCGCGGCCCTTGGCGCTCAGGCCGCGGGCGGCGCCTCCACCGGCGCGGCCTCGCGCCCGCGGCGGCGACCGCGCCCGGATTCAGCCTCGGCGCCGGCTTCAGCCCCGGGCTCCGCCTCGGCCAGCGGCGCCGGTGCGGGCGTGGGCGCCGGCGGCGCGGGTGCCTCGGTGGGCGCGGAGGCCTGCGCCGCCTGCAGCGCCGCCATGCGCCGGTACAGCGCCTGCAGCGCCTGCTCGTAGGCCGGCGCCACGTCGTCGGGACCGCCGACGTTCATGCACAGGTCCTGCAGCAGCCCGTTGTGCAGGCCGTACACCCAGCCGTGCACCACCACGCTCTGGCCGCGCAGCCAGGCGTCCTTGACCACCGTGGTCTGGCACACGTTGAGCGCCTGCTCCAGCACGTTGAGCTCGCACAGCGCGTCGATGCGCATCTCCACCGGGAGGCTGAACAGCCACTCGCGGTGCTTGTCGCGCACGTCCTGCACGTGGCGCAGCCAGTTGTCCACCAGGCCCACGCGCAGGTCGTTGAGCGCGGCCTTGACGCCGCCGCAGTTGGAGTGGCCCACCACGATGACGTGCTGCACCCGCAGCGCGTCCACCGCGAACTGCAGCACCGACAGGCAGTTCAGGTCCGAATGCGCCACCACGTTGGCCACGTTGCGGTGCACGAACAGCTCGCCCGGCAGCAGCCCGACCAGCTCGTTGGCCGGCACGCGCGAGTCGGCGCAGCCGATCCACAGGTACTGCGGCGTCTGCTGCTTGAGCAGCCGCGAGAAGAAGCCGGGCTCGCGCGCTTCGGTCTCGTCGGCCCACTGGCGGTTGCGCTCGAAGAGATCCTTGAGTTCGTTGGTCATGGCAGAGGGAGACGTTGCTGAGGAAACGGGGTGGCGCGCGGCCGCGCGGCGCGCCGGCGAGGGGGTGGCGCGGCAGGCTTCAGCCGCGCACGTCGGGGCGGCCCTGCACCGTCATCATGGTGGCGGTCATTGTGGCGACGAGCCTCTCGGGGCCACCGGGCTCGTGCTGCAGCGCGCGGCCCTCGACCACGCTGATGGTGCGCCCGGCCTTGAGCACGCGGCCCTCGCAGCGCAGCCACGGGCCCTGCGCGGGCGCCAGCAGGTTGACCTTGAATTCCACCGACAGCACCGAGGCGTCGGCGGGCATGAGGGAAAAGGCGGCGTAGCCGCAGGCCGAGTCCAGCGCCGCGGTGAGCATGCCCGCGTGCATGAAGCCGTGCTGCTGCGCCAGCTCGGCCTTGTGGCGCAGCACGATCACCACGTGGCCCGGCGACACCGCCTCCAGCGTGGCACCCAGGGTGTGCATGGCACCCTGGCGCGCGAAGTTGTCGCGTACGCGCTGGGCATAGCCGGCGTCTGCGGGAACGAAGCTCATCAATCCTCCAGGTACTCGGCGCGGATCCCCGGATTTTAGGGGGGCTGACTACACTGCCCCGGATGAGCACGCCGCAGGACCAAGCCCTCCACTACCCGCTGGGCGACCAGCTGCCCGCCCCCGGCCAGACGCTGGACCTGGCGCCCGGCGTGCGCTGGGTGCGCATGGGGCTGCCCTTCGCGCTGGACCACGTCAACCTCTGGCTGCTGCGCGACCGCATCGACGGCGTAGACGGCTGGACCGCGGTGGACACCGGCATCGCCAGCGACGCCACGCGCGCGGCCTGGGAGCAGATCTTCCGCGAGGGCCTGGACGGCCTGCCGCTGCTGCGCCTGGTCGTCACGCACATGCACCCTGACCACATCGGGCTGGCGCAGTGGCTCACCGCGCGCTGGAACTGCCGGCTCTGGATCAGCGCCACCGACTACCACGCGGCCTGCACCGGCAGCCGCACCACCACCGGCCATGGCGGCGCCGCGGCGGCGGCGTTCTTCGGCAGCCACGGCCTGTCCGACCCCGAGGCGCTGGACAAGGTGAGCCGGCGCGGCGGCTACTACGCCAGCATGGTGCCGGAGGTGCCCACGCAGTTCGCCCGGCTGCTAGACGGCCAGCGCCTGCGCATCGGCGAGCACGACTGGCACTGCATCGCCGGCTACGGCCACGCGCCCGAGCACATCAGCCTGCACTGCCCGTCGCTGGGCGTGCTGATCTCGGGCGACATGCTGCTGCCGCGCATCTCCACCAACGTCAGCGTGCTGGACCAGGAGCCCGAGGCCAACCCGCTGCCGCTGTACCTGGCCTCGCTGGAGCGCCTGGCGGTGCTGCCGGCCGAGACGCTGGTGCTGCCCTCGCACGGGAAACCCTTCGTCGGCATCGGGCCGCGCGTGGCGCAGCTGCGCGAGCACCATGACAAGCGGCTGCAGGAGGTGCTGCAGGCCTGCGCCGCGCAGCCGCTGCATGCCGCGGGGCTGCTGCCGGTGCTGTTCCGCCGGCCGCTGGACCTGCACCAGACCACCTTCGCCATGGGCGAGGCCAGCGCGCACCTGCACGCGCTGTGGCAGGACGGCCGGCTGCAGCGCCTGGCAGGCCCGGACGGCGTCTGGCGCTTCACCCCGGCCTGAGCACGCGCCACCCAAAAAGAAGGGCCTGCCACTTTCGTGGACAGGCCCAGTGGTGCACCGCCCTCGCCGTCGGACGCGGCCTCCTCCCGCGGTGCACGCCGTCATGGACAGCGTGGTGACAGTTTGCGACACACCCCGTATTCCGACTCCACCGAAGGCGGGGGATCGTCGTGATGAATGCACGCCAATGCGCTAGCGCTCAGTAACAGGCATAAGGCGGCTTTTTGGCGCCACCCGAGAACTTGCTCAGTCCAGCGCCGGCAGCACCGACGCGCGCAGCACGGCACGGCGGCTCGCGAAGTCCGGCAGCACGGCGCGCACATGGGCCCAGAAGGCGGCGCTGTGGTTCATCTCGCGCAGGTGCGCCAGCTCGTGCACCACCACGTAGTCGATGAGCGCGGGCGCCAGATGCACCAGGCGCCAGTTCAGGCGGATCACGCCGGCGGCGCTGGCGCTGCCCCAGCGCGTGCGGGCCGCCGACAGCGCCAGCCGCGCCGGCCGCACGCCCATCAGCGGCGCATGCAGCGCGCAGCGTTCCCTGAACACCTCCAGCGCCCGCGCCTGCAGCCAGCCGCGCAGCGCGGCCGCCCATTGCGCCGATGTCGCCGCCTCGGCCAGCGGCACGTGCAGCAGCGCGTCCGCAGCGTCAAGGCGCCAGGCGGCGGCGCCGGCCTGCAACCGCAGCGGCGCGCCCAGGAAGGGCAGCAGCGCCTGCGCGCCCCAGGCCGGCGGTTGCGCCTCGCGGCGGCGCTCCTGCTGCACCTGCTGCGCGGCGAGGTGGCGCAGGATCCACGCCGCCTTGGCCTGCAGCGCCTGCTCCACCTGCGCCAGCGTGGCTGCGCGCGGCGCGGCCACGCGCAGCCCCTGCGCATCCACCACCAGCCCGATGCTGCGCCGGCTGCTGCGGCGCAGGGCGTAGTGCGCCACCTCGCCGCCGGGCAGCCGCAGCGCGTAGCGCGCCTCGGGATGGCGCCAGGGCGAGCAAGCCGGCGCGGCGGCCCCTTCGGGCACCGCCACGTCCGGCGGGGACGACGCGCCGCGGCTCAAGATCGGGAAAAGGTCAGGAGCGGACGGCGGCAGCGGGCTGCGTGGCGTCGGGCGTGTAGGCCTCGGGGTCCAGGCGGCGCATCTCGGACTCGATCCAGCCCTCGGCCTCGCGCGTGAGCGCGTCCGGGCTGCGGCCCTGCACAGGGATGGGCGCACCGATGGAGATGTCGATCACGCCCGGGCGCAGCAGCCAGCTCTTGCGCGGCCAGCAGCGCGCGGAGGTCACGGCGATAGGCACCAGCGGCACGCCCGCGGTCAGCGCCAGCCGCGCGGCGCCGCTCTGGTAGCGCGCGTGCGAGCCGCGCGGCGTGCGCGTGCCCTCGGGGAACATGATCACCCAGGTGCCGTGCGACATGAACTTGCGGCCCTGCGTGGCGACCTTGTTCCAGGCCTCGGTGCGCTTGCTGCGGTCGATGTGGATCATGTCCAGCCGCCACATGGCCCAGCCGAAGAACGGGATGTAGAGCAGCTCGCGCTTGAACACGTAGGCCAGCGGGTGCGGCATCAGCGCCGGGAAGGCGAAGGTCTCCCAGGTGGACTGGTGCTTGGCCGCCAGCACCACCGCCTCGTTCTTGCCCTTGGGCAGGTGCTCCATGCCGTGGATGCGCCAGCGCACGCCGCAGATCCAGCGCGCGCCCAGGATGGCCGTGCGCAGCCAGCCCGCGCACACCCAGTACAGCGGGTCGCCGCGCATGAAGATGGACAGGAACACCGCCGTCAGCGCCCAGGGAATGACGGTGGCAGTGAGGAACAGCAGGTACAGCGCCGAGCGCAGCACGGACAGCAGGCGGCCCATCAGCGGCTCCCCTCGGCGTCCACGCGCACCTCGGGCTGCTCACGCTGCAGCAGGTAGTCGACGAAGGCGTTGAAGTCCTCGTGCACCTGCAGCCCCGGCACCTGCGCGGCGAGCTGCTGCAGCTGCGCCTCGTCCAGCGCCGCGCCGCGGCCGCTGCGCACCAGGTGCGGCTGGCAGCCCGCGGCGCGCGCGGCGAGCATGTCGCGCGCGGTGTCGCCCACCAGCGGCACCTGGGTCAGGTCCGCGCCGTAGCGGCGGCCGATGTCCAGCATCAGCCCCGGCAGCGGCTTGCGGCAGTCGCAGTGGTCCTCGGGCGTGTGCGGACACAGGAACACCGCGTCGATGCGCCCGCCCTGCTGCTGCAGCACTTTCATCATGTGCGCGTGCACCGCGTTGAGCGAGGCCATGTCGATCATCCCGCGCCCGATGCCGGCCTGGTTGGTGGCGATCACCACGTGCCAGCCGGCATGGTTGAGCCGCGCCACGGCCTCCAGCGCGTGGGGCACCGGCGTCCACTCCGAGGGCTCCTTGACGTGGTCCTCGCGGTACTGGTTGAGGATGCCGTCACGCCCCAGGATGACGAGCTTGGGGATGGGGTTCATTGCGCCAGTCGCGACAGGTCGGCCACGCGGTTCATCGCCGCGTGCAGCGAGGACAGCAGTGCCAGCCGGTTCGCGCGCAGCGCCGCGTCCTCGGCGTTGACCATGACGCCATCGAAGAAGGCATCCACCGGCGCCTTGAGCGCCGCCAGCGCCTGCAGCGAAGCTTGGTAGTCGCCGGCCGCGAAGGCGCTGTCGGCCTGGGGCGCCACGGCCTGCAGCGCCTCGTACAGCGCGCCTTCGGCGCTCTCGCGCAGCAGCGCGGTGTCCACCGCCGTGCCCACGCCGCCCTCGCTCTTCTTGAGGATGTTGCCCACGCGCTTGTTGGCCGCGGCCAGCGACGCGGCCTCGGCCAGCGCCGAGAACGCGCGCACGGCGGCCAGCCGCTTGGGCACCTGGCCCAGGCGCTCGGGGCGCAGCGCCAGCACCGCGTCCACTTCCTGCGCGCTGTAGCCCTGCTCACGCAGGCTCACCGCCAGGCGGTCGAACATGAAGTCCAGCAGCGCGGCGCTGGGGTCGGTGATGAGATCGCCGAAGGCCGGCACGGCCTGCGCCAGCAGCTCGGGCAGCGACAGCGGCAGGTTCTTCTCGGTCAGCAGCCGGATCACGCCCAGCGCGTGGCGGCGCAGCGCGAAGGGGTCCTTGTCGCCGGTGGGCAGCTGGCCGATGCCGAACAGGCCCACCAGCGTCTCCAGCTTGTCGGCCAGCGCCAGCACGGTGCCGGTGTGGTTGCGCGGCAGCACGTCGCCGGCGAAGCGCGGCTTGTAGTGGTCCTCGATGGCGATGGCCACGCCGTCGCGCAGGCCCTCGTGGCGCGCGTAGTAGCCGCCCATGATCCCCTGCAGCTCCGGGAACTCGCCCACCATGTCGGTCAGCAGGTCGGTCTTGGCCAGCAGCGAGGCTTCCTTGACCTTGCTGTCGAGCACCTCGAACTCGTCCTTGGCCTCGACCGTGTACGGCACGGTGGCCAGGCGCAGCTGGTTGACGATGGCGTGCGCGATGACCTGCACGCGCTCGGCGCGCTGGCCCTGCGTGCCCAGCTTGCCGTGGTAGACCACCTTGGCCAGGCCCGGCACGCGCGAGGCCAGCGTCTTCTTGCGGTCCTGGTCGAAGAAGAACTTGGCGTCGGCCAGGCGCGGGCGCACCACGCGCTCGTTGCCGCCGACCACCGCGCTGGCGTCCTCGGGGCTGATGTTGCTCACCACCAGGAAGCGGTTGGTGAGCTTGCCGGCCGCGTCCAGCAGCGGGAAGTACTTCTGGTTGGCCTTCATCGTGAGGATGAGGCACTCCTGCGGCACTTCGAGAAACTCCTTCTCGAACTGGCAGGTCAGCACGTTGGGGCGCTCCACCAGCGCCGTGACCTCGTCGAGCAGCGCGGCGTCCTCGATGGGCTGCAGGCCCTCGCGGGCGGCGGCTTCCCGGAGCTGGCGCGTGATCTCGGCGCGGCGGGCCTCGAAGCCGGCGATCACGGCGCCGTCCTGCTGCATCTGCTGCGCGTAGCTGTCGGCGTCCCGGATCACCACCGGGTCCACCGCGGCCTCGAAGCGGTGGCCGTGCGTGGCGCGCCCGGCCTGCAGGCCCAGCGTCTGCACCGGCACCACGTCGGCGCCGTGCAGCGCCACCAGCGCGTGCGCCGGGCGCACGAAGTTCACGCTGCTCCAGCCGTCGGCGAGCTGGTAGCTCATGACCTTGGGAATGGGCAGCTTGGTCAGCGTCTCTTCCAGGGCCTTCTGCAGGCCGTCGGCCAGCGCAGCGCCGCGCAGCGTGCTCTGCAGGAACAGCGCCTCGGCCTTGCCGTCGGGGCGGCGCTGCAGCTGCGGCAGCACCGAGGTGTCGGCGCCCAGCGCGGAGAGCTTCTTCAGCAGCGCTGGCGTGGGCTGGCCCTCGGCGTTCAGCGCCACGGCCACCGGCATCAGCTTCACCAGCTGCTCGCGATCGGCGGCCTGGGCCGCGACGGCCGTGATGTGCGCGGCCAGGCGGCGCGGCGAGGCGTAGGGCGTGGCCACGGCGTCGGCGCCGGCCAGGCCGGCGGCCTGCAGGCCCTTGAGCAGGCCCTGGGTGAAAGCCTCGCCCAGGCTCTTGAGCGCCTTGGGCGGCAGTTCCTCGACGAACAGTTCGACGAGCAGGTTCTTGTGGGTCATGTCGGAAGCCGCCATCACGCCGCCTTCTTCTTCAGTTCGAGTTGTGCCGTGACCTCGTCGGCCCAGGCCTTGGGCGCCATGGGGAAGCCCAGGCGCGCGCGGCTGTCCACGTAGCCCGCCGCCACCGCGCGCGCGAGGTTGCGGATGCGGCCGATGTAGGCCGCGCGCTCGGTCACGCTGATGGCGCCGCGGGCGTCCAGCAGGTTGAAGGTGTGCGCCGCCTTCAGGACTTGTTCGTACGCCGGCAGCGCCAGCTGCTGCGCGATCAGGTGCTGCGCCTGCTTCTCGTGCGCGCCGAAGGCGACGAGCAGGAACTCCACGTCGGAGTGCTCGAAGTTGTACGTGCTCTGCTCGACCTCGTTCTGGTGGTACACGTCGCCGTACTTCAGGCCGGGCGTGAACTCCAGGTCGTAGACGTTCTCCACGCCCTGCAGGTACATCGCCAGCCGCTCCAGGCCGTAGGTGATCTCGCCGGTGGCGGGCTTGCAGTCGATGCCGCCGACCTGTTGGAAGTAGGTGAACTGCGTCACCTCCATGCCGTTGAGCCACACCTCCCAGCCCAGGCCCCAGGCGCCCAGCGTGGGGTTCTCCCAGTCGTCCTCGACGAAGCGGATGTCGTTCTTCTTGAGGTCGAAGCCCAGGGCCTGCAGCGAGCCCAGGTACAGCTCCAGGATGTTGGCCGGCGCGGGCTTGAGCACGACCTGGTACTGGTAGTAGTGCTGCAGCCGGTTGGGGTTGTCGCCGTAGCGGCCGTCCTTGGGGCGGCGGCTGGGCTGCACGTAGGCCGCCTTCCAGGGCTCGGGGCCCAGCGCGCGCAGGAAGGTGGCGGTGTGGCTGGTGCCGGCGCCGACCTCCATGTCGTAGGGCTGCAGCAGTGCGCAGCCCTGCGCACCCCAGTATTCCTGCAGGCGAAGAATGATTTGCTGGAAGCTCAGCGTGGCCATGAGGTGGAAGTTCGGACGTAAACCCTTGATTCTAGGGTGGCGCCCAAGGCGGCCCCGCGCAGCCGGCAACGGGGCCCGGGCTTCGGGCCGCGGCGCCCGGGTCCGGCTCATTCGCTGCGCCGCACCCGTGCCACGACCAGCACGATGGTCAGCAGCGCCACCGCCAGCGCCGGCCACAGCCCGGCGCGCGCGGCCCACCAGGCGAAGGGCGTGACGCCCTCGCGCGCCTGCACCACGCCGTCCAGCGTGCCCTGGGTGAAAGGCGGCAGCTGCGCCGTGACGCGGCCCTGCTCGTCGATAACGCCGGTGACGCCGGTGTTGGTGGAGCGCAGCATCGGGACCTGGAACTCCAGCGCGCGCATGCGGCTGATGTTGAGGTGCTGCGGCAACGCCACCGTGGGGCCGAACCAGCCGATGTTGCTCACGTTCACGAACACCGTGGGCGCGTGCGCCGGGTGCCTGAAGCGCCGCGCCAGCTCCTCGCCGAAAAGGTCCTCGTAGCAGATGTTGGGCGCCAGGCGCTGGCCCTGCGCGACGAAGGACGGCGCGTTCAGCGGCCCGCGGGCGAAGTCGCCCAGCGGGATTTGCATCAGGTCGGTGAACCAGCGGAACAGCGGCGGGATGAACTCGCCGAAAGGCACCAGGTGCACCTTGTCGTAGCGGTAGGGCTCGCGGTCGGCGGTGTGCGAGGACAGGCCCAGCACGGAGTTGGTGTAGCCCTCCTCGAAGCTGCCCAGCGGTGCGCCGATGAGCGCGGCCTGCGGCGAGTGCTCGAAGCGGTCGCGCAGCCCGGACCAGTAGCCGGGATCCAGGTCCTGCAGTTGCGAGGGCAGCAGCGGGATGGCGGTCTCGGGCGCCACCACCAGGTCGCCGCGCGCCTGGTCCAGCGCCTGGCGCAGCCAGGCCAGCGCGCCGGGCAGGTGCTCGGCGGCAAATTTTTCATCCTGCGCCACATTGGTCTGCAACAGGCTCACGCGCAGCGTGCCGTGGCCCAGCGTGAAGGCCGCCGGCCCCAGCGCCGATGCCAGCCCCAGCACCACCGCTACCCCGGCCAGGGCCAGCGCCAGCCCGCGCGGCCCGGCGCGCGCGGCCAGCACCGGCAGCGCCGACAGCAGCGCCAGCGCCGCGCCGATGCCGTACACGCCCACCCAGGGCGCCAGCACCGCCAGCGGCGCGTCCACCTGCGCGTAGCCGCTGGCCAGCCACGGGAAGCCCGTGAACAGCGCCCCGCGCGCGAGCTCCGCCAGCAGCCACAGCGCTGCCCACAGCAGCGCATCGGGCAGCGCGCGGCCGCGCCGCAGCCGCGCGTACAGGCCCATGGCCAGTGCCAGGTAGGCACCCATGGCCAGCGCCAGCGCCGCCACCGCCGCCACGGCCAGCGGCGCGGGCAGGCCGCCGTAGCGGTGCAGGCTCACGAACAGCCACCAAGTGCCCGCGCCTACCCAGGCGCTGCCGTAGAGCCAGCCCAGCATCGCCGCGCGGCGCGGGCGCGCCGGCTGCACGCGCCAGGCCAGCAGCGCCACGCACAGCAGCTGCAGCGGCCACGCCGCGGTGTGCACGAAGACGAGCGACTGCAGCGCGCCCAGCGCTGCCACCAGCGACAGCTCCAGCCGCGCGATCCAGGGTGCTGCGGATTTCAAGATGGGGGTGCGTCGGCAGGAATGCGGGTGACCTTGAACCAGCGCACTGCGCCGCCGCGCGTGAGCATGACCGTGAAGCGCAGCGGGCCGACGTCCACCGCCTCGCCGCGGCGCGGCACGTGGCCGATCTCGTGCGCCACCAGCCCGCCGATGGTGTCGAAGTCCTCGCTGGACAGCCGGATGGCGAAGGCCTCGTTGACGTCGTCGATCTCGGCGTCGCCGGCGACGCGGTAGCTGCCGTCGGCCAGCGTGTAGACGGCGCTCTCGGCGTCCTTGTCGTCGAACTCGTCCTCGATCTCGCCGACGATCTGCTCCAGCACGTCCTCGATGGTGAGGAGCCCGGCGGTGTTGCCGAACTCGTCGATGACGATGGCCAGGTGGTTGCGGTTACTGCGGAAGTCGCGCAGCAGCTCGTTGAGCCGCTTGCTCTCGGGCACGAACACCGCCGGGCGCAGCAGCGTGCGCAGGCTCAGCTCGGGCGCGCGCTGCAGCTTGAGCAGGTCCTTGGCCATGAGGATGCCGATGATGTTGTCGCGCCGACCGTCGTAGACCGGAAAGCGCGAGTGGCCGGCGGAGATGACCTGCTCCAGCAAGGCGTCGTAGGGCGCCTCGATGTCGAGCAGGTCCATGCGCGGCGCGGCCACCATCACGTCGCCGGCGCTCATGTCGGCCATGCGCAGCACGCCTTCCAGCATCAGGCGCGACTCGGGCTCGATGAGCTCGCGCTGCTCGGCGTCGGCCAGCGTCTCCATCAGCTCGGCCTTGGAATCAGGCCCGGGCGAGATGAACTCCACCAATCGTTCGAAGAGACTGCGTTTCTCGACCGGCAGCCGCGGCGGGCGGCCGGACGGGGACTTGACTGATTGAGGCGGTTCTGACACGGCAGGTGTCGGCAGTGGGAAGGGGCAAAGAATACCCGATCGGCTTGACAGGGCACGGAGCTTGCATGACAGTCCGTCGCCCTCATCCGACCCCCCTGGCGCTCAAGGGCCAGGCAGCAGCCCATGTCCAACGGACTGATTCCCGCGACCATCCTTACCGGCTTCCTAGGCAGCGGCAAGACGACGCTGCTCAAGCGCGTCTTGAGCGAATCCCACGGCCAGAAGATCGCCGTGATCGAGAACGAGTTCGGCGAGGAGAACATCGACAACGAGATCCTGGTGGCCGACACCGAGGAACAGATCATCCAGCTCTCCAACGGCTGCGTCTGCTGCACGATCCGCGAAGACCTGCGCTCCACGCTGTCGGTGCTGGCGGCCAAGCGCCGCCGCGGCGAGCTCGATTTCGAGCGCGTGGTCATCGAGACCACCGGCCTGGCCGATCCGGGCCCCGTCGCCCAGACCTTCTTCATGGACGACGAGATCGCCGAGAGCTTCCTGCTCGACTCGATCCTGACGCTGGTGGACGCCAAGCACGCGCACCAGCAGCTCGACACCCGCCAGGAGGCGCGCCGCCAGGTAGGTTTTGCCGACCAGATCTTCATCAGTAAATCTGACCTGGTTTCTGCTCAGGAAGTGGACGATCTGTCACACCGCCTCAAGCACATGAATCCGCGCGCGCCGCAGCGCCGGGTGCATTTCGGCGAGGTGCCCATCAGCGAGGTGTTCGACCTGCGGGGCTTCAACCTCAACACCAAGCTCGAGATCGACCCCGACTTCCTCAACGAGTCGGCGAACGACCACCACCATCATCACGACCACGAGCACGGCGAGCACTGCGACCACCCGCACCACCACCATCACGACGACGACGTCAAGTCCTTCGTGTTCCGCGCCGATAAAGCTTTCAACCCGGCCAAGCTGGAGGACTTCCTCGGCGCGATCGTGCAGGTCTACGGACCCAAGATGCTGCGCTACAAGGGCGTTCTCTATATGAAGGGCAGCGACCGCAAGGTCGTGTTCCAGGGCGTGCACCAGATGATGGGCAGCGACCTGGGCCCGAAATGGACGCCGGGCGAGAAGAAGCAAAGCAAGATGGTGTTCATCGGTGTGGACCTGCCGAAGGACATCCTTCTGCAGGGTTTGGAGCAATGCCTGGCGTAAGCGGTTGCAAGCAGAGCGCTGGCTACAATGCCGCGCGCTGCGCGCACCCCCCGTGCGGCGCCCCGTCGATTCGAGGAGAGCGATGTGAGCAAGACCCCGGTCCAGAGCGCGGCAGCCGCCGGCCCCTCTTCCCCGATCGAGACCGCCGCCACTGCCGTGGCGACCCCGTCCGCCGCCGCCAGCCGCTTCGCTGAGCGCTTCGCGCCTTCTCCTCAACCCGCCGCCAGAACCTATCCCGACCCCGCCATGGAAACTCTCAAGCCCCCCGTCAAGGCGGACCCCAAGCTCGCCAACGCCTGGAAAACCAAGTCCGGCAGCGAGCTGACCGAAGAAGAACTGCTCGCCATGCCTGACAGCGAGTACATGAACGACAAGCAGCTGGACTTCTTCCGCACGCGGCTGAGCGCGCTGAAGGAGGACCTGCTGTCCAACGCCGGCGAGACCACCGAGCACCTGCGCGAGGACACCTCCATCGTTCCCGATCCGGCCGACCGCGCCACGATCGAGGAGGAGCATGCGCTGGAGCTGCGTACGCGCGACCGCGAGCGCAAGCTGCTCAAGAAGATCTCGCAATCGCTGGCGCGCATCGACGCGGGCGACTACGGCTACTGCGACGAGACCGGCGAGCCCATCGGCCTGGGCCGGCTGCTGGCGCGCCCGACGGCCACGCTGTCGCTGGAAGCGCAGCAGCGCCGCGAGCTCAAGCAGAAGATGTTCGGCGACTGACGCCACCCGCCGCCACCGCTTCGCCCCCATGGCCGAGCCGAAGGACGGCACGAGCTTCCTGCGCAAGGTGGTGCGCCTGGTGGCCGCCACCGGCGCCGAGGGCGACAGCCCCGCGGACGACAGCACCCTCATGGGCCTGGAGCGCTCCGAGCTCAAGGCCATGATCGAGCGCAAGCGCCGCAACGACTTCGTGCGCAAGCGCGAGTTCGACATGCTGCGCAAGCTGCGCCGCGAGGGCGTGACCAGCCCCGCGGCGCTGGAGGCGCTGCACCTGGACACCGAGCCGCGCCAGGACTTCCCCGGCACGCTGGCCGTGGACTGCGGCGTCAAGGCCAAGATCGACGCGATCGAGCAGCAGATGGTGGGCGACGGCCTGCCCGCCAGCCGGCTGCTGGCCGCACGCATGGCGCAGCAGCACCAGCGCCCGCCCGTGCTGCTCGAAGCCATCCAGCCCGTCACGCTGCCGGGCGCCGCCGCCTGCGAGGTGCTGCAGGACCCGCTGCTCGACGAGGCCGTGATCGCCTTCGCCAACGGCGAGTTCGTGCGCTGCGAGCAACTGCTGGCCGAGCTCACCGGCCCCGACGGCGTGCGTGCACGCCATCCCGACACCTGGCTGGTGCGGCTGGACCTCTACCGCGCCACCGGCGCGCAGGCCGCCTTCGAGCTGCTGGCTGCCGAGTTCGCGCAGCGCTTCCACCGCTCGCCGCCGCAGTGGTTCTCGCTGCCGCAGCGCCTGGCGCAACAACCCGCACCCAGCAGCGCCCCGGCGGAGCCGGGCCAGGGCTGGGCCTGCCCAGCCGTGCTCGACGCCCCCGCGGTACAGCGGCTGCGGGAGTACACGCAGCAGACGCCGCTGCCGTGGACCATGGACTGGTCGGGCCTGCAGCACGTGCATGCCGACGCGCCCGCCAGCTTGGCGCCGCTGCTGCAGCAGTGGGCCGCGCAGCCGCTGGACCTGCACTGGCTGGGCAGCGAAACCCTGCTGCAGCGCCTGCGCGAGGCCACGCCCGCGGGCTCGCGTGACGCCGACCCCGCGCTGTGGCTGCTGCGGCTACAGGCGCTGCGGCTGCTGCATCGCGCGCAGGCCTTCGACGAGGCCGCGATCGACTACTGCATCACCTACGAGATCTCGCCGCCGTCCTGGGAGCCGCCGAGCTGCCGCGTGCGCCTGAGCCGCGAGAGCTGCCCGGTCGCGCCGCCCTCCTCGCTGCCGCCGCTGACCTCGCTGCTGAGCGACGTCAGCCGCTTCGACACCTCGCTGCACGAGGCCGACGCCGTGGCCGAGCTGGAACTCGCGGGCCAGCTCGTGGGCGACATCAGCCCGCTGCTGCGGCGGCTGCAGCAGCAGCTGGGCAACGCCGCGCGCGTGGAGCTGCACTGCCCGCGGCTGGTGCGCGTGGACTTCAACGCCGCCGGCGAGCTGCTGAAGTGGGTGCAGGCCCGCCGCCAGGAACACCGCAGCCTGAGCTTTTCGGACACCCATCGCCTCGTCGCGCTGCTGCTGGGCGCGATGGGCATCAACGAGCACGCCCGCGTGCGCGTGCATCCCAACTGAACCCCACACGCCGCCCGCCGCGCGCGGACGGCTTTTCCCGCGGCCCTGGCGCCGCTCAAGACAGGCACCCCATGGAACCCTTTCACGGCACCACCATCGTCAGCGTGCGCCGCGGCCCCCTCGTCGCCCTGGGCGGCGACGGCCAGGTGACGCTGGGCCACATCGTCGTCAAGTCCAGCGCGCGCAAGGTGCGCCGCCTCTACCGCGACCAGGTCCTGGCCGGCTTCGCCGGCGCCACGGCCGACGCCTTCACGCTCTTCGAGCGCTTCGAGGGCAAGCTGGAGAAGCACCAGGGCCACCTGGTGCGCGCCGCCGTCGAGCTGACCAAGGACTGGCGCACCGACCGCGTGCTGCGCCGCCTCGAAGCCATGCTGGCCGTGGCGGACAAGGACGCCTCGCTGATCATCACCGGCAACGGCGACGTGCTGGAGCCCGAGCACGGCATCATCGCCATCGGCTCCGGCGGCGCCTATGCACAGGCGGCGGCGCGCGCGCTGATGCAGCACACCGAGATGTCGCCGGCGGAGATCGTCAAGCAGTCGCTGACCATCGCCGGCGACCTGTGCATCTACACCAACCAGAACCACACCATCGAGACCCTGGGCGCCGCGCCCGCGGCCGCCGCCTGAGGCCCGCCGCGTGCAGGCCCCTGTTCCCAATTTCCTTTTGCCAAGCCACGCCATGAGCGCCATGACCCCACAGGAAATCGTCTCCGAGCTCGACCGCCACATCGTCGGCCAGGCGCAGGCCAAGCGCATGGTGGCCATCGCGCTGCGCAACCGCTGGCGGCGCCAGCAGGTGGACGAGAAGCTGCGCACGGAGATCACGCCCAAGAACATCCTCATGATCGGCCCCACGGGCGTGGGCAAGACCGAGATCGCCCGGCGCCTGGCGCGGCTGGCGGACGCGCCCTTCATCAAGGTCGAGGCCACCAAGTTCACCGAGGTGGGCTACGTCGGCAAGGACGTGGACACCATCGTGCGCGACCTGGTGGACGTCGCCGTGAAGCAGGAGCGCGAGCGCCAGATGCGCACCAAGCGCACCCAGGCCGAGGACGCCGCCGAGGAGCGCGTGCTCGACATCCTGGTGCCGCTGCCGCGCAACACCGGCTTCGGCATCACGCCCAGCGAGTCGCCGGCTGACAACGCCGCGCGCCAGGGCATGCGCAAGCGCCTGCGCGAGGGCCTGCTCGACGACAAGGAGATCGAGATCGAGGTGGCGGACCACCGCCCCTCGCTGGAGATCCTGGGCCCGCAGGGCATGGAGGAGATGGCCGAGCAGCTCAAGGGCCTGTTCTCGCAGTTCGGCCAGGCCAAGCGCCACACCCGCAAGCTCAAGATCGCCGAGGCGCTGAAGCTGCTGGTGGAGGAGGAAGCGGCCAAGCTGGTCAACGAGGACGAGATCAAGACCGCGGCGGTCGCCAATGCCGAGGGCAACGGCATCGTCTTCATCGACGAGATCGACAAGGTCGCCGGCAGCGGCGAGTCACGCGGCGCCGACGTCTCGCGCCAGGGCGTGCAGCGCGACCTGCTGCCGCTGGTCGAAGGCACCACCGTCAACACCAAGTACGGCATGGTGCGCACCGACCACATCCTCTTCATCGCCTCGGGCGCCTTCCACCTGGCCAAGCCCAGTGACCTGATTCCGGAGCTGCAGGGGCGCTTCCCGATCCGCGTCGAGCTGGGCTCGCTGTCGGTGGATGACTTCGAGGCGATCCTGAAGTCCACCCACGCCAGCCTGGTGAAGCAGTACCAGGCACTGCTGGCCACCGAGGGCGTGACGCTGGAGATCACGGACGACGGCATCCGGCGCCTGGCGCAGATCGCCTTCGACGTGAACGAGCGGACCGAGAACATCGGCGCGCGGCGCCTGGCCACGGTGATGGAGCGGCTGCTGGACGAGGTCAGCTTCGACGCGCCCAAGCTCTCCGGCCAGACCGTGGCGCTCGACGCCGCGGCGGTGGACGCCAAGCTGGGCGAGCTCTCGCGCAACGAAGACCTCTCGCGCTTCATCCTCTGACGGCCCCCCGGGGCGGGGCGGTGGCCGGGCCAGCCGCTTGCCCCGGTGGCAGCCGGCCCGCGGCGCACGCCGCAGTTTCTGGTGGCCGCGAAAGGAGCCCGCCCCGATGGACCGCCCTCGCCTGCTGCGCCGGCTCCAGGCCGTGCGCGCGCACAGCCTGGCGCTGGCGCAACCGCTCTCGGCCGAAGACTGCGCCCTGCAGTCCATGCCTGACGCCAGCCCCGTCAAGTGGCACCTGGCACACACGAGCTGGTTCTTCGAAACCCTGGTGCTGGGGCCGCACAGCCCGGGCTACCGGGTGTTCGATGCGCACTTCGCCTACCTCTTCAACTCCTACTACGAGGCGCTGGGGCCACGCCATCCGCGCCCGCAGCGCGGGATGCTGTCGCGCCCGGCGCTGGCCGAGGTGCTGGCCTACAGGCGCCACGTGGACGCGGCGCTGCACGAGCTCATCGAGGCCGGCGACGAGGGTGCGCTGGCGGGCGCGGCGGCGCTGATCGAGCTGGGTCTGCAGCACGAGCAGCAGCACCAGGAGCTGATCCTCACCGACCTGAAGCACCTGCTCTCGCTCAACCCGCTGCAGCCGGCCTATCTGGCGCCGGATCCGGCCACGCCGGCGGCAGTCGGCACGGCACCGCCGCTGCGCTGGCTGGATTTCGAAGGCGGGCTGACCGAGATCGGCCACGGCGGCGAGGGTTTCGCCTTCGACAACGAGACGCCGCGCCACCGCGTCTGGCTGCAGCCCTGGCGGCTGGCGAACCGGCCGGTGAGCTGCGGCGAGTACTGGGCCTTCATGGACGACGGCGGCTACCGCCGCCCCGAGCTCTGGCTCAGCGACGGCTGGGCCTGGGTGCAGTCCCAGGGCGCCACGGCGCCGCTGTACTGGCAGCCGGAAAGCGGCACGCAGTTCACGCTGTTCGGCCCGCGCCCCATCGATCCGGCCGAGCCGGTGTGCCACCTCAGCCTCTACGAGGCCGCCGCCTACGCGCAGTGGGCCGGCGCCCGGCTGCCGACCGAGGCGGAGTGGGAAGCAGCGCTACAGGCACTGCAGGCGCAGCCGACCGCTGCAGCGCCGGCGAAAAGCCTGCGCGAACACGTGCACCCGGCGCCCATCGTGGACGGCCCCGGGCTGCTCCAGGCCGATGCAGCCGTCTGGCAGTGGACGCGCTCGGCCTACGAGCCCTATCCGGGCTTCAAGCCGCTGGCGGGCGCGGTGGGCGAGTACAACGGCAAGTTCATGGTCAACCAGAGCGTGCTGCGCGGCGGCAGCTGCGCCAGCCCGGCTGGCCATGTGCGGCCAAGCTACCGCAATTTCTTCCCTGCGCCGGCACGCTGGCAGTTCACCGGGCTGCGGCTGGCGCGCGATGCCGGCTGAGCCGACCGCGCCGCGTACCCTCACCTGATTTCTTGCGGAGATATTGATGAAAGCGATTTGGAACGGGCAGGTGATCGCCGAGAGTGACGACACCGTGCTGGTCGAAGGCAACCACTACTTCCCCGAAAGCGCCGTGAAGAAGGAGTTCCTGGTGTCCAGCAACCACCGCACGAGCTGCCCTTGGAAGGGGCAGGCGCGCTACTGGTCGCTGCTGGTCAACGGCGAGCTCAATCCCGAGGCCGCCTGGTACTACACGGAGCCCAGCGAGGCTGCGGCGCAGATCAAGGACCGCATCGCGTTCTGGAAGGGCGTGAAGGTTACCGAGTAGCTGGCCGCGATCGGCCGGCCAGGCGCGGCGCCGACTACAGCGCCAGCCGGTGCGCCTGCAGCGCCAGCAGGCCGTCGAAGATCAGCGACTCGACCAGCTCGTGCGCGATCTCCAGGTACGGCGCTACCTTCCAGCCCGCGCCGCCGGTCATGAGCGTGATGGGCGCGCGGCCGCAGTGCCGCTGCAGCCGCCGGTGCATGTGCTCGATGGCGCCGGTGATGGCGAAGGTGCCGCCGCTGGTGAGCGCGTCGGAGGTGTTGGTGGGGAAGTCACGCACCTCGCCGGTGGGCACGTGCAGGCCTGCAGTGCCGCTTTCCAGCGCGCGCAGCATGATCCCGTGCCCCGGCAGGATGAGCCCGCCGAGGAAGCGGCCCTCGCCGTCGAGCGCGTCCACAGTCACGGCGGTACCGATCATGACCACCAGCACCGGGCCGTCCACGCCGCGCGCGGCGGCGTGGGCGTGCGCGCCGATGAGCGCCACCCAGCGGTCGGCGCCCAGGCGGCCGGGATGGTCGTAGCCGTTGCGCACGCCGCCGTCACGGGCATTGGAGACGGCCCAGCGCGGCGTGAGGTCCCACAGCTCCAGCTGCTCCTCGGCGCGGCGGCGCACGGCGTCGCCCGCGACGTTGCAGCCCAGCATGCTGGTCGGCGGCTTCAGCCCCTTCCATTGCGTCTCGGCCAGCTCGTCGATGGTTTCTAGGAAGGCCGCACCCTGCGCCAGCACGGCGGCTCCAGGTTGCGGTGCTGCATACAGCGCCCATTTCAGCCGCGTATTGCCGATGTCGATGGCCAGAAAGCTCATGGCGGCGAAGCGTAGCAGGGGGAAACGGCGGGCCCGGCGGAGTGGATCAAGTGCGCAACGCCAGCGCCGCGACCAGCACGAGGGCCAGGGCCAGCGCCGCCACGGCACCGCCCAGCCAGCGCTGGCGCAGACGCAGCATCTGCACGGCTTCCACCAGCCGCGCGTTGTGCTCGGTGAGCGACTCCAGCAACCCGGCGGCGGCCTGCTGCTGGGTGCTCAGCGCCTGCACCTGGGCTTCGAGCTGCTGCAACTGGGCGCGCAGGGCCTCGGTGGGGTCCACGGCAGCGGCGGCGGGAGGCGGCTCGGCCGTGGTGGCGGCGGGCTCGTCCTGGGTCTGGGCAAAGATGCGGCGCGCCCCGCGTACGAGCCCGGGTGCGGCCTCGATGACCTCGGACCAGGGCACCAGCTTGAGCGCGCCGAACCAACCCATGGCCGTTCTCCAGGTCGAGTGCCGCTTCAGCGGGCCCTCAGCGGGCCGCTTCGGGAAGCTCGATCTTGACTTCCAGCACTTCCAGGTTGTCCTGGCGTTCCAGGTGCACCTTGATGTCCTCGGAGCTGATGGAGACGTACTTGGTGATCACGGCCAGCAGCTCGCGCTGCAGGGCCGGCAAGTAGTCAGGGCTGCGGCTGCGACCGTTGCGCTCGTGCGCCAGGATGATCTGCAGTCGTTCCTTGGCGACATTCGCCGAGCGTTTCTTTTCGCCCATCAGGAAGGACAGAAAGCTCATGACGCGTTACCTCCCGCCAAAGAGTCGCTTGAAAAAGCCGGGCTTGACCGCGTCGGTGAAGCGCATGGGCTTGTCCTCACCCAGGAAGCGGTCCACCACGTCCTTGTAGGCCTCGGCAACGTCCGTGCCGCTCATGTGAACCACCGGCACGCCCTGGTTGGAAGCTTGCAGCACTACTTCCGATTCGGGAATCACGCCGATGAGTTCAATGCGCAGGATGTCCTGGATGTCCTGCAGCGAGAGCATTTGGCCGTCCTCCACGCGCAACGGGTTGTAGCGCGTGATCAGCAGGTGCTCCTTGATCGGCGTGTCGCCCTGGATGGCACGGCGCGTCTTGGAGCCCAGCATGCCCAGGATGCGGTCCGAGTCGCGTACCGAGGAGACCTCGGGGTTGGTCACCACCAGCGCCTCGTCGGCGAAGTGCATGGCCAGCATCGCGCCGCTCTCGATGCCCGCGGGCGAGTCACAGACGATGTACTCGAAGCCCTGCTCGGCCAGGTCGGCCAGCACGCGCTCCACGCCTTCCTTGGTCAGCGCGTCCTTGTCGCGCGTCTGCGAGGCCGGCAGCACGTAGAGGTTCTCGCAGTGCTTGTCCTTGATGAGCGCCTGGTTGAGGTTGGCTTCCCCGTTGATGACGTTGATGAGGTCGTACACCACGCGACGCTCGCAACCCATGATCAGGTCCAGGTTGCGCAGCCCGACGTCGAAATCGAGCACCGCCGTCTTGTGGCCTCGCAATGCGAGGCCGGAGGAGAAGCTTGCGCTGGTCGTGGTCTTGCCGACCCCGCCCTTGCCGGAAGTCACGACGACGATTCTGGCCATCTCAGTTACATCCTTTCAGCTTGTCGGCTCGGAGTCCGCATAAAGAGCACGCAGTGCGCACTAGATCTTGATCGGCTCGATCACCAGTTTTTCGCCGTCCAGCCGCACCATGGCCGGCTTGCCCAGCACGTCGGCGGGCAGCTGGTTCTCGGCGGTGCGGTAGGTACCGGCGATGGAGATCAACTCCGGTTCCAGGCAGGTGGTGTAGATGCGCGCGGCCGTATTGCCACGCGCCCCCGCCACCACCTTGCCGCGCAGCGGCGCGTACACGTGCACGCTGCCATCGGCAATCACTTCGGCGCCGCAGTTCACCTGCGCCAGCACGACCAGGTCCCCGCCCCGGGAGTAGACCTGCTGGCCCGAACGCAGCGGCTTGTCCACCAGCAGCGCCGTGCTGCTCATCGGCACCTGGACTTCGCGCACCACCTCGCGCACGACTTCGCGCACGGTCTCGGTTCGCGGGTTCTGCGGCACGGCATCGGGCGAATCGGCCAGGCCCGCGGCGATGGCGGCTTCCATCTGCGCCGGACTGCCACCGCGGGCGGCCACGGGCAGCAGGCGGTGGCGGCGCAGCAGCGCCACCAGCGCGGCCATGTCCAGCGGCGAGCCCTGCTCGCGCACCGCTGCCAGGTCCACCAGCAACGGCTCCTGGTTGAAAAGCTCGGGCGTCTCGGCCTCGCGCTGCGCCAGCTCCGTCGCCAGCAGCTCCAGGTCGGTGGTCTTGAGCAGCAACGCCAGCAGCGTCAGCGAGGCGCTCCTGAGGTCGAAGGGGGACGTCACTCCGGCGGAAACAGCGGCCATGGGGCGGAACGAGCCTAAAAGCTGGGCAGTTTACCGGCCCGCCGCGCGGCCCACGGCTCGGGAGAAGGAAAGTGTTTGCTGCAACGCAGCACCCGTGGCCGCAGTCCACAATGAGCCATGCCCACGCTCATCGCGACCCAATCCTTCACCAGCGCGGCGGACGCGCTGGCGCATGCCCGCCACATCTACGACATCGGCATCACGCACCTGCGCCAATCGCTGCAGGAATTCGTGGCCGGCACCGACCCGGCGCGCCGGGTGCGCGCCTGCTACCCGTTCGTGCGCGTGCACATCGATACCGTGGTGCGCGCCGATTCGCGCCTGGCCTACGGCTTCGTGGCCGGCCCCGGCGCCTACGAGACCACGCTCACGCGCCCGGACCTGTTCGAGGAGTACTACCTGGAGCAGTTCGAGCTGCTGCTGAAGAACCACGGCGTGACGCTGGAAGTGGGCATGAGCACGCAGCCCATCCCGATCCACTTCTCCTTCGCCGAGCACGACCACATCGAGGGCACGATGAGCGTGGAGCGCCGCCAGCGCATGCGCGACCTGTTCGACCTGCCCGACCTGGCGGCCATGGACGACGGCATCGCCAACGGTACCCACAGCGTGCCGCCCGGGCAGCCCATGCCGCTGGCGCTCTTCACCGGGCCGCGGGTGGACTACTCGCTGCACCGGCTGCGCCACTACACGGGCACCGCGCCGGAACACTTCCAGAACTTCCTGCTGTTCACGAACTACCAGTTCTACATCGACGAGTTCGTGCGCCTGGGCCGCAGCCTGATGGCCGCGCCCGAAGGCGACGAGGCGGCCGACGGCTACTGCGCCTTCATCGAGCCGGGCAACGTGGTCACGCGCCGCGCGGGCCACCCGGCGCTGCCCGCCGACGCGCTGGGCGCGCCGCCGCCGCGGCTGCCGCAGATGCCGGCCTACCACCTGGTGCGGCCGGACCGCAGCGGCATCACGATGGTCAACATCGGCGTCGGGCCGGCCAACGCCAAGACCATTACCGACCACATCGCCGTGCTGCGCCCGCACGCCTGGATCATGCTCGGCCACTGCGCGGGGCTGCGCAACACGCAGCAGCTCGGCGACTACGTGCTGGCGCACGGCTACGTGCGCGAGGACCACGTGCTCGATGAGGAGCTGCCGCTGTGGGTGCCGATCCCCGCGCTGGCGGAGATCCAGGTGGCGCTGGAGCAGGCCGTGGAGGACGTGACGCAGCTGCGCGGCTTCGAGCTCAAGCGCATCCTGCGCACCGGCACCGTGGCCTCCACCGACAACCGCAACTGGGAGCTGCTGCCGCATCCGGGTCCGGAGCAGCGCTTCAGCCAGAGCCGCGCCGTGGCGCTGGACATGGAGTCCGCCACCATCGCCGCCAACGGCTTCCGCTTCCGCGTGCCCTACGGCACCTTGCTGTGCGTGAGCGACAAGCCGCTGCACGGCGAGCTCAAGCTCCCGGGCATGGCCAACCAGTTCTACCGCGAGCGCGTGGACCAGCACCTGCGCATCGGCATGCGCGCCATCGACATCCTGCGCCGCCAGCGCCTGGACCAGCTCCACAGCCGCAAGCTGCGCAGCTTCAACGAGGTGGCGTTCCAGTAACCCGTCACCGACCGCGCACGGCTTCGGTCGGCCGTGCGCGGGTAGGCCGCTTCCTACGTGCGGATGCGGCTGCCGCCGCCTGACGGATGCGCCCTTGGGCGCAAGCATTGCTCCCAGTGCTTTCAATCACTGAGGAGCCCGAGATGAACGAGGTGCTAGACCGGCTGGACGGCATCCAGCGCTGGTTCTACGGCGGCGAGCCGGGCATGGACGACCTGCCCCTGGAGGACGAGCTGGCCGCGGCGGTGCCGTCGGCCGAAGAGCTGCCCGGCCATGGCCACCCGTGCAGCGCCGGCACGCAGGTGCTGCCGCAGCGCTGAATGCCCATGCGACTGCCGGTCCCGCTGCGCCACGACGAGGTCTCTCCCGACGGCGCCGAGCACCACCTGCGCGTGCTGACGCTGAACCTGCACAAGGGCTTCACGGTCATGAACCGCCGCTACGTGCTCGCCGAGATTCGCGAGGCGGTGCGCGCCACCGGCGCCGACGTGGTGTTCCTGCAGGAAGTGGCCGGCGCGGCCTCGCACCGCCACGACCTGCGGCCCGTGCGGACCCTGGCCGGCCGGGTCGGGCGTCGCACCGCCTCGGCGGCGACCACCACGATCGGCGGCACCGGGCAATCGCTGGCGCGCATGCCGCAGTACGAGTTCCTGGCCGACACGATCTGGCACCAGCACGCCTACGGGCGCAACGCGGTGTCGCCGGCCGGGCACCACGGCAACGCGCTGCTGTCGAAGCTGCCGATCCTGCGCCACCGCAACGTGGACGTGAGCCTGGACATCGACGGCGTCGAGAAGCGTGGCCTGCTGCACTGCGAGCTAGAGCTGCCCAACTCGGAATACCCGCTGCACGCCATCTGCGTGCACCTCGGGCTGCGCGAGTCGCAGCGCCAGCGCCAGATCGACCTGCTGGGCGAACTGCTGCGCGACGAGGTGCCGGCCCAGGCGCCGCTGGTGATCGCCGGCGATTTCAATGACTGGCGGCTGTGCGCGCACGAGCGGCTGCAGCGCGAGCTCAAGCTGCAGGAAGTCCACGCGCATGCGCATGGGCGCGCGCCGCGCACCTTCCCGGCGCGGCACCCGGTGCTGCGGCTGGACCGCATCTACGTGCGCAACCTGCGCCATGTGCCGATCGGACTGCCCAAGCGGCCGTGGTCGCACCTGTCGGACCATGCGCCGCTGGCGGCGGAGGTGATGCTGTGAAACTGACCTGGAGCGCGGGCAACCGCATCGAACTGCTGGAAAACGGCGAGGAGTACTACCCGCGCGTGTTCGAGGCCATCTCCCGGGCCCGGCGCGAGGTGGTGATCGAAACCTTCATCCTGTTCGACGACCCGGTCGGGCGCCAGCTGCACGCGGTGCTGCTGGACGTCGCGCGCCGCGGCGTGCAGGTGGACCTGACGGTGGACGGCTACGGCTCGCCGGACCTCTCCGAGGAGTTCATCGGCGCGCTCACCGACGCCGGCGTGCGGCTGCACGTGTACGACCCGCGGCCACGGCTGCTGGGGCTGCGCTACAACCTCGTGCGCCGAATGCACCGCAAGATCGTGGTAATCGACGGCGAGCTGGCCTTCATCGGCGGCATCAACTTCTCCGAGGACCACCTGCTCTCCAGCGGCCCCGAGTCCAAGCAGGACTACGCGGTGCAGATCCAGGGGCCGGTGGTGCAGCAGCTCCACGGCTTCGTGCACGAGGTGCTGGCGCCGGTGCGCAGCGCCCTGCTGGGCTGGGTGCGGCACGGCTTCCGGCGCCAGGCCAAGGTGCAGCCGCCGCCGCTGCCCACGGCGGGCACGGCGCACGCGGCGCTGGTGACGCGCGACAACGAGCGCCACCCCAACGACATCGAGCGCTGCTACCGCATGGCGATCCGCACGGCCAAGCGCGAGATCGTGATCGCCAACGCCTACTTCTTCCCCGGCTACCGGCTGCTGCGCGAGCTGCGCCGCGCCGCGCGCCGCGGGGTGGCGGTGCACCTGATCCTGCAGGGCGAGCCCGACATGGCCATCGCGCGCATCGGCGCGCGCATGCTCTACCACTCGCTGGTGAAGGACGGCGTGCACGTGCATGAGTACTGCCGGCGCCCGCTGCACGGCAAGGTGGCGGTGGTGGACGGCCAGTGGGCCACCGTGGGCTCCAGCAACCTGGATCCCCTGAGCCTGTCGCTCAACCTCGAAGCCAACGTGCTGATCCGCGACCAGGGCTTCGCCGCGGAGCTGCGCCAGCGGCTGCAGCGGCTGATGGACAACGAGTGCCGCGAAATGAGCCGCGAGGCGCTGCCCAAGCGCACGATGTGGCGCTACGTCACCAGCGCACTGGCCTTCCACCTGCTGCGCCACTTCCCGAGCTGGGCCGGCGTGCTGCCGCGCGACGGCAAGTTCATCCGCTCCTTCATCGGGCGGCGCCACGTGGACGTGCATCCCGAGGCGGCGCGGCAGGCCGAGCGCTGAAGGAGATGACGGTGGCCCGCCACGCGCCGCCGGCCCACCCGCTGGCCCATGCCTGGGCTCGCGTGCGCCGGCCGCTGCTGGTGCTGGCGCTGCTGGCGCTGCTGGGCTTCATCGCCTGGCGCGCGCGCAGCCTGGACTGGGCCGCCGCCTGGGCCGCGCTGCTGGACTACCGCCCCGGCACGCTGCTGCTGGCGGCGCTGGCGGCGGCGGCGGCGCATGCGCTCTACACCGGATACGACCTGCTCGGCCGCTACTACAGCGGCCACCACCTGCCGCCAGCCCGGGTGGCAGCCACCGCCTTCGTCAGCTTTGCCGCCAACCTGAACCTGGGCTCGATGGTGGGCGGCGTGGCCTTGCGGCTGCGCCTGTACGCGCGCCAGGGCCTGCCGATGGCGACCATCGTGCGCGTATGGGGCTTGAGCCTGCTGACCAACTGGATCGGCTACGCGGCGCTGGCCGGCACGGTGTTCCTCAGCGGCTGGGTGGAGCTGCCGCCGGATGCGCCGCTGAGCAGCCACGCGCTGCGCCTGATCGGCCTGGGCTTGGTGAGCGCGGTGGTGCTGTACCTGGCGGCCTGCCGCTGGTCGCGGCGGCGCCTGTGGACGCTGCGCGGCCACCGGCTGGAGCTGCCGCACGCCGGCTTGGCGCTGGCGCAGGTGGTGCTGTCGGCGCTGCACTGGGCCCTTGTGGCCTGTGTGCTGTACGTGCTGCTGCACGGGCGCGTGGGCTACCCCACGGTGCTGGGCGCCCTGATGACGACCAGCATGGCCGTGATCGCGCTGCGCGTGCCCGGGGGCCTGGGCGTGCTGGAGGCGGTGTTCATGGCGCTGCTGGCAGGTTTGCAGCCCGAGGCGCAGCTGCTGGCGGCACTGCTGGCGTACCGGGCGCTGTTCTACCTGCTGCCACTGGCGGCAGCGCTGCTGGTCTACCTGGGCCTGGAGACACGGCTGCGCCGCACGAGGCCGGCCACTGCCCCACGCATGGCCAGGCCGCAGGCCTGAGCGGTTGCCCTTGCTGAGCTTTCAGTCAAGGGCGCAACTTCGCTTGCGCCGCTGAAACACCTCTGCGGCGCGGCGATGCATGGGCATTGATGGGGCGCAAACGCGCGCCCGCACGCACCACGACATGGCGCAAGGCGCGTGCCTTGTGCGCCCTGGAGCGATCCCGTACCCTGGATTTCCACCACCTCAGCAGCGCTGAGCCCCGGGCCCGGCGCACAAGGAGACCGCCATGTCGAGCCCATCTTCTTCCGTCGCTGCCATCCGCACCCTGGCCCTCGTGGGCGCGGCGGCCTCCGGCAAGACCACCTTGGCCGAGACGCTGCTGCACCACGCCGGCGCGATCAGCGCTGCGGGCAGCCTGGAGCGCGGCAGCATGGTCAGTGACTTCGACCCGCTGGAGCGCCGCATGCAGCACTCGCTGAACTCGGCGCTCATGCACCTGGACCACCAGGGCACGCGGATCCACTTCATCGACACGCCGGGCGCGCCGGACTTCGTCGGCCAGTCGCTGCCGGCGCTGGAAGCGGTGGAAACCGCGGCGGTGGTGATCAACGCCGCCACCGGCATCGAGCCCATGACGGTGCGCATGATGGAGTACGCGGCGCAGCGCCGGCTGGACCGCATGCTCATCATCAACAAGATCGACGCCCAGGGCGTGGACCTGCCCGCGCTGCTGGCGCAAATCCAGGAAACCTTCGGCCGCGAATGCCTGCCGCTGAACCTGCCGGCCGAGGGCGGCGCACGGGTGGTGGACTGCTTCTTCAACCGCGAGGGCCAGACCGACTTCGGCGCCGTGGAAGACGCGCACCGCGCGCTGGTGGAACAGGTGGTGGAGGTGGATGGCGACTTCGTCGAGCGCTACCTCAACGACGGCGACGTGGACGCGAGCGAGCTGCACGCGCCGCTGGAGCAGGCGCTGCGCGAGGGGCATCTGATTCCGGTGTGCTTTGTCTCCTCGCGCACCGGCGCCGGCCTGGCGCAATTGCTGGACGTGATCGTGAAGCTGCTGCCGCACCCCGGCGAAGGCAACCCGCCGGCTTTCCTCAAGGGCGAGGGCGACGCGGCGCAGCCGCTGCAGGCTCAGCCCGATCCGTCGCTGCACGTGCTGGCGCATGTGTTCAAGGTCACGGTGGACCCCTACGTCGGGAAGATGGGCATCTTCCGCGTGCACCAGGGCACGTTGACCCGGGACAGCTTGCTCTACATCGGCGACGGCCGCAAACCCTTCAAGGTCAACCACCTCTTCATGCTGCAGGGCAAGGAGCACGTGGAGGTGAACAAGGCGCTGCCGGGCGACCTGTGCGCGGTGGCCAAGGTGGACGAGCTGCACTTCGACGCCGTGCTGCACGACGCGGCGGAGGACGACCACATCCACCTGCAGCCGCTGGACTTCCCGGTGCCGGTGCACGGGCTGGCGATCGAGCCCAAGCGCCACGGCGACGAGCAGCGGCTATGGGAAATTCTCACCAAGCTGCTGGACGAGGATCCGTGCCTGAAGGTGGAGCACGTGCCCACCACCAACGAGACCATCGTCTACGGCCTGGGCGAGCTGCACCTGCGCGTGCTGCTGGAGCGGCTGCGCGAGGTCTACAAGTTCGAGGTGCAGACGCGGCCACCACGCATCGCCTACCGCGAGACCGTCACCGCCGCGGCCGAGGGCCACCACCGGCACAAGAAGCAGACCGGCGGCGCGGGCCAGTTCGGCGAGGTGATGCTGCGCGTGGAGCCGCTGCCGCGGGGCGCGGGCTTCGAGTTCGTGGACCAAGTCAAGGGCGGCGCGATTCCCGGGCAGTTCATCCCCGCCGTCGAGAAGGGCGTGCGCGAAGTGCTGGCCTCGGGCGCCATCGCCGGCTACCCGGTGGTGGACGTGCGCGTGGTGGTGCTCGACGGCAAGAGCCACAGCGTGGACAGCAAGGAAATCGCCTTCGTCACCGCGGGGCGCAAGGCGTTCATGGCGGCGATCCGGGAGGCGCGGCCGATCGTGCTGGAGCCGATCGTGAACGTGGAGATCCTGGCACCGGACAGCGCAATGGGCGACATCACCGGCGACCTCTCCTCGCGCCGCGGCCAGGTCAGCGGCACGCAGAACGGTGCCGTCGGCACGATGCTGGTGCGCGGGCAGGTGCCGCTGTCCGAGCTGAGCAACTACCAGTCGCGCCTGAACGCCATGACCAGCGGCCAAGGCCGCTACACACTGGCGCTGTCGCATTACGACCCCGTACCGCCCAACACCCAGCAGCAGCTGGTGGGCCAGTTCAAGGTGCGCGAGGAGGAGTAATCAGTGTGAGGAGGCCGTGCCGGTGCGCCGCGCATCGGTATCGGCCGGCGGTGCTGCGCTTGCGTAGCCCAGCACCGCCTCTAAAAGCGCCGGCGCGTCCAGCAGGTCCACATGCGCCCAGCCGCGCAGCAGCCGGTTGTCTGCTCCCGGCAGCGCGGCGACCGAGGGCGGAAACACCAGGTTGTCGCAGTCGCTGAAATAGCAGGTGAAGGGCACGCCGCGCGGAGTGGCGGCCTCGTCCCGGGCCAGTGCCTGCAGCCAGGGACTATCAAGCTGCAGCTGGCGCGCGTTGGGGCTCAAGCCAAAGCGAGCGAGCCAGGTGCCGCGGTGCGGGGAGCCGACGGTGATCACGCGCTGCACCAGGGCCGGATCACCCCTCTGCCGCAACCAAGCGCGCACGGCCAGGCCGCCCATGCTGTGCGCGACGATCAGCACCGGCTGACCCGTTGCGGCATGCAGCCGCCGCACGGCTGTATCGATGGCGGGTGCCCAGGTATCGATGAGGCCAAAAGGCGGTTCCACGCTGGGTGCCACTACCGGGATACCCCGCTCGCGCAGCGCACGCAGCCAGGAGTTCCACAGGCCCCGGTTGCACACCAAGCCATGCACCAAGAGCACGCCGCGCTGGGCACTCGCTAGAGGCAGGAAATCGGGCTCGCTGCGGTGCCTGAAAGCCTGCTGCACGCAGAACACGCGCAAGCCGGTGACGCATTCCACCAGCCAGGCCCGCCACAGCGACCGGGCCGACGCGGGCGCTAGAGGATCGTGCCGGCTGACGTGGTGATGGAAAAGCAGTTCCAGCCCCAGCACCAGGGCATGCAGGCTGAGCAGGAACAGTGCGCCCAACCATGCGGCCCGTGGCCGACCGGCGTGCAAGTTGAAAATCAACCAGCCCAGCGCGGCAGCCATCCAGGCACCGGTGATGAGCTGAAGCAGGCGGGCGATCATGGGCTATGCAGCGGAGCTGTCTTTCTCAAGGTGCCACGGCCTATTTTCTGCCTGGAAATCATGCTGGTTTCCAGCCACCAGCGGAATCCCAAAAGCAAAACGCCCCGACCATATTCTGGTCGGGGCGTTTGCTGGGATATTAGCCTGACGATGTCCTACTTTCACACGGGAATCCGCACTATCATCGGCGCTGAGGTGTTTCACGGTCCTGTTCGGGATGGGAAGGGGTGGGACCACCTCGCTATGGTCATCAGGCTTGAACTTTTTGCCCAACTGCTGCGTTCAGCAATTGAGCCAATTCACAGAGTCTTGTCAGCTTTATTGATTGCGTCGCCGTCTCGGGGCAACAACTTCAAATTCTCGCCTTTGACTGCTTCGTCAAAGTTATAGGGTCAAGCCTCACGGGCAATTAGTACTGGTCAGCTTAACGCGT
>NZ_KE387219.1:0-20417 GCF_000430725.1 Azohydromonas australica DSM 1124
CCACCCACCGCATCGATTGGATCGTGACCAACGATCTATCTCAGGATTCCACGGATGCAACACAAGAAGCGTGCGGCACGCGTTGGAAGATTGAGCAGTTTCATCGCGAATTCAAGCAGCTCACTGGAGCGGAAAAATGCCAGTGCCGGCGCGGCCGGATGCAGCGCAACCATATTGCTTGTGCCGTGCTGGTTTGGGATTGCTTGGCAGCTCAGGCGCGACAGGTCGGGAAAACACTCTATCAGCTCAAACGCGAGATGCTGTCCAACTATCTAAGAGCCGAGCTGCGCAGCCCGGCGGTGCGGATGGTGCTCGTTGCGTAAGTCCTATATGATTCTGAAAACGAAGTCGTCGCACCTTTGGTAATTGACACGCCAAATCAGCATGAGCAGGTCAATCAGTCGTACTCAGAAATTCTTGACTTGCTTATCTCTGATATTGGTGGTGAATCCCAAGTCATCTTATGCGCCATGGATCGTCCGGAATTAGATAATTTCAAAGCCACAGCCAAACTCACCGAGCTTAACGGCGATAAACTCCTGTCATCTAAAGACTATGCGAGATTAAAAGAGGAGCTAAGTTTTCTGGATTATATATGAATTACGGCTTTAACAGCATCAACAAAGATAGCGAAATTAAAACTTTCTGCTAATCTTTCCATGGGCTGATTCGTCGCATGTCGTCGCGCCGGCAGACGGCGCGACCCAGCGCTACGGGCTGGGCAAGCGAAACCATGCTGCTCTAAATACTCGTCAGTACGCATATACCAAAATACGGCTTGTCAGAAAAACCAAGCCACTTGTGTTTTGGACGCCGCCTATGATCGTGCATTAATGTCGAAGTGTGAACTGACAACTACTGTTGGAAAAAAGCCTGTGCCCGAAGCTCGCGCTTCAAGGTCAGGGCCGCTCCCCGGCGCCATGATCACCAACATCAGTTAGCTTGCCAGTCGCATGGCTTGCGGCGATCATCCATGACCTTCGCGGCCCGAACAGGAGCGACAAGATGAAAGAGCTACGTTCCTCGATGTGCGTCGGAATGCTGGCTATCCTTACGTGTGGCGTGGCACGCGGTGAGGACGCGGAGGGGTGGGCTGACCTCATCTCCGACCCGACCCAGACTAGGATCGCGATACACCCGTTGCGCATCACTCGGTCCGCTCCAGATCAAATCAAGATGTGGATGCGATTTATCGAGCCGAGACCAACTACAAAATCCTTTAACGGTACGACTGTGACCTACGTTAGACACCTGCACATGGTCGAGGTCAAGTGCAATGCGGTGTATGAAATTCGTGAACTTACGGCCAATTATTACGATACAAGTGGAGCGGTTGTCCAATCGCGCAATACCCCCAACGCTTCGTTTGCAGCGCTTTCGCCCAATTCGATCGGCGAGTTCGCAGCAGTTGCCGGTTGTCGTGTTGCCGACGGACTCGATGTGTTAGGCGGGCAACGGTAAATCTTGCGCTACTCTTCTTCTAGCTCTGCTTGTGCGGTGACGCGGTGTTGTGCCAGTGTGCCGAATGAAAATTTCAGCAACAGTTCTTGGGCTTGCCAGAGGTTGTCTCGAATATCAAAAAACATGGCGGCATCTGAACAAAATAGATATAAGACGATTGAGTAGCCCTTGAAAATCCACTATTCATGCCCGTCATTCACCGCCCACCCTTTGGATGGGGGTGGAATTAAGTAAGCATTCGACCCACTGTCCAAGTTATACGTCTCGCGACGGTCACGTCTAAGCTTTAGGTGCCAAGGAGGGAAAATGTTCGCTGTACGCTTTTTGATTTTGCTTGCCTTGACTGCATTTAGCTGGGCTATGGGCACGCAAAACGGACCGCTTAATGCTCTTGGTGAATTCATTGCCGCGTCCTTCTTCATCTTTGGGCCGGCTCTCTACATGCTGCCGACCTATGAGGCGTGGAAAAAACAGCACCCAAATCTCGGCGCCATTTCTTTAGTCAATATTTTCCTTGGGTGGTCAGTGCTCGGCTGGGTGGTTGCCGTAGCATGGGCCTTTAAACGGCCAGAACCATCTCCTGTTCATGTTGTAGAGCAGTCGCAACCTCTCCAATCTGCAGCTCCTAGGCGCGACATAAAGAAATGTCCATTCTGTGCAGAAGAGATACTTGCCGAGGCCAAGAAGTGCAAGCACTGCAAGAGCGACTTGCAGTCCGCTACTTGATAAGCGCTTCGGCTTTGCGACGGATGCGGTTTGACCTGTCGTCGAAAAATATCGCCTGTCCTCACGGGCAGGAAGAATCATCTACCGTGCCGACGCTTTTTGATGCTTCATTCAACGAATCGTATGCCACGTAAAGCGAACGTAGCTGCTTTGCGAAAATGCGAGAGTACTCTTTGTCAAGAGTGACATAGCCCTTCTGACCGCTGAGCCGGATAATGACATCAGAAGCATCGGGAAGCTTTTTAAGTGCATCGACTTCAGCACTTTCCAGGACTAAATGAACACTCTCTTGGATACCCCAGATCTCGTCGTGATCACGATTGACTGATCCGTCGTCAAGCTTGCGGTCAAAAACTACTACCCCATCGGACATAATCGATAATTGATTCAAAAACAACCAGCCAGCGCGTGATCGAAACATGGGCAAGATCACAAGGGCGGGAGACTTGCAGTCCCGCAGAGATACATAGCTCCGCATCGACGGCTTCGGCCCGCCCGAAGCATATTTGGCCTGCATATCGAAAGCATCCAGTACCGAGGCACTGAAAAACTGAATCTTACGAAACGCGTCCTTTTTCCCTTCCAACCCTACTTGGCACGCCGACGTAGACTTGCTGAAACAAGCGTAGAACTCGGTTATACCGTTCTCATCCATGGTTCCTTCGTTCTTTTCAAAGACCTTGCGCTTATGAAGCGCATCGCGATCGACTTTGTCGAATGCCTTGGCTACCAACTCATGCCACTGCGCTGCCGTGGCGGGTTTATTTAGCGGCGGCTCAGTCGCTTGGGCCACTGACGAAGGGGTGTCGGGTTTAACTTGGTCCAATGCCCTATCATGTCGTTGGCATCCGATCAGCCCGCCAATTGTTAGACATGCTGCAGTTAGCGCCCCGATTCTCCAACTCATCCGCACCATCCTTCCGCATAGAAGAACAACCGCCGCTTGACCGGTGGCGTCACTAGTGTTTTTTCGCCATGACATTTGGTACTCAGCAGAACGCCTCGTTCCTGGCTTTAACGCTGGTGCGCGCAACCGTATTTCAATGTCATGGCAACCGATCTTCTACATGCTGATGCCTCACAAGCTGGTCGCGCTTTACCGCCCCTCTTGTACTGTCGTTAACCTACCGTTGTCAAAGTAAAGGTACCGCCCGTTGCCATAGACCCATTGCTCGGTTGTTCCACGGGCGCTTGTGGTCCTGTTGATGCCGCCGGTAGGGTATCCCCAGTAACTACTAATGACCTCCTGCGTCGAAATCCCAAGGGGTGGCGTGCTATCAAGGCGACGTTGTTGTTCCTTTGCTTCCCGCTCTCTCTGCAGATAAGCCATTGACGCAGCCAGACGCTTTTCGTTCTTTTTGGCATGCTCTGGGTAATCGCGCTGAAGTGCTTCGATGGCCTGAATCTTATTAAACACCGATTGGGTGGGATTATCGAGATCTTGGTAGTGAGACTTAATTTCCCCGTCGGTAACAAGCTCGTGTAGCTTGGGTTCATTAAGAAGTTCGGAGCATTCCCGAATTACAAGCGCCGCATTCCCGTATTCACGCTTTGTCATCAACTGGCGATACTCTGCAAGTTTTGAGGAAATATTTTTCTTGCAATCAGCCGTTTTCTCTTCGCGTTCACGAGCCTCTGCTACTTTGGCCGCTTCTTCGGCCGCTGATGCAGCAGCCGCTGCGGCAGCCGCCGAAGCAGCGATCTCTGCCGGCGATGCCCAATTGCTAGAGCCCTGCGGACCGCATGCCACAAGAAAAGGGAGAAGTACAAGACTGGACCGCAACATATCCATTGTAAAAACCCCGATGTGCCTAGACTTTCAAAGGAGAAATTAAGCACAAACACCGTGATTTTCCAAGTCCCCAGATCGGGCCACAGGCGCAATGAAATGCTCCAGCAGAGTAGGGAGCCCGGTGCGCCTCTGACGGGGTTTCTCGCCGCCGAGGTAGGCAGCGTCGAGTTGAACCTTGCCATCAAGTCAATGGGTGCGGTCGTGCTCGGCCATGGCACCCATGGTCTTGTGGTGAACAAGCCAAGCTGTGCGGTGCTCTCAAAGAGGGTGCACGCGGTCAGCGAGGTCTGGCGCCGACCAAGTTGGTGAATGACTAGGGCGTGACGATTGCCTTCGCTGCCCCAGTCATAGTACCGTCGAAACGATCAATGACAGCTAAGTCGTTGATTTGGGACAGTCGATGTTCGGTCACCCCGGCATATACCCGCCTTCCGACGCCAGGCTGCGGGTCGTCGCCAGTGCCGCGGCGCCGGCGAAGCTGCTGGTGCGCTCAGGCCACCCGTTGACCCAGGTGTCGGGGCCACTGCGGCTGAAGCACATCCAGCCCTATCCGCTGGCCTTGATGCCGCCGGCTTACGGCGTCGGGCGCCTGGTCGAACTGCTTGAATACGCCGAGCGTGTGGCGCTGCACCGCAGCTTCACCAGCAACTCGGTCGCCGCGCTCAAGCGCTTCGTGCGCGCCACCGACGGCGTGACGTTCGTAGGCGCGGGCCTGGCCGTGGCGCCAGAGGTCGAGGCCGGCCAGCTCGTGACCCTGGACCTGGCCTACCCGCTCTGCCAGCAGGCGCAGGTGTCCCTGATGATCCGGCAGGGCCGGCCGCTGTCGGCGGCGGCCGGCCACCTGCTGGCGAGCATCAGCGGCATGTTCTCGGTGTTCAAACGCTCATGAGCGAATGATCGGTGCCCTGGCAATGAGTCATCCGTGAGAAGCGGCTTGCTCACAGGCAGCCTGCGCCATTGTCTGCAGCACAGCGTGGTCAGGGTTCGTCGACATGGCATCGAATGAGGCCAAGACATCAGCCACGTTCGCGGCAACCTCGAGCCTTGACACCGACTGCTTCGAGCTGCAGCCGCCGCTGGAGGCCGTGGAGGCGGCCATCAATGCCTACCGTCTACCGCCTACAGCGGGGAGGGCACGGAATCGTCCGCTGCCATGCGTCGGCACGCTGCCCTGCCTTGCGCCCCGTGCCCTGCACCGGACGCAAGCAGCAGCCGTTGGCGCGCTCAGTTGCGATCGGAGCGCGCAGGACGGCTGGCGGAGCGGTCCGTGTGCACGTCCACCGCACCGCGGGCGTTGCGGCCGACGTCCACGTCGATTCCCGGCACGCCGCGGGCGGTTTCGTTGCTGCTGGGCGGGGCTTCGTTGGCGTTGTTCTTGTTGACGTTGACGTCGATGGCTCCCTTGGCGTTCTTGCCAACGTCCACGTCCACACCCGGGACGCCGCGGTCCATCTCGCGCTGTGCGGCCGAGGTGCCGGTGCCGACGTTGGATTGGTCCGCGGCCTGTGCGGCGCCAGCAAAGGCGGCCAGCGTGATGGCAGCGGCAACGAAGCTGTGGCGGATGACGTTCATGGTGAAGTACTCCCGATGGTGTTGAGCGAGGTTCTTGTCTGGATCGTCAGGGGACACGGTCGAGCGCCTGCCCTGTCGCAGCGAGCAGCGTTCAGAGCTTGTCGATGCCCCGCTTCACTTGTTCCTTGGCGTCGCCGACGCCCTTGCGCACGCTGCCACCGACCTGGTCGGCACGACCTTCCTGCTGCAGTTGCCGGTTTCCCATGAGGTCGCCCGCGGCTTCCTTGATCCTGCCCTTGGCCTGTTCAGCCACGCCCTTGACTTGGTCCTTGTTCATGCTTGCCTTTCATCGTGGTTCGGCATGTGCCGGTGACGTGACTGTGATGCGTACGCATCTTTTGCGCATTCGTCCAGGATCCTGTTGGCTTGTCAGCGGCGGCCGAACGCAGTGTCAGACGAAGCTGACCCCAACCAAGGGGTTTACCGTGGTTTGAGACTGCGTGACGTCCTTGACGCGCGCCGCGCTGTCGCGCCTGAAGGACAACTTGCGGCCCGCGATCTCGACGACCTCTGGATGGCTTTCATGGAAGCGGTAGCCGTCGCCTGCCCGGCCATAGGCGGCCAGCGTGTACGTGCCGATCCGGTCAATCCCACGCGCTTTCCAGGTTCCCGGGTGTGCCGCCGTGCACGGCCATCGTCTCAGGACGAATTTCGCCGGCCGTGGCCCATGGTCCGGGTTACGCGAACTTCGCGGCGTGCACAGAAGGTTTTACCTCTGGCAACCCTCAGGTCGCCACCGACAGCCGCAACGGGGTGACGGGGACAACGTGATAGCGCAGCATGGATGCCGTTGCGGCGGGGCGCTGAGCCTGTGGGCCGCCGTGGCGATGGCCGTTCCCGCTCACCGCCTGCGCGTCGTGAAGAACGACACTGCCGGGACGGCATAGGAAAGCGCGGCGCCGGGCACCGAAGGTGCCGGAGTGAGCGCACCGGTAGCACGGAGGTCAGTTCATGTCGGATTCGTCCAAGAGCAACAGCCGCCCGGAAGGGCCCTGGATGGCGCTGAAGAAGGCCGCCACGCGGCTACAGGACTGGTTCGCGATGCAGTCCGTGGCCGCCAAGCTCGGCGTGGTGGCCCTGGCCGTGCTGATCCCCGCCACGGCCATCTACTCGGCCATGCTGCTGCAACGGCGCGCCGCCCTGGCCGACGCGGTGCAGGCCATCCCCGTGGCCACGCCGGGCGGCGCAGCCGCCCTCGATGAACGGCTGCCGGTGGTGCTGGGCGGCGGTTCGCTGCTGGGTTTCCTGGAGGCGGAGCCGGTCGAGCACATCACGGTGATCTACGAGCCTCAACTCTTCAGCGTGCGCGCGGGCATCGTGCTGGTGGAGTCGCGGGGGCGGCTGCATGCCTACTACCCCAGCGACATCGAGACCCGCATCTTTGCCGAAAAGGCCGTCACCGCACCCTGGGGCGCCAAGCTTGCCTTCGTCCCGCGCGGCGAGCTCGCTGCGTCGGGCCAGGAACTGCTCGACCGCCTCGACCAGCGCTTCGCCAATGCCCGCCCGCAATCCGCGGACGACGGCTGGCGGGCCACGGCCAGCGGCGTGCTGTCGGCGCTGCTGACCATCGGCCTGCTGAGCTTCCTGGCGATCCAGCTCCGGGGCCAGTTCAAGAGCATGAAGTTCATCGAGCCGTCGCAGGTCAGCGGCTCGCTTGATGAACTGGTGGGCATGGACGACATCAAGGCCGAGGTCGGTCAGATCGTGGACCAGTACCGGCGCCGCGCCGAGTACGCCGAGTACGGCATCCGCAAGCCCTTCAACGTGATGTTCAGCGGGCCCGCGGGCACCGGCAAGACCAAGCTCGCGAGCTACCTCGCACGCGAGCTCGGGCTGCCGATCCTGTTCCATTCCGCGGCCGCGCTGGAGACCGGCTACGTGGCCGGCGGCTCCAACACGCTCAACCGGATCGTAGCCATGGCGCGGCGGCGCAAGCGCTCCATCGTCTTCCTCGACGAGGCGCAGGACCTGTTCATGAAGCGTGGCGGCCGCCGCAAGTTCGACGACGACACCGCCAACACGCTGCTGGCACTCCTTGACGGCGTGCGCACGCGCCAGGACACCGAGATCATCTGGGTCGTGGCCAGCAACTTCAACAGCGCGACCCTGCAGATGGACGAGGCGATGCTGCGCCGCTTCCAGATGAAGGTGGATTTCAGGCTGCCCAATCGCGATGAGCGCCTGCAGATCATCCATCACTACCTGGCTCAGCGAGCCGACAAGGTCCTGCCCGACCTGGACCTGGGTCACCTGGTGGCGGTGACCGAGGGGCGCAGCCCGGCGGACCTGGAGACCATCGTCAACCAGGCCGGCATCATGGCCGTGCAGGCCGGCGCGCTCATCGGCGCCGACACGCTGATGCAGGCCGCCGAGCGCGTGCTGGTGGGCAACGTCAACACCAGCACCACCGACGACCGCGACCGCGACCGCCGCATCATCGCCGTGCACGAGTGGGGCCACTTCCTGGTCGACCTGGAGCGCGAGCGGCGCGTGACGGGCGACGACTGGAGCCGAATCCTGGCCGAGATGAAGACCATCAAGATCTCGCTCAAGGCCATCCCGCGCAACAACGCCCTGGGCTTCGTCTTCTACAAGCAGGGCAGCAGCCTGCTCAAGACCAAGGGCGACATCGAGCACGACGTGCGCGTGCTGCTGGGCGGCATGGCCAACGAGGAGCTGTTCTTCGGCGAGGACGGCACCACCAACGGTGCCTACAACGACATCACCCGCGTGACGCAACTGCTGCACCATGCCGTGGGCGAGATGGGCATGTACCGCAAGACGCGGCTGAACTTCGGCGCACTGTCGGATGGCCAGGGCGGCGGCCGCGCGCTGGACGAGGAGACGCGCAACATCATGGAGGCGCAGAGCGAGCGCCTGTATGACGAGACCAAGGCGCTGCTGCAACGGCTCATGCCCTTGAGCGAGCACCTAGTGGGCAAGCTCATGCAGAGCATCGAGATGGACCTGGCCGAGGCGCTGGATGAGATCCGCCGCTTCGAGGCGGACCATGCGCGCGATGCGGGAGCGCCATGACGTGCTCACGCTCGAACACGTGACTGCGCGCTTCCCCTGCCAAGGCCGGCGCATTCTTCCTGCAGCACGGCATCGTCAAGTCCGGGCGGATGCGCTACCTGCGCCGTGTCTGCGCGGGGTGCCCGGGCCCTGGGCGGCACATCTGGTGCGACGGCGGTGTTGCGCGAAGTGAGCTTCAGGTGGCAGCGTGAGCGCACGTGGTGCGATATCGGGCGAGCACGCGCAGGCGTGAGAACGGGCCGATCGTTGCCCCGAACACTGAAACGAAAAAGACGTTGATCGTCCGGGAGTCCCGGTAAGGCGAAAAGCCCAGACGGTCAGTAGGTACAGACGATGAAGGCAGCCCGTGACAGACCAAGTCGCGCGCAGGCATCGGCTGGCCGCACCAGCAGCATGCAGCCTCCGGCCGATGCGGTGCTCCCGCGCAGCGCTAACGCTGTTTCAATGGCGACGGGCTTGGCGAAGGATCCACTAGCGGCCACGCCGGACCGCGTACACGACGGCGAGGATCACCCCGACGACGAACAGGATCCACGCGATGTTTGACGACAGCCCGGCGATTCCGCCGAAACCCAACACCCCCGCGACCAGCGCAATGATCAGAAAGACGGCAGCCCAGTGCAGCATCTGTGACTCCTTCAATGTTCCCAACAACGTTAGGCTGTCTGAGCCCGTGTGGTCTGTCGGCGCTGAACGCATCCACGTGTAGGAGGCGACGTACAGGCAAGGCACACGCGAGCGGAGGCAAAGACGCCTGCTGCTCAAACTGCCCGCCTCGAAGGACGCTCATGTCTGAGTTGCAGGGCTGGCACGGTGACCGACTTCGTGGTGGACGCCATGCAGGACACCACGCAGTGCGCCATCAAGCCGGCTGAGGTGGTAGGACTGTCGGTCGCGAATCAGGCGTGTTTTGCGCTGGCGCTGCTTTCGCCGCTGGAACCCCTGATCCCTCTCAAGCGCGTTGTCGAGTGCCAATGCAAGCTGCGGCTCGACGCTGAATGAAGCGAGTGACGTGTCACGTGGTGCGGCTGGATGGCGCAGCGCCCGGCCACCGCGTCATCTTGGTTTGGACGGGGTGTCCGTAAAACAGTAACGGCTTGGTTGGCCTTGCCGCTTTGGTGTGCAGAAGCCGTTGTATCCCACACTTGCCGACCATATACAACATACTGGGTTCTCTGCGAGCTCTTGCTACCTTTCGTGGTCTGCTCCCTTGAGTCGGGCCGGGGGTGTGCCGAGTCCTGAGTGCCCGTGTCGAGGTCTTGAGGACGTTTCAAGGGATAACAGTCCGCGCTCCGTCTGTCCTGTCCGCTTGCTTACTGGGGGTGGTTTCCTTGTGGGAGTGGGGGGAAGGAAGGGTAAAGGGAGTGAGGAGGGTTGGCTGTGATGCGAATTCAAATCCAGGTATGTTGTACTTAGTGGGGCTGCCCTTTTACGTAACAGCTCCCGCCGGATACTTGGCCTCCGTCACAGGTTCGTGACTTGCTGCGCCGGGTGGCTTCACGCCAGCAAACGACCTCATGGACGCACCCAAGCAGCCTTCACACTCGCACGCCAAGGACCTCGACGAGCTTGCGCGCACCGAGTCCATGATCACCCGGTGCGAGGCCCGCATCACCGCGCAGCTGGAGCTGCTGGCCAGCCTGTCGCCCTGGGAACCCAAGTCGCTGACGGTGCGCCAAGAGGTCGATGTCGAGGAAGACGTGCTGCAGTCGCTGCAAACCCAGCGGGAGCGGCTGCTTTCAGCCGTCAATGAGCCGCCTGCGCCTTGAACCCGCTCAGCCGGCCATGCGCAACAGTGGCAACGGCGGCGGCGCCGCCCCCGTGGGCAGGCCATCGGCATCCACCTCAATGCGGCCGATCAGCCCGCACGGGTGGTCAGTGCACCACATCGAAATCCTGAGCACTGCTGGCGCCAGCTGCTCGTCATCTCCACCCCACAGCACCCTTTTGAATCCAGCTTCCACGAAGGTCAGTGCGAATGCTCCTTGGACTTCCTCAAGGGCGCGTGCAACGAACTGGACTTGCCGGGTCACGTTCTCTTCGCCCCAGGTCAGGTCGAGCACCGCGCGCTCAATACCTTGGTCCAGTTCCTCGCTGCGATAGGCGATCCACCTCAACCTGAAGCCGGACAGGCGCACGCCAGGCGCCCGGTACCGCGCCGAGAACCGGTCATAGAAGGTACGCAATTGCTGCGGGGGCTGGGGATCAAAGGCGTCAGGCATGCCGCAAGCGTGCCACGCACACGCAGGCATCATTGCTCCCGCAGTCGAACGACCGATCGATCGGACCCACCCCTCAGCACGGCAGCAGCCATGGACCGGCACAAGGCACGCGACTTTTGGAAAACGGTGGTGGATGGCAGGGAAATACTCTGCGCGGTGCTGGATGCGTCCCCCACCGAACAAGGACTTCCCGACCGCATCCAGCGCATTGGCCGGATCGTGCAGCGGCTGCGCGACATCGCCACGGAAATCGACCCGTTGCTGTCCGTCGAAGTGGACCAAGTACCGTTGGCATCGCGGTGACGGACCAGCCACCGCCCGAGTCGCTTAACGCCTGGGACCTCGTCGAGATCATCGACAGCGCGCCGGCGCACTGAGGCCCTGGCGCGCAAGTGCCAAGCCCAGCTTCATCGAAGCATTCCGAACGGAAGCCAGGGCTTTTACGGGCATACCGTTTCAGGCCGCCGCGAGGGCCAACGGCCTGGGTAGGCGGTGGCCAATCACGGCATCCAGGCTGTAGCGGCCGGCACCCAACAGCGCCACGGCCAGCGCGGTGAAGAAATACAGCCCCTGCAGCTCCAGCGCCCAGCCGCCCGTCTTGGACAGGTTGAACAGGTCGCCCGTGTGCACCAGCGCGAACGCGAACAGCATGTTGATCGCCACGACGGCGGCCGCGCTGCGCGTGCACAGGCCGGCAATCAGCAACAGCGGCGCCACCACCTCGCCGATGTACACGCCGTAGGCCACAAACGACGGCAACCCGGCCTTGGACACCAGAGCCATCATGTAGCCCGGGCCGGCCATCACCTTGGCGACGCCGTGCAGCAGCACGAGTACGCCAAGCACTACGCGCAGGAGTAGCGGCGCAAGGTCGGTGGCGGCGGCAATGGGACGGTCGGCGGTATTCGTCATGGGGCGTTCCTCGTGAATCGGGTGGGTAAATCCAAGCGCAAGCGGCAGGTGGCTTACGCGGCGGCAGGCAGTGTCCCGGGTGGGCGCTGGTGCTGTCAGTGCGTTTGCGCACGCGCCGGTGCAAGCGGCGCCAGATCCCGCAGGGCCACCACGGCCAGCGCCGCGCTGCGTCCGCGCAGCTGCACGTCCTCCATGACGCTGCCAGGCAAACGCACGCCGGCGGCGTCCAGGACGTCCTGCGACACGACCAGGCGTGCCTGGCGCAGCTTGGTGAACTCCTGCAGTCGGCTGGCGATGTTGACCACGTCGCCGACCGCCGTGAACGTGTGCGCGTCCCCGTAGCCGACCTCGCCCACGGCAGCGCGCCCGCAGTGCAGCCCCATGCCGAAATCGAGCCTGTGCCCGAATTCCCGGTACATCGCGACATCGAGGGCCTGTAGCCGGCGTTCAATCTCCACCACGGCGCGCAGCGCATCGGCACAGGCGCGGCCGAGCCCTGACTCGTGCATGAACAGCGCCATCACGCTGTCGCCGATGAACTGGTTGGGTAGGCCCCCGCTGTCGCGAACGGCCTCGCCCACGGTGTGGAAGTAGCGGTCCAGCACGTAGACCAGGTCATGCGGCCAATGCTGCTCCGCCAGGCCGCTCCAGCGGCGCAGGTCCACGAACAACACGGCCACCTCGCGTTCCTGGTGTGCCAAGCGCTGCACTGGCGTGCCCGCGACGCCCGGCTGCAGCAGCGGCGTGATGCGCATGGGCGCATGCACGCGCAACCGGCAGGCCAGCCGCACGTCGCTTGCTGCACCGACGCGCCGCAGCGTGGCGGCTTCTTCCGCAGCGGCGGGCCTCAGCGGCTGCGCGCAGGCCTCCACCCGCACCCGGCAGGTCGAGCAACGTGCCCGGCCACCGCACAGCGACATGTGGGGGATGCCGTGGGCACGGCTGGCCTCCAAGACCGTCCAGCCCCGCAGCACCTCGACACTGCGCCCGGGATACTCCAGCCGCACCATGGCCCCTCGCCGGCGCGCAAGCCGGCTGCGCAGGACACGCAGGCCGAGCGTGGCCAGCACGATCCCGCTCCACGCCCACCCCAGCGCGCCGGCCAGGCGTCCCAGCACCTCGCGCCGGTCCGCCGGCAGCACGGGCACGGCGCGCGCGTCCGGCACGACGTCCCGCAGCTCCAAAGCCATGGCGTAGAAGCCCAGGACCGCCAGCAGCGGCACCATCACCAGCATGGTGAAGATGAGGTGGTAACGGCGGCGCCAGCCCGTGCGGTGCCGCAATGCGAAGTGCAGCCCCAGGCTGCCGTGCCACCAGGCCACAAGCATCAGCAGCAATTGGCGCGTCCCGCCGTCGTTGGACCAGAGCTGGCGTACCACGCGGCCATAGGTGTCGGGATGCTCGAAAAGCGCATGTGCACCCCTTGTGCCGACCACATGCGTCACCAGCAGCAGCGGCATGAGCAGCCCCAGCAGCAGCCGAACGGCTTCGGCCCAGGGCATGCGCAGGGTGGCACGGCCGGCCAGGGCCTGCAGCGCCAGCGCCATGTGCAGCAGCAGCGCCCCGTACAGCGCGGTCGTGGGCAGGGGATGGCGCCAGAACGCGAGGAAGCCTTCGCGCACCCGCTCGGCCAGCGCCACTGACAAGACGCCCGCGGCATGGTTGAGCAGGTGGCTGCCAACGAAGGCCAGCAGAACCAGCCCCGAGGCCCAGCGCAACGATCGCAACGAGATCATGGCCCATCATCGTGCCATCGCCTGCTGGGACAATGGGAAGCATGCACAGCCCTGCCGCCTCGGGATTCGCGCTGCGTGAGGTCACGCTGCTGGCCGGGCTCACGCCTGCCCAGCGCGATGCCGTGGCTGCGCAGTGCAGCTGGCAGCGGATGTCCGCCGGCGACATGGTCCTGGCACGGGAAGACACGGGCGCGGCGGCACACGGGCAGAGCGTGTACCTCGTCGTGGCGGGCAGCGTGCGCGTGACCACCTATTCGGCCGCGGGCAGGCAGGTGACGTTCCGCGACGTGGCGGCCGGCGACTGGTTCGGCGAGATCGCCGCCATCGACGGCGGCCCGCGCTCGGCAGACATCCAGGCGATCACGGAAGGCTTGCTGGCGGTCGTGCCGCGAATGCTCTTCCTGCAGCTGATGCAGCAGCACGTCGATGTGCTGGAGCAGGTGCTGCGCCGTTTGACGGGGCTGGTGCGCAGCCTGTCCCAGCGCGTTGTCGACCTCAGCACGCTGGGCGTGCCGCAGCGCCTGCAGGCCGAGCTGCTTCGCTTGGCGATGCAGGCCGGCATCGAGGGCAACCGCGCCCGCATCGCACCGGCGCCACGCCACGCGGACCTGGCGAGTGCCATCAGCACCTACCGCGAGCAGATTTCCCGTGAGATGTCGGCGCTGCAGCGTGCCGGGCTGGTTTGCAAGGAGCCAGGCGCCTTGATCGTGCTGGACGTGCAGCGGCTGGAGGCACTGGTCCAGAAAAACAGGGCCGGTCTGTCGACAGTGCCTCAAGAATAGCCAAAGACCGGAAAAGGGGTGTCAGTCCCGACGTGCCGGGCTTCGTGCCGAATTCAGCCGTCACCGCGATGGATCTGCAAAGCCTACTCGGCGTCCTGGTGGCTGACACCATGCTGAACATGGGCATCGGCAAGCTGCGCTTGATGATGCGCGTGAGCGGCCTCGATATTGCAGCATCTTCCTGGAACGCGCTGGAGGGCCGGTGCTTGCCACTCGCGTGTCCGGGCCTCGGAGCGCTGGCACGCTGTCGGTGATCTCGATGAGAGTCAAGTGGCCACTGTTGATCGTCTGGCTCGGGGAGCGTTGCCCCAGTCACCAATGCTTTGACATCAACAGTTGCATAAGCATTTATGCCTGGGCTGAGGGCAAAGCTGAAGCAAAGGCGACTTCGCTTCGGCAGCGTACTGGGCTAACGATAATGAACTTGGCCGGTGTCAGGATTGTTGACACCGGCCGTGATGCCATCAGACCGATGCACCGACGCCCCATGGATTCGCACCTTTGAACCCGTGTGGACCAAGCAGCATTCGTGCGTGCACGGCGATGCAGGTAACGCTCAGCTTGCCGCGCGGTCCACAGTTTCACCTCGGGCCAGTTCAAGTACCTTGCGGGCATCTTCAGCGCAAACGCCTGGTTCATTGCCGACCCAGGTCACGAACTGATCTGGCCGCACCAGCACCCATCGCGCGCTGTACCGGGCGATTTCGCCGTCTACTTGGTCTTCCACGATGGTCAACGGCACGTCCAGCGCAGCAGCGGCATCACGGAATGCCTGCACGGCGTCGGGGCGGGCGCCCAGCGCCAGCAGCGTGTACCCAGGCCCGAATGCCTCGAATACGTTGCGGCCTGAGGAATGCGTTGCCGGCGCCAAGTGGTGGCCAGCGCGGGCCTCGAAGCGGTGAGAACCAACGGCGCTGCAAGTACGGCTTTGGCTGGAGCCCGGCCAAACCACCGGTGACCCTTCGTAGTTCGGCTCGAAGGCATGGACCTCGCCCACGGCGCCCTTGGCGCGATCCTGCCAGGACTGTTCGAAGGCAGCCTGGTCGCGCGCAGGATCGTGCGCAGCAAGGAACGCGCGATCGGTTTCAATGGACTTGGCGATGAAGTCACGGATGGTGGAGCCGAACACCGGACGCCGCTCCGCGTCGTAGGAGTCCAGCAGGCGCTCGCCACCCCAGCCTTGCAGTGTTGCAGCCAGCTTCCAGCCGAGGTTGCGCGCATCTTCCAGGCCCGAATTCACGCCGTAGCCGCCGTAGGGCGGGTGGCTGTGCGCGGCATCGCCGGCAATGAAGACGCGGCCCTTGCGGTACGAGTCTGCGAGCATGAAGCGCAGGTCCCAGAAGCCGATGTGCTCGAATTCGATGTCAAACGGCGCACCCACGGCCTCCTGCAGGTACGCCCGGAAGTCGAAATTGTCTGCGGTTGTGCCGGCGGGAACGGGGGCGTGAAAGAACCACGTCGTGCCCAAGTCGACACGGCCGAAGAATTTCCAGTACCCCTCGAGCTCCGGCTGCAGCACGTTGTAATACGACTTGCCGGGGAATCGCTCCAGCAGGGTATGCAGTTCGTGAGAGCGGAACACCAGCAGCACCATCAGACGATCGTGGTCGCTACGGGTCTGGGTCAGGCCTGCGAGCTCTCGCACCCGCGAGCGGCTGCCGTCGCAGCCTGCGGCGTAGGCTGCGCGCAATACGCGCCGGCCATCGCCGCCACGTTCGGCGATCGTCACCGACACGCCGTCGGCATCCTGCACCATGTCTTGTGCCTCCCAGCCGTACAGCGTCTGGACGGAGGGCAGCTCCGCGACGCGGCGGCGCAGCACTGCCTCGGTGGCGTACTGCGGCAGGCGCTCGTTGGCAGTGTAGTAGAAGGGCTTGACCAGTTCGCGCTGCATCCAGTCGTAGGCGTAGGGGCCCAGGAGCGTGCCGTAGGCAGTGAGCCCGCCGATGCCGTACTCGGGCGGGATGGTGCGCGCCGCGCGCAATTGCTGCTCGGCCCCCCAGAAGTGGAAGTGCTCCATCGTCCGCTGGGTCAGGTTCTGCCCTTTGGGGATCGGCTGCGGTTGGGGATAGCGCTCCACCACCACACAGCGGACGTTGCGCTGGCCCAGTTCGATGGCCAGCCCCATGCCGACTGGCCCGCCACCCACGATCACCACCTCAGCGTCGTGCGCCCCGGCCGTGGCTTGTTGCGTGCTCATGCTGTTCAAGTTCATGTCGTTCTTGCTCATGTTTACCGTTACTCCGCGGTAATCCCCCAGGTCTTGATCAGTTCTGAGCCAACGAAACCCTGGCCCGCTTTTTCAGCAGCGCCATCTCAAGGTCTCGATCGGTTCCACGTTCCACGTCGCGGCACCAAGCGCACGCCGGCAGTGATCGACTTCGTCTCAGCGTGCAGGCGCGCGGCCGCGAGGTTGGAAGGCGTGCTTTGCACTTGTCGCTGCTACCGCCAATGCAGGCCGGCGTCGGCGTGCACTGGCACAGCAAGCACCATCGCCGGGTCAAGTCTGGAGAAAGGTCGGGAAACGGCCCATTGCCTGATCAAGGATCGGGTCAAAAGGCGTGCCGCATGCCCAGTGCCACGCCAGTCTGCGTGCCGCCCGCTGCAGGCGCGCCTCCGGGTTGACCGCCACTGGCCGATACGCCAAGGCTGCCGTCGTTGTTGATGTGACCGGCCGTGGCATACAGGACCGTCCGCTTGGACAAGGCATAGGTTGTGCGCAGCGACACGAGCGTGGCTTCGCTGGCACTGTCCTTGTAGTCCAGCCGCGCCACCTGGCCTTCCAGCGACAGCGACGGCGTGAGCTGCCAGGCGGCCTCGACGTAGCTCAAGTCGCTGCGGCGCAGTCCGGGCACACCCCCCTCGTTGTCACGCCGCACCAGGCCGCCAGCGAGCTTGATACCGTGGAACTTCACGTAGGCATTGATGTTCTTGCGCGTGTCGGACAGCGCGCTGCTGGTCAAGCCCGCCGAGGCACCGGTGCCGCCCCTTTGCCGATCCCACGCCGCGGCGACTCCCCAGGCGGCCTGGTCATACTTGAGCATGACCGACGCGGCGCGGCAGGCCTGACTGTCAGCGGCATTCTCGCCAGCGCAATTGGTTCCTCCCGGCGCTGCCGCCACGTCGCGGCCCAGACTGTAGGCAGCGCCCAGGGTGATGCCGCTGAAGCGGCCGATGTAGCCCACCGTGTTGTCGAAGCGGGCAGTGGGAATGTACGGATCCAGCGAGCCCAGGCCGTAGAGGTTGGGACCCAGGATGCCGGCGTCCTGCATCGACAGGTAGTACATGCTGTACTGGCGCCCCAGCATCAGCGTTCCCCAGCCGCCGGAAAGACCCACCCAGGCTTGACGGCCGAACAGCCGCCCACCCTGGTTCGACGCACCACTGTCTGGCGCGAAGCCCGACTCCAGTGTGAAGACGGCACGCTGCCCGCCGCCGAGATCCTCGCTGCCGCGGATGCCCCAGCGCGAGGGCAGCGAACTGCCCAGCGAAGGCACACGCGTCAGCGAGTCGCGCGCCGGCCCCACGTGGCTCAGATGCTCTACCGAGAGGTCGATCAGACCATAGAGCTGCACGCCGGGCTGCGCGGGAACCTGGGCATGCGCCGCTGCGGATACGGCCAGCAGGCCAGCTACAAGGATTCTGTTCATGTCTCCTCCGGATACTTGAGATCGATGTCGTTGTTTCGGGGTAAGGGCAGTCAGATCGCGGCAGTACGGCACGGGGCAGGACGGGTAGTGCTGCCCAAGTCTTGATGGTTCGCCGTCAACAGCCGTGAAGCTCATTCGAGCGGCAGCTTGATCGCCTTGATCAGCGCGCCCCACTTGTCGTATTCGGCCTGGGTGGCGGTCTGAAGCTCGGCCGGGCTGCCGGGGCGCACCCGCACGCCCTGGCGCGCCAGGGTCGACTGCACTTCGGGATCACTGAGCGCTGCCCGCAGCGCCGCGTTGTTTTGCGCCACCGGTTCGGCGCCCAGACCCTTGGGAGCCCACACCGCATACCAGGCGTCGGCATCCAGGCCCGGTACGCCCGCGTCGTGCAGCGGGGGTACGTTGGGAAAGGCGGCGTCGCGCTCGCGTCTGGTAGCGCCCAGGATGCGCAGCTTGCCGTCGGCTGCCAGCGGGACCGCTACGTGCAGCGGCATGATCATCAGCTTCACGTGGCCGCCCAGCACGTCGGCCTGTGCCGGGCCCGAGCCCTTGTACGGCACATGGTTGAGCTTCACTCCCGCCAGGTGGGCAAACCACTCCATCGTCAGATGTTGGAAAGTCCCCTTGCCGGGCGAGGCGTAGTCCACGGGCGCACCTTGCGCCTTGATCCACGACACCAGCTCGCGTGCATCCTTTGCGGGCACCGAGGGGTGCACCGCCAGGGCGAAATTGGTGTCGCCAATCATCCCCACCGGAGCAAAGCTGCGCAACACGTCGAAGGGAACCTTCGCGTACACGAAGGGCAGGGTGAGCATGGTGGATGTGCCGAACAGCAGCGCGCTTGCAGGCGCGGCCTTCGCCACTGTGTCCATGCCGATCATTCCAGACGCGCCGGGTCGGTTGTCGGCCACGAAGGTCCGTCCCAGGCGCTGTTGCAGATGGGGCCCCACCAGCCGGGCACACAGGTCGGGCGTCGTGCCGGGCGTGAAGGGCACCACCATGCGCACGACATCCTGCTGCGCATGCAATACCGTTGGCAGCAAGCCGCTGGCACCGAGCAACTGCAGCAAGCGGCGGCGGAGAAGCTGCGTGGCGCCCGCGGAGTCATCGCCATCTCTCATCTTTGTCTCCTGTTTTTGAGCATGATCAAAAATTATCATGATCAAAATCAAGCGTCAATTCGTCGTATCCTTCGGTGTGGATACAGGAGGTAGAAGCATGGCCACCGTCACGGACGCAGCCGCAGCGACACAGCCAGCAGGACTGCGCGAGCGCAGCAAGCTCGACAAGCGCCGTCGCATCGTCGAGGCCGCACGCCAGGTGTTTCTGGAAAAAGGCTATGACGACGCCACGACACGCGAGATAGCCTCGGGAGCCGATGTGTCGTCGGGCACGGTCTTCGTGTACGCACGCGACAAGCGCGAACTGCTGCTGATGGTGGTCAACGACGAGCTGGAGGCACTGGCTGCGAAGGCCGCTGCAGCAGCCGATCGCGGCGGGCCGCTGCTGGAGCGGTTGGTGGGGTATTTCCAGTTGCGCTACCGCTACTGGGCTGCGGAGCCCAGGCTGTCCCGCCCGGTGCTGCAAATCACGGCGGATTTCCTGGGTCCGGGGGACGACGCTGGTGAGCAAGCACAACGCTTCTACGCGCGACGCCAGACCATGCTGGCGCAGGTAACGGACATGGTGGTCCAGGCACAGGCCGCTGGCGAGGTGGCCGTGGAGGTGGACGCAGCGCGTGTGGCCGAGTTGTTCGTGATGATCTACCTCAGCGAGGTGCGGCGCTGGCTGCATGGCCGGCAGCCCAAGGTCGCGGCGGGCGTGGAGCGGTTGCGTGAAACCTTGATGCTTGCCATCCGCGGCGTGTTGCCGCGACCTGCCCCATAGGCCGTCCGCCTAGGGGGCAATCTCGGATAGCCCTTCATTTACGTCGGGAGGCCGTTGGTTTGGCGGGTCTGCTCCCAGACCACGATGCCTTCCAAGTGCCGGCGCACAAGGGTGGCCAGGGCCTTCATCGGCTCGACCTTGGAGCGCATGACGCAGCGACACCCGTGCAGCAGCACGGCGCGAACGACATGGATCCTTTGGCACTCCAGGATCTCGCGCAGCTTGGCTTGCCAGCCGCGTAGAACACGATGCTGGTCGCTCCGATCAGACGTACCGGGTCGATGTCTCCGATGGTGTTCCAGCCCAGGAATTCCGATCCCTCGCCGAAGAAAGCCAGCGACATGATGCCGATCATGACGCTGTTGCTGTCGACGAAGTTGGCTGTGGCGATACTGGCGCTCAATGCCATGCCGATGATCACAGGCAGCTTGCGCGCCAAGTAGAGAAACGGCCGTACCAAGGCGGCACGGCTGCTTGTTAGCGCCAGATCCCGAGGCTCAGACCAGTGCTGCGGTCAGCGCAGGCACAGCCTCGAACACGTCGGCTTCCAGGCCGTAGTCCGCGACGCTGAAGATGGGCGCCTCCGAATCCTTGTTGATCGCCACGATCACCTTGGAGTCCTTCATGCCCGCCAGGTGCTG
>NZ_KE387219.1:21947-31742 GCF_000430725.1 Azohydromonas australica DSM 1124
CGCCCTTCTCCTTGAGCCGCACCGCCTCTTCGACGGCGATCTCGTCGAAGGGGTTCATGCTCATCTTCACGCCGGCGAGGTCCATGCCCGAGCCGTCGCTCTTCACACGGACCTTGACGTTGTAGTCAACGACGCGTTTTACACACACCAGAACCTTCATTCCCATTCCTCTTCTACGCAGCTGTCAGTCTGTCCCGCACTCGGTGCGCTGGTGTGGAACAGTGCTGGCTTCACTCGTTGCCCGGCGTTGAAGCGGCCCCAGGCGCCGGCAGGACCTTGCCGGGATTGAGCAGGTTCTTGGGGTCCAGCGCCTTCTTTACCTGCCACATCAGCTCCAGCTCCACCGCGGACTTGTATTGCGTGAGATCGTCGCGCTTGGCAACGCCGATGCCATGCTCGGCCGAGATGGAGCCGCCGGCAGCATGAGCCAGCGAGTCGACCGCATGCGACACCTTGTCGTAGCAGGCGCCAAGGAACTCCTTGGCCGTGCGGTCCTTGGGACGCAGCGGGTTGAAGTGCACGTTGCCGTCGCCCATGTGTCCATAGACGATCATGCGTGCCTGAGGCTCCAGGGCGCGAACGGCGGCGCTGGCCTCCTCGATGAAGCCGGCAATGCACGACAGGGGCACGGACACGTCGCACTTGATGCTGCCTCCCGTACGGGTCTGCGCATCGGAGATCTCCTCGCGAATGCGCCAGAAGGACTGTGCGTCCGCCACGCTCTGGGCAAGGGCGGCGTCAAGCACCAGGCCGCTTTCCATGCCTGACTCCAGCGCCTGCATCAGCGACTGGTCCAGGCTCTCGGACGATCCCCCCGAGGTCAGCTCTATCAGCACCATCCAGTCGTGCCGGCCCTCCAGCGGCGGCCGCACGTTGCCCAGGTACTCCAGAACCAGTTCCAGCGCCGGACCCGAGATCAGCTCGAAGGCCGTGACCATCTGTCCGGCGGCCTTCTTGGCCTCGCCCAGCAGCGCCACGGCAGCAGCCGGGTCCGGGACCGCGGCCAGTGCCACGGACGACGTGCGGGGCAGGGGCATGAGCTTGAGCACGGCAGCCGTCACGATGCCCAGCGTCCCTTCTGATCCCACGAACAGCTGCTTAAGGTCGTAGCCGGTGTTGTCCTTGCGCAGGCCGCGCAGTCCGGAGTAGATGCGGCCATCTGGCAGCACGGCTTCCACGCCCAGCACCAAGTCGCGCATGTTGCCGTAGCGCAGCACGGCCGTGCCGCCGGCGTTGGTGGCGATGTTGCCGCCGATCTGGCACGAACCCTCGGAGCCGATGCGCAGCGGGAACAGCCGCGCGGCATCTTCGGCCGCGGTACGGGCGGCGTTGAGCGTCACGCCGGCTTGCAGCGTCATGGTGTCGTTGATGGGGTCCACCGCAAGGACCTGGTTCATGCGGCGCAGATTGAGCACGATGGCCGCGCCATCGGCGCCGGGGACAGCCCCGCCCATCAGCGAAGTGTTGCCGCCCTGCGGTACCACGGCCACGCCGTTCTCGTGGCACCAAGCCATGACCTGGCTGACCTGCTCGGTGCTGCTGGGCAGCACCACGGCCGCGGCCTGGCCGACATAGAGGCCGCGGTAATCCGTGACGAAAGGCTTGATTTCCGCTTCGGTGCCGAGGCAGGTCTGGGACCCGACGATGGCGGACAGCGACGCGACGATGGCTTCGGAAGTGGGCGTGTTCATGGCAGGGCGCAGTGATCAGTAGGCGGCGGAAGGCTTGTCGGCCACCGCGGTGGCAGCGTCGGGAGCCAGGAAGTCAGCGGCCAGCTTGCGTGCGGCGTTGGCATAGAGCAGCACGTCCACGCCAGTAGCCACAAAGGTGCAGCCCAGCTCCAGATAGCGGCGCGCGAGCTTCGGGTCCGAAGTCAGCGTACCGGCCGCCTTGCCGCTGGCGATGATGGTGCGCATGGCGCCTTCGATGGCGGCCTGCACGTCCGGATGGCCCGGCTTGCCGCGGTAGCCCATCGATGCCGCCAGGTCGGCCGGGCCGATGAAGACGCCGTGCACGCCTTCCACTGCGCAGATGGACTCCAGGTTCTGCAGCGCCGTCACGGTTTCCGCCTGCACCAGCAGGCACACCTCGTCGTCGGCCGCGTCGAGGTAGTCGGTGCGCGCGCTCCAGCGCGAGGCGCGCCCCACCGCGCTGCCCACACCGCGGATGCCATGCGGCGGGTATTGCGTAGCGGCGACCAGCACGCGAGCTTGCTCGGCCGTGTCCACCATGGGCACCAGCAAGTTGTGGGCGCCGATGTCCAGCAGCTGCTTGATCAGATGCACCTCGCCGGAGACCACCCGCACCACGGGCTGCGAGCGATAGGGGGCTACCGCCTGCAGAGCGGCCAGCGTGCTGCGCAGGTCATTGGGCGCGTGCTCACCGTCGATCAGCAGCCAGTCGAAGCCGGCCGTGGCGCTGACCTCGGCCAGGTACGGATCGGCCATGGAGAGCCAGAAGCCCACCTGGGCCTGCTTGGCGGCCAGCGCGGCCTTGAAGGGGTTGCTCATGCGTGGTTCTCGGTTGTCGTCGTGAGGGCCGGACTGTTCAGGACAGGCCGCCTTGGCACAGGTACTTGACGTGCAGGTAGTCGTCGAGGCCGTGCGTGGAGCCCTCGCGGCCGTAGCCCGAGGCCTTCACGCCGCCGAAGGGGGCGGCTTCGGCGGCCAGTGCGCCTTCATTGACGCCCACGATGCCGGTTTCCAGCGCCTCAGCCACGCGCCAGATGCGCGCAACGTTCTGACTGTAGAAGTAGGCCGCCAGCCCGAAGGGCGTGTCGTTGGCCAGGGCGATGACCTCCGCCTCGTCCTTGAAGCGGAAGACTGGCGCCACGGGGCCGAACGTTTCCTCGCAGGCGCATTCCATGTCGGGCTGCGCGTCCACCAGCACCGTGGGCGCGTAATAGTTCGGGCCGCTTGCCACGTCGTTGCGCACGCGGTGGCCGCCGGCCACCACGCGCGCGCCCCGCGCCACCGCGTCGTTGACGTGGCGCTCGATCTTGTCGACCGCGCGCGCGTTGATCATCGGGCCGATCTGCGAGGTTGGATTGCTGGCCGGGCCGACCTTGAGCGCACCGACCACCGCTGCCAGCTTTTCCACAAAGGCGTCGTGCACCGACGCGTGCACGTAGACGCGGTTGGGACAGACGCAGGTCTGGCCACCGTTGCGGAACTTGGCAGCCATGAGACCCTGCACGGCGGCGTCGAGGTCGGCGTCCTCGAACACGATGAAGGGCGCGTTGCCGCCCAGCTCCAGCGACAGCTTCTTGAGCGTGGCGGCCGACTCGCGTGCCAAGTGCACGCCCACGGGCGTGCTGCCGGTGAAACTGATCTTGCGCACCCGCGCGTCGCGCAGCCACTCATCCACCACCGCCGGGGTGTTCGCACGCGAAGCGGTGACGATGTTGAGCACACCCGCGGGGAAGCCCGCCTCCTCGGCCAGGCGCACCAGCGCCAGCGAGGTCAGCGGCGTGTCCTCCGCCGGCTTGGCCACCACGGTGCAGCCCGCCGCCAGGGCCGGAGCGATCTTGCGGGCGATCATCGCGGCGGGGAAGTTCCAGGGCGTGATCACGGCCACCACGCCCACCGGCTCCTTGAGCGCGAACATGCGCCGACCGCGCTGCGGCGCGGGGATGACCTCGCCGTTGGCCCGCGTGGCTTCCTCGGCGAACCACTCCACGTAGCTGGCGGCATAGAGCACCTCGCCACGGCCTTCGGCCAGCGGCTTGCCCTGCTCGCGAGAGATCAGGCGGCCCAGGTCCTCCTGGTGCTCGACGATCAGGTCGTTCCAGCGCTTGAGCAGCCGCGCGCGTTCCTTGGCCGGCGTGGCGCGCCAGCCGGCAAAAGCTGCCTGGGCCGCTTCCACGGCCGCACGGGCATCCTCGGCACTGCTGTCAGGCACGCGGGTGATGAGGCTCTCGTCGGCCGGGTTGGTCACGCCCAGCAGGGCGTTGGCATCCAGCGCATCGCACCAGCGGCCATTGACGAAGTTCTGGGTGCGGATCAGGTCGTCGCGGCGAAGATTCAGGGACATGGTGATGCCTTCCCCGTTCGGCCCAAGGCCTTGGGCCGAACGTGTATTGGTGAGAGCTGAAGGAGAGGGAGACGGCTCAGGAAACGATGCCGATGTGCCAGGGCACGAACTCGTGGTCGCCCAGGCCCAGCAACTCGCTCTTGGTCTTTTCGCCGGAGGCTGCACGCAGGATGTGCTCGAAGATGCGCTGGCCCATCTGCTGCACGTCGCACTCGCCGTCCAGCACCGCGCCGCAGTTGACGTCCATGTCCTCTTCCAATCGGCGGAACATGGTCGTGTTGCTGGCGAGCTTGATGGTCGGTGCCGGCTTGGAGCCGAACATCGAGCCGCGCCCGGTCGTGAAGCAGATGAGGTTCGCACCGCTGGCGATCTGGCCCGTGACGGCTACGGGGTCGTAGCCCGGCGAGTCCATGAACACGAAGCCGGCCTTGTCGATGGGCTCGGCATAGCGGTACACGTCTACCAGCGGTGTGGTGCCCCCCTTCATTGCGGAGCCCAGCGACTTCTCGAAGATGTTGGCCAGCCCGCCAGCCTGGTTGCCGTGGCCGACCACGCCGTTGAACTGTGCGTTGTGGCCGCGCGTGTACTCGGCCCACCAGGCGAGGCGGTCCAGCAGCTTCTGGCCGACCTCAGGGCTGACTGCGCGGCGCGTGAGCATGTACTCCACGCCGTGGATCTCGGGCGTCTCCGACAGGATGGCCGTGCCGCCGTGGCGCACCAGAAGGTCCATGGCAGCACCCAGTGCCGGGTTGGCAGTGATACCCGAGAAGCCATCGGAGCCACCGCACTCCAGCCCGATCTTGATGTGCGCCGCGCTCACGGGCTGGCGGTTCACGTCGTTGGCAGCAGGCAGCATGGCTTCCACCGCCTTGACGCCGGCTTCGATCGTGGCGCGCGTGCCGCCGGTGTCCTGCATCACCAGGGACTTCACCAGCAGACCGGGCTTGAGGCCCTGCGACTCCAGCAGTTCGGCCACCTGATTGCGCTCACAGCCCAGGCCCACGATCAGCACGCCAGCCAGGTTGGGGTGGCGCGCGTAGCCGGCAATGGTGCGGCGCAGCAGGTCGAAATGCTCACTGGGCGAGGACATGCCGCAGCCGCTGGTCTGGGCAAAGGCGACCACGCCGTCCACGTTGGGATAGGCCGCCAGCCGCTCGGGCGTGAACTGGGCGGCGATCTGCTTGATCACCGTCGCGGAACAGTTCACCGAGCTGATGAGGCCGATGTAATTGCGCGTAGCCACCCGGCCGTCCGGACGAACAAGGCCCAGGAACGTGGCGCGCTCGTTCTCGGGAACGAATTCCACCGGCCGCACATCCTGGCCGAAGCCCGGATCGCGGTACTCGTCCACCAGCGTGAGGTTGTGGCCATGCACGTGTTCGCCGGCCTCGATGTCACGGCTGGCCACGCCAATGACGGTGTCGTACTTCTTCACCCGCTCGCCCGCGGCGATGCGCCGCGCAGCGATCTTGTGGCCCGCCGGCACCTGTGCTCGCATGCGCAGGCCGAACTCCGGCAACTCCTGGCCGAGCGCAATCGGCGCCCGGGCCACCAGCACGTTGTCATGGGGGTGCAGCCGGATCAGGGGCGACAGGGGCGTGGAAGTGGTCATCGTGTCACATCAGTCGAAGTTCAAAGGGCAGCGCGCAACGCGCTGCACTGTGCTGCCGGCAGTTGCTCAGCCCTTGGCGAGCAGCTCCTTGAGCTTCAGTCGCTCGATGAGCTGCGTGTCGTGGCGGAAGGTGGCGGCCACGTACCGGGCGTACTCGGGGGCGTCGAGGTACATCAGCGGGGCATCGATCTTGTCGCAGGCGGTCGTGAATTCCGGGCTGGCTACAGCAGCCTTGAAGGCCTCGCGCAGCCGCTTCTCGATGGCGGGGTCCAGGCCCTTGGGCGCGCCCACGCCATTCGGGGCATCCACCACGACGTCGTAGCCCAGCTCCTTGAGCGTAGGGGTCTCGGCGAAGTCCTGGGTGCGCTTTTCGCCCCAGGTGGCCAGCAGCCGCAGCTTGCCAGACTTCACGTGCGGGGCCCAGGAAGTGGAATCGGCCAGGGCATCGACCTGTCCGCCGAGCAGGTCCTGCAGCGCCGGCGCACCGCCCTTGTAGGGAATGTGATTGAGCTGGATACCGGCGGCCATGGCGAACTCTTCCATGCCCACGTGCGTGGCGCCGGCGATGCCGGCGCTGGCATAGGTCAGCGTGGCAGGCTTGGCCTTGGCAGCGGCCACGAAATCCTTGAGCGTCTTCCACGGCGCGTCGCTGCGCACCACGATGCCGAACGTCTGCCCCGAAGTGCGCGCCAGATAGGTCAGGTCCTTGAGCGGGTCCAACTGCACCGTGCCCAGCTGCGCAAACCGGGTCACGGAGATGGGGATCTGGCCGATGGTGTAGCCGTCGGGCTTGGCAGTGGCCAGCGCCTTCAGGCCCAGCATGCCGGAGGCACCCGTCTTGTTCTCCACCACGATGGTCTGGCCCAACTGCTTGGCCGCAGCCACGCACAGCGCACGCATGGTCACGTCCGCCGTGCCACCGGCCGGCCAGGGACAGATGAAGGTGATGGGCCGCTCGGGGTAACCCGCGGCGAAGCTGCGCGTGGACAGGCCGAGCGCGGTAGCGCCCAGGCTGCTCAACATGAATTGGCGGCGGGTGGTGGCCATCCTTGTCTCCTTATAAGCCGTGGAAGTGCGATGCAGCGGGATTGTGGAAACGGTCAACATCGCTGTCTAATGAAGAACTGGACTGTCTTCTTCACAAAATTGACATGAAAGCTCCGGCCAGCCATATCGACCGCGTCCTGCGTTCCAACCTCAAGCTCAAGCACCTGCAGCTGCTGGTGGCGTTGGACCAGTTTCGGCATCTGGGCCGGGCCTCGGAATTCCTGTCGCTGACGCAGCCGGCGGTATCCAAGACGCTGGCCGAGGTGGAAAAGATGTTCGGTGTGGCGCTGTTCCTGCGCTCCACGCGCGGCACCGAGCCCACGGCCTACGGTCAGACGGTGGTGCGTTTTGCACGTTCGGTGCTGGCGGACTTCGACCGCACCCGTGAGGAGATTGCCGCCGTGTCGAGCGGCGCAGCGGGGCGGGTGCGCGTGGGCGCGATGGTGGTGGCCACGCCAGTGTTGCTAGCGCAGGCCATTGAGCGAATCAAGGCCCAGTCGCCGCAGACCACCGTGCTGGTGGAGGAAGGAGACCTCACGAAACTGCTGCCGCAGCTGCGCCTGGGCGAACTGGACGTCTTCGTCGGCCGGCTGGAGCCCGGCTACGCGGCACCGGACCTGGAGACCGAGCCGCTGTACGAGGAACCGATGCGCATCGTCTGCGGCCCAGACCATCCGCTGGCCCGCCGCCGCCGGGTGACCTGGGGCGAACTGTCGTCGCGTCCATGGGTCATGCCACCGCCATGGGCTTCGTCAAGGGTAAAGCTGCATCAGCTCTTCTACAAATACCAGTTCAACCCACCGGCGGACGTGATTGAGACCGCATCCTTCCTGGTTACGCTGACGTGCTTGAGAGAGCGTGGTGCGATCGGCTTCTGGGCGCGCTCGGTGGCCGAGCACTACCGCACCCAGGGCTTGGTGCGCATATTGCCGGTTGACGTACCCATTGACCTTCCGCCGGTGGGATTGATCATGCTGCGTGGACGGTTGCGCACGCCAGCAGCAGAGCAGTTCATAAGTTGCCTGCGTGAAGTCAACGCTGACAGGCGCTTGAGTTCGCGGGCCAAGGTTGACCAAGGCAGCAGCGTTGACGGCGACGGCTGAACTGTCCCATCGGGCAGGTGCAAGACCTGAAGCTTGACCCAGGCGAGGCCAACAAGATTTGCATTGCAGGCTCTTGCGAGTGGTTGGGTAAGCGGTTTGCCAGTTCCGAGCGTATACAGCACTACAATGTGATTTATGTCAAATATTGTTGCTTCAACAACTGACATGACAAAAGATCGTCACGGTGAATTGGCTGCTCCTGCGGCAGAGGTCCTACATCACAAGGCGGCCTGATCACTACGCCGGCGTGTCGTGCCACAGCAGCTTTGACTGCTCCTGCAACCGCTGGTACGGCGCCAGTTGAGCCAGAAGCACGTACATGCGTCAAAAGCGCCCTGCATGGCAGGGCGCGGCGTCCTGGCTACCTGAATCGTGAACTCAGAATGCCTTGCGTACACCTACTTGAAACAGCGTCTTCTCGTTCACGAATTCCTTCAGGTCGCCGTTGTGCACCCCAATGGCCGAATACACCGTCGTCAACTTGGACAATGAGTATGTGACACCAAGACCGACGCGCCCCAGGGTACGGTCTGCTCCCGCCGCGTTCTCGAATTGGCTACGTGTGTAGTTCACGCCCACGGTCGCGGCGCCAATGGGAACGGACGCGCCAACCGTATAGGCCTTCAGTCTCGTGGCCGGTCCGGCAAGGCCCGGCAGTGTCAACGTTGCGATCTGCGTGCCGACACCACCTGCGGGAGACGGTGCAGTGATGATCCCGCTGCTGCCTGGCGTCAGATCCTTGCCCCTCTGATAGCCGGCGAACAGCTTGAACGCGCCGAAGTTGTAGTTGCCGCCCAGTTCCAAAATCCGGTTGACCGTGTCTCCGGCAGCGGCCACACCGGCAGTTGCCACGCGTGCCTTGCTCTGTTCATACGACAGCGCAACGTTCAACGGCCCCTTTGCATACAAGCCTTTCAGGCCGTGATACCGGTCCACCAGGCCTTCACCGGCCGCCACCATGGCTTGAAGGCGGAGACCAGCGACGGACGGCGAGAGATACTGCACTGCATTGTCGATGCGGGGCGCATCGATGAACATCTGCACGACACCGGCGGGCAACGTGACGGAGGGCGCACCCGGATTCAGGATGGTGCTGTTGGCGAATGGATTGTTCAGGGCCTGCACCTCCTCATGGAAGATGTACTGCCGACCCAGGCGAATCTCGCCCGCGCTGGCCGAAACCAGCGATACGAACGCCTGGCGTCCGAACAGGCGGCCACCTTGTGCCGATGTCCCGACATCGGCATTGAACCCCGACTCCAGCACCACGTTCGCCTTCAGGCCGTTACCCAGGTCTTCCGAGACACGAAGGCCCCAGCGCGATCCTGGTCCGGTGACGCCGCCATCTGCCAGCCGGTTAAGCGACTGGCCTGCCAAGGGCGAGCTGTCGCCGGACCTCAAATGCTGGTAGTTGACGTCGACCTGACCGTACAACGTGACCGATGACTGCGCCAACGCGACACCGGCAACCATCCCCATGGCCGCTACAGCAGCCCCTTTTGTCATCATGCTTGTCGTCTCCATCATTAAGGAAAGGCTCGACGCAGCCGGGCGTCGAGGTTCTACAGCCACGCCGCTTGTGGTGTGGGCTGGTGCGCCATGCGCGCGTTTACGGGCTGCTGCCTGTGCAGCCCGAGGGCATTGCTGAACTTTCAGACGGACTTCTTCGGCCAACGAGTCGAAATCGTTCAACCAGTTGGCCGAAGGCCTACTTCTCGGGCTTCAACTGCCTACAGGCAAAAGCGCAAAACCTCGGTACAACGCGCCCTGCGTTCGCTGCGCCATCCCGCACAGTCGCAGGCCCGGTCGGCGGCACAGTAACGTTCCAAGCACCGTTATCGCCTCCAGTTGCGTCAGCGACGAGCCCAGGCACACATGCGGCCCGGTGCCAAAGGACAGAGAGCCCGGGTTGGCCCGTGCCACGTCCAGCCGGTCCGGTGCCTCGTGCCGCGCCGGGTCGCGGTTCGCCGCGCCAATGAACGCGATCACCAGCTCGCCGCG
>NZ_KE387219.1:31752-76123 GCF_000430725.1 Azohydromonas australica DSM 1124
CCTTGTCGACGAGGGCCTTGAGGATCTTGGCCACGGCCAGCGGCTGCAGCTCGGCATCCGTCTCGACCAGGATGGCGCGGTCGGCGCCGATGGCCAGGGCGGTGCGCAGCGTCTCCTGGCACTGCGTGACGCCGCAGGAGACCGCGACCACCTCCGTGGCGACGCCCTTCTCCTTGAGCCGCACCGCCTCTTCGACGGCGATCTCGTCGAAGGGGTTCATGCTCATCTTCACGCCGGCGAGGTCCATGCCCGAGCCGTCGCTCTTCACGCGGACCTTGACGTTGTAGTCCACCACCCGTTTCACGGGCACGAGAATCTTCATGGTTGTTCCTGGGTTTCGATGGTTCGGTCGGATCAGCAGCGTCAGAGCAGGCCGGTGCTCGCGCCGCCGTCCAGGCTCAGGTTCTGGCCGGTGATGAAGCCCGCGTGCACGCTGCAAAGGAACGCGCAGGTGGCCCCGAACTCCTCGGGGCGGCCCAGGCGCCGGGCGGGCAGCGTGTCGGCGATGCGCCGGCGCGCCTCCTCGCGCGTGAGGCCCTGCTCGCGCATCAGTCGCTGCGCCATGCTTTCCTGGCGCGGCGTGTCGAAACGCTCGGGCAGCAGGTTGTTGAGCGTCACGTTGTCGATCACCGCTTCCCGGGACACCGCCTTGGACAGCGCCGTCAGGGCCGAGCGCGCCGCGGTGGACAGGCCCATCTCCGGATGCGGCGACTTCACCATGGCGGAGGTAACGTTCACGATGCGGCCGAAGCGCCGCCGGCGCATGCCGGGCACGACGGCCCGGATCAGCAGCGCCGCGGGCAGGAAGTTGGCTTCCAGGGCCTCCAGCCAGGCCGCGTGGTCCCAATCGGCCAGCCGGCCCGGCGGCGGGCCGGCGTTGTTGTTGACCAGGATGTCGGGCTCGGGGCAGGCGGCCAGCAGCCGCGCCCGGCCCTCCTCGGTGCGCAGGTCGGCGGCCACGGCAGTCACGCGGGCCCCGCCGGCGGCGCGCAGGGCTTGCGCGGCGGCCTGCAGCTTGTCTTCGAGGCGGCCGTTGAGGACCACCGCGCAGCCTTCCGCGGCCAGTGCCTGCGCGCAGGCGTAGCCCAGCCCCTGCGAGGAGGCGCACACGATGGCCTGGCGGCCCTGAAGTCCGAGATCCATGCGTCGCTCCGGGCTCGTCGAAGGCTCAGGCCCGGGCCTGCAGGTCAGCAAAACGCCGCCCCTCGCGCGCCAGCCGCTCCAGCAGCGGTGCGGGCTGCCACCAGTGGCCGTGCTGCGCATGCAGGCGCTGGACGTCGGCGCAGACCTTGTCCAGGCCAATGCGGTCGGCCATGAACATCGGGCCGCCCTGGTGTGCCGGAAAGCCGTAGCCCGTGACGTAGACGATGTCGATGTCGCCGGGCCGCAGTGCGATGCCCTGCTCCAGCAGCCGCGCGCCCTCGTTGACCATGCCGTAGAGGCAGCGCTGCAGGATCTCCTCTTCCGACACGGGCCGGCGCTGGAGGCCCATGCGCGCCGATTCCTCGACGATGAACTGCTCGACCACCGGGTCGCGCTGCGGCTCGCGGCTGCCCGGCTCGTAGCGGTACCAGCCGGCGCCGCTCTTCTGGCCCAGGCGGCCCTGGTCCACCAGCTTCAGGATCAGGTCGTTCCAGCGCCGGTCCGTGGGGCGGGTGGCCATCTGCGCCTTGCGCGTCTGGTAGCCCACGTCGTTGCCCGCCATGTCGTGCACCGCGAAGATGCCCATCGCGTAGCCGAAGCGCTTGAGCGCGGCGTCCACCTCGTGCGGCAGCGCGCCGTCCTCCACCAGGAAGTGAGCTTCGCGCGTGTAGTTGCGGAACAGCGCGTTGCCGATGAAGCCCGGGTAGATGCGCGCGAGCACCGCCACCTTGCCCATGCGCCGGCCCAGCTCCATCAGCGTGGCGATCACGTCGGGCGCGGTGTGCCGGGCCTGCACCACCTCCAGCAGCTTCATCACGTGCGCCGGGCTGAAGAAGTGCGCGCCCACCACGTCCTGTGGCCGCGAGGTCACGGCGGCGATCTCGTCGATGTCCAGCCCGGAGGTGTTGGTGGCCAGGATCGCTCCCGGCCGCGCCGCGGCATCGAGCTCGCGGAACAGGCGCTGCTTGAGCCCCATGTCCTCGAACACGGCCTCGATGACCAGGTCCGTGCCGCGCACGCCCTCGGCCAGCGACACGCTGCCGCTGATCAGCGCCAGGCGCTGCGCCATGGCGCCGGCATCGAGCCGGCCGCGCGCGACGCTGGTGGCGTAGTTGTCCCGCACGCGGGCCAGGCCCCGGTCCAGCGCCTTGGCATCGGCGTCGATCAACGTCACGGGGATGCCCACGTTGGCCAGCGCCATCGCGATGCCGCCGCCCATGGTGCCGGCACCGATCACGGCCACGTGATCGACGGGGCGGGGCCGCGTGCCCACGGGCAGGCCGACGTCGCTGGCCTGCGCGCGCGCAGCCGCGAGGTGCACGGCGGCCTGCTCGCGCTCGGCCGGGCTGGGGTTCATCAGGTCGATGCTCATGAATGGTGTCTCCGCCATCGGGTCTCAGTCGTCCTTGCCCGGGGCCATCAGCGGCGCCGCGCGGCCTTCGACGAACTCGCGCAGCCGCTCGGCCGTCTCCGGCGAGCGCTGCAGGTTGGAGTTGAGGTACTCCATGAACAGGCCGTCGTCGTGGGACAGGTCGTTGATGCGCGGCAGCACGCTGGTGATGCGCCAGTTGGTATCGGGCGTGTTGCGGGCGATCTTGGCCGCCAGCTCCATGGCCTTGGCCAGCGCCTGGCCCGGCGGAACGACATAGCGCACGATGTGCTCGCGCTCGCCTTCGGCGGCCGACAGCAGCCGGCCGGTAAGCATCATGTCGGCCATCACGGTGTAGCCCACCACGCGCTGGATGCGCACCGTGCCGCCGCCGCCCACAAAGATGCCGCGCTGCCCCTCCGGCAGCCCGAAGAAGGCCGTTTCGTCGCACACGCGCACGTGCGCCGCGGTGGCCAGCTCCAGCCCGCCGCCCACCACCGCGCCGTGCAGCGCGGCCACGTAGGGAATGGGGCCCCGCGCGATCTGGTCGAACACCTCGTGCCAGCTGTGGCGCTTGCGCTTGCGCGGCGGCTGGACCTGGCCCGTGGCGCGCGCCAGCGCCTCCGCCAGATCCAGGCCTGCGCAGAAGTTGCTGCCGTGGCCGTGCAGCACGGCCACGTCGGCCTCGTCGGCCGCGCGGGCCACGGCCGCGCGCAACTGGTCGATCACGGCCTCGTTGATCGCATTGCGCTTGGCAGGACGATTCAGCCCGATCAGGGCGATCGGTCCTTCGAGCTGGTAGGTGACGAGGGTTTCGCTCATGGGAGTCTCCTATAGGCGTGTTCAGGCCCGCCGCGCTGCAGGCAGCGCAAGCGGCCGGTTCAGGAAAGCGGGGAAGGCGGGCTGGCGGCTAGAGGTCGAGCACCAGCTTGCTGCTGCAAGCGCCGGAGCAGCAGATCAGCATGCGGTCGTTGGCGGCCTTCTCGGCCGCGCTGAGCACGAGGTCGCGGTGGTCGGGCGTGCCGTCGATGACGCGCACCTCGCAGGTGCCGCAGACGCCTTCGCGGCAGGAGTAGGGCGGCTCCAAGCCGATTTCCAGCAGGCTGTCCAGGATGGTGTGGCCGGGCTGCACCACCAGGCTGCGACCGCTGCGGGCCAGCTCCACCGTGAAGCCGCCCTCGGTGGCGGCCGCCTCGCGCGCGGCGAAATACTCCACGTGCACCTGCCGCGGCGGCAGCCCGGCGGTGGCGCGCTCGAAGGCCTCCAGCATCGGCAACGGACCGCAGCAATAGACGTGGGCGCCGGCCGGCAGAGCCGACACGATGGCGTCGAGGTCCAGCATGCGCCCGCCGTTCTCGCGGTCGAAGCAGAACTGCACCGTGGCGCCGGTGGCGTCGCGCAGCCGCTGCAGCTCGTCCACGAAGGCCGCGCCCTGGCGCGTGCGCGCGGCATAGAACAGCTGCCACGACCGCCCCAGCGACTGCAGGCGGCGGATCATGCCCAGCAGCGGCGTGATGCCGATGCCCCCGGCGATGAACACGCTGTGCGCGGCCGCCTCGTCCAGCGCGAAGTTGTTGCGCGGCGCGCCGATGCTCAGCACGTCGCCGGGCCGCAAGGTTTCGTGCAGGTAGCGCGAGCCGCCGCGGCTGGCCGCGTCGCGGTTGACGCCGATGACGTAGCGGTGCGTCTCGTCCTGGGAATTGAGCAGCGAGTAGCTGCGGATCTGCCCGTTGGGCAGGTGCAGGTCGATGTGCGCGCCGGCGGTGAAGGGCGGCAGCGCCTTGCGCGGGGGCAGGGGCACCAGCTCGAAGCCGAGAACGCCCTCGGCCTCCCAGGTCACGGCGCGCACGCGCACCTCGGTGCTTTGCAGAAAACTCATGCTTCGTTCTCGCTAGATGTCCACCACGTCCATGGCCCGGATCGCCACGCCGGTGGCTTCCTCGCAGGCGCGCTGGACGGCCTCGGGCTGGCCGGCATGGAAGATGAAGTGGTGCAGCAGCTTGCTCCACTTGGGATGGCGTTCGTACTCGGCGCGCGGCAGCCCGTGCAGGAAGAAGTCGCGCGAGTCGCTGGGCAGGAACACGCGCCGGTTGCGCTCGGGATCGCGGATCACTCCCTTGGGGTCGAGCCCCTGCGCCACGGCGTCCATGTCGTCGAAGAGGCGCCGGCGCAGCATGGCGATGCCGCGGTCGCTGGCGCCCAGCGTCTCCTGGCTGCGGTCCATCACCGGTCCCTGGCCGACCCAGGCCACGATGTCCTGGTTGATCACGTGGCTGGTGATCCAGCGCCCGGTCGCCGCGTCCTTGACCGGGCTGGTCCACGACGGGATGGAGCGCTGCACGTAAGGCTCGGCTTCCTGGGGCACGCGGATGAAGCTCCAGGTGACGCTGAGCATGTGGGTGTCGTCCACCGGCACGCGCCACTCGAAATGGTCGCCCAGGAAGAAGCCGTTGGGCCACAGGCACACCCGCCCGATGGTCCACAGCGGGTGCTGCTCGTCGGTGTCCTCGCTGATGCGCCGGTACGTGAAGCCGAACTCGAACTCCTCGAAGCCCAGCCGCAGGTGCCTGGGCGCATGCCCGCTCGCGCCGCGCAGCCGCCGGCCCCAGTTGGCATGCATCCACTCGAAATGCACCGGGTCGATGGAGTTTTCCTGCGCCTGCAGCCAGTTGCAGGGCACCTCGGCGAACACCACCTGCACGAACCCGTTGGCCCAGCTGAAGGCCTCCCAGTCGGGCAGCAGCGGCGCGGGCTCGGGGCCCATGTAGGCCCACAGCATGCCGGCCTTGGGCTGCACCCGGTAGGCCTTGAGCTGCACCTTGCACTTCGCGCGCGCCTGCGGGTCGGCCGCCTCCTCGAAGGGCTGGTGCACGCAGCGGCCGGACACGTCGAACTGCCAGCCGTGGTAGCTGCAGCGCAGGCCGCCAGGCTCGACGAAGCCGTAGGACAGGTCCGCGCGCCGGTGCGCGCAGTGCCGGTCCACCAGGCCGTAGGCGCCTTCGGCGTCCTTGAACAGCACCAGGTCCTCGCCCATCAGGCGCACGGCCTTGACCGGATGGTGGTCGAGCTCGTCGATGCCCGCCACCGGATGCCAGTAGCGGCGCAGCAGCTCGCCCATCGGGGTGCCTGGGCCGACCTCGGTGAGCCGGCGGTTCTTCTCGGTCGTCAGCATCCTGAGGCCCTCACTCGCCTTTGAAGCCCGAGGACTTGATGACGGGTTCCCAGGCCGCGAGCTCGTCGCGCTGGCGCCGTGCCATCTGCTCGGCGTCCAGGAAGGCCGGCACCACCGACAGCCGCGTGGCGAGCAGCTCGCGCACCGCGGGGGTCTCCAGCACCTTGCGCAGCGCCTGCTGCATGCGCGCGATCTCCGCCGGCGGTGTCTTCGCTGGCGCCCACATCGCCGTCCAGCCCTCGCTGGCGAGCATCTTCACGCCCTGCTCGGCCATGGTCGGGATGTCGGGCATCAGCTCCGAGCGCTTGTCGCTGAAGATGCCGATGACGCGCACCCGGCCGCTGCGGTGGTGCTTGAGCATCTCGTCCATCAGCGTCACCGCCGCCGGCACGTGGCCGCCGACCAGGTCCGTGATCAGCGGCGGCGTGCCCTTGTAGGGTGTCGCCGGCAGGTCGATGCCCGTGGCCTTGGCGAACTGCGCGCCCAGGAAATGGTTCTGCCCGCCCAGGCCCGGCACGCCGAAGCTCGCCGCCTGCGGATGCTCGCGCACCCACTGCACGAACTCGCGCACGTTGCTGGCGCCGGTGGCGGTGCTCACGGCCATGCCCAGCGGGTAGCTCACCAGGCCGGCCACCGGCGCGAAGTCGCGGAACAGCTGCCACTTGAGCTGCGGTCCGAACACCAGCGTCTGGAAGGTCGGCGTGGCGTTGGGCGCGATCATCCAGGTCAAGCCATCGGGCTTGGCCGCCATCAGCGCGTCGCAGGCCAGGCGCCCGCCCACGCCCACGCGGTTGTCGATCATCACCGGCTGGCCCAGGTGCTCGGGCAGCCGGTCGGCAATGGCACGCGCGATGGCGTCGGTGCCGCCGCCCGGCGGCAGTCCGACGAGGATGCGCAGCACCGGCTTGTCCGGCTGTGCGCGCAGCAGGGCCGGCGCCAGGCCGGCGGCCGCGGCCAGCAGCAAGCGGCGCCGAGCGGGGGAGGTCATGCGGTACTTCACGCTGCAAGGCCCTCGGTTCAGGCGGCTTCGGTCAGCGCGCGCCAGTCGCTGCCCGCGTGGAGCACGCCACCCACCGAGATGGCCTGGGCGTAATCGAGCTCCGGGCTGTCGGCCAGCCTGGGCGTCTGCCCGGCCATGAACTCGCGCACCGAGCGCAGCAGCTGCGCGCGCACGCGCAGCACCGCGCCGTCGGCGGAGCACAGCTGCTCGTCGGTGCGGTCCACGATGGGGCCCTGGCTGATGAACATCGCGAAGTCCTCGGTGCCCAGGTGCTGCGGGAAGCCCGTGGCGTGGCCGCGCTTCATCAGGTCGCGGTTCTGGCCCCAGTTCTCCGCCGGGCTGCCCGGGGGCAGCGGCGGGAAGTTCCACACGTCGGGTGAGGCCGACATCACCGTCATGCCCAGCGGCCGGTGCGGGTTGAAGTGCACGAACCAGGCGCGGTGCGTGACGTCGTCCACCGGCGTGGAGAAGAACACCGTGCTGGGGCCCTTGGCATCGGGCGGGCAGATGATGCCGTACCAGGGCATCACGAAGTTGTTGACGCGGGCATACACCTTGTCGTCGGGCAGCGCGCGCAGCGCGGCGTAGCGGTAGCCGTAGGGCCGCTCCTCGAACTCCAGCTTGGGCGCCAGCGCCTTGGTCATGTGCAGCCGCTCGTTGCCCGAGCCGGCGGTGATCTGCGTGGTGGACTCGTGCAGCACGCCCACGTGCGAGCTGTCCATCGATGCCTCCACGCCCTGCACCCAGTTGGTGGGCACCTCCTGGCTGGTGACGGCGCGCTGGTCCTCGGGCAGGTCCACGAAGGGCAGGTTGGGGAACTTCGGCGGCTGCTCGCCCTGGCCCAGCCAGACCCAGACGATGCCGCCGCGCTCGACCGCCGTGTAGCGGTTGACGCGCACGTGGCTGCAGAACTGGCGCTGGTCGCCGGCGTGGTTCGGTGCTTCCATCACCTCGCCGCGCACGTTGAACTTCCAGCCGTGGAAGAGGCAGCGCAGGCCGTTGTCCTCGTTGCGTGCCAGCGCCAGCGAGGCCTTGCGGTGCGGGCACTGCTCGTCCACCACGCCCACGCTGCCGTCCGTCACGCGGAAGGCCACGTAGTTGCGGCCCAGCAGCCGCACGCGCAGCGGCGCGCCGTCGGCCACGAGCTTGGACGCCGGCACGGCCGGGATCCAGTAGTGCTGGCGGATCATCTCGCCCATGGGCGCGCCGTTCTCGACGCGCGTCAGCAGTTCGTTGTCTTCCCTGGTCATGGCCATGGCTGTCTCCTCTGATCGTGTGCGGCGGTCGGGTGCGCTTACTCGCCGTCCTTGCGGAAGGCGCGGCTGTACACGCGCCGGCAGTTGCATTCGAAGATGTCGGTGCGCTGCTTCGACGTCAGCCACTCGATGCTCTCGATCACGGGCTTCATGTCGTCGTAGTCGCGGCCGCTCACCGGGTCGCGCGCGCTGCCGGTGCCCGGCTTCTCGGTGCCGAAGAGCACGTTGTCGGTGCCGGCCACCTTGATCAGCAGCTCGATGGCTTCCTTGGAGTAGTTGCAGGTGTCGAAATAGAGCTTGCGCAGCTGCTCGTCGAAGCTCACGGCCTCGCCCTTGCGCGCGTTCCAGGAGCGGAAGCGGCCCATCTGGTAGGGGATCGCGCCGCCGCCGTGGGCCACCACGATCTTGAGCTCGGGGAACTTGTCGAAGACCTTGGCGCCCAGCAGCGAGACGATGGCGATGCTCTCCTCGTTGATGAACTTGAGCGTGTAGCTCTCGCGCGCGCTGCAGCTGCCCGCGGAGTGGATCAGGCCCGGCACGTCGAGCTCGACCATCGCCTGGTACAGCGGATGCCAGAACTCCTCGCCCAGCCCCGGCGGCGTGGGGCCGGCGCCTTCGGTGGGGTCGGGGTTGATCAGGCAACCGACGAAGCCCAGCTGCTCGACGCAGCGGCGCAGCTCCGGAACGGCGCGCTGCTCCAGCGGCTCGTCCATGTACTGCGGCAGGCCCGCCACGCCGCGGAAGCGGTCGGGGAACAGCTCGACGAAGCGCGCGATGAGGTCGTTGCAGTGGCGCGACCACAGCTCCGTGACCTTGCCCGGCTTGACCGAGTGCATCTGCAGGTACGGCCGCGGCGAGATGAACTGCACGTCGGTGCCCACGCTGTCCATGGTGCGCACCAGCTCCTCGGCCACCTTGCGCACCGAGGCTTCGGGAATCTTGGGCAGCGTGTGCGGGTTGGCCCGGCCGCCGATGAGTTCCGCCATGAAGCGGAAGCTCTCGGGCGGCATGACGATGTGGGCGTGCGAGTCGATGATCATGAAATGCTCTTCAGCGGTCAGTGGAGTGAACGAAGGCCAGGAATTCCAGCTGCAGCGCCATGCCGTGCTGCAGCTCGTGTTCGACGATGTGCCGCGCCGGGCGGTCGTGCGGATCCGGGAAGCGCCGCAGCCACTGGGCGTTGACGGCGTCGCGCGCGGCCGGGTCCTTGAGGTAGACCGTGAGCCTGGCCACGTCCTCCAGGCGCGCTCCGCCGGCCTCCAGCAGCCGGTCCATGTGGGCGAAGGCGTTGGACGCCTGCGCCGCGGCGTCCGCCGGCAGCTCGCCGGTGGCCGGGTCCTTGCCGGCGATGGCCGAGGAGCACAGCAGCGGGCCCACGCGGGCGGCTTGCGGAATGGGGGCCTTGTGGGCCAGGCCCAGGAGGTCGATGGAGCGCGGGGAGCGTTTCATGCTGGGTCGGCGCGTCAGGCGCCGTCGTGGTCGAAGAAGCTCATCGGCACGGTGGCCAGGAACTCGGAAAAGCCGGTGGAGCCCATGGGCACGTGCAGCAACATGGCCTGCGCCGCGCCCGCCTCGTCGCCGGCCTGGATGGCGCGCGCGATCTTCAGGTGGTCCTGCAGCGACTTGCTGATCTGCGCCTTGCTCTGGAAGTCCCTGGCGCGATAGCGCTGGATCAGGCGGCGCGCCAGGCGGATCTGCTCGGCGACGTACTCGTTGCGGCTGCCGGCGTAGATCGTCTCGTGGAAGAAGGTGTTGGCCAGCGCGTACTCGGCCGAGCCGCCGTTGATGGCCGCGTCCTGGCAGCGGGCCAGGGCCTCGTCCAGGCGCTGGCGCAGCTCGTCGTCGATGCGGCGCGCCGCGAGCTTGGCGCACACCGCCTCCAGCTCGCCCAGCGCTTCCATCATCCCGCGCACCTTGCCGATGGACAGCCGCGCCACGGTGACGCCCTGCCGCGGCGCGATGCGCACCAGGTCCCGCGCGGCGAGCTGCTGCAGCGCCTCCCGCACCGGGGTGCGCGAGACGTCGAAGCGCGCGGCCAGGGCGCGCTCATCCAGTACCGCTCCGGGCGGCAGCTTGCCGCTCTCGATCTCGTCCTGCAGCGCGGCCCGTATCTCGTTGGCCCGGCCGGCGCGGGGGCGCAGTTCTTCGGTGCTGAGGGCGCTGTCCATGGGGGTGGGGTTGCTGGGTTCGTTGGGCGTGCTCATGGCGTGAATGAAATATACGTTCAATGCTCTGTGGCATGCAAGCAATGGATTTCCCGAATGCCACATCTTCTGTCCACAGAACCGCTGAGGCTGTGGTGTCCGTAGCTTAGCGCCGTGTCGCACGGCGGCTCTCCTGAGCAACCGCGCGTGGCGCTTGCGCTCTCGCTCCATAGGAGGAGTGGCAGCTGGCAACCGGCTTGTGTCCACAAAAGGCGCTCAGATGGACACCTGGATCCTCCGAAGCCTCGGGAAAACACCAATCCGTAAACGCCAGATAAGCGCTTCTGGTGTATTTACATCGATGTTTGGTATGCCACAGAATCCGCTCCATCGACACAACGCCTGTTGCGAGAGGACTTGAGATGACGGATTCCGCCCCGCGTACCGACCTGCAGCCGGTCGGCCGCGTGCTCCAGCCGCGATCGATCGCCATCGTCGGCGCCTCGGCCGACCCCCGGTCCTTCGGCGGCTTCGTGCTGGCCAACCTGGAGCGCTTCGGCTGGCAGGGCCGGTTGCATCTGGTCAGCCGCAGCAGCACCGAGATCAACGGCCGCCCCTGCGTGAAGACGGTGGACGAGCTGCCCGAAGGCATCGACCTGGCGGTGCTGGCGATTCCCGAAGCCGGCGTGATGGACGCCGTGCGCGGCCTGGCCGCGCGCCGCACCCACGCCGCGGTGCTCTTCGCCTCCGGCTATGCCGAGACCGGCGACGAGGGCCGCCAGCGCCAGGAGCAGCTCGCGGCGCTGGCGCGCGAGGCCGGCATGCTGCTGGTGGGCCCGAACTGCATGGGCTTCACCAACTTCGAGGCCGGCGTGCCGCTGACCTTCGAGCCCGTGTCGCCCTATCCGTGCAACGGCCGCCCCGGCATCGGCGTGGTGGCGCAGAGCGGCGCGATGGCGGCGTGCCTGCGCGACGCCTTCATCGGCCGCGGCCTGCCCCTCACGGCGGTGTTCTCCACCGGCAACGAGGCCGGCGTGGGTGTGGAGGACCTGCTGGCCCACTACGTCGCCGACGCGCAGACCCGCGTCATCGCCGCCTACGTCGAGCAGGTGCGTCGCCCGCAGCAGTTCCTGGCGCTGGCGCGCCGGGCGCGCGAGGCCGGCAAGCCGCTGGTGCTGCTGATGCCCGGCAAGAGCGAGCGCGCCCGCGAGGCCGCGGCCTCGCACACCGGCGCGCTGGCCGGCGACCACGCCACGGCCTCGGCGTTGCTGGCGCGCGAGGCGGTGGTGCAGGTGGACTCGCTGGACGAGCTGTTCGACACCACGGCCATCCTGCTGCGCCACCCCGCGCCGCAGGTGGGCGGCGTGGCCTTCATGACCGGCTCGGGCGCGATGAAGAACATCGCGCTGGACTTCGCCGACGACATCGGGTTGCCCATGCCTGCCCTGGCGCCGGCCACCGTCGAGGCGCTGCAGGCCAAGCTGCCCAGCTACGCCGTGGCCGAGAACCCGCTGGACTACACCACCATCGGCGTGCGCCAGCCGGGACTCGTCGGCGAGATCGCGGACACGCTGCTGGCCGACCCGCACATCGCCAGCCTGGTGCTGGCCATTCCCGTGGGCCCGGCGGTGGCGCAGCGCGACAAGGCCGAGCACCTGGTGCCCGCGCTGGCGCGCTCGAAGAAGCCCGCGGTGCTGGTGCTCAGCGGCGACAGCGGCCCGATCGAGCCCTTCTTCGTCGAGGCGATCCAGGCCAGCGGCGTGCCGATGTTCCGCTCCGGCGACCGCGCGCTGCGCGCGCTGCGCCGCGTGGCGATCTACGGCGAGAACCTGGCCCGCGCCGGTCGCGCCGCCGCCGCGGCCCGCATGGTCCAGCTGCCCGGCCCCGTGCCGGCCAACGGCATCTTCGCGGAGTACCAGGGCAAGGCCTGGCTGGCCGAGGCCGGCATCGAGGCGCCCCGCGGCGCGCTGGCCCGCAGCGTGGACGAGGCGCTGCGCATCGCCGGCGAGATCGGCTGGCCGGTGGTGATCAAGGCCCAGGCCAGCGCGCTGCCGCACAAGAGCGACGTCGGCGGCGTGATCGTCGGCCTGGCCGACGCGGCAGCCCTGCGCCAGGGCTGGGAGCAGCTGCACCAGAGCGTGAAGCGCCACCGCCCCGAGCTGCAGCTCGACGGCGTGCTGGTGGAGGCCCTGGGCGCGCGCGGGCTGGAACTCGTCGTGGGCGCCCGGCGCGACGCCGACTGGGGCCCGGTGGTGCTGGTCGGCCTGGGCGGCGTGTGGATCGAGGCGCTCAAGGACGTGCGCCTGATCCCGGCCGACCTGGCCGAGGACGACATCGCCGAGGAGCTCTCGCGCCTGAAGGCGGCCTCGCTGCTGCGCGGCGTGCGCGGCGCACCCGCGGTGGACGTGCGCGCGGTGGCCCGCGTGGTCGCCCGCGTGGGGGCGCAGATGCGCGCCAACCCGCAGATCACCGAGATCGACATCAACCCGCTGGTGGCCTACCCCGAGCGCGCGCTCGCGCTGGACGCGCTGCTGGTGTGCAAGCCCTGAAGGACGAGACGCATGAAGCTGGAGTTTTCCCCCGCCGACGAGGCCTTCCGCCAGGAGGTGCGCCGCTTCGTGCAGGAGCGGCTGCCCGCGCGCATCCAGCGCAAGGTGGAGCTGGGCCTGCGCCTGGAGCACGAGGACTACGTGACCTGGTTCCGCATCCTGGAGGAGCGCGGCTGGATCACGCCGGGCTGGCCGGTGGAGCACGGCGGCCCGGGCTGGACGGCGCTGCAGCGCTACATCTTCGACGAGGAGACGCTGCTCGGCGGCGCGCCGCGCATCATCGCCAGCGGCATCCAGATGCTGGGCCCGGTGCTCATCGCCTTCGGCACGGCCGAGCAGAAGGCCAGGTACCTGCCCGACATCCGCCACAGCAACACCTGGTGGGCCCAGGGCTTCTCCGAGCCCGGCGCGGGCTCGGACCTGGCCGCCCTGCGCACCACCGCCGTGCTGGAGCCCGACGGCCGCCACTTCGTCGTCAACGGCCACAAGGTCTGGACCTCCTACGCGCAGTGGTGCTCGATGATGTTCGCGCTGGTGCGCACGGACCCCGACGCGGCCAAGCCGCAGGAAGGCATCAGCTTCCTGCTCATCGACATGGCCTCGCCCGGCGTGCAGGTGCGCCCGATCCGCATGCTCGAAGGCGGCGAGGACCTCAACGAGGTGTTCCTCGACAACGTGCGCGTGCCGGCCGAGAACCTGGTGGGCGAGCTGCACAAGGGCTGGACCTGCGGCAAGTACCTGCTGGGGCACGAGCGCACCGGCATCGCCGGCATCGGCTCTTGCAAGCAGCAGCTCGCCCGCGCCCGGCGCCTGGCGCAGCTGCAAGGTCTGGACGGCGACCCGCTGCTGCAGGCGCGGCTGGCGCAGTTCGAGATCGAGCTGCTGGCGCTGGAGTTCACGGCGCTGCGCCTGCTCAGCCCGAACCAGGGCAGCCGCGTGCCGGCGGTGGAGGCCTCGATGCTCAAGGTGCGCGGCACCGAGCTGCGCCAGGCCCTCTACGAGCTGCTGGTGGACATCGCCGGGCCGCACGCCGTGCCCTTCGACGCCGAGCTGCAGCGCCTCGAAGCGCTGGAAGCCCTGGACGGCGAACCGCCGGCGCCGGACGGGCTGGGCTCGCTGGCGGCCAACTGCCTGGACGCGCGCAAGTTGTCCATCTACGGCGGCGCCAACGAGGTGCAACGCAACCTGATCGCCAAGGCCGTGCTGGCGGCCTGAGGAGAACCACCATGGATTTCGCGCTCAACGACGACCACCTGGCGCTGCGCGAGGCGGTGCAGCGCTTCTGCGACGGCGAGTACCCCGCGCACGAGCGCGGCAACGTGCCGGTGCCCGAGACGGCCGCGCGGCGCCACGCGGCGATGGCGGACATGGGCCTGCTGGGCCTGCCCTTCGATCCCGAGCTGGGCGGCAGTGGCCAGGGCCCGGTGGAGACGATGCTGGTGGCGCAGGCGCTGGGCCGTGCGCTCGGCGGCGGCGCCTGGTTCTCCAGCATCGTGCTGGCCGGGCAGCTGCTGGCGCGGGCGGGCTCGCCCGCGCAGTGCACGCAATGGCTGCCGCGCGTGGCCGCCGGCGAGCTGCGGCTGGCACTGGCCTGCAGCGAGCCCCAGGCGCGCTACCACTTCGACGACGTGCAGACCCGCGCCCGCCGTGACGGCGCCGGCTGGGTCCTGGACGGCCGCAAGAGCCTGGTGCTCGACGGCGACAGTGCCGAGCTGCTGCTGGTGGTGGCACGCACCGCGGGCGAGCGCCACGGCCCCGAGGGCCTGAGCCTGTTCGCCGTGGATGCGGACGCACCGGGGCTGAGCCTGCACGGCTTCAACACGCTGGACGGCCGCCGTGCCGCCCACGTGGAACTGCGCGGCGTGAAGGTGGACGCCGGGCGGCTGGTGGGCGCCGAAGGCGCGGCGCACGTGCTGCTGGACGAGACGCTGGACCGCGCCAACGCGGCGCTGTGTGCCGAGGCGGCCGGTGCCATCGAGGCGCTGGTCGATCTCACGACGGAGCAGCTGCGCACGCGCAGGCAGTTCGGCGCGCCGCTGGCGAAATTCCAGGTGCTGCAGCACCGCCTGGCCGACATGGTGATCGCGCTGGAGCAGGCCAAGTCGATGGCCTGCGCCGCGGCCATGGCGCTGGAGGTGGACTCGGTCTCGCAGCGCCGGCGCCTGGTGTCTGCCGCCAAGGTGATGGTGGCGCAGCTGGGCCGCCAGGTCAGCCTGGCCGCGATCCAGATGCACGGCGCCATGGGCATGACCGAGGAGTGCCGTGTCGGGCACTACGCCAAGCGGCTGATGGCCATCGGCCAGACCCTGGGCGACGCGCACCACCACCTGCGCCGCTTCAGCGAGCAGGCGCACTGACCCGCCCCGAAGAACGACATCCACAGGAGACACCAGATGAACCGTTGCCGTTTCATGAAGACGCTGCTGGCCGCAGCGGTCCTCGGCCTGGGCGCCGGCGCCCAGGCGCAGGACAAGCCGCCCATGCGCATCCTCGTGGGCTTCGCGCCCGGCGGGTCCACCGACATGGTCGCGCGGCTGCTGGCGGAGAAGCTGCGCCAGCCGCTGGGCCAGACCGTCATCGTCGAGAACAAGCCCGGCGCCGGCGGGCGGCTGGCGGCGGAGGCGCTCAAGAGTGCCCCGCCCGACGGCCAGACCTGGATGCTCGCGCCCAACGCCACCGGCGTGTTCCAGCACGTGCTCTATCCGGCCTCGGTGCTGAAGTACGACCTGCTGACCGACCTGGCGCCGGTGGCGATGGTGGTGTCGTACCCGCTGGCGCTGGCGGTCAACAGCCGCACCGGCGTGTCCAGCGTCAAGGACTACATCGGCTGGGTCAAGGCGCATCCCAAGGAAGGCACCTTCGGCTCGGCGGGGCTGGGCGGCCACACGCACTTCAGCGGGCTGCAACTGGCCAAGGCCGCGGGCGTGGCGCTCAGCGTCGTGCCCTACCGCGGCAACGGCCCGCTGGTGACGGATCTGGTGGGCGGGCAGGTGGCCGCCGGGATCATGACCGCGGGCGACATCGCGGCGCACCAGCGCGGCGGGCAGGTGAAGGTGATCGGCGTGTTCGGCGCCAAGCGCTCGGCGCTGCTGCCCGACGTGCCCACGCTCGTGGAGCAGGGCTTCAACGTGGACACGGGCGACGCCTGGACCGCGCTGTGGGCGCCGGCCAAGACCCCCAAGGCCGAGATGGAACGCATGCAGGCCGCCGTCAAGCAGGTGCTCGCCATGCCCGACGTGCGCGACATCCTCATCAACAAGCAGACCATGACGCCGGACTTCCGTCCCGCCGGCGAGGTCGATGCGCTGCTGCGCAAGGAAATCGAGTACTGGGGCGCGGTCGTCAAGGCCACCGGCTTCCGGCCCGAGCAGTGAGCGCGAGGAACACCATGAGCCTCAACGGAAAAGCCTACATCGTCGGGGCCTGGGAGCACCCGACCCGCCAGGCCGACGACCTCTCCGTCGTGCGGCTGCATGCCGACGTGGCGCGCGGCGCGCTGGAAGACGCCGGACTGAGCAAGTCCGACATCGACGGCTACTTCTGCGCCGGCGACGCCCCGGGCCTGGGCACCACCACGGTGGCCGAGTACCTGGGCCTGAAGCTGCGCCACGTGGACAGCACCGAGTGCGGCGGCTCCGCGCCGATCCTGCACGTGGCGCACGCGGCCGAGGCCATCGCCGCGGGCCGCTGCAACGTGGCGCTGATCACGCTGGCCGGGCGCCCGCGCGCGGCCTCGGCGGCGCTGGCCAAGGCCGGCAAGCCGCCGCAGCTCGCGCTCAAGGCGCCCGACCCCGATGCGCCCGAGCTCGCCTTCGAGCTGCCCTACGGCCCGGCCACGCAGAACCTCTACGCCATGGTGGCGCGGCGCCACATGCACGAGTTCGGCACCACGTCCGAGCAGCTGGCGTGGATCAAGGTCGCGGCCTCCCACCACGCCCAGCACAACCCGCATGCGCTGCTGCGCAAGGTGGTGACGGTGGAGGAGGTGCTGGCCTCGCCGCTGGTGGCGGACCCGCTGCACCGGCTCGACTGCTGCGTGATGACGGACGGCGGCGGCGCGCTGATCGTGGCGCGGCCGGAGATCGCGCGCGACATCGCCGCTCAGCAGAAGCGGCCGCTGGTGAAGGTGCGCGGCACCGGCGAGGCGCCCAAGCATTCGATGGCCGGCCGGGTGGACCTGAGCTACTCGGCCGCCGCCTGGTCCGGGCCGATGGCCTTCGCCGAGGCGGGCGTGACCCCGGCCGACATCAAGTACGCCTCGCTCTATGACAGCTTCACCATCACCGTGCTGATGCAGCTGGAGGACCTGGGCTTCTGCCGCAAGGGCGAGGGCGGGCGCTTCGTGCAGGACGGCGGCCTGATCTCCGGCGTGGGGCGGCTGCCCTTCAACACCGACGGCGGCGGGCTTTGCAGCAACCACCCCGCCAACCGCGGCGGCGTCACCAAGGTCATCGAGGCCGTGCGCCAGCTGCGCGGCGAGGCGCATCCGGCCGTGCAGGTGCCCAACTGCGACCTCGCGCTGGCCAGCGGCATCGGCGGCGCGCTGGCGTCGCGCCACACCGCGGCCACGCTGATTCTGGAAAGGGTTTGAGATGAGCTCCCCACACGACAAGGGCGCCCAGCCGCGCCGCATCCCCGCGCCGCGCGTGCTGCCGGAGTCGCACGCCTACTGGAGCGCCGCCGGCGAGGGCCGGCTGCTGCTCAAGCAGTGCGACGACTGCGGCGAGGTCCATCACTATCCGCGCGACATCTGCCCGCACTGCCTCGGCGCCCGCACGAGCTGGGTGCAGGCCAGCGGTTTCGGGCGCATCTACAGCCACAGCACCATGGGCCGCGGCGAGGCCGCCTACACGCTGGCCCTGGTCACGCTCGACGAGGGCGTCACGCTGATGACGAACCTGGTCGATTGCGATCCCGCCGCGCTGGCGATCGAGCAGCGGGTGCGCGTGGTGTTCAAGCCCAGCGACGGCGGCCACGCCGTGCCGATGTTCACGCCCGCCTAGAAGGAACGACCCATGACCAACACCCCCCGCAAGGGCGCGCTCTCGCGCTTCACGATCCTCGACGCCACGCGGGTGCGCGCCGGCCCCACCGCCGTGAGGCTGTTCGCCGACATGGGCGCGCGTGTCATCAAGCTGGAGATTCCGCCTGGGGCGCCCGGCGGCGACGACATGATCGGCGGACGCGACCACAACCGCGCCGACTACGAGAACCTGCACCGCAACAAGGAAAGCCTCACGCTCAACATGAAGACGCCCGAGGGCGTGGCGATCCTGCACGAGCTGGTGCGCAAGGCGGACGTGTTCATCGAGAACTACCGCCCCGACGTCAAGGACCGCCTGGGCATCGGCCCCGAGCAGCTGCGCGCCATCAACCCGCGCCTGGTGTACGCGAGCATCTCGGGCTTCGGCCAGGACGGGCCCTATGCCAAGTGGCCCGGCTTCGACTCGATCGCGCAGGGCATGGGCGGGCTCATGAGCGTCACCGGCAAGCCTGGCGAGGGGCCGATGCGCGTGGGCATCCCCATCGCCGACCTGTGCGCGGGTCACTTCTGCGCGCAGGGCGTGCTCGCCGCGCTGCTGGAGCGCGAGGCCACCGGCGAAGGGCAGTGGGTACAGACCTCGCTGCTGGAGTCGCAGATCGCGATGCTGGACTTCCAGGCCGTGCAGTGGCTCATCGACCGCAAGGTGCCGGGCCAGAACGGCAACGAGCACCCGCTGACCGTGCCCACCGGCGTGTTCCGCACGGCCGACGGTTACCTCAACATCGCGGCCATCGGCCAGACCATGTGGACGCGGCTGTGCGAGGCGTTGGAGGTGCCGCACCTGGTGCAGGCGCCCGGCTTCGGCTCCGACCCCGAGCGCTGCGCCAACCGCGAGCGCGTCAACGCCGCCGTGGGCGAGGCCTTCATGCGGCGCAGCACCGCCGAATGGACCGAGCGGCTGCTCAAGGCCGGCGTGCCCTGCGGCCCCATCCACCGCATCGACCAGGTGTTCGAGGACCCGCAGGTGCGCCACCTGGGCATCACCTGGCCCATGGCGCATCCCGAGCTGGGCGAGGTCTCGCTCATCGGGCAGCCCGTGCGGCTGTCGGCCCACCCGCGCACCGAACCGCCGCGCCCGGCGCCGCTGCAGGGCCAGGACACCGACGCGATCCTCCAGGAGCTCGGCTACGGCGAGCAGCGCATCGCCGAGCTGCGTGCCGCCTTCATCGTCTGACACAGGAACCCGCCATGGCCCGAATCGTTGCCGCCTTCGGCTCCTCGCACAGCATCATGCTGGCCTCGCAGCGCGAGGACTGGCAGCACGGCTTCCGTGCGATCGACCCGAAGAACCCCCACTACTACGACCGTGCGGGCAACCGCACCAGCTACGACGCGCTGCTGGCCCAGGCGCCGGCAGAGGCCGAATCGATGGTCACGCCGGAGCGCATGGCCGAGCGCTTCGATGCCGCCGAGGTTGCGATGGCGGCGCTGCGCCGCCAGATCCACGCGGCCCGGCTCGACGTGCTGCTGGTGGTCGGCGACGACCAGAACGAGCTGTTCCGCACCACCAACAACCCGGCCTTCGCCATCTACTACGGTGCCACCATCCGCAACGCCAAGGCCGAGCTGGCGCCCGGCGACGGCTGGTACAAGCGCGCCCGCATGGCGCGCCAGGAGCCCGAGGCCGACCGCGACTACCCGGTCAAGGCCGACATGGCCGAGTGGCTCATCCGCCAGCTCTGCGACCGCGACTTCGACATCGCCGCCATGGACGGTCTGGAGCGCGGCCAGTTCGAGGGCCATGCCTTCAGCTTCATCCATCGCTGGTACCTGCAGGGCACGGAGCTGCCGGTGATCCCGGTCATCGTCAACACCTTCGACCCGCCCAACCAGCCTACGCCGCGGCGCTGCATCCAGCTCGGCGCGGCGCTGCGCGAGCTGGTCCAGGCCTACCCCGAGGACCTGCGCGTGGGCGTGCTGGCCTCCGGCGGCCTGAGCCATTTCGTGGTGGACGAGGAGCTGGACCACGGGATCATCCAGGCGCTGCGCGAGAAGGACATGGCCTGGCTCGCCGGCCTGGACCCGAAGCAGCTGCAGGCCGGCAGCTCCGAGATCCGCAACTGGCTCATCGCTGCCGAGGCCGTGAAGGAGCTGGACCTGGAATGGGTGTCCTACGTGCCGGGCTACCGCAGCCCCGCGCTCACCGGCACCGGACTGTGCTTCGCCGCCTGGCGCACCCTGGACTGAGAAAACCATGAGCAATCCCTACGTGCAACGCCTGCGCCGGCTCGATGCCTGTGCGGTGTCCGACGCCCTGGACAAGCTGCGCCTGCCCGGCGTCGTCACCGGGCTGCCGCAGCGCTCGGGCCGCGGGCGCATCGCCGGCCGGGCCGTGACCATGAAGGTCGGCCCCGGCACGCCGCCGCCCGGGCCGCCGCGCCACCTGGGCTGCAGCGCCATCGAGGCCGCGGGGCCCGACGACGTGATCGTCGTCGAGCAGCGAAGCGGCATCGAGGCCGGCTGCTGGGGCGGGCTGCTGACGCTGGGCGCCAAGGTGCGCGGCGTTGCCGGCGTGGTCGCCGACGGCCCGCTGCGCGACGTGGACGAGGCCGTCGCCTACGAGTTCCCCGTCTTCAGCCGCAGCCTCACCTCGCTGACCGCGCGCGCTCGCGTCGTCGAGCTCGGCACGCAGGTGCCGGTGCAGGTCGGCAGCGTCGAGGTCACGCCCGGCGACTACGTGCTTGCGGACCAGAGCGCCGTCATCTTCATCGCCGAGCGCGACATCGAGCGCGTGCTCGAAACGGCGGAAACCATCGTGGCCCGGGAGGCCGCCATGGCCAAGGCCATCGCCGCCGGCACGCCCATCGGCCAGGTCATGGGCGGCAACTACGAACACATGCTCAAGGACTGAACACCATGGAACAGGACAAGAACGTCGCGCGCGCCGCGCGCCTGGACACCGCGACGCTCAGCGACGCGCTCGACAAGCTCGGCCTCAACGGCCAGTGCTACCGCATCAAGCCGCGCGACAACGGCTTTCGCATGGCCGGGCGCGCCTGGACGCTGCTCTACGGCCCGGCCGGCAACCCGGCCGGCACGGTGGGCGACTACATCGACGACGTGCCGCCGGGCAGCGTGGTGGTGCTGGACAACGGCGGGCGCGACAACGCCACCGTCTGGGGCGACATCCTCACCGAGATCGCGCACCGCCGCGGCATCGCCGGCACCGTCATCGACGGCGTGTGCCGCGACGTGGCGATGTGCCTGAAGCTCGGTTACCCCGTGTTCGCCAGGGACCACTGGATGCGCACCGGCAAGGACCGGGTGCAGGTGGAGGCCACCGGCGTGCCCGTGAACATCGGCGACGTGCGCGTGGCTCCGGGCGACCTGCTGCGCGGCGATGCCGACGGCGTGGTCGTGATCCCCAGGGACTTCGAGGACCGCGTGCTGGACACGGCCGAGGGCATCGAGCAGGCCGAGGAGGCCATCCGCGAGGCCGTGCGCGGCGGCATGCGGCTCGACGAGGCCCGGCGCCAGTTCAAGTACCACCAGCTCCAGACCAAGGTGTGAACGCCATGGCCCTGCATGAACACGACGCCGCGACCACGACGCGGCTGGACTTCGGGCGTGTCGCGCCGGATGTGGTGGCCGCCGCCCGCGAGCTGCCCACGGCCACGCTGCACGAGGCCGGCGGCAAGATCGGCGCGCTGCCCTCGGCCCTCAAGCCCGTGGGGCGCGCGATGCGCGCCTGCGGTCCGGCGCTGACGGTGCATTCGCCGCCGGGCGACAACCTGTGGCTGCACCGTGCGCTGGCCGTGGCCCGGCCGGGCGACGTGCTGGTGGTGCACGCCAGCGGCGCCTTCGAGCACGGCTACTGGGGCGAGATCATGAGCACCATGGCCCAGGCGCGCGGCCTGGCCGGCCTGGTGATCGACGGCTGCGTGCGCGACGGCGTGCTGCTGGAGGACATCGGCTTCCCGGTGTTATCGCGCGGGCTGTGCATCCGCGGCACGGGCAAGGACTACGGCGCCATCGGCTGGATCGGCGCGCCAGTGCTCATGGGCGACGTGGTGGTCCACGCCGGTGACCTCGTGGCGGCCGACGGCGACGGCGTGTGCGTGCTGCCGCGCGGGCGCGCGGCCGACATCGTGGAGCGCTCGCGACGGCGCGAGGCCGAGGAGGCCGCGATCCTGCAGCGGCTGCGCGCGGGCGAGAGCACCATGCAGGTGTACGGGTTCCGGTGAGGGCGGCGCCATGAGCACTTCATCCACACCCACCGGACTGCCGCCCGAGCTGGCGATCGACGGCCGCATCGCCACCATCACGCTGCGCCGGCCCGAGGTCGGCAACCGGCTGGAGCTGGAAGACCTGGAGCTGCTGCGCGCGCAACTGCGCGAGGTCAGTGCCATGCCCGGCGTGCTGGTGCTGCGGCTGCGCGGGCAGGGGCGTCATTTCTGCAGCGGCTTCAACCTGGCGCAGGCGGCCGAGCGCGGCGCCGTGGCTGCGGCCGGCGAGTCCTTCGAGGCGCTGGCCGGGGAGATCGAGCAGGCGCGGCCGGTCACGATCGCCGCCATCAACGGCGGCTTCCACGGCGGCGCCACCGACCTGGCGCTGGCCTGCGACTTCCGCATCGGCGTGGCCGAGGCGCGCATGTTCGTGCCGGCGGCGCAGATCGGCATCCTGTTCTATCGCGGCGGCATGGAGCGCTATGTGCAACGGCTGGGCCTGCGCATGGCCAAGCGCGTGCTGCTGGCGGCCGAGACGCTGGACGCGGCGCAGATGCTGGCGTGCGGCTTCCTGGACCGGGTGGTCGAGGCCGACGCGCTGGTCGCCACGGTGGACGAGTTCAGCGAGCACCTGGCCGGCATGGCGCCGCTGGCGCTGCTGGGCATGAAGAAACACCTCAACCGCATCGCCGCCGGCACGCTGGACGCCGCCGAGCTGCGGCGCGACATCGCGCAGGCCGACGCCTCGCAGGACCAGCGCGAGGGCATTGCCGCGCGCATGCAGAAACGAAAGCCCGAGTTCCATGGCCGCTGACATCACTTCCGCCGCCGACGGCTACTTCGCTCGCGTGCACCGTGGCGAGATCCCGCCGCCGCCGGTGAGCACCACGCTGGGCGGGCACATCACGGCCGTGGACCTGGAGGCGGGCACGCTCGAATCCGACTACCACGCCGGCGCGGGCTTCCTCAACCCGGCCGGCCAGGTGCAGGGCGGCGTGCTGGGCGCGATGCTGGACGACGTGACGGCCTTCCTCGTCACCGCCACGCTGGCACCCGGCGAGCACTGCGCCACGCTCAACCTGAACCTTTCCTTCCTGAGGCCCGCACGCGCCGGCGCGCTGCAAGGCCGCTCGCGGCTGGTGCGCCGTGGCCGAGGGGTCTGCCACGTGGCGGGCGAGCTGCTGCAGGACGGCCAGCTCGTCGCCACCGCCACGGCCGTCTGCACGGTGGTGCCCGGCCGCTGATCGGGCGCGCCGCGCGTGGCGCGGCGGCCCGCTTTCCAAGGCTTTCCCGACTGCCGGGCTTGGCACCCGGCCGGGCGGAGCCTTGCCTTCAAGGGCCTGCATCCGAACGGGCCCGCCTTCAACGACCAGGAGACATCCAGTGAACAAGACCTGCATCGCCGCCGCCGCGCTCGCGGCCTGTACCGGCGGCGCCATCGCGCAAAGCAACGTCACGCTCTACGGCGTTGCCGATGCCTACGTCGAATCCACCCGCATTTCCGGCCGAGGCTCCATGGTCCGGGTGTCCAACGGCGGCATGCAGCCGTCGCGCTGGGGCATCCGGGGCACGGAAGACCTGGGCGACGGCCTCAAGGCCGGCTTCGTGCTGGAGAGCGGCATCTCCATCGACACCGGCACCTCGCTGCAGGGCGGGAGGCTGTTCGGGCGCCAGGCCTACGTGTCGCTGCAGTCGGCGCGCGCGGGCGAGATCCGGCTGGGGCGCCAGTACGCGCCCATCCACTACTCGATGGTGTTCAGCGACGTCGATCCCTTCTCGGCCTTCTCGCCGGTGCTGTCGATGTACGTCTCCAACGGCGACCAGAGCCGCCAGGACAACCAGGTGAGCTACTGGACGCCGTCCTTCGGCGGCTTCAGCGCCATGGTGGCCGTGGCCGCAGGCGAGAACGCCGCCACCGCGCCCAGCGTGGCCACGCCGTGGGTGGCCGCCGGCACGATGAAACGCAACGTCGGCGGGCTGCTGCGCTACCAGGGCGGCGCCCTGGACGCGAGCGTGGCCTACCACCAGGGCGGCCAGGCCACGGCCGCGGGCGACGTGGAGCAGAAGGCCTTCAACGTCGGTGCCACGTACAACCTCAACGGCTACGTGCTGGGCGGCAACTTCTGGGAGCACCGCAACGAGCTGGTCAGCGGTGCCACGCCCAAGACGCGCGGCCTGGTGCTGGGCGTGAAGGTGCCGATCTCGACCGCCTGGAGTGCGGTGGCGCAGGTGGCGCGGGTGGAGGACAACGGCCTGGCCTACGCCACCGGCGCGGCCAAGGCCGAGGGCCGCAATACCTACCTCAACGTCGGCGTGAACTACCGGCTGTCCAAGCGCACCGACGTGTACCTGCGCTACGCCCGCATCGAGGACGACAACGGCGGCTACAACGGCCGCGCCACCACGGCGCTGTACGGCATCTTCGGCCCCGGAAACACGCTGCCCGCGGGCGGCTCGGCCAGCTCGCTGGGCTTGGGCGTGCGGCACGTGTTCTGACGCTGCTTCTGCCCTTCGGGGAGGCCGCTGCCGCTTTCGGGCGGAGCGGCTTGCGGCGCCGGGGCCTGCCGCGAGGCGCCAAGCGCTGTTCAGGCGGCCGACGGCTGGACCCACGCGGGCGGCATGTCGGCATCGCCGGCCTGAGCCGCGCGCCCGGCGCGTGAGGCCTGGCGCAGCGTGCGCGGCGGCTGTCCCAGCGTACGCACGAAGGCACGCCGCATGCGCTCGCGGTCCACAAGACCCACCTCGCGCGCAATGAGGTCCATCTGCAGACGGCCCTGCTCCAGCAGCACGCGCGCCGCCTCCACCCGCAGTTGCTCGACCGCCCGCGCAGGGGAGCGGCCGGTCTCGGCGCTGAAGGCGCGACTGAACTGGCGCGGGCTGAGCCCCGCGACCTCGGCCAGCTCCTCCACGGACAGCGCATTGGCCAGGTGGGCCCGCGCGTGGTCAAGCACCTTGCGGATGCGGTCGGACTTCGGCTCAAGCTCCAGCAGCGCGGAAATCTGCGGCTGTCCGCCCGCGCGCCGGTGATAGACCACGAGCCTGCGTGCCACCTCGCGCGAGACGGTGCGGCCATGGTCCTGCTCGATCAGGGCCAGCGCGAGGTCCAGCGTCGCGGCCATGCCAGCAGACGTCCACACCGGGCCGTCAACGACGAAGATCTGGTCGTCGTCAACCCGCACCTTGGGAAAGCGCTGCTGCAAGTCGCGCGCGAAGCGCCAGTGGGTGGTGGCGTGGCGGCCGTCGAGCACGCCCGCCTCCGCCAGCAAGAAGGCTCCTGTGCACGGCGCCACCACGCGGCGGGCACTGCCCAGCGCGCGGCGCACGAACGCGTACAGCCCTGGCGAGCCGGCATCGGTCTCGATGCCCGTGGCCAGCAGAACGGTGTCGAACACGGCGTCACCGAAGGGCCGCGTCTCGACGCGGAAACCGGCCGAGGCCATGACCGGCCCACCGTGCTCGGACAGCAGCGTCACCTCGTAGAAGTCACCGCTGAGGACGCGGTTGGCCGTTTGCAATGCGGTGACGGCCGAGAAGGCGAGCAGGTCGAAGCGTGGGAAGACCACGAAACCGATGGCGTGCATGGAACCTCTGCGGACAGCGTGTCCGAAACCGCGGCATTTTCGACATTTGCCGCGAAAGCGGTCGCGCCTACGCTGGCGACCCGTTCCACACCACAGTCATTCATCGCCATGGATCGCCGCCTTCTCATGCTCGCGCTCGGCATGTTTGCGATGGGAACCGACAACTTCGTCGTTGCCGGCATCCTTCCCAGTGTTGCCCGATCGCTCGATACGTCCGTCAGCCTCGCCGGGCAGATGGTCACCGTCTATGCCCTGAGCTACGCCGTGCTGGCGCCGGTGATGGCTGCTGTTACCGGCGGCTGGCCGCGCAAGCGGCTGCTGGTGTCGGCGCTGGGCATCTTCGTGCTCGGCAACGTGCTTACCGCGCTGGCCACCGACCTGAACATGGTGCTGTTGAGCCGCGCGGTCGCCGGCCTGGGTGCAGCGATCTTCTCGCCTACCGCGCTCGGCGTCGCGGCCGCGCTGGCGACGCCAGAGCGCCGCGGCCGCGCTCTGGCCACGGTCACCGCAGGGCTGGCCGGCGCCACCGCGCTGGGAGCGCCGCTGGGCACCTTCATCGGCGGCCTCGGCAGTTGGCGCACCACGCTGTGGTTCGTCGCGCTGCTGGGGCTGGCGGCAATGGCGGGCCTGGCGCTGCTGCTGCGCGAGGTGCCCATGCCGCCGCGCATCAGTCTTCGCGAACGCATCGCACCGGTGCGCGACATGCGCGTGGCGCTCACGCTGCTGACCTCGCTGTTCGCCTTCGGCGGCTTCCTGATGGTCTACACCTATGCGGGCCTGGTGCTGCGCCCGGTGACCGGCGGCGACGAGCGCACGCTCGCCGGCCTGCTGCTGGTGTGGGGCGTCGCGTCCACCGTGGGCAACGTGCTGTCGGGCCGGCTCGTCGACCGCTTCGACAGCCGGCGCGTGCTCAATATCGGCCTGGGTGTCGGCATCGCCAACTTCTGCCTGCTGCCGTGGACCGTGGGCCATCCGATGGGGGCGGCCGCCGCGCTCGTGGTGTGGGGCCTGTGCGGCTGGGGCCTCCTGGTGCCGCAACAGCACCGGCTGGTGAAGACCGCGCCGCAAGTCGCGCCGCTGCTGCTCGCGCTCAACAACACGGCCACCTACGGCGGGCTCGCCTGCTCGGGCGTGCTTGGCGGGCTGGTGCTGCTGACGGTCGAGGGCCGCTACCTGCCCCTCGTCGGCGCGGCGCTGATCGCGCTGGCGTGGGCCTGCGCCGAGAGAGCCCATGCCTTCATCCGGCGCAGCAGCATGCCGGGCTCCGCCGTTGCGGAGGTCGCCATGCAGCGCCCGGCATGACACCTTCACATCACATCACCTCACCTCCAACCGCCCCGATCCATGATGCATCGAACCCTTCTTGGCGCCGCCTGCGCCGTCCTCGCCTTCGCCCCCGCCCTGCCGGCCGGCGCGGGCAGCCTCACCGAACAGGTGACGCCGCAGTTCGCACACGCGCTGCCCAACGTGCCGGGCAAGTCGCTGGTTTCGGTGGTGGTCGAGTACGGGCCCGGCGCCGCCTCCCGGCCGCACACCCATGCAAAGTCGGCCTTCATCTACGCCTACGTCCTGTCGGGCGTCGTCGAGACACAGGTGGACGGCGAGGCTCCGCGCATCGTGCGAGCCGGCGAAAGCTTCCATGAGGTGCCGGGCGCACACCACACGGTCAGCCGCAATGCCAGCGCCACCGAGCCAGCCCGGCTGCTCGCGGTCTTCGTCGTCGATTCGTCCGAATCGCGCACCTTGACTTCCCCCGACCGTTGACCGGTCACCTTTCCATCCTTCACTCCTGGAGTATCCAAATGAGCCAACGCCTCGACTACAACCAGATCGCACCTGCCGGAGCCAAGGCGCTGGGTGGCGTCTACGGCTACGTGATGGGCAGCGGCCTGTCCGCCGTGCTGGTGGACCTCGTCTACCTGCGTGTCTCACAGATCAACGGCTGCGCCTTCTGCCTCGACATGCATACCCGCGACCTGCTGGCCAAGGGCCAGCCGGTCGAGAAGCTGGCGCTGTTGCAGGCTTGGCGCGAAGCGGGCGGGCTGTTCGACGCGCGCGAGCGCGCCGCGCTGGCCTGGGCAGAGTCGGTGACCCGCGTGGCCGAAACCGGCGTGCCCGACGAGGCGTATGCCAACGCACGCGAGGCGTTCAGCGAGCGCGAGCTGGTCGATCTCACGATCGCCATCGGCCTGATGAACGCCTACAACCGCATGGCCATCAGCTTCCGCAACACGCCCAAGGCGGTGCTGGACCTGGCCCGTCAAGCTTGACCACAGAGTCGGACATGCCATTGCAATCCTCTACTACGCCCCTGGGCGAGCGGGACGGAAGTGGCGTTGCAGCACTGATTGCAGCGGGGCTGTGTGCCAGCCTCGTGGGCATCGGCCTTGCGCGGTTCGCCTACACGCCGCTCATTCCGCCCTTGATCGGCGCACGCTGGTTCAGTCCGGATGATGTCGTGTTCCTGGCGGCGGCCAACCTGCTGGGTTACCTGCTGGGGGCCATGGGGGGGCGGCGCCTTGCGTCCGCTGTCGGCTCGGTTGCCGCCGTGCGGAGCGCGATGTCCCTGACCGCGTTGGCATTTCTCGCGTGTGCGGTTCCGCTGTCAACGGCCTGGTTCTTCTTCTGGCGCCTGCTTTCGGGCATCACCGGCGGCGTCATCATGGTGCTGGTGGGCAGTGTCTTGCTGCCGCATGTCCCGCCAAGGCGCAAAGGCATGGCAGCGGGCGCCATTTTCCTGGGGCTCGGGGTGGGGATTGCCGCGTCGGGCACCCTGGTGCCCCTGCTGCTGCGAACCGGCCTGGCTGGCACCTGGATGAGCCTGGCCGCGATTTCCCTGCTGTTGACCATCGCAACCTGGCGCGCCTGGCCGCCAAACGAGCGGCCCCGCGTGAGCGACCCGGTCGCATTGCCGCAGCCGGCGCGCCGCTCCCTGCTGCACCTGTACGGCCAGTACGGTCTCATGGCGGTTGGCGTCGTACCCGCCATGGTGTTCCTGGTCGATTACGCGGCGCGCGGCCTGCACTGGAGTGTGATGTCCAGCTCGCTGCTCTGGGTTGTCTTTGGGGTGGGTGCCCTGGCAGGGCCGCTGTCCTATGGCGCCCTGGCGGACCGCATCGGGTTCCGCACGACGAGTCGCCTCACGCTGGCACTGCAGGTGCTGGCTGCGGCAACGCTCGCCCTCACGAGCTCCACGACACTCGTCTTGCTGTCCGCTTTCCTGCTGGGTACCTATCCTCCCGGGGCCGTGCCCATCATGCTCGGCCGAGTCAACGAAGCGGTGATGGGCCAACCCGGTCTGCAGCAGGCTGCATGGGGGCGGGCGACCATGGCGTTTGCCCTCGTCCAAGCAGCCGCAGGCTACGCCGACAGCTTTCTGTTGACTGCTTCTGCAGGCAATCATCGCCTGCTGTTCAGCGTTGCGGCCGGCGCGTTCCTGTCTGCACTGTTGTGGGATCTCCTGTCTGAAAGAGGCAGAACCCGAACGGCCCAGGATTGCAAACGAGTACGGGACTCGTCTACTCCGGCTCGATGCCCGCGGCCTTGACCAGACGGCCCCGCGTAGCAAGCTCTTCCCGCACCAGCGCGTCCAGCGCCTGCGGCGTGCCACCGGAGGGCACCAGGCCGGCCTGCTCCAGAGCCGAGCGCACGGCCTCATCCGCCAGGGCCTTGTTGATCTCGGCTTGAAGCCGGGTCTGGATCGCTCCAGGCAGACCGGCCGGCGCGAACAGGCCCAGCCAGCCCGCGAGCGCGTAGCCGGGCAGCGTCTCGCCGATGGTCGGCACCTGAGGCAGGCCGCCATGGCGCTGGGCCTGCGTCACGGCGAGCACGCGGACCTGCCCGTTCTGGACGTAGGGCAGCGCGGTGGCGAGGCTGGCGAACAGCACGTTGATGTTGCCGCCGAGCAGGTCGGTCATGGCCGGCGCGCCGCCCTTGTAGGGCACGTGGACCATCGCGATGCCGGCCCGCTCGTTGAGCAGCTCGCCGGCCAGGTGGTGCGGGGTGCCGATGCCCGAGCTGCCGTAGCTCAGCGCGCGCGGATGCGCCTTGGCGTACCGGACCAGCTCCGCCACGTTGCGCGCCGGCAGCGAAGGATGGACCACCAGCACGATCGGGTTGACGGCCGCCAGGACCAGGGGCGTGAACTGGCGCAGCGGGTCATAGGGGAACTTGCGGGCGAGATGCAGGTTGGTGGCCTGGGTGGCATCCGTGCCCAGCAGCAGCGTGTAGCCGTCTGCGCTCGCCTTGGCCACCATGTCGGCGCCCAGCGTGCCGCCGGCGCCGGCGCGGTTGTCAATCACCACCGGCTGCCCCAGCGCCTGCGCCAGCGGCCGGGCCAGTACGCGGGCGAGCTGGTCCGCCGCGGCGCCCGGTGCGTAAGGCACCACGAGGCGAATCGGTCGGTCCGGGTAGCCCTGGGCCAGCGCACCGCGAGCGGCCATCAGCGGCAAGCTCGCCAAAAGCGCCAGGACGCTTCGACGGTGCAGTCTTGTCGAATTCATGTGCGCCTTTCGTGCAAAACGGAAACAGCGCCGTCGCCACCACGGAGTCCCCGGGCGCGACGGCGCATGCGGCTTGAAGGGTGAGGAGGGCGCAGTGTGACCCGCCGCCCGTGCCTTCAGTGCGCCAGGAAGTCCAGCACCATGCGGTTGAACTTGTCGGCGTGCTCCCACTGCGCCCAGTGGCCGCAGCGGCTGAAGACGTGCAGCTCCGCGTTCTGCAGGCCCGCCACGAGGCGCAGGCCCGTGTCCAGCGGCACGAAGCGGTCGTCGCGGCCCCAGATCACCAGCGCCGGCGCCTTGATCTCGCCCAGGCGGTGGCCCACGTCGGGGAACTGCTTGGGGTTGGCCTCGGCGCTCTTGACGAAGTTCTCCAGGTGGTCGCGGCGCGTGAGCATGTTGTCCAGCCGGGCCTGGAACAGCGCTTCCGTGAGGCTGCTCGTGTCGTACACAAACACGCTCATCATCCGCTTGAGGTTCTCGATGGTGGGCTGGCGGTACAGCGCGCCGATGAGCTTGATGCCCTCCGTGGGCATGGGCACGAAGGAGCTCGCGCCGCCGGTGCCGCCGCCCATGAGGACGAGCTTTCCCGTGCGCGCGGGGTTCGCCAGGGCGAAGGCCACGGCGCTGTGCCCACCCATGGAGTTGCCGATCAGGTGGGCCTTGTCCAGCCCGATGGCGTCCATCAGCCCCTTGAGGGCGCGGGCGTTGAGCTCGGAGCGCGAGCCGGTGCACACGATGGGGTCGCTCTTGCTCCAGCCCGGGCAGTCCATGAGGATGACCCGGTAGCCGGCCGCCACCAGCGGCTCGATGTTGCGGTTGAAGTTGGCCCAGCCGCTGGCGCCGGGGCCCGAGCCGTGCAGCATGACGACGGTCTCGTCGCCGCTGCCGCAGTCGTTGTAGTGGAGCTGGAGATCGAGGTCGCCTTCCTTGATGCGCACGAAGCGGCTGGTGGAGGCCTCGGTGATGACGTTGCTTGTTTCAGACATGGCGCAATCCGTGATGTGTTGGGCTCGCAAGCGGCTCTGTCAGCCCGCCTCGCTCATGGTGGACTCGGCGTGGGCACGCTCGTGCTCGCGCTGCTTGAGCAGGTCCAGCGCCACGTCCACGATCATGTCCTCCTGGCCGCCGACCATGCGCCGGCGGCCCAGCTCCACCAGGATGTCCACGGTGCTGAGCCCGTACTTCCTGGCCGCCGCTTCCGAGTGGCGCAGGAAGCTGGAGTACACGCCCGCGTAGCCCAGCGCCAGCGTCTCGCGGTCCACGCGCACGGGGCGGTCCTGCAGCGGGCGCACGATGTCGTCGGCCGCGTCCATCAGCCGCATCAGGTCCGTGCCGTGGTTCCAGCCCAGGCGCTCGGCCGCGGCGACGAACACCTCCAGCGGCGCATTGCCCGCGCCCGCGCCCATGCCGGCCAGGCTGGCGTCGATGCGGTCACACCCTTCCTCCACCGCGACGATGGAGTTGGCCACGCCCAGGCTCAGGTTGTGGTGCGCGTGCATGCCCGTCTGCGTCTCGGGCTTCAGCGTGTCCTTGAAGGCCCGGAAGCGCTCGCGCACGTCCTGCATGCCCAAGGCGCCGCCGGAGTCCACGACGTAGCAGCAGGTGGCGCCGTAGCTCTCCATGAGCTTGGCCTGCTCGGCGAGCTTCTGCGGTGTGGTCATGTGGCTCATCATCAGGAAGCCTACGGCCTCCATGCCGAGATGCCGCGCGTACTCGATGTGCTGCTTCGAGATGTCGGCCTCGGTGCAGTGCGTGGCCACGCGCACGATGCGGGCACCCGCCTCATACGCGGCCTTGAGGTCGTGCACGGTGCCAATGCCCGGCAGCAGCAGCGTGGCGATCTTGGCGTGCTTCACCACGCTGGCCACGGCCTCGATCCATTCCAGGTCGGTGTGCGCGCCGAAGCCGTAGTTGAAGCTGCCCCCTTGCAGCCCGTCGCCGTGGGCGACCTCGATGGAGTCCACCCTGGCGTCGTCCAGCGCCTTGGCGATTTGCGCGGCCTGCGCCACGCTGTACTGGTGGCGGATGGCGTGGCTGCCGTCGCGCAGCGTCACGTCGGAGATGTAGAGCTTCTTGCCGTTCATGGTGATCGTCTCCTTCAGGCCGTGAGCGGCTGCAGTAGCTTGGCCGCCATGCTCTCGGCGGTGCGCAGCGCGGCGCTGGTCATGATGTCGAGGTTGCCGGCGTAGGCGGGCAGGTAGTGCGCGGCGCCCTCGACCTCCAGGAAGATGCTGGTCTTCAGGCCCGCGATGCGGCCCACGCCCGGGATGAGAAGGGGCTGCTCGATGCGGTCGAACTGAACGCGCTGCTTGAGCCGGTAGCCCGGCACGTAGGCCTGCACGTCGGCGGCCATGCGCTCCACCGAGGCGGCGATGGCCTCCTCGTCTGCGAAGTCCGAGAGCGTGTAGACCGTGTCGCGCATCATCAGCGGCGGCTCGGCCGGGTTGAGCACGATGATGGCCTTGCCCTTGGCGGCACCGCCCACGGCCTCGATGGCCTTGGAGGTGGTCTCCGTGAACTCGTCGATGTTGGCGCGCGTGCCCGGCCCGGCGCTCTTGCTGGAGATGGAGGCCACGATCTCGCCGTAGTGCACCTTCGCCACGCGGCTCACGGCCGCCACCATCGGGATGGTGGCCTGCCCGCCGCAGGTGACCATGTTCAGGTTCTTCGCGTCCAGGTGCTGCTCGCCGTTGACCACCGGGATGCAATAGGGGCCGATGGCCGCAGGCGTGAGGTCCACCATGCGGATGCCGGGTTTCAGCGCGCGCAGGAAGGCGTCGTTCCTGACGTGCGCGCCGGCCGAGGTGGCATCGAACACGATGTCGATGTCCTCGAACATCGGCAGCCGCGCCAGGCCTTCGACGCCCTCGTGCGTGGTCGCCACGCCCAGCCGCGCCGCGCGCGCCAGGCCGTCGGACGCCGGGTCGATGCCGACCATCGCAGAGACCTCGATGTGCTTGCCGTGGCGCAGGATCTTGATCATCAGATCCGTGCCGATGTTGCCGCTGCCGATGATGGCGGCCTTGAGTTTGGTGCTGCTCATGGGTGGTTCCTCATTCGACGGATGCGCCGCTCGTCTTGACCAGCGCGCTCCAGCGCGTGATCTCTTCCTTCATGAAGCTGCCGAAGGCTTCGGGGCTCATCGGCATGGGCTGCAGGCCCTGGTCGCTGAAGCGCTTGACCACGTCCGGGCTGCGCAGTGCCTTGGCCAGCGACTCGTTGAGCCGGGCAACCGCTGGCGCCGGCGTGCCGGCCTTGACCACGGCGCCGAACCACACGCTGGCGTCCACCCCCGAAGTGCCCAGCTCCTGCAGCGTGCGCACGTCGGGCAGTTGTGCCGCGCGTTTCGTGGCGGCGATGGCCAGGGGTTTCAGCTTGCCGCTCTGGATCAGCGGCGCGGTGGTGATGACGGGGTCGAACATCAGGTCCACCTGGCCGCCCATGAGGTCCTGCAGCGCCGGCGCCGAGCCCTTGTAGGCGACGTGATGGAAGCCGCCGCCGGTCTTGCTGCGGTAGAGCTCGCCCAGCAGGTGGCCGATGGAGCCCACGCCCTGCGAGGCGAAGTTCAGGCCGCCATCCTTCCTGCTGGCCGCCACCAGGTCGGCCACCGAGTTGGCCGGGCTGTTCTTGGGCACGACCAGCACCAGCGGCGACGAGATCAGTGCCGTGACGGGCTGGAAGTCCTTGAGCGGGTCGTAGCTGAACTTGCGGAACAGCGTCGGGTTGATGGCGAACATCTCCGTGGCGGCCACGAAGAGCGTGTGGCCGTCGGCCGGAGCGCTCTTGACCGCCTGCGCGGCGATCTGGCCGCCGGCGCCGGGTTTGTTGTCCACGATGACGGTCTGGCGCAGGTCTTCCTGCATCTTGCCGGCCAGCACGCGGGCAATCTGGTCCGTGACGCCGCCAGGCGGGAAGGGCACGACCAGGGTGACGGGCTTGCTCGGAAAGTCCTGGGCGACGGCCGGGCCGGCCAGTGCCAGCGCAGCCGCGGCGGCCAACGCACCCAGGGTGAAGCGACGGGTGGGGTTCATGGCGACTCCTTGAGGGTCTTTACGGAAGGGAGCTCAAGCGGCGGAAAAGCGCGCACGCACGCTGCCCACGCCTTCGATGCGGGCCTCGAAGCGGTCGCCGGGCTGCACGGCGACCATGGGCCCCAGTGCGCCGGTGAGCACGAGGTCGCCGGCACGCAGCGGCTGTCCCAGCGCGGCGAGCTTGCGCGCCAGCCACACCGCGGCGTTGAGCGGGTGGCCCAGGCAGGCCGCGCCGCTGCCGCTGGAGACGGTCTCCTCGCCGCGCGCCATCGACATCGCGCACAGCTTGAGGTCCAGGCCGTCGAGCTTCGTGGGTACGCCGCCGAGCACCACCAGGCCGCTGGAGGCGTTGTCGGCCACGGTGTCGGTGAAGCGGATGTTCCAGCGCGCGATGCGGCTGCCCACGATCTCGATGGCCGGCAGCACGTAGGCCGTGGCATTGATCAGCTCGACGAGCGTGGTGTCGGCCGCGGGCAGGTCGCGCGAGAGCACCAGCGCCACCTCGGCCTCGACCTTGGGCTGCAGCGTGCGCGACAGCGGCACCTCCTCGTCGTCGCCGTAGAGCATGTCGGCGAAGAGGGTGCCGAAGTCGGGCTGGTCCACGCCGAGCTGCTTCTGCACGGCGGGGGAGGTCAGGCCGATCTTGCGGCCCACGATGCGCCGCCCCTGGGCCAGCGCATGCGCCACGTTGGCCTGCTGGATGGCGTAGGCGATGGCGCCATCGGGGTCGGCGCCGATCTCGTCGCGCAGCGGCTCCACGGGCTCGCGTTGGGACTCGGCCTGGCGCAGGCGCTGCGCCCATTGTTCGATACGGGGGTCCATGCGGTGTCCTGTCGATGTCAGTTGGGCTGCTGGAGCAGCATCACGCCGAAGCCGGCGATGTATTCGGGAATGGCCTGGTAATGGCGCAGGGGGCAGGGCAGGGCCTGGCCGGTGGGCAGCGCGCTGCGGGCCACGAGCCAGCTCTTGGACTCGTGGGCCGAGAGCCCGGCGTCGCGCTCGATGCTGTCCTCGCTCATGGCGCACAGGGCATCGAGTTCGGCGCCGCCGGCTGCAAGTGCATCCATCCAGCGGCGGTCCCACTGCGGGTTGAGGGGCTTGATCGAGTCGTGCCCCGCGGCCAGCGCCTGGCCGGCAGCCATCACGCGCTGCGTCTTGGCGTCGCGGTCGGCCGGCGACGGTTCGTTCCTGAAGGTGATGCGCTCGCGCACGGCCGGGTCCGGATGCGCCAGCGTGGGCACCGGCGGCTCGTGCGACAGGCCGCCGGAGCCGATGAGCAGCGTGCGCTTCGGGACGGTATCGAGAAAGCGGCCGATGGCCTCGCCAAGCTGGCGGCAGCGGCGCAGGCGCGGAATGCCGGGTTGCGCCACCGCGTTGAGGAAGATGGGCAGCACCGGCGGCGTGTCCAGGCTGCCCCAGATGAGCTGCAGGGCCTGGGCGAAACCATGGTCCACGACCATGCGGCGCGAGACGGCGAGGTCGAAGCCCTCGTCCATCAGCCGCTCGGCCAGCGCCAGCGCCGCGTCGGATTCCACGTGCAGCTCGCCGGGCGGCGTGAGGTAGTCGCCCACCGAGCGCGCCTGCGTGCCGATGCAGAACGGCGGCATCAGCTCGTTGAAGAAGCCGTTGTAGTGGTCGGGTGCCACCAGCACCACCAGCTCCGGCGCGAAGGCCTGCACCTGCTCGCGGGCCGCGGCGATGGCGGCCTGGAGCTCCTGCTCCACCGAGGTCACCACGGGGTTGAGCCCCATCAGCGGCGAATGGGACAGGCCCAGGAATGCGCGTTCCATGCTCATGCAGCCTCCGCGAGCGCGAACACCGGCGCGGCGGCGGTGGCGGCTTGCGCCGCCAGCGGCATGGCCATCACCTCGGCCAGCGCGCGGGTGGTGGCCTCCACTTCCTGCGGCGAGCACAGCGCGGCCACGAAGCGGTCCGGGCGGATGAAGACCACCGAGCTGGGCTGCTGCGCGAACCAGGCCTTGAGCCGGTTGCCCAGGTCGCCGATGCAGGTCACGCCGGGACGTTGGTCGTCGCGGTGCGCCATCTGTACTGCGGGCTTGACGGTGATGAAGCGCGCGCCCAGCCGCTCCCAGAAGGCACGCGACTGCGTGCTCATGCCGTGGGTCGGATCGGTGCCCCAGGCCACGATGGCGAAGTTCAGCCCGACCACCTCGTCCAGCAGCCGCGTCTGCCCGTCCTCGCACAGCACGCGGGGCTGGAGGAACATGCGGCCCACGGCGGTGCCTTCGTCGGCTTGCCGGCCATGCACGAGGCGGTGCACCGGCGAGCCTTCCTTTTCCGCCATCAGGCCCAGCAGGCGGCCCAGGGCCGAGCCGCCCGAGCGCTCCAGCACCCGCGCCAGCAGGCCGTGACTCGCCGACGCGCCGCTGGTCAGCACGGCACCCTGCCGGTAGCGCGGCATGGGCTTGAAGCGCATCTCGACGATGTAGCGCTTGGCCGAGGGCAGCCGGTTGAGCGCCAGCGTCAGGCCGTCGCGCAGCTTCGCACCCCAGCGGCTCGCGGGCGCGAAGATGTCACCCGCAACTTCCGAGAGATGGATCATCGAGCGCGCGTGGCTGCGCCGCTCCTGGGTGTAGCTGTCGAGCAGCCGGTCGCCGGCCAGGCCCTTGACCACGTGCGCCAGCTTCCACGCCAGGTTGCTGGCGTCGCGCAGGCCGCTGTTGTAGCCCTGGCCCTGCCACACCGGCATGATGTGCGCCGCGTCGCCGGCCAGCAGGACGCGCCGCTCGCGGAACGTCTGGGCCAGCCGTGCGTTGTGCGTGTAGACGCGCTTGCGGATGTAGTCCACCTTGTCGGGATCGGCCACCACCTTGCGCATGAGGCGCGCCATGTTCTCGGGCCGGGACAGCTCCTCTTCCGTCTCGCCCGGCATCACCATGAACTCGAAGCGCCGGATGCCGTGCGGCAGCGCAGCCGAGACGTAGGGGCGCTCGGGGTCGCAGTGCATGTAGACGTGGGGCGTGCCCAGCGGGTCGTTGCGCACGTCCACCACGATCCACTGGTTGGGCTTGGTGCGGCCCTCGAAAGGCACGTTCAGGCTGCGGCGGATGAAGCTGTTGCCGCCGTCGCAGGCCACGAGGTAGCGGCCGCGAGCCTGCCTCACGCCCTCGACACCCTTGAGCTGCAGCGTCACGCCGGCGTCGTCCTGCGTGAGGGACTCGACCTCGTGGCCGAAGAGCACCTGCACGTGCGCGAAGCGCGACAGGCCCTGGTAGAGGATGTCGTCGATCTGCGGCTGGATGAAGGCGTTGCGCCGGGACCAGCCGAACTCGTCGGTGCGCGGGTCGATGTCGGCGAAGCAGCGCCCGCTGCCAGTGACGAAACGCATGGCGTGATCGGGCGTGATGTGGGCCTGCACCTGCGCGGCCAGGCCGGTGGCTTGCAGCGTGCGCAGCGACTCGTCGTCGATGCCGATGGCGCGGGGGTAGTCGATGATGGAATCGAGCTTCTCCACCACCAGCACCCGCACGCCGTAGAGGCCCAGGGTGTTGGCGATGGTCAGCCCGACCGGGCCGGCACCGACGATCAGCACGTCAGCGTCGAAGCGGGGTGGGTAGGTGGACACGGCTGTCTCCTTCGAGATCCGAGCGGCGTCGCGCCGCGGTGGCCGCAATGTCCTTGCGCTGGATCAATGCGTAAACTGCGTGCACCTGGTGCACGCTTGCGCCTGGGTTAACCCGGATCAAGACCTGCCATGCCCCCAACAGCCGGCGACAGCGACGAAGGCGTCTACAAGGAGGTGCGCGGCCTCTCGCGCGGGCTGGCCGTGCTCAAGGCCCTGAACCGGCTGCCCGGGGGCATCGGCAGTACCACCGAGCTGGCGCGCCTGTGCGGGTTGGACCGCACCACCACCAAGCGGCTGCTGGAGACGCTGCGCGCGCAGGGCTTCGTGCGCCAGGGCGAGAAGGAAGGGCAGTACTACCTGACCTTCGAGGTGCGGCGGCTGAGCGAGGGCTTCGAGGACGAGGCCTGGGTGGCGCGCATCGCCTCGCCGGCCATGCAGGCGGCCGTGCGCGAGCTGGTGTGGCCTTGCGACCTGGGCACGGCCGAGGCGGGCTTCATGGTGGTGCGCGAGTCCACGCACCGCTGGAGCGCGCTGTCGCAGCACCGGGCGATGATCGGCGAGAAAATGCCGCTGCTGGAGACCGCCATCGGCCGCGCCTACCTGGCCGCCGCCGACGAGGCCGAGCGCGAGGCGATGCTGGAGCTGCTGCGCCGCCGCAGCGACCGCCTGGGCGCGCTGGCGCGCGACGCCGCCTGCGTGCAGCGCCTGATCGCGCAGACGCTGGAGCGCGGTTACGCCGTCAACGAAGGCGAATGGCTCCAGGAAGCGGACTTCGCCGCCGTGGCCGTGCCGGTGCATGCCGGGCCGCGGCTGCTGGCCGCACTGAACCTGGTGTTTCCGAAAGCCGCGGTGTCCGAGCATGACCTGCAGCAGCGCTTCGTGCCGGCGCTGCGGCGCCTGGCCGACGCCATTGGCCGCGGCAGCCGAGCCTGGATCGAGAGCTGATCAGGGCGCTGGGCCTGTCCGGCTTCGCCAACGCGTCCATCCTGCGCCGGCAACCAGTGCCTGCCGAGCAGCGCCCAAGCCCTGCCCGCGCCATCTCCCGTCATCAATCAGCCACCAAACCTTGATGCGACCACCGGATGTGAGGGGCATCGAATTTTGCTGTAGAGGCGGGGTATTTTTGAATACACGCGTCTGCTGAGACCGTCGGCAGCAGTCCGTCTTCAATGACTTCACGGCATGGTGACGGAGAAAAGATGGTTTTCGATCAGGACGCCGGACCCATAAAGTTTGCGCTCTGTCAAGGCGCCGATGCGCGTCGCGACACCGGCGATGCGCTGCCGCAGGCGCCTGTCCATCGACGGCTTGCAACCCCATCCCGGCGCCTCTTCTTGAAGCCTTGCACCAGGGGAACCAATGATGGCTTCACTTCCGAAGATGAACTTCCGCCACACGGGCATCTCCACGTTCGATCCGGATTTTCTGGCTCGGTTCTACTCGCGCTGGTTCGGCATGGTGGCGTCCGACGTGGGCGACGCCAAGGCCGGACACCGGGTCATCTTCATGACCGGCGACCCCGAGGAGCACCACCAGATCGCCTTTGCCAGTGGCCGCCAGCCGGAATGGCTGGGTGCCGACCAGCTGTCCTTCACGATCGGGAGCCTGTCGGAGCTGAAGCAACGGGCCATCGCCTTCCACGAGGCTGGCGTGCCGATCCTGCAGCAGAAGGACCACGGCAACACGTGGAGCGTCGATGTTGCCGACCCCGAAGGCAACCGCATCGAGATCTACACGCCGACAGGCTGGCACGTGAGCCAGCCGACCGGGTGGCCCCTGGACCTGATCACCGAGTCCGAGGAAACGATCCGCGCGCACACGCAAGCCTCGGCCCGGTCCAGCCTGGACTTCATGACGCGCAAGGAATGGATGGCCCAGATCCAGGCCTGCATCGACGCCCAGCGCGCCGCCGGCTGAGAAGCGCACTCGACGCCCCTCCCACAAGCGCAGAACCGACAGGAGACATATGAAGAAACATCTCGCCGCGCTGTGGGCGACCGCTGCCGCCGCGATGCCGGCAGCAGCGCAGCAAGCCACCTCCAGCGTCACGCTCTACGGCATCACGGACGTGGCGGTGACGCACATCAGCAACCGCGGCGGCGCCAGCCTGAACCTGCTCGACAGCGGGCGGCTGCAGTCCTCGCGTTTCGGCTTCCGTGGCTGCGAGGACCTGGGCAACGGCCTCACGGGGCTGTTCACGCTGGAGAACGGTTTCACCCTGGACACCGGCGCGCAGAGACTTGTTCCACCGAGGTCTGTGCGTCAGTATCTCTTGCAGCGGCAGATGCCAACGCATCGCGTCGTACGTCGCCTCGAAGACGGCCAGCGTCGTTTCCGCGGCCTTGATATAGCGTCCCAGGGGCCTACTGCGGTTGAACATGCCGCAGGATGGCGGCAACACCACAAAGCCACTGCGGTGTCGCATCCTCGCTGCACGAGTTTGGCTACCAAGTCGATTGAGCATGCAAAGCTTGTTTCCTGTCCTGGGCGTGCTTGGCGGCGTGCTGATGCTGTTTGCCGGCACCATGCTGGTACCGCTGGCCTTCGCCTTCTTCGGAAACGACGCGGCCTTGTCTTCCTACGATGAAGCAATCCTCGTCACCTTCTTCACCGGTCTGGCGCTGTTCCTGCTCGGCCGCCGCTCGCACCGCGAGTTGCTGCCACGCGACGGCTTCCTGCTGGTGAGCCTGGTGTGGACGGTGCTGCCAGCCTTCGGCGCGCTGCCGCTGCTGCTCCATATCAAGAACCTGTCCTTCACCGACGCTTACTTCGAAGCCGCCTCGGGCCTGACCACCACCGGCGCCACCGTGCTCACCGGGCTGGAGAAGCTGCCGCTGTCGATCAACGTCTGGCGCTGCCTGATGGTGCTCATCGGCGGCATGGGCATCCTGGTGCTGGCGGTGGCGATCCTGCCGCTGCTGGGCGTGGGCGGATCACAGCTGTTCAAGGCCGAGACGCCCGGACCGATGAAGGACCAGAAGCTCACGCCGCGCATTGCGCAAACAGCACGCGGGTTGTGGACCATCTACTTCGCGATCGCTCTGACCTGCTTCCTGGCCTACCGGCTGGCTGGCATGGGCTGGGCCGACGCGTTCATGCACATGTGCTCGACCATGGGCCTGGGCGGTTTTGCCGCCTACGACGCCAGCTACGGTGCTTTCGACTCGCCAGCGATCGAGATGGTCGCCATCGTGTTCATGACGATCGCCGGCATCAACTTTGCGTTGTATTTCATGGCTTGGCGGCAACGCAGCCTGCGCGTGGTGTGGCGCGACGTGGAGGCACGCCTTTATTTGGGGCTGCTGGCGACGGCAGTGGCGAGCGTGACACTGTTTCTGCTGGTGCGCGGGGTGTATCCCAGCTTTGGGGAAGCACTGCGCCACGCGGCCTTCCACGTTGTCTCCATCGCCACCACCACCGGGTTCGCGACGCGGGACTATGCGCAATGGCCGATTTTCGTGCCCTTGATGCTGCTGTTCCTGTGTTGTTTCACCACTTGCGCGGGCTCCACCGGCGGCGGCATCAAGCTGATCCGTTCCCTGTTGCTGATGAAGAGCGCGCAGCGCGAGTTCAAGCGCATCGTGCATCCCCGTGCCGTGGTGCCCATCACGCTGGGCGGCATGGCCGTGGACGCCAACGTGCTGCAGTCGGTGCTGGCCTTCATGCTGGTCTATGGCGCGGTGATGGTCGCTGCCACGATGCTGCTGCTGTTTTCCGGCCTGGACGTGGTCACGGCCTTCACCGCCGTCGTGGCCTGCCTCAACAACACGGGCCCTGGCCTTGGCCAAGTTGGCCCGGCCGGCAACTACCAAGGGCTCAGCGACTTCGAAATCTGGGTCTGCACCGCCACGATGCTGCTGGGCCGGCTGGAGCTGTTCTCCATCCTGGTGCTGTTCACGCGATCCTTCTGGCGCAAGTGACAGGCGGTATGCCCGCGCTTACCAACCGTCCCGTGAAGCGCTGTTCTCCGGCAAGCCACTGCCTACCCGTGCATGCGAGCCCTTGCTTACGGCGTGTCGTCGCGGCGTTGGACCGACGTGGCGTCAACGATCGCCTGTCGGCACCTTCAGCATCGCATGACGTGCCTTCAAGCATCAGCATGCCGAGGAACCGTTGGCGCCCGGGCGACTCCAAAACAGGGAGGTCCGTGTCCATGCGGTTGAAACCACTCTTGGGCCATGAACTGCAGCCCCAAGGCATCACCGAGCGCCGTCGGCCGCGAGGGCCGGGATGGTGTCGGTGGCGTGCAATCCATGGTCGCCGCAGTCACTGTGTTGTTGATGCTGCTGACGGGGTGCGACGGCCCGGCCGAGCGCCAAGTGCAGCTGTCCGGCGATGTCCGGTCCGCCTCCGCGCCTGCAGCACGCGTGGTGGAAGCAATGCTGCGGCGCTTTGAGTGCAGCGACGAGAAGTGCTGGCTGGAAGTTGAACTGCCCGACAGGCGTGTCGTCAGTGGGGTGTGCGAAGCGCCGATCTGCGTGCAGTGGCTCGACAACGGTGCCCGGCTGCCGTCGGACCTGGTAGGCTGCCGCGCGCGCATCGAGCTGCGCCAGACACCGATCTTCATCGGAACCGAGGAAGACCGTATGGTCGCGGAGGAGTTTCGGCGCATCACGCTGCTGGAGTGATGCCTGCGTGTCGTCACTTTGCCGCGTCAGTCCGGGATGGCGTTGAAGTTCAGTGATCCAAACAGGCGGGTCCACTGCTTCTGCGAGCAGTCACGACGCGAAAGCGGAGCCGAAGAATTGTTGGGTCAACCTCCGGACAGCGGCTGGCTGTCATGCGCCTCTTGCGGGCGCGTCCCTGGGCCAGGCGCACGGTCACCGCATACCGACGCCCTGACCACGTGTCCAATCGTCAGGCCCTGCACCAGCACCGAGAAGACCACCATCGCATAGGTCAATGGCACCAGCAGATCGCGCCCTGCGCTCTCTGGCAGCGACAACGCCAGCGCGACGGAGATGCCCCCGCGCAACCCGCCCCAGGTCAGCACCCGGCCGGCGCCGCGCGGCAACCTGAACCAGGCTGGGAAAAGCGCGACCGGCAACCCGACCGTGAGGCCCCGTGCGAGCAAGGTCAAGACAACCGCCAGTGCGACGGCGGGCCATGTGCCGCCGCCAAAGGGGATGAGGATGACCTCCATGCCGATCAACACGAACAGCACGGCGTTGAGGATTTCGTCGATGAGTTCCCAAAACAGGTCGACGTGATGCCGCGTGGTCTGCGACATGCCCAATGTCCGTCCATGGTTGCCGACCACGAGCCCGGCCGCCACCATGGCCAGCGGCGCCGACACGTGAAGATGCGTGGCCAGGGCCGAGCCGCCTGCCACGGCCGCCAGCGTCAGGAGCACTTCCACCTGGTAATGGTCGATGCTGCGCAGCAAGAGAAAGGTGGCCCAACCGACGGCCACGCCGAACGCCAAGCCGCCAAGCGCCTCCTGCAGCAGCAGCAGGCCAGCTTCGCCCACGGTGGGAATCGTGCCGCTGGTAGCCACTCCCAGCAGCAAGGTGAAGATGACCACGCCCACACCGTCGTTGAACAGCGATTCGCCCGTGATCACCAGTTCCACGTCGCGCGGTGCGCCGGCCGACTTCAGGATGCCCAGCACCGCGATCGGATCGGTGGGCGAGATCAGCGCACCGAAAAGCAGGCAGCTCAGCAGCGGCAGTTCCCACCCCACCAGCGGCAGCAGCGCCCACAATGCGAAGCCCACCACCAGCGTGGACAGCAGCGTGCCGCCCACGGCCAGCGCCGCGACCTGCCAGCGGTAACTGCGCAGCTCGCTGAGGTCGATGTGCAGCGCGCCTGCAAACAGCAGCAGTGAGAGCATGCCCTGCAGCAGCACGTCGGAAAAGTCGATGGAGGCGATGAGCGAGGCCTCGAAGTCGCGCAGCCCGGGCAGCCAGCCCAGCAGGTCCAGACCAATCAGGGCCACCGACAGCAGCAGCGCGGCGGCCATGACGCCGATGGTGGTGGGCAGGCCGACGAAGCGCTGGTTCACATAGGCCAGCAGCGCCGTGACCACGAGGCAGATGGCGGCGATGTCAAGCATGAATGATGCGGGCGGAACGCCGATGTGCACGGCGCGTTCCCGCCCTGCTGAGTTGACAGTGCGCTTCGGATGGCAGGGGCCGTGCCTGTGACAGCTCTCAGACTTCCTTGGTCACGCCGCTGCCGGTGGGGGCGCATGACCGCCTTGGACCTGGCGCCATGGGAGGAGCCGGACTCCGGGGAACGATGCTTGCTTTCCAATGCGTCCACCGCGGGGTTCACGATGCAACTGTTCGGCATTCGTCTGGTCGGCATCAACGAGGTCACCGGCCACAAGCTGCTGCTCACGCTGATGCTGATTGCCGTGTTGGCACTGCTGGGCCTGGCGCTGGGGGCGCTCATCCGCGCGCTCACCGCCCACGCCGGTGCACGCCGCGAGCGCGTGCGCTTCTGGGCCCGGCAGGGCCGCAGCCTGCTCATCGCCATCGTCGGGCTGGTGGGCGTGCTGTCGATCTGGTTCGACAATCCCGGCACGCTGACCACCGCGGTGGGGCTGGTCACCGCCGGCCTGGCCTTCGCGCTGCAGAAGGTGGTCACCTCGCTGGCGGGCTACTTCGTGATCCTGCGCGGGAAGAACTTCACGGTGGGCGACCGCATCACCATGGGCGGCGTGCGCGGCGACGTCGTGGCGCTGGGGTTCATCCAGACCACCATCATGGAAATGGGCCAGCCGCCGGCGGTGCAGGGCGCCGACCCGGCGATGTGGGTACGCAGCCGCCAGTTCACCGGCCGCATCGTCACGGTGGCGAACTCGAAGATCTTCGACGAGCCCAT
>NZ_KE387220.1:0-47318 GCF_000430725.1 Azohydromonas australica DSM 1124
TGGCGGCCGAGCGGGCCAAGGCACAAATTCGAGCGCGGGTCGAACATCCGTTCCACGTGGTGAAGAATTTGTTCCATCACAAGAAAGCACGCTACAAGGGACTGGCCAAGAACACGGCGCAGCTATACAGCCTGTTCGGTCTGGCCAATTTGGTGATCGCCAAGAGCAAACTTCTCAAGCCGCAAGCCCAAGATGCGTCCTGAAATGATTCAGGACCCGGAAAAGGGTCAGAAACCAGCCTAAAAGGGACGTCAAGCAGCAAAAACAGACTGAGCTGAGCCATATTGTGAAAAGTTGGACCGTAAGTTCTGTCGGTCGTACGCGAAGCGGCAATTGTTCAGTGGCTCCCTAGTCGAGTAGTAGAAGAAGAAAGTATCGCAGGCAAAATATCTGGACTACACGGCAAAATTAGAGATGCCGACGGAGACTTCGTTTATGCATGTTACGTCACGTCACCCTTCCTAGACGCACACGTCCGACCTGAACGAATTGGATTTGACATAGAGGAAATGAGCGATGACTTATTCTCCGAAACCGAATTAAACTTACGCGAAATTCGAAATGCGGTCATTGCTTGTTCCTGTCAGTATCTTGATGGTTATTTGCAAGAAAATCGCAAGGCAGGTAGGGAGCGGGTCGAAAGATTCGTCTCGAACCGCGCACCACGCTATCGTCCCATCTTGGGTCGCATAGACGAAGCAAAATTGAATGTTGACCCCGATATTTCAGACAAAGATCTTGACCTGCTACTGCACAAACAGCTTTCGGAAATCGAGGGCAGTCTGCTTGCTGAAGGGCACGAAGTGATGAACTTCGGCAAGAACGAATCACCCGCCCAGTATCAGTCAAGACTTGAGAAATATTTGGCGAAGGCCGACGATATTAAAAAATCAGACCTGGCTAATTATGTTTTTCACCGCAAGGTAATTCTGGATATTTTAGAAAAAGCGATTCAAAGAGGAGATGACGGCAAATATGCAAAGGAAGAACTAATTCATGAGCTTATCATGCCGATGAGGAAAACTTCCAATGAGATTCATCTAGATAGCTGCAATCTTTGGCTGGTTGATGAAAGATTAGCTTTCCACGATTTTCTGGCCTCGGACAAGCCACTGTCGGCCATACCGATTACTAACTGTGGAGAGGCCAAAGAGCCAGACATTCTTGTTTTAAACATTTTTGACGAACCCATATTGGTTGCTGAGGGCAAAAGAATGCCGCCAGCAACTCTGACCGTTGTGGAAATAAAGCGGCCGATGAGAAATGATGCTGGCCAGGGCGAGGAAAAAGACCCCATTGAGCAAGCTTTAGGATATTTACAGCGAATTCGTGACGGGAAGGCTCAGACGGCATCGGGACGGCAAATTCCCAAGTCCGAAGAAATTCCGGGTTTTTGCTATGTCATCTGTGATCTCACGCCTTCAATGGAGCACCGCTGCAAGATTCATGACTTGACCCGCACAAGCGACGGACTCGGATACTTTGGGTACAAAAAGGGGTTCAATGCTTATATTGAGGTTATATCTTTCGATGGAGTTATTAAATCGGCTAATGAGCGGAATAGGGCGTTTTTTGACAAACTGGGGTTGCCAACCAATTGATTTGCACTTGCTTCATCGCTGAGCACAAGGAGGTCCTAGACCTCCCGAGCACATTACAGAACCAGAGCTACTGCCGCTGATCGGCTTGCTTGCAGCTACAATCTACGCAAAAAACATTAACGTAGTGCAATACTAGCCGCTTTGCAGCAATATGTCTATCGCCACCAAAACAATCAAGGCTCGTCGGAAATAAATGACACCAGTTGAACGTCTCCATAACCTCCTTACGTCGCTACCTGGCAAGTCTTACGAGCGTGAGTTGGACTTTACTCGTCAAGTAGTTCCTGAGTTCGTCAGTTGCCTTGGTTACTCTGAGGCGGAAACCTTCTACGAATTTTCTGCTGACAGGTACCGTGCCGATGTTGTTCTGTCGGAGTCCGTCTCGGCCGTTCCTTGGATCGTACTTGAAATTAAACGTGGAAAGCCTTACAACGTCGGCGACTGGGCGTATCAGGTCACAAGATATCTTGAGGCGCTTCGCTGTCATACCGGGTTGGTGTTGGCGCCAAATTTATTAATCCTTGTGCACCAAGGCGACGTCAAACGGTACGTGCTTAGAGAACTATCGCATCGACAAACAGAAGATTTATTCAAAATAATCTCTCGCCATTCACAGAGCGTCACGCCAGTAAATAAAAATTTTGAAACGAGCGCATTCGTCAAATTAATCGAAGCGGTTGAGTGCGCAGAGAATAATGATGAAAAGGGGGAGTCCCTTGAAAGACTAGCTCAGGCCCTTATTAGCAGCGCACCGCCTCTTGCATGCAAGTATGTCAATCTTCAGACGCGTAGTAGTGAAATAGACATCGTCGTTGAATATAACAACTCAAAAGATCGAGTGCCCTTGCTTGATGAGTTGGGACGTTTTTTCCTTGTAGAGTGCAAAAACTGGAGCAAGCCGGTCGGAGTAGCACCAGTGCGTGATTTCATGGGAAAGCTTGACAAATGCAAGGTCCGGATTGGCGTGCTTTTCTCGAAAAACGGAGTAACTGGTGTTGACTCAGGCGTTGATGCGCTACGAGAGATACAGAGCAGATTCGATCGAGATGGTGTATATGTCTTGGTATTTTCGCTCGAAGACGTGCGTCATCTTGCTAATGGCGCTGACTTCCTACGCGCCTTGGACAAAAAGGCAGACAACCTTCGCTTTGATATGGAAGGTGGTTAACCAGGCGAATCTGCATAACTCGCCAAGTCTTGGCAGGTATTGATTTTTCGCGCCCACACCGAAAGTGTACACTTGTCGAATTCGCCCTACTGATATTTTTTGAAAGTTTTAGGACGTGCCAGCTGAGTACTGACGTCTTCTTTCATGGTCGGCTAGAGACTATTATCAACGCGCACCGCCCGCGAGCCTTACCGGCTACGCGCATGCCGCGGAAAGACATGGGAGCTGCCTGTCAAGCATCGGTGCAACCCGCCCAACAGAACTCGGCATATACCCGTTAGTCTTGCCCTTAGATGGATTAATTTAACCATGGAGAATGCATGAAGATTAGTGATGCTCTTGCACACCTTCGAAGCACATCTGACCAAACCCACAAGTTTTGGGCCTATTACCAAGCATTCTCTGCGGCAGCAGTTGGATTTTCATGGGCATCCAAAGCCCCACCTAATTCACTAATTTATGGTCTATTTTTTGGTTACGCCGTATTTGCAGCGTTGAATTTCAGGTTAATAATTTCTTCGCAGCGATCCGCGCTAATTATTTGGAATGCAATCAATGACTACAGCAAAAGTCCATCCAAGGAGGAAGAGATTCCATACCAGTTTATGCCTCTCTTGAGGCTGAACAAGCCTGACAAGCCATTAATAATAGGCGCAATACATGGCATAGTCAGCATTTCTATACTTCTAGCAATAATGGCCAGAACTTGGTTTCCAGAAATTTCGGTGCAGTACGTGTGTCCCCTTCCGCCGTATAGGTGCTACAGCGCTTTCAGCGTCATGGCGCCTTGACGGCTGCGCGGCGGCGGTGCCGCCGCGCCTACACCAGCCAGTGCCGCAACCACTGCGGCTCTATGGCCGTCAACAACGGCCGTTAGGCACTCGCTTTTCGGCGCTGTACTTTTCCATCGTGTACATCCGCTTTGGGCACAAAGTGAATCTTCGGTACGCCCGGACTCCACCACCGTCGTCCCTTCTTATCTGCGTGACGTTGCTGTTCTCGCCACTTGCACGATTGAGTCGCTTTCAATCTGACGGCGGCTAGTTCTGGCCAGGCGTGTCCGTCGACGCAGCGGCCGCCGCCACCAGGAGACCCAGTGCCCGCTGCGTCATGTCCCGGGGCACGAAGAGGTGGTCATGGTGGAAAGCCGACACGGCGTTGCACGGGATGCCCGCGTCAGCCAGTACCACGGAAACCGCCGCGAGGAAGCTTACGGCGTCCAGCGACGAATGAATCGTGAGCGTGATCAGGCCTGATTCGAATTGGTAGGGCACGCCGGCGCGCTGTGCTTCATCCAGCGTCACGATGGCGCTGAGCCCTTCGACTTCACGAAAGGTGGCGATGGGCGCGAGGCCCGTAGGCAAGTCGTCGTCTGCAAAGCTGCAGAACACGAAGGTGCCGGGCTGCTGCTGCGGCGTCATGTGCCGCAGCAGCGTTCTCAAGTCGCGCTCGCCGGCCATGCCGTACTCGCCTCAATTCCAGGGCTGATCGGATGCCGGCCAGCCATCCGCGTCGGTTTCGGCCGCAGGCGCCGGCGCGTGGTGGTCGGCCGGCCGAGCCGGCACGTCGAGTTTGCGCGAAGGCTGCTCTGCGCCGGCCACCGCGTCGCGCTTGCGCTTGACTTGGTACGCCGAGAGCACCCGACTGGCCACCAGGTCCAGCGAGGGCCGTGGCTGGCCTTCGCGGTCAGTCCAGACCTTGGGCGTCAAGGTTCCCGCCAGCGACACCGCGTCGCCGTCCGACAGCGCCAGCAGCGCCGCCTGGGCAATGGCATCGAAGGCCAGGACGTTCACAAACAGCGCCTCGCCGCCGCTGGTGGCGGCACGAACCTTGGCCGTCACAAAAGGCTTGCCACTGTTGTTGCCCACGCGCTGCTCGGGCCGGCCATACACCTTGCCGGAAATGAGTGCTTCGATCATTGGTGCGCCTTCCAGATCGTTACTGCAGCCACAAGGTAGCGCAATTCACAGCGTTGGAGTTGTCACGACCGCCCTATTTCGGGATGTCACGCCGGTGAAATGAATGCATGCGCCACGCCTGCTAAACGGCATGACGTGCGCTCGACCGTGGGACGCCGCCGTGGCAAGAAATTGACCTTCATTTGCTGTACAGGCCGCGGATGATGGGTTTGGACGGTGCGGGCCGGATCTCCGATTCGTTTCCTGCGTGTTCAGTTCTGGTAGGCGCCAACGTCATGGACCGGCTTGTTCAGGTCGTTGCGGTTGCGGTCCAACAGGGTTGTACGCGGCGGCATCGGCCACACCGTGACCCGCACATAGGACGAGAAGCCGACTTGTGGCAGCAGTGCCGGAATGCCAGTCGTACGGTGGCCGCTCGGCATTCCAGCGCCAGCTGCAGTTGTCGCAGCCCACGACCGAAGCAACCCGGCCAGCCGCCCATTTCGCATTCTTCTGCCCGGCACGTTGGCTGCTGAAGTTTCTGCCCGTGATCACCACGTTGCTTTTCACGCTGCTGCACCTGCTCGTCTTCCTGGCCGGAGTCGCGGCCATGGAAGCCATGACTTGGGCAATGCACCGCTGGGTGATGCATGGCCCGCTGTGGTGCTGGCACCGTTCGCACCATCAACCAGGCAGGAGCAACCGCGCCTGGCACAACGACCTGTTCGCATTGGCTTACGTGGTTGTGGCCATGGCGCTGTTCTGGCTCGGACTCGATGTGCAGTGGCGAGCGCTGTGGTGGCTGGCGTTGGGCGTCATTGCCTATGGGCTGCTCTACGTGCTGGTGCACGAGGGCCTGCTGCATCAGCGCATCCTCTTCCCGCTGAAGGCCCGGCGCGGCTACCTGTCGCGTCTTGTGGACGCGCACCTGCAGCACCACCGCGCCCGCGAGCGCGACGGCGCAGTGGCTTTCGGCTTCCTGTGGCCGCCCGGACCCGGGCAGCCGCAGGCGCCGCGGCGTGATCGGCGCCGGCATGCACCGGACTCCGACGTACCGGAGGGCCGTGCCAAGTCGTCTTCCTGGAAGGCACGGCACTAACAACCGGAGCACTTTTCGCCGCTGCGGCGCCAAGACAATGGTTCGCCCGTCCATGTGACACACGCCGAGGGCTCGATGAGTTACGACTACAGCACCAGATCGTTCGCACCGAGTCGATGACGCTGCGCGTGTGGAGGGCCCGCATCGAGTCGGTGGTGTTCGGCAAGGACAGCGCACGGCAGATCACGGCGATGTTTTCCACCGACGTCGAGGCGCAGGCGCTGGCGGATCACCTGATCCAGTTCGGCCAGTCGCGTGCGAGCCTCGTGGCGCCGGGCAGCCCCGAGGACCTTGGCCGGATCCAAGCGCTGGCCACGGCCGAGCGCGCGCTGCAGGGCGCCATCGGCTCGCCTGCCCAAGACCGCATTGCCGCCGACATGGCCGCGGCGTTGGGCAGCACGGACCCGGCCCAGCCGGGCCCCGCGGCACCACAGGCCAAGCCCAAGTTCTGCCCTGCTTGCGGACACAGGAACCCGGCCAACGCCCGCTTCTGCATGGACTGCGGCATGAAGTTCGAAGGCTGAGCCCAGCTCGGGCCAGAGCGGCGGGAGGGGATACTGCCTTCAGGCGACAACCCAGGATGCCCCATGTGCGCCAATTACGAGACGCCGACACCCAGACACCTGCGTCTGCATCTGCAGACGCTGGAACCCACCTTCTCTTACCTCGACGAGGCGTATCCCGGCTCGAAGGCGCTCTTCGTCACGGCGGGCGAGAACGAGGGTGCGGACTTCTCGCCCTGGCCGGGCGTCTTCGGCCTGCTGCCGCCTTGGGCCAAGGACGACAAGCTCGCGCGCCACACCTACAACGCGCGCAGCGAGACGGTGGCCGAGAAGCCGAGCTTCCGCCAGGCATGGAAAGGCCGGCGCTTCTGCCTGATCCCGGTCCAGGCCATCTTCGAGCCCAACTACGAGTCCGGCCATGCGGTGCGCTGGCGCATCGCCCGCCAGGACGGGCTGCCGTTCTTCCTGGCCGGCATCTGAGAGGAAACGCAGCGCCAGGATCAGCCGCGGTGGTGCTGCTCCATGCTCACTATCAACGCCGATGAACACCCGCTGATGCGGCGCTTTCACAAGCTCGGCGACGAGAAGCGCTCGGTGGTCATCGTGCCGCCCGAGCGCTGGCAGAACTGGCTCTACGCCGACGAGCGGCAGGCCCGGGCACTGCTGCAGCCGTTTGACCCCAAGCAGTTCACCGCAGAGGCGGCGCCGCAGCCGGCGCGCAAGGCCGCCAAGGATCAAGTGGTAAAGGACGACTCGGCCACATGAAGGACGGCACGGTAACGGGGGGAACTGGCAATGTTGGAATGCTGACCGCTTGCTACGAACCTCTCATTTCTTTGAGGCAATCGCCCGAAGAACATCCATCGCGTGCTCGCGCTGGCTGCACGGCACGAACAAATGATCATGATGGAAAGCTGACACAACGTTGCAAGGTATATTTTGCCCTGCCAGCTCATTACTGATAACGGCGATAAATCCAACGGCATTCAAGGCGGAATGCACAGTGAGCGTAATCATCGCACACTCGTATTGATACTCCAAGCCCATTGCGCTGGCCGCCCCACTCTCCAATATTACGGTCACCCCCTCTGACTCCTTGAAAGTACAGAACGGCTCAATCGGCAGCGGAAATTTCTCATGAGGGACGCAACAGTACACAAACGTGCCTGGATGCAGCGTCGGCGCCATTGTCTCGCAAAGCACAGCCAGATTCATTTCTCCAGGCATTTTTGTTCCGAAGTTTGTTGACCAAGCAGCACAAAGCTAGAGATTGTCTTTGGTAGCGCCGCACGAACGTATCAGCTGCATCACACGTTTAGCAAAGCTAACCCGACCTGAACTTTGCTAAACGGACAAGTAAGTGGCGTCCCATGATGGCAACAATCGGCTCTTCTCCACAGACACAGAAAGTGCAAGTGACTCCCCCAATAAGATCGGCAGCGCAAGCGGCGTTGAAGGCGAAGCCACCTGCACTGCATGGAAGATGCATAAAGCATCGGCCGCAAGGCCGGTATTCAGTTACGCGAGAAATTAATTTAGCATTTTATTCGTGCTGATGTTTTGTACAGTAACACTGCCATGCAGTGCCGCAAAGCGACTTACAGTCTCTACCCGACGCCCAAGCAAGAAGCGGCGCTGCTGGGGCTGTTGCGCTCGCACCAGCAGCTCTACAACGCCGCGCTGGAAGAGCGCATCGACTGCTGGCGCAAGACCGGCAAGAGCCTGAGCTACGCGGCGCAGTGCCGTTCGCTCACGGTGCTGCGTCGGGAATGCCCTGAGTGGGCCGAAGCCGCGAACTGCTCCAGTCAGCAGATGACCTTGCGCCGGCTAGACAAGGCGTTCGCCGCGTTTTTCCGCCGCGTCAAGTCGGGGCAGGCGCCGGGGTTCCCGCGCTTCAAGTCGCTGGCGCGCTTCCCCGGCTTCAGTTTCAAGGCGCATGGCGACGGTTGGCGATTCACGCCCGGCATCGACTGGCGACATGGCACGCTTAAGCTGTCCGGTATCGGACAGCTGCGCGCACGCGGACAGGCTCGCCAGGGGGGTGAAGTTCGCGCTAGCGACGTGCTACACCGCGACGGCAGGTGGTACTTATCCCTCACGCTGGACATCGGCATGCCGCAGCGCGAACGCACGGGCGACGCGGCCATGGCTTTCGATTGGGGCGTCGAGACCTTCCTCACTGGCGTGGACCATGCGGGCGAAGTGATCCACATGGACAACCCGCGTTGGTGGCAGTCCGAGAAGGACTACATCACCGGACTGCAGCAGGTTGTCTCGCGCAAGCGCAACAAGCGGTCCAACCGCCGCCGCAAGGCCGTGCAGCGGTTGGCTGCTGCACACGGAAAAACTGCTCGGCGCCGTCTGGATTGGGCGCACAAGGAAACAGCCAAGCTGGCCAGCCTCTTTGCGCTGGTAGCAACTGAAGAGCTGCACATCGCCAACATGACGCGAAGCGCCGCCGGGACCGTTGACGAGCCCGGCAAGAACGTCGCTCAGAAGGCAGGCTTGAACCGCGAAATTCTGGACACTGCCCCTGCGCTTTTCACTTCCCTGTTTCGCCAGAAAGTGCTGGAAACTGCCGGCGAATGGGTGGAGGCGCCGACGCGGCAGCTCAAACCGAGCCAGCGTTGCCCAGCGTGCTGGGCGCTGGCGAAGAAAAGTCTGTCAGACCGGACGCACGAATGCAGTCGCTGCGGCCATACCGAACCCCGTGATATGGCTGCAGCACGTGTCGTGCTGAATTGGGCGTTAGGACTGCATACCGGTCAGGAACTGGCCGAAACGGGAATCAATGCCCGTGAAACTCTATCCTCTGCACCACATAGGCTAGGGTAGTTCATTTCGAGCACCATTTGCAGTTTGGCACTCAAAATCTTACCGCCAAGCATTTTCGTAGTATTATTGGATTCAGGTTCCGCAATAATAATATCAAACATCAGCGCACTGACTGCAGCAACTTGAGCTTGGCATTCGCGTGCTTACTGGCGAGCTACACGCTTGTTCCGGCCCAGACATCGCCAGTGGTGGCAGCCGATTTCTCAATGTCTTCTATGGTCTACGGCGCGAATTGGTTCGAAGAAGTCGTTAGTCACAGCGATTTTTATCCCTCATCGTCGGAACGACGACTTCGAGACCCTTGGTCGCAAGTTGCTGGTTACGCGGGAGTGTCCGTCGAATCTCCACATGATTGGGACACCAAGGCAGGTGTCAGCGTCTTGGCCGCCTCAGCAACCACCAGTGCCGTAATTACCTGCGACAGGGGCGGTTCTACTGTCCAGTGGTGCCAATGCAACGACACGCACACAGGGTGGCGCGGCGCCAGATCAACCAACTCCGTGGCGTAACGCCCCTGGACCTGCACCGTTGGCACCAAGCCGTATCCGACGCCTGATGCGATGCCATCTAGCAGGGTGCCGGGTGCCGGCAAATAGTGCTTGGTGTAGTTCTCGACTTTCATGCCAAAAACGTTCTGCAGGAACTCGTCATGGAGCGAGTCCTTTCTGTTGAAGAGCACTGCTGGCGCACGCAGTGCCGCCTGGAGCGTGAACCCCTTCGCAAAATGCTCATCGGCAAAGGAACGCGTGGCAAAGCACCGATATTCCATTGCACCTAACGGTTCCGCGATGAATCCGGTTGCCGGTCTGGCTTCAGTAGATATGCACCCGATCACCTCGCCGCGGGCGAGGCGTCGCAATGTGTGGTCCTGATCGTCAGTAATAACCTCCAGCGCAATCCGATGCTGCCTCATCAGCGGCCAGAGCACCGTTGGTATCCAAGTTGCCAGCGAGTCCGCGTTGACGGCGATGGCCAGCGGAACAGGTGCAAGCTGTGGTTCCGGCTTGATTTTCGCCAGCGTGTCACTTTCCAGTAAGCGCAACGCTTGGACGTGACGCCAAAGCACTTCACCCTGAGCTGTCGGGACCACAGGCTTTTCTCGCACCAGAAGCACTGACGATAGTGCCTCTTCCAATGCCTTGATGCGTTGGGAAACTGCGCCCCGTGTGATGCTCAGAGCAGTAGCAGCCTTTTCGAAGCTTTGTTGCTCCACTACTGCAGCGAACGTCGTCAATTGATCTCGGTCCAGCATCATCGGTCTCCATTTAGCAGCGCTTAACCGCGTTCATAATTCGTAAATCACGGTCAATGCAACAGCCAACTCACTAGCATCTGCTTGACGGGCACAAGTTGCCTTCTATTGGAGTTGCTGCCATGTCGACGAAGGACCGCACCATTGCAACAGTATTTTTGACAGTTCCAATTGAGATCAGCAGCCAGCGCGCCCGCCCTGAACTGATACATCGCAGCCTTCTAGCAAAAATCTCAACGAGTCACCGCTAACTCGGTCGAAACGATGCCCATGATGAGCGACTGCTACGAGGCTATCGACCCGAACACTGGAGAGCCGATGGGCTTCGAGCCCTACGTTCCCAAGCACCATCTGATGCAGCGTCTCGCCGACAATCTCACTTGGGAAACCCCAGACGGGCTGTTTTACCGTAGCAGCGACGGCACTCTGGGATACGTTCCCCATGCCTCACCGCCGCTGCAAGCGTCCGACGAACGCCGCGCTATGGCGCAAACGTACTGAAGAAGGCCCAGCGTGCATCCCGACGTTGAGTGCCAGCGAGAATGCAAATACTGGCGCAGGTTGATGATTGAGAAACCGTCACGGCTCAACGTGTGGTCCATGTGACGGTGGTGAAACGCATGTCGAGCCAGTCGGCCCATTTCACCGCGCGGCGGATCAAGTCGGCCCGGTACACGGCGTTGAACTGTGGCGTGCGTGAGTGGTAGTTGGCCACCCGCGACCACAGGTCGCCCCGGTCGTACTTGATGTGCCGGCGCAACCGCCACGCGGCCAGGCTGTAGGGGTAGCAGCCGCGCGCTGCCACGTCCTCGGGCGTGATGCCGTAGCGGCCCAGCTCGCGCAGGTAGGCCGTGTTGAACTGCATGGCGCCGACGTCATGGGAGCCGTTCGAGTTGCGCACCCACTGGCCGGGCTGGCCGCCCTCCCTCTCGGCTACGGCCAGCACGATGTTGGCCGGGATCTGGTACCTGGTTGCCGCTGCGATGGAGCACACGACGCGCTCCTGGACCTGAGGCGGCAACGCAGCAACGACAAGCAGCATCAGCGCCACCACCAGCTGTTGGCGGAGCGCGCCGCATCCTCGGCCGCCACGCGCGCGGTGTACTCGGCCAGCACCCGCTCATAGTCCGCGGGATCGGCCCACAGCCCGCCGCGCTCGGGCAGCCCCACGTACTTCGGCAGGAGCTGGTCTGTGGGATAGGCCGTGTTCGGGTGCGTGTAGATCGCCGTGCAGTTCACCGGCATAAGGTTGCTGACGAAGGTGGCTTCCAGGCCGGTGTAGGGGTCCTGGCCTACGTAACCCAGCGTCATGTTGAGGGTGGCCGCATCGCACCAGCCGGCGCCCGCTGCCAGGGCTGACACCAGCGTGCGCATTCCCTCGTCTCTCTGCGCGGACGGGCACAGGTTGAGGAAGTCGCCCCGCGCCTTGATCGTGTCGCGCAGCTTGCGCTTGTTGATGCTGAAGTAGCGCTTCAGCGATGGCTGGCACGCCGACTCGCTGCGGCCCTGGGAGGCTGACAGGCAGAGGATCGCCTCGCAGGCCAGCTTCGTGTCGCCCGTGAACAGGTCCTGGGCCTGGGCCGCACCGCACAGGCATATCGCAGCCAGCGCCGCGGTCAGTACGCGCTTCATGCGTTGTCCCTTGGGTTGTCGTCGAACTGGTCTTCACCGTCAAACGTGCCTGGGTCACGGGCGGCGAAGGCTGCAATTTCATCCTCCGGGGTGCCGGGCTTGCCGCCACCCGACAGGACATCGTCCTCGAAGTCCGGAGCGGCGCCATCGGCCGTCGCTGGCTGCGCCTGCGACTTCAGGGCCGCGGCGAGTCTGCCGCCAGGCGTTTCGGCCACGCGCAGGTTCCAGGCCTCCTTGGCTTCGTCCAGCTTGGACTTCGCCATCTGGCCGGCGCCTTGCGCAAGATGATTTCCTGTGGCCGACATACGGTCCATGAACGACGGCGCCCCGCCATCGAATCCGGCGGCGTGCGCAAATGGCGTGCTGCCCGTGCTTGCGCCACCGGCGCTCGGCGCACCGGCCTCGGCGCCACCAGCACTACCACTCCCGCCTCCCATATCCCCGCCGCCGCTCCAGATGCCTCCTGGCGAGCCTCCAGCACCTCCCTCGCCACTACCTCCTTCGCCACCGTCGCCAGCCGCCTTGAAGGCCGCCATGAGGGCCTGCGCGCCACCTGCTGCTTGGGCTGTGCCAGCGGCAGCCAGTGCCAGCCCCATGCCACTGGCGGCCATCGCCATGCTGGCCGCGCCGACCAGGGCGCCACCGCCCATGTTGCCAATGCCAGCGGCGCCCCCGTGGCTGCCGGTCGCCGGTCCGGCAAGCAGGGCCGGCAGCCTGTTGGACAGCACGAACAGGATCACGGCCACGAAGAGCATGACGCCCAGTTCCTTGAGCGTCTGACCGGCGCTCATGCGGGCGTAGTAGTCGTCGATGAAAGACTTGCCGATGCCGATGACCAGCACCATGGCGAAGAGCTGCATGCCCACGCCCAGGACCATCTTGTAGTAGTGAATCGCCATGTCCGAGGTCCACCGCCCACCACCAAAGCCCAGGTAGAAGATGCCGCCATAGGCCAGGACCCATGCCGATGCAAGCAGCAGCAGCATGTTGATGGCGATCAGCCCGAGGACGATGAGGACACCCAGCGCCGCGATGATGCCGACCGATGAGTCCACAGGCTTCATGGCTGAGGAGTTGTCCACGGCCTTGTAGAAGATGGCGAAGCCAATGTCCACGATGCCCGAAGGCGCCAGGGCGCCGCTGCCCAGGCCTGCGGCTTCTCCCGCGACGCGGCGCAGTCCGGTGATGATCGCCGTGGAGAAGACGGGTGCGTTGATCAGCAGCCACCAGAAGAAGCCGGTGGTCAGCAGGAAGCGGATCAATTCGGCAAAGAACTCGCCAAAGTCAGCCCGGCGCAGCGCCATGAAGGCGAAGGTGACGGTCAGCGATATGAACGCCAGCGTCCAGAAGACCCAGCTTGCGTACTTGATGATGACGCCGCCCCAGCCGGCTGCGCCGGTCCTGAAGCGCTCCAGCAGGTCGTCCGAAATACCCGAGCTGTTGAGCCCCTGCGCTTGTGCCGACAGGGCCAGTGCCAGCAGCAGCAGCCCGAGGGCCAGGCGCCACGAGTTGGTGAGCTTCATGGGCCGGGTCACCAGTTGCGGGGCTCGCTGGACTCGAACGTGCCGCGGCGGAAGCACCGGCCAGCGAGGTCCTCGCGCCGTTCCTTGGGTAGCGTGCGCAGGAACTCCAGGCGACAGTTCGCATCGTTGACTTCCAGCTGTGCCTCCGGCTTGGGCTCGGGTTGAGGCGAGCAGGCGCACAGCACGGCCGCGAGTGCGAGGGCCGCGGCCAGAGCAGGACGGCGTGCCGTGCCCATCACCACTCCCGGCGAGGGCTTGCCACGAAGGTGCCGGCGCGGAAAGCCTCCCCGGCCACGTTCTCGCGGGCCTCACGGTCAGCCATTGCCTGCTGCCGTGTCACGAGGGCCGCTTGCTGCGCCACGAGGATGGCCCGTATCTGCAGCAGTTGGTTGGACTGCTGGGCGGCCAGCATATTGGCCGCGCCGATGGCCTCCATCTGCCCCTGTGCGCCCTGCGCGGTCGCCTGCAACTGCTGAAGGCGCCGCGCGTCGGCGGCCATGGCGTTTTGCTGTTGATCCAACGTGCGGATAGACGACTCGTTGGTCAGCCGTTGGGCCTCGGAAAGCCTCGCCTCGGCCTCCCGCAACTGCGCGAGTTGATCTGCACTGCATCCCTTGCCGTTGAAACACGGCGATCCCCTGTATTGCCCCATGTCCTTGATGGTGCGCAGGTAGGTATCCAGGCTTGAGTACTTTCGCTTGTAGTAGTCGAGCATGAACATCGCGTCGCGCAGCTGGTCCATGGTTCTCGTGGCCTGGTCCCACACGTAAGCCGCGGGGGCTACGGCGTTCTTGATCTGCAGGTAATACTGCTCAAGCTGGGTCCTGTATTCCTGGATCTGCTTGATCGTCTGCGCGACGTTCTCGTTGGCCGTGATCGTGTTCTGAATCGCGTTGAGGATGTCCGTGGTCGGAATCTGCGCGCGCGCGCTGGTGCTGGCCACGAGGGCGATGGCAACGGCGGTCCTGGCGAGGCGGCCTTTCATTGCTGCTCCTTGCGGGGGTCGTTTTCGAGCCACTGCAGGGTCGGAGGTGGAGCAAAGGTCGGCGCGGTGCAGGTCGCATTTGTCGTGCCCCCTCGTTGCGCGATGGCAAGCTGCAGTTCCATGCACTGCCGGTACACCGTCACGGCATCCTGCATCACCTTGAACTGAAGCTGGATCATTTGGTTGTAGCGATCAACGGCTTCCTTGCCGTAGAAGCTCCCCGGTGCGGGCGCATTGGCGTCAGTCCCCGGAACGGCAGCCTGGACGGTGGCGCTGGCGGCAGTGAGAAGCGCCGTCGTGATCTTGACGAGGCGAACTTTCATCAGCGGTTCCTTTGGTAGTCGAAGGCCTGGTAGGTGCCGGGCAGCTTCAGGTCCTTCGTGACGACGACGTTGAAGCGGAACCCGGGGCGGATCTGCAGCGTGGGAGACAGGTTGAGGTTCTTGGCGATCATCTGCGCGGTGACCTGACCGAGCTGCTGGCCCATGGCCTCGCTCAGGGCGCTGCTGGCCGTGGGCGCGTACTGGCTCTGCCCGCGGTTCTGGCTGTAGGTGATGCCGCCCACGATGCCGCTCATGAGGAAGGCCGAGGCGAAGGTGCGAAACAGGTGCCGGTTCACCTGGTCCGAGAAGCCCGAGTAGCCGGCCGGATCGGCGCCGGGCATGGCGCCAATGTCCAGCCACTTGCCATCGGGGAAGTTGAGGCGCTGCCACGCCACCACCACGCGCGACTGGCCATAGCCCACATCGCTGGAGTAGGAGCCGACGATCTGCGTGCCTTGAGGGATCAGCAGGTGGTTGCCCGTGGCCGTGTCGAAGACGTCGCGCGATACCTGCGCCCTGATCTGGCCTGGCAGCTCGGAATTGATCCCGTCCTGGAGGATTGCCGGGATCACGCCGCCGACCTGGACCGTGAAGGGCGACTCGGGCGCCTGCACCTGCGCGTTGTGCGTCCAGCGGTTGGCCTGGCCGTCGAACTGGGCCATGCCGGTGCGAGACGGGGCCACGGCGGGCATGGCGCCCCCAGCACCGCCCTGACCGGCGCGGAGCTGCGCCAGGCGCTGCTGGTAGACCGCGCTGACGTCCGTGCCGCCCGACTGCGCCGCCGCTGCCTGCTGCACCTGAGCCATGCGCGCGAGCATTTCTTCGCGCGAGGCCGGGGCGCCGCCACCGCCACCGCTGCCCGTGCGCTGCAGCGCGAACTTCACCGTGGTTGGGGCCTGCAGTGCCTGCTCGGCCATCTGCAGCCGGCGCTGCTTGATCTGATCTGCCGCGGGGTCCGTCACCGGGGCTTGAGCTGGAGCTCCACCGCCACCGGGCGGCATCGGGGGCATATCGGCCGGGCTGCGCCCAGGCGGGGGCGGCGGCGTGTCGAGGTCATCCCCGGTCGGGCGCGCGACCATGACGGGGCTGGCCGCGGGTGCCGGCGCGGCTGGCGCGGGCAGGGCCGCCGCGGGGACCACGGCGCCCTGGTACTGGCCCGTGATGGCCTTGGCCGCCGACAGCGAGCTGGTGCCCGCGGTGGTCGGCTGCGTCGCCTGCGCTTCCATCTGCTGCCGGGCCGCACGCTGCCAGGCCACGGACGCCATCACGGCCACGAAGAGGGACAGGCCGCCCGTTGCCAGGTAGATCGGCACGCGGTTGACGCGGCGCACGCCGGCACTGCCGGGCGACGCATCGGGCGACAGGAGGTCCTGCTGGGCCATGTTCACTCCTTGCGAGCCCAGGCACCAGCCGGCACCAGCGCGTTGCCCTGAGGCACATAGGCCCGGGCCAGGGATTGGCTGCCCACGGCCACCATGACACGGAACACGGGGCCGGCCTGGTCGGCCACGTAGCGCAGCGGCAGCGTGCCTTCAGGGGCCTTGCCGCCCTCCTGCACGGCGTAGCCGCTGGCGCGCAGGCCTTGCAGCAGCGCGGCCCCGAACGGGTCCTTGGCCGGCTGCTCCAGGGCCAGGCGCGTCCTGGCGGGTGGATAGACGGCGACGAGCTGGCGCACGGTGTCGGCCGCGAGCCGGGGCTGGTCGATGCCGGCCGGCAGGTAGTTGCCCTGCGGCGCCTCGGTCCTGGTGGTGGCGCAGCCGGCCAGGACCAGCGCGAACACGGCCGCGGTGAGGATGCTGTTCATCACTTGGTCCGGCGGGTGATCGTCACGCGCTGCTGATCGCTGCCCGCACCTGCGATCAGGATGGCCTTGTCGAAGACGGCGTCCACGATGTACCGGCCGTTCTGGTAGCGGGTGGCGATGCGCTCGGGCTGGTCGTCCGAAAAGACCCCGCCCTCCCTGCGCAGCAGCACCAGCGAGAGCAGCTCGCCGTTGGCCGTACCGGACGGCATCTCCACCACCGTCTTGCGGCCGTCGTTGTAGACGCGCACCGGGCGCAGGCCCTTCGGGCCGTCGAGGTCGTAGTCGAAGCTCAGGTCGCCGAGGTACTCGCCAGTGGAGGCCAGCGTGCGTTCCTGGCGCTCTTGCTGTTGCAGGCGTCGCACCTGGGTGACCTTGGCGTTGGCGTCCTCGGGGTACTCGAAGCCCACCGTGGTCATGTTCTCGATGAGGTGGGAGCGCAGCTTGAAGGTGTAGCGGCGCCGGTCGGTGAACACGAACAGCGTGGTTTGCAGGCCCACGTCCTTGGGCTTGATGACCAGGTGCAGCGTCTCGTGGGCTCCGCTGCCCTCGATGGCGGGCTCCACGGTCCAGCGGGCCGCGTCGCCCAGGTGAACCCCGCCCTCGTTGATGTTCTCGCCCGGCTGCAGCGCCAGGTCGCAGCCGTGCAGCACCGCGCACACCAGCGTGGCCTGCTGCGCGCCGTAGACGAAGCGGACCTGCCCGTTGGGCCCCGGCACAGGCGCCATGCCGGCAGTGGAGTAGGTCTCCCAGCGGTTGGTGACTCCCAGGGCCTGGCGCTGCTGCTTCGTGAGCTTCTGCCCGCCATCCTTCGAGAGGAGCTGCTGGGCAGCCGGGTCGGCCGCCATGGCGGGCGCAGCCAGCAGGACCGCGCACGCCGCAACCAGGTGCATCTTCATCGCCACCCTCACTTGATCTGTGTCCAGGAGAAGTCGCTGACGAAGACGCGCGCGGGGTTCAATGCCAGCTCGGCATCGGGCGTGTTGATCGGCGTGCTGGTGGCCACGGCAAACGTCACCAGGGCGCGCATGCGCGCGGCCCCGAGCTGCGAGCCCTGCCGGTCGTGCGTGACCTCCTCCCAGTCCACCTGCATCGTGGTGGGGCTCTGCAGGAGCACCGTGGCCTTGTCGACGCTGACCACCACCTTGGCCGCACGCTTGAACGGCGGATCGGACGCGAACCACTCATCCATCCTGGTGCGGGCGGCCGTGCTGGGCGGCAGCTTCGCGTAGACCCGCTCGACAGCATTGCGCTGCAGCGCCACGTCCGGGGTGACCATGCGGGCGTCCGTGATGAAGTCGCGTACGGCCGCGTTGATCACCAGTGGGCTGACCGGGGACACCGGCATGGCGACGCCCAGTGCTTGCGTCTCCCCGTTGGGGCGCTCGACGTAGACGTAGGGCACGAACCTGGACTGGCTGCCGATGTGGACCATCCCGCCCACGGCGGCCAGCGCGATCACCATCCCGAAGCCGCCCACCATGGTCCCGATGAAGCCACGGTTGATGGCCGAGCCGACGGCCAGATTCCACGTGCGCCGGGCGTTGAGATAGGGGTTCTCGGTGGCCGTGTCGGGGTCCTTGCGCAACAGGAGCCTGATGCGGCCACCCAGGGCCGAGAGCTTGGGGTTCATGCCGTCTCCAGATAGTCGTCGAGCTTCAGGCCGCGCATGGCGAGCCACTCGTGGATCCAGGCCTCGCCGTGCGTCTCTTCGAGCCGCCTGACGGTTGCCAGGGACACCGGGTCGGTGGCGCCGACGAAGGCCTGCGCCAGGGGGCCGAGGGCCAGCTCGTACAGGCGGCATCCCGGCTCGGACATGAGGTAGTACTGCTGCTTGGGCAGGGCCTTCGCCACGATCTGGATCTGTCGGTCGTTGAGACCGATGCGCCTGTACAGCGCGGTCATTTCCTCCGACACGGCATCCGGGTTGGGCAGCAGGATCTTCGTGGCGGTGCTGTCCACGATCACGTCGAAGATGCCGGACTTGGCCGCGTCGGTGAGGTTCTGCGTGGACAGCACGACGGCGCAGTTGAGCTTCGCCAGGGTCTTGAGCCACTTCCTGATCCACTGCTCGAAGATCGGGTGCAGCAGCATCAGCCAGGCCTCGTCAAGGTAGATGACGGCCGGCTGGCCCTTGAGGCTGCGCACCACGCGGCGGAACAGGTACAGCAGCGCGGGGACCGCGTACTTGTCGCCCAGCTCCATCAGCTCGCCCACCTCGAAGGTGTTGAAGCGGCTGAAGCCCAGGGCATCCTCGGCCGCGTCCAGCAGGTGGCCCATGGCGCCGTTGACGGTGTACTGCATCAGGGCCTCGCGCACGGCCTCGTCCTGGCAGGCATTGAAGAAGTCCGAGAGGGTCCTGCCGCCGTTCTGGTGCATGCTCAGGATGGCCGTGGCGATGGCGGTGCGCTGCTCGGGCGTGGTCCTGAAGTCGTTGAGCGCCAGCACCTTGTCGATCCAGTCCATGGCCCACGCGCGGTCATTGCGGGTGTCCAGGAACTGCAGCGGCGCGAGCTGGGGCCGCTCATCGGCCGCGACGTTGAAGTGCCGGCCGCCCACGGCCTTCGTGAGCGGGTACGCGCTCATGCCCGCCTCGAAGATGAAGACCGTCATGTGTTCGTAGCGCAGCGACTGCGCGGCCATCATCCCCAGGTGCGTGGACTTGCCCTTGCGGGTCGGGCCGATCATCAGCGTGTGGGCCAGGTCGCGCACGTGCAGGTTGAGGTGGAACGGCGTGCGGCCATGCGTCACGCACTGCATGAGCGCGGGCGAGCCCTTCGGGTAGTGCGGGCACGGCGCAGTCCGGCTGCCGCTCCACATGCTGGACAGCGGCAGGAAGTGAGCGAGGTTCATGGTGTTGACCAGCGGGCGGCGCACGTTCTGCACGCCGTGGCCCGGCAGGCTGCCAATGAAGGCGTCCAGCGTGTTGATGGTCTCGATGCGCGCGTTGAATCCCAGCCGCTGGATGACCTTCTGCGCCTCCTGGGCCGAGGCCACAGCCCGGTCGCGGCTCTCGTCCATGATCACGACGACGCTGGTGTAGTAGCCATCGGCCACCAGGTTGGAGCTCACCTCGGCCTTGGCAGCTTCTGCGTCCGCGACCATGTTGATGGCGTCGAGGTTGGCGCCGCCGACGTTGGTGTTGAAGACCTGGTCGAAGAAGCTGCGGGTCTTCTGCTTCCACTTCTTGCGGAACTTCTCCAGGTGGCTCAGCGCCTCGTGCTGGTCCATGAAGATGAACCGCGTGCTCCAGCGGTATTCGCTGGGCAACTCGGCCAACGCCTGCAACATGCCGGACCAGCTCTCATGCGGAAACCCGTCGATGGCCACGATCTGGATGAACTTGCGGCCCAGCAGCGGGATCGTGCCGGGGGTCAGCTCCTGGCCACCGATGAGCAAGTCCAGGTAGGCCGGGTTGTCGGGCAACGCTACAGGATGGTGCATCCCGGTGATGCAGCTCTGCAGGAAGGACAACTGGTCGTCCAGCGTGCGCCGGGTGCCCTCCTCGTCCGTCACTGCCTGGCCGCGCAGCCGCGTCATCTTCACCACGGACGACAGGCGGTTTTCGATGGCCGTGAGCTGCTGCTTGAACTGCTCGATGAGGCTGTGCGTGCGGCTGGTGTGGTCCGGCTGCACGGCGTCGTCGTCGAACATCAGCTCCACCAGCTTGCGCTCGGCCAGCTTCGGCGGCAGCCACGTCAGCGTGATGACGAAGTAGCTCTCGAAGAGGGCCCCGGGCCTGGTGAACTGGCGGCGGCGCTCCTCGTCAATGGCGGCCGACACGGGGTCGGGGAAGCGGCAGAGATGGCGCTCAGGGTAGGTGGACGCCGGGCGCCGGCCTGCATCGACGTTGAGCATCCAGCCGCTGCCCAGCGGCGCCAGGGCCTTGTTGAGCATCGCAGCGATGGCGTCGCGCTGCTTGTCCGTGCCGTTGGCCTGGTCCTCGCCGCGGTAGAGGTAGGAGGCCTGGAAGCCGGCGTCCTTGCCCACCACGATCCCGTCCTCGACGACGGCCGCGTAGTTCAGCAGGTCGGCCACGCCGGCGTCCGTGGAACGATGGCGTTTGAGCCGCAGCGCGGCATCGACACCCTTGAGCCGGAAGGCGAGTCCCGCCAAGGTGGCCGCGCCCGCCGCCGCAACGGCGAGGGTGGTGGGTACGATCATTTGTACTGCTTCCCCTGGGTGGCCGTGTTGACGCGGAACGGCGTCGAGCGCGGCGGGTAGTACCGCTGCCGGTAGCAGCGCAGGGAGCGCATGTAGACCTGGCGCATGAGCGGGTCCGACTTCGCCATGAGCCGCCAGCCGTACAACGAGGCGAACCAGCCGGCCACTCCGTAGAGGATGGCCTGCCATTCCATGGCCGAGAAGATCAGGGCCGCGGCCAGCAGCCCGCAGACCATCACCAGCTCACGGTCCCCGCCCATGAACAGGTTGGGGCGGTTGGCCGAGGCGCGCACAGGGACCTTGTGCAGTGCCATGGCTCAGGCCTCCTGGCTGTGGTGCGCCGCCGTGCCGATGGAAGCGCCGCGACCGAAGGTGCCGGCCAGCCAGTTCTGCGCCGCGATCAGGATGGAGATGATCATGACGATCAGCACCATGGTCCTGAAGAAGGCGTTGAGGTCCGAGCCGAAGATCAGGATCGAGCCGGCCACCACGATGCCGATCAGCGACACGACGAAGGCCACCGGCCCGGTGACGGAAGCGCGGAGCTGGTCCAGCGGCCCCTCCCAAGGCATGCCGCCGCCCGCGCCCGCCGCGGCATGTGCCAGGTTGGGCATCAGCGCCAGCACAGCCAGCGCCAGCAGGGAGCCGAGCGCGAGGCTGGCAGGATTCAAAAGGCGAGCTTGGGCCCTGGAGTGCATGGAATGCTCCTGGTTGCTGAGGTAACGGTCAGAGGAACGTGGTGACGAAGGCGCCGTCCCTGAATCCATCCACGCCCAGGATTCCCTGGACACGGCGAGAGCCATCCGGCAACCGGGCGATATGGACGATGGCGTGGACCGCCTCGGCGATCAGCGGCTCCATCGGCCTCGGGGACTCCGGGTGCATGCTCACGAGCATCTGTAGCCGGCTCAGTGCAGCGCGCGGGTTGTTGGCGTGAACCGTGGCGAGGCCGCCCTCATGGCCCGTGTTCCAGGCCGAGAGCAGGTCCATGGCGTCAGGGCCGCGGGTTTCGCCGACGATGATCCTGTCCGGCCGGGCGCGCAGCGCGTGCTTGATCAGGTCGCGCATGCTCACGTCGGTGGTGGTGTGCCACTGCGCGTAGTTCGCGGCCCGGCACTGAATCTCTCCCGTGTCCTCGATGAGGATCAGCCGGTCATCCGGGAAGGCATCCGTGATCTCGCCAATGAGGGCGTTGGCAAGCGTGGTCTTGCCCGAGCCCGTGCCGCCCGAGACGACAATGTTGCGGCGCTCGCGCACGGCCTTGACGATGGCCGTGAACTGGGCATCGGTCATGATTCCCCGGGCCACGTAGTCGTCCAGCGTGAAGACCTTGATGGCCTTCTTGCGGATCTGGAAGGACGCCGCCGGAACGATGGGCGGCAGCTGCGCGGCGAAGCGGCTGCCGTCGATGGGCAGCTCGCACTCCAGCAGCGGGGATGTGCGCCTGACTTCCTTGCGGTGGAAGCCGGCAACGTTTTCGAGGATGGACTGCGCCTTCGCGGCGGCCATCGTGCCGATCCTGCGCATCGGCTCGCCCAGGTACTCGACCCACAGCGAGCCGTCCGGATTGAGGATCAGCTCAATGGTCTTGGGGTCGTGCAGGACAGCCAGCAGCTCCGGACCAAGAGCCCGTTCGATAGCGTGCTTGGCGCGCTCTTCAGTGGTGACCGAGGACGGAGCGTCTGGCGACATGCCCCGCAAGATATAGAGAACCCCAGGCCTGGACAACTATCCGAGATAGCAGTAGGCTTTTACCAACTTAGCGGTGCATCATTTTGCGCGCGTCCTGCGCCCACTTCCTTGCGACAAAGGCTTGGTAGTCCGTGAGAACAAGGGACACCCGCTGAAAACCCTGCGGGACGCTGCTGAGCGGTTTGTGTTCAGCCAGCAGCTCCTGGGCGCCTGGGGGAAGGTCGCAGCGCTCGAGCAGAAACGCAAGCGGCACGTCGAGTGCGGCAGCGATCTTTGCCATGACCTTGAGTGAAGGGTTGCCCTGGCCCGTGGTGAGGTCCGAGATGAACGAGACGGACACGCCTGAGTCACGGGACAGGTCGTGTTTGGACTTGCCTTGCTCCTCAAGGCACTGCAGGACGTTGGTCAAGAAAATGAGGTATTCAAGCAATGCGCCCTCCGTTTCAGCCGCTGAAGCGTTTTTGGTGGAAGTTTTCGATTAACCGATGTGACGAGACGTGACCGCGTCTTGCCGACGAAGCATAGTTTTACAGCCATATAGTCTATTGAACGAGCATGCGGCCCAGGCTACGCTTGCCGTCAAGGAGAACCGATGGCCAGGATTCCTTACAAGGCTGACCCGCTGGAGTTCGTGTTCATGGCGGTAATGCTTCTCTGGCCGGTGATCCGCTGGGGGCTCGCCCTGATGATTCTTGTGTTTTTTGTGATCGGCCACTGGTTCACGGCCCTGGGCTGCTTCATCCTGCTCACCTTTCTGAGTTGGTGGTTGGCTTATGGCGAGCTGCCGCGCCAGGTCGTGGAAAATTGCAGGAACCAAAAATAAACCATGGTAATGAGGACCGAGAAAAGGCGGCACTTGACCGGGCGCGCTTTGGGACAGAGGGAGAATGCTGGATGGCTGTAAAGACGCCGACGAAGCCAACGAAGCGGGCCGCGACGGCTGGATCCGAGAAGCCTGGAAGGCCTTCCAGGCTGACAGGCAGCGTTGCGGCTGCAGTACCGAGCGGTGCTCCGCTGGAGCTGCCGCTGGACGCGGTGACCCCGGACCCCAACCAACCGCGCCGCGCCAAGAATCCGGGCTACACCCCGGAAAAGCTCACCGAGCTTGCCAATTCGATCAAGGCCCGTGGACAGAAGCAGGCCATATCAGTACGCGTCAACCCCAACGAGCCGGGGCGCTACTTCATCAACCACGGCGAACGCCGCTGGCGTGCGTGCCACATGGCTGGCCTGGCCACGGTGAAGGCCTTCATCGACAACGATTTCGAGCGCGTGGATCAGGTCATCGAGAACCTGCAACGCGAAGACCTGACGGCCCGGGAAATTGCAGACTTCATCGGCCAGGAACTGGCACGCGGCAAGCGCAAGACCGACATCGCACGCGAGCTGGGGAAGTCGAACGCCTTCGTCACGCAGCACGTCATCCTGCTGGATCTGCCCGACCCCATCGCCCAGGCTTTTGACTCCGGCCGCGTCAAGGACGTCACGGTGATACACGAGCTGGTGGTCGCGCTGCAGCGGTACCCCACCCAGGTGGCCGCCTGGATCGAGAACAAGGAACAGGAGATCACCCGCGGCACGGTCAGAGGGCTGCGTGAGTACCTTGAGGAGATCAGGCAATTGGCTGCACCGACACCTGCGTCAGCCGTGGAGCTGGTGGCTACCGAAGAGGTTTCAGCGGAGCCTGCACCCTCCCTGCCATCTGGCAAGAGCAGCGATCGCATGCACCGCGCGTGGATTGAAGTCGCTGTAGGCAACCGCGCCGCGCGTCTGCTCACCACGCGCCGTCCGACGGCTCCGGGCCGGGCATGGGTCTGCTACCTCACCAATGAGCAGGAGGAAGTGGAAGTGGAGCTCGCCGAAGTTGCAGTTCGATTGGTGAGCGTCCATGAAGGTTGAGCAGCCCCCAAAGCGACGTCTGGTGGTCTTGAACGGTCACCGGGTCCTCCAGGTCCTGGCCGGTGACGACTGGGGCATCGAGAAGGTTGACAAAGCCCGTGGGGTGCGCCCCGGCCTCTACCAGCTGTTTGAGGCCGCCGAGGCGGATCAATCCAAGCCAACCGCAGGCATCGTTGTTCACGTGGACGATCTTCAGGTGTACCTGCAGACGGATGCCGGACTCGTCAAGCACGACTTGGGCGCTTTTGATCGCCCGCCCCCGCTCGGAGGTCGGCTCACCGTCTCCTACAACCGCCAGGGCCGCGCCAGCTTCGACATGCAGCCTGTTAAGTCCAGCGCCCGCTGATTCTGGGTCAGGCCCCTCTGCGGGCCGTGACGATCTCCTGCATCACCCTTGCGAGTTCTTCCTGCTGCGCAGCGATCCGCCCCAGCAAGACCTCCACCATGGCTGGCGTGAAGCGTGCCGTGCGGCCATCTCCGGCCAGCCACAGCTTCAGCAGCCCACCCAGCCGGCCCAGGTCACCGTTGACCTTCGCCAGTCTGCCCACGGCCTCCAAGTCCACGGCGCTGTGCAGCTTGTACCCCAGCCCTACTTCGCGTAGGTAGCGCGCCACGGGCCGATGCGCCTGCTTCGCCAGGGCTTCAATCGCTACCTTCTCCTGCGGTAGCACCGGCACGCGCAAGTGCTGATAGCGTGGTTTTTTCCGTCCATCTTTCATCGCGATTCGTCCTCAGTCCGCTCGGCGCAAGCCGTCCAGGCTTGGCGCAGCGGGATGCCGTCGAGCGCAGCGAGTAAGGCCAAGTGGAGTTGGCTGGCCGGCTCGCCGGTTAGCCAACTTCACCTATCCTGCCCGCACTTTGCTATTCGGAACAAGCACTGCGGCTCGGTAGGCTATGTACGGCTCACCGCATGGTCTTGCGGCAAAGCCTCGCTGTTCTGTGTAGCCTATGACGAACGACGACCTTCAGTAAGGCGATTCGGCTTCTTCAGCGATGTTTCAGCGCGGATGCGGTGATACAGCGCTACTTCAGCGACTTGGACCCCGGAACTACAGCGATGCATAAGCACTTGCAGGGTGCGCAGGGGCGGTAGCCATGCCAAAAGCGCAAACCTCTTACCTCGGCGAATTGGCTGCCTGGGTGCAGGCTCAGCCGCCGAAGAAGCACGGCCAGGACGCGAATGCGGTGGCCTTCCTGGCTGTGCGTGACGATGTGGAAGCAGCCCTTGCGGCCGGCTTCCCGCTCACGACAATCTGGCGCCACTTGCATGAGACGCAGCGGCTAGGCTTTCGCTACGACACGTTCCTGCGGTACGTGCGCAAGCACGTCAGGCGCCATGCCCCAGTAGCGCCTGCGCAGCCCCATTCGACGCCATCGCCTTCCCCGGCACCTGGTTCCTCTGCACCTCCCCAAGTCGAGCCGCGACGCACGGACACGACCGTGCCGGGCTTCAGCTTCACGGCAGCCGCTGATCCCAAGGAGCTTTTCTGATGAAGATCAACCTCATCCTGCAAGGCAAGGGCGGCGTGGGCAAGTCCATGGTGGCGGCCATGCTGGCCCAGTACAAGCAGGCCAAGGGGCACAGCCCGCTGTGCATCGACACCGACCCGGTGAACGCGACCTTCGCCGGCTACAAGACGCTGGACGTCAAGCGGGTGGAGCTGCTGGCCGGCGACGAAATCGACACGCGCCGCTTCGACTCGATGGTGGATCTGCTCGCTACCGCGCAGGCCGACGTGATCGTGGACAACGGCGCCAGCTCCTTCGTGCCGCTGTCGCACTACCTCGTCTCCAACGAGGTGCCGGCGCTGCTCAAGGACCTGGGCCATGAGCTGGTGGTCCACACGGTGGTCACGGGCGGCCAGGCGCTGGTGGACACGGTGTCGGGGTTCGCGCAGCTCGCCACGCAGTTCCCGGCCGACTGTCTGTTCATCGTGTGGCTCAACCCGTATTTCGGGCCGGTGGCGAGCGAAGACGGCAAGCCGTTCGAGGCGATGAAGGCCTACACCTCGAACAAGGCGCGGGTGTCGGCGCTGGTGCAGATTCCGGCCCTCAAGGGGGAGACGTACGGGCGGGACCTCAGCGACATGCTGCAGGCGCGCAGGACGTTCGAGGAGATGCTGGGCACGGCCGCGGTGCCGCTGATGACGCGGCAGCGGCTGAAGATCGTGCGCGACCAGCTCTTCCGTCAGCTCGACGGCGCGGCGGTACTGTGATGGCCGCGGGCGACCGCATCGAGCACGTGATCCGGGAGATCGCGGCCCGGCACGGCGTCGGGCTCACCCGCGACGACCCGGTCCTCATGCTGCTGACGATCAACGAGCACCTGCTGGCCGCCGGCGAGGAGCAGCAGCGCAAGCTGCTCGACGCCTTCAAGTCCGAGATGGAAGCCATCGCCCGGCGCAGCGGCGAGAGCGCACGGGTCCAGGCCGAGAAGGCGCTGCAGGCGGCGCTGGAGACAAGCCGGGAGGCGATGACAGCGACAGCCCAGCAATGCGCAGCGGCAACGTCCACCGGTCTCCAGGCCCTGGTCCAGACGCACGCCCACCAGACAGCCGCCCACCTCAGGCACGTGCGGCAGGTGGCCCTGATCAACCTGGGTGGCGGCCTCATGACGCTGGTGGCCGCGCTGGTGCTGGCCTGGGTGGCAATCTAGGGGCGCTGCTGGACCAATCCTTCAGCGGCTGAAGACTCGTGATCGCCAAGCACGTCCCGATGCGTGTGCCGCACAAGAGCAGCATGGCTGGGCTGGTGGCGTATCTCACCGACCAGCAGGGTCTGACCGAGCGCGTCGGAGACCTTCGCCTCACCCACTGCGAGGCTCAGACGCTGGGCGCGGCCGTGAGCGAGATGCTGGCCGTGCAGCAGCTCAACACCCGGGCGCAGTCGGATCTCACCTACCACCTTTTGGTGAGCTTCCAAGCGGGGGAACACCCCACGACCGAAACGCTGGCGGCCATCGAGGAGCGGCTGTGCAAGGCGCTGGGCTTCGAAGGGCACCAGCGGATCAGTGTCGTCCACCACGACACCGACCACCTGCATATGCATATCGCCATCAACAAGGTCCACCCGCAGCGGCTGACCCTGAAGGAGCCCTACCTTGCCTACAAGACCCTGGCCGTGATGTGCGAGCGGCTGGAGCGGGAGTACAGCTTGAAGGTGGACAACCACACTCCGCGACGCGGTGTTGGCGAGGGCAAGGCGGCCGACATGGAGCGGCACGCGGCCATCGAAAGTCTCATGCGCTGGGTGCGGCGCGAGTGCCTGGACCACACGCAGACGGCCAGCACTTGGCAGGACTTGCACCACGTGCTGGCCGACCATGGGCTGGAACTGCGAGAGCACGGTGCCGGGCTGGTCTTTGCCTCCCAGGACGGCACCTTCGTGAAGGCCAGCACCGTGGACCGCGGCCTGTCGAAGAAGGCCCTGGAGACCAGGCTGGGTGCCTTCCAGGCTCCGGTGGGCTTGGCACGGCCCTGGGCGAGCAAGTCCTACCGCAAGGGGCCGGTGCGCAGCCGCGTGGACACCACCGAGCTCTACGCCCGCTACCGCGCGCAGCGCGAGGCCGTGGGCGACCAGCGGGCCGAAGTCCTGGACGCTGCCCGCAAGCGCAAGGCCGAGGCCATCGCGGCGGCGAAGCGGGCCTATGCGCTGCAGCGCGCCGCGATCCGGCTTTCTGACGGCAAGGGCATCGACAAGCGCCTCGTCTACGCCACCGCGAGTTTCCAGATGCGCCAGAGGCTGCAGGCTATCTACCGCGCCTACGAAGCGGAACGCGCGGCGATCCTGAAGGACCACCAGCACCAAGCCTGGGCCGACTGGCTCAAGGCCGAGGCCGTGAAGGGCAACAGCGAGGCGCTGGCGGCGCTGCGGGCCAGGGCCAAGGCCTCGAACCTGCGCGGCCACACCGTGCGCGCGCAAGGCCTGACCGAGTCCACCGGCGCCAGCCCTGAAGTCGAGAACGTCACCAAGGCCGGCACTGTCGTCTACCGGGCCGGCGCCAGCGCCGTGCGCGATGACGGCCAGCGGCTGCAGGTCTCGCGTGCGGCCGACCAGGACGCGGTGCAGGCGGCGCTGAAGCTGGCCCGCCAGCGCTACGGCGACCGCATCACCGTCAGCGGCTCCCAGCGATTCCGTATGGCCGTGGTGCACGCGGCGGTGGAGCTGGCGCTGCCGGTCACTTTCATCGACCCCGGCCTTGAGCGGCAGCGCCAGGCCTTGATGCGCAAGGAGCCCCCTCATGGAACGGATGAGCGACGAGGACCTGATCAACGAGACGATGGCCGCCCTGCCCGAGCCGCCCGATCTGGAACTGACGCGGCTGGCGCTGCCCGCCATGCCCACGGTCGAAAGCCCAACCCTGGCGGCGCTCCCAAAGGTACGCCGCCCCGATCCCGTCACCGTGTGCGAGACCTGCCCGAACGCGATGTGGCAGGCCAGCGAGCAGGACGTGAGCTGCTACTGCCGGGTGATGTACGTCACGGTGTGGAGCAACAAGGAGCCCAGGCACCTGACGCACTGCGACGGCCCGTGGATCGGGCAGGAAGAGAAGGAGGAGTAAGCCGCCCGCCCGTGGGCCGCCCGGGATCGAAGGCCCCGCCCAAGGCCGAGGCGCGGCTGCGCACCGGCGCCGGCGTGGGCGTGCGTGCGCCGACGGCGCCACGGCCAGCGCCAGCCGCCCCCGCCTGGCCGATACCCGGTGCGAAGCTGGCGCCGCAGGCCTACGCCGCCGCGGACAGCTACATCGAGGAGCGCGAGGGCAAGCGCGCGCGCGGCATCGACGTGCCCAGGCACGTGCGCTACAGCCCGACCAGGCAGCCCCTTTCCTTCGCAGGCCTGCGCAGCGTCGATGGCTGCACGCTGGCCCTGCTCGACCGCGGCGATGCGGTCCTGGTGATGCCAGTTGACTTCACAACTGTCCGGCGGCTGAAGTCCGTATCCATCGGGCAATCCATCACCGTCACCCCCACGGGCTCGCTGGCTGCGAGCCATTCCAGAGGACGAAGCCGATGACCCGCTCCATGACAATGAACAACCCTGCCGTCGGGCCGCAGGTGCGCCAACGCCGCAGGACCCGTGGCAAGCTGGTGCCCATCATGGGCACCGCCTCGCTGGCGGGTGGCTTGTGGGCAGCCACGCAGCACTTCGCCCATACCTTCGACTACCACGCCAGCCTCGGGATGAGCGTGGGCCACGTGTACCTGCCCTGGCACGTGCTGGGCTGGGCCGCGAAGTGGAGCGAGGTCTACCCGCAGCAGCTGATGACTTCGGGCAGCGTCGGCGCGATGGTGGCCGCGGGCGGCCTGATCGCCACCATGGTCGTGAAGATGGTCGAGGCCAGCAAGCCCACGGGCAACCAGTACATGCACGGCAGTGCCCGCTGGGCCACGCTGAAGGACATTCAGGCAGCAGGCCTGCTGCCACGCGAGGCACGGAGCTGGCGCGAGAGGATGCACAAGCTGCCGCCACCGTCAGCCCTGGCCTGCTACGTGGGCGGCTGGATCGACAAGCAGGGCGTGCTGCGCTACCTGCGCCACACCGGGCCGGAACACATCCTGTGCTACGCCCCTACCAGGTCCGGCAAGGGCGTGGGCCTGGTGATCCCGACGCTGCTTTCCTGGGTCAAGAGCGCCTTCATCACGGACCTCAAGGGCGAACTGTGGGAGCTGACCTCGGGCTGGCGAAAGCTCTTCGCCGGCAACAAGGTGCTGAAGTTCGAGCCGGCTGCGCTGGACAGCGCGCACTGGAATGCGCTGGACGAGGTGCGTCTCGGGACCGAGCACGAAGTCGGGGACGTCCAGAACATCGCGCAGATGATCGTGGATCCCGATGGCAAGGGGCTGGAGTCGCACTGGCAGAAGACCAGCTTTGCCCTGCTGCAAGGGGTCATCCTGCATGCCCTGTACCGGGCAAGAAACGGCGACGGCCCGCGCGCGTCACTGCCGGTGGTGGACCACATGCTGGCTGACCCGGAGCGCGCGACGGCCGAGCTGTGGGTGGAGATGACGCAGTACCACCACCTCAACGGCGAGGTGCACCCGGTAGTCGGCGCCGCGGCGCGCGACCAGCTTGACCGGCACGAAGAGGAAGCCGGCTCGGTGCTGTCCACGCTCAAGAGCTACCTGTCGCTGTACCGCGATCCGGTTGTGGCCCGCAACGTAGCGGACAGCCACTTCCGCAGCAGGGACCTGATGCACCACGACAGCCCGGTGAGTCTGTACCTGGTCACCCAGCCCAGTGACAAGGAGCGGCTGCGCCCGCTGCTGCGGCTGCTGATCACGATGACGATACGGCTGCTGGCCGACAAGATCGGCTTCGAGCAGGGGCGTCCGAAGCCCAGCTACAAGCACAAGCTGCTGATGATGCTGGACGAGCTCACGGCCTTTCGCAGGCTGCCGATCCTCGAGGACGCGCTGTCGTGGATGGCCGGCTACGGCATCAAGGCCTTCCTGGTGATCCAGGACATCACGCAGCTTCGCCACCCTCAGCTGGGCTACGGGCCGAGCGAGACGATCAGCTCGAACTGCCACGTGCAGTGCGCCTTCCCGCCCAACCGGGTCGAGACGGCGGAGTACCTGTCGCGGCAGACCGGGCAGACCACCGTGCTCAAGGAGGCCATCACGGTCAGCGGCAAGCGTGTGGCCTTCATGGAGTCCAACGTCTCGCGCACGGTGCAGGAAGTCGCGCGCAACCTGCTCACGGCTGACGAGGCGATGCGCATGCCCGGCCCCGAGAAGGACAGCGCCGACCAGATCACGAAGGCCGGCGACATGGTGGTGTACGTGGCGGGCTACCCGGCGATCTACGGCAAGCAGCCGCTGTACTTCCAGGACCCCACCTTCCTGGCCCGCTCGCAAGTGGCGCCGCCCAAGACCAGCGACTGGATCGTGGCCGCGAACCAGCCGCGCATGGCGCAAGCAGCATGACCTGGCAAGCACCACCGACCCGCTGGGAGCAGTTCACCGACTCCATCGGTGTCTCGTTGCTGGCAAGCCTGTTTGTCATCCTGCTGATGGCCTGCTGGCACTTTTGGAAGGAGCGCAGCAACCGCAGGCCCGAGCAGCGCGGAAAGGACGCCCCACGCGGGGAAGACGTCCCGCATGGAAGGGACGGCCCATGAGGCGCTGGCACAAGTTCGCCCTGGCCGGCGTCGTGGCCGCCCCGCTGGCGCTGGGCGCCGCGGCCAAGGCGCTGGGCCTGTACTGGAACATTAGCCCGAGCATCCCGCTGGGCCTGTACCGCGCCACCAGCGAGCTGGTACGCGTCGGGTCCTACGTCCTGCTGTGCCTGCCGCAGGGCGGCGTCTTCGAGCAGGCCTACCGGCGCGGCTACCTGGGCGTGGGAGTGTGCCCTGGTGGCGCCGGCTACGTCATGAAGCGCGTGATGGCAGCGCACGGCGACCACGTGGAGCTGGATGACGACGGCGTGCGCGTCAATGGCCAGCCGCTGCCCGACAGCGCCCCGGTGCGCTTCGACGGCGCCGGCCGGCTCATGCCGCACCTGCAGGCCACCAGCGCCACGCTGGCGCCCGACCAGGTCCTGCTCATGTCCGACCGGTTCGCCCTCTCCTTCGATGCCCGCTACTTCGGGCCGACCAGCCGCAGGCAGATCAAGACCGTGATCCGCCCCGTGTTCACCTACTGAGGAAAAGCCACTCATGGACATGCCAAACGACGAAGACGTGCGGGTGCCGCCCCCGAGCCTAGCCGAGGTGGTGCGCGACAAGCTGCGCGACGCCGGCACGCCCGCCTTCCTGGCCGAATTCGACCCCGAGGAGGCGGCACTAGCCGGCGCCTTCGTGGAAGACGCGCTGACCCTCAGCGACGCCCTGGACAGCGCCACCGACCTGGCCGCGGAGGCCTGACCATGGATCGCGGCAAGCCTTTCCATGAGCGGGTGGCCGAGAAGCTCGTCGAGCTGCTCGAGGCCGGCACCGCGCCCTGGCAGAAGCCCTGGGAGCCCGGCCGGCCAAGAGCTGGCGTGCCGATGAACCCTGTCAGCGGCAAGCGCTACAAGGGCATCAATGCGGTCTTCCTGGCGGCCCAGGGCTACAGCGACCCGCGCTGGATAACGTACAACCAGGCGCAGGCCCAGGGCGCCCAGGTGCGCAAGGGCGAGCACGGCACCCCGGTCCAGTACTGGAAGTTCAGCGAGGAGCAGCCCAGGCTCGACGACAACGGGCGGCCGGTGATCGGTGCGGACGGCAAGCCCGAGACGGTGCAGGTGCAGCTGGAACGCCCGCGCGTCTTCCATGCCGTCGTGTTCAACGCCGAGCAGATCGAGGGCCTGCTCACGCTGCAGCACCGGCCGCCGGCCTGGGATGCGGCGCAGCGCGCGGAGAAGTTGCTGCACGCCAGTGGCGCCACGATCCGCCACGTGGAAGGCGACTGCGCCTTCTACCGGCCCTCCACCGACGCCATCCAGATGCCCGGGAAAGGACAGTTCCCGGACGCGGCCAGCTACTACGCCGTCGCGCTGCATGAGCTGGGCCACTGGACCGGGCACGAGAACCGGTTGGGCCGGGACCTCGCCAATCCGTTTGGCAGCGAAGGCTACGCGCGAGAGGAACTGCGCGCCGAGATCGCATCCATGCTGGTGGGCGACTCGCTGGGCATCGGCCACGACCCGGGCCGCCACGCGTCCTACGTCGCGTCCTGGATCAAGGTGCTCAAGGAGGATCCGCTGGAGATCTTCCGTGCGGCGGCCGACGCGGAGCGCATCCACACCTTCGTCATGGCGTTCGACCAGCACCAGGGCCAGAAGCAGGAGGCGAGCGTGGGCACCGTTGCCGAGGAAAACCAGCGCATCGACCAGGCCCTGGAGCAGGCCCAGCAGCCGCGCGTCTACCTGGCCGTGCCCTTCGCGCAGAAGGATCAGGCCAAGGCACTGGGGGCCCGCTGGGACCGCCAGGAGCAGTCCTGGTACGTGCCTCCCGGCGTGGAAACGGCGCCGCTGCTGGCACGCTGGCCCCGGCGCGAAGAGGCAGCACAGCAGCTCCAGGCAGCGCCAGCCGAACAGCCGGCCGCGCCCGCGCACGAGGAGCAGCGTACCTACCTCGCCGTGCCCTACATCGAGCGGCACCAAGCCAAGGCCGCGGGTGCGCGCTGGGACGGCGCGGCCAAGTCCTGGTACGCGGGCGAAGGCGCGGACAGGGACGCTCTGCGGAAATGGCTACCCGAGAACCAGCGCCAGCAGCAGGATCCGGCGATGGCCGCGCGCGACGAGTTCGCCCAGGAGCTGCGCGGCATGGGCTTCATCCTGGAGGGCGAGCACCCGGTCATGGACGGTGCCACGCACCGGATCGCCACGGCCGGCGACAAGGGCAAGGAGAAGGCCGGCTTCTACGTCGGACACCTCGACGGTCACGTGCCGGCCGGCTACGCCAAGGACAACCGCACCGGCCAGGAACTGCGCTGGAAGGCAAAGGGCTACCACCTCAGCGACGAGGACCGCGCCAGGCTCACCGCCGAGGCCGCGGCCAGGCGGGCCGAGCGCGAGGCCGAGCAGCAGCGCCAGCACGAGGCAGCGGCGCAGCGCGTGCAGCGCCAGCTGGCCGCTCTTAGGCCCGTGGACCCGAAGCAGCCCACGCCCTACCTCCAGGCCAAGGGTGTCCAGGCTTACCCCGGGCTCCTCACGGACCACGCCGGCAAAACCACTTTCGTGCCGGCCTGCGACAAGACCGGCAAGCACTGGACGACGCAGTACATCGGTGAGGACGGCACGAAGCGGTTTGCGAAGGACAGCCACAAGGAAGGCTGCTTTCACGTGCTGGGGGGCATGAAGGAGCTGGACCGCGCGCCCGTGATCGTCGTGGGCGAGGGCTACGCCACCATGGCGACGCTGAAGGAGGCGATGGGCGCCCCCGTGGCCGGCGTGGTGGCCTTCGACTCCGGGAACGTGGCCGCGGTGGCGAAGGCGTTGCGCGAGCTCCACCCGACCAAGCCCATCCTGGTGGCCGGCGACGACGACCGGGCGGTGCAGCTCACGCAGGGCTTCAACCCGGGCCGCGAGAAGGCAGAGGCGGCGGCGCGCGATGTCGGCGGCCGCGCCTTCTTCCCCGTCTTCGCCCCGGGCGAGGCCGACTACCCGCGCGAATTGGCGCCGATCACGCCGGCCGCCTGGCGGCTGCACGACGCGGCCGAGCGGCTGCTGGCGCAGGGTGGGCTTTCGGACAAGGACCGGGTTGCGGCCGAAAAGGACCTTCTCAAGCCCGACCAGCTCGCGGCGCTGGCGCGCATGAAGTCGCACACGGACTTCAACGACCTGGCGCAGCGCAGCCAGCTCGGGCGCGAGGGTCTGTTGCGGCAGGTGATGCCCGAGGCACAGCAGGCGATGGAGCTGCACAAGGCCCGGGTGCAGGAACAGGCAGTGGAGCAGGTCCAGCAGCGTGGCCAGGACCAATCCCGGAGTACGGGTCACGGGGTGCAGCAGCGCCAGTGTCACGGCATGAGGGCGGGATGACCGTGGAGGCTTTTGATCGCTCAAGGCGGGGCAGTGTGCAAGGCGGCCGAGGAAGGCCATGTCTCGCCGTTTACCCTGCCCCGCGTGAAGTGAACCCGCCCCGACAAGCAAGCTCCTGCGAAGCCCCACAAGGACCAGCGCTGAGTTCGCACGGCGCTGGACGTGTGCAGCCCAGGTGCCGGGCTGAATTTCCACAGCCGGTGCCGTTGATGAGGAAAGGACTGGGACCGCTCAGAAACGGAATCTGAACCCCGCAAAGAGAAACGCCCCGGGGTTACCAGTCCCGAGGCGTCCTCCGTGATGCGTGATCCCTTGCTGTAGACCGACACACCGCTGTTGCAGGCTTGAAGTGTAGGGGCAGCAAGGAAATCCGCAACACGCGGGTGAACTCGTCCCTGCAAACTTTATGAACCAGCCTGTTACAGAGCAGGCGGGCACACACGCCCGTGCGTCCTCGCCCGCAGACGGCCACTCCACCGACGCCGCCAAACTGCCTCCCTGCCCGCTCGCTTTCGCTGAAGCCGAACGCCGGCTGCTGCGCCGAACCGGCCGGCTCGGGGAGCTTTCCGACAAGCGTCGCGACGTGCTTGCCTGCATGCTGAGCCTAGGCGTCCAATGGCGGGATGCCGGCGGATGGTTCGCGCTGAAGTTCGACACCATCGCCCGTGAGCTCAGCTGCAGCTACAACACCGTGAACACCCATGTCCAGGCCCTGAAGGTGGACGGCTGGATAAAGCGCCAGCGCGACATCACAGGCGCAAGGCGCAACGGCATGCCCGTCGGCCTGACCCGCCTCACCGACCTGGCGCTGGCTGAGCTGGGGCTCCTGCGGCATGCACAACCGCCGGAGCATGCCTGTAGGGACTTCAAGGAGAAGTCTCCTTCGGAGAGAAATGCGCCGCAGGCGCCGCCTGTAGACACGGCTGCCAAGCCGGAACCCGAACCCGGCACACGACGATCTGAGCCTCAAGCCACGCCCCGACAACCTTGTGTGCTGGCATCAGACGGCTCGCGCATCCCGGCCGATCTCGCGCCGTTGCTCATGGGCATGACGGGACGGCAGCTGTGCGGGGCGATGCGGCTGGCCGGACCACTTGGGGTACGGCTGCAGCACATTGCCGCGCATGTGCTGCCGGCCATTCTTGATGCTGATAGACCGGTGGCCTACCTGCGGTTCTTGGTGCGCTCTGGCCGTGACTGGACGGCTCCGCCATCGGTGCGCCGAGAGTCTGCGCTGCTGCCCGTGTCGATCAAGAGCCGCAACACGCTGGCAGGCGAGCGTGAAGACAGGGAGCGTGAACGCGAGGCAGTCATTCACTGGGCGCAACGGACCCGCCCGCGGCCTGAGCACGTGCAAGCTTTCGCAGCGCTCAAGTCAACATCGAAGCTGCGTGAGTTACAGGCTGCAGGTTAGAGGGTCACACGACAAGAAGCACTGACGCAGGCGGATCAATGGACAGCACGCTTGCTCGTTTGTTTGTAGTAATGCGCAGGCGATTTGTGGAAATTTCGCAAATCGTTGCTCCATCAACCAACCAGAGCAGCGGTTAACCGCCTCTTGATTTCTTCGGCTTCGTCATGGCTCAGGCCCTTGAGCAGCAGTTGCACTCGGCCATCCTCAAAGGTCTTCAGCTCACCCTTGCGACCTTTGAATTCCACAGATGCCTTGGCAGCTCGTGGCCTCTGTGAGGGACCAGCCAGTATGGTTTCCTGACGCTTTTTGATCTCGCGGCCGGACAAATTATTGCGCTTGGCTTCCACGATGAGCTTGTGAGTCTCATCGTCGCCACATGTTCGCCAGAATTCCGCAATGCTCCGCAGGGTCCAGGCCGTGTGAAGGCTCGGGGCCTCAGCGAGCGATTGAATGACGCTTTGCGACATGTCGTTAAGCGCCAGCGTACGGCTCACGTCACCCTCATCTTTTCCAATAGCCATGGCAAGGCTGCGCTGACTCGGATAGACCCGGTCGCTCAGTAGCTGCTTCCAGCGCAATGCATCGTCCAGCGGGGAAGGGTTGCTACGCTCATCGTTAGCAGTGTGAGCCTCTTCGTAGAGCTTTCGTAGGTCTGCAGGCTTAGGACGAATCTCAACCCGAAGGCTTGGCCAGCCGAGCTGGCTCGCGGCCTTCTGCCGGGTATGTCCCTCAATCAGAATGATGAAATCACCTTCGACAAAGCCGGTCGCTGCGGTCGTTTGCCCCTGCCGCTCCATTGACGCGGCCAGTTCGTTGATCTTCTCAGGCAGGTAGAACACGCGCGGATTAAGCGGGTTGGGCTTCAACCTGTCGTGCGAGACCTCATAGACCTGTCCGACCTGCCATGCAGGCCGCGACTCTTGGAACGCTCCACCCGCTAGTGCCACAGGCTCGGTATCCGACCTAATGATGGACAACTCGGGATCCTGGGGTTGGAGCGCTCCAAACTCAGGAGTCTCAATTGGGGCTACGGAAGCACCTTCGTCGGCAACACGCCGCCCTGCGGCCTGTGCCCGTGCCACGTTTTCAGGGGTAAGTTTGCTGCGTACTCGTGCGAACTTGTCCTTGGCAGAAATACTCATGCGTTCTCCAGATCGTCGATGCGGCGAAGAATTTCTTCGTACACGGCCCGCATCTCTTGCGTTGCCTTTTCATTGTCAAGTTCATGGATGGCTTGACCGTCCGCAGTCAACTCCCAGACCTTGCGACGGGGAATCACTGCATCGAAAACTTTAAGTCCGGCCTCTTTAAAGACAGCTCGGAGTTCTTGTGTTTCCTTTGTTTCCCTTCTTGTCGTGGAAGGAGTAACCCGGGTCAGTAATACAAAAACGGGCGCGCTCGAGTCCCTCATAAGGGCAAATGTTTCCTGCGTCTTCCGAAACTCCTCAGTCGTGGTGCCGCAGGGTAGTAGCACTAAGTCGGAAATCTGAGCGCAGGAAGCAATAGCCTTGGCATTGCCAGCACCGATGTCGACAATCACCAGGTCGTACTGGGTGGCTTGCCCCTGGATGGTCTTGGCCACGTCGCCTCGGACGTCTACAACGTCGATAGCAGGCTCGCGGCTATCTTCATGCCTCAACTTCCCCCAGGAAGTCGAGGCGCCCAATCTCTCTGCATCGACGACAACAACGGACACGCCGTCTGCTGCAGCCATGGCAGCCAAGCTACCTGCGATGCTGCTTTTCGCGACACCACCCTTTAGGTTGGCGATAGTCAAAATCATGAGGTCCTCCTCATATCGATTTTGCATTGCAGGATTTCTGTCATCAATGAATAACGTTTTGTGCGCTCACTGTGTGTTGCATCTACGCTGCATCGACAAGCGTTCCGCACGTATTCGAAGGCTAGGCAGCACACGTTAGGGGAAGGGTCTTCTGTTTGGAGCGCTCCAAGTTCACCTTCTCTGGGTGAAGAAAGCTCAGCATCACGCTCTATGTCGCTACGGCGGACGTCCAGAGGGGAGTGCACCGCGGTAGCGGACAGCCCCATCATTGGTTCCTACAGGCCGGTTTGGAGCGCTCCAAACTACGGACGCGTGCGACCTAGGCTCTACCCAGTGGGTGAGGCAGGAGCCAGCGCAGTTCGAATTAGTACTGTGCTCGCCGGGACGGAGCTCATATCGACGCTTGCGGGTGCCGTGGCGGTACCGGGAAGAGCAGCTACGAGGTCTGCCGCAGGCTGTGCCGGCAACCCTGGGACAGGGACCCGACGATCGTGGCCATGACGACCGGATGGGGCCAGGCCGAAGAGCGCCGCAACTTCTAGGCTGCCGGTTTCAACCGGCATCTAGTCAAGCTTGGGGACTACGAGGCGCTCGGACAGGTGCTGGTGTCCGCGTTGTCGATGCTTGACATGTTGGCCGCAAGTAACCCTGTGCGACCACCATCCCGACTAGACACGCGCAGGGAGTACCGGCCGAGCATTCCCGCATGCCAGGCAGCCAAATAGTCCTGTTGCAACGTGCCTGGTTGCTTTTAGATCAGACGCATGTTTCGGATAAGCCTCTGCGCTTGCTTCAGCATGGGTTAGCGATCGCATGTCAACAGCGTTTCCGGAACCGTCGCTGGACATCTTTCCAACCTTAGCTAAGCGGCCGCGCTATCCCGGGCGTTACCCGGTCCCTAGCCATAGGAAGACACCGCACCAGATCGGTGCTGAAGTAGCGCTGCTGTGACAGTTTTTGGGAGGGCAAACATGACAGCACCAGACGCCTCTCGGCGCCGATTCGTCAAAGGCAGCGTCTATGTGGCTCCGGCCATCCTGACGCTTACAGCGGCACCCGCATTCGCCAAGAGTGGCTCGGCCAAGCCGGATGGCGGGAAAAACAAACCCCTGGGCAAAGGCGACAAGGGGGGCAAAGGAGGCAAGGGTGCATGACGGTTCGTAGAGCCCGCACCCATAGCCATTGTTTCGCTGCCCCTGCACCGATCCCCTGTGTCCCGCTGCCCAGTGTGCAGTCGCTGCAGTGGCCAGGCCTGGCCTCCATCCCCCCGGGGTAGCAGGAGAGGGCAATCTTGGCCTGGCCCACGGTCGACAATCTGTGACGTGCCAAGCCACAGGCGCTCCTGCCGGTCCCGTCCACTCAGGCGTACAGGTTGATGTGTCCACGGATCGGCTCATGGCAGCCGGGTTGGGCAGTTGCCGCTTCCCGGCTTCGTGAGCCTGCCGGACGCCCGCCCAGGTCCTGTTGCGGTCATCCCTGCGGACAGGCGCTATCGAGCAGACGCACCAAATGCTCGACATCGACCGGCTTGCCCAACGCGTGATGGAAGAGGGCTGTCGATGAGGCGATCGCGACGTACTTCACGTTGCCCGAGACGGCAATCAGCCGGGGAGTGCGCTCGCGCAGGCGTGCCTGGATGGCCGCTGCGGCGTCGAAGCCGTTGAGCCCTGGCATTTCCATGTCCAGCAGGACCATGTCCGGTGGCGCGCTTGGGTGGCAGGCAAGGTCTACGGCCTGCTGGCCGTCGAAGGCCACCGTGACGGCCATCGGCACCGGGCTGATGAGCGGCAGCAGTTCCGCCAGGGACTGCGCGGCATCGTGGTCGTCATCGACAACCAGTATGCGCAAGCACCGTGGTGAGCTGTCCATGGGCAAGTGCGAGCAAAATCGGCTCCTTGCCACCGCGATGGATGCGGAGTGCCTGCTACACAGGGGAGGGCCGGTGCGACTTGCCGACTTCATCGAGCGCAACATGGCCACGATCGTGAGCGCGTGGGAGGAGTTTGCGGCAACGCTTTCCCCGCCGCAGCCCAAGCTAGCTCGAGCACGCTGCGCGATCATGCCGAGCAGATCCTGCAGGCGATTGCCGAGGATCTGAGAACGCCGCAAAGCCGTGAGGAGCAGTCCGCCAACCAGCAGCCTGCCCGTCCAGGGCAGGACAGCAGCGCAGACGCATGCCGCGTTGCGTGCTGCCAGCGGGTTCTCGATGCAGCAGCTGGTGGCCGAGTACCGCACTGTGCGTGCGAGCGTGCTGCGCCTGTGGTTTGACGCAGAGCCGCCGGGACGAGAAGCCGTGGACGACATCAGCTGCTTCAACGATGCCATCGACCAGGCCGTTGCCGAGTCGGTCGATTTCTTGTCCAAGGAGGTGGACCGCTGGCGCAACGTGTTCCTGGGCGTGCTGGGCCAAGACCTGCGCGGCCTGCTCAACGCGATCCTGATGATGTCGCACCTCATCTCCAAGCTCGGTGACGGCACGCCGGTGAGTGCGCCCATCGCCCGGCTGAGCCGCAATGGCGAGCGCATGAAGGAGTTGCTGGACGACCTGCTCGACTACAGCCGCACATCGCTGGACCTGGGACTGCCGGTGTCATTGGCACCCTGCAACTTGGCCGCGGTGTGCCAGGAAGAGGTCGAGGTACAAAGAGCCGCGCTGCCCGGATGTCGCATCGAGTACACGACGGACGGCGCGACGCAGGGCACCTGGGATGCCTCGCGCGTCAGGCAAATCGTCAGCAACTTGGACACGAACGCGGCTCGGTACGGCAATCCGGCCAGCCCGGTGGAGGTGAAGCTCCGTGGCGGCGAGGCCGAGGTGCGGCTGTCCGTGGAGAACGAGGGCCCCACGATTCAGCCCGAAGCCATTGAGACCTTGTTCGAGCCACTGCGGCAGGTCGCGGATGGCAATGCCAAGGCCGAGCGCACCAGCATGGGACTGGGGCTGTTCATCGTCCGGCAGGTGGCGCAGGCCCACGGCGGCACGGTGAGCGTGGAGTCAGCCAATGGCCGCACGGTATTCACGTTCGTGCTGCCCAGGACGCCACGCCAGGCGGCTTGAAGGCGCGACACCACGCCGGTTGTAGCTATTGCGAGTCGCACCGGGCCAGCGTACGCCAGCCATCGTGAGCGCGTACTGCACCGAGCACCAGGACCTGAAACGCTTTGCCCTCGGGCCCGGTACGCCATCAAGAAATTGTGCCCGGTGGGAAAGGCAGGGCAGAGGGTCTGCGCCGATAGCAGCAGGCTACTTCAAGCCTGCTACATCCTATTGACAGGGGCGATGAGCAGCCACCTACACTGCGTTGGCTCCTTTCAATAAACGCGAGGACGAATCCACGCATGTACATGACTGACGATGTCCCGACCGGCTGGGTCAAGCCGGTGGCCAAGCTCACGCCTGAATCGCTCAAGGCCCGCATTTCCAATCTGCGCACCGAACTGGCCGACGCTGAATCGCAGCTGCGCGAGATGGAAGAGGGCACCCGACTGGAGGCACTGGTGAAGGTGCGCAACCTCATGCGCGCGTTCGAGTTGACGCCGGCCGATCTTGGGCTGGAGGTGCCGCCGCGGCGGCGCGGCAGGCCGCGCAAGACTCAGAGCTGAGACGCCGGCCGCGAGCTTTGAACCGATCAGCGTCAGGGGCCCCGGCCTGGTCGGCGGCCGGGGCCGCGCAACGCAGCAGCCATCACAGCGACTTGAGGTACTGGACCAAGTCCGCGATCTCCGCATCGGTCAGGTACAGCGCCTTCTTCCGGTTGTAGGTTTGCACGACCTCCTCCAGCGTCGCTGCCGTGCCGTTGTGGAAGTAGGGCGGGTGCTGCCAGACGCCGCGCAGCGGCGTGGTGCGGTACATCTTGGTCGCGCTGCGCGATGCGTAGCTCGGCGCGCCACCAGGCTCGGGCTCGCTCACCACTTCGCTGGGCGCGTGCACGCGCCGGTTTGCGTCCGTGAACGCCGGCCCGCTGTGGCAACTGGCGCAAGTGCCCTTGGTGTTGAAGATCACCCGTCCGCGCGGGGCCGCCGCGGGGTTGAAGCTGCCGGCCGGCGGCACCGGCGGCTGCAGCGTCAGCTGGTACGCCTGCAGCGCCGGCAAGCGGCTGCTGACCAGGTCGTCGGTCCCGTTCGTGACGGAGACGCCGATGCGCGGGTCGCGGAAGCTGCCGTGGCCGCCCATCTGCGTCACGGCGACGTAGCGGTTCCAGTAAGCGATCCGGTGACCGTCGCCGGTGTAGGTGATGCGGTGCACGTCCTGCAGGCCGTACGCGGGCGGGATGAGCACGGGGGCGCTGATGCCGTCCAGGTTGAAGCGCGGGTCGTAGCGGCCCTTGCCCCACGAACGGTAGATGGCCTTGGTAGCCTCGCTGAGGGCGGGGGACAGGGCTATGAGGGCGCCCGGGTCCAAGTCCCGGTTGGGCCAGCCGTCCAGTCGCCTGCCGATGCCCCGAGCGAACGAGTTGTCCACCGTGGAGTGGCACAGCGCGCAGGTCACGCCCAGCCGCGTGAGCCGGTCGCGGCCGCCCACGGTCTCCACCCGGCCCTTGAGGCCGATGACGGCATCGAGCTTGAGCAGCGCCACCGTGGTGTCGGGGCTGGCGAGATCGACGCTGCCGTCGGCGATGCCCTGGCGGACTTCCGGCGGCAGGGCCCTGACGTCCACCTTCAGGCCGACCGATAGCGCGGTCTTGGGCGACACCCTGGTTCCCACGACCTCGTGCAGGTGCAGGCGGTCGCTCCAGAACATTTCGTCGCCAAAGGTCTGGCGCCGGAAGATGTACTGGCCCCGATCCGGGTCCGGTGCTGTCACGGCCTGGGGCTCCTCCCGCGCCAGGGACATTGGGGGTTGCGGCGCGTTGCTGGGATCCGAGCCGCCGCAGCCGGCAAGCAGCACGGTACACAGGGCAGGTACCTGGAACAGTTTCATCGCGACCTCCGATCCAAAAGACCACCCTGGAAGCAGGCACCCACGTGGAGCCGGCGCTCTGGTACAGGTTTGGTTGGCGGATAGACGTCACGAGAAGGCGCAGCGTTTCCGAGCCCTCGTTGGGTCAGCGGCGTTCAGCCGGTGTTCCTTCGACGCCAGCCGTTGCCAACGGGCGCGTCCACATGGCGCAGAAACGGCACAGTTGAAGTACTTGGCGCGTCATCACCCGGTGGGGTGGGGCCATGCGGCAGGGATGGTGCAAATGCTGGTTGCGGCAGCTGATGGAGCACATCCCATTGGCTGCCTCAACCAGCAAAGCCGATTTCGAAGTCTGCCAAGACCTGATACGTCGAAGACTGATCTGCCGGGACTACGATGGTCGCAGTCACTTCGCGTGGGACGCTACCCGAGAAAGTGCAGCAGGGATGGATGACCGCAGACAGCAGTTCATGCTTGCCTTCGTGGCGTACATGAACTTGCGCCGGATCGAGGACGACGAACTGCGGCGCAGGCTGATTGCCGACATGAACCGCAAGGTCGACGAGATGGTCGCCAAGGGAGAGGCCATTCCGGACATCACGCCGGAGAGGCTGATCGCGCTGGAGCTGGAGCGTCAAGCCATGGAGGAACGCGCCCCCGAGCGGGATGGGCCTCAGATCAGCATCCAGCGTGGTGCGGGCAGTCGATGCCGGTAAGTGGCTTGGCGCGCCCGCATAAACGTCCCTTGAGGCCAGCGCGCCGCGGCGTGGCCAAATGGTTCGTTGAGCAGGGGGTGGCCACTCGCGCTACGCCTTGATTTCGGCCAGCAGCGTCAACAGTTGCTGGCGCTCATGGTCGTTGGCCGTCATTGGGCGGCGGCTCGCCCCGGGTCGCATACGAGCCAAGCGGCGCTGTATGGGAAAACCTCAGGATAGGCCACGGCAGCAAGCCGCCAAATTCGCACCGGCCACAACTCGACGGCATTGCGTTCCTGATCGCGGTCTTCTTCGTGGTTTCGCATAGGGCAAGCATGCTGACATGCAGCGCTGGTCAGCGCATGAGGTGTTCGTGGTTTCGCATAGGCCAACCTCGGCTGACACCCGGTTTGTGCAGTTGTCCGACGGCCGATCGTGCTCTTGGTCGATGTGGCCATGGAAAGTGACAGGCCATCGCTCGGCCCGCGCTGGCTTGCCGGACATTGGTATTCAAGAACGATTCAATAAGATTCAGGCCTGTGGAAAACGTCGCCAAGTGACTGTCGAGATTGAGAAATTTCAGCAGTACCGATATGCGATACCGCGAACTTTGCTATGCGTGCCGACGAGCTTTGCTATGCGATACAACGAGTTCGCCTATGCATGCCGACGAATCAGGCATGCCATACCGCGAGCCGGCCTATGCGCAACGACGAACGCGCTATGCGATACCGCGAATCTCGTGTGCAGCCTCAGCGAAGCGACGTTGCGGCCTATATGCGAAACCGCGAACCTTCTATTCCAAACCGCGAACTGGGGCGTGATAGCTTCTGCGGACCATGCCTGTGCCCAACTTCGACGATCTCCTGTCGCGCATCGAATCCAGCCGCGCAAAGGCGCGGGAGCGTGACGCGCTGGAGATGAGTGCGCGGGAGGTGCATCCCCAGGCGGACCTGTTCCTGCCGGCAACCTGGGGCAAGCAGCAGCGGGCCGTGCCCAACGCCATCGTGCGTTGCGGGCTGGTGGCGGTGCTGGAGAAGGGCGCTGAGCGGCTGCAGCTGGACCGGGCGGAGATCGCCTCGCTGGATGGCATGCGGGTCGAGTACACCGGCAAGCAGTGGACGAGTGACGAGATCGATGTCCTGATGCAGCTCATCCACATCGGCCGCGCATTGCCGCTGGGATCGCTCTTCGTCGTTACCGGCCACCAGATGCTGCAGATGCTGGGCTGGGGCCGCAGCGACGAGAGCTACGAGCGCGTGCGCTGTGCGATCAACATCCTCATTGACGCGACGCTGCGCATCAGGTGCGATCGCCCGGTCAAGCCCCACACCAAGCCGCTGACCTTCGCCGGCCGCTTCGTCAAGGACGTCACCATCATCGGTGACGAGGCGCATGGCGGCTCGCGCTGGCAATTGGCGATCGATCCGAAGGTACTCGCCCTGTTCGACGAGAACCTCTACACCATCATCGAGTGGCAGCGGCGCCAGGGCCTGCGCAGCCCGATGGCCAAGTGGCTGCACCTGTACTACGAGACCCATGACGAGCCGCATCCTCTTTCCACGCCACGTCTGCATGCCCTGATGGGCAGCCGAAACCAAAACATGTCGAGCTTCCGGCAGACGCTGAAGAAGGCGCACCAGATGCTCATGGACAAGGGCCTGGTTGCCTCGGCGACCTACGATCCGGTCAGCGACACGCACGAGGTCAAGCACCTGCGTCGCATCAGCCACGCTTCGGTGGCAGCCTTGGTCGCCTGACCTCTGCAGGCATCGGGACTCGGCTGCCCCAGCAAGCACTCAAGCCTGATCTACCAGACTCCTTGCTGAACCACGCCAGATAACTGGGCGTCGCGGCTGGGGCCAAAGCGCCGAGGTCGGCCGCGCCAAGCTGTAGTCCAGTACGGGCATGCTGGTTGTCACTTGACAACCAGCTGATGCATCTTTACCTTTCAGACCAACATTGATGCCACGGGCAAAGCATCCGAACAAGGAAGTCGAAGCAGCCATTCAGCACGCGGAGAAGAACGGCTGGACGGTGGAAGTCGGAGGCGCCCATGCCTGGGGAAAGATGTACTGTCCCTACAACGACGCCGAGTGCCGATGTGGAATGCACTGCATCACCAGCATTTGGAGCACGCCCAAGAACCCGGGCAACTTCTCCAGGCAGCTTCGGCGGGTCGTCGACAACTGCACGACGCACAAGAAGCAGCACGGCGAAGGGACAGGCGACACGGAAGACTGATCCACGCCCCCTGCGCAGGTAGATGATGGAATACGAATTCACTCTCAAGTACAAGCTGGATCCCAACGACGCGGACCATGACGAACTCGTGGAACGCCTGGGCGCTGCCGGTTGCACCGATGCCCTGGTCGGCCTGGGCGTGGCCGGTCACCTGGGGCTGGAGTTCGTGCGGGAAGCCACTTCCGCCGAGGACGCCATCCTGAGCGCGCTCGCCGATGTGAAGGGCGCCATCCCGGGCGCGAAGCTGATTGAAGTCGGGCCGGACTTCGTGGGGCTGTCCGACGTCGCCGACTTGGTGGGCGTGACACGCCAGAACATACGCAAGCTCATGGTGGCGCACATGGCTGCGTTTCCAGCGCCGGTTCACTCCGGCTCGGCTTCCATCTGGCACTTGGCGCTCGTGCTGCAGTTTCTCAATGAGCGCGGTTACAAGCTGGCCCAGGCGGTGGTCGATGTGGCCAAGGCCGCCATGCGAGTGAACATCGCCAAGGAAGCTGCCCTGGTCGGGCACCAGCTCGGCGACGAACGGTTTGCGTTGGCAGCCTAGGCAACTAGGTAGCAGGGTCCCTGGGACATCCGGGGGAGTGAATTGGCAGCGCTACGCAAACGGTTGCTTCACGACATTGGACGGCAGCGCGCCTAGCCCAGCTGCTTCCAGAGCTTCCTCATCTCCTTGGCCACGCGGTGCGACTCGGCGTGCACGTACTGCGACGTGGTCGTGAGGCTGGCGTGGCCCAGCAACGCGCCCACCACGTCCAGCGGGACGCCGGCGGCTACCGCCGTGCTGGCGCTGGTGTGGCGCAGCCAGTGCGCCGAGGCCAGGCGCAGCCGCTGCGCGCCCAGCCGGTCCTTGCCCTCCAGGCGTTGCGCCACGCGCTCGAAGAGGCGCTGCAGGTCGTCATGGATGGTCTGCGGGCGCACGCCGTCGCCCTTGTAGGTGGGCGTGCCGTCCGGCAGCGCCGTCACAGTCTCGATGGCCCCAAAGGTGTCCATCACGTCCATGCGGCCGGCGCTGGGCAGCTTCAGGTACAGGTCGTCCACCTTGCCGATGAGGTACGTGCCCGGTGGTACGTGCTCCAGGTCATCGGGCAGCCCGCGCGCGGCGAGATAGGCCTGCAGGGCATGCACCAGGTCCTCGGGCAACGGCACCTCACGGTACTTGCTGCGCTTGCCCACCACGTGCAGCACCCAGCCGCCGTCGCCCTGCTGCGAGGGCGGTATCCATTCCAGGTGGTCGCGCCGCGCGGCGGCCAGCTCCGAAATTCGCAGCCCTGTCGAGATCAGAAAGCGCAGCACCAGCGCCATGCGGCGATGCCGTCCGCCCGGCTCCAGCGCGGGGAGCTCCTCCAGTACCGCCTTGAGTGCCGGCGTGGGCAGCGTGCGCGCCAGCACCCGGTTGCGCTTGGCCCGGTCGTGCTCCAGCCCCGTGGTGTCGGCGGCCGTGGT
>NZ_KE387220.1:48818-73785 GCF_000430725.1 Azohydromonas australica DSM 1124
AGTGCTTGTCGCGCCACAGTTTACCGGCTGGTGATGCCTGCCAAGCCCACTTGCCCAAGAATTCTTGTGCTAAAGATTATGAACGCTTATCTGCACCAACATTTGCGTCGCAGTGATTTTGCGCATATACAATAAATAGGTGAACATACGACTGACTTGGGACGAGGCCAAGCGGAGATCCAATCTGCTTAAGCATGGTTTGGACTTTGTGAACGCCACCGCCGTGCTCGAGTCCCGCTACCGGTTCGACGTCACGACGGTGCGCCATGGCGAAACCCGGGTGCAGTCGTTCTCTTATGTGATGGGCCGGCTGGCGGTGTTGACGGTCGTGCACGTGCAGCGCAGCGAGGAGCAGCGCATCATCAGTTTCCGGCCTGCCAGCCAGGAGGAATCGGAGGTCTACTATGAGTGGCTCGCGGAAGAAGCCGAGTGAGCGCGAAGCGATCCTTCAGGCGCTGAAGTCGCCACCGCCCGAGGGCTACTACGTGTGGGATGGCGTGGATGAGGACGAGCGTCCGGCCACAGCCGAGGAACTGCAAGCCGCCCTGGCTGCAGCGCGTCGCAGGCGCGGTCGCCCCACGGGCTCGACCAAGACCCAGATCGCCTTGCGCGTGGATGACGACGTGCTGGAAGCCTTCAAGGCCAGCGGGCCCGGATGGCAGACGCGCATGAACGAGGCGCTGCGCGACTGGCTCAAGTCCCACCCAGACGGTGAGTCCGGGGCGTGTTGAGCCCGTGGGTCCGTGCCGGCTGCGTGCTGAGCTGCAAGCACCGCGGTTGGCTGGAAGGCGGCTTGGCCGAGACCCTGACATCGTGACCGTGCCCGCTCACGGACCGAACCAGGCCATCTGCGTCAACCAGTTCGTGGCCCTCATCGAGCTCATCCAGGATTGAGCCATGAGCGACGTCAAGCACATCCAGTCCGTTCACCCGCCGTACCCCTTCGAGGACCACGCGCGGCTCGTCAGCCACCTCAGCGAAGAGAACGACGGGGACTACCTCGTCACGTTCCAGGAACTGCCCGGTGTCATGGCTGATGGCGGGAGCACCAAGGAAGCCCTGCGCAGCGCGCGCGACGTTTTCGAGTCCGCGATCGCGGCAATGGTGGACATGGGGCGCGACATCCCGGCACCGACCATCCAGTCCGACGATGTGGCAGCACTTGGGCTTTCGGGCAAGTTCGTCACGCGCGTGCCCAAGAAGGGCGCCCATGCTCAGCTCGCACGCTGCGCGCGTGCCGAAGGGGTGTCGCTGAACTCGCTGGTGCTGGCCCTGCTTGCCGAAGGACTCGGCCGGCGCAGCGGGCGGGCCTGATGCGCTGCGCCGCTGCATGGGCTGCGTTTTGTGCGAGCGCCGTCGATGCCCTGCAACCATAGGCCTTTGACAGCCAAAACAGATCGATGATGGAGCAGCTTTGGTGAGTCGCGCGTCGTACGGCAACACCTGGTGGGGCGAGCAGTGGCTGCAGGCGCTGGCGCAGATCGACCACGACAGCCGCCTGCCGCGCGGGCGTGCCTATGCCAATCGTGGCGCGGTGCGCGACTTGAAGGTGCATGAGGGCCACGTCCGGGCCCACGTGCAGGGCTCGCGACCGAGACCCTACGTGGTGGACATCCACGTGCCGCAAGTCGGCGCCGCCAACGCTGCCCGACTGGCCGAGCGGCTGGCGGCCGACCCGGGACTGATCGCACGGCTGCTCAATCGCGAGTTGGACCCCGCGGTACTGAAGGAAGCCAGGGCGCTGGACATCCAGGTCTTTCCGCAGCGCTGGAAGGACTTGCAGATGGAGTGCTCGTGCCCGGACTGGGCCGTGCCCTGCAAACACCTGGCGGCGGTGATCTACCTGCTCAGCCGCGAGATCGACGCCGACCCCTACCTGGTGTTCAAGCTGCGCGGCATCGATCTGCAGACACTGCTGGGCCGCCACGGCGTGGCCGTCGATGCGCAGGCCGAGCGCGCACTGCCTGCCAGCGCGCTGGCGCTGCTCGAAGACGACCCCGAGCGGGCAACGCCTGAACCGGCACACGACCCGCAGGCGCTGGCTCGCATGGACTTCACGGCGGTGCCCGAGCTGTGCGAGCCGCTGTGGCGACTGCTGCCGGCGCAGCCGGTGTTTCACCACGGCGCAGACTTCCGCGAGCTGGCGCACAAGACCGTCACCCGCATCGCGCGCGAGGCGCAGCGCCAGCTCGATGCGGCCGCTGCGGCCGTGGACACCGGCAGCGAGGCGGCTTCCGTGCCCGAAGGGCAACTGCGCTTGAGGGTGAACGCCCAGGCCACTGTGGAGATCGCGGGCGCGACGCTGGACGGCCGGGCGCTGGACACGCTGCCCGGGCTGCTGGCAGCACTGGCGGCCGTGCCGCCGCAAAGCCTGCCGGAGCTGGGGGCGGACTTTGCCGGCATGCACACCCTGCATCTGTTTGCGCTGCACCTCATTGCCCGTGGCGCTGTGGTGCCGCAGGTCTTCACCGTGGACGCCAGGACGCTGGGGCTGCGCTGGTGCGCGGCGGAGCTGGACGCCACCGTGCGCGGCTTGGTATCACAGGCCGCGGCCGGGCTGCCGCCGGGGCTGGCGCAGCACCGACTGAATCGTTCTTGGGTACCGTTGGCCGCGCGGGCGCAGGCGCGCGTGCTGCTGTGTGCACTGATTGACTTGTACCTGCGCCTGCTGGCTGCGGACACGGCCCCGGCCGGGAAGCACGTTGACGGCAAGGCGTGGAGTCTGTTCTTCGGCCCGGGCCAGGTACGCGTCGACGGCCCGGGCGAGGGCGCGCTGGCCGGCAGCATCCACGCTTGGCTGGCGCGGCTGCACTTGGCGCGCCAGCGCTACATGCCGGTGCTGCGCCTGGATGAGGCCGTGCGTGCGGAGGGGTTCAGGCTGGCACTGGCCGTAGCCGACGAGCATTCGACGCTGGAGGCACCGGTGCCGCTGGCCGACGTCATTGCCCAGCCTGCGTTCCCCCATCGCATGAGCGTGCTCAGGACCGTGGCGATGCTGGCCGAGTTCCATCCGCCGCTGCACGACTACGTGCGCAAGGGCGCCAAACGTGCTCTCCCCGTGACACCCGAGGAGTTGCCGGCGCTGCTGTCGGTGACGCTGCCGGCACTGCGCCTCATGGGTATCCGCACCCTGCTGCCGCGAGCGCTGGATCAGCTGCTGCGGCCCCGGCTGTCGATGCAGATCAAGGCTGCCGCCGGTGCCAGTGCCGGTGCTGGTCTGTTGAACACGAACTCGATTCTGTCCTTCGATTGGAAGGTGGCCATCGGCGATGAGCTGGTCAGCGTTGCGGAGTTCAAGCGCCTGCTCGGCAAGGCCACCGGTGTCGTGAAATTCCGGGGCCAGTACGTGATGCTCGACGCAGCCGAGGTCGAGTCGCTGCACGCGCGCTTGGCTCGGCCCCAGCAGAGCGACGGCGCCACGCTGCTGCGCGCCGCGCTGGCCGGCGAGATCGAAGGCGCCCCGGTCGGTCTGAACAAGGCGGCAGAAAAGCTCATGGAGCAACTGCGGCGCGAGGCCGAGGTGCCGCTGCCCGCGGGGCTGCAGGCCACGCTGCGGCCCTACCAGCAGCGCGGCTACGCCTGGCTGTGGCGCAACGCCCGGCTGGGCCTAGGCAGCGTGATTGCCGACGACATGGGCCTGGGCAAGACGCTGCAGGTACTGGCGCTGCTGTTGCGCCTCAAGCAAGACGGTGCGCTGCGGGAGGGAAGGGCGCTGGTGATCGTGCCCACCAGCCTGCTGACCAACTGGCAGAAGGAGGCGGCGCGCTTCACGCCGGACCTGAACGTAGCCGTCTTCCACGGCGCCAAGCGCGAGCTGGCGCAGGAACGGCCCGACGTGCTGCTGACCACCTACGGCGTGGCGCGCAGCGAGGCGGCGACGCTCAAGGCGCTGTCCTGGCGCATCGTGGTGATCGACGAGGCGCAGAACATCAAGAACCCCAGCGCCGCGCAGGCCAAGGCCGTCAAGGCCATAGACGCGCAGAGCCACATCGCCATGAGCGGCACGCCGGTGGAGAACCGGCTGCTGGAGTACTGGTCGATCATGGATTTCGCGCAGCGCGGCTACCTGGGCGGGCCCACGCATTTCGCGCGCGAGTTCGCCACGCCGATCCAGACCCATCGCGACGCCGCGGCGGCCGAGCGGCTGCGCCGGGTGATGGCGCCGTTCCTGCTGCGCCGGCTCAAGTCCGACAAGTCCATCATCAGCGACCTGCCCGACAAGGTGGAGCAGGACCAGTTCTGCACGCTGTCCAAGCCCCAGGCCGCGCTGTACGAGAGCGTGGTGCGCGAGGGCATGGCGGCCATCGCCGGGCAGTCCGACACCTTCGAGCGCCAGGGCCTGGTGCTGCAGCTGATCCTGGCGCTCAAGCAGGTCTGCAACCACCCGGCGCACTACCTCAAGCAGGGCGCGGCCGACCCGGCGGCCTCGGGCAAGGCCGAGCGGCTGCTGGACCTGCTCGACGAGATCGGCGCCGCGCGCGAGAAGGCACTGGTGTTCACGCAGTTCCGCGAGATGGGCGAGCTGCTCGTGCGCATGCTGCAGGAGCGCCATGGACGAGAGCCCTTGTTCCTGCACGGCGGCGTCTCCCGCGCCGGGCGCGACCGCATGGTGGAGCGCTTCCAGGAGGAGCCCGGGCAGCGCGTGTTCCTGCTCTCGCTCAAGGCGGGCGGCACGGGGCTGAACCTCACGGCGGCCAGCCACGTGGTGCATTTCGACCTGTGGTGGAACCCGGCAGTGGAGGCGCAGGCCACCGACCGGGCCTACCGCATCGGCCAGCAGCGCAAGGTGCAGGTGCACCGCTTCATCACGCGCGGCACCTTCGAAGAGCGGATCAACGAAATGATCCATGCCAAGCGGGATCTTGCAGAGATGACCGTCGGCACGGGTGAAACCTGGATCGGCCAGCTGCCAACGGCAGAACTGAAGGCGCTGTTCCGACTGAGATAAACCCATGCGTCAGGGGTCTCGGCCAGACCGTGGACCTCATCTGCACCGCTGCCTCCAGCAGCCCCTTGCGTGTTGTACGCACCACGCTACTTGCTGCGCGAAGTGCAGAACCAGAGGCACTTGGTTAGTCTTACCTATATAACCTGCGGTTATTAATAAATGTTGGCGGGAAAATCTTCACTACCTCCGGCTCGCTGATGCCAGTTCGAACGGGGACGTCCATTCGATTACCTCCTGTGGGGCGCCATTGGCACGCTGCTGTACCGGCTTGGCGAACACTTCTACAACGTCGAGGTCCTGCGCCAGTACAAGGCGAAGTTCAAGCCGCTCTACCTGGCCTCGCCGGGGGGCGTGGCGCTGCCGGTGATCCTCGTCGATGTCGTCGCGCTGATGTCCGGCAGCTTGGCCGGCATCATCTCCAGGCACGGACTGCGTACGAGTCGCGCGTCCCGCGCCTGACTTGGTCGCTAGACGATTCGCAATAGGGAGCAGTGCATGTGGGCGCATCCGAGTTTCGATGATGCTTGGGATCTGACAGGTGCCATAGGCACACTGATCCGTGCCAGCAGTCTGCCAGCGCTTGCAATGCGGAAGCTTTCGTTTTGGGAAAGAGTCACTTTCCCATCGCGGGCTGTGACAGGCCGACGCCGCTGCCTAGATTGCAGCCATGCAGACCGCCGACTCGAAATCCAGGAGCCTCATCGCCATCGCCCCCTTGCTCGTAGGCACGGGCGTCTGTCTGGGTTTGGGTATCCCGTTCGCCAAGCTGGCTGGCGCCCAAGGAGCGGGTGTACTGCTCTTTGCAACCCTGCCCACCGCAGTGGCGGGCGCGATGCTGCTGCTGCTAGGCCTGTTGCGGGCCGGTGTGCCGGCTCCGCCCGCTGTCCTGCTGCGTTTCGGAATCACTGCCGGACTGCTTGGCCATGCTCTGCCGATGTCGGCGTTGTACTGGCTCACGGCGCGTGCGGGCGCAAGCTTCGCGGCGCTTGCTTTCACCCTGCCGGCGGTCTTCACGCTGGCCATCGTGCTGCTGCTGCGGCTGGAGCCGCCCACCTTCAGGCGCGCAGCCGCCGTCGCTCTGGGATGCGCTGGCGCCGCGCTACTGGTGCTGGGCCGAGGGCTTTCGTTCAGTGATGACCTGACGGACGTACTGCTCGTGGTCGCCATCCCGGCATCGATTGCCGCCGGCAACGTGTACCGTTCGCGATGCATGCCCCCCGGCGTTGACGGCGAATGGCTCTCCGCGGTCACGCTGTTGTCGTCGGCCGTGATGCTGGCCGGTGCCACCGCGGTCGCGCCCTTTTCGATCGGTTCGCTGGCCGGTGCGTGGCACTGGCTTGCCGCTCAGGCGCTGGCGCTGGTCGTCGGATATCTGCTGTACTTTGCGCTGCAGCGCAAGGCGGAGCCCGTCACCTTCAGCTTCATGGGCTACGTGTCGATGCTGACGGGCGTGGCTGCAGGCACGTTGGTGTTCGGCGAGCACCTGCCCTGGAGCACCGTGCCCGCACTGGTGCTGATCTTCTTGGCGCTGCTGCTGCTGAACACGTCGCCCGCCGCCATTTCCAGGGCTCCCCGTCCATGAGCTCACCTGCCTTCGCCGGCGTCGAGCTCCGCCTTGGAAGCACGCGCGGCCACTTCAGCAACGCCTGGCTCGATGCGCGATTCAGCTTTTCGTTCGGCGCCTATCGCCATCCCGCCCGCCAGCGATTCGGTGCGGTTCTCGCGTTGAACGAAGACCTCGTTCAGCCGGCCAGTGGATTCGCGATGCATCACCATGAGCATCTGGACATCCTGATGATTCCCTGGACGGGACCGATCGTGCACCGTGACAGCCTCGGTGGCCATGCGATCGTCAGGCCTGGCGAGGTGCAAGTGATGCACGCGGCCAGCGGCATCCTGCACAGCCAGATGAACGCCTCCGCTACGCACGGGGAGCGCCATTTCCAGTTGTGGTTCGCACCACCGTGGCGCCGCCGGGATGCCGAAGTGCTGCAGCGCACGCTCGGTATGCAGCGCTCAGGGCAATGGACGTCCGTGGTGGCACCTGCCGCAGGGACCGCGGCCATCGACTTCGGCCACGATCTTGCGGTGGACCTCGGTCGGCTTGACGCCGACAAGCCGCTGTCGATCCAGGCGAACCCGGCTCGGTCGCTGTACCTGCACCTCATGGACGGGGAAGCGGTCGTGCACTGCGAGGAGAACGTGCTGCGGCTTCAGGCGGGCGATGCACTGGCTTGTCCTGGTGGCTTCCCTTCGATCACCCTGTGCGCCGATCGGGCTGCCGCGGTGTTGCGCATCGAACAGCCCGCGCCGTAGGGCGTCACGCTGCCGGCCTTCCTTCCGGCACGTTCCCCAACAGCGGGACAATCGCCCATTGCCGGGTCGAACGGGCGGGTGACTGCCGCCGTCTGGCGACCCGAGCGCGTCACGCCCAAGCAAGGCACGGAGAAACGTTTGCATGGACCACCAGTTCGCGATGCGCTGCTTCTCACGGGTGGTCGCCACCGGCAGCTTTGCTGCGGCGGCACGGGATCTCAACTGCTCGCCGCCAGTGATCACGAAACAGGTCCAACAGCTGGAGGCCTGGACGGGCAGCCGTCTCATTGCTCGCACCACGAGGAGCCTTCACCTCACGGAGGCCGGGGAGCGCTTCCTCGCCTACTGCACGCGGGTGCTGTCCGACACGGATGCCATGCTCGAAGCCCTGCGTGCGTCGGGGCAACAGCCCGTGGGGCGGCTGGTGGTGTCGGCTCCCGTGTCGCTTACCTTGTCGCTGCTGTCGCCCCATCTGCACGCTTTCCAGGACTTGCATCCGAAGGTGGAGCTTGAGGTTCGTCTGAACGATCGGGTCAGCGACCTGATCAAGGAAGGCGTGGACGTCGCCCTGCGCGGCCGGGCGGAGCTGGAGGACTCGACGCTGGTCGCCGTGCCGCTGATGACCGTGGAACGGGTGTTGTGCGCGTCGCCGCACTACTGGCGGCGCCGGGGACCTCCTGAACATCCCGCCGACCTGGCCGGACACAACTGCCTGGCCTACGTCCTCGGCAGCGATGCGATGCAATGGCGCTTCGAGTCGGATGCGCAGGTGCTTCGGGTTGAGGTGCAGGGCGACTTCCGTACCGACAACAGCCTGCTGCTGGCCGATGCCTTGCGGGCCGGACGTGGAGTGGGTGTGGTGCCACGGGTGATCGTGGAGCGCGACTTGCGCGAGGGCAGGCTGGAGCCGGCACTTTCGCACTGGCGCATCGAGCCGCGGCGGCTGTTCGCGGTCTATCCGAGCCGCGAACACCTGCCTGGCCGGCTGCGCACGTTCGTGCATTTCCTGCGCAGTCAATTGGCGGATGCCGACAGCGTGTGAACGCAATAGCGTCCCGCACGGTTCGAAGCCGGAACCTGCACATGCGCCAGGCCCTGCAGCGATCGCAGGGCAGGCCACGCACGGGCTGCCCTCACTCACGTACAGCGCGCTCCCGTCACGCCTTGAGCTGTTGCCGACCGGCCACCAGTGCCCGCGTAACTATGGCCACATGGCGCCCCTGAAAGTACGCACCGGCCATTTCGTTGGCCGATACGGGGCGTGAGCCGTCTGCACCGGCAAGTGCCGTGGCACCGTAAGGTGTGCCACCCGTGATCTCGTCCATGTTCACCAGGCCGTCGAACGAGTAAGGCAGGCCGACAATCACCATGCCATGGTGCAGCAGGGTGGTGTGGAAGCTCGTGATCGTGGTTTCCTGCCCTCCGTGCTGCGTCCCGGTGACGGCAAACACGCTGCCGACTTTACCGATCAAGCTGCCCTTTGCCCAAAGCCCACCCGTGCGGTCAAGGAAATTGCGCATCTGCGCCGCCATGTTGCCAAAGCGCGTGGGCGTGCCGAACACCACGGCATCGTAGTTCGCGAGGGCTTCGGGCTTGGCCAGTGGAGCCGGTTGGTCGAGCTTGTAATGGGATGAGTGCGCGACGGCGTCCGGTACCAGCTCGGGTACGCGGCGCAGGTCGACCTCGACGCCATCGACGGAACGCGCTCCCGCGGCTACCGATTCGGCCATGCTCTCGACATGGCCCCAGCTCGAGTAATAGAGGACGAGCACTTTGGTCATCAATTTCTCCGTTGCGGCAAGTGGAATGTGGCGCTCAGTCTAGGAACGTGAACGGCGCTGGCATAGGCTCTCGGCGCAAACAATCAATTCAGTGATGGGAAGCAACTAGGTGCAAACGCAACGAGTTTGCAAGCTCCATGCTTCAATCCTGCGCAATAGGCGCGCCCGCAGACCATGCGACACCGCGCGTGGTCGCAGTGCTGAAGAACTGTTCCCACAGCACGAAGACACTCTTCATGTGCCGCAGCTGTTCGCTTGCGTCGAGCCCTTCTATGGTTGCTGCGTCGTGATCCAGCCCATGTGCTGCAACCAGGAGAGCTCCATCATGTTCAGTATTGTCCGCACGCTTGCCATCGCAACCGCCATCGCGGGTTCCGCTGGTGCCCTTGCCGCCGAACCGCCCGAAGTCGGCAAGAGCCCCTGGGGTGCCGAGGACCAGCTCGGACGGCTCAACCTCATGACGGACGCCAGCCGCGCGGCCGTGCTGAGCAGGGTTGCCGGCGGGCGTGTCTACGATCTTTCGGTGGAGTACTTTATCGGCATGCCCGGGTGGCATGCGGCAGGTGACCCTCGCTACCAGATCTGGATGACGCACACGCCGCACGGCACGGTCGTCGACGATCCGATCGGTGTGGGTCATGCGCAGAACGAGCATGTCAGCTACACCGGCTCGGCCGTCTCGATGTACACCCACACCGGTACCCACATCGACGCGCTCAACCATTTCGGGCTCGACGGGCGCATCTGGAACGGCTTCGAGGCGCGCGAGCACCTCGGCGACCGCGGCTGGCGCAAGACCGGTGCGGAGACCATTCCGCCCATCGTCGCGCGAGGCGTGCTGATCGATGTGGCCGCGGGGCAGGGCGTGGACATGCTGCCGCCGGGCTACAGGGTGAGGCGCCAGGACCTGGTCCAGGCACTGCGCGCGCAGAACCTCACCCTGCGCCAGGGCGACGTGGTCCTGATCCGCACCGGCCGCATGAAGCACTACGAGCAACCCCAGGCCTTCATGGACAACCCGCCCGGGATGAGCCTGGACGCGGCGCGCTTCCTGGTGGAGGAGAGCGGCGCCATGGTGGTCGGAGCCGACAACCTCAGCTTCGAGACCTTCCCGCCGGAAGTGCAAGGCAACTACGTGCCCGTGCATACCTATCTGCTGGCCCAGCAGGGTGCGCCCATCATGGAGTTGGTTCAGCTGGAGGAGCTTGCGCGGGACCGGGTATACGAATTCGCCTTCATAGGCGCCTCCTTGAAGCTCAAGGGGGCGGACGCGGCGCCCATGCGTCCGATCGCGATCGCGCTGCGGCGTTGACCGCGAGCGACCACGCGAGCAAGAGCACCACGAGCCCGAGGTACGAGCGCTCGCCGGTTGCTAGCGCAACAGGTGCTTGGGGAGGGAGGCGATCAAAGCCGTGACGCCCGGCATTCCCTGCCCCGGACTCAGATGGGCAACCATCAGTTCCCACGCGCGGGCCGGCTGGCGCTCCTTGAGTGCATCCAGGATCCGCTCGTGCTGCTCCCACGACTTGCGAATCATGCCGATCGCCGCGAAGGCGTGGCGCCGGTAAGCGCCCGTCCGGGCCCGCATGTGAAGAATCTCCTCGCGCAGGTAGGGATTGGCACACGCCCGGTAGAGCACCTCGTGGAACTCGCGGTTGTGTGCCTGCCACGCCTCGATGTCGTCGGCCTCGACACAGGGGCGCGCCGCATGGTGCACGCGCTGCATCTCCTGCAGGTCCTGTGCCGTCATGCGCTCGCATGCCAGCCGCGCACACACGCCCTCCAGCTCGGCAAGCAGCTCCCACATGGACAGCAGCTGCTGCACATCCATGCGCGCCACCACCATCCCGCCCCGCGGCTGGCTCTGAAGCAGTTCTTGCGCCTGCAGCTGCAGCAACGCCTCGCGCACCGGCGTGCGGGAGACGTCATAGCGACTCATCAGCTCCGCCTCGTCAATGGCGTCGCCGGGCAGCAGCGTGCCCGAGCGGATCGCGTTCTCAAGTTCCAGGCGGATGCGGTCAGCACTCTTCATGGCAAGGGTTTCTCCTGACTGGTGAATGCACGGAAGGCGTCTATAAATATATTTATGCAGAGCCACAGTACAAACAAAGACGTTGGAATTGTATCTTCCGGCAGGGAAGAAATGCCGGGCGGGCCTTTGGATGCGTCGCTGGCGTGGGTAGGGGGTGCCGCGTCGATGTGCGGTGTCCGCTTGTCCTTGCCGCAGCAGCAGCGCATCGCGCGGACCCTTCACGAGTTGGGCGCGGCGTTGGGCTTCAACTTGGAGAGTCGTGATGAACAGCGTGACCTGTGAGCGAGTTGCTCCTTCGATCCGGACCGTGCGCAAGATGCTGGCGGCCGGCGGCGACAGCGATCAGGACCTGGTGGGTCGCCAGCGCAAGCGCTTCGCCGCCGAGGCCGGGCGCTGGAACTGCGTGGTCCGTACCCTGGCCGAGCCAGTGGGAGCGCGCGATGGTCTGCTTGCCGGCGTGGCCCTGGCCCACAAGGACGTCTTTGCCACCGCGGGGCACGTGCCCGGGGTCGGCGTGTCCGCCGGGGCGGCTTCCAACGCACAGGCCTCGGCCGGCGTGCTGGAGAAGCTTGCATCCGCCGGTGCGGCGCACCTGGCGACCCTGACGCTGTCGGAGTACTGCTGCGGGGCGACCGGCGACAACCGGCACTTCGGGCGTCCGGTGAACCCGATCGACCCCGACGCCGTGGTCGGCGGCTCCTCCAGCGGCTCCGCGGTGGCTGTCGCGGCCGGGCTATGTCCAGCCTCGCTCGGAACCGACACGGCGGGCTCCGTACGCATCCCGGCGGCCACTTGCGGAATCGTCGGGCTCAAGCCGACGCATGGCCTGATCGACACCGCAGGCGTGTTCAGCCTGGCCCCCAGCCTGGACACGGTCGGGATCCTGGCGGCATCCGCGTCCGACGCGGCCCATCTGCTGTCGGCGCTCTCGACGCAAGGGTGTTCGCGTCCGGCCGAACAGGTGTCGGACGAGATCGAGGCTGCGCTCGACGCACCACGCCGCTGGCGCTTCGCCAATGCGGTGGACCGGCGAGGCCTGGCGCCCGAGGTTGCCGCGGCGCTGCACGGCTTCATGAACGTGGTACGCGACATGGGCGTGGTCACCGCGCGCCAGGTGGACGGTCGTGAACGGCTCGATGCCGCCGCAGCGATCGTGCTGCATGCCGAGAGTGCTGCGACCCAGGCCCAGTTGCTGCGCCGCGGCGGCGAGCTTCCCGGCGCAGCCAAGGCCGTGATGCTGCCCGGCATCGCCGTGCCGGCCCCTTGGTATGCGCGCGCCATCGTCGATCGCGGCTACGAGCGCAATCGGTTCCTGCGCACGGCCCTGCACGACGTCGACCTGCTGCTGACCCCGGCGCTGTCACGGCCGGTACCGGACTGGAACCGGGTTTCGCCCGGTCAGCCGGGGTACGACGAGGCCGAGCTGCAGGCCCTCTACGCCAACCTGCGCTTCGTCAACTACCTCGGACTGCCGGCCATCGTGTTCCCCATCGGCGCGGACACCCAGGGCCGGCCGGTCTCCGTCCAGGCCATTGCCCGGCCCGGGCAGGAAACGCTGCTCCTGGCGTTTGCGCACCAGGCCATGTACCGAATCGGCAATCCGGGGCTGCGCCCCGTTCACTGAGGACTTTTTCATGAGCATGACCACTGCGCCGGCGGCGCTGTCGAACCTGCGCGTCATCGACCTGTCGCGTGTGCGCGCCGGACCGACCTGCGTGCGCATCCTGGCGGACTTCGGAGCGGACGTGATCCGGGTGGAGCCGCCGGAGGGCGTCGATCCCAACGACGCGATGTTCGCGGCCAACCGGCATGGCGGGGACTTTCAGAACCTCAACCGCAACAAGCGCTCGCTGACGCTCAATCTCAAGCGGCCCGGTGGGCTGGAGATCCTGCGCACCCTGCTGAGCACGGCGGATGTGGTGGTGGAGAACTGGCGTCCCGACGTCAAGCGCCGCCTCGGCCTGGACTACGAGCAGCTGCAGGCCATCAATCCGCGCATCATCCTGGCCAGCATCTCGGGCTTCGGGCAGGACGGCCCCTACGCCGATCGTCCGGGCTTCGACCAGATCGTCCAGGGCATGGGCGGCCTGATGTCGGTGACGGGGCTGCCGGGTCAGGGACCGGTTCGTGCCGGTCTGGCGGTGGCGGATTCGAGCACCGGCATCTACGCGGCCGTGGGCGTCTTGCTGGCCCTGTTCGAGCGCGAGCGGTCCGGCCGCGGCCAATGGGTACAGGCGTCGCTGCTGCACACCCAGATCGCCATGATGGATTTCCAGGCCGCCCGCTACCTCAACGAGGGCGATGTCCCGGTCCAGGTGGGCAATGACCATCCCACCAGCAGCCCCATGGGCCTGTTCCGGGCTGCGGATGGCGTCTTCAACCTGGGCGCCTCGGGCGAGGGGAACTGGCATCGGCTGTGTGCCGCGCTGGGCATGCCGGCGCTGGTGGCTGATCCGGACTATGCGCACGAGGGCTTGCGGGTGAAGAACCGTTCCCGTCTCAACCATGAGCTGGGGGAGGTGTTTGCCACGCGCAGCGTGTCCCACTGGGTCGACGTGCTCAACGCCGCTGGCGTTCCGGCCGGTCCGGTGTACTCGATGCCCCAGGTCTTCACCGACCCCCAGGTACGCCATCTGGGCGTCGCGCAGCAGGTACAGGCCCGCGACGGGCGAACCGCCACCGTGCTGTCGCAACCCATTCATCTCGCGCGTACACCGGCGGTGCTCGCCGCCACGGCGCCGGACCGGGGCGAGCACACGCAGGAGATCCTGCGCCGCATCGGCTACGACGATGCCGCGATCAATCGCCTTCGCGCGGAGGGCGTGGTATGAGCGGCGGGTCCATCCATGTGCAGACCTTGGGTGCCGTGGCGTACCTGACGGTGTCCAACCCGGCCAAACTCAACGCGATGACGCGGTCGATGTGGACCGCGCTGCGCGACGCCGTGCTTGCCCTGGACGAAATCGCATCCGTTCGCGTGCTGGTGCTGGGCGGGGAAGGCACCAAGGCTTTCGTGTCCGGCGCCGACGTCAGCGAATTCGGCGCCCAGCGCGCGGCAGCGGAGAGCGCCGCCGACTATGACGCTGCGGTGCTGAGCGCGCAGCGTGCACTGCAGGTCTGCAGCAAGCCCACCATTGCCCGCCTTGACGGCATCTGCTTCGGGGGAGGGTTGGGGCTGGCATTAGCTTGCGATTTGCGCTATGCCAGTTCGGTAGCGACGTTTCGCATGCCCGCGGCCCGGCTGGGCCTGGGCTACGCGTACGAGGCGATGGAACAGCTGGTTCACGCGCTGGGGGCGCCTCGTGCGCTGGAGCTGTTCCTGACCGCCCGCAAGTTCGACGCCATGGAGGCCCGCCGCATCGGCGTGGTCCACGACGTGTTCCAGGACGAGAGCTTTGCCGCCGAGTTCGATGCCGTCGTGGAGGCCGTGGGCAGCAATGCGCCGTTGACCATGCGGGCGGCCAAGGCTGCCATACGCGGTGTCGTGATTCCCCAGAAACCTGGACAGCGCGCCTCGATCGACGCGTTGGTGCGCGCCTGCTTCGCCAGCAGCGACTACCGCGAGGGCCAGCAGGCCTTTCGCGAGCGGCGTCCACCGCGCTTCGCCGGCGCCTGACGCCCACCGCCTCAAGGAAGAGAGAACCCCATGAGCAACCCCAGGGTGCCTTATGAGTATTTCCACGACCGGGCAGGGCTGGCGCCACTGGAGGGCGCGTCGATCCTGGTGCATGTCGTCGTGAACGTCGAGCATTGGCCGTTCGACGAGCCGATGCCGCGCACGGTCCTGACCCCGCCCCACGGCAAGGAGAGCCTGCCTGACGTCCCCAACTTCGCATGGGCCGAGTACGGCATGCGCTGTGGCCTGCCCCGCATGGTCAGGGCGCTGCGCTCGCGCTCGCTGCCGGCCTCGACGAGTTGCAACGCTTCCGTCCTGGACGTGTATCCCCGTGCCGCGCAGGCGATGCTGGAAGCGGGCTGGGAATTCATCGGCCACGGGATGCACCAGCGCAGCCTCCACACCGCGGTTAGCGAGGCGGAGACGATTACCGCTGCCCTCGACAAGCTCGGTGCCTTCACCGGGCGCCGCCCGACGGGGTGGCTGTCGCCGGGGCTGCGCGAGACCGGACAGACCCTGGAGCATCTTCGGGCCGCTGGTGTGGAGCACGTCTTCGACTGGTGTCTCGACGACCTGCCCTGCTGGATGTCCACGGCCTCGGGCCCGTTGCTGTCCCTGCCATACAACCTGGAGCTCAACGACTCGGTGATCTGCGCGGTCGAGAAGCAGCCTTCATCGGAGTTCCTCACCCGCGCAAGCCGCACCCTCAAGCTGTTCGAGCGCGAGGTCCAAGCCGACCGGCAGCCCCGTGTGCTGGCGCTGGGGCTGCATCCGCACCTCATGGGCGTACCGCACCGCTTCGGCGACCTGGAAGCCCTGCTGGACATGCTCATGGCCTCGCCGCTGGTGCGTTTCGTCACCGGCAGCGACATCGCCCGCTGGTACGGCCAGCAGGTACCCGCCCCGGTCACTGCACCGGGCTTGCAGCAGGAGGCGGCATGAACGCGGCTGACCGATTGGTGGCTCACCTCCAGAGTCACGACTTCGACACCCTCCCACCCGCGGTCGTGGAGGCTGCCAAGGTCTTCATCCTCGACGCTTTCGGCGTCGGCATCGCGGGTTCACGCCACCCGCGCATGGCGCAGGTCCGGCAGGCGATGCGGGCGCTGGGCACGGGCGACGCGGCGACCGTCTGGGGCTCCGGCGAGACGCTGCCCTGGGCGCAGGCCGTGCTCACGAATGCCTACCAGGTGTTCAACCAGGAGTTCGACTGCATTCACGATGCCGCGGTCGTGCATGCCATGGCCTCGCTGCTGCCCGCCTGCATGGGCTATGCGCAGGCCTATGGCGGCGTGAGCGGGCGCGAACTGATCGCCGCCGTCACCTTGGGGCTGGATGTCGCCATCTTTGTGGCGCTAGCGCAGCGAGCACCGATGCGGTTCTTCCGGCCCGCCATGTGCGGGGCACTGGGCGCAACCGCAGCCCTGGCCAAGCTGGCACGGCTCGATGCCAATCAGACCCGCGATGCGCTGGGGCTGGCCTACAGCCATCTCAGCGGAACCATGCAGGCCCATGTGGAAGGCTCTCCCGCCGTGAGCATGCAAGTTGGCTTCAACGCCAGGGCCGCGATCACCGCCTTCGAGCTGGCGCGGGCCGGCTTTCCGGGTCCCCGCGACATCCTTGAAGGCCCCTTCGGCTACTTCGCGCTCTACGACTTCGGGCAGGCGGACTGGGCGTCGGTCCAGGGCGAGATCGGGCAGGTGTTCCAGATCACGCGCATGAGCCACAAGCCGTATCCGTCCGGGAGAGCGACCCACGGCGGCATCGAGGGGGTGCTGCAGCTGATGCAGCGGCATGGCTTCGAGCCCGACGCGGTCGACTCCGTGCAGGTCTTCGCTTCGGCGCTCGTCGTTCGCCTGGTGGGCCGCGCAGCCACGCCGGACATGGACCCTGGGTATGCGCGTCTGTGCATGGCCTACACCGTGGCCACGGTGCTGCTCACGGGCGACCTGCGCCTGCAGGACTTCGACGAGGCGGCGCTGCGGGACACCCGGCGGCTGGCGTTGGCGCAGCGGGTGCGCCTCATCGACAACGCCAACCCGGACCCCAACGCGATCGGCGGCCCACAGCATGTTGTCGTCATGTTGAAGGACGGGACATGCCATGAGCTGGCCATCAAGCAGTTGCTCGGCCATCCGCAGCGTCCGCTGAGCCTGCGCGAGCAGGAGCTCAAGTTCGAGCGCTGCTGCACGGCTGCCGTGCCGCCCCTGCCGCAGCGGCAATGCCGGGAGCTTGCCTCGATGCTGCGCAGGCTCGAAGAGGTAGGCGACGTCCGCGCCCTCGCTGCCGCCTCGACGCCCGCGGGAGCCGCGGCCATTCGCCGCCATTCCGCTGTTTGACCATGACCTTCTGGAGATCCGCATGAAAACTGCCGCCATCGCGCTTGCCCTGACCGGGCTCTTGGGCAATGCCCTGGCCGACGAGCTGCCCAGGACCTCGCTGAAGGTCGTGGGCAGCGTCAGCACCCTGTCACCGTACAAGGACTTCGAGCATCCGTTCTGGAGCAAGACCATTCCTACGCTCTCGGGTGGGCGCGTCACCGCCGAGATTCGTGGCTTCAACGAAATGGGCATGAAGGGCCCGGAGCTCATGCGGCTGATGTCCAGCGGCGTGATCGAATTCGGGACCGCGACGCTGGTCTACTTCGCCGGCGACAACCCCATCAACGAGGCCATCGACCTGGCCGGACTGGCGCCGGACGTGAAGACGGCGCGCCAGGTCACGGACGCCTTCTATCCCGTCTACGAACGCCTCTACGGCGAACGGTCCCGGGTCAAGCTGCTGGGCATCTCGACCTACCCGGCACAGGTGTTCTTCTGCAACGCCTCGGTACGCGCCCTGTCCGACCTCAAGGGCAAGAAGGTCCGCACCAGCAGCCGGACGCAGGCTGAGTTCGTGGAAGCGCTGGGCGGCTCCAGCGTCACGCTGGCCTTTGCCGAGGTCGTGCCTGCCTTGCAGAACAAGGTGGTCGACTGCGCGATCACGGGTTCGATGTCCGGCTACTCGGCGAAGTGGTACGAGGTCAGCACGCATCTGCTGGCGCTGCCGGTCAACTGGAACCAGCAAGTCCACGCCGTGAGCCTCAAGGCCTGGGAGCGCATCGACCCGAAGGTCAGGACCTTCCTGCAAACGCAGATCACCACGATGGTCAACGACATATGGGCTGCGGCGGAGCAGCAGACACGCCAGGGCATCGAGTGCAACACCGGCTCATCGGCGTGCACCAGCGAGATCAAGGGACGCATGGTCCTGGTCCAGCCCAGCGAGGCCGATCGTGCGCTGCTCAGGCAGGTGATGCTCGACTCCGTGCTGCCGAAGTGGGCAGCGCGATGCTCCGCGGACTGCGTGGACAGCTTCAACACCCGGCTCGGCCCCATCGTCGGCCTGAGCGCCAAGAAGTGAGGAGCGGCTCGTGAGCACTCATGCTTCACCTTTGAACCTGTCTCACCAGCACGGCTTTGCCGACCTGGCTCCGTCCACGCTGGGGCGGCTGGTGGATCTCGCCCATGCACTGTCCCGATGGGCTGTGTGGGGTGCGGGTGGGCTGATCCTAGCCAGCGTGCTCCTTGTCACCCTGGATGTGCTGCTGCGCAAGCTCATGGGCCGCGGCGTTGGCGGTGCCGATGAGCTGTCCGGCTACGCCTTTGCCATCGGCACCTCCTGGTCCTTGGCCTTTGCAACGCTGCAACGGGCCCATGTCCGCGTGGATGTCCTCTACCACCGCCTGCCGCGCCGTGCCGCGGCCGTCCTGGATTGGTTGAGCCTGGTGGCCACGGGCGTGTTCTGCGCGTACCTGAGCTACTACGCCTTTGAGGTGCTGACGCAGTCGTGGACCCAAGGCGCGCACGCCAACAGCAGCCTCGGAACCCCGCTGTGGGTGCCACAAGGCTTGTGGCTGCTGGGGCTGGGATGGATGTGCGTGGTGCTCGGACTGCTGCTGCTGCGCGCCAGCGCCGCATTGATCCGTGGCGATGCCGGCACGGTTGCGGCCATCGCCGGTGTGCGCTCGGCCCAGGAAGAAGCGCGTGAAGGCGCCGAGGACGGCGCACGCATCGTGCAAGGAGAGCAATCATGATCCCGGTCTCCATGGCGCTGCTGCTGGTCCTGATCGGGCTGAGCATTCCCGTCGGTGTCGCGCTTGGCAGCTTGGGCCTGATCCTGGACCAAGGCTATTCAATGCTGCCTCTGGCAGGCGCGATGGGTGAGCTGGCGTGGGGCGCGAGCACCGAGTTTTTGCTGGTGTCCATCCCGCTGTTCGTGATGCTGGGCGAGATCCTGCTGCGCTCGGGCTTCGCCGAGGGCATGTATCGCGCCATGGCGCTGTGGCTGTCATGGCTGCCGGGCGGGCTGATGCATGCCAACATCGGCGCCTCCACGCTGTTTGCGGCAACTTCCGGGTCAAGCGTGGCCACGTCGGCCACCGTGGGTACCGTCGCCATTCCGCAGATCCAGCGTTACGGCTACAACGAGCCGCTGTTCCTGGGCAGCATCGCCGCCGGTGGCACGCTGGGCATTCTGATTCCCCCGTCGATCAACCTGGTCGTCTACGGCGTGCTGACCAACTCCTCCGTGCCCAAGCTGTACCTGGCGGGCATCCTGCCGGGGCTGGCGCTGGCGACGCTCTTCACCATCACCATCGCGGTAGCTTGCACGCTGCGCCCGCAATGGGGTGGCACGCGGCTGCAGGCCAGCTGGCCGCAGCGGCTGCACAGCCTGCTCGACCTCCTTCCACCGCTGGCCATCTTCGCGCTGGTCGTCGGGTCCATCTATGCAGGGCTGGCCACGCCGACCGAGGCCGCCGCGCTCGGTGTCTCCGGTGCGCTGTTGCTGGCCATTTTCCGACGCAAGCTCTCGCGCGGGATGCTGAAGGAGGCTCTGGAAGGCACGATGAAGGCCACCGCGATGATCATGCTGATCGTCATCGGTTCGACCTTTCTGAACTTCGTCATGTCGGCCATCGGGCTCACGCAAGCACTCACCGACTTCATCAGCGGGCTTGGTCTCTCGCCGCTGGCGATGCTCGTGGCCGTGGTGCTGTTCTACCTGGTGCTGGGCTGCTTCATGGAGACCCTGTCGATGATGATCACGACTGTCCCCATCGTGGCGCCGGTCATGGTGGCGCTGGGCTATGACCCCATCTGGTTCGGCATCGTCGTGATCCTGCTCGTCGAGATGGCGCTCATCACCCCGCCGGTCGGACTCAACCTTTTCGTCGTGCAAAGCGTGCGCAAGGGCGGGACGATGGACAGCGTGATCGTGGGTGCCTTGCCTTTCGTCATGGCGCTGCTGCTCATGATCGCCGCCTTGGCCTTGTTCCCCGGGCTCGCACTCTGGCTGCCCAAGGCCGTCGGGCCGAACTGAGCCGCCTTTCTCTCTCGCAACCCTCCGACTTCAGACGCTACGCCGCCGCAACCGTCGGCAGCGGGGCCGTGCTCGGCCCGACGGCTGCAGACAACAGGAACACCATGACCTCGATCGATTTGTCTTACCTGCGCCAATGGGTCGGCCGGCAGGAACGTGCCGACGACAGCGTGCGTCCCATCGCAGCGCGCCAGATGGCCGCTGCGCTCAGCCGCGGCCACCGCGTGCCGGCGGAGAGCGACGACCTGCCGCTGCTATGGCATTGGCTGTGCTTCCCCGCGATCGCGGACGGCAGCGAGCTTGGCCTCGACGGGCATCCTGCCCGCGGTCACTTCCTGCCTCCGGTGCCGCTGCCCCGGCGCATGTGGGCAGCAGGACGCCTTGTGTTGCATCGCGCGCCCCGCATCGGCGAGCCGCTGCGCCGCATATCGACCATTGCCGACGTCAAGGCCAAGGACGGCTGCTCCGGTCCGCTTGTCTTCGTCATCGTGAAACACGAGATCGAGAGCCGTGGACAGCCCTGTATCACCGAATGGCAGGACATCGTCTATCGCGATGCCGCGAGGCCCGGTGTAGGGCCCAGGCCGATCCAGGCGGCTGAGGAAGCTGCGGTGTGCGAAACGGTGCCCGTCAACGCCACCCTGCTGTTCCGATACTCGGCACTCACCTTCAACGGCCATCGCATCCACTACGACCGCGACTATGCGACCGGCGTGGAAGGCTACCCGGGCCTGGTGGTTCATGGCCCGCTGGTGGCCACGTTGCTTGCAGGGCTGCTGGAGCGCACGGCGAACGTGATCCCGGTCCGCTACTTCGAGTTCAGGGCCGTGCGCCCACTGTTCGATTTCGACACCGTGACGCTGTATGCGCAGGCCAACGACGGGACGGTGTCGCTGTGGGCGCGCAACGGCTCCGGCCACCTGGCCATGAGCGCAACCGCGCGCTGATTACTTACCAACAAGGTGAAACCCATGACTTTCAACACATCCCCCGGTCCGCATGAAGAAATGCGGGACGCGGTGCGCGCGCTTTGCGCCGAGTTTCCGTCGGAATACCACCGCAAGATTGATGAAGAACGGGCCTATCCGGAAGCCTTCGTCCAGGCTCTGACCAAGGCGGGCTGGCTCGCCGCGCTCATTCCGCAGGAGTACGGTGGCTCGGGCCTGTCCATGGCGGAGGCCTCCGTGATCATGGAGGAAATCAACCGTTCGGGCGGGAACTCCGGCGCCTGCCATGGGCAGATGTACGTGATGAACGCCATCGTGCGCAGCGGCTCCGCAGCGCAGAAAGACCACTACCTGCCGAGGATCGCCGCGGGCGAGCTGCGCGTGCAGTCCATGGGCGTCACAGAGCCCACGACCGGCAGCGACACCACCCGGCTCAAGACCACCGCGGTGAAAAAGGATGGCCGCTGGGTGGTCAACGGACAGAAGGTGTGGATCTCGCGGGTTCAGCACAGCGACCTCATGATCTTGCTGGCGCGCACCACGCCGCTGGCCGAGGTGCAGAAGCGCACCGAAGGTCTGAGCTGCTTCCTGGTAGACCTGAAGCAGGCGCTGGGCAACGGGCTGACCGTGCGTCCTATCCCCAACATGGTCAACCACGAAACCAACGAGCTTTTCTTCGACGACCTGGAGCTGCCCGAGGACAGCCTGCTGGGCGAGGAGGGAAAGGGCTTTCGAACCATCCTCGATGGTTTGAACGCAGAGCGCACCCTGATCGCGGCTGAATGCATCGGCGACGGCTACTGGTTCATCGACCGGGCCACCCAGTACGCCAACGAGCGCGTGGTGTTCGGCCGCAAGATCGGACAGAACCAGGGCATCCAGTTTCCGATCGCGGAGGCCTTTATCGAGCTCGAAGCCGCCAACCTGATGCGCTGGAATGCCTGCGCAAGGATTGACGCACGTGAGAGCGCGGGGGCCGAGGCCAACATGGCCAAGTACCTGGCGGCCAAGGCGAGCTGGGAGGCGGCCAACGTCTGCCTGCAGACCTATGGCGGCTTCGGTTTCGCCTGCGAATACGACGTGGAGCGCAAGTTCCGCGAAACCCGGCTGTACCAGGTGGCGCCGGTCTCCACCAACCTGATCCTGGCGAACGTGGCCGAACATGTGCTGGGCCTGCCGCGGTCGTTCTGACATGTCGACATCACCTGTCACCGGGAGCGCACTGTGAGCCTCAGCTGCCGTTCGTACCTCTTTGTCCCTGGCGACAGACCGGAGCGCTTTGCGAAAGCTGCCGCCTCTGGTGCTGACTGCGTGGTCATCGACCTAGAGGATGCCGTATCGCCTTCGAACAAGAAGCGCGCCCGCGAAAGCGCCTGCAAGTGGCTGATGGAGGGGCGTCCGGCGTCAGTTCGCATCAATGGCGCGGACACTCCTTGGTTCGCGGCCGACCTGGCCATGTGCCGCCGCGCCGGCGTACCGAGCATCATGGTGCCCAAGGCACAGCGGACCACCGACCTGCTGTGCATTCACAAGGCCGTGGGCGCTGCGCTCCTGCCCATCATCGAATCTGCCCAGGGCGTAGCCCTGGCGCGACGGCTGGCTGGCGTGCCCGGCGTGCAGCGCCTGGTATTGGGGTCGGTGGATCTGCGGCTGGACCTGGGCATCAGCGGCGACGACTCCAGCCTCTCCTCCTACAGCCAGGAACTGGTGCTTGCCTCGCGATTGGCCGGCATCGAGGCGCCGGTGGCCGGTGTCACGCTCCAGGTCGCGGATCTCGACGTGGTCGCGCATGACGCACGCTGCAGCCGCAGGGCAGGGTTCGGCGCAAAGCTGTGCATTCATCCGGCACAGGTCGACACGGTCAACGCATGCTTCCAGCCCTCGCAGGACGAGGTGGCCTGGGCCCGCTCCGTTGTCGCCGCCGCGGCGGCGTCGGGAGGCGGTGCGTTTCAGATGGACGGGCAAATGGTGGACGCGCCTGTCGTCGACCGGGCCACGCGCCTGCTCATGTCGCAGACAGGCTCCCGGCCCGTGTCGTTGATCACCATGAATCCCTACTTCAGGAGCGTCTCATGAAAATCTTGGTGCCCGTGAAACGGGTGGTGGACTACAACGTCAAGGTCCGCGTGAAGAGCGACGGCTCGGGGCTCGACCTCGCCGGCGTGAAAATGAGTATGAACCCCTTCGACGAGATCGCCGTCGAGGAGGCCGTGCGGCTCAAGGAAAAAGGCATCGCCACGGAGGTGATCGTGGTCTCCTGCGGCGTCACGCAGTGCCAGGAGACGCTGCGCACGGCCCTGGCCATCGGCGCCGACCGCGCCATCTTGGTCGAGACGCCCAGCAATGCAGCCTTCGAGCTGCAGCCGCTGGCCGTGGCCAAGATCCTCAAGGCGCTCATCGACAAGGAGCGGCCGGGCCTGGTGATCCTGGGCAAGCAGGCCATCGATGACGACAACAACCAGACCGGCCAGATGCTCGCCGCGCTGGCCGACCTGCCACAGGCCACCTTCGCCTCCAAGGTCGAAGCTCTAGAGGGCAAGGCCCGGGTGACGCGCGAAGTGGACGGCGGCCTGGAGACGGTGGAAGTCACGCTGCCGGCGGTCGTCACGACCGACCTGCGCCTGAACGAGCCGCGCTACGTGACGCTGCCCAACATCATGAAAGCCAAGAAGAAGCCGATGGAGACGGTGAAACCGGCGGACCTGGGCGTGGACGTGGCGCCGCGGATCAAGACGCTGAAGGTCGAGGAGCCGCCCAAGCGCGGCGCGGGCGTGAAGGTGGCCGACGTGGCCACGCTCGTGGACAAGCTCAAGAACGAAGCCAAGGTGATCTGACATGGCCGCACTCGTCATTGCCGAACACGACAACGCGCCCTTGAAGGGCGCGACCCTCAACACCATCACTGCCGCGCTGGCTTGCGGCGGCGAGGTGCACGTGCTGGTGGCCGGCGAGAACGCCGCCGCCGTGGCCCAGGCCGCTGCGCAGGTGCAGGGCGTGGCCAAGGTGCTGCACGCCGACGCGCCCGCGCTCGCCACGCAGCTGGCGGAGAACGTGGCCGCCCAGGTGCTGGCCGTGGCAGCCACCTACAGCCACATCCTGTTCCCCTCGACCGCCAACGGCCGCAACGCCGCCCCGCGCGTGGCCGCCAAGCTCGACGTGGCGCAGCTCAGCGACGTCACCAAGGTCCTCACCGCCGACACCTTCGAGCGCCCGATCTACGCCGGCAACGCCATCGCCACGGTGCAGAGCGCCGACGCGGTGATGGTGATCACCGTGCGCACGACGGGCTTCGACGCCTCGCCCGCCACCGGCGGTAGCGCTGCCGTTGAAAGCCAGGCCGCGGTGGCCGACAGCGGCAAGAGCGCCTTCGTCGGCCGCGAGCTGACCAAGAGCGACCGCCCCGAGCTGACCGCCGCCAAGATCATCGTGTCCGGTGGCCGGGCGCTGGGCTCGGCCGAGAAGTTCGCGGAAGTGCTGACGCCGCTGGCCGACAAGCTGGGTGCGGCCCTGGGCGCCTCGCGCGCCGCGGTGGACGCAGGCTACGCCCCGAACGACTGGCAGGTGGGCCAGACGGGCAAGATCGTTGCCCCGCAGCTCTACATCGCCTGCGGCATCTCGGGCGCGATCCAGCACCTGGCGGGCATGAAGGACTCCAAGGTGATCGTGGCGATCAACAAGGACCCGGAGGCGCCCATCTTCAGCGTGGCCGATTACAGCCTGGAGGCCGACGTGTTCGAGGCGGTGCCGGCGCTGGTGCAGTCCTTGTAAGCGTTCCTGGATGGGACATGACATGAGCGCGCAAGCGTTGTTGGAACAGTACGGTCCGCGCGAGTCCATGGACTACGACGTGGTGATCGTCGGCGCCGGCCCCGCGGGGCTGGCCACCGCCATCCGGCTCAAGCAGCTCGCCGCCGCGGCGGACCGCGAGGTGTCGGTGGTGGTGCTGGAAAAGGGCTCCGAGCCCGG
>NZ_KE387221.1:0-9989 GCF_000430725.1 Azohydromonas australica DSM 1124
CGCAGCGGCCGACTCCACCCCTCACGAGGTCGTCGTTGATCAACTGCCGGTCGATCACCACCACGGACTTCCCTTGTTGCACGGTCGATCTGTACCCATGCGTGCTGCCACCACTACCCCGGTGGACGCGGCGCCTGCTCTTCACGCTCACTTCGGCGCCGCCAACGGCCTTCCCCGTTGTTATGGCGGGTCGGCATCCACGACGACTTTTCGAGGCCTGCTCAGTGTTCACTCACGTTGCGGCCCGCATGGCCTGCTGGCCTCCTACGAGGCCTTTTCAAGCAGTGCTTCAGCCCATTCGTTACCTCCTGGACCGCTCCTTGTGCTTCCGGCCGGAGCGCGAGTTGGCCGGGTCGGACTTTCACCGACGGATCAACCGTGCCTTGACAAGGCACACATAACAACGCCGCCGAACGCGCCTTGCGCCCGGCCGTTGTCGGACGCAAGAATTTCTACGGCTCAGGCAGCCAGTGGTCTGGAGAAGTGGGCGCGACACTGATGAGCCTGCTCATGACCGTCAAGCTCTGGAAAATCAATGCCCGTGCCTGGCTGAGCGCATACCTCAACGCCTGCGCCAACGAGGGCGGCCGTGCACCAAGCAACATTGGCGCTTTTATCCCGTGGCAGATGAACGAGGCATAGCTCGCGGCCATGCGCGCAGGCCCTGACAAAGCTTCGCACGGCATCAATAGCTCGTGACAGGCTCACCCCGTGCACGGACTCGCGCGGGAATGAGAGCAACACGAGGGCTGTATTGGCAAGCCCTGGCGAACCGCTTTGCGCAGGGCCTGTACCCAGCGGCATGTCGAACGCCGCCCAAGCGGGCTATGGGGTTCGCCGAATATTTACGGCGCTGGTGGCGTACCAGTTATCCATGAGCACTGTGCGTACAGGTAAGCCCTTGTGGATCAACAAGTTGTCGAGCATGTCCTGTACATGGTCGAGCTTGCTCTTGCCATCCTGATCCGGCGCAAAAATGCGATAGTCGTTGATCCAGTACTGCTGCAGTTCTGGATTGACGTACACGCATGTCACCACGCCAATGCCTTTAATCACGCGATGCGCGTTACCGCTGTACTGGCTCCTTACCAACTCGATGCGATGCGAATAAGACTTGTCGAGTACGGTATCGTCAAAAATCAGATAGCCATGAGCGCTGGGAATCACGTGCGGCCGAATGTTTTCCCAAATGATGCGTGATGTGATGCGCTCGCCGTTCAAATACCGATTGAGGGCGTCATGGCTGAAGTGGGCATGATGCTCGGCATAGTGCGTCAAGGTGAAGTTGACCTGACTCGATAACAGGAACTGACAGTAGTCCACGCGGGATGGATTCATGTCGCCGCTTAGTGAAAGACAAAACTATGATCTATGCTTTCAAGAAGTTCAAGTTGAAATTAATTCATGTGATTTCTATGATTTTCTATCAAACTTTTGCGTAAGTCCTAAACTATTTTCCTTGCATCAGGCTGACACATAACTCATGATGATATTCCGAGCACCTTCTTCAAGATCGAGAAACTCAAGCCCAATTATGAATCCATCTTCTTTGGCGCTCAATATGCTATGTATCACTCTTCCTGAAACACAGATTCTGCTGACTCCCCGATCCGATCCGTAAACCTCAAAAATGACTCGACATCGCGAATTCAACTGCATGTTGGTTGGCGCGATAATAGCAATACCACCCAAGCCTATATCGTAGGTCCTTATGGCAACATGGTCTCCGCTTGGCGATATCAGCCGGGCGAATGTTCGGAGCATTTTGCGCCCGGCCCTGCGGCGATCCGATACCGAGTTGTCCAGACTTCTACTGTCATACAGGATCTTCATTCTGCGGGTTCTCCTACGATGCCTTCTCTTACCACACGCGGAAGTGCCAAGACACAAACAGGCCTGCCTGCAATATCACCGCCCATTTTCTTGCTCAAGCCAACGCACCCAGTTTTCGCATACTCCAATTCTTGCGAAAATTGGTTTTTCCACAATAGTCAGGTGAGGCCGCTACACAGATAGCATTCCATCTGTTGTCGTTGAAAAGCAGATCCATTTTGGGGTGCGTAACCGCACTGGCTAGCCAGGGCCAGCCTCGGCACTGTCACTCATGACAGCAACATGTCTTGCCTTGAGGTAGCCGAGCAGGCTTTTCACCTTCAGTGGCTTGTGGAGTGTGTCCGACACAGCAGCGCAGTGCACGGATGAGCCGGGTGCTTGCAGCCCAATGACCCGGCTGGCGTTGCAGCGCTTGGCGAAAGCATCGATGTCCGCCACCGCAGCACCGTCAAGTGCGATGATGACCAAGTCGTAGCGTTGCAGCCGGGCCAGTTTGTCGGCAGCGTGGAGCGTCGCGGCTTCATGGACCTCGGCGATGCCGAGTTGGCGCGCCGCTGCAGCCACGGTTCGCCTGAGTACGAAATGCGGCTCGAACAGCAACACAGTAGGCATCAGCGCGGTCATTGGCCGCCTCCGGGCGAAAGCAGTTCCTCCGCGACAAGGTCTCGCAGCGACGCCAGGATCCCCAAGTCCGTTGCATCCAGCTGCCGCGGCTTCGTGTCGATCAGGCACAGGGTGCCGACCCGTTGCCCGTCTCGAGCGGCCAGCGGCGCTCCAGCGTAGAAGCGGATGAACGGTGCGCCTGTCACCAGCGGGTTGTCCGCAAAGCGCTCGTCGGCACTGGCGTCCTCGATCACGAAGATGGATTCGCGGACCACTGCATGGCCGCAGAACGAGATGTCGCGCCCGGTTTCGCAGACCTCCAGGCCTACACGGGCCTTGAACCATTGGCGGTTCTCGTCGATCAGACTCACGAGCGCGATGGGACAGTCGAATTCGTCGGCCGCGAACCTCACCACCCGGTCAAAGCGCTCCTCCGGTGGCGTGTCCAGGATCAGCAGCGCACGCAGCGCGGCGAGTCGTTCTTGTTCTTCAGCGGGGATCGGTGCAGGAGTCATCAACAACACAGTCAAGGATGAAATCAGGCCAGCATGTAAGCGACCTGATCGAGATCGATCACCATGTGCGTCGTGCGTTGGGCCGACCGCGTGACGGTGATCGTCTGGAATTCGCCGAAAGCAGCGGCCCGCATGGCGCCAGGCTGCACGGCGGCCCCCTGCGCCCAATCCGTCACGCGGTGCACGGCGATGGCCGCCAGCGCGCCGTCTGGCATGGCCACCACAAATGCCACCTGCAGGGGACTGGCTGCCTCCTGGCCGCTATACGCAGGAAGCGAAACCAAGGGCAGGCTTTGCCCTCGGAAGGACAGCCTAGCGCCACCGCGCAGCAGTTGCACCATCGTGGCTAGATCGAGTGCGACGACTTGAACGACACTGCCAGCGGGCGCGGCGTAGGTCGTGTCCGCTTCGAACAGTAAGTAGGAAGCAGCACCCGCTGCATGCGGGCCCGAGGCCGCAGACGCCGTACCGGGATCAGCAGCGCGACTGCCTCGGCTGATCTCGGTCTCGGGCAAGGCACACAGCAGCCGCTCCACGTCCACCCGCAGCACTTCGCTGCCATCGGGTGCGATGGCTGGTTCAAACTGATCGGTATGGGGCGGCACTTCGAGTTGGACCAGCTGCCGGGCTTCGTTGATCAGGATGGCCGCGCTGAGCTCGCCACTGCAGACCACCGCCCAGAGTTCGGCGTCCGTGGTGCGCTCCTGCTTGTCTCGCAACGCGGCCAAGTCGAGCACAGGCATCTTGCGCGCGCGCCAGGAACAGATCCCGCGCGCATGCGAGCCTGGCGGCGACACGAACTCCAGCGCCTTCGCTGGCGCGACTTCCAGAAGATGCTGCGCCGGGATGGCCCAGCGCAGGCCACCCGCGCTCAAGATGGCATGGGGCCGACGCTGTAGCGAGCTTGCACCGTCTGGTTGGGTTAAACCGCCCCAGGACAGCGCGCTGTCCTCGCACCAGATCTGCGTCAGCTTCATCAGGCGCTCGACCTCCAGCAGTGCCGCGGAGCCTGCGCCGGCCCAGCGCACGCAGGACTGGAACAGTTCGCTTGGGTCGTCGTCGTGGTGAAGCCGGGACACCGACGCTGCGGCTGCGACACCGTGTAAGGAGCTGACCCGCACAGCGACGGCCTTGCCCGCGCTGCGCAACACCAATGCTTGGTGTCCAGGCGTCGTGGCATGCCCCATATCCAGCCACAGGGCCAGATCCAGCAATGGAACCATGCCCCATGGGGTGTCACAGGTGCTGGCCAGCGCACCGCTGCGCCGAGGCAGCGGTAGGGGCGACCCCACCAAGACAGCTTGCGCCACGGCGTCGGTCGCCACGGCCAACTCCTGGTCGCCGATGCGCAGCCGCGCATAGCGGCCATGTCCGCTCATCCCCGCACCGCCTCTTGCTGTAGGTCCTGCAGCAGCCCGGCCACGTCAGTTGTGGACGAGGCCTGTTGGCTCATCGCGGCATGGATGTCGGCAATGGAACGCGTGGTGGTGTCTACTTGCTGCTGGATGCGCCGGAATGCCGCGTCCACCTCCTCAGACAGCCGGCCACCTTCAGCGACGCGTGCCCCGTTCTGGCTGAGCAGTCTCGCGATCTCGCGCACGGAACTCGCCGACTTCTCCGCAAGCTTGCGAACCTCGTCGGCCACGACGGAAAAGCCCATGCCATGCTCTCCAGCGCGAGCGGCCTCGATGGCGGCGTTGAAAGCCAACAGATGGGTCTGGCTGGCGATCTCGCTGATCGTGTCGATGATCTCGTGCACGGCGTCGGAGGACTGTCGCAGCTCGATGATTGCTTCTCGGGAGCGGTGCAGCAACTGGCTGCCCTCCGCGGCCTGTTGCTGCATCTGGCCTGCCAGCTCAGCGGTGCGCTCGGTGGTTCGCGCCACGCTGCCGATTGACCCACTCATGTCCTGCAGCAGCCGGGAAATGCTTGACACCCGGGCGGAGATCTGCCACTCGCGCTCGACCTGCGCGCCGATGTCCATGGCAAACTTCACGACCTTGTAGGGCTTGCCGTCGTGGTCCAGGATCGGGTTGTAAGTCGCCTGAATCCACACCTCGGCGTTGTGCTTGCCGACACGGCGGAACCGCCCGGACTTGAACCGTCCCTCGGCCAGGTCGGCCCAGAAGTCGCGGTAAGCCTGCGTGCGCACCTCATCGGGGTCGCAAAACATCGCGTGATGCCGCCCGCGGATTTCCTCCAGCGTGTATCCCAGCGTGCGCAGGAAGTTGCCGTTGGCGTTCAGCACGTTGCCTTGCAGATCGAACTCGATGACGGCCTGGGAGCGATTGAGCGCGTCGAACTTGCCCTGAGCTTCTACAGCCCGCTGCATCTCGGCGGTGATGTCCGTGGCGAACTTGACGACCTTGATCGGCTTGCCGTTGACGTCAAACACAGGGTTGTAAGAAGCCTGGATCCATACGTCCTTGCCTGACTTGGATACGCGCCGGTAGCGGCCAGCGTCCGGCTCACCGCGTGAGAGGCGCTGCCAGAACAGCTGGTACTCTTGCGAGCGGCTGTGACCGGCATCGCAAAAGAGGCGGTGGTGCTGGCCGACAACTTCTCCCAGCGTATAGCCTAGCGCCGACAGGAAGTTCTCGTTGGCGCAGAGCACTCGACCGTCAAGGTCGAACTCGATCACGGCCATCACCTTGTCAATGGCCGCCATCTTGCCCTCGAAGTCGAGTTGCATGCGGCGCACGTCGGTGACATCGGTTGCCAGCTTGACCACGCCGACCGGACGTCCGGATTCATCGAGGATAGGGTTGTACGAGGCCTGCAGCCAGATCGCGCGTCCGCGTTTATCCAGGCGCATGTAGACGCCGGAATCAGCTCGGCCGGTGCCCAGCCGGCTCCAGAATGCTCTGTAGGCGTCGCTTTGCGCAAACTCCGGGGTGCAAAAGATCCGGTGGTGCTTGCCGATGACCTCATCCGCGCTGTACCCCATGCAAGAAAGGAACAGCTCGTTGGCACGTGTCACATGCCCTTCGAGGTCAAACTCGATGACGGCCTGTACTCCATCAAGAGCGGCCAGCAATCCCGCTTGACGGGCAGCGTCAGCAACAGCAGCACAGGGTAGGTTCGCAAGCAAGGTAGAGCTCCGGGGGATGGGCAGTACGCTGCCCTTATCGGATCAGGCAGGACTCTGTTTAGACCTGCATCAATCGCTTGCGCCCTTGCCCAGCATTGAAGGACAAGCTGTTCCACCGTTTGGGACTTGGCGCCGCCGTGGCCTCAGCGAGCACGGTTGCTCAGTGCGCGGGGTCACCATCACGTATACCGGGGAAGAGTTGCGGCAGGACGATGCCGATGTCTTCCTGCAGCTGTTGCACACCGCCCGAGGTCACCCTCTTGGGTCTGAAGTCCGTTTCATTGCCAGTCACATGCTGGAGCGGCTGAAGTGGACCCACAACTCCGAGTCCTATAACCGGCTGGAAGCCTGTGTCGTACGCCTCCAGGCTACGTCAGTGCGGGTCACCGTTGCGCTACCGGAAGGAGATGAAACCTTCTATGGCTCGCTGCTGCCCAAGGTGCTGCGCAGCCGCAAGACCGCCAAGGAATCCATCGCCTACTGGCGCATCAGCCTCGATCCGGACATCGTGGCGCTCTTTGGGATGCCCATTACTCGCTGCTGGAGTGGGATCTGAGGCTGTCGCTGCCGCCTCTGGCCAAGTGGCTGCACACCTTCTACAGCACTCATGTCGAGCCTTGGCCATACAGCGTGGCCTCACTGCACCAGTACAGCGGCAGCGAAACCAAGCTGCTCAAGCAGTTCCGCTACAAGCTGCGGGAGGCGCTGGGCCTGCTGGTCGAGAGAGGATTCCTGGTTGCGGCGACCATCAACGAGGCTGATTTGGTGGTGGTGGAAAGGGCGTAGCGCAATAGTGACCGGCGTCAAAGCTGCCTAAGGGTCCGTCCAACATCTACTGCTCCACTGTTGACTCGGGATTGGGAAGAGGCGTAGTAATGACGGTGTTGTCTCGTGTGTTGAGGAGGTGCCGAAATGCGCCCCTACATCCATGTATGCCAGTGCCCGGAATGCCTGTCGCAAGCTGACGGTCCGACCTGCGCCCTGCACCAGCGAGTCAACTTGTTCCTGAGCCGGCTTGATGAACAACAGCGTCGCTGGTACGCCGCGCTGCAGGCACAGGAACTTGGCCATGGTGGCGAGAGGCTGGTGGCGAAGATCACCGGCGTCAGTGAGAAGACCATTCGGCGGGGCCGAAGCGAGCTCGATGCCGAATTGGCGGACCGCCCTGTAGGGCGGGTTCGCCAAGCAGGCGGCGGACGTCCCTTCACCGAGGAACATGACCCGCAGATCGAGCAAGCCCTGGAGCGGATACTGGAGTCCGAGACAGCGGGCGACCCGCAACGCCGCACCAAGTTCAAGCGCAGTTCACTGCGTCAGCTCAGCGCGCGGCTACGGCAAGGCGGCCACTCGGCATGCCCGACCACGGTGTCGCGGCTGCTGCGCAAGCTGGGCTATTCGCCCAAGGTCAACGCCCGACGCAAGGAGGCCAAGGCGTCGCCTGAGCAGCGCGACGAGCAGTTCCGCCACATCGAGCAGCAAAAGCAGGCCTTCCTTGCTGCCGGTGAGCCAATCATCAGCGTGGATACGAAAAAAAAAGGAGCACATCGGTAACTTCAAGAACGCCGGACAGGCTTGGTGCCGCGAGCCCGAGAGCGTGCTGGTGCATGACTATCCCCAGGACGCCATCGGCCAGGCCATCCCCTACGGTGTCTACACGCTCAACACCAACCAAGGCTATGTTTGCGTGGGCGACTGCTTCGACACGCCACGCTTTGCGGTGGAATCGATCGACAACTGGTGGCACGAGCAGGGCCGCAAGAGCTTCCCCAACGCTCGGCGGCTTCTCATCCTGGCCGACGCTGGCGGCTCCAACAGCTGCCGCTCTCGCGTGTGGAAGGCGCAGTTGCAAGAGCAAATCTGCGATATGTACAGGCTCGACGTGACGGTGTGCCACTACCCCAACGGGTGTTCCAAGTGGAACCCCATCGAGCACCGGCTATTCAGCCACATCAGCATGAACTGGGCGGGCAAGCCGCTGCGCAGCTTCGAGTTGATGTGCGCCTACATCGAGGGCACGACGACAAGCACAGGTCTCACCGTCCGGGCCGACCTCGTGCGTGGTGGGAACGAACTCGGCGAACGGGTCAGCAACGAAGAGATGAAGCAGCTACGCCTGAAGTACCACTCGTTGTGCCCGCAATGGAACTACACGCTGAGGCCTCGTTCGCTGCGCCAGGTAGAGGCTCGCTGGCGAGCCCGATATGAGAAATACGGAACGTAGATGTTGGACGGACCCTAGTACTACAGCCGGGCTTTAGCTTTACGAAGGCAGCGCGCCAAGCAATGCCACTGGGCGCGCTGCCTTCGTAAAGCTAAAGCCCGGCTGTAGTACTAGCGACTAGCGCGAACCTGTACCCGCTGCTGCAGACCTGCATCGTCAACGTCATCGCCGGTAGCTGACCGATCGCGACACCCCCAAACCCGGTTTCTGCACGAATGTGGAAGAGGCCCCTGTCACGCCGGCGCAGGCCGGGATGACGGGGACATTCTGATCGCCACGGCGACTCGGCATCAATCGCCTTCGGCCTGCGGCAGGGCCTGCGCTTCACCTGCCTCGGCCCGGTCCTCCGGCACCACACCGTCAAGGCTGGCCTCGGCCACGACGATGGGGATCGCCGCCACGTCCGGCAGCCAGAGGGCGTCCAGGTGCTCGCGCCACGACCGCGCAGGCGTCTCGGACACGGGCACCTTGCCGGCCGCCATGTCGGCCAGCACGGCCTCGGGTGCCTGCCAGGACGTCGGAGGCTCCTCGGACTGCGCCTCGTCGACCCGGCGCATGCGCTGGGGCAGCGTGTCCAGCAGCCCGCTCTCAGCGGGCGGGGCGAAGGACAGCATCTCCAGCGCCGAGGCCAGCAGCACGCTGGTCGTCTGGACCGGCTGCAGCGGCGCATGCGGGAACCACGCCAGCCCGTCAGACGACGCCAGCCCACCGGTACCCGCCAGCACCGGCTCCAGCCGGCCGTCGGGCAGCCGGTCGCGTGCTCCCATCGAGGGGTCGTTCACGCCTCGCTGCAACAGCGAGGCGTAAAGAGCTCCCGCCTGCTGCTCGGTCAGGCTGGTCAGCCCAGTCATGAGCACGATGCGGCCGTTGAGCGCCTCCACCTTGCCAGTGTCGATGCGGCCGGTGTCGGACATCAGCACCACGTAGCCAGTGGGCGACCCGGAGCTCACGCCCTCGTCACCCAGCCACAGGCCGCGCTCGCCAAAGATGACGATGTTGCCCGCCTGCGCATTGGCCGCGCGCAGCTCGCCCGCCTCTACGCGCAGTTGGGCCGTGCCGAAGCCGCCGATGCCGTTGCGTGCCGACAGCGTGAGTACGCCGGTGGTGCGCAGGTTCGGACGCGGATCGCCGGTCTGCACGATGACCGCACCCTCCACGCTGACATGGATCGCGCCGCTGCCCGCATCCACATGCGAGGCCCGGAAATCACCCTGCACGGCAACGTCGATGCGCCCGCCGCGGGTGAGCATTCCGGTGCCGGCGTCCATGGCCAGGTCGCCGCCGGTGACGGCCACCTCGATGTCGCCGGCGCCGGAAGCCACTTCCAGGCCGATGCCCGACAGGCGCAGGCCGCCGCTGTCACGCAGGTGGATGCCGCCGGCCCCGGTCCGGGCCGACAGGCGATCCACGGCGAGCGTGACCGGGGCGCCATGGCTGCCGATGGCCAGGCCCGCCTCCACGGACAGCAGGCCGCCCTGCACCAGCGCGCCGGCACTGGCGTGCAGCATGCCGTCAAGGGCCTGCAGCTCCACCGTGTCGCCGCTCACCAGCGCATTGGCATCGAGCACCAGATGGCCCGACGCCGATGCAAGCGCCACGGTGGCGCCGTCCCCATGGGAAGCCAGCTGCCTGATGGCCACCGTATCCCGCTCGGCCACGTGGACATCCCCGCGCGCGCTCTCCACGTCCAGCGCCCGCACCGCCGTCTGCAGGGGCGCCGAGCGCA
>NZ_KE387221.1:11214-65975 GCF_000430725.1 Azohydromonas australica DSM 1124
TGCGACGACACGGCATCCAGCCGCTCCACGCGGGTCGCGATTGCGCCGGCCGTGCCCACGCCCGTGCCGGCGCGCAGCTTCAGCAGGCCGGCGCTGACGAGCGCGCCGGCTTCCGCCTGCACCGCCCCTTGCAGCGCCTGCAGCGTCACCGTGGACGCGCTGACGCTGGCACCGGTCCCCAGGCGCAGGCTGCCGCCCGCGCTGGACAGCGACACCTGGGCACCGGCCGCCGCCGCGACGGCGTGCGCCACGGCCGTGTCGCCGGCCAGCACCAGGCCCACGTCGCCCTGCGCCGCCTCGACATCGAGCACGCCCGCGCGCACCGTCACCGGCGCGCCGCGGAGGTCGAGCCCACTGCCCACGTGCAGCCGCAACTGGTCAGCATCCAGACTCACCGTTCCGGTGCCGGCCTGCGGCAGCACCAGGGTGCCGCCGGCGTTGATGGACAGCACAGCCAGATCCAGCACCGCCGCCGTGCGGCCGGCCACCGCGCCCAGCGTGACGTTGCCGCCGGCCGCCCGCAGCGTGTCGACGCCAGCGCTGCCGGCCGAAGCCGCCAGTTGCGTCAGGCCCGACAGCACGAAGCTGTTGGCGTCGCCGGCGTTCAGACCGGCATCGAACCGGACCGTCACCGCGCTGCCGTGGACCTCCACCGTGCCTGCGGCCACCGCCGCGCCCTGCTGCAGCGACACGCCGTGGGCGAAGCGCACCTGGGCGGCGCCGTCCACGATCAGCCGGCCGCCGTCGAGCAGGGTGACCTCATCCTGGAACACCACCTCGCCGGTGGCGTGGATGACGATGTCGCCGCGGACGAACAACTTGCCGCCGAACGTGACGTTCATCGCGTCGAGCACGTTGAGCCCTTCCAGCGCCGCCACCTCGTCCACGCGCAGTGCGAAGCCGGAGGCGCTGTTGCTGGTGCCCCCCAGGTTGCCGCGCGCGGTGCTCAGGCTGTCGCCGGCCCGGTAGCCCGAGCCCAGCGACTGCAGCGTCACGTCCGTGACCTTGCCGCCGCTGACCACCACGCGGGCGGTGGCGCCGCTGCCGCTGCCGCCCGAAAGGGCCACGCCCTCGTAGACGCCATCGGCATAGCCCTGGCCGCCCGCGGCCACGGTGACACGGCCCAGGCCGTTGCCCACGGCGCCCTGCAGCAGCACGGTGCCGCCCTGGGCCCGCAGGTCCAGCACGTCGTCCGCGCCCAGCCCGCCGTTGACGCGCTGGGTGATGGTGAGGTCCCCGCTGCCGGCCATGCCGGCGCTCAGCGCCACGTGGCCGGCCAGGCGGACCGCGTCGTCGATGAGCAGCCCGGTGTCCATTGCCACGCTGGCGCCGTCGTCCAGCGTGGTCGTGGCCCCCGAGCCGTAGATCGACAGCGCCTTGGCGCTGAGCGCACCGGCGACCTGCACCTCCCCGCCCGCGCCCGGGGTCTTGATGACGAGCGCGCTATCCAGGTGGATGCCGCCGGCCGGGGCGTTGATCGCGACCGTGTTGGCGCCGCCGTCCAGGCCGAGCGTCAGCGTGGACACGGACTGGCCCGCCAGGGCCTGCGGGTCCAGCGCCACGCCGGCCCCCGCGCCCAGGGTGATCAGGCCGCCCGGGTCGCGCGCCACCAGCTGCAGGCCGCCGCTGGCGTCCTGCGTGGCCATCAGGGCCGCCACGTCCACCGGGCCGGTGGCCTGCGCCGTGATGGCACGCACCGGCGTCGAGCCCGGCCCCTGGTCTTCCAGGCTCACGAGCTTGCCGTACACCACGGTCGAGCCGCTGACGTCGAGCGTGATGCGGCGCGCCGTGAAGTCGCCCTCGATCACCAGCTGCGTGGCCTTGATGCGCACGCGGGTGGCGCTGAGGTCGATGTCCCCGCCGTCCTGCGCCGCCTTCAGGCGCACGCGCTCGCCCACGATCTCCAGCGTGCCCAGGGTCTCGTCCCAATGCACCGACTCGACCCCGCTGACCAGCTCGCCGCTGGCCAAGCGCAGCACCTGCTCGCCGGACGCCGTGCCGGTGGCCTTGAGCACCACCGTCAGCGTGTCGTCGGCCAGGTCCCGTGCCGAGGCCTCGGCCTCGCGCAGGCTCAGCGAGCGCTCGGCCGTGGCCTTGGCCGCGCTGCCCAGGTTCAGCGTCACGTGGTCCGCACCTTCGGAGCCCACGACGCGCAGGGGCGCGTCGCCGAGCTTGAAGATCTCCAGCTCATCGGCCAGGGTGCCCAGGCGGATGCTGTCCAGCGCCGCGCGGTTCACGCGCAGGCCGTTGCCCGTGGCGGAGAAGACCTCGAAGCTGCCCGCGTTGTAGGTGGCCTTCATCGCGAAGGCCGCCTGCTCCTGGATCGGGACCTGCTTCGTGACCCGGTTGAGCCCGTCCTCGACCGCCATCGTCAGCGTGCCGCCGGCGCCCTGGGCGCCAGGCACGAACTGCACGTTGCCGGACTGCGCCAGCAGCGCGGCGATCTGCTTCTGGTCGCCGCTCAGGCGCAGCACGCCGTCCGTTTCCTGGACGGTGACGCCGGCCGCGAACAGCGCGACCTCGGAGACGTGGACGTAGCGGCTGCCGTAGCGCTCGCCCTTGACCTCCGTGAACACCAGCTTGTAGTACTTGTAGGCCGTGGTGTTGTCGAAGCGCAGCGTGCTCACCGAGCCCTTGGCGTCGCCCAGCAGCGTGGCGCCGGAAGCCACGGCCTTCCAGCCGCTGCTGTCCCAGGCCAGCTCCTCGTTGGAGCCGTACAGGGCATAGGACTTCGGGTCCCATTGCGGGATGTCGTCGTTGGTGCGCGAGGTCAGCCGCAGCTGCGTCACCGCCTCGGCCGCCGACAGCGTCATCACCATGCCGCTGCCCACGCCGTCGAAGTTCAGGTACTTGGTGTTCGTCGTGTTGTCGAACGCGCCCTGCACCTGCTCGTTGGACGGGCTGTGGGCGGAGGACGCCACGACCGAGATCACCGACACCCGAGCGGCGGCGGCCGCCACCAGTTGCGCGCGCGCCTGCTCGGTGAGCTGCACGCTGCCGCTGGTGGCGGAGAGCGTGACCGTCACGCGCGCCGAATCGGCGTCGAACAGCGTGCCCTCGTTGAGCACCAGGTCGGTGGGCTGGTTGCCGGTGGCATACAACTGCTGCGGCAGCACCAGGTTGGGCGCGGCGCCCACGGGCGGCGGGGTGAAGCTGAACAGCGGCTGCCCGGCCGCGGCCGCGATGACGCGGCCCGAGGCCGCATCGACGCTGGCCATGCGCCAGTCGGCGCCGGAAGCCAGGCCGGTGCTGACCTTGCTCCAGCTCGTGCCGCCGTTGCGCGAGACCCACACGCCGCCGCTGCCGCCATTGGCGGTGGCCGCCAGCGTCTGGCCGTCGCTGCTCATCCACACCGAGGTCCAGGCCGCGGACGGGCCCGTGGCGCGCCACTTCCAGTTGGCGGTGCGGGTGTCGGCCACGTAGATCATCCCGTCGCGTGCGGCCGCCACCAGCTGCGTGCCGGTGGCGTCCATCGCCACGGACACCCAGTTGGCGTTGTTGAGCGCGCCGCGGGTGGCGTCCTCCCAGCTCAGGCGTCCCGAGGCATCGACGCTGGCCAGGTACAGGCCGCCGCCGACGGCGCCGTTGGACGAGGCGGTGCTGGCCGCCAGCAGGCGCTTGCCGTCGGCGCTGGTGGCCATGGCGCTCCAGTTGGCGTTGGGCCCGGAGATCTCCTGCCAGCTGTTGCTGGCCGGATTGAACACCCTCACCTTGCCCGGCGTGTTGCGCTGGCCCCAGTCGAAGATGTTCCTGAAGTACCACTCCCGGCCGGTGACGTCGGTGACCACCACGCGGCCGTCGCCCAGCAGCTGGGCGGCCGAGTAGTTGTCGTCCGGCGCGCGGCTGCGCGTTTCCCAGGTCAGGCCGCCGTCGTGCGACAGCGTGAGGTCACCGCCGTAGGAGAAGGCGGCGATGGACAGGCCGTCGGCCGAGACCGAGACCGTGTCGTAGCTGCGGCCCGTGGGCGCGCTGGCCGGCGTCCAGGTGGCGCCGCCGTCGCGCGAGAGGAAGATGCCCTGCTGGCTGCCGCCGACGTTGGCCACGGCCACCGCCAGCTGGCCGGCCACCGCGAAGTCGCGCCAGTTCTGCGTCACGCTGGACGCGGCGGCGGCCGTGACCACCGAGCGCGCCTGGCTGCTCTGGTCGTCCTGGCGCACCTCCACCGTCAGCACCTGGCTGTCCTGGCCGCCCGCGAAGCGGTAGCCCACGCGGCCCGCGGTCGTGAAGTAGGCGTTGAGGTCGGCCAGCTTGCCGGTGAAGGTGGCCTTGGCCGAGCCGCTGCCCGCCACCGTGACGCCGCCGGCGTTGCCCGCCTCGAAGGTACCCGCGGAGACCGACAGCGTGACCGTGGCCACGCCCTGCGCATCGCCGCCGCCGAAGGGCGTGCCGACGAACAGCAGCCCCGTGCCGCTGCCGCGCACGGCCGTGAAGCCTGCGGGCACCGACACCGTGGGCGCCCCGGGCAGCGGCCCGACGATGCCCAGCATCGACGGCGGCAGCGTGCCGGAGAAGTCCACGGTGGACGGCTCCCGGCCGTTCTCGGTGATGGTGTTGACGCCCAGCGAGCCGGCGAAGACGTAGGTGTCCTCGCCGTCGCCGCCGACGAGCTTGTTGACGCCCAGCAGCGCGTACAGCGTGTCGTTGCCGCCGCCGCCCACGAGCTCGTTGTCGCCGCCGCCGCCCCACAGCACGTCGTCGCCCAGGCCGCCGTAGAGCTTGTCGCGCCCGCGCCCGGCGATCAGCACCACCGGCGCCTGGCTGGTAGCCAGCGCGCGCAGGATGTTGTCGCCCTCGGTGTCCACCGCCTTGCCGCCGCCCTGGCCCAGCAGGATCGTGTCGTCGCCCGCCCCGCCCTTGGCGTCGATGACGACGTCGGACAGCAGCCGCGAGGCGTCGAGCACGTCGTCGCCGTCGCCGAGGTCCACCACCACCTTCTGGACGTTGTCGAAGACCTGGTAGAAGCCCTTGTACTCCACCGCCACCAGGTTGCCGTAGCCGCTGACGATGAAGGTTTCGGCCGCATCCGTGGTGTCGAGGTAGAGCCGCTCGCCGGCGCGCGAGCCGGCGAACAGCGTGAGCACCCCGTCCTTGACGCTGCCCAGCACCGGCTTGACCGTCGGCGCGGGCAGGTTGATCTCGCCCAGGTTGATGCTGAAGATCGGTACGTTGACGCTGTTGAAGAAGCCCAGCTTGCCCCAGACGTAGCCGTTGAGGTACGGCTTGAAGCTGAAGTCGAACAGGTTCAGCGGCCCGCCGGGCAGCCCGGCGATGCGGCCCGGATAGGCCATCAGCGCCAGCGCCTCCGAGGCGCGCACCTTGCCGTCGCCCACGTAGTCCACGCGCACGACCTGGCCGTTCTGGTCGCGCGTGACGGTGCCGCTCTTGATGTCGTTGAGGTCGGCTTGCGCGCGCAGCGACAGGCTCGCGCCGATGCCGCCCTCGAACACCCAGGGGATGCCCACGCCGCCCTTGAGGCCGATCTCGACCGTCAGGCCCAGCTCGGGCTTCTCCTTGCCGCCCGTGCCGGGCTGCATGACGCCGTTCTTGAAGGTCGGCAGCGTCCAGTCGTTGATGTAGAAACCATCGACGACGTCCAGCGGATTGCCGCTGGCCACCGCCTTCTGGATGCCGTAGGTGTCGAAGCCGAAGGACAGGTCCGCGAAGGCGCTGACGCTGCCGAAGGCGTAGATCGGGAAGCCGATGGGCAGCGGCACCGTGCCGGCGGTGAGCAGCGCGATGGTCGGGTAGGCGATCTGCAGCTCGAAGTTGGCAAGCCTGAAGTCCAGCTGCGGCAGCTCGTAGGTGAACAGCGTGGCGTTGCCGCCGCTGAAGATCTTGGCCCAGTTCGAGATGTCGGTCAGGTAGGGCATGAACTGCAGCCCTGACCCCTGCCGGCCGCCCGAGGCCTGGCTGTTGATCTGCGTGAGCTTGGCGTTGAAGGCCTCGATGATCGACGAGCTGCCGCTGCCGCCGGTGGCCCCCGGGGGCAGCGACTCGCCGCGCTCGAACCAGACGTTGCCCGAGCCCAGGCCGTGGATGCTGCCCAGCGGCAGGCCCGCGCCGAAGGCCACGAGCGACTGCAGCACGCTGGGCATGTCCAGCGCGAACTTCACCGCGTCGAGGAAGGCCCAGTTGATGGGCGCGGCGTTGCCGACGCGGCTCCAGGCGAAGTCGATGATCCCGCGCACCGTCGGGTCGCTCGGCAGGATGCGGTCCAGGCCCACGATGGGCGTGGTCAGGGCGTTGACCACGTCGCGCAGCGGCTCCACGGTCTGCGCCACCTGCTGCGCGATGGGCAGCAGGAAGTCCAGCACCGAGGACTGCAGGTCCAGCCGGATGTTCTCCAGCGAGATCTCCGGGTTGGACACGCTGGCGTCGCCCAGGCGCCAGTCCCAGTCCAGCACGAAGTCGCCTTCGAGGCTGGGCAGGCCCTTGACGCCCAGCGCCAGGCCCAGGTCCAGGTGCGCGCCGACGCCGAAGTCCACCTTGAGCGTGTGCAGCGGGTCGGACAGTACGCTGTCGAGCGTGACGCGGCCGGTCTTGTCGCCCTGCAGGTCGATGGCCAGGCGGCCGACGAGGCCGCTGCCCTGGAAGCCTGGGGCCGTGCTGGTGTCGTGGTCCTTGACGCGGGCCTGGAAGAACAGCAGCTCGCCGCTGCCCTCGAAGGGCGTGACCACGCTGGCGTCCTTCGGGTCCCCGTCGAGGTAGGCGCGCACGTCCAGCGTGAGCTCGGGGTCCTGGCCGTCGGCGTTGGTGGCCAGGAAGAAGCCGCTGCTGGCCGACAGGCCGAAGCCGAAGTCGAACTGCCAGTCGGCGTCCAGCGAGAAGCCGCCGTCCACGTCCAGGCTGAAGCCCGGCAGATCGAGGTCCAGCGGAATGTCGATGCCCGTGGCCAGGATGGTGCCGCCGAGCTTCATGTCGAAGCGGATGGCGTCGGCATCGCCGGGCAGGGCCTGCCCCAGCGTCCAGGCCGAGAGGCGGTGGTTGGCCGCGTCGTAGAAGGCGACGTCGATGTCGTCCAGCGTGAGGCCGGCCACGCCGTCGAAGTCCTGCAGGATGCCCAGGCCGCCGAAGGTGTCGAACAGGGTCTGGCGGATGAGCGACACCGGCTGCCCCGGGCCGGCGAGCTTGACGCGCAGATCCTGCAGCAGGCCGCCGCGCAGCTGGCCCAGCAGCGCGCCGGCGTCGGCGAGGTGGGTGCCGATGAAGGGGATGTCGGCCGTGAGGCTGCTCTGGAACAGGTCCTGCACCGCGCCCAGGCCCAGGTCCACGCCGTCGAGCACGAAGCTCGGGTCGTAGAGCACGTCCAGCAGCGAGTAGTTGCCCGAAGGCACCGCCTCGCTGAAGTTGGGCAGTTCCACCTTGAGCGCCGAGGCGCCCGCGGCCTGCCCGGCCAGCTGGGCCAGGAAGGTCGGCAGACCCTGGCCGCCCAGCGCCGGGTCGGTGTAGACGTGCAGCTCGCCCAGCGGCAGCTGCCGCCCGAACGCCGCCAGCCGGAGCGGCAGGTTGATGTCCAGCGCGCCCTGCGCGCCGAGCTGCAGCGCTCCGTGTTCGAGCGCGATGCGCAGCAGCGCCGGCGCGGCCGTGTCGGCCTGCGCGTCGGCGTCCAGCACCACCGTGCCGCCGGCCACGCCGAGCTGCACCGCACCGCTGCTGAGCATCAGCGACAGGTTGCTGGCGCGCAGGCTGGCCGTGAGGTCCAGGTGCGTGCCGGTGCCGCTCTGCGCGTCGAAGTCCACGATCTGGAGCGCCGGCGTGCCCGCGGCCGCGCCCGGCAGGGCGAGGGCCACGCGCGCTACCAGCCTCGCGCCGACGCTGAACTGGCCCGCCGCGCTGCCCGAGACGTCGAGCAGCTTGGCGAAGTCCGGCGGCAGCTCCAGGCCGCCGCCGGCCAGCGCCACCAGCGTGGCCAGGTCCAGGTTGACGCTGAAGTCGCCGCTGTGCGCCAGCGCCACCGTCAGGTCCATGTTGAGGCGGTGGTTCGCCGCGTCCAGCGAGAGGCTGAACAGGTCGGCCGGCAGGCCCAGGGCCTGCTCGATCGTGGCCTCCACCTCGGCCAGCGCGGCGGCCGGCGTGGCGCCGGCCTTCTCGATGCGCGCCAGCAGCGTGTCGCCGAACTGCAGGATGTCGGCCAGCGAGCGGTCCAGCAGCGGCAGCCGCTGGGTGTAGAAGGGCTGGCCCGCCACCGCGTCGTTCACCACGTCGGCCACCAGGCGCAGCCCGCTGACGATGTCGGCGAAATCCAGGCGGCTGAGGTCCATCAGCGCCGCCACGTCGGGCAGCACGGCCACCACGTCATGCGCCGACAGGCCCAGCGCCTCGCGCTGCGCCGCGTCGTGGATGTCGAAGGCGTTCGCGCTAACGACCTTGACGCTGGACCAGTCGAAGAGGTCCTGCACGTACAGCGCCAGCTCCTGGCCGGCGCCGATGTCGAAGCTGGCGTTGCCGCCCTGGACCTTCAGGCCCTTGAGCCGCGCGTAGGCCTCGCCCTCGACGTCGAAGACCAGGCTGGACAGCCCCTCGCCGGCCAGTTGCGCCAGCGTGAAGCGCTCGCCGCCGCCGGCGCCGGGCGTGCGGTCCAGCGCCGCGGTGATGCGCGCGCCCAGGTGCACCCCGGAGCCCGAGCCCGCGCCGCCGGCCACCAAGCCGACGAAGCCCAGCTGCGCCGCCACGGTGAGGTCCTGCACGTCGGCCGCCAGCCCGGCGCTGGCCACGAAGTGGTCGATCGCCAGGTTGAAGCCTTCGCCGCCCAGCGCCAGCACGAGGTCGAAGCCCACGCCCACGTCCACGCCCAGCTCGGCCTGCGCGGAGGTGGACAGCGACAGGCCGGCGCCGGCCCCCAGGTTCAGGTTCAGCGGCGCCGTGAGCACCGGCATGCGCACCTGGGCGCTGACGGGGATCACGAGGTCGCCCGTGGCGGCGTCGAAGCGTGCCTGCCGGCCGCCCAGCACGCCCGAGCGGTTGAGCGCGTCGACGAACTCGCCCACCGTGCTGATGCGCTCGATCTTCTTGTGCACCGTGTAGGCCGCCGCCGCGTCGGTGGCGGCGAAGGTGTTGGACAGCTCCAGCGCGCTGCCGTCGGCGGCCACCGAGACCACCTGCAGCACCTGGCCGCCCGCCGACACCCAGTAGCCCTTCATCGAGGCCGCGAACTGGCCGGCCTGGCCCGCCAGCGTGGCGCTGCCCTGGGTGGTGGCGGCCGTGCCGGTGGCCTTCTGGGCCTGGCCGGCCGCGGCCGTCCACGGCTGCAGCGGCCGGTTGAAGTCGATCTTGTCGATCACGCCGCTCTGGAACGCGCCGGCCAGGTCCAGCACCTCCTCGAGCGAGCGCTCGATGAAGGGCAGCTCGCCCAGGCCGAGCGAGGAGACGTCCACCGTCTTCAGGTAGTCCAGCACCGACGGCAGCGCCAGCAGCAGGTCCTCGACCTTGATGCGCGAGAAGTTGGTCAGCCGGTCCAGGCCCTCGGCCTGGAACTGCAGCGTCCCCGCCAGCGGGTCGCCGCTGACGGTGATGCGCGGCGGCCCCTCGGCGCCGCCGGCCACGTCCACGCCCGCGAGCACGGCATAGACCGGCAGCGACACCGCCAGCGCGTTGTGGCCGGACTCGACCTGGAAGACGCCGTCGTGCAGCGTCAGCGCGCCGCCCAGGTCCAGGCGCAGCGAGCCCTTCTCCCAGGGTTGGCCGGCCTCGTCGAGGCCGAGCTTGCCGATGCCCACGTCCAGCGGCCCCAGCCGCGCCGCGAGCACCAGGTCCTGCGCCGACAGGCTGCCCTGGAAGCCCAGGCGGTTGAGGTCGAAGGTGGCGGCCAGGCCGTGCTGCCAGTCGAGCTTGAACGCGAAGTCCACGTCGGCCTGCAGTTGCGCCTGCAGCTTGACCTGCGCATCGACCTGCAGCCCGTAGCCGGCCAGCGCGGCCCCCAGGTCGATGGCGACCTCGTCGGTGCCCAGCTTGAGGCTGCCGTTGAAGGCCAGGGCCAGGCCGTCCTGGTCGAGCGCGAAGCTCAACCCGGTGCTGACGCCGGCCTGCGGCGCCCAGTAGGCGTCCAGGTAGGCCTTGAGCCCGGCCAGCGTGGGCACGCCCCGCGTGCCGTAGCCCGGCGTCGGCAAGCCCGGCAGGCTGGAGGCCCAGGTCGGGTCGATGTAGCCGTTGAGGTACTGCTGGATGTAGTCGCCGATGCTCACCAGCGGCGACAGGTTGAGGATGTCGTCCAGCGACAGGCCCAGCAGCGGCAGCGGCTCGCCGTCCTGCAGCGCCGCGCGCGCCTGGCTGAGCTGGCCGGCCACGTTCAGCAGCGAGCTGCCCAGGCTGCCGCCCAGCGACACGTCCAGGTTGGCCAGGCCGAAGCGCAGGGCGTCGGCACCGGTGGCGAAGTCCACCACCAGCGTGCGCCCGCCGACGGCGATCGCCTCGTGCACCGCCTGGCCGCTGCGGTTGAGCGCCAGCGACACGTCGCCGAACAGCGACACGCCCGCCAGTCCGGGCACCGGCAGCGCGGCCGTGCCCGAGAGCGCCAGGGCGAAGCCCTGCCCCGGCAGCACCAGCGCCAGCGTGCCGTCGATGACGCCCGCGCGCTGGCCGTCCACCTGCACGGTGGCCTGCAGCCCGCTCGCGCCCAGCACGGTGCGGCCGTCGATGACGCGCACCGCGACGCTGCCCGTGCCCTGCAGCCAGGGCTGGGCCGCGGGGTCGGCGGCGTCCTGCAGCTTGAAGCTCAGGGTGCCGGCCGCCTCCAGCACGGCGCGGTCGAAGTCCAGCCGCGCGACGGTCGCGCCGCGCAGCCGCACGGCGGTGCCGTCGAGGCGGCCGTTGCCGTCGAGGTCGCCTTGGGTGAAGTCCACCACGCGGCCGGCCAGCGTGCCGCCGGCCGGGCCGGTGTTGACGGCCACGCTCAGCGAGCCGCCCTGCAGCACCAGGCCCGGCACGCCTTCCAGGCCCGCGCTGGCCGCCGTGGCGCGCAGGCCGACGAAGGAGCCGCCACCGGCGGCGTCGCTCAGCACCATCAGGCCGATGTCGGCGTCGCTCAGCACCACGCCGGCAAAGGCGTCGCTGCCGATGCCGCTGCCCAGTTGCAGGCTGACGTGGCGTGCCGCCAGCGCCGTGACGTCCATCAGGCGCTTGCTGCCGTCGTCCAGCGTGGCGCTGCGCGAACCCAGCCGCGCCAGGCCGAAGGTGCCTTGCAGCAGCACCGCGCCGCCGATGCGGATGGTGGCGTCGGTGACCAGCGACACGAATGCGCCGCCGGTACCGGCGAAGTCCAGGGCCAGGGTTTCGGCCGTGCCGTCGGTGACCTTGCCGGTGCGCACGCGCAGCGCATGGTCCACCGACACGCCGCCCTCGGCCACCACGCCCAGCTCCAGCACGTCGCGCAGCGGCAGCGTGCCGATGCCGCCGAAGACCTGGTTGATCTCCAGGTTCAGCGAGCGGGCCTCGATCAGCAGGTCGGCCCCCTGCAGGCCGAAGTCGGCCGCGTCGAGCGCGAGCTGGTCGGCCTGCGCCTTGAGCGCCAGCCAGGTGCGGCTGTCGTCCGCCGCGGCATCGGCCGGGCGCAGCAGCGCCAGGGCCAGGTCGAGCCCGGCCACCTGGATGCCGCCGACGCGCGCCGACAGGTCGCTCGCGCCGATGACGAAGCCCGCGGCGCGCAGCGTGCGGCCGCCGGCCACGACGTCGAGCTCCTGGCGCGACACCGTCATGGCGCCGCTGGCCTGCAGCTGGTCGCCGACCTTGACGAGCATCGTGCCGCCGACCTCCACGCGTTCGCCGCTGAAGTCCAGCGTCGCCGCCACCGCCTCGCCGTGGCGGATCTCCAGCCGGCGGCTGCCGCTCCAGTCCAGGGTGTCGGCATTGCCCAGGCCCAGGTTCAGCGCCAGGTGGGCGTTCGTGCCGGAGAGCGTCACGCCGTAGGCGGCCGTGCCCAGCACGGCCACCGCGTCGGCGTCGCCCTGCAGCGTGACCCAGCTGCGGCCGTCGCCCGCGGCGCTGGCCTTGGCCAGCACCAGGCCGAAGTCCAGCCCGCTGAGCTGGAAGCCGACGGCCGCGGCGTCGCTGCCGCTGGCCACGCGCGCCGACACGTCCGTGCCGCTGAGCGTGAGCATGCGGGTGGCGACGCTGGCGCCGCTGGTGAGCGAGAGCGTGCGCGTGGCCAGCTCGAAGCCGACCGTGCCGCTGAGCGACAGCAGGCCGCCCACCTGCGCCTGGACCGTGCCGCTGGCCCGCAGCAGCGGGCCCAGGGCGCCGTCGAAGTCCAGCACCGTCTTGCTGTCCGGGCCGGTGCGCACCTCGACCGGGCGCGCCTTGAAGTCGATGACGTGCTGGTCGGCACCCAGGCCGGCCGCCAGGTTGTGGACGGTGTTGAGCTGCAGGTTCAGGCGCGTGGCCGCGAGGGTGACCTCGGGCAGGCCCACCAGCGCCACGGCGCCGGCCTGGGCCGACAGCGCCATCCAGCGCGCGCCCTGGAGCGGGCGGCCGGCGGCGTCCTGCGCGCCGTCGCGGGCGCTGAAGAGCGCCAGCGCGAGGTCCACGTCGCCCAGCGACAGGCCCAGGGCATCGGCGTTGGGCGTGTCCCGGCCGTCGATGCTGCCGTCGCCGTTGCTGTCCACGCGGTACGGGCCGCCGATGCCGAAGAAGGCCTCCACGTCGGCCGCGCCCACGGACAGCTCGTCCACCGCGACGGTGCTGCCGTCGGCCAGCTGGACGCTGGTGCTGTGCTTGTCGAAGGCGAAGGCGCCGCTGACGAACACCGAGTCCGCCAGCTGCAGGCGCACGTCGGCCGACAGGCGCAGCACCTCGTGCTCGGCGCCCGCCAGCGTCATGGCCTGCGTGCTGCCCGTGCCGGTGGCCACGGCCAGCGGCGTGCGGGCGAAGTCCAGCACGCGCCCGCTGCCGGCGTCGGCCAGGTTGATGGCGATGCGGGCGTTGCGCACCTCGGCCGTGAGCTCGGGCACGCCCACCAGGCGCGCCGCGCCGGCTTGCGCCTCCAAGGCCACGCGCGTGGGCCGCGCCGCGCCGCCGGCGCCGCCGCGCTCGGCGGCGACCACCAGCGCGAAATCGACATCGGCCAGCGAGAAGCCGACCGCGTCCGCGCCCGGGGTGTCGTCGGCGTCGATGCGGCCGTCGCCGTTGCTGTCCACCAGCGCGCCGCCATGCAGGCCGGCGAAGGCCTGCAGGTTCGCGCCGCCCAGCGTCAGCACGTCATGGCTGGCGACGCTGCCGTCCTCCAGCGCCAGTGCGCGCACCGACTTCTCGAAGCCCAGCGAGCCGCTGACGTGGAAGAAGTCGCCCACCGAGAGCGTGATGTCGCCCGTGGCGCGCAGCAGCGGGCCGCGGTCGCCCGCGATGTCGAGCACGCGGCTCGAACCGGTGCCGGTCGCCACCGCCAGCGGCGTGCGGCGCAGGTCCAGCACCAGCGCGGCGGCGTCCGCGCCCGGCGGCAGGCCGCCGACCTGGCTGACGACCACCTCCAGGTCGCGCACCTCGACCTCCACCGAGGGTACGCCGACGAAGCCCACGCTGCCGGCGCTGGCCTCCAGCGCCAGCCAGTGCAGGCCGTCGTAGCGGGCGGGCTGGCCCGCGTGGGCGCTCAGCAGCGCCAGCGCGAACTCGCCGTCCGCCATCTGGAATCCCACCGCCGCGGCGTTGGGCGTGTCCTGAGCGTCGATGCGGCCGTCGCCGTTGCTGTCCACCCGGTACGGGCCGCCCACGCCGGCGAACAGGTCCAGGCCCGTGCCGCCGAAGCTCAGGCGGTCCGCCAGCAGCTCGCTGCCGTCGGCCAGGGCCACGGTGGTGGTGGACTTCTCCATCGCCAGCGCGCCGCGGGCGTGGACGAAGCCGGACACCGCCAGCTCGAAATCGCCCGAGGCGCGGACCGTCTCGCCCTGCTGGCCGTCCAGCGCCAGCGCGAGCTGCGTGCGCTGGCCGGTGGCCACGTCGAAGGGCTGCGCCCGCAGGTCCAGCACCTGCGTGCGCGCGTCCGTGCCGGACGCGACGCCCTGCACGAGGTTGATGCCCACGTCCAGACGCTGCGCGGTGGCGGTGAGGCCGTCCACGCCCACCAGCGCCGCTTCGTCGGCCGTGGCCTGCAGCGCCAGCCAGTGGCGCTCGCTGGCCTGGTCCCAGGCCAGCAGCAGGCCGAACTCGGCGTTGGTGACCGTCAGGCCCAGGGCCTGCGGGTTGGGAGCGTCTTGCAGGTCGATGACGCCGTCGCCGTTGGTGTCGCTGCGGTACGGGCCGCCCACGCCGACGAAGGCGTTGAGCCCGGTGCCGCCGACGGTCAGCACGCGCGTGTGCACCACTTGGCCGTCGGCCAGGGTGAAGGCCACTTGCGACTGCTCCAGCGCCAGCGTGCCGCTGGCGTGCAGGAAGCCGGCCACCGACAGGTCCATGCCGCCGGAGGCGCGCACGAGCTGGCCGCGGGCCCCGTCGTGCGTGAGCGCCAGCGAGCGGCCGGTGCCGGTGGCGATGGCCAGCGCGTGGTCCACGGCCGTGCCGTCCGCGTCCTCGCGCGATCCGAAGTCGATGACCTTCGACGCCGCCTCGGCGTCGGCGAAGCCGTGCGCGAGGTTGATGTCGATGCCCAGCGAGTGGACGTCGAGGCGCAGGTCCTCGGGCAGGCCCACCAGGGCGTCGATGCCGCCGATGCGGCCGGTCAGCGCCGTCCAGCGCTTGCCGGCATAGGCGCTCTCGTGCGCGTCGGCCGAGAGCAGCGCCAGGCCGAACTCGACGCCGTTGACGGCCAGGCCGCGCGCCTCGGGGTTGATCTCGTGGCTCTCGACCACGCCGTCGTGGTCGAGGTCGATGCGGTAGGGGCCGCTGCCGACGAAGGCGTGCAGCCCGGTGCCGCCGATGCTCAGGAGCTGGGTATCGACCACGCTGCCGTCGGCCAGGGTGACCGACTGCGCGCGGCGCTCGAAGCCCAGCGAGCCGCCGACCTCGAAGAAGTCGCCCACGCGCAGCTCGACGTCGCCGGTGGCGCGCACGAACTGGCCCAGCCCGCCGTCGAGGTCCAGCGCCATCGAGTGGTTCGTGCCGGTCACGATGTCGAGCGCGCGCGTGCCGCCGCCGCCCGCGAAGTCGATGACCCGCGTGTCGGCGTCCACGGCCGCGGGCGTGCCCGCGACCAGGTTGAGCTGGATCTCGATGTCGCGGGCCGCGATCGTGAGGTCGGGCATGCCCACCACCTCCACGCTGCCGGCCGTGGCCTTGAGCGTGGCCCAGTGCAGGCCGTCCAGCCCCGCCTGGCCGGCGCGCGGCGAGAACAGCGCGAAGGCGAAGTCCACGCCGCCGAGCGCCAGGCCCACCGCGTCCGGATTGACGCTGTCGTTGGCGTCGATGACGCCGTTGCCGTCGCTGTCGCGCTCGTAGGGACCGCCCACGCCGGCGAAGGCGTGCAGGTCCCGGCCGCCGAAGGCCAGCATGTCGGCCTTCGCCTGCGTGCCGTCGGCCAGCACCACGTCCTGCGTGGAGCGCTCGAAGCCCAGCGAGCCGCGGGCGTAGACGAAGTCCGCCACCTCCAGCTCGAAGTCGCCCGAGGCGCGCACCAGCGTGCCCCGGCGCGCGTCGTAGCCCAGCGCGATGGCCTGGGCGCCCGTCTCCACCTGCAGCGGCGCGCCGCTGTAGTCGATGACGTTCTGGCCGGCGCTGCCGGTGTTGATGTCGATGGCCAGGCGCTGTGCCTGCAGCGCGATCAGCGGCAGGCCGATCTCGGTGGCCGTGGCCGCCGTGGCGCTGACGCTGAGCCAGCTGCGCGGCGCGGCCGCGCCCTCCCCGCCGCTGCGTTCCAGGTACATCGCCAGGCCCACGTCCACGCCCGTGAGCTCGAAGCCCGCGGCAGTGGCGTTGGGCACCTCGTCGCCGAGGTCGCCGTCGTGGTCGATGTCCAGCCGGTAGGGGCCGTTGAGGCCGACGAAGGCCTGCAGGCCCGTGCCGCCGACCACCCAGCGCCGGGTCTGCGCGGCGCTGCCGTCGGCGAGCTGGACCGTGGCCTCGGCGTTGCGCAGCACGAAGCGGCCGTCCAGCGTCAGGAAGTCCGCCGCCTGCAGCGTCATGCCGACCGCGTAGGCGCGGTCCACGCCGAAGTAGTCGGCGTTGAAGAACAGGCCCAGCGCGTCGGCATCGGCCTGCGCGTGGGCGTGGATGTCCACCAGCTCGGCCAGCGGGCGCTGCACCGCGTCGAGCGCCAGGGTGTGCGCGTCCTGCGCCACCTGCAGCAGCACGCTGCCGTCGCCGAAGCCGAACAGGCCGGTGGCCTCGGTGAAGCGGCCGGCGATGCTGCCGGCCTGGATGAGGCCGAAGTGCTGCAGCCACTGCGGCGTGAAGCCTGCGGCGCGCAGCACGTCCAGCGTGGCGCCGGCGTCCAGGCTCAGCGTGCCGGTGACCTCCAGGCGGTCGCCCGTGCCGGCACCGGCCAGCGCCAGCGCCAGGCGCTGGTTGGCGGCGATGTGCTGGTCGCCCTCGATGCGCAGCAGGCCCGGGGCCTGGCCGCGGCCGAGGGTGCCGGCCGCCGGCGCACCGGCGGCATCGACCAGGCGCAGGCCCTGCGCGGCGCGCACCACCACGTCGCCGGCCGTGAGCAGCCGCACCGCGTCGAGCTTGTCCACCGTGGCCGTGGCCGCCAGCGTCAGCGCGCCGGTGCCGGAGGCCACGTCGCCATGCAGCACCAGCCGCGCGGCGGTGCCCAAGGCGGCCAGGCGCACCGCGCCGACGCCGTGCGTCGTGACCGCGGCGCCGTCGTCCAGCGTGAGGTCGCCCGCTGCGGCGCTGCCGCCGGCCTCCAGCACGATGTCGCCGTCGCCCAGGCTCGCCACCCCGGCCAGGGCCGACGTGGTGGCCGCGGCGGTGCTGCCGGCGCGCGCCAGGCTCAGCTCGACGCGGCCGATGGTCAGCGCATCGGCCTCGGCCAGGAACAGGCCGGCGGCGCCTTCGGCCGCCAGCACGCCGGTGGCGATCTCCAGCGCGCCCGCGCCGCCGTCGCCGATGCCCGCGGCCGCCTGCAGCAGCACGCGGCCCGCCCGCACGTCGGCGTCCGCCGTGTCGGCGGCGTCGCCGTCCAGGATCGAGCCGCCGCGCGCCACCAGCGCCACCGTGGCGCCGCCGGCACGGATGTCGGACACCGTGATCGCGCCGGCCGAGACGATGCGCACCGCACCGCCGCCTTCCGCGCCCTCGGTGGACACCTGAACGCCGGCGCCCAGCACCACGGACCCGGCGCCGGTGACCAGCTCCACCGTGCCGTCCGGGTTGAGGATGGTCGGTGCGTCCAGGCTGACGCCCGCGCGCACCAGGCCCGCAGCCTGCGCGGACAGCGCCTCGAAGCCGGCCCAGGCCACCAGGGTCACCGTGCCGCCGTCGGCGCTCAGCGTCGCCACCGTGGCGCCGTCGCGCGCCGCGTGCAGGCCGCCCTGGGCGGCCAGCAGCACGTCGCCGCCGCCGATGACGCTGATGCCCGCCGTGGACACGTCCAGGCCGGACTGCGAGGCCAGCAGCAGCGAGCCACCCTGCACCCGGGCCTGCAGCGTGACGCTGCCCGCGTCGTTGCCCGCCAGGGCCAGGCCGCTGGCCGCATCGAGCGCGGCGCTGCGCACCTGCAGCGCGTCGTCGGTGGCGCCCACGCCGCCGCCCAGCGTGAACAGCTGCAGCGCGGACACCACCAGGTCCGCCGCCTCGCCCTGGGCGCGGCCCAGGATGCTGCCGGAGAGCGTTTCCAGACGTGCGCTGGACGCACCACCGCCCAGGCCGACCACCAGGTGGTCCAGGCCCAGGTCGCCTGCCAGCTCGCGCAGCGCCAGGCCGCCGCCCACATGGCCGCTCACGGCGCCGCCGTCCTGCAGGTCGATGAGGAAGGGCGTGGCCGCACTGCCCGCGCCCACGTCCAGCACCGTGTTGAATTCCAGCCGCAGCGCCTCGACTCGGCCGCCACCGGCGGTCGCGAGCTGCAGCGCGGAGGCCAGCACCACGGTGCGGGCCTGCACCACGGCCTCCAGCAGCAGCGTGCCGTCCTGGCCGCTGGCGTCGATCTCGATACGGCCGCCATCGCCCTCGGCGCGCATCGCACCGAGGACCGTGAGGCCGGCGCCCAGGCTGCGCAGACGGATGTCGCCGTCCTGGCCGGCGCCGCCGGCCGCGACCCCGTCCACCGCCAGCGCGTCGGCCGAGAGGTTGTCCAGCCAGACCCGGCCGCCGGCCGTGGCCTGCAGGCCGGCCGTGGCGATCGCCAGGCCGCCCACGGGTTGCGTGCCGGGTTCGCCCAGCGGCTCGGCGGCGATGTCGCCGCCGACCTCCAGCACCAGGCGGGAGGCCGCCAGCACCGCGTCCTGCGGTTGCGGGTCCAGCCGCGGCGCGGCCAGGCCGCGCAGGTCGCCGCCCACGCGCAGCGTCGCCGCGCCGGTGGTGCGCACGGCGCTGCGCAAGTCGAGGTCGCCCTCGACGCGCACGTCCAGCGCCGCGCCGCCCAGGTCCAGGGCCACGGCGGCGCCGTCCTGGCGCACGTCCACCACCAGGTCGCCGCCCACGTCCAGCGTCAGCGCCAGGCCGACGGGCAGCGGGCCCGTGATCCACAGCGAGCCGCTGACCTCCAGCGTCAGCGCCTGCAGCGGGGCCGTGAGCGGCCCCAGCTTCGCGTCCCCGGTGATGACCAGCGTGGGCGAGCCCGAGGCCGCCAGCAGCGCCAAGTAGGCGTCGTCGATGGCCACCGCGCCGGCAGCCGGCACGGCGGTCGCGCCGGACTGCGCGCGCGTGCCGCGCGAACCGCTGAAGCCGCGCGCCACGGCGTTGATCACGCCGCTGGCCACCAGGGCCACTTCGCCCACCGTGCCGGTGAGCGCCAGCAGCGCGCTGCCGTCGGCCAGCTCGATGGCCTCGCCGGCCTGCAGCGTCAGGTCCTGGCCGTCGGCCACCGCCAGCGCGGCCTGGCCGCGCAGCGTGCCGCTGCTGCGCACCGTGATGCCGCCGGCCTGCGCCCGCAGCTCGCCCAGCGTCAGGCCGCTCGCGGCGAACCAGCCGTCGCGGTCCGTGACCACCAGGTTGCCCGCGCCGGCGCGGGCCTCCAGGTGGTCGGCCGCCACGTCCAGGGCGTCGATGGCGCCCCCGGCGCGCAGCGACAGGCGGCCGGCCACGATGGCCGGCTCGGCGCCGAGGCCGGCGGCCTGGCGGATCGCGCCGCCGGCGGCCAGGTCCACGGCGCCGGCGCTGCCGGCGCCCGCAACCGGGCCCCCGGCCAGGCTGCCCAGCCACAGGCCGGCCTGCAGCCGGCCGATGACCAGTTCCCCGCCCGCGGCCAACGTGATGCTGCCGCCGTGCGTGGCGATGGTGGCCGTCGCGGCCTGGCGAAGGTCGCGTCCGGCGCGGATCTCGACCGCGCCGCCCGCGAGCGTGCGCAGGTCGCCGCCGAGCAGGATGTCGCCCGTGGCGGCATCCAGCGCGCTCAGGTGCAGGCCGCCAGCACCGGCGGCGACGGCAACGCCGCCGTCCAGCGCCGCGGCGGCGCGGATGTCGAGCACGCCGGTGAGCGTGCCCAGCCACACGCCGCCGTCCGCCCCGGTGCGCAGCCCGGCGCTCTGGCCGTCGAAGAGCAGCCCGTTCACCGCCAGGCCGTTGGCACCGGCCCAGCGCAGCGCCGCCGGCGGCAGCGCGCCGACCACGAGGCCGTCCTGCTCCAGCAGCCGGATGTCGCCGCTGGCGGTGCGCGCCAGCAGCAGGTCGATGAGGGTGCGCAGCCGCGTCGCGTCGGTCGTGCCGCCGATGCCGGTGGCCGCGGACAGCGCCACCGCGGAGCCCGCCAGGTTGAGGTCGGTGCTGTCCGCCGGCAGTGCGCTGCGGATGGCGCCGGCACCGGCGATGACGGCGATCATCGAGCCGCCGGCGCGGTTGCGCAGCGCGCCCGGCCGGGACGGATCGGCCTCGCGGGCGTCCACCTGGCCCAGGATCACGCCCTGGCTGCCGCCGAGGGACTGCAGCCGCACGTTGCCGCCGCCCGAGAGGGCGCGCGCCGACGCGGCCATGGCCAGGTCGCCGGTGCGGGCCTGCAGCAGCAGGTCGCCGCCGCGGCTGTCCACGACGCTGCCGGCCTCCAGGACCAGCGCGCCGCCGGCCTCCAGGCCCAGCGCGGCACCGCCGGCGCTGACGCCCACGCCCGCGGCCACGCGCAGCGCGGCGCCGTCGGCCAGGGTCGCCAGCAGCAGCAGGCCGCCGGCGTGCACCTCGCGCTCCAGCGTCAGCCCGCCGGCGGCCACCTGCAGGACCGCGGCTCCCGCGGCCTGCAGGCCGGACAGGCTCAGGGTCTGCTGCGTGACCGTGCCGCCCAGGGTCGCGTTGCCCCAGGCCGTCGTGCCGATGGCGCCGAGGCGGTCGAAGGTGCCCGACACGGCGCCAACGGCCACTGCCCGGCTGGCCTGCAGCGACACGTCGCCGCCGGCGCGCAGCGCCAGGCGGTCCGCGCCGATCTCCAGCGTCTCCTGGCGGCGGCCGAGCTGGCCCACCGCGCCGGCGGCGTCGATCAGCAGGTCGCCGGCGACGACGTCGTCGCCCGCGTCCTCGCCGGCCTCCATCACGCCGCCGCTGCGTGCCACCAGGGCCACGGTGCCGGCCCCGGCATCCAGCCGGTCCAGCGTGATCGAGCCGGCCGCGATGCGCACGCGGCCCTCGGGCTTCGCGGTGCCCTCGCGCCGGCCCACCTCGATGCTCGCGCCCACGGCCTGCACGAAGCCGGCGCCGGCCTCGATGTCGAGGCTGCCGCTGTGGTGGCGCAGTTGCGAGCCCGCCGACTGGCGCACGCTGCCGCCCGCCAGCAGGTTGAGCGTGCCCTCGCCCATGTCGATGTCGGCGTCCAGGCGCAGGTCGCCCGTGCGCGATTCCAGGCGCAGCTTGCTGGCCGCGTCGGCGGCGATGGCGATGTCGCCCGCCACCACCAGGTCGCCCGAGGCGTCGATCAGCACCTGCGCCTCGCCGTGCAGGTTCAGCGCCTGCAGCACCAGCGCGTCCACGTCATGGATGGAGACGATGGAGCGCAGCGCGGTGTAGGTCGTGGCCTCCAGCGTGTCGGCGTCGATCTGCAGCGCCGCCAGCAGCGTGCCCAGGTTGCGCACGCCACCAAGCTCGCCCGCCTCGCCCGCGACCAGGCGCACGTGGGCGCCCGAGACGTGGACCACGCCGCGGTCCTCGATGCGGTCGGAGGCCAGCACGCTGCCGCTGTCCGCGCGCAGCGCGACGTCGCCGCGCAGCGAGGCCACCTGCGACAGCACCAGGCTGCCGCTGGCCTCGGCCAGGTCGATGTCGCCGGCCGCGCGCACCGTCAGCGTGGCCACGCGCCAGCCGTCGTTGCCGGGCAGCTTCTGGCCGTGCTCGCCCAGGTCCACCAGCAGCGTGCCCGCGTTGCTGCGCACCACGCCGCCGGTGCTGCCCTGCGTGCCCTCGGCCACCAGCACCATGTCGCCGTCGCTGCGCAGCAGCGCCACCCCGGCCGGGCCGCTGCCCTGCGCCAGGATCGAGCCGCCGCTTTCCAGCCGCATGCGGCCGCCGGCGGTGATGCCGCTGAGCAGCAGGTCCTGCTGGTCGCGCACGCGCAGGTCGCCCTCGCTGCGCAGCACCACCTCGCCGGAGCTGCTGACCGCCACCACGCCGCTGGCGTCGATGTTGAGGTCGTCCCAGACCTGCAGCGTGACGCTGAGCACCTGGTGGCGGTCCTCCACCCACTGGCCCTTGCGCACCATCTGCACGCCGTCGGTCGACGCCAGCAGCGGCAGGTCCGCCGGCAGCGCCTCGGTGGCGTCCACCAGGCGCCAGCCGCTGGCGGCGTAGCTGCCTTCGCTGGCGAGGTCGAAGGTCGCGTCCTCACCCACCCACTGGTAGCGCTGGTACTGCACCGACAGGATGTCGCGCGGGCTGGCCGCGGACAGCACGGCGCGCACGTCGGCGCCCTGCTGGTCCAGGTGCGCCGGGTCGATGATCGTGGTGCGCTCGGTCGAGCGGCCGATGCCACCGGCCGAGGACTGCGACACCAGCGTGATGTTGCGGCCCTGCACGTTGAGCCGCTCCTCGCCGCCGGCGGCCGTGCCCGTGGGCAGCTCCAGGTGCGGGAAGATGGCCTTCATCACGTCCGGCGCGATCGGGTACTGCGCACGCGCCAGCAGCGTTGCGGCGTCGGGCAGGCCCGCCTTGCGCAGCTCGGTCTCGGTGAAGCCGGCCTGGCGCAGCTGCTCCAGCACCGCGGCCGGGTCGGCCACGGCGCGCTCGTGGGCGTGGTCCAGGATCACGCCGTAGCGCGCCTCCAGCCGCACGTCGCCATTGCCGGTGGAGTGGATCGACACCGTGTCGTCCTGCCACGCGTCGGGCGTGATCAGGCGCATGTCGCCCGCCGTCTCCTGCAGGTCGATGGTGCCGGCCGCGCGCGCGGCCAGGCCGCCCACGCCCAGCACCGCGCTGTCCACGCGGGCGAAGATCGAGCCCTCGCCGCCGTCGAGCTGCACCTCGGCGCCGAAGACGCGCGAGCTGTAGGCCATGCCCTGGATGCCGTTGAGCGCGTCGATGAACACGTTGCCCGCGCTCACCACGCTGCCGTCCTCGGCGAAGGTGGCGGCCACCACCTGGCCGAGCTTGAGCACGTTCTGCGTGCGGCCCTCGGACTGCAGCACCGTGACGTTGCCGGTGGCCTGCACGTTCAGGCGCCCGCGCGGGTCCTTCACCGTGATCGTGACGTCGCCGTTGGCGCGGATGTCGGGCAGCGCGCCGATGAACTCGACGTTGCCCGCCACTTCCAGCGCGTCCGCCGACAGCGCGATGGGCTTGAAGGTCTCGGGCTGGTCGTCGGCGGCCTCCGCTAGCGGCGTGGCCTCGCCGAAGGCGACGCTGCCGCGCAGCACCAGCTTGCCCACCGTCGTGATGCTCACGCGCGGATCGGACGGGCCCTGCGCCGTCTCGATGGACACCGGCAGGTCCGCCTTGAGCGTGTAGGTGTAGAAGTCCTTGAGGCCCGTGACCGTGGTCTTCTTGGTGGTGATGGTCTTCTTGCGCATCCAGCCGCCACCGGTGGTGGTGGGGCCGTCGATGATGATTTCCTCGTTCTGGAAGGTGCTGTCGAAGTGGTCCAGCGCCTTCTTCGCCAGCCAGGTCGAGCCGTCGGCCTGCTTCCACGGGTTGCTGGCGGTGGCGACCCAGGTGTAGGTCCACTTCGAGGGATCGAAGGGGTTGGCGGCCAGGCTCTGGGCGTCGATGCGGCGCTCGCCGCCGGACAGCGTCTGCAGGTACTTCCACTTCGTGGCGTCGGAGAAGTCCGTCACCGGGAACGCCACCTGGCCGCTGTCGCCGACCCACAGGTAGAGCTGGTTGGTGGCCGCGTCGCGCACCTGCGACTTGTCCTTGACCAGGTCCACCGCGAGGTTGCGCTTCTGCTCGTACTGCACGAACAGGACGTCGCTGCGCGCGAGCTGCAGCGCCAGCTCGGACTCCAGCAGCGGCGTGCCGTCGGTGAAGCGGGTATCGGTGAAGTCGGCCGCCTCGTCGGGCGAGAGCGCGTCCCAGTCGAAGCCCAGCAGGTTGAAGCTTTCCTGCTTGTAGATCTCCAGCCGCGTGCTGGTCTTGGCCTGGCCCTCGGTCCAGACGTAGTAGCGCCCCTGCGCCGGCTGGTAGTAGAGCGGCTCGCCGGCCGCGCGCACGACGGGCGCGTCCACCTGCGTGTAGGTGATGGAGGTGACCTTGCCGTCGGCCGCGGGCGTGGCCACGCCCTGGCGCACGACCTGCGTGACCTGGCCGTCCTTGTAGGTGAAGGTCTCCTGGCGCAGCGTGGTGCTGTCGGTGATCGTGATCACGCCCACGCGGTTCTCGGAGACGTCGATCTCGCCGAGCTCCAGCGCGAAACTGGTCTGGTTGTCGATGACGACCGAGGTGTAGCCGCTGGCCACGCGCAGCCGGCCGTTGCCGGTGCTCAGGATGGTGCCGGTGAGGTTGATCCGGCCGCCCGTGGGCTTGATCGGGTCCAGCGTGATCTTCTTGCCGGCGTAGTCGAAGGCGCCGGTCACCGTCGCCAGCCCGCCCGCGCCGAAGCTGATGCCGGTGCGGATGTTGCCGTTCTCGTCGGTGAAGTTGACCGACTGGTCCGGGTTGAAGCGCTGGTCGATGGTCAGCTCGATGCTGTCCACGCCGCTCTGCACCAGGCCGTCGATGTTGAGGTAGCGGGCGTTGATGTCGATCGCGCCCATCGCGAAGATGGTCGAGGACTTGGCCGGGTCGTTGATGGCGGCCAGCAGCGCCTGCAGCCGCGCGTCGCCGGCGGCCAGGCTCAGCGAGCGCGCGATGCCCGCGTCGTTGAACAGCTGCTGCCCGTAGACGGTGTTGAAGTTCAGGTACTGGCGCGGGTCGCGGCCGGTGTGGAACCAGTCCTCGGTGGACAGGTTGAAGTCGCCCGTGGCCGAGAGGTCGATGGTTCCCGCGCGCAGCTCGCCGGTGACGTTGATGCTGCCGTCCAGGTTGGTCAGCTTGACCTTGCCGTCCTCGTTGACGATGCGGCCGCGGACGGTGATGTCCTGCGGCGACTGCGGCAGGCTCATGTCCTGCAGCGAGGTGTACCAGGACGCCGGGTAGGCGTCCTGCAGGATGCTGATGACGCTCTCGCCGCCCGCGCCGGGCGCGTTCAGCGCCTGGGTGTTGAAGTAGGCCGCGCCGGCGGCCAGCACCACGCGCTTGCCGCCGGCCATCTCGGTGCCGCCGGCCGTGGCGATGCCCAGGTCGTTGACCTCCAGGCCGAAGGGCGTGTTGTTGACGATGCTGATGTCGGCCGAGCCATGGGCCACCATGCGGCCCTGGGCCACCGCGGCCTGCACGCCCGCGCGCGAGCCCTCGTCGGCCTTGACGTTGATGAGGCCGGGCGAAGCCAGGATCGAGGGCAGGCGCAGCGTCAGCACGTCGAAGCTCGCGCGCGCCGACACGGCGCTGGCGCCGCTGCCGCCGGCGACGCTGTCGGCCAGGCCGAGCTTCTGCAGCTGATCGTCGATCTTGTTGAGCAGCGCCTGGTAGCGCGCGATGGCCTCGGTGTTGCCGGCGTGGCTTTCCATCCAGCCCACGACCTTGGCCCGGTCCTCGAACAGCTGGTTGGCGACGTTGCCGTACACCAGCGTGGGCAGCGCCAGGTCCTTGGGCTTGACGACGTAGAAGTCGTCGCTCAGCGCCATGGCGAACACCAGCCCCTTGTCGCTGGCCATCACCGACAGCTCGCGCCAGCCCTGCGACTCGGCATAGGTGGCGGTGCCGGGGTTGAAGGTGAGCGCATCGCCCGTGCGCTGGTACCAGCGGCCGTCGCTGGTGCGCACGGTCGCGCCGGTGGCCACCGTCAGTGAGGTCTCGCCGCCGGCAAGCGCGTGCGTGGGCGTGATCGCCTGCCAGCGGCTGGCGTCGGTGTAGTCCTCCTTCTCCAGGACCAGGCTCTCCTCGCCGTCGCCGCTGACGCCCACGAAGCGGTAGGCCTGGTGCGCCACGCCCTGGGCGTAGGCGCCGGGCACCAGCTCGATGATGGTGCCCGCGCCCACCGCCAGCGCCACGTCCTCCAGGTCCAGCGCGGCGTAGTGGTACTGCTGGCTCTCGTCCAGGCCCAGCGCCGCCTTCTCCTCGGCCGTGAGGTCGGTGCCGACGCGGCTGGGGTCGAGCCGGGTCTCGCCGTTGACCTCGTAGGGCAGCAGCTGCACCACGGTCTTGTAGTTGATGCCGGCCTCGACCTGCGCCTGGCCGCCGACTAGCACCTGGTTGCTGCTGGCAACCTTCTCGTGCCGGATCGAGTCCAGCGGCACGATCACCGGCGTGATCAGCGCCTGGCCCGCGGCGTCGGCGCGCTCGGCGCCGCCGATGCCCGGCTCGGCCAGCAGCGCGATGCTGCCCACCGCGCGCACGCGCGACGTGCCCGCGATCTCGATGCGGTTGTTCTCGTGCACCTCGGCGGTCGCCACCGGCAGGCCCAGGCCCAGCGCGATCAGCGTCAGGTCCGCCTGCGCGGTGGACATCAGCACGTTGGGCGTGCGCGCGCTGTCCTGGCCGGCGTGGAGCTTGACGTCGTTGCCCAGCAGTTCCGCGCCGTCGAGGCGGATCGTGTTGTCCGCGTGCAGGATGGCGTCGGCCTTGGCGCCCGCGCCGCCGACGAAGGACACCGACAGCACGTTGGCGCCGGCGGTCAGGTCCGCGTCGCTGCGCGTGGCCAGCACCAGGTCGCCGCTGAGGTTGCGCAGCCTGGCCGCGCCCACGTCGATGCCCGAGACCATCCACGCGCTCTGGTCGGCCATCGCCAGCGACAGCGCCAGGCCGCCCACCGCGTCGATGCGCACCTTGTCGGTGACGTCGGCCTGGGCGTAGGTCTGGATGGTGAAAGTGCCGGTCTTGCCGGCGGCCGCGGCCACCGTCATCTCGGTGCCGTCGCCGATGCGGACCCGCGAGCCGAAGCGCCGGTCGTCGTAGCCGATGTCGGTGACGGTGCCCAGCGCGGTCAGGCTGGCCAGGCCGGCCGAGCCCGAGCGCAGCGACTCCTCGGTGGCGGAGTAGCGGTTCTTGTCGGCCTGGTTGTCGGCGCGGATGGTGATGGCGCCGGCCACGATCTGGTTCTGGCGGCCGATCACGACGTCGGCGGTGCCCGTCAGCGTGGTCACCATGGCCGCGCCGCTGCCCGCGAGCGCGCCCACGGCCAGGTTGCTGGCGGTGGCGTCGAATTCCTGCGTGCGCGTGGCCCACAGGTCCAGCAGCCCGACCGCGATCTCGGCGCGGTCGCCGATGCCCGCGCGCGTGGTGCCCTCGATCGAGAGCTCGGAATACGCGCCGGCCAGCCCGGCGAACAGGCCGCCGCTGGAGGCGGTGGAGCGCTGGAAGATCTCGTCCTCGGCGCTGGCGCGCAGGCGCAGCACGGAGGCGACCACGCGCACGTCGTCGCCAAGCTCGGCGACGACGCTGCCGGTGTCGGTGCTGCGGACCGAGGACATGCCCATCGACGCGCCCGAGCTCACGCTCAGCGCATCGCTGCGCGCATAGGCCTGCTGCCGGGCCACCGCGACGACCTCGACCGTGCCCGTGAGCGGGTCGGCCAGGATCTCGGTGGTGCTCACCGCCGCGCGCACCGAGGGCGTGAGCAGGTTGACGGCGTCGGTACCGGCGGCCGCGGCGGCGACGAGGCCGAAGCTGGCAGCCGCCGCCAGCACTTCGGCGTTGGCCGTGGACTGGCCTTCGGCATGCACGCGGAGACTGCCCCCGACGCGGATCTCGGTCTTGCCGGCCTCGCTGCCGGCCACCGGCGCGCTGCCACTGCGGTCGATGAAGGCCTGGGTGGAGGTCGCGATGGTGTTGTACGAGTTCGCGCCGCCGCCGGCCAGGCTGCCGCCGATGCTCACGCTCAGCGCCACCGCCACGGCATAGGAGGAGGAATCGATGTGCGCCTGGTCGAGCGCGTCGAGCGTGATGTCGCCGTCGGCGGCCACCAGGGCGCGGTCGATGTAGGCGCTGGTGGTGCTGGCCACCGTGTTCTCGGCCAGCGAGACGCCCAGCGCCAGCGAGCCGCCGGCCAGGCCGAAGGAGGCGGCCACCGACACCGCGAGCACGCTGGAGTCGATGTCCGAGCGGTCGCGGGCGCTCACGGTGATGCCGCCGTCCACGTCCACGCCGGCACCGGTGGTGCCGGCGATGAAGGCTTGGGTCTGCGAGCCCACGCGGTTGACGGTGCTGGCCCCGGCGCCTCCCAGCGCCACGCCCACCGTGCCGCCGGCGATGGCCACCGAGCCCGAGACCACCAGGGCGCGGATGTTCTGCGCCGTGTCGGCCGTCACGCTCAGGTCCAGCGTCGCGGCGCTGCCGGGCAGCGCGGTGATGGAGGAGCGCTCCACCGAAGCCACGATGCGGTTGGCCGCCGCCTGCACCCGCTGCTGCCACTTCCTGGCGTCGGCGTAGTCCTGCGTCAGGATCAGCTCGTCGAGCCGGCCGTCGTGGTCGGCGTCGCCGGCCACCAGCGGGTCGTCGCCGATGTACTCGTAGACCTCGCCGGCGCGCGCGCCCGACGTCGGGCCCAGGCGCACCAGGTCGCCCTTGGCGATGCGCGCCGGGCGGTCGCCGGAGGTGTAGGTGACGGCGCCGTCCCAGGCCGTGGGGTCGTAGCCGATGTAGTTGCGCGCCAGCGCCACGCCGATGGAGGCGCCCACGCCGGCGGTGCCGCCCACGCCCACCCCCAGCGCGGCGGAGACGATCAGCGCGTCGATCCGGTTGGTGGCCTGCGCATCGACGTGCACGTCGCCCGCCGCGCGCAGCGCGCTGTCGTCCACCTGCGCGAGCACGTCGCCCAGGATCACGTTCAGGGCCGAGGCGCCGGCGCCGCTCACGCCCACGCCGGCCGTGCCGGCGAAGCCCGCCGCCACCGAGGCGGCCCAGGCCTTCACGGTGATGGCGGCGTCGGAGGCCGCCTCCACGTCCACGGTGCCGCGCGCATCCAGCGCCGTGCCGTGCAGTCCGGCCAGCACCACGGTGTCGATGACGTTGCGCGCCAGCGAGACGCCCACCGACACCGACACGCCGGCCGTGCCGCCGAAGGAGGCGGCGATGGAGGCCGCGCCGGCATGGGCGTCGATGAGCGAGTCGTCGCTTGCGGCCACGCGCACGTCATCCACGACGATGCGGCTGGGCCGCGCGCCCGGCGCGGCCTCGGTGTCCACGCCGGCATGCACGCGCATGCCGATCTGGTTCTGCGCCCACACGCCGGCGCCGCTGAGGGCCACGCCGGCATTGCCGCCGCCGGCCAGCGCGGCCGAGCCGGCCACCACCAGCGCCTGGATGGTCTGCTGGCTGGTGGCGCGCAGGTCCAGGTCGCCCTGGGCCTGCACGTCGCTGTCGATCACCAGGGCCCGCGTGGTGGCGATGGCGTCCTCGCCCACCGCGCCGAAGCCTTCCTGGCCGATGAGGTTGCGCGCCACGGACACGCCCAGCGACGCGCCCACGCCGTTGTTGCCGCCGGCGGCGATGGCGGCCGACAGCGCGGCGATGCGGCTGGCGATGGCCGCGCTGTTGCGCGCCTCGACCACCACGTCGCCCGCGCCGTGCAGCGTGGCGCCGCGCACCAGGGCGTCGGTGGAGCCCATGACCGAATTGAGCGCCACGGCCCCGGCGCCGGAGACCGCGATGCCGTTCTGGCCGCCCAGGCCCAGGGCCATCGAGGCGGCCACCGCGGTGGCGTTGATGCTCGTGCGCTCGATGGCGGCCCGGCCGTCGCCGCCCAGCACGAGCGTGAAGGCTCGGCCGCTGCCGTCGTGCACCGTCCAGCGCTGCCCGGCCTCCACCACCGAGATGTCCAGCACCGGCGTCACGCGCTCCCACAGCGCGGCCTGCGTGTAGTCGGCCCGGCCGAGGTCGATCTCCTGGTGGTTCTTGCCGATGTAGCGGTACACCGCGCCGGCTTCGCCGCCGGCGGTGTGGCCGTCGGCCACGCGCACGGTGTCGCCCTTCTCCATGCGCTGCGTCTCGGCCGAGACCTGCTGCCAGCGCGCCGTGTTGGTGTAGTCCTCGCGGCCCAGGTCCAGCGTGCGGCCGGTGCCGTCGATGTAGCGGTAGACGTTGCCGGCCAGCGTGCCGCCGGCCACGCCCACCAGGGTGCCCTTCTCGACCTTGGCCGCCTCGGTCTCGCTGCTGAGGTGGTCCCAGTGCAGGCCGTCCGTGCTCTGGTACTTGGCCGTCGCGCGCAGCGTGTCCGCATCAGCCAGCGGCACGCCCAGCGCCCGCAGCGCGGCGTCGATCTTCTTCTGGCTGGCCGCGTCGCTGTAGTCGGTGGCCAGCTGCCAGCGCGCCGTGTTGGCGAAGTTCTCCTTCCACAGCTCGATGTCCTGCTCGGCGGAGACCGCTTCCCAGACGCTGTCGTCGGCGAAGTCGGCGTCGCGCAGGTCGATGGTGGCGCCCGCACCCTTGTACCTGTAGACCTTGCCCACCAGGCTGCTGTCCTGGTAGTTGCTGTCCACGCGCACGGTGCGGCCCTGCTCGACGCGCTGCACCCCGTCGATGGTGCCCAGGTCCACCGTCGTGCCGACGAAGCGGTAGACCTTGCCGGCCTCGCCGCCGTAGCCGTGCAGCGCGTCCACGCGCACGGTGTAGCCCGTGCGCAGCGTCTGCGCCGCGGTCGCGACCTCGCTCCAGGCGCCGTCGCTGCGGTAGTCCTGGCTGCCCAGGTCGCGCGTCTGGCCGTCGGTGCCGGCGTACCTGTAGATGCGGCCGTCGGCGGCGCGCACCTGGTCGCCGCGCACGAGGCGGGTCAGGCCGTCCGTGCTGAGGTAGTCCCAGGACTGGCCCTGGGCGCTGGTGTAGCTGGTCTGGGCCCCGGCATTGGCGGCGGCGTCGAGCATCGCGGCCGTGATGCCGCGGGACTGGAGCTGCGACCAGTCGAAGTCCAGCAGCGCCTGGCCGCCCGAGCGGGCGTTGACCGCCACGTCGCCCTGGCGCGCCGTCAGCTCGGCGTTGCCCACCGTGGCGAGCACGTCGCCGTCGATGCTGTTGAAGGCCAGCGACAGGCCGACCGAGACCGACACCGCGCTCTGGCCGGCCAGCGAGGCCGCGAGCGAGGCGGCGCCGGCCAGGGCGTCGATGGAGCCCTGGTTGCGGGCCTGCACGCTGATGCGGTCCGCCAGCACCGGGCGCGCCGCGCCGCTGCCGCCGACCTCGGCGGCCAGGCTGGCATGGATGCGGTTCTCGGCATACACGCCCGCGGCGCTGACGGAAATCGCGTTCTTGCCGCTGGCGGCCACCGCGGCGGCGCCGGTCCAGACCTCGGCGCTGATGGCGGCGCTGCCCTGGGCATCGACCAGCAGGTCGCCGGCCGCGTCCAGCGACACGCCGTCGAGCCGGGCGCGCGAGGCCGAGGTGCGCGGCGTGTAGCTCAGCAGCCGCCACTGGCTGGCGTCGCCGTAGCTCTGGTTCGCGAGGTCGATACCGTCCTGGCTGCGCAGCGTCTCGCCGATGTACTCGTAGACCTCCGTGGTCAGCACGCCGGTGTCCTTGAGCACGCGCTGGCCGCGGGCCAGCTCGGTGAGCTTGTTGACCTTGTCGAACTGCGAGGCCTTGTAGTCGTAGGACGCGGGGGCCGCCTCGGCGCCGATGACGTTCTTGGCCACCGACACGCCCAGCGCCACCGCGGGCGCGCTCTTGGCGCCCGACAGGGACACGGACGCGGCCACGGTGCGCACGAGGGCGTCGATGGCGCCGCTGTCCGCGACGGTGACGCTCACGTCGCCCTGCTGGCCGGCACTGCCCAGCGTGCGCAGGTCGATCCGGCTGGCGTAGGCGTCGGCCTGGCCGTTGACGAGGTTGAAGGACACGGTGCCGCCGCCGGACACGGCCAGGGCGCTGTCCTTGGGGCTGGCCGACACGGCGACGGCGGTGGCCCTGCCTTCGCTGACGATGCGGGCGCTGCGCTCGGCGCTGATGTGCACGTCGCCGCCGACGAGGGCCTGGCCCTGGCCGTCGGCCGTGCCGCCGAGGAAGGCGGCAACGTCGTTGTCCACCTCGTTGCGCGACATCGAGAAGCCCACCGCGATGGCCTTGGAGCCGCCCTTGAGCGACGCCGCCACCGAGATGGCGCTGGCCGCGACCTTGGAGCGGATGTCCGTGGCGCTGGCGGCGCCGAGGTCCAGGTCGCCGCCGGCCTGCACGCTGGCCGCGTTGGCGATGTAGGCCCGCGTGTCGGCGCTGACCTTGTTCAGCGCCACCACCGGCGCCACCGTGATGCTGTTGGCCTTGTCGTCGCCGAACTCGACGTTCATCGCCAGGGCCGAGTTCTCGATCTCGGCGCGGACATGGCCGGTGGAGTCGGCGCGCGCCTGCACGTCGCCGGCGGCGTCGATGCGCGTGCCGTCGGCCCAGGCCTCGGTCCGCAGCGTCTGCTCGGTGGCCCGGGCGTCGCCGGTGAAGGTGTCGGCGAGGAAGTTCCAGAAGTTGTCGGGGCGGTAGCCGATGGTGTTGAAGGCCAGCGTCACGCCCACCGAGGTGGTGGCCGAGACTTCGCTGTCCACCGCCGCATCCACGAGCGCGTCGTTGGTGGCCAGCAGCCGCACGCTGCCGCCGGCGCTGGTGGCGAGGCTGCCGCCGCGCGCCCAGGCCTGGGCGCCGCCCAGCACGTTGTTGGTCGCCACCACCGCGTTGAGGCCCACGTCGCCGGCCGCGACGCTGCTTTCGGCCGTGGCCTCCAGCGTCGCGGCCTCGACCGCGCGCAGCACCAGGTCGCCGGCCGCGCTGGCCTGTACGCCGTCGAGGTGGGCGTCCACGACGCCGCGCACGTCGTTGCGCACCACCAGGCCGCCGAAGCCCAGGGCCGTGCCCTGCCCGCCCGCGCCCAGCTTGCTGGCCGCGGCGTCCACCAGCTCGCCCATCACCTCGAAGCCGGCCTTGGCCAGCTCCTCCGCGTTCCAGGCCAGCCAGCCGGCGCCCTCGTAGTTCTCGGCGCCCAGGTCCAGCACCTGGGTCGCGGCCGCGGTGCGCAGGTATTTCTGGCCCGCCTGGCCCCAGGTGCGGCGCCACAGCGTGGCGTCGCCGTAGTCCTGCGCTTCCAGGTCCACGTCATGCAGCGGGGCCGGGCCTACGTACTCGTAGGTCACGCCGGCCGTGCCGCCGCCGACGCTGCGCAGCAGCTCCACGCGCTGGCCCGCCTTCACGGTCTCGGGCCGTTCGTTGGAGCGGTAGTCGGCCGCGCTGACCTGCACCACGTGGTTGAACTGGACCTCCTGCAGGCCCGAGCGGTCGGTGTACGTGACGCCGAAGGCCGCGATCTGCTGCGTGGCCGAATCCACCAGGCTCGAACCCAGCGTGGCGGTGGACTCGGGCTCGATCGCGGTCTCGGCCTCGATCGCGGCGGCGTCGCGCGACGCCACGTCCAGGGCGCCGCCCTGCGCCTGCAGTTGCGTGCCGCTGCCCTCGGCGTAGGCGCGCGAGGCGCTGCTGACGAGGTTGCTGCTGAGCACGAAGCCCAGCGCCGCCTTGAAGCTGCCGCCGCTGGTGAAGCTCTGCAGCATGCCGTCGGCCGAGGCGGTCTGGTTGCTGAGCCGGGACGTGATCGCGGACTCGGTGGCCGCGTCGATGACGATGCCGCCGGCGGCCCTGAGCGTGGAGCCGGTGACCGCGGCGCGCGACAGCGCGGGCTGCTCGGTGCCCACCTGGCTGCCCACCAGCGCCTCCTTGCCCAGGGTCGCCAGGCTCTCCAGCTGCCAGCCCACGGTGTTGAAGGCCAGCGTCAGCCCGATGGACGTGCCCTCGGACATCGTCAGGCTGTTGTTGACGGCGCTGATGGTGGCGTTCTCGCGTGCGCGCACCTGCGCGTCGCCCTGCAGCGTGACGACGCTGCTGTCCTGGATGTCGGCGGTGGCCTGCGACAGCACGCTGTTGGTCGCGATCACGGCGTTGGCCGCCAAGCCGCCGCCCTGCAGGCTGCCGGTGGCGGTGGCGGTGCTGTCGATGAAGGCGTCGATGGTGGCCTCGTCGGCGGCCGCCATGGCCAGCGAGCCGCTGCGCAGGTCCACGTTGCGCACCAGCGCCTGGGCCTGGCCGCTGACCACGTTGCGCGACAGCAGCCCGCCGAAGGACACGCCGCCCACGCCCGAGGTGCTGGTGACGACCTGCAGCGTGCCGTCCAGCGTCGGCAGGCCGCGGCGCAGCTGCAGGTTGCCCGCGGTGCGGTCGGCCGCGTCGCGGCCGAAGCCCAGCTTCCAGGCCACGCCGCCGTCCTTGGCCGGCACGCGCTGCACCGTCACGTCCAGGCCGAGCGCGCGCAGGCTGCGGCTGTCCGCGGACCTGGCGTCCAGGACGGCGTCGCGCAGTTGGTCGGCGGTGCTGGCCGCGCTGATGTTCCGGGCGGTGAAGGTCTCGCCGCCGTAGTCGAAGCGCAGGTCGAAGGACTCGCTGGCCGGCAGCTCCGCGAAGCCGAGCTGGTACACGCTGCCCGAGGCGGCGACACCGGTGCGCGCGGTGCCCACCGCGGCCTGCAGCCCGGCGCTGGCGTCGAGAACGCGCAACTGCGCCCGGTCGCCCTCGCGGGCGTACTGCACCGTGTAGGCGGCCGCCGCGCCGTCGCCGGCGCTGACCGTCAGCCCCGGCTCGGCCAGGGCGCTGCGCAGCGCGGCCTGGATCAGCGCCGCCTGGTCCGCGCGCGTGGGCGCGGCACGGCCCTGGTGCACCGTGGACACCTGCATCGCCAGCGGCTGCGCGCCGGCCGGCGCCAGCGCCGCGGCGCGGATCTGGCCGATGTCCCGGCCCTTCATCGCGCCGTCGAGCGTGATGTCGAAGCCCCAGCCGCTGGCGCGGCCGGCCTGGGCCGAGACCCTGACGTTGCCGGCGCCGAACCAGCCCTCCAGCGCCGACTGTAGCTCGGTGGCCTGGGCGCCGGCCTCGTCGGCCAGCGTCAGCGTCAGGTCGGCATGGCCGTCCAGCGACAGCCTGAAGGCGGCACCGGTGGCCGCCTCGGCATTGATCACCGTCAGCCGCTGCTGCTCGGCCTGGGCATGGCCGATGTCCAGCGCCTCGATGTCCGCGGTCTGCACGTCGCCGGCCGCCAGGCGGAAGGTGCCGCCGCCGGCGGGCGGCGCCAAGGTCAGCGCCTGCCGCTCGGTGGTGCCCGTGGGCCCCTCGGAGGCGGCGCCCAGCGACACCCAGGCGTCCGCCTCGCCGATGCGCGCCGGCAGCAGGACCAGCGGCGCGGTGTCCATCACCATGTCCAGCATCGAGCCGAGCACGCCCTCGGTGAAGGACGAGGCCTCGACCTCCTGCCAGAAGCCCTCGTTGCCGTAGTCCTCCTCGCCCAGGTCGAGGGGCGTGGCCGTGCCGCCCATGTAGCGGTAGACCTTGCCGGCGCTGCCGCCGCGGCGGTAGTTGTCCGCCAGGCGCACGCGGTCGCCGAAGCGGACCGTCTGCGTGCCGTCGGCCGTGGTGTAGTCGGCGTCCCGCTCCAGGGCGTCGCTGGCCTGGGTGTTGCGGTTGCCGGTGCTCATCGTGAGCACGTCGTCGGCCTGCACGTTGGGCGCGTTGCGCGCGTCGATGCGCAGCGCGCCGCCCACGCGGGCGCTGCCCTTCACGCCGGCCGCGAGCCCGGCGTCCACCAGCTCGGCCTGCGCCGCGCTGGCCACCAGGTTGGAAGCCATCACCAGGCCCGCCGCAGCGGTGCCGGCGTGGGCCGAGGCGGAGTTGTCCACGCGCGACTGCAGGTCCGCCGCCATGGCGGCGGCGAGGTCGGCATTGCCGGCGATGTCCAGCGTGCTGGTGGCGATGCGCGCGCGCGCGGCCGCGGTGTCCTGGGTGCCGGTGTTGCCCACCAGCGTGTCCAGCGTCTGCTGGCCCAGCCCCGGCGTCTTCCAGCCCAGGCTGTTGTAGGCCAGCACCACGCCGGCGGCGAGCATGTTGCCGTGGGCCGAGGCGGTGTTGACGGCCTCGATGGCGGCGCGGTTGTCCGCGCGCAGCGCCAGGTCGCCCTGGGCGGCGAGGTCGCTGTCGGTGATGGTGGCGCCGGTCTGCGCCAGCACCGCGTTGGTGGCGATCAGGCCGTTGACGGCCAGGCCGCCCGTCATGGGCAGCGTGTCGTTGACCGTGGAGACGGCGCCGGTGAGCACGGAGCGGATGGCGGCGTCGTTGCCCGCCGCCACGCTCACGTCGCCGCCGCCCGTCAGCACCACGTCGTCCAGCGTCGCATTGACGGCCTGCGCCACCTGGTTGCGCACCGCCGTGCCGCCGATGGCGGCCAGGCCGCCGCTGCTGGCCAGGCTCACGGTGGCGTCGATCTCGGCCTCGTCCTCGGCCTTCACCGCCAGGGCGCCGCCCACGCGCAGCGCCAGCGCGCTGGCGCGGCCGGACGCGGCCGGCGTGGCCTGCGCGGCGTTGCCGATCCAGGCCTCGGTGCGGCTGCTGGCACGGTGGGTGGCGGCCACGAAGCCGGCGCCGCCGAAGAAGCCGGCGTCGTTGTCGGCCGCGATGCGGGCCGTCTCGGTGGCGGCCATGGTGGCCTGCACCGTGACGTCGCCGGCCACGTCCAGCGGCGTGCCGACGACCGCGGCCAGCGTGGCCACGGGCTGCTCGGTGCCGAAGTCCGGCCCCATGAGCTGGTCCAGCGTGGTGCCGTCCAGCGACAGCCCGTCCCAGCCCAGGCCGTTGAAGGCGAGCACCTTGCTCACGGCCGCGCCCCCCTTGGCCGAGGCGCGGTTGTCGGCGCTGATGCTGCTGCGGTTGCTCGCGCTGACCGCCAGGTCGCCGGCGCTGTCGATGCGCCCGCCCTGCACCAGCGCCGAGGCACCGCCCAGCACGCTGTTGCTTGCCAGGATGGCGCCCTGCGCCACGAGGCTGGACTTCAGGGCGCTGACGCTGCTGAGCTGTCCGTCGAGCGTGGCCTGGAGCGTGAGGGCCTCGTCGGCGCTCACGGCCACGCCGGCGCCGCTGGTGAGCGTGAAGCGGTCGAGACCGGCCTCGACCTGGTGGCGCGCGTCGTTGCGTGCCGCCAGCAGGCCCGTGGCCGCGAGCTTGCCCGAGCTGTCGAGCGTGCCGTCTGCCTTGAGCACCGAGCCGTCGCGGGCCCGGACCTGCAGCGCGCCGCCCACGTAGGCGGCGTCGCCGCCGTCGGCCGAGCGCTCTGCGCCGGCCTCGATCTGCACCTGGCTGGCGTTCTGCACCAGGGCCGACGCCACACTGGCGCTGCGGCTGGGCGCACCCAGGCTCAGCCGGGCGTCACCCAGCAGCGCCAGCTCGGCCTCCACGGCCAGGCCGCCGCCCACGGCCACCTGGCCGTCGCGCAGCAGGGCCTGCACCTTGAAAGCGTCGGCGGCGTCGGCGGTCGGCGCCAGCAGCGTGTCGATGCTGCCCTGGAGCACGCCGCCTGCGGCGTGGCCGATGCGGTTGTAGGCCAGCGACGTGGGCGTGTTGCCGCTCCAGAAGCCGCCCGACACCGTCATGGCGTTGTCGGCCTTGAGCGTGGCCTTCTCCGCGGCCTTGAGAGCGACGTCGCCGTCGATGGCCAGCGCCGCGCCGTCCAGCTGTGCCTGGACCGCCCCGTTGAGCCAGTTCGTGGCCACCGCGCCGCCGTCGGCCAGCGCGCTCCAGCCGGCGAAGGCGCCGCTCTTCTCGCGCTCGAAGTCCCCGCGGGCCGTGGCCTCGGCCGACGCCGTGTCCAGCGCCTGCACCTGCAGCGCGCCGGCCTCGACCGCGAGCGAGCCGCCGGCCTGCGGGCCCACCCGTGCCAGCAGCGTGCGCGAGAGGTCGTTGAGCACGAGCACGCCGCCGCTGCGGGCGTCGTGGAAGTCCAGCGTGCCAACGCTGGCCTCGATGGCCGAGCCGTCCCCGGCCGTAACCGCCACGCTGCCGTCGGCCTGCACGCGGGTGGTGCGGCGGCTGTCGTCGATGCGGGCGCGCGTCTCGGTGCGCACGCGGTTGCCGGCCACCAGGGCCGCGGCCCCCACGCTCAGCAGTTGCGCCGCCTGGGGATTGCCGGCCGGCGTGCTGCTGGCGCCGGTGCGGGCCTGCAGCGCCAGCGCCGTCTGGGCGTCCAGCGCCACCGAGGCCGCGCCGACCGTGGCGTCGCGCAGCGTCGCCAGCACCTGGAAGGCCGAGCCTGGGTCCTCGGGCTCGCCGCCGCCCAGGTTCGACAGCGCCAGTGCGGCGCCGCCGCCTTCGCGCCAGCCCACCACGTTGCGGGCCAGGGACTCGCCCTGCGCCGCGTCCGACAGCGCCGCGCCGCCGGGTACGGTGGCGGTGAGGCGGCTGGCGGCCCGGGCACCCGCGGCCAGCGGGCCCGACAGCGCCAGCGTCGAGTCGGCGATCTCCAGCGTGACGCCGCCGTTGAGCTGGTTCCAGGCGCGCTGGGCGCCGATGCCCACGTCCTGGGCCAGCACGCCGCCCACGACCGGACCCAGGTCCGCCGCCACGACGCGGGTGCTCAGCACCTGGTCCGCCTTGGCGAAGGCGCGCAGCCGTGCGGCATCGGCCTGCACGCCGTCCAGGCTCACCGACACCGTGGACTCGATCTCGTTGCCGGCCCAAGCGGGGCCGATGGCGGCGGCGCTCTCCAGCGTCGCCGCGTAGCCGCCGCCGGTGGCGGTGTAGCGGGAAGCGTCCTGCGCCAGCACCGACACCACGCCGCCCGCGTGCACGGTGGTGTCGCGCAGCAGCGCCGAAACGGCGGTGCTGCCGCTGTTGAGCGCCAAGCGGCCGGTGCCGTCCACGCTGGAACGCGCCAGCGCCAGCACGTCCAGGCTCGCCACGTCCAGGAACGCGCCATCGGCCGCGGCGGCGACCCGGTCAGCCACCTGGTTGCGCTGCTCGCCCGTGAAGGCCCCGGCCACGTCGCCAGCCACGCCGCCGCTGGCCCGGTCGCCGAGGTAGGCGCTGACCTGCAGGGCGGGCGCGGCGCTGCCCGCGTTGCTGCGCACCGTGGCCAGGCCGCTGCCGTCGCCCACCTGCGCCAGGGCCGCGCGGTCCAGCTCGATGAGCACGCGCACGCTCGACGGGTCGCTGCCGGCGGTCTCCGCGCCCAGCGCGACGATGCCGCGCAGCTGCGTGGTGCCGGTGGCCTCCACCAGCACCTGCGGCACCGCCGCCACGCCGGCCTGTGCCGTGACCAGCACCTGCGCGTTGCCCAGCAGCGCCGCCTCGCTGCGCTGCAGCGCCTCCAGGCGCAGCGTGCCCTGCTCGGCGCCGGAGACCTCCGCCACCAGCCGCACGTCGGTGTCGGCGGTCAGCACCAGGCTGGCGGCCTGGACCGCGCCCGTACTGCCCACCACCGCGCGCGCGTGCGCGTCGGCCACCAGCGCCTGGTCCACCTGCGCCCCGCGCCCCACGCTCTGCAGCTCGACCATCGTGCGCGCTGCCAGCGTCGCCTGGCCCTTGGTGACCAGCGTGCCCAGCACCTCGATGCCGGTCTCGGCCGCGGCCTGGGCCGAGCCTTCGGGCCGCTCGCTGATGCGCGCCTGCGCGGACAGCAGCACGTCGCCGTCGGCGCGCAGGGTCTTGTCCTGCATCACCTCGATGCGCTCGGCCTCCACCGTCAGGCTCGCGGTGCCAAGGTCGGCGTCCTCGAACACCATCCGGTCGCTGCCGCCACCGCCGCGCAGGCCGAGCTGGAAGAAGGGCTTGGCGAAGACCAGGTCGTGCAGTCCGTCGCCGGAGACGCGCATGCGGCCGTCGGCCTCGGTGGTGATGCGCACCAGGTCGTCACCGCTGCCCAGGTCCAGCACCAGGCTGGCCACCTGCTGGTTCAGGCTCAGCAGGTCGCTGTCGGCCGCCGTCAGCAGCGCCGTGTTCTGCTCCGCGCCGCGGCTGAGGTCGATCACCGTGGCCCCGGCCAGGCTGTCCGCCAGGGCCCGGGGCAGCGCCCGCTGGGCGCCGGCCTCCAGCACGATCTGCTCCGCCGCCAGCGGCAGGCCGCCCTCGGCGTCGCGCGTCTCCCGCACCACCGGATCGGCCGACATCAGCACCCGGTCTTCCAGCCGTTCCACGCGGGCGCGCGGGACCCGGTGCAGGCCGTGGCGGGCTTGAAGGGCGCGGAGTCGGTGTTGGACGGTCTTTTTCATGGTGCGCGTTTATTGGTATGGGGCGGCCGGCGCGGCTTGCACGGAGCAAGGCGCCAGCGGGAAGTCTTGGGGGCGGGCGTCGGCGTACAGGGTCAGGAAGCCCTGTCCGTCGGGGCCGGCGCCCGCGGCGAGCCAGCCCAGCTCGCGCGGGCCGATGCCGGCCAGCAGCTTGTCCAGAAGGCCGCGGTCCAGCCCCCAGCGTCCGGCCAGCAAGGCCAGCTCGTGCCGGAGGTCATCGGCACGCAGGCCACTGTCGTGAAGGCGGACGGCACAGGAGGCGCGGGGCGAGCCCTCCTCGTGCGCCAGCAGCAAGGCGGTGTCGAAGCCGGGGCGCGCGCGGGCGAGCGCGCGCTCCAGCGCGGCGGCGGCGCAGGCCAGGGTGGCGCGTACATCGTCCGCGCCGCCGCGGACCCCGTGCAGCAGGGCCACGGCCGCCTCGGGGCGTGCCAGCGGCCAGCGCCAGTAGTCGGTGGTGCGCAGCCGCGCCGCGCCCTCGGCGCCGGGGACCGGCCGCGCGGTGTGCGGGTCCAGCGGCCACTTCCAGCCGCGCATCTGCAGCGCCGGGCGCGCCCGGGCCTCGGCACCGGGGCCGGCCACCGCCACCGGGACCGGCCATTCCAGGTACAGCTTGGCCACCAGCCCGGCACGGCCCTGCTCCACGGACAGGAACACCTGGTGGCCATCCGCCAGGCCGGCCGTGAAGGCCTGCGCCGCCGCCTCGGGCAGCCCCAGGCGCGAGGGCAGCGCCGCCAGCGCCGCGCGCGGCCCGGTGGGCGCCAGGCCCCGCAGCAGCCGGGCGGACTCGGCGCCCGCGGGCGCGAGGCGGCACGACATCTCGAAACCCGTGGGCTCGTGGCCCTGCGCCGCCTCGGCGAAGAGCGCCCACAGCGCATGCCAGCCCGGCGCCAAGCCGGGCGGCCAGGGCCAGGGCGGCAGGTCGGCGCCGCGGCGGCGCAGGTCAGCGCCCGCCATGGGCCCTTTCCGGCGCGGCTTCGAGGCGCTCCATCTGCAGCAGCGAGCCCAGGTGGGCGTAGATCGACCCCAGCCAGCCCTGCCGGCGCAGCGCGAACAGCCGTTCGTCCGACAGCCCGTCCAGGCGCTGCTCGTTGACCACGTAGGCCCCGGCCACCTCCAGCGCCTGGCCGCCGCGCAGCACCCGCACCGTCAGCGGCGTGAACAGGTTGCGCTCGGCCAGCGCGCGCACGAAGGCGTCGGTCTGCCGCTGCAGGCGCCACAGCTCGCCCAGGTGGGCCTGGGCCGCCTCCAGCGCCGCCGTCGGCAGCTCGGCGGCGTCGAACAGCGGCGTGCCCTCGGTATCGGAGAACAGCTCGCTGCCGGCGTCGATGCAGACGGTGAAGCGGTCCGGCCGGTGCGCGCGCGCCAGCGCGAAGGGGTAGGCCCGCACCACCGCCGGGATGTACGAGGCGCACCAGCGCCCCGCCGCGTCCACGAACACGTTCTCCCCCGGCTGCAGGCCCAACAGCGCCATGGGGCGGAAGGTGTCGTTGTCGCGATCCTCGACGAAGACGATGGGGTAGATCGCGCCGGCGCGCACGAGCTCCGGCTGCATCAGCGCCGCCATGTGCAGCCCGGCGGCATGTGCGAAGCCGCTGCCCGCGCGCAGGCGCAGCCGGGCGTGGCGTTGGGCGTTGAGGGCGCAAGGCTGGCGGAACATGTCGGTCGTCTCTCCGGGGTCAGGCCGTGCCGCGGCGCTCGAAGGGCAGCGCGCTGTCGAGCCAGTCGTCGGCCTTGAGCACCCCGCAGCGGCGCTCGAAGGCGTCGGCCTCGGCCCGGCGCTGGGCCTGGCGCAGCAGCCCGGCCGCCAGCGCCTGCGCGCCCGGCGCGTCCGCGCACAGGGGCCGGGCCAGGGCGCGCCGCGTCCCGGCGCCCAGGAAGCGCAGCGCCAGCCGGTCCTCCAGGCTCAGGAACACCGCGACGCTGCCCGGGTCGCCCTGGCGGCCGCAGCGGCCGGCGAGCTGGCGGTCGGTGCGCGGCGACTCGTTGCCCTCGGCCACCACGACGTGCAGGCCCCCCAGGGACTTCACGTGCGCATCGAGCCGGATGTCGGTGCCGCGCCCGGCCATGTTGGTGGCGATGGTGATGCGCCCGGGCTGGCCCGCGTGCTCGACGATGCGCGCTTCCTCGGCATGGCGCACCGCGTTGAGCAGCTCGAAGGCCAGGCCCTGCGCCTGCAGCCGCGCCGCCAGCCGCGTGCTGGCCTCCACGCTGCGCACGCCCACCAGCACCGGACGGCCCACGGCGTGCACGCGCTGCACCTCGGCCACGACCGCCTGCCACTTCGCCTCCTCGGTGGCCAGCACCCGCGCCGGCGCGGTGCGCGTCTGGCGCGGCCGGTGCGTGGGCACCGGCAGCACGCCCAGGCGGTAGATGCGCCAGAACTCGGCCGCCGCCTCCTTGCCGGTGCCGGTGAGGCCGGCCAGGCGGCGAAAGCGCCGGAAGAAGGACTGGAAGCTCATCTGCTCCAGCGACTCGTTCGGGTCCGTGACCTCCAGCCCCTCGTGGGTCTGCACCGCCTGGTGCAGCCCGGCGGTGAGGGTGCGCCCGGGCGTCAGGCGGCCGGTGGCCTCGTCCAGCAGCACCACCTCGCCGTCCTGGACCACGTAGTGGTGCTCGCGCCGGATGAAGTGGCGCACCGTCAGCGCCTGGCGCAGCAGCTCCTCGCGCCGCGGGGCGGGACGCCACAGCGGCTCCAGCCGCCCGGCCAGCGCCTCCAGCGCCTGCTGCGCGCCCTCGTGCAGCCGCACGCTGCGCTGGCGCTGCAGCAGCACATAGTCCAGCCCCTCCTGCAGCGTGGCGGCCAGCGCGGCCATCTCGCGCACGGCCGCGTGCAGCCCGGGCGCGGGACGCGGGGCCGACAGGATCAGCGGCGTCACGGCCTCGTCGATCAGCACGTTGTCCGCCTCGTCCACGAGCGCGGTATGCAGGCCGCGCACCAGCAGCAGCTCCGGCCCCGGCGCGGCGGCGTCCGTTGCGGGCGCGACGCCGAGCCAGCGCCGAAGCTCCAGGCGCTCGGGATCGCGCCCGGTGCGCGCGGCGAGCTGGTCGCGCAGGTGGTCGGCCAGAAGCTCCTTGGCGGTCACGTACACCACGTCGGCGGCGTAGCGCACCGCCCGCTCCCCGGGCGTGCTGGCGGCCACCACGGACGCCACCTCCAGGCCGCAGGCCCGGTACAGCGGCGCCATCTCCTCGGCGTCGCGCGCGGCGAGGTAGTCGTTGGCGGTCACGAGGTGGCAGGGCCGTCCGCTCCAGCCGGCCAGCACCCCGGCCAGCGCGGCGGTCAGCGTCTTGCCCTCGCCCGTGGCCATCTCGGCCAGCCAGCCGTGGTGGATGGCCAGGGCCCCCATGAACTGCACGGAATACGGCCGCTTGCCCAGCACGCGGTAGGCGGTCTCGCCCACCGCGGCCAGGGCCTCGCCCAGGCCGCCGCGGGCGTGCACCGGGTCGCGGCGCAGCTGTTCGCGCGCACCGGCCAGCCGCTGCTGCAGCGCCGCGTCGTCGCAGCCTGCCAGCGCCGCACAGGCCTGCGCACAGGCCTCGGCCTCGCGCCGCAGGCGGCGCGCGTGGCCGGGACGGCGGCGCAGCCAGCCCGCCAGCGCATGCGCCCAGGCATCGGCGCCCTCGGGCAGGCGCGCCGCCGACGGCAGCGGTACGGGCGGGGGCAGCAGCGACGCGGCAGCGAGCGCACTCATACGCGGTAGCGCCTCTGCAGGAACTGGCGCACGCTGCGCTCCCACTGCTGCGCCAGCGGACGCGCGCGCATGGTGATGCGCACCTGGCCCAGGCGGCCGTGCAGCAGCGCCGGGCGCTCGGCCAGCGCATCGGGCAGCGTGGCGTGGATGCGGAAGATCGGCTCCGCCGTGGTCAGGCCATGCGGATCGCTGGGGGACACGGCGATGTCGCCGCCGCCGGCAAAGCCCAGCGCCGCCGACGGCAGCTGGCCCTGGTCGAAGGGCAGCACCTCCACCGACTGCGCCACCAGGTTGATCTCCTCCTGGCCGGTGAGCCGGATTTCGAGCTCGCGCACCTGGTCGTCGAACAGGTGCGTGGACACCTGGGGCAGCACCGCCACCACGCGCCAGCCGCCGCCGCCCACGACCGTGCCCAGCGCGGCGCCGCGCGCCACCCAGCGCCCGCTGCCGGTTTCAAGCTCGGGCGCGCTCCACAGCCCCGCGATGGGCGCCACCACCTCCAGCGCCTCGCACTGGCGCTCCAGCTCGGCGACCTCCTCGTCGGCGGCCTGGATCTGGCGCTCCAGCGCCGCCAGGTCCGCCGTTGCCAGCGCAACGGCCCGCACCTGCTGCGCCACGAGCTGCTCGCGCTGCTCCTGCGCGCCGCGCAGGGCGGCCCGCAGTTCGGGGTTGTCCAGCCGCATCAGCACCTGCCCGGCCTGCACCTGCGTGCCCGGCGTGGCCCGCATCTCGGCCACGAAGCCGCCGGCCTCGCTGTGGAGCTTGCGGAAGTTGCGCGCCTCCAGCACGCCGGTGGTCCGCACCCGGTCCGGCAGCGGCACCAGGCCCAGCAGCACCACGGCCCCGGCCACCAGCGCCGCGGCGATGCCCAGCGTGCGGCCGCGCACGTGGTTCAGGCGCGGATTGACGGCCAGGTAGCGCGCGAGCTTGTAGAGCGGCACCACGAGCACCGTGAAGCCCAGCAGCCAGGCCAGCGCGATGCCCAGGTCCAGGTACTGGTCGGCGACGAAGAAGATCATCGTGGCCATCAGCACCAGCCAGTAGCCGATGCTCGCCACGCCGTAGAACGCCAGCAGCGCGCCCTCGGCACGGCTGTCGGCCACGGGCTGGGTCGAGGGCAGGCGCAGCAGCCAGCGCTCGGCCAGGTGCCGCAGCTGCTCGCGCGAGCGCTGGAACAGGTTCGGCATCCCGATCAGGTCGGTCAGGATGTGGTAGCCGTCGAAGCGCAGCAGCGGGTTGAGGTTGAACACCAGCGTCGAGACGCTGGCGACGAAGATCACGTCGAAGGCCAGCGCGTTGAGCGTGCCCGGCGCGGTGTGCGCCCACACCAGCGCCGCCACGGCCGCCACCGCCAGCTCCGCCACTACCCCGGCGGCGCCCACCAGCATGCGCTCGCGCCGGCGCCTGAAACCCCAGCTCGCGCTGGCGTCCACGTAGGGCAGCGGCGCGCCCAGCAGCAGCATCACGCCCATCTTGTGCACCTCGCCGCCGAAGCGCTTGCAGGCGGCGGCGTGGCCGAACTCGTGGATCACCTTGGACAGCAGCACGCCGATGTAGAGCAGCCCCACGTTGCCCGGCGCCAGCAGGTCGGCGCCCTGCCCGGCCAGCTCGTCGGCATGGTCCAGCAGCGTCTTGCCGCCCAGCGCCAGCAGCAGCACGTAGGCCACCGCCACCGGGGCGCTGAAGAGCAGCCGGATCAGCGGCAGCGCCCGCTGCAGCAGCCGGTCAGGGTCCAGCAGCGGGATGCGGATGGACATGAAGCCCATCAGCAGCGCCTTGAGCTCGCCCCGGCGGCGCTTGCGGTAGCGCTCGAAAAGCGTTCCCTCGGTGCTGTGCTGGTCGAACACAAGCAGGTTCGAGAGGTTGAGCTGGCCCAGCAGCTGCACCACCTCCTCCTGCGTCAGCGCGTGCTCGGGGTCGTCCTGCAGCGCCTGCTGCCAGGCTTCGTCCACGGTGTGTTCCAGCGACAGCCGGCCCAGGAAGGCCCAGGCGTCGGCCGAGACGCGGAACCAGTCGCTCGACAGCGTGTCGCGCAGCATGAACCACGCGCGGTCCCGGAACACCTGCCGGTGCGCGCGCACGCTGGTGCGCAGCGCCACGCGCACCGTCGCCACGCGGTGCCAGGCATCGCTGAAGGCCTTGCCGCTGGCGTCGCCGGCGCTCACGGGCACGCCCTCGCGCCGTGGCCGGCAGCGGGCACGGCGGACCGCGCCTTCCGAGACGGGCTTGCCGGCGCGCTCACAGCCAGAACACCTGCCTCAGGAAGCGCAGGGTGCGGTGCGTCATGATCCACAGCACGCTGCGGTCGCCCGCCTCCAGCCGCGCAGTACCGCCCATGCCGGGGCGCCACCAGGCGGCCGCGCCCGCCTCGACGCGCGCACGCGCCAGGAAGACGTTGCGCCGATCGCGCAGCGTGGCCACCGGGTCCACCCGCTCGACGATGAGCGGAAATCTCAGGTCGGGCCGGCCGACGAAGGCGAACTCGCCACGGCTGCCGGCCTGCACCTCGTGCACGTCCACCTGGTCGATCTCCAGCTCCAGGTAGGTGTCGGTGGTCTGCGCCAGCTTGAGCAGCAGGTCGCCCTTGCGCACCGGGGCACCCAGGTTCTTCTTGAGCTCGCCCTCGACCACCACGCCGTCGTGCGGCGCGCGCACCTGGGCCTGGGCAAGCTGGTGGCGAATGAGCTCCAGCTTGGAGGCCGCCTGCTGCTGGCGCGCCAGCGTCACCTGCATGTCGCCGAGCTGCTGCAGCGCCTGCGCCTTCTCCGCGTCGTGGGTGTGGCGCGTCACGTCGGCCGCGGCCATCGAGGCTTCCAGCTGCAGGTCGCGCGTGTCCAGCTCCACCAGCGGCGTGCCGGCCTTGACGGTGTCGCCGATCTCGACGTGCACGCGCCGCAGGTAGCCGTCGAAGGGGGCGGGCATGAACAGCACGTCCTTGCTGCGCAGCGTCACCTGGGTCTCGACCCGGTACGGCCAGGGCGTGAAGGTCACGCCCAGCAGCACCAGCGCCAGCGTGGCCGCGGCCAGCTTCCAGGCGGTATGGCGCGTGGCCATCAGCGTGTGGGCGTGCCAGCGGCGCAGTCCCGCCCACAGGCGCGCGCCGGCCCAGCGGTCGCGCGCCTGCAGCGCGGCCAGGTGGCGGCCGCAGGCCTGGGCGGTCAGGCGCAGCGCCCACACCTGCGCCGGCGCCAGCGCCTGGCGCCGGCGCTCCAGCGCGAGCACGGCCACGACCTCGTCGTCCACGTGCACGGGCACCGACAGCAGGTGGCCGCAGCCCTGGGTGCGGGCGTAGTGCTCGTGGGCGCGCCCGGCCAGGCGCGCGCCGGGCGGCAGGGGCCAGGCCACCTCGCAAGCCTGCTGCTGCGCCTCTTCCATCGCGGCTTCCAGGTCGCGCGTGGCGGTGGCGCGGTCGTCGAACTTCTCGACGTGGCTGATCGCGCCCAGGCGCACGCCGTGAGCCTCGACCCGGCCCAGCGCCACGCGGTCGCAGCCGTAGGTGGCCGCCAGCTCGTTGCACAGCGCCAGCGCGGCGCGCATGTAGCGGGTCTCGCCCTGCAGCCGGATGGAAAGCTGCAGGATGTCGTAAAGCCGCTCGGCACTCTCCACGGCGGGCAGGGGCGCCGCGGCGGGTGCCGGCACGGGTTCTTCGGCCTCCGCGGCCGGAACCGGGGAGTCCGCGGCAGCCTGGACGGCCGATGCCGATGCCGATGCCGATGCCGATGCCGATGCCGATGCCGATGCCGATGCCGATGCGGATTCAGGTGCAGGCGCACCGGCCCGGCGCCGCAGGTGCTGCAGGAACTGCAGCGGCACGTCGGCCGCCAGCGACGCCAGCGGCAGCAAGGCCTCGGCCTCGGCGCGCGCATCGCGCGGCAGCAGCACCGCCAGCACCGTGGACTCGGCCTTGGGCTGCGGACCCACGGCCAGCGCCACCGCCAGCGCGCTGCCCTCGCCCCCACCGGTCCGGCCGGCATCGAAACAGGGCGACACGTCCAGCGCGTCACCGGCCAGGCGCAGCAGCCAGCGCGCGTCGGCCCCTGCCGCGGCGCCGGCAGGCCACTGCACGGGCGATTCCCAGGGACGGTCGCCGTGGACCGTCAGTACCAGGACCCGGCGTGCGGCGAAGGCGACCGCCACGGCCTCGACATAGGCGGGCCAGAAGGCAGCGGCGTCACCATCGAATTCGCCCAGCGCCGACAGCGCCGCCACACGGCGGCGCTCGGCCACGGGCGCAGTGCCCGGCGGGTCCAGCATTGCGGCGTCCATGGCGGATCACCGCCCTTTGGCCGGGGGCGCGCCGCCGCCGGGCAGCACCAGCCGGCCGGTCACGCCGGGGCGCACCGAGCCGTCGGCGTTGTCGAATTCGGCCGTCAATGCCACCAGGCCGCTGGCCGGATCGGCCACCGGCGACAGGAACACCACCTGCGCCGCGCGCGCCACGTCACGCCCCTCGGGCCCCAGGCGCAGCGTCACCTTGGCGCCGGGCGCGACGCGGGACGCCTCGACCGCGGGCACGTTGCCCAGGAAGCGCACCCGGCTGGTGTCCGACACCATCAGCACCGGCTCGTGGGCCGCCACGCTCTCGCCCTCGCGGAAATGGATCTTCGTCACCACGCCGTTGACCGGCGAGCGCAGGAAGCGCTTGTCGAAGGCCTCCTGCGCCAGGTCCAGCTCGACGCGCTCGCGCTGCTTGGACGCCTCCAGCACGCGGCGCTCGGCCCTCACGTTGCTCAGCGCCAGCTCCTCGTCCTCGACCTGCTTGCGCGCCATGCCCCCGCTGTCGAACAGCCGGCGCGCGGCGGCCAGCTGCTCGGCCAGCATCGCCTCGCGCTGGCGCAGCTCGTCCATGCGGGCGACATCGCGCAGGATGAGCGTGCGGCGCTCGACCTCCAGGCCCTCGGCGCGGTGGTCCAGTTGCAGCAGCAACTGGCCGCGGCGCACCCGGTCGCCTTCGCGCATCAGGACGCGGTCGATCTTGCCCGTCACCGTGAGGCTGAGCTTGACCTCGCTCAGCGCCTGCGTGTAGCCGATTGCGGTGGCAACCGGGGCCGAGGCGGTCTGCGCCGGTGTCCAGGATGCGGCCCCGCCCAGCGCAAGGGCCAGCAGGCCCAGGCGCCATGCCCGGCGCGGACCGGCACCCGCGCGCGGTCCCTGGGGGTACTGCCGGGCGGTCATGGCTGGAAGCGGTCGAGCAGCGTGCCCCGGGCTGCGTCGAGCAGCACCTGCGCCTTGGCGTGCTGCGTCTGCTGCTCCAGCATCACCAGCCGGGCGCTGCTGGAGCGCTCCTCGCTCACCAGCACGTCGCGCATCGCGACGCGGCCTTCGAGCATGCGTCGGCGGTCCAGCTCCAGCAGCCGCTGCTCGCGCGCGGCCACCTCGCCGGCGAGCTGCCAGCGCTGCAGCGCGCTGCCGATCAGGCCGATGCTGGTGTCGATGTCGTTGGCGATGGACGCTTCCAGCATGTCCACGGTCTGGCGCGCATCGTCACGCCGCGTCAGTGCCGCGCGCAGGTCCGCCTGGCCCTGTTCGTTCTCGCCCAGCGGGAAAGCCATCTGCAGCCCGATCGACCAGGTGGGGTAGTCCTTCATGCGCTGGTAGCTCAGTGACTGCGAGCGGTCCACGGACAGGCCGTTGACGCCGGCGCTCATCAGCAGGTCCACGCGCGGCGCCAGCTGGTTGCGTGCGTAGCCGATCTGCACCTCTTCGCGCTCCAGCGCCAGGCGCTTGGCCTTGAGGTCCGGCCGGCCCTCGCGCGCATGCTCGATGCTCTGGAGCACCGAGGGCAGCTCGGCACGCATCTCGGGCAGCGGATCGGTCGCCCGCCACGGCTGCGGCTGGTCCAGCACGCGGGAACCCACCAGGGTGCGCAGCCGGTTCATGCGGTCCAGCCGCTGCTGCTCGGCCTCGGACAGCGACGAGCGGTAGCGGCTGAGCGAGCTCTCGACCTCCCAGGTGTCGGACTCGGGGGCGCGGCCCTGGCGCACCCGGGCCTGGGCTTCGGCCAGCATGCGCTGGCCCATCTGGATGCGCTCCTGGGCGATCGCCACGCGCTGCTGGGCGAAGGCCAGGTCCAGGTAGGCCAGGCAGGCCTCGGCCACCACGCTGGACTCAGTGTCCAGGCTGTTGAGGGCCGCCGCCTGCGCGTCGAGCTCGGCCACGCGCACCCGCGCCAGCGTGACGTCGCGGCCGAAGTCGCGCGCCAGCGGCTGCGTCAGCGTGAAGCCGTAGAAGGCGCGGTGGTCGTAGAGATCGTTCTGGCGCAGTGCGCGCGTGACGTTGGTGATGAAGTCCGACAGCGTGGCCTTGGCCTCGACCTTGGCACCCGTCTCCGTCAGCTTGCTCAAGCCCACCGAGTAGTCCTGGCCGCGGCGGTCATAGATGCCGGCGACCTGGTTGCTCACCTGGTAGCGCGAGAGATCCTCTTCCGGCGTGGTGCGCTGCAGCTGGCGCCCGTTCGAGAACGCGACGTTGGCGTTGGGCTGGAAGGCCCCACGCGCCTTGCCCACGGCGGCCTCGGCGATGGCATGCTCGTTGGCCCGCGACTGGATCGAGCGGTTGCCCGCGCGCAGGGCCTGCACCATCTGCCGCAGCGACACGCCAAGCTCAGCCGGCGCGGCCACGGCAAGCTCCGCTACCGGGCTCTGGGCCTTGCCCGCCAGCGGCCAGGTGCCGCACAGCAGGATGGCGGCGCCACACACCGCCTTCAAGACAGGGCGTCCAAGCAGTGTGCGGGAGATGGTGGCCGGGGCAGGAGGGGAATTCCGGAACATGACAACCTTTGAACAACACCGGCGAACTGAGCACGGGAACACCGACAAGCGACGCGTACCGCGCTGGTGATGGGCAAGGGGCAGCAGCACCGCGCACCGCACAGCCGCGGCTTATACATATCAACAATGATGATAAAGGAGGTTACAAATAATGAACGTGACCGTTCTGCCCTTGCGCTGGATCTGCACACGGGTTGCGTGACAAGTTCACGTGCTGCAATACCGGCGCCGGGAGCGCACGCCTGCGGGAACAGCATTTCGCCGGCAGTCCCCAGACGTTGACCGACCACCTGGCCTCCTCGGACTGGACCGCTCGGGCGACAAGCGCCGAGCCCTTTCGGCCAGACCCTCTTTCGGTCACGACAGTCCTGTCTGCAGCCCTAGCCCTACCGATGCAAGGCCCGCTGCAAGCCCTGCCGGATCAGGGCGCGCGACGAAGTACTCGTCGAAATCAGCCACCACGGCTTGCGGCCGGTTCGCGTCTTGTCCGTATATCGCCACGGCCACAAGCAGCGCATGCGCCGTCTGCTACAGGGATGCTGCAGCGGGTCATCTCGGCACCGTGTAGGCATACGGCGCCATCGCTTTCCCAGCTGGAAGCCACGCAATTTGCGCCACGTATAAGGGCGCTAATCCAAGAGAAATTTCTTGTCTCGTCATTAAGACCTTAAGCTCGTATACACCCAACGGAATTTCCCATGCCCCCTGAAATCTCGAAGGCTCATGGAATCCAAGCACTAAATACAATCGGAGAGGCAGAGCGCCAATATATGATAAAGGCGCACCTGCAAAAACACCGACCGTGCATTCTGCAAGCCAAAAGCGAAGCCACGAATTATGCTATTCCGTCCATCCCTAAGGCCTATGGCATCCACCAAAAGACAGATCGAACTGTTAAGCGTCTTTGTCAAGGATGTCGCTTCAACTCCTTCTTCTTGGTGCGAATAAATTAGCCAAACGTGCTATTTCTTAACAATGCACGCTTAATCAGACGTTTACTTGCGCTCAACAAGGTGCTGTGCCAAGGCTGATCAATATTGCCTTGCAAACGACGATTAAAATACGGCACCCCCTCAATATCAACCCCAAATAACTGCTTCCTTTGCGGCGTATTAGCAAATCGCTCCAAATCAGTTGGCACCGAATTGGCGTAGTGTTTCATCCAATAATGCGAATAAGCATAAATAATCGATTTCCTAACCACATCGCTTCGATTATCAAGCGCCATGTGCAACAGATGGGTGTTGAATATCACTGCATCTCCCGCTTTTGGGACAATCTTAACCGCGGCCGGAGATTTTTCGACATCGGCGATTACAGGCGTCGGGTGCTTTGCCGGGTAGCGGTGACTACCAGGAATAAAAGCCAAGCAGCCTTGGTCGGGGCGCAGGTCCTCAATAAAATAATGTATTTTGACGAGGAAATTGGAAGTGTGCGCGTGATCTACACCCAAGACGCTCATCATATCAGAGTGCCAAGGCGGAGTGAACGTTGGCCCAGGATAGAAGAGTCGTGCATGAGTATGGTTGAGCTGTATATCTTGACCAACAATATCAACCAACAATTCGAAGATCGTCGACAAATCCACTAAATCCACAAACACGGAGCCTTGATCTAAAATATTTGGAATGTCAAAGAATCGGGCTTCCCCAGTGCCTACCTTCACTGACTGGCGCCATTGATCATAATAGCGCTGACTGGCCGCATCAAAAGCGACCTGGGTATTCTGCAGCACACCAGAAGGTATAACTTCTTTCAAATGAAGAAACCCTTGGGTTTCGAACTTCAACTTCAGTTCCGCTATTTCTTGTCGAGAAAACACTTTATGATCCCCTTATTTTGCAGGCGTCAGTAATTGACATTAGCCTCAATGACGCTGGAATTATAGCGCAACGTTGAATCCAACCTGTTGCATGTGACAGTCTGCGCAATGATTTTGCTTTATAGTAAACTAGAATTTCACGCAGGCATTACGGTGATCGCTGATCGTACCCACACTACCTCCACGATAGTAGCCAAAATTGGTATTCACCACAGATACTCAATAGGCATGATCATGATGGGTATATCCCAAGTTCAGCGTAAATAAGCATGAGTGCGTCAACCATGCGCTCTATGCCGTAGAGTGATTGGCATCGCTGTGCCGCAGCGGCACCCATGCGGGCCCGTAACTGGGGTTGACGCGCTAAGGCATCGAGCGCTTCGGCCAAAGCTTCTGCAGTGTCAGCTGGCACGACCAAACCCTCTATACCGTCACGCACGGCCTCAGGCATCGCACCCACCGCAGTGACGACGGCTGGCAAGCCCATGGCCATTGCTTCCAAAAGCGCCATCGGTAGTCCTTCGGCCAGTGAAGGGAGCACAAAGCCTTGGGCACTGGACAGCAGATCTACTTTTGCATCATCGATCAATGGACCGAGTAATCGACAGCGAGATTGCAAGCCCTGCTGATAAATCTCCTGTTCGGCCAAAACCGTGGCACCAAGCTCCCCGTCACCACCAACTAAGTCCACTGTCCAACTCTCGCGCGCAAGTGCAGCCGCCTTCAACAGCACATGCACGCCTTTGCGGTGCGCCAAATTTCCCAAGAACACAAATCGAGGAACACTCGAATTAGACGCTACCGAATGAGCAGTACGCGAAATGGCAACACCATTGCTCACCACTCTGATATCTGCACCAGGCCAGTGCTTAGAAAGCCTCTCTTGCCATCCGGGCGATAATGCAATAACTACTGCGCAGCGCTGAGCAAGCCAATGCGCGAGCTTGGCTAGCGGCCAATTCAAAGTACATAGGAAACTGTCGAAGCGTGCGCCGTGCACGTGGAGAATAACCGGCGCACCGCGTAGACGGCTCAGCACGAGCAACGCGCCGTCCAGGAAAAAGGTAAATCCATCGCACGTATGGATATGAACCACTGGCCGCGGGAATTGACCCAGATTACACCACCATCGGGCCATAAGCTTCAGCCGTGTAATAACACCCAACCACAAGGGGCGCCCTTGAGGGGTAGTTTTTCCTGTTTCAAAGAAATCGAGCTTGGCACGGCGAGAGAGTGTCGAAGCCTTAAGAGCATCCAAAACTGAAGCCATGCCGCCAATAGCAGGAGGAAGTGGCCCGGACATTACAATTTTAAAACGATTCATGTCAGTCGAAATAGAACAACAATGGCGCGCTTTGCCATAGAAAACCTTGTGTACCCGCTGAACAACGTGTATTCCGCGCTGTCAACACTGATGACGCCGTTCAAGCAGACGTACGGCTTGAACGCAATTGCGTGTCGTATAGATTTTTATAGCTTTGCACCATTGCGTGCTGACTGAAAAAATTTGTGACGAAAGATTGACCGGCTTTCCCCATGGACTCCGCTGCTCCTGAGGCATTTGCCAGCCAAGCCACTGCGCGGCCTAACGTGCGTGGGTCGTTTGCGGGAACAAGTTCACCTGTTTGACCCTGCTGTACCAGTTCGGAGTTGCCTCCTACAGTTGTGGCAATTACCGGCAAACCGCTGGCCATCGCTTCCAAAATAGTATAGGAGAGTCCCTCCGAGAGAGACGGCAGCACGAAACAATGTAGTCCTCGCATCAATGCCGGAATATCGCTTCTTTCGCCGGGCAGCCATGCCAGTTCATCCAAACCAAAATTTTTGAGCAGTTCAAGGGATTGCGAACGCAATGGCCCATCACCGACCATTACGAGTCGAAGACGTGCCCGTAAGTTGGGTTGTAGTTCCAATGCATGAGCAAATGCCCGCACCAAGTTAAGTTGGTCCTTCACAGGCTGCATGCGTCCTACCGTCCCCACCAACCAGTGCCTATTGAAGTCAAATGGACATCCTTGAATTGGCTCCGGTTTTCCGTCGATTGGCGGGTGGAAGCGATTAATATCAACACCGTTGTAGATTCGGCTTACGCGCTGCTTCGGTAGGCGCACCTGATCCAGCAAGTATGTGTACAGATCGGTGGAGACCGCAATGTAGTGAGATACAAAAGGTCGATATATGCGACGAAGCAATTTGTAGCGGTTACTGGCGCCTCCCAAATCAAAACCCTCGCTTCCATGCTCACTATGTATCCGAACCGGAACGCCAGCAGCCCAAGCAGGAACAACGACCTCCAAAGCAGCCAAGTTATTTGTATGTACGACAACTGGACCCAATCGCTTCAAAATTCGATAGATCTGCGGGTAAATTTTCAGGCAGTGCCCCGCCCCCTTCTTCAATTCAATGAATTCAACGTCATTATGCTGCACGCGGTCGCGAAACTCGGTCACTTCGGTAAGTGACAAGACCGCATGGCGATAGCTTTGGGGCGGCATGTGATTTATTAAATTTACGACCCCGTTCTCAAGCCCACCTGTACTAAAGCGCCAAACCACATGCAGCACCAATGGGCGCGTATCACGCCTTTGAATACCATCTGTACTTTGGTAGGACTTACGCAAAAGTTTGATAGAAAATCATAGAAATCCCATGAATTAATTTCAACTTGAACTTCTTGAAAGCATAGATCATAGTTTTGTCTTTCACTAGGCGGCGACATGAATCCATCCCGCGTGGACTACTGTCAGTTCCTGTTATCGAGTCAGGTCAACTTCACCTTGACGCACTATGCCGAGCATCATGCCAACTTCAGCCATGACGCCCTCAATCGGTATTTGAACGGCGAGCGCATCACATCACGCATCATTTGGGAAAACATTCGGCCGCACGTGATTCCCAGCGCTCATGGCTATCTGATTTTTGACGATACCGTACTCGACAAGTCTTATTCGCA
>NZ_AUMO01000063.1:0-22644 GCF_000430725.1 Azohydromonas australica DSM 1124
CGTGCAGCGCACCCGGTTCCGGCGCAATCCCGAGCAGTACCTCGCCAACTTGGAGCAACTGGCCGATCAGCTGGCTTTGCCGTCCTAGTTTTTTTCCACCACGGTGTAGGACTTCACCTTGGCCTTGGCCGGGATGCATGGCCATGGAGCCGCCGCGCGAAGACGCGTCCTTGAGCACCGCGATGACATAGCGGTGGCGCTCGGAGGGCTCATTGCACAGCGAGTACTGCCGCACCAAGCCATCGCCGATGTGGACATCAACATGGGCACCGGCCTCGAACGGCGGCAGCGGCAGCCCGTCGGCGGCAGCGAACTCGAAGCTGCAGATGTCCTGGGCCTCGGTGACCTTGGATACGACGGCGACTGACAGGGTGTTCATGGTGCTGCTGGGAGGCATCTTCCGCACGGGCGGTCAGCGACTGGAGCCTCAAGTCGCGATGTGGCGCAAGAATGGGCAAAATCGTTGTAATGAGCAATTAGTTGATTTATCAAGAGCATAACGGTTTCCCTGTGTCGACTCAACGCCCATGACGTTTCGGCCAGACTGATGGCTTGCCTGGAAGCAGCCAGTTCGCGGGTTCGTTCGCATGCCGCTTGAGGCGGTACCCGCGGCCCCATCGACAACTGCACTTTTTCTCACTGCAGCGGACAATCAGCAGGTCATCCTGTTCTGACAACAGAAGTCATGCGGCGGTGCATCAGCTAGATGCGAGGCGAACATCACGGTGCCATCGCCGCAAAGGACAGAGGGCTGCAACAGCCGTTCAGCCCTCAATGGCTTTACGCCTTTCGCCTCACCGTCGCTTCAAGCCGTCAACCATTCTCGAAAGAACACGGTCACCGTCCATGAATTGATGCTTGATCACAGCCAGGAGGTGCAATCCCGCAAGCGTCACCAGTGTCCAGGCGAGGATGCCGTGGATGCCGCTCAGGAGATCGTCGAGTTCCTTGCTCTTGGGCACCGGCGCGGGCAGCGGCAGAACGTTGAAGAGCACCACGGGGTAGCCTCCGGCTGAGCTGCCCATCCAGCCCACCAATGGAATGCTCAACAGCAGCGTGTACAGCAGCACATGCACGATCTTGGCTGCCCGCCGTTCCCAAAGCGCCATGGACGGCGCAAGAGCTGGGGCGGGATGCCGCAGTCGCCACAGCAGGCGCGCACAGGTCAGGAAAAAGACCGTCACGCCGAGCCACTTGTGAATGTTGTAGTACATGAAGCTTGCCTGTACCCGCGGGAGGCCATCCAGGCTGGCCCCCAGCGGCACGAGGGCCAGCACCAGCAGCGCCGTGAGCCAATGCAGCACAGCAGACCCGGCGTGGTAGCTGGTTTGCAACGCAGGGACCGTGGGATCGGGTTTTCCGACCAGAGCTTGAGTATTCATGGGCTCAACTCCAGCAGGGCCTGGAGGCCCTGCCTGTCACGAAAGGGGCGGCTATCAGCGCACGCCGTCAGCCGCCATCGCTTCAGGCGTGAAGTAGGAGTCGGACTTGGGCTCGGTCACCGGCATCTGGTCCTGGAAGGTGTTGAGGACGCTGTTGGCCACGTAGTCACCGGTGATCAGGTCGTAGACGCCAAACGCGCCCTTGAGCAAACCCGGTGCTTCGGGCGCGACATAGCTCAAGTGCCAAGCGGCGTTGACGAGCTGTCCCTTGGCATCCCAGCTGTCGCCCAGGGCACACACCCACGAGTCCTCGTCACAGTAGAAACGGCGCTTGGGCTTCGTGTGGCGCATGCCGGGCTTGAGGTTGGCCTCGACCACCCACACCCGGTGCAGTTCCCAACGGACATGATCCGGGTTGAGAAAGTTGGGGCCCAGCACGTCGCTATCCTTCTGGGGCTGCAGGAACTTGTTGCTGTTGTAGGGGATGAAGACCTCCTTCTTGCCCACAAGCTTCCAGTCGTAGCGGTCCATGGCGCCGGCAAAGACGTTGATTTCATCGAAGTTGAGCAATCCGGCCGACGCAGGCGTGGGCACGTCGTATGTCGAAACCGGCAACTTGCGCACGCGGCGCTGGCCCGCCACGTACGTCCAGGTCTGGTTGCCTGCCGTGTCGTCAATGGGCTCGCGGCCAATGATGGCCTCGCCGGCACGAATGGCGGGCGCGACGGTGTGCTGGCGAATCTGCCACATCACGCCCTTGAAGTCCGAGGCCTTGTCCTTGTAGTAGTAGGGCATCGAGTAATCAGCCTGGCCGGACGATGCCAAGATCAGCTTGCCACCCGTGCCGAGCCAGACGTTGAAGTCCTGATGCCAGCCCGGTGTGCGCCATGCCAGACGGTGGTTCCACATCACCTCCTCGGCGCTCTTAGGGATCGGGAAGGGGATGCCGCCGTAAGCGCTCTCTACCTTGGCACCGTCTTTGGTCAGTGATGCTTTGGTGGCGTTCTTGAGGGTGTTGTCGTACACCCACTGCGGCGCCGCCATCGTGCGATGCGTCTTATAGACGTCGATGCGATAGGTGGGATGCTTCTTGAACATTGCCACCTGGCTTTCAGCGAGCTTGTCGGCGTACTGCGCGAGGTTCTGGGCCGTGATCGAGAAGAGGGGCTTTTCCGAGGCGAACGGATCGGGCCGGCGTCCGCCTCGCGGGGCTTTGGGGTCGGACAGACCACCCGTCCAGGCAGGGATGGTGCCGTCCTTGTTGCCCGCCTTTTCGGCCCCGAGCGGCGTGAGCTCGCTCTTGAGCTTGGCGGCCTCGTCGGCCGACACACCGGCCACGGCAACCTGGGCACAGGCCACAGCCATGGCGCTCAGCACGAGGTGACGCGATATCTTCATGATCGTGATTCCTTCAAGTCTTCTTTAAAACGCCCGCTGCACCGAAAGCGAGACGAAGTTGCGGTCCTTGAGCGGCTGCAGGAATGTGCTGCTGCCGTTGATGCTGGACGGACCTGGCGTGCCGAGGTAGTGCACGTAGTTCAGTCGCATGTCCCAGACTTGTTCATAGGTCGCGTTCAGGCCGATGCTCACGTCCCCGCCATGCAGCACCGAGAAGCCGGAAACGACCGACGACTTGCCCGACACGCCATAGCCCACGCCGACCGGCGTGGACAAGTCCAGGCCTGGGTACACATTGAGGAACTGCGGGGAGAACACCACGCGCAGCGCGGTCGCGTCGCGGGAGGTGTTGGGATCCAGCGCCACGGGTCGCTTGTCGATGCCCAAGCGGCGGTTGAAGGCGATTTCGGCCAGCAGCGAGCCACCGTCCCAGATCGACGTGCGGGGCAACGTGTAGAACACGTTGAGGTTGGCGTGCGCAGAGGAACCCACGGCATAGCCCGGGTTGTCTGCGTTATCGAAGCCGGCCGTGGCCGGCTGTGACAGGCTCACGAGGGCCGCGTTTCGCCGGTATGACACTTCGCCCGCGATCGCAGCGTCTCCAACATTGGTGCTGAAGCTCGCACCATATGCCTGGATGCCCTCGTGGTACGCCTCACGGTAGGTGCCCGCAGCGCCGGGCGCCACGCTCAGGTACAAGCGCGGGCTCTTGTCGTGGTAGCGGATCGCGTAGAGACCGAAGGTCGCGTCGACGGACTCGGGCGAGTAGCGAAGTTGCAGGCCAAACTGGCCGCTGTTGCGTGCCTCCTGGTCCGCAGCCTTGGGAATGCGGAACGGCCCGAAATAGCCCATCTCGGCGCCGGGAAAGATGAAGTCCGTGGTGGAGAAGTAGCTGCCTACACCGGGAAATCGGTTCTTGCGCCACTCGAACTGGTAGTAGCCGCCAAGCGTGAGCGCAGGGCTGATCTGCAGCTGGGCGCCCAACTGGCCTACGGGCAGCGTGGTTTCCTTGGCGGTCGCCGTAGGCACCGATTGCAGCTTGATGATGTCCGTGGGCGCCATGCCTGCGGCGATGCCGTTGCTGCCAAAGAAGAGGCTCTCGCCATAGAGTTGCGCGTAGCGGCCCAGGCGCAGGCTCAGTGGCATGTCGCCAGCATTGAACTTGCCGAACACGAAGGCGTCCAGGAACTCTGCCTTGCGACCGTGCAGCGAGCGGGTACCGGAATTGAACTCGTTGTACGCCCCGGAAAGCTTGTTGACGGTAGCGGGCGAGTCGTTGTCGTTGCTGCGGTTGTAGACATCGTCGTACCAGGCCGCCGCACTAACGCGCGCGCCGTAGTCGCCCCAGGTGAGGTCTATCTCCGACAGCACGTCGAGCCGATTGGAGATAAGCCCCTTGCTGAAGTTGCGGTCCCCGTCGTCGGCGTTGATGTCGCGCGTTGCCCCCGCGGCGTACTTGTCGGTGGCCGCACCGCCGAAGACCCTCGGGTCACGGTCCTTGACCCGGGCTGCGGCCGTGTAGCGGAACGTGTTGTCCCAGCGCAGCTTGAGGTCGGGGTTGCCGGTGTCGATTTGTGCGGCCTGCGTGCCATGGCAGACCAGCATGGCGGCTGCAATGGCGTTCAGCGCTGGCAGAGCCGAGCGGCCCGCCTTCTTTGGGGTGTGCTTCAAGAGCGTCTCCTTTTGGTGTCGTTGTGTCGAGGTATCAAGGCCAGCTACCGGAGCCCGGCCGGGGGAAATATTCAATTCATCAAGTTCTTCCACAGGCCAAAGGCCAACGGACGCTCGGATGCCATTTCCTTCACGCAGCGGTTGCGTTGTCGGCCCAGATACGTGACGGTGCTCTCGATGACGTCTCCGTCTTGCAGGAAGCGGCCATGGTGTGCACCGTTGCCTGGAGGCGAACCCATGATCAGCAGATCGCCAGGAACCAGGTTGACGCGCTCCGAGGCATAGGCCAGGTACTGCGCGGGAGTGAAAATCATGTCGTTGGCCGGCCAGTCCTGCATGGGCTTGCCGTTGACCTTGAGCTCGATGCGGATCTCGTCGATGCTTGGAATGAAGGCAGCCGGCACGATGAACGGACCCGCAGGCTTGAACGTCGGCTGGTGCTTGCCGATCCAGTCGTAGCCAAAGTGGACGTCGGTGCGCCGAAAGATATCCACGGTGCCCAGGTCATTGACCATGACGTAGCCGGCGATCAGGCCCTGCGCCTCGTCCACCGAGGCGTAGCGCTGGTGGCGGCCCACCACCACGCCCAGCTCCAGTTCCCAATCGGGCTGCTCGCCCAGCACCGGCAGCACGACGTCCTCATTGGCCCCCACCAGGGACGAATGCAGGCCGGTCCAGAAGAACGGCGTACCTTCCCGGGCGCGGCGCTCCATGAAGGCGTAGTTGCGCTTGAAGAAGTTTTCGTCACTCTCACCAGGCAGGCGGTTGTGCTGATTGAACTTGTTCTTCGTCAGCATCTGTGCCACGTGCGTCTTGTAATTGGAGCCGGCGCACAGCATGTTGGGATGAGCCAACGGGGGCAGCGATCGCAGTGCCGCGAAGTCGTGTTGAGCCGCATCGGCTCTCGCGTCCAGGTCCACCAGCGCGTCGAAGTTGCGCTGCCAGTCGTCGAAGATCTGGTGCGTGTCGCGAAACCTGGACGAAAGGTCCATGACGCGGCCGTCAGGCTTGACCAGGGCCGCAAAGCAGCGATTTCCGTCGGAGAAGGTACCGATACCGAAGCTGCCGTGGCGCAGTCCCGTGGCAGGGTGAATGTTGTCAGATACAGTCATGGCGTCGTCAAAGGTGGATGGCGAGATTGCATTCAGGCGAAGTACTTTGTCGCTGGATCGTTGCTCCAGACATCCATTTCCGACGCCTCGATCGCGTGAATACCCATGGGACGATCGTTGTTGCACACGTCGGTGTCGGTGAAGGTCTCGAAACGAAGGCCATTGGGGTCCTTCCACACGTCGAACACGTGGCTGCCAAGCGGGTGGCGACCCACGCCCCATACCGGTTCCCAGCCGCCCTTTTGCATGTGGCGGTGAGCGATGAACTGGTGCTCGCTGTCCGGGACCTCGAACGACATGTGGTGCACTTCGCTCTTTCCAAAGGCGAAGAAGGCGATGGCGTGGTGGTCAACCCATTCAGCGCCCCGGTTGATTCGGTAGAAGCCGCCCACATACTGGGCGCCGCCTATGTGCAACTGGTCACTGGCCACCAAGCCCAGCACGTTGCGGTACCACTCGTCACAGCGTTTGAAATCCTTGATGAACAAGCCGATGTGCCCCAAGCGCAGCAGTGTGGAAGGGCCCATGGCTGGGTAGTCATGCGCTTCGTTAAATCGCATCCTTGCCAACGGATGGTTGTGCGCCATGGGTCGGCGCATTGCATCGGGCTGTCGTTCTTTGATGCCGTACACCAGGTCGATGATGTTGCCTTCGGGGTCCGTGAGGCTCACCGCTTCGCCGCCACCGGGTCCGGTCAGGGGACGGACAGGCGTCGCACCTCTCTCGCGCACTGCGGACTCCAGGTCCTCATATGACTCGACTGCAAAGGCGATGCTGCACAGCTGGGTTTGTTCACCGGGCTGCGCGACGTAGCTGTAGGCATCATTGCCGGAGGTACGGAAGTAGATCTTCGCTTCTTCGCGGCCGGCCTCGTGGAATCCGAACGCCGTAGCAAAGCGTTCGTTCTCAGCCAGATCGGCCACTTGGACGTGCACGTGGTGCAGTGCTTTGAGTCGAAGCATGGAAGCTCCTATATGAATCAGTGTTCTTGGTTACTTCAGGCCGCATGCAGTCAAAGCTCGCCACCAGAGGCTGCTGTACTGCGAAGCTGCATCGTCTGGCTGCTACTGGCGTTGCCCGCTCAACATAAATTCGGAGAACTCTTTTTGATTTGAATGCAGCAATGCGTCAACGGAGACAAGCGTACGCAACCAGCATGTGCCGACAAAATGAGTTGTTTTCACACGAGCTATGAGTCTCGTGAACACCAAGGGTATTCCCTGGAGTGCGGCCGGTATTTGCCCAAGCCACATCGTTGCAGTCGCGAGCGCGTTGGTCCTGCAGACCGACGATGACGTGATGGTGACGGGGTACAGGCTTACCACTGAAATCAACAACACTGGCCGCATTGGCCGCCGATAAGACGTAGCGACCTGGTCTGGCAAGGCAAGTGAGCTCGCTGCGTGGCAGCCCCAGCCGTGCTGCAGTGGTGAGGGAAGGAAGGGCCGAGGCCGGACCGGCGCAGGACCGCCACCGCGGCTGTACAAAAAAGGTGGTTTGCAAACAGCATTGATGCCAAGCCGCCGGTATTGGGTGCGGCCGTGCGTGCAACCACCGCACCTTCAGCGATGCGCGCTCGCCTTCCAGGCTGCTGCAGTCGGGCTAAATGCTCACCGGGAGACGGCCGGCGGCAGTGCGCCGAGTGCCGATGCGTGGAAAGCCACCATGCGCCATTTGCCGTCCTCCTCACGGGCCCAGACTTGCGTCACTGCGCTTTGAACCTGTACTTCTTCAGCTTGTCCACGCCGGCGTGCGCGGTTGGTTTGCCTGCCCAGCAGCATGGCCGCGTCCTCACCCAGCGGTATCACACGCAGTTCCTCACGCTGTACGTCCAGTGTCTCGATTACGCGGCTGATGTAGTCCAGGTAACTTTCGCGGGTGTCGGTATTGCCCCGGGTATGGGTATGCACCAGCCGACTGGACAGCAAGGCGCTCAACGCAGACCAGTCCTGTCGCACGATGGCGTCGCAGCGTTGCTGCTCCAGCGACAAGAGGGTCTCAACAAGGGCTTGGTTCATGGTATGGGCCATAGTCATTGGTTATCTCCAAAGGGCTCCGTCGATCAGGAGGGAAGCGAAAAGGACAGCCGGTAAGGCATGAGAAGTACTTCTGAACCGCCTGCGCCAGCAGAACAGGGCATTTGCCGTGAACATCAATCGCACACCGAAATGTTTGTGACGCCCTTCCTTGCACCGTATGCGGAAGCGCTAATTCACGAACATCAGCCGAGGGAAAGACGCTGCGTCGCCGTGCAGCTTCGTGCAAGCTGGCTGTGTCGCAGCGGCATTGATGGCCTGGTCGGAGGAGTGAAGCTGGATCTGTGGCGCTTTCGCCGGCGACTGCCGCTCCCCACCTTGGAGATCCGCTGCACGTGTCGTATGGACTGAAGAGCGGCCGCTGGTCACCCAGGTCGGGCGCCAGCGTGTCTCACCGGTGCTGAAGAGCGCACCTGCTTGCGTTGCCCGACGCGCCACTCCATATTCGAGAGTCATGTCATGTGCCGCGGCAATGGAGGGCGCCGAGCTTGCGGCTGAAAAAGTCCCGGCCGGCATGTGGCCTCCTTGCACAACGGGACAGCCAGGCCACGAAGCGGCAATCCGGCCAGTGCGCCGGTTCAGGCTGGCATGTCGGCGCAGTCGGCGAACCAGCGCTGAGCAAGGGCTTCCAGCTTTGCGGGCGCCTGCCTCACTGCCGGGATGGCACAAGCGCGGATGCGCTCACGTTGCGCGTCCTGTGTCACGTATTCCACAGGAGACTTGCCATCCACCCGCGCAAGCAACAGCGCGGGCAGCAGCGCCGAGGCACGCGCCTCAAGCTCTGCACGCGGTTCAAAGCGAATGCGATCGAAGTACGCCGCCGTGAGGGCCTGAAAACTCTGGTGCAGCGCCTTTGTGCAGTCCGGCTGCGGCACCGCCTTGAGCAGGAGGTGATTGAGGCAGAACGCGAGATCAAATGCCGGATCGCCCCACCAGGCGCATTCCGCGTCCAACAGCACCGGCCCGTGCGGACCCACGAGGATATTCTTCGGGCTGACATCGCCATGCACGAGGGCACTGCGGTGCGCCGCGGTGCGTTCCACCAACGCCTCCAGTTGCGGTGCCAGTGCCGGATGACGTCGTGCCGTGGCCAGCAGGTAGGGCTCCAGGCGTAGTGAGAAGAAGTTGCCCGCGGTGTCGAACGCTGGTGCAAGATCGGCAGCGCGCTCAGCGCTGGCGTGGTGCAACGCGCCCAGTGCGGCGCCCACCGCCGCGGCGGTGGCGACTTCGACACGGCCGGCCAGCAGCTGCTGTTTCCACACGGGATGCTGCTCCGGTGCCAGGAAGCTCATGGCAAACAGGCCGGCCGCCTCATCGTGCGCTAGCGGTTGCGGAACGGCACCGGGCAGCACGCGGGCGGCGAACTGCATCCAGGCCCACTCGTAGGCGTTGCGCGACACCGGTGCCTCCCAGTGTGCGGCCACTCTCAGCTTGGGCAAGGCGCGCTTGACGCAGAAGGTGCGGTCGCTTGCCACGTCCACCCGCCAGATATCGGAAGAGACGCCGCCGGTGAGTGGCGTCCAGCACCGCGGCTCACCAGCTGCCGCGAGGCCACTGCGCGTGAGGAAATCGTCGAGCATGGCGTCCATGGTCAACGCTTCCTGGAGAGCGCCTGCAAGCCGGCATAGGGGGCGGCACTGGCCTCCTCGATGCGCAGCAGCTGGTTGTACTTGGCCACAGTGCTGGAGGTGCGCAGCGAGCCGATCTTGATCTGGCCGGCGGCCGTGCCCACGGCGATGTCGGACATGAACGCGTCTTCGGTCTCGCCCGAGCGGGCCGACACCACGCTGGCATAGCCCGCGGCCTTGGCCTGCGCGATGATGTCCAGCGTGCCGGTGAGCGTACCGTTCTGGTTGGCCTTGACCAGCACGCCATTGGCCACGCCTTCCTGCACGCCGCGCGCCAGGCGCTGCGGATGCGTGGTGAAGAGGTCATCGCCGATAAGCTGCACGTCACTGCCCAGCCGTGCAGTCAAGGTGCGCCAGTGACCCCAGTCCTCTTCGCCCAGGCCGTCTTCGATGGAGGCGACGGGGAAGTCCTGGACCCAGCCGGCGAGCATGTCGATCATCTCGGCGGCGCTGCATTCGCGGCCCTCGCGGGCCAGGCCGTAGCGGCCGTCGAGGCGCTGCAGCGCGGTAGCAGCCACGTCAATGGCGATCACGACGTCCTCGCCGGGGCGCAACCTCGCACGCTCGATGATGCGCAGCATCATCTCCAGCGCGTCGCGGCCCGTCTCCAGTCCTGGACTGACGCCACCCTCGTCGGCGAGCAGCGTGGGCAGCCCGCGCGCACGTGCTTCCTCGGTAGCGGCGTTGCGTACGCGCGAGATGGTATGGATGGCCTCGGCGATCGAACCAGCGCGAGCCGGGATGGCCAGGAAGTCCTGCACGTCCATCCCGCGCGACGCATGCAGGCCGCCGCTGAGGATGTTGACCATGGGTACTGGCATCGAGGGTTGCGCCACACCGGCCAATCGCCCGATGTACTGCCATAGCTGCAGACCTTGCGCCGCTGCAGCGGCGCGCGCCAAGGCGATTGAGACAGCCAGCACTGCATTGGCGCCCAGACGGGCGAGCTGCGGCGTGCCGTCAAGCTCGCGCATCAGCGCGTCGATGTCGCGCTGCGCCGTGGCATCGCGGCCCTGCAGCGCGCGGGCGATCTCGCCGTTGGCGTGATCCACCGCACGCAGCACACCGAGGCCGGCGTAGTACTCCGCGTCACCGTCGCGCAGCTCATGTGCCTCGGCACTGCCGGTGGAAGCGCCCGACGGCACGGAGGCCCGGCCAAAGCTGCCGTCGGCCAGCAGCACGTCGGCCTCCACCGTGGGGCGGCCGCGGGAGTCAAGGATCTGGCGGGCTCGTACGCCCTGGATGGCAGTTTTCATGTGATGTGTCGGTGGGAGGTGTCAGTTGCAGCGGTTGAGGGGTGCCCGGCCACTCAGTACACGTACCGTCTCTTCGGCGGCGCGCCGGCGCAGTTCGGCCAGCGAGGCGTCGGAGCTGAAGGCGACATGCGGGGTCAGCAAGGCGCCGGGCTGGGCCAGCAGCGCCGCAGGCACCTGTGGCTCGGACTCGATCACGTCGAGTGCGGCGCCACCGAGGTGGCCACTGGCGAGGGCTTCGACTACCGCGTCGGTATCCACGATGCCGCCGCGGCTGACGTTGACCAGCAGCGCGCCGGGTTTCATCGCGTTGATGCGAGAGCGATTGATCAAATGGTGGCTTTCGGGGGTGAGTGGCAGGTGCAGCACCACGATGTCGCTCTGCGTCAGAAGGGTGTCCAGCTCGGTGAATTCCACACCTGTGGACCGTGCGGGCGGCGTCAGCGTGTTGGCCAGCACGCGGCAGCCGAAGGCGGCAAACTTGCGGGCGCTGGCCTGGCCGATGCGGCCGTAGCCGACGAGGCCCACGGTCAGTGCGGACAGCCGGCGCAGCCGTGCCTTGGCGGGATCCCAGCGGCCCGCGTGCACGTCGCGGTCGAACGCCACCAGGCCACGTGTCCAGGCCAGCGCAAAGCCAACGGCGTGGTCGGACACTTCTTCAACGCAGTAGTCGGGCACGTTGGTCACCGGCAGGCCTCGAGCCGTGCAGGCGGCCACGTCGATGTTGTCAAGGCCCACCCCGATCCGGCCAACATGCTGCAGCCGGGAACTGGCGTTGACAGCCTGGGCGTTGACCTGTGCCCAGCAGGTCAGGATGGAGGAGGGCTGGTGCTCGCGCACCAGCGCCGCGATCGTGTCGGCCGGGGCCGGCGAGGCGGGGCCGGCCACCAGGCGCAGCCCGGCGCCTTCAAGCACGTCGCGCTCGATGTCAAGGTCGGGCCAGGCGAAGTCGGTGACTAGAACGGTTGAAGCAGTCATGAGGTCTCGCAGGACAGGAGGTGGAGGCGCTGCAGGCCCAGCCCGACCACTTCGGCCTCCACCACGTCGCCAGGCTGCAGGTAGCGGCCGTGGTGGATGCCGAAGCCCGCGGGCGAGCCAGTGCAGATCAGATCCCCCGGCTCGAGCCGGGTGTGGTGTGACAGGTAAGCGATCTGCTCCGCGATGGTGAACACCATGTCGCAGGCGTCGCCGTCCTGCATGGTGCGGCCGTTCAAGCGCAGCGTGAGGTGCAGCGATTGCGGATCAGCCACGTGGCTGGCAGGTACCAGCCACGGGCCGATGGGCAGCCAACCGGGCCCGCCCTTGGCCTGGAGGAAGTCCGTACCCATGGCCTTCGGGTCGGCACGGAAAACGCGCTCGCGCAGCGTGATGTCGTTGACGGTGCAGTAGCCGGCCACGTGCTCCAGCGCCCGCTCCACCGGCACGCGGTGTGCCGTGCGGCCGATGACCACGCCAATCTCGACTTCCCAGTCCAGCGTACGCTCGTCCGGGTGCATCAGGAGCGAGGTGTAGGGGTCGGCCGCGGCGGCACTGGGTTTGACGCATGCGTAAGGCGCCCCCTCGCGGCGGCGCCATTCCACGGTCTGCAGCACGGCGCCGCGCCGCGCCTGGGCTTCCTCTGCGCACAGCGACGGCTCGGCGTCCAGCGCCGCCTCGACGAGTTGCTCCCGGTAGTTGCCGATGGTGCAATACACCTGGCGCGGCACCAGCGGGGCGTGGACGCGGAAGTCCGCGAGCGGCCGTGCCACAGCCGGATCCAGTTCCGCCGCGCGCAAGAGCGCGCCGTTGGCTGACCAGGCCCGCAGCAACGCGTCCATGGAGTGCGAACCCTGCAAGGAGCCGTCGCAGGCACCGTGCCAGCCGTCCAGCGCCTGTGCGCTGCCATTCGAAACCAGCGCGGGGAAGGGCGTACATCCCGCCACCGACAGTCGTGCCAGCGCGAGTCTGGGAGCTGCCATGTCAGTGCGTTTCATGTGTAGTTCTTACTCCTGATGCCTTGCCGCCAATCCGCGCACCGTCCGTCGCATGGCCTGCTGCACATGTCGAAGGAAAGCCAGGATGCGCATGCGCGCTGAAAACAGCCACGTCGACACAGGCCGAGGCATGATGGAGGAGGGTGCCTTCACACCGCATCGCGTGACAGATGGTCTTGTCCGCCACCTTGGGAGCGCTGAAAGTCCCGTGCCACTGCTTGCAAGTGCGCTGCTCGGCACCGGAGAAATAGCCGCAAGGGCGCATATCGTTGTCTTTGTGACAGAAGGGCTGGCCGCGGGGCGCCATGCCCGGGATGCAATGAACGCACCGCGGCTGGCCGGCCGCTTCAGATAGGTGTCATCAGTGCGCCCAAGCTTTGGCGCATGAGGGCCTGGTGCTCCTCCTTGGGGGCTTGCACGCGTTCCATCTCGCCCAGGGCGATAGAGTTCTCCACCACCATGCGGCAGCGCTCGTAACGGCGCTCGGTGAAGGACTGCAGCGCCAGCTCGATGTCGGCGGCCTTCCCAAGTTCCTGGGCCAGCACGATGGCGTCCTCGACCCCGATGCCTGCGCCCGAGGCCAGGTGCGGGGTGGTCGCATGCGCCGCATCACCCAGCATCACCACACGGCCGTGATGCCACGGCCGCGGTTGCAGCACCGCGAAGAACGGCCGATAGAGGATGCGTGAGTGGGCGCCCAGACCGTCGCGGATTTCGCCGATGAGTCCACCGAACTCCTGCAGCACACCGCGCAGCGTGTCGGCCCACTTGGACTCGTCGATGAACTCGGCCGTTTCACGCCGTTCCGTGACGTACAGGTACATCTCATCTTTGGATACCGGGTTGACGCCGGCCTTCACCAGACGGCCAACGCACATCGTGGCGTGCGTGATGTGAACCGGGCGCGGGACGACCGCACGCCAGGAGCCCTGGCCGGTATAAACAGGCTTCGGCGCGTCCGGGAACACCAGATCACGCACCTTCGACATCAGTCCGTCGGCGCCAACGACCAGGTCATAGCGCTCCTGGCGACCGTCGGTGAAGCGAACCTCCACCCCTTCAGCGTCCTGCTCGATGGAGGAGAAGGTCGTGCCGCAGCGAACGGCGGCGCCAGAGCGCAGCGTGTGCTCGCGCAGGATGCGGGCCAGCACAGGCCGCATGATCCCGCCACCGCCGGGCACGTCGGGCCGACTCGCGACCAGCCGCGGCGTGGGAATCTCGCTGATCTTGGTGCCGTCGGCGGCCAGGATGTCGAGTCCATCGGCACACCACCCGTGCTTCATGATGTCGTCGATGATGCCGATCTCGGTGAGCGCGCGCAACGTGGCGCCGCTGAGCGTGATGCCAGCACCATAGACGCGCCAGTCGGGATCAATCTCCACCAGATCGACGTGAGTGCCGCGCTTGCGCAGTTCGATGGCGGTACACATGCCTGCGATGCCGCCACCGACGACGAGGACCTTGCGTGTCATGTTCATCTCCTTGTATTGGTTCTCTGGGGCGTCAGGCCAGCCAGCCGATCAACGCCGCGGCGTTGCCGCCCAGGATTGCCGCCATGTCGTCTTCATCGAGCCCCGGGGTTTGCTCCACCAGCGCGTGGACGCTGTACTGCCCCATGTCGAAGGGGTAGTCCGTGCCCACGACGACCTGCGACGCGCCCACTCGGTCCACCAGGTGGCGCAGCGCCATGGAGTCGTAGAGGACGGTGTCGAACCAGATGCGCTTGATGTGCTCGCTGGGCGCCTTCTTGGTCTGGAGGGCGGCCTCAGGCCGTACCTTGAAAGCATGGTCCGAACGCCCGATGTACGTGGGCAGGTAGCCGCCACCGTGCGCGGCGATGATCCTGAGCCCGGGATGGGCGTCCAGCACGCCGTGGAAGATCAGGTGCGACAGCGCGATGGTGGTCTCCAGCGGCTGCCCGATGGTGTTGACGAGGTAGTGCGTACTGGTGCGCTCACTCAGCGTGCTGCCGAACGGGTGAATGAACACAAGCGCGCCAAGTTCCCCGGCCTTGGCCCAGAAGGGCGCCAGCGCCGGATCGGAGAGCTCGCGGCCATTGACGCTGGTGGAGATCTCCACGCCCTTGAGGCCCAGCGCCTTTACCGCGTGCTCCAACTGTTCGCAGGCAAGTTGTGGGTGCTGCAGTGCCACCGTGCCTAGGCCGGCCAGGCGCTTGGGATGCTCGGCGCAAAGCGCCGCGATGTGCTCGTTTTGCAGCCGAACGATCTCGAGTGCCAGCTCGGGCTCGGCCCAGTAGTAGTACTGGTTCGGTGAAGGGCTGATCACCTGCACATCCACGCCAATGGCCTCCATGTCGGCCAGCCGTTGCTCGATGCGCGTGAGCTTGGGCCCCGCCATGGGCAGCATGACGGCGTTGTTGTGCGCCACGGATGCTTCGCCCATGGTCTTGCACATGATGCCGGGCTCGGCAGCCTTCTCCGGCCGGCCGGCCAGGAGTTCCTCGACAGCCGGCACGAGCACGTGGCAGTGCAGGTCGATGGTGAGATGGTTGAGCCGGCGACGTACCGCGCTGCCGCCCGAGCGGGTAGGCATCTCAGCGGGACAGCAGGCCGGGTGACGGCAGGTATGGATCCACATGGTGGTTCAGCAAAGAATGTACGGAAGCCGGCGCATGTGTAGCGCCGGCTCGGGTGGCCGCCGCTGGCCGGATCAGGAGAAGCCAGGTGCCTGCGGCGGCGCCACATCGGCCTGCGGGTGCGCCTTCTTTGGATCGATGGCCCGTGTCAGGTCAGCCAACCGAGCATCGGGCACCGGCGTGTAGCCCGGGGCGTACTCCCACTCCCACGGTGCCGCATCGAGCATGAAAGGCGCCATGTTGTGGATGAAGCTGAAGAAGCCGAACATCGGGTTCCACACGCGCGGAACCCAGCTGTCATCCAGATAGTCGGAGTCCGCGCCGTACTCGGCCTGACCGCCAGTCGGACACGGCAGGTACATGAAGATCGAGGAGGCGATGCGGTGACGTCCCAGTCCCCATTCAGACTTGGGCCAGCCCCGGCGCTGCATGTAGTTGGCGCCGACCATCACCTCGTCCAGGTCCTCCACGCCGTAGTTGACGTGGTCGAAGCGCAGGTTGCCGTCCAGGCCGGGGAAGGGCAGCTTGGCGTTGAGGAAGTAGACGTTGTGGTGGTCGTTGGCGCCGTCGGCACGGCCGAAGATGCCGAAGCCCTTTTGCACGTCGCTGAGCCTGAACCCCAGGCGGTCCCGGTAGAACGACCAGGACTTGTCAGGGTCGGGCGACTGGAAAACCACGTGCTGGATGGTCTTGGGGCGCGCCTTGGCCTTCCACTTGCGCTGCGTGTTGATGCGATTGATGTTGCCCGGTGAGTTCACTGGATCCGGCGAGGAATACACGGGGTTCTTGCGGAACACGCGGAAACCCACGGCCAGCCCATCGTCGGTGAGGCAATGCGCCGTGCCGTCGGCATCGAAACGCACCTCCCGGTCGACCGCCAGGGAGTTCACCAGGCGGTCCAGGCTGTCCTGGCGGTCCACCCCCCAGATGACCTCGCACACGCCGGTGCCCACCAGCGCGGATTTAGGGATTGCATCGTCGCTGATGTGGCGGATGATGACGTTGCTGCCTTCATCGAGGCGAAAGTGCGCATGCTCGTCGCTGCTCTCCAGCAGCGGCAAGCCGAAATCGGTGAAGTAGCGGGTGCACAGTTGGACGTCGTCGACGCCGTAGAGCACGGTCTCGATGCCAATGATGGCCATGGTTCAGGTCCTTTCGGAAATGACGGGCGTGCGCTGGCAGCCCAGCCCGGTGATGGAAGCCTCGACGACGTCGCCGGGCTGCAGAAATCGGTTGTAGTGGGTGCCGTTGCCTGCCGGCGAGCCGGTGCAGATGAGATCGCCAGGCAGCAGTTGCACGACGCTGGAAACATGCTCCACCAGCCGTGCGACGCCAAAGATCATGTCGTCGGTGCTCTCGTCCTGCTTGGCTTCGCCGTTGAGCTTGAGCTCGATGCGCAGGTCGTGTGGGTCGGCCACGTGGGATGCCGGCACGATGTACGGGCCCACCGGCAGGTAAGTCGGGCTGGACTTCGATGAGATCCAGTCCGTGCCCATGGCCTTCATGTCGCCCCTGGTCCAGATGCGGCCGCGGTCGGTGATGTCGTTGGCAATGGTGTAGCCCGCGATGTGCTTGAAGGCATCCTCGCGCTTGACGTGGCGGGCAGCTTCCCCGATCACCACGACCAACTCCAGCTCCCAGTCAGGCTGCAGTGCATCGGGCGGAAGGACGATCGGATCGAACGCACCGCTGAGCACCGACACCGGCTTGCTGAAGATGTAGGGATCCCCTTCGCGCTGGCGTCGCCGCATCAGATCCTCGGCATAAGCGCGCAGCTGCGATGGGTCCATGCCATCGGTACATGGCGTCTTGCCGGGACCCAGGTCCACGATGATGTCCACCACGTGCTTGAAATAATTCGCGCCGCTGAGCAAGATCTGACGTGGCGCCACGGGGGGATGCACACGCAACGAAGACATCGGAACAAGAAGATCAGCGGCCATGCGTGCAGCCGCCGTGGAGGGCTGCGACAAGGCGTTTGCGGCTGCCTGCAACGCCGTCAGGCTGGCTGGCCAGTGCTCGATCAGTGACAGCGTCGAGCTGGCTTCGGGCATTGGATGACCGCACGCGGCGCAAAGGGCGCGGAGCGCGTCCACGGCAACGACCCGCTCGCCATCGAGCAGTACCAGGCCGGCGAAGGGTGGGCAGCCTGCGTGGGAGAAGGTGCCGAGCGCAAACCTCGTGTGCTTCTCTGCCAATGCCATTGCGATGTCCTGAGTCATGAAAGGGTCGAGGGATTCGATGGCGCGCAGAGTAGCGATTGAGGTGTACGCAGAAAAATCAGTTCTTTTCATTCGCAGAATCAATCGCGCAAATATCAGGGTTCACCCGAATGCCTCGTCTTTGCTGGGGCGTGCAACCACGTCAAGGTGCCGTTGCAGCCTGTGCCGACCACGGTTGCAAGGGAAAAGAAAAAGCCCGCCGAAGCGAGCTTGTGACGTGGACTGCGGAAGCCGTGCTATGGATGCTCCTGTGCATTGACCAATGCGGCTGGCTCCTGGTCCAGCGCTGCGGCGGCCCGCATCAGCAGTGACCTCAGCCATACCAGTCCAGGGTCCTGGGAGCGCAGCTTGTGCCACTGTATGGCCAGGTCCAGGGCCGGCATTGACAGCGGCAACGGGAACAACTTCAGTGGCAGGGCCGGAAGCATCTTCAGCGCCAGGCGCTTGTGCACCGTGGCAATGAACTCCGTGCCGACCAGCAGATGCGGCATTGCAGTGATGCTGTACGTACTCACGGCGATGCGCCGCGATAGGCCATAGCGCTCCATGTGCCATTTCTCGAAGGATGGCTGCGACGTGTCGGCCGGTTGCATCACTACATGCCCGGCATCGGCGTAGCGTTGCAGCGTCAACTCACCACTGTGCGCAATGGCGCTGCCGCTCCATACGGCGCATACGAAATCCTCTTGGAGAGCAATCTCGGTGGGATGGTCTGGCGAGCAGTAGGCCGTGGGGATAACGAGCAAGTCCACTTCGGCGCGCTCCAGGGCACGGTAGGGCTCCGCTATCTGGGGCAGCAGCTTGAACCGGACGTTGCTGCCTTGCTGGCGTGCCAAGTCCAGGACGCGTGGCATGAGCATCGTCATCGTGTAGTCGGACACGAAAAGGATGAATTCCCGGTCCGAGGTGGTGGGCTCGAAATCCGGTTGTGTGGCAAGGGCGCTGTCGATCCGAACAAGCAGGTCGCGTATCACGTCCTTGAGCGCCTCAGCGCGCGGCGTGAGCTCGAAACGCCGTCCCACAGGTGTGAGCAAGTCGTCGTTGAAGTACTCACGCAACCGCGACAGCGCGTTGCTAAGCGCCGATTGCGTCAGGTGAACCCGCGCAGCGGCGCGGCTGACATTGCGCTCGGTCAGCAGTGCGTCCAAGGCTATCAGCAAGTTGAGGTCAAGCTTGTTGAAACGCATGTTGTCTCCTTTGTGTTCGTGCACAGGCCGAACCGATGTGCTGCGGGATAACCCTAAAACTATGAGTGCGGCTGATTCGTCGCATGGATACAAATCATTTTCGCAATGATTGAAGTCTCCGTAACCTTTGCTTGACCAAATAACGACGGAGACAGGAGACACGCAATGGGCCATTGCCACCGAGGAGCGGCGCGATGATGCGGCGCATCGAGCGCGTGTGCGTGGTCGGCGCCGGGCTCACTGGCTTGGCCTGTGCACTGGCAGCAGCGCGGCACGGGCTGCAGGTGACCGTCCTGGACGCAATGGGAGCGCCGCGTTCGATGCCCGCACATGTGAACGTGATGCCCAACATGCTGCGCGAGTTGCTGGCGCTGGGCGTGGCTGGTGAATGCGCTCGGCTTGGCTTCGTGTATCACGGTATCGACGTGGTGGACCGTGTCGGGCGGGTGCTGGTCAAGCTGTCCACAGAGCGTCTCGCAGGGCCGCTCTATCCTGCAGCGCTCGGTATCGAGCTTGATGTGCTGCTGCAGGTGCTCACGCAAGCGGCGCAGCGAGCCGGTGTGACGCTGCTGCGCAATGCTTCGGTGCAGGACGTGCGCCGCCGCCGTGGGCAGCCATGGCTGCAAGTTGCATCAGGCGACGAGATGCCATGCGACCTCGTACTGCTTGCTGGCGGTGCACAAACGCCTTTGCGTACCGCGCTGTTTCCACTGGCCCAGCCTCCACGCACGGACAGCCAGGCTTGGTGGTACACGACGGTGCAGCGTCCCGTTCGACTTGATCGCCCATGCATGGCCATGGGCCGCAAGGGCCACAAGGTGCATGTCGTGCCGGTGCGCGCAGACCGCGCCAGTGTTGTGCTGGTGGAGCCGATCCAAGACGCGGTCAGCGTGCCCATGGATGAAGCCTCGGCACACCTGCGTCGCTCACTGGCTGCTTTTGCGCCCCAGGTTCGAGAGCTGGCGTTGCAGGTGCACGAAGGCACGGAAGTCATCCGTCGGCCGATTTTCAATGGCCTGCTGGACGATCCATGGAGCCCTGAAGGCGTGCTGGCCGTAGGAACCTGTGCGCATGCGATACCACCGCATTTTGGGCAGTCGGCGGCCCTGGGTTTTGAGGATGCGGTGGTGCTAGGTGAGTTGCTGGCGCAGACCCGTGACGCCGAAGCGTTGGTCAAGGCATTCACCGCGCGCCGGCTGCCGCGCGTGCGCCGGATCCATGAGATCACGTCCATGGCCGCGCGCTGGGATGCCGAGCCTGAACCTTCTACTGATTTGCAAGCGCTCTCAGTGGCATTAGGCGAAGTGGTGGCCCGTCAGGCTTGAAGGCCGGCAGCGCTGCTGCAACACGTAGAGCTCAGGGACGAGCTCGCAACCAACATCAACAGGAGACAAGCCATGAAGTTCATGTCGGCCGTGCTGGTGGCCGGCCTGTGTGCCGCCGCGTTGCCCGGGGCAGCAGCTCCGGTCGCGCCATCGAGTGTCGACGCTGCGCTGCAGCGACCTGCGGTGCCCGCACGGCAGGCTGCTCGCGCAGTGCTGCTGGGGGCCGCGCAAGCTGGAGGTCGTGTCGTGGCCGTGGGCGAGCGGGGCATCGTGGCGTTGTCCGACGACGGTGGAACGTCCTGGCACCAGGCGCTTACGCCGGTGAGCGTCACCCTTACCGCGGTGCGCTTTGCTGACGCACAGCGCGGCTATGCCGTGGGCCACGGCGGCACGGTGCTCACCACAGTCGACGGTGGTCAGAGCTGGACGCTGAGGCTTGACGGTCGGCGCATTGCGCAGATCGAGTTTGAGGCTGCTCGGGTCAGCGGCGACGCCGCCGCGTTGAAGTCTGCCCAGGCGCTGCAAGCTGACGGCCCGGACAAGCCGCTGCTTGATGTTCTGGTGATGGACGCCAAGCGGGTGTTGGTGGTGGGTGCCTACGGATTGGCGCTTTATACGGGAGACGGCGGCGCCAGTTGGAGTTCATGGCGCGCGCGCATGGACAACCCCAAGGAGTTGCATCTCTACGCGTTGCGCCAGCGCGGCAGCCATATTGTCGTGGCTGGGGAGCAAGGGTTGTTGCTGCAGTCCACAGATGCAGGTCAGTCCTTCAGGCAATTGGACTCTCCCTACAAGGGCAGTTTCTTCACGGCTGAACTGCCCAGCGAGCATGAGATTGTTGTTGCGGGACTGCGCGGCAATGTCTGGCGTTCCAGGGACGGCGGCACCACGTGGGCGCAGCTCTCATCTCCTGTGCCGGTATCGATCACGGCCTCTGCGCTCCGTTCCGATGGTTCGCTGATCTTCGCCAACCAAGCCGGCATGGTGCTTGGTGCCCGCGACGTCGCGCTGCAGCCGCTGTCTAGCGGGGCTCTGCCGCCGCTTAGCGCGGTGCTGCCGCTTGGAAGCGGCAGCGTTCTGGCCTTGTCCATCCAGGGAGCGCGGCGCGTTGAGCTACAGGCTCCGACCCAGGCACAAAAGGGGCAGACCCCATGATCTCGACCTCCACCGTCTCTCATCCGTCTTCGGAACCGTTCAATCCCCGCTCGGGCTCTCTTATTGAGCGCGCACTGTTCAACCACCGCGCGTTGATCGTCGCACTATGCGCTCTCGTGACTGCACTGCTGGGCTGGCAGGCCACAAGGCTGCAGCTCAACGCCAGCTTCGAAAAGACCATACCTACCCATCAGGCCTTCATCGCCAACTACCTACAGTACCAGAAGGAGCTCACCGGGTTGGGTAACGCCGTGCGCATTGCGGTGGAGAACCCGAAGAGCACGATCTACGACGCACAGTATCTGGAGACGCTCAAGCAACTGTCCGACGAGGTGTTTCTTGTCCCCGGCGTGGCGCGCGTGCACATGAAGTCGCTGTGGACGCCTAACACACGCTGGGTAGGTGTTACCGAGGACGGGCTCGAGGGCGGACCGGTGATCCCGGACGGGTACGACGGTTCGCCGACGAGCCTGCAAAAACTCCAGGCCAACATAGCCCGCTCCGGTGAGGTGGGCCAGTTGGTGGCGCTGGATGCGAAGTCGTCGGTCATTTACGTGCCCTTGCTGGCGCAGGATGCTGAAGGCCGTCCGCTGTCCTATGCACAGTTTTCGCAAAACCTCGAGACGCTGCGTGCGAAATACGAGGCGCAAGGCGTAAAGATCCATGTCACGGGCTTCGCCAAGATCGTGGGTGACCTCATCGAAGGCGTCCGCGCGGTGCTGGCGTTCTTTGCGCTGGCGGTGGCCATCGCCACGGCCATGGTTTACTGGTACACGCGGTGCGTGCGCTCTACGGCACTTGTTGTCGTGGCATCGATTACGGCCGTGGTATGGCAGTTGGGGTTGTTGCCACTGCTGGGCTACTCGCTGGACCCGTATTCGATCCTGGTGCCGTTCCTGGTCTTTGCCATCGGCATGAGCCATGGCGCGCAGAAGATGAACGGCATCATGCAGGACGTGGGCCGCGGCATGCACAAGCTGGTGGCCGCGCGCTTCACGTTCCGCCGGTTGTTCCTTGCCGGCCTTACAGCGCTGCTTGCTGACGCGGTGGGATTTGCAGTCCTGCTGGTGATTGACATCCAGGTGATTCGTGAGCTTGCCGTTGCCGCCTCCATCGGCGTGGGTGTGCTGATTTTCACCAACCTGATCCTGCTGCCCATCCTGTTGAGCTACACGGGGGTGAGCGCCAAGGCTGCTCAGCGCAGCCTGCGCGCGGAAGCCGCCGATGCTGCAGGCGAAGAACGCCTCAAGCTATGGGCCTGGCTCGACCGCTTCACGCGACGTCCCTATGCCACGGCGGCCGTCACCACGGCTGCCGTGCTCGGCGCGGCAGGCTTTGCGCTGAGCACGCAACTGAAGATCGGCGACCTGGATCCCGGCGCCCCTGAGTTGCGTGCCGACAGCCGCTACAACCGCGACGTCTCGTTCATGAATGCGGCTTACGGCGCTTCAAGCGACGTGTTGGCGGTCATGGTCAAAACCCCGGATGGTCAATGCTCCCAGTACGAGACCCTCAACAAGGTTGATGCGCTGGAGTGGCAGTTGCGCCAGATCGACGGTGTGGAGAGCACCAACACGCTGGCCTTGCTCAATCGCAGGGTACTTTCCGGTCTTAAGGCAACGCCGATTAAGGTCTGCGACAGGAGGGGCTGGTACGGTAGGGCAGGATGAAGCAACAGACCCTTGCCGTGGCTGCAGACCAAGCTG
>NZ_AUMO01000063.1:22654-32883 GCF_000430725.1 Azohydromonas australica DSM 1124
CGTGCAGCGCACCCGGTTCCGGCGCAATCCCGAGCAGTACCTCGCCAACTTGGAGCAACTGGCCGATCAGCTGGCTTTGCCGTCCTAGTTTTTTTTGGCACGAGCCTTGCCGGAAACGTGCTTGCAGGCCGCAGGGCACCGTGGAAGCATCGGTTGCAGCCGACGGTCGGGGAGACTCCATGGCATTGCGTACCTTGCTCTACCGCTATTTCTTTTTCGGCTGGCTGTTCAGAGACGCCAGTACCGGCACGGCGCTGGAACGCGCGGCCGCCTGGCGCCACAACCGGCACCAAGCGCGCTGGCTGCCGACCTACATGCGGCGCTGGATGTGCTGCGGGCTCCTGTTCTACCTGGTGGGTTTGTTCGTCGAGTGCGTCATCGGTGCGCCGCTGCTGTCGACGCTGTTCTACGTCACCGGCTTGATCAGCTTGCCGGGCAATGCCGTGATGGCGGCTGCCTGGATCGGCTTCAAGGCGCTGTCAGGCCCGTTTTAGCAATTTCAGCAGATCGCTCTATCCAAATCCTTAAATCATGGGATAGAATGCAGGGCTTCGGTGATCGCAACCGATGCCATCCGCGGAGGGATGGATGAGTGGTTTAAGTCGCACGCCTGGAAAGCGTGTGTGGGTTAATAGCCCACCGCGGGTTCGAATCCCGCTCCCTCCGCCACCTGGTCTCCCCAGGTGCTTCACGGCCTCCCTCAAAACGCCTCTCTCAGAGGGAAGACGGCCTCTCCAGTAGTTCACGAAGTGTCACGAAAAGGCGCCCAGTCGCTCCAAAGTTGATGGGTGTCGACATGGACCAGACTATCGGAACCATACCAGGGGTCGTGCCGCTTCCGAGTCCAGCGCGCTGGCCGTTTCGCCCCTGACCCAGCCCAGCCTCCACTTTGTTGAGGACATTCCGGGACTCGGGCTGCAGGTCCTTGCCAAGGGTGGGCGCACGTGGATCCTGTGCATGACGGTGGGCGGCCGGCGCCGCGACATGGGCCGAGGCGGCTGATTTGGCGTAACCCTTGCATAGGCGCGGCCCGCGTGGCCAGGAACACGGTACGCGCCGGCGTGGACCCCATTGAGGAAGGCCGCGCCGGCTGCTGGCGCAGCGGGCTGCGGCACTGACCTTCAAGGGGTACGGAGCCCGGTTCATTCCTGCCCATGCGGCCAGCTGGCGCAATCCCAAGCACGCCGCTCAGCAGTAGGCGAACTCCCTGAAAACCTACGCCCATCCCGTGATGGGCGCGCTGCTGGTGCGCGACGTGGAACTCCAGCACGCCATGGCCGTGCTGGAGCCGATCTAGCAGCTCAAGACCGAGACAGCGAGCCGGGTGCGGATTTCCATCGAGCAGGTGTTGGGCTGGGCCACGGCCCGGGGCTTTCGCGAGGGCCCCACCCGGCACGCTGGCGCGGGCACCTAGACAAGCTGCTGCCGAAGACCAGCAGGCGCGGCTGCAGCGCGATGGCGAGCGTTGGCGTCGAAGCCCCGCGCCAGCGCCCCGAGGTCGACCGTGTCGCGTGTTGCCGGCGCCGGCAGGCCTCCTCGATGTCGCGCGCGGTGATTTGCCGGCTGCTGGCGCCGCGCGCGTTCGATGTCGGCCTCGCGCATGGCAGGCGCGGGCTGCGCCTGGGCGGCAGCGGCCAGCAGCGCGACAGCCAAGGTGAGCTGCGTCCTGTAAAGCGCGTGAACCGAGCGCCCCTGAACGCCGGCAGGCTGGGGTCCAGGTCCACACCGCCCAGCGAGGGCAGGCAGAAGGGCCTGTGCACCACCTCGACGTGGCGCACCGGTTCCCGGCAGCCCACCGACAGGCCGACAATGGGGTTGACGCCGCGACTGCACAGCGGGCTGGGCGGGTTGGCGATGTTCTCCTGGCCGCCGAGGCCGGCCACCGTCGCGCTGCCGATGCTGATGGGCAGGATGCGGCTCCAGCAGAGGTCGGTGAGCGGGTTGGGGAAGCATCCGGTGCAGGCCAGCGCCAGGACAGGGGCAAGGAGCCAGCGTGCGGCGCCCATGGCAAGGCGATCGGTGTGATAGCAACCGATCGGAAAGTGTGCCCATCTTCAGAGCCTGCTCCACCTCTTCGGTTTACTGCCTCTCTTGCACATGCCAGCTCAGCACCATTGTGTGGCCCTGGATACCGCACTTGGCCTGTGCCTACGGCGCACGTCAGTTCCTTTTTCGACCTGCTTGACCACGGCCAGCTTGACGGCCATCGTGTAGTCACGATGCGTGCGCTTGATCCTTGATTCCACTGCACTTTTGCCTTCCTAAGGGCAAAGGTGTCAACGCTGGGTAGGACGGGGCACTGCATCGTCAAAACAGTTGCGTTATCATCTATACGGCGCATGAAGGCCCTGCTGCCTGGTGAAGGCCTGTGGCATGGCACATTACACGCACATGCACATGAATCATCCGCTGCAGTTGCCCGAGTCGCTGACTGCCATCTTCAACCGCTTCGCCAACAGCTACAGCAGCTCTGGCATCCGGTTTTCCGACTTTCCAGGCCGCTGGGTCGCCTTTCAGGCCACCGAGTTGGAGCGCGGCGTAGAACGCGCCCTGCTCGATATCGAGCCACCGAAAGACGATGTCCTGGAGGCCAAGGACAAGTTCGACTCCGACGCGACTGCAGCCGCTGGTGCAGGCGTTGAGGTCATCACCGTCAGCATGTATCTGGCGCAGCAATCGATGGTGGTGTGCGGCGCCGGCGAGGCGGATGAACCTGGGCCGTCGAATCCTATGCTGTCGATTTCCGTGAGCAGCAGCGAGCAGTCGTTGGGAGTGTCTGGATACGTCGAGCTCGACAGCGAAGGCGTACCAGTACGAATAGGCCATCTGTTGCCGCTGTTCAGCATCAGCAAGGACATGCTTTAAGGAGAGGCAGCCAAGCCTGGTTGCCCAGCATGGCTGTGCGCCCGCCGGGCCGTTGCGGCTCGGCATCATGGCAACGGGGTAACAGCGCCGTACAGGAATTGAGAATGCCGCGCCGCTGCGTCAGCGCACCTTGCAACCGCCAGCGCAGACCAGCTGGTTCTTGCCCAGAAGTCGCTTGGACTGCAGTTCGGAACGCGGGCGGTGCATGCCGCACTTGAAGCAAGACATGCTGGCGAGGTGCATGCCTGCCGTGGTTCCTGCACTGTAGGGGGATCCCTGCGACTTGCGCTTGTAGCGCAGGCCGTCGTCCTGGACAACCGAGGTCGCCCCTTCTTCAGGTTTCTTCGTCATCAAGCCGGCCTGTACTGGGGTGTGAGCCCGGGGAGGTGTCGCAGCGCCAGGAGGCACTGCGCGAAGCATCCATGCCGATCACAACGGCCGAATGCTGGAAGCTTGAGGCCCCTTCCTGCCCTGCGTGACTTCGAACTCCACGCGCTGGTTTTCAGCGAGCGTCTTGAAGCCGTCGCCCTTGATCTCGCTGAAGTGGGCAAACAAGTCGCTGCCGCCATTGTCGGGCTTGATGAAGCCGAAGCCCTTGGGTTCATCAAACCATTTGACAATACCGGTCTGGGTAGTTATGTGGTCAACTTTTCGAAGCAGATGGGGTTCGCTGGCGCCGAATCACAGTGCCCGGATGGTGGAAGCCTGCGGCCCCTTCTTGCCTTGCGTAACCTGGAATTCCACGCGCTGGTTCTCGGCCAGGGTCTTGACACCGGTGCCCTGGATTTCACTGATGTGGGCAAACAGGTCCTTGCCGCCGTTGTCAGGCGTGATGAAGCCGAAGCCCTTGGTTTCGTTGAACCATTTGACGGTGCCGGTTTCGGTGGTCATGTCGTCGTTCCTTGTCGTGACGGTGGTGGGAAAAGCAGGAATGCTCCAGCTCAGGCTGGTGCGGTAGACCAGCTTCCTGGCCCGGAGGTCGAAATCGTGAGATGTCGCTGCGTGCGGGGTCATCAACGCCTGCGCTGCTGTCCCGACGGGGGCGGCCCGCGCCGCTCCAGGTGCCGGAACGTGATGCGGCCCTTGCTGAGGTCGTAGGGCGAGAGCTCCAGCGAGACGTTGTCGCCGGCCAGGATGCGAATGTGGTGCTTCTTCATGCGCCCGGCGGTATAGGCCACCAGCTCATGGCCGTTCTCCAGCTTCACGCGAAAGCGCGAGTCCGGCAGGACCTCGCCAACGACGCCGTGCATCTCGATCAATTCTTCCTTGGCCATGAGGTCACCTTCGATGTCTGTAAGGGGTGGGAAACGGGGACAGGGTAGGCTGGGGTCTGGTGGGCAGCAGTGCGGCCGGTCCAGTCCAGTCCTTGAGCGGTGGCGTAGTGCAGCGTGGTGTGACCGGAGCCTGGCTCCGGAGTGAAGCGCAGCATGCGGTCAAGCATGGCGATGGCGCTGCCGCGTCCGCTGCGAATCGAGACGGATGCGGTGTGGCGGCCCTGCCCGAAAGCTCGGGTTAGACGGCAGACAAGGTACTTGCCTGCCCGTAAGGGTGTATCGATGTAGCGCTTTCGTTGGCACGGCCTTCGTTGGCGGCCGGCCGGGTCTGGCTGAGGTAGCGCGTGCGAGGCGCACGTGCGGGTGTGGCGGATGAGCTCGGTCCGGGCGTTGGCTGGCAGGGGTGTTCGCTGCGAACCAGGGGCAACCAGAACGTCGAGATCGCCTGAGCAATCAGCAGCCCTGGGAAAGGAGGGAGATCAACTCGTGATCCAGGCGCGGGCTTGAAAAATGCATTGCAAGGAACTTTCGCTGCCGGCGCTTGCAATCAATTTAAGGCAACGCCGATTAAGGTCTGCGACAGGAGGGGCTGGTACGGTAGGGCAGGATGAAGCAACAGACCCTTGCCGTGGCTGCAGACCAAGCTGCTGGATTCGAGCAGTACCGACGCCCGACCAAGCGCGACGCGTTCCTGGCGACGATGGAAGAGATCGTGCCCTGGCAGCAGATCTGCGAGGTCATTGAGCCGCACTACCCCAAGGCGGGCAACGGTCGCCCGCCTATCGGTCTGGAGCGCATGGTGCGGATGTACCTCGTGCAGCATTGGTTCGACTTGGCCGACGAGGCCTGCGAGGAAGCGCTGCTTGACAGTACAAGTCTTCGGCGCTTTGTGGGCGTGGACCTCGGACGCGAGCGGGTGCCCGACGGCACGACGCTGGCGAAGTTTCGCCACCTGCTTGAGCGGCACAAGCTCGGCGAGCAGTTGTTTGCCAAGGTGGGCGAAGTGCTGCAAGCACGCGGCCTGAAGGTGGGCACGGGCACGATCGTGGACGCCACCATCATCAGTGCACCGAGCTCGACCAAGAACGCTGCCAAGGCGCGTGATCCCGAGATGCACCAGACCCGCAAGGGTCAGACTTGGCACTTCGGCATGAAGATGCACATCGGCGTAGACAGCCGCACGGGACTGGCGCACAGCGCGGTGGTGACGGCGGCCAATGTTCACGATAAGCACCCGCTGCCCACTCTGTTGCACGGTCGCGAGCGGCGCGTGTATGGCGACAGCGCCTATGCCAGCCAACGCGCACTGATCGCGTCCAAGGCGCCGCGGGCCCGCGACTTCACCAATCAGCGCACACGCCGCGGTGGCGTCGTGGACGAGGTCGAGCGCGGGAAGAACCGCAACAAGTCCAAGGTGCGGGCACGAGTGGAGCACGTCTTCGCCGTGGTCAAGCGGCTGTGGGGCTTTACGAAGGTGCGCTACCGCGGTTTGGCCAAGAATGCCACGCGGGCCTTCGTGGCGCTTGGCCTGGCCAACATCTACCTCGCGCGTGCGCGTCTCATGGGGTAAGTGCGTTCGCACGGCGCCAAATACCGGCGCCAGCGCGGCATAACGCGCTGCTACGCCCAAAATTTCACCGTCACGGCCTCGAAAACCCGCCATGTGAGATCGAGGAAGCCGATGCTGCCGCATTCAATAGCTTGTTCATCGTTGCCTTAACGAGGGAAACCCCAAGTGGTACGACTTCTTGCCCAACCAGCGGATGCTCAACACCGTCACGGCCGGCGCGCCCAGGGGCCTGTACAACGAGTCGTGCGGCTTGCTGACCCTCTACGTCTACTTGCGTGACCACAAGGCCGAGACGCTCACCCGCGTAGTCAGCCACGTCGAAGCCTTTGCCAGGGCCAACGACACCGAAGAGGTGAAGTTCATGCTGGCTGCGGGCTCCGCCGGCATTGAAGCTGCGACCAATATCGTGGTCAAGAAGGCCTGGGTGCAAATGCTGCTGCTGGTCTATGGCGCGGTAGTGATCCTGTGCTTCTTCACCTTCCGTTCCTGGCGTGCGGTGCTGGTTGCAGTCCTGCCGCTGGTGCTGACGTCCTTCCTGGCCGAGGCGCTGATGGTGGCGTTCGGGATGGGGGTCAAGGTGGCCACGCTGCCTGTGATTGCGCTGGGCGTGGGCATCGGTGTGGACTACGCGCTTTACATCCTGTCGGTGACACTGGCGCAGATGCGAGCCGGGGCGAGCCTATCCGAGGCGTACTACCGTGCGCTGCTTTTCACGGGCAAGGTGGTGATGCTCACTGGGGTGACGCTGGCCATTGGCGTGATCACGTGGGTGGCGAGCCCTATCAAGTTCCAGGCCGACATGGGCCTTCTGCTGGCATTCATGTTCCTGTGGAACATGCTTGGTGCCCTGATCCTGCTTCCTGCATTGGCGCATTTCCTTCTGAGGCCGACCGTCCACCCCTCGGCCGAGAAGTTGGGAAGCGAGGCCGGCCTGCCGGAACGAGCCCCCGTCCATGCAGCCTATGAGGGTGCGCAGCCCCGTGCAGCGGCTCAGTAAATACAGGAAAGGGAGTCTTTGCCATGTACAAGCACCTGCTGGTGCCCATTGACGGTACGCCGCTGTCAAGCGCGACAGTGGATCAGGCGGTCAGCTATGCCCGCGCAATCGGGGCGCAATTGACGTTCCTGCATGCCCGGCCTGATTACGCCGCTACGGGAGCGGGCGCACTGCTGCACGCTGCCGAGCCGATGGCATTTGCTGAGGCTGCTGCCGGCAACGCGCGTGCTCTGGTGGCCAAAGCGCAGGCCGCGGCGCGTGCCGAAGGCGTGGACTGCACCTGTCTTATTCGTACCAGCGACCGGCCCCACGAAGCCATCGTCGATGCAGCGCGCGAGGCTGGCTGTGACCTCATCTTTATGGCGTCACACGGCCGCCGCGGCCTCAAGGGCGCGTTGATGGGTTCTGTCACGGCCAAGGTGCTTCAGCGTGCGACCCTGCCGGTGCTGGTGTCCGCGGTGGAGAGCAACTTCCCGGCCACGGATGAGCAGCGCGCAGTAGCCACCATCCGGGATGAGCACCGTTCGCTTGCTTCAGTGCTCAACGCGTTGCTGCAGCTGCTCGAGGAGGCGCAACAGACCGGTCGGAGTCCCGACCTGGCCCTGGCCGGAGCGATGCTGTTTTACATCGAGCGCTTTCCGCAGCGCCTGCACCATCCCAAGGAAGACGAGTACCTGTTTCGCAAGCTGCGCGAGCGTACCAACGAGTGTGATGCGCTCATCGCTGGCCTGGAGCGTCAGCACGCTGAGGGCGATACGCTTTTTGGCAACCTGCGCCAGCGGCTGCAGGCGCTGGAGAACGGGGCGCCCGGAGCGGTGTCCGCGTTGATGGAGGCGGTGAAGGGGTTTGTTCAAGCGCAGTGGCGACACATGAGTGCCGAGGAGCAATTGGTGCTGCCGGCCGCCAGCCGTTATCTGCAACCAGAGGACTGGACCGAGATAGCGACAGCGTTTGGTGCCAACGGCGATCCGCGCTTTGGTGCTGATGCGGACGAGTCCTTTGCACAACTTGCCAATCGGCTGCACAACTTGGCAGCCAAGGAGCCGTGATGGCGACGAATACGGAACGCTGGCCGGGTCGCATCGCGCTGATGGTGGCGCACTGCGCGGGTATGGTGGATCTCGTGGCGCTGCCCGTGTGGATCGGCACGCTGGTCGTGCACTACAAGCTCGATCCGCAGCAGGCTGGCAGCTTGGCCACGCTGTTCCTGGCCAGCGCGGTACTCAGCAGCCTGTTCTTTGCGCCGCGGCTACAGCGCATGCGCGGACGGCGTGCGGCATCGCTGGGATTCTTGATTTCCGCAACCGCTTTCGGTGGTGCGGCATCCACGCACAGCTATGTGGCGATGGCAGTACTGCATGCCGTAGCCGGCGCAGCGGCCGGGTGCGCGTTGAGCTTCACGCATGGGACCATTGCAAGGAGCAAGCGGCCGCATTTCCTGTTTGCGGTGGCAGGGACCGCACTGGGCGTGTTCTCCGTCGTCTTCCTTGGCGCCACGCCAAAGCTGGTCGCTGTGCTGGGCGGGCCAGCACTGTTCCATGTGTTTGGCTGTGTGATGTTGGTGGCGGCCGTGGTCTGCGTGGTGATGTTCCCTGAACCGCCCACGCGCGAAGCTGCTGCGCAAGCCGTGCCCTGCGTTGACGACAAGTGCATTGATAAGTCCGTGTGGTTCGCAGCACTGGGCATCAGCTGCATGACCATAGTGCAGGCGATGATGTTCAGCTTCCTTGAGCGCATGGGCGCTGACCGCGGCTTTTCCGTGGAAGCCATCACAGGAATGCTTGTTGCACTGGGCTTGGTGAACTTGCTGCCCGCACCGCTGGCTGCGGTGTTGGAGCGGCGCTTGAATGCACGCCACGTGGTGCTCGCGGGCCCGATCGCGCAGGCCGGACTGGCTCTGATTCTCGCGCAGAGCACAGCGTATGCATCGTATGCCAGCGCTGCAGTGTTCTTCCCTGGGGTGATTATCTTTACCCACACCTTTGCATTCGGCCTCATTGCCAAGCTGGACCCCAGCGGCCGTGCGCTGGCAACTACTCCAGCGATGGTGATGGTCGGTTCGGCCGTTGGCCCCATCCTGGGCGGCACGCTGGTGAAGTTTCATGGCTACCCGAGCCTCGGCCTCGCCGCTGCCGCTGTTGCCGGTGTGGCCGTGCTGTGTTTCAGCCGTGCCCGTCCCGCGCGGTCTGTCATGTTGGGCACGCATTGAACAGTGCAATTCAAAAGGAAGACGTTTCATGGATCGCAACCCTCGCCGTCGCTTCGTTGACCTCTCCATCTACTTGGAGAACGACGTGCTCTCCGACCCGCCGCCGCTGGCTCCGAGGATCACGTACCAGAAGCACGCCGACACGCTGCCCGAGTTCATGGCCATGCTGCCCGGCACGAAGGCCGAGGACTATCCGGACGGCGAGGCCGCCGCAGCCGAGTGGGTGACCCTGACCACGCACAACGGCACGCACCTGGACGCGCCATGGCACTTCCACTCCACCATGGACGGCAAGCTGGGCAAGGCCCGGCCCTCCATGACCATCGACGAGGTGCCGCTGGAGTGGTGCTTCCAGCCGGGCGTGAAGCTGGACTTTCGCCACCTGCCCGACGGCTACGTCGCCACCGCGGCCGACGTGCAGGCCGAGCTGGCCCGCATCGGCCACGCGCTGCAGCCGCTGGACATCGTGGTGGTCAACACCCGCGCCGGCTCCCGCTACGGGCACAAGGACTACCTGCTCTCCGGCTGCGGCATGGGCTACGAGGCCACGATGTACCTGCTGGAGCGCGGCGTGCGCCTCACGGGCACCGATGCCTGGAGCTGGGACGCGCCGTTCTCGTACACCGCCCGGAAGATTGCCGAGACCGGCGACAAGAGCCTGATCTGGGAAGGCCACAAGGCCGGACGCGACATAGGCTACTGCCACCTGGAGAAGCTGCACAACCTGGAAGCCCTGCCGCCGCACGGCTTTCTCGTCTCCTGCTTCCCGCACAAGATCCGCGGCGCCTCGGCCGGCTGGACGCGCGCGGTGGCCATCCTCGAAGACTGAACCGAGAGCGCCCTCGACATGAGCTTTCCTCCCATCCACCGCGTCGTCACCGGCCACGACGCCGAAGGCAAGGCCATCCTCGCCAGCAACGGGCCCTTGTCCACCGTGCAGGAGATCCGGGCCATCCCCGGCACCGTGTTCCACGAGGTCTGGGCCACCAGCGGCAGCCCCGCGCCGGTGGACAACGGCGCCGACCCCACGGTCGGAGCGCTGATGCTGCCGCCGCCGAAGCAGGGCACGCGCATGCGCTTCGTGGACATCCCGCCCGACACGGCCGAGTTCCTGGCCCAGGGCGCTGCCCGGATGGAGACGGCCTTCGCGCAGATCGGCGACCAGGCCGCCTCCACCGTGAAGGCCAACTCGCCGCACCCGCTGATGCACCGCACCGAGTCGGTGGACTACGGCATCGTCATCGAGGGCGAGATGACGCTCGTGCTCGACGACTCCGAGGTGCTGCTCAAGCCCGGCAGCGTGGTCGTGCAGCG
>NZ_AUMO01000063.1:32893-66478 GCF_000430725.1 Azohydromonas australica DSM 1124
CCAAAATTTCACCGTCACGGCCTCGAAAACCCGCCATGTGAGATCGAGGAAGCCGATGCTGCCGCATTCAATAGCTTGTTCATCGTTGCCTTAACACCTTCGGGATCTATTCACCGCTTGAAGGTCTTTGAGGCGCTGCATGCGCTGCAGGCCCCTTGGAACGCAAGTGGTTCGTTGACAACGCATCGTGTATTCAATCCAGGTCGTAGCGCGCGCGCATCGCATCGACGATGCGGCGGAATTCTTCGTGGCATTGGGGCCAATGGCGAAACCCGGTGCGGAAACCGGCGACATCCCAGTTGCGGCCCTGATGGTCGCGGGCGTGGAGACTAGGGGCGGCGATGGTCAGCTCGAACGAGGCGTCCTGCTCCAGTGCAAGCTTCAGGAGCGGTACCAGCCGCAGCTGCTGGTCGATCGCGCCAAGCAGTGCCTGGGATGCAAGAGAGGCTTTCTTCATCTGTGGCACTCAACGGCGGTGGGGTGCAACGACGCTTCGGCAGATGTTCTGGCCCGTCGTGGTCAGGCGCAAGGTACCGCCCATCGATTCCAGCCAGTCCAGCGCCAGATAGTCGTCGATGTAGCCGGCGGGGATGTCGCAGGCCTGTCGGCGCTTGAGAAGGTCCGCCGTGAGCGGCAGGCTGTCGCGCAACGCCTCCTGGCGCGACGCAGGACGTTCTTGGGAGGGCATCGTCATGATCGGTGGTCCTGAAAAGTTGAAGCCGCCTGGCGGCTTGCCAGCAGCCGGGCGTAGGCCACCGCATCGCCCAGGCGCTCGTAGCGATAGTTCTGGAAGCGGTAGATGCCGGCGTCGAAACGGATGTCCCAGGTGACCATCAGCGCCAGCTCATCGCGCTGAAGAGGTCCATACCCCGCTGCCTTGCTCGGTCTGCTGGACCGCATGACGGGTGGTCGATCGTGCCGATCGAAATGACGCGGGGCTCCGGCGAGGCGTGATCCGAGCAGACCCGGGCGGGCTATTGCGCCGCTGCGAGACAGGGTACTCCTCAATCCCCGATGACACAGTATCCACCTGGCCTGTAGTGCGACCGCGGCCAACACGAGGACGTGAGCGGGACGCTCCGCAGCGCGGTCCAGCGGGCCCTATGCTCAAGCGCTTACGGCGCTCCCGCGCTGAAGTGACTGGAGAAGACCAGGGAGGTGTTCACCGCGGGGCCGTTGAGAGGGAGGAATATGCGTGCGCAACTTGAGAAGGTTGAGGCGCTCCGACCCAGGCGCGTGCGGCTGGTCGAGGCGCACCGACATCGCCGATCGCGGCTGCACCGCCGCGGTCCCGGGATCGGCCCTTGACAGCTCCAGGGCCTTGTCCGGGCCCGTTTGAATCAAGGCCGCTGCACGCGCTGCCCTTGGGTTCGTCGAACCATTTCACGGTGCCAGTCTGGGGAGCCATGTCGACACTCCTTGTGGGAAGAGGGCCGCACGAAACGGGACACCGCAAGCGGCTGCGGTGGCTGCACACCGCGATGGTCCAACCGCTCATGGCTCCCGATGCAAACGCAAGGAGAGATCCGTAGAACCGGCCTAACGCCGTTGAAGTCGCTGTCATGGCACGGGCCTGCGCCGTGTGCCGGTTCGCCGGCGGCTGCCGACTGCTGAAGCTTTCAAAGCCGCGCGCAGCGGGGCCGGCAGCACCCGCCAGGGTTAGTCACGGTAGTTCGCGTCGGTGATCGACCGTGGGGACTGGAGTCTGCCCGGAAGGACACAGCGCCTCAATGGCGGCAACCAGCGTGGCCGTATGGACAGGTTTCACGAAGTGGGATTCAAAACCTGCAGCGGCTGCCCGGGCACGATCCTTCGGCTGACCGTATCCCGTCAAGGCAATGAGCCTGGGCTTGTTGCTGATGCCGCTGGCTTGACGCAGCTCGTGCGCGAGCTCGTAGCCGTCCATCACCGGCAAGCCGATGTCGAGTATGGCCACGTCGGGATCAAAGCCGGCAGACAACTTCAATGCTTCAACCGGGTCCGGTGCAGTGACCACCTCGAAGCCGTGCGCGACCAGTGCATCGTGCATCATTTGCACGGCATCGGCGTTGTCGTCGACGAGCATCAGGCGCAGCCTGCGATTGCCTTGCGCTGCCTCCATGACCGGGGTGTCTGCCGGCCGCGGCGGCGCGACGTCCGTGTGCAGCGGCAGTCTCACGGTGAAGGTCGATCCACGACCGGTTCCACCGCTGTGTGCCGTCACCGAGCCATGGTGCAAGTCAACGAGGTTCTTGACGATGGCCAGCCCGATACCCAGACCACCCCGCGAACGCTCGATGGTGGTGGTGCCTTGCTCGAACAGATTGAACACGAGCGGCAGCAGCTTCGCCTCGATCCCGATGCCGTCGTCCTGGATGGCGATTTCCACGGCGTGGGTGCTGCAGATCAGCCGAACCCCGATATGGCCGCCGGCATCGGTGTACTTGGCGGCGTTGGTGAGCAGGTTGACGAACACCTGCCGCAATCGCGCAGGGTCGCCCATGACCATGGCCGGCGTCTGTGCAGCCTCCATTGTCAGCTGGTGCCGGCGCTGCTCCACCAAGGGGCCCACGCCCTCGATCGCCTCGGCCAGGACGGTTTGCATCTCCACCGCTTGCGGCTGTAGCTCCACCCGCCCACGCGTGATGCGGGTGACATCCATCAGATCGTCAACCAGACGCGTCAGGTGGCTGACCTGGCGCTCGATGATTTCCTGTTCCCGCGAGGGCGGCTGATCGCTGCGCCGCCGCATCAGCTGCAAGGCCGTGACGATGGGCGCCAGCGGGTTTCTGAGCTCATGTCCAAGCATGGCCAGGAACTCGTCCTTGGCACGGCTGGCCTGTTCGCGTTCGTGGTTCAGCCGCGCGGTGTGCAGCCCGGTCGTGGCCAACGATACCGCGGCGCGCAGGATCGCACTGTGGGCCAGCGACGGGAAACCTTCGTCACTAGAGGCGAACCAGATGCTGCCCCCACGCAACCCCGAGCCCAGGTGCAGCCGAATCACGCGCAGCGGCCCCAGCGGCGTGTCCTGCAGCGTCGACTTGTCCATGTGGTGTGCCATGCCGTTGCAGGCCTGCACGAAAGGTGCCCACGCAAAGGCCTGTGCATCGTCCAGGGTGCGCCCGTTGACCCGCAGCACTCTCGTGGCCGGTTGCGAAGGCAGGATGGGAACCTGCACGCAGGACACCGTGAGCGGCACGATGCGCTCGACCGCCTGGGTCATGAGATCCAGGATGGTTTCGCCGTCCCTGCCTGCCCACAGCGCCGGCAGGGCCAGCAGGCCCATCAGGTCGCGCAGCACCTCTTGGGACGGTGCCGGTCCGCCACGATGCTCGGGAGCGTCCGAGCGATCACGCGGCTGCCCACCTTCAGGCGGTGGATGGGGCGGCTTGCTCACGGGCACGCAGTTCCTGCAGCATCTGGGCAGGAGGGGTGTAGAACGGGTTCTCCTGCACGACACCACCGACGATCGTCAACGGATGGGTGCGAAGCAGGTCCATCATCATCGCGCCGCTGAGCTTGGACACGTCGTACACGCACACGGCCGGCTGGCGGTTGCGAGAGAGCACGTCATTGACCTCCGCTTCGTACTCGATGAGTTTCTCGGGCGTGGCAGCGCCCCCGTGAAGCGCCCAGGCCATGTTGCCCATGATCCGCAAGCGCCTGTAGGCCCCATCGGGCGCCGAGGTCGCCATCGCATCCAGGGTGGCCAGCATGTGGTCCTTGTCGAAGACGCCGTGCTCGTCCAGGTAGGCCTTGCGCCAGGGAAGAATTTCAAGCAGCCCGCACGCCTCGCACCGGGATGTATCGATTCCAGCAGCCGACAGCCGCGCACGGTGTTCGTCCATCAGGCAGGGGTCGACGATATGGACGTTCTTCTCGCCTTGCTGCACCCCTTGCGCAAAGAAGGGCGCGAGCACGTCGTACTCCTCGTCACGGCTGTTGAAGAATGCGCAGACATGGAAGTATTCCAATGCCGTTCCGGCGATGGAAAGTTGATCGCTCACGGCAGTCCTTCCAAAAGCGGCAGTTTGCCTCAAGGTGAATGCGCAAACCGGGACAGGGGCCGGGCGCCTGTACAGGACGCTGGTGCAAACAGGCTGCTGCCGGGCCGAATGGATCACCGAGGGCGCCGTGGGTTCACCAGCTGCTTCCTGGCGCAGCCAGCCCTCGACTACCGCAACGTCCACGACAACATGCGCTCGCGCGGGGCCGGCATGCGGCTGGCGGTCTCGCTGGGCATCAGCTCGCTGGCCGTGGATGGAATGGGCGTGCCACCATTCCCGCATGAACGGTCCGTCCACACTCCGCCGCGCCATCTGCGCGCACTGCTTGCGCCCGCAGGCGACCTGCCTGTGCGCACTGGTGCAGCCGACGGTCCACCGCACCGAGGTGCTGGTGCTTCAGCACCCGCAGGAACAGCGCCAGGCGAAGAACAGCGTGGCGCTGCTGCGCCTGTCCCTTGCGCGCTGCGAGGTGGTCGTCGGCGAGCGCTTCGAACCCGAGACACTGCAGGCACTGCTGCAGCGACCCGGGAGGGACACGCGGCTGCTCTACCCGGACGTACCGGCCGCGCCCGCGCCGCCAGCCCCGGGGCCGATGGGGGCGTCCCTGCGGCTCGTGGTGATAGACGCGACGTGGCGCAAGAGCCTGCGAATGCTGCTTGAGCACCCGGCCCTGGCGGCGCTGCCGCGGCTGTCGCTGGACGCGCCGGCACCGACCCGCTACCGCGCGATCCGCGCGGCGCGCCGAGCCGACCAGGTCTCGACGCTGGAAGCCACCGTGCAGGCGCTGGCGATGCTGGAGGGCCCGTCCTTCGACGCCACACCGCTCCTCGACGCTTTTGGTCGCTTCGTCGCCGGCGTGCAGGCGCGGCAGCGGCCTCAGGCGCCCACTGGCTGTCCAGGCGCCGGGCCGCGGGCGGGATGACGGCGTCCTGATCGCCGGTACCGGGCAGGGCGGACACCGCTTCCGGCGGTCCATGCCGGCGCCCACCTCGTTGCGCTTGCAGCGATTGTCCGGAGCGAAGCGATGACGGCCGTGGGCCGCACACCAGCTGACGCGTCGAGCATTCGGCGCAGCCTCAATGCTCGTCCAGCACCTCGTGGCGGCAGGCGCGCCACAGTACCAGGTCGTAGGCCGTCTTGAGCGCGCCGCAAGCTACCAGCGGCAGCGCGATCCAGCCCGTGGCCAGCATCGCGGCTGCCAGCGTCGGGCTCAGCGCCGCGGCGAGGCTGCGCGGCACGGCGGTGAAGCTCGCCGCCGCAGCTCTCTCGGCCGGCGTGACCACCGCCATGACGTAGGCGCTGCGCGTGGGCACGTCCATCTGCGACAGCGCAGCCCTCACCAGCAGCAGTGCCATGGCCACCTGCGGGTTCGGGATGAGGGCCGCCGCGATGAGGCACAGGTTGGCCGGGATGTGGGTGAACACCATCGTGTTGAGCAGCCCGATGCGCCTGGCCACCCGCGGCGCTGCAAGTTGCGACGCTGCGCTGAGCAGCCCGCTGCAGAAGAAGAACACGCCCGCCTGCGCCAGCGACAGCCCGAAACGCTGCAGCAGCCACAGCGAGAACAACGCGTTGACCACCAGGCCGCCGGCGAAGGAGTCGATACAGAAGAGCGCCGCCAGGCGCAGCACGATGCGCCGCGACGGACCGAGCGGCACGGCCGCCGGGGCGGCCGACGGGCGATCGGCCGCCCCGGCGGCCGTGCCGCGGTAGAGCCACCACACCGCGACACCCGTGAGCGCGTAGAGCCCGAACATCGCGCGCAGTGCCGCCAGGTGCGAGACGGACGTGTGTCGCGCCAGGGCGTCGGGCACCGCGGCGGCCAGTGCGCCCAGCGAGGCGAACAAGGCGCCCAGCACGCTGTAGCGCGCGAACAGCGCCGTGCGGGCGGCGCCCTGCGCCGACCCGGCCAGCCGCGAGTGCTCCAGCGGCAGGAACACGCTCACGTCGCCTGAGCTGGGATTCAAGGTGCCGAAGAAGGCCACCACCAGCAGGGGCCAGAACGCCGACAGGCCGGCGAAGCCCGCGCCCGTGGCCGCCATCAGCAAGCCTGCGCCGCGCAGCAGCCGCGCCGGCGCGAAGCGGTGGCCCCAGGCGCCCACGGCCAGCGTGGCGAAGGCCGAGCCCAGCATCGTCGCGGTGCTCAGGACGCCGACTTGCAGCGTGCCCAGGCCGAGCGAAAGCAGGTACGCCGGCAGCAGCACCGCCACAAAGCCGTCTGCGAACGCGCGCAGCGAGCGCGCCGCCAGCAGCGGCAGCACCACCTGGTCCACCCCGGCCGGCAGCAGCCAGCGCGCCGGCCGCAATGCCAGGCGCCGTAGGAACGAAGACATGGACGTAGCATTCGCGACTTGATGTGCGTGCACTTTACGCGCGCGGCGGCACGCAACCATTGAAGGACAGGGGCACTGCCATGACGACTTCCCTCAGCACCGAACCGGTTGCGCCCGCGCCCGTCGCCGAGCGTCCCGCACCGGTGCGCTTCGCCGAGGCCTTCGCCTTCTGGCTCAAGCTGGGCTTCATCAGCTTCGGCGGCCCGGCAGGGCAGATCGCGATCATGCATGCCGAGCTGGTGGAGCGCCGGCGCTGGATCAGCGAGCGGCGCTTCCTGCACGCGCTGAACTACTGCATGCTGCTGCCCGGCCCCGAGGCGCAGCAGCTCGCGACCTACATCGGCTGGCTCATGCACCGCACCTGGGGCGGCATCGTTGCTGGGGCGCTTTTCGTGCTGCCCTCGCTGTTCATCCTCATCGCGCTGAGCTGGATCTACCTGCGCTTCGGCGACGTGCCGGCGGTGGCGGGCCTCTTCTACGGCATCAAGCCGGCGGTCACGGCGCTGGTGCTGCACGCGGCGCACCGCATCGGCACGCGGGCGCTGAAGAACCGCTGGATGTGGGCCATCGCCGCGGCGGCCTTCCTGGCGATCTTCGCTTTCGACACGCCGTTCCCGGCCATCGTGCTGGCCGCAGGCCTGGCCGGCCATTTCGGCGCGCGGCGCTGGCCGCAGGTGTTCACGCTGGGCGGCGGGCACGGCAGCGCGAAGCAGGGCTACGGCCCCGCGCTGATCGACGACGACACGCCCACGCCGGTACACGCGCGTTTCTCGCGCAACCAGCTGGCCAGGGTGCTGGCCGTGGGCCTGGCGCTGTGGGCGCTGGTAATGGCCGTCCTCGTCGCCCTGCAGGGGCTGCAGGGCACGCTCACGCAGATGGGCTGGTTCTTCACCAAGGCCGCGCTGCTGACCTTCGGCGGTGCCTACGCCGTGCTGCCCTACGTCTACCAGGGCGCGGTGGAGCACCATCAGTGGCTCAGCGGGCCGCAGATGATCGACGGCCTGGCGCTGGGCGAGACCACGCCCGGGCCGCTGATCATGGTGGTGGCCTTCGTCGGCTTCGTAGGCGGCTGGCTCAAGCAGGTGCTCGGCCCCGAGGCGCTGTTCATGGGCGGCGCGCTGGCCGCGACGGTGGTAACCTTCTTCACCTTCCTGCCGTCCTTCGTCTTCATCCTGGCCGGCGGCCCGCTGGTGGAGGCTACGCACGGCAAGCTCGGCTTCACCGCGCCGCTGTCGGCCATCACCGCGGCGGTGGTGGGCGTGATCCTCAACCTGGCCCTGTTCTTCGCGTACCACGTGCTGTGGCCGCAGGGCTTCGGCGGGCGTTTCGACGCCGTGTCGGCGCTCATCGCCGGGGCGGCGGCCGTGGCGCTGTTCCGCTTCAAGGTGGGCGTGATGCCGCTGCTGGGCGCCTGCGCGGTGGCCGGGCTGCTGGTCACCCTGGCCACCAGCAGCTGACCCGGGTGGGCTCGACACGCCGCTGGCAAGCGGCGTGTCGACCGGGGCGTCGTGGCTGCGACGGCAGCGGCGCTTCCGGCGCCGGCTGCACCTTGAGTGCGGGCCTAACTTTCTTCGGTTCGAGAATGCGCCAGCATGAATTTCTCGTTTTTATAACGGTTTTCGGCGTCGTGAATCGCCAAATGCTATTTCAGCTGTCGAATCCCACGTTACGCGGTTGAATATATGTTTTCAGAAAATGCAGGCCATAGTTTCTTGAGCAGGCAAAAGTATTTGTTGGGCGTGCCATGCTGATGGGCAAAATTAAAAGGATGGGCCCGGTGAGCGGGCTGGAAGAAGCACTTGGATGCCGCCGGCTTGCCCGTGCTCTGCACCGACGGTGCGGACCCGGTGCTGCATTTGACCGCGGGCTGGGTCTACGTCGTGGCCGAGGGAAAGGAGGGTTTTTTCGGTCGCGCTGATATGCGCCATGGCACTGGGCAGCCCTTCGTTGCCCGGGATTGCGAGCAGCATGGTCAAGTCATCGAACACGGGCGCGGCGGCTATTTGCGCCGCAGCGTGAAGGAATTCATGAGCCACATCGGCGCGCTGCTGGCGGACGCGAATCTGCGTGAGCGCATGGGGCAGGAGGCCCGGCAGCAGGCGATTTTGCGCTTCACAGCCGGGATTTTCGGCAGGCGGCTGTTCGCAGCCTATTTGCTGGGCGCCATGGCGGTTGGCGTAATGCCACACTGGGGCAATCTCATTGCCGGCGCCTCGGACAAGCGCGTGCTGCTGGTCGGTATGGCGCGGCGTCGATCAGCGCGTTGGCACCTTGGCGTTCTGCATCAGTGCCATGGCGCTGGCAATGAGCCCGCTGACCTCGCCCAGGCTGGCCGGCACGATCATGGTGTTGTTTTTCTGCGCCAGCTGGGAGAAGGCCTCCACGCCCTTCTCGGCCACGCGCAGCTGCACTGCCTGCTCGCCGCCGGGCTGGCGGATGGCCTCGGCGACCTGCCGGATGGCGTCGGCCGTAGCCTCGGCCACCGCCAGGATCGCCGCGGCCTCGCCCTGGGCCTGGTTGATCTCCGCCTGCTTCTGGCCCTCGGAGCGCGCGATGAAGGCCTCGCGCTCGCCGCTGGCGATGTTGATCTGCTCCTGGCGCCGGCCCTCGGAGGCGGCGATGAGGGCGCGCTTCTCGCGCTCGGCCGTGATCTGCGCCTGCATCGAGCGCAGGATTTCCGCCGGCGGCGTGAGGTCCTTGATCTCGTAGCGCAGCACCTTCACGCCCCAGTTCAGCGCCGCCTCGTCCAGGGCGGCGACGACCTGGGCGTTGATCGCGTCGCGCTCCTCGAAGGTGCGGTCCAGCTCCATGCGGCCAATGATGCTGCGCAGCGTGGTCTGCGCCAGCTGCGTGATGGCCACGATGTAGTTGGAGGAGCCGTAGCTCGCGCGCATCGGGTCCGTGACCTGGAAGTACAGGATGCCGTCCACCGTCAGCTGCGTGTTGTCGCGCGTGATGCAGACCTGGCTGGGCACGTCGAGGGGGATCTCCTTGAGCGAGTGCTTGTAGGCGACCTGGTCGACGAAGGGCACCAGCAGGCTCAGGCCCGGCGTGAGCGTCGTGTGGAACTTGCCCAGCCGCTCCACGACCCAGGCGTGCTGCTGGGGCACCACCTTGACCGAGCGCACGATGAACACGGCCGCGACGGCCAGCAATACCAAGGCAAGGATGTCCATCGGCAAGAGATCTCCAGGTTGGGTGGTTCGGAGGTTGTAGCGGGTTCAGTGGGCGACGCGTTCGAGCAGCAGGCGGTTGCCGTCGATGGCGCGGATGCGGTGCTCGCCCGGCGCCGGGGAGCCCGGGCCGACGTGGCGGGCCTGCCAGGCGGCGCCCCGGTAGCGCACCTGGGCCTGGCCCTGGGCATCCCAGCGCTCGACCTGCACGTGCTCGCCGATGTCCAGGTGCAAGTTCTGGTCGCGCCCCTGGGGCAGGCTGCGCCGGCGCCGCAGGTGCCACAGGCCCACCGTGCCGCTGCCCACCAGCGCCGCGGCCAGCAGCTGCGTCGCGAGGCCCATGCCGGCGTGTGCCGCCAGCGCGCCGGCCATGGCGCCCAGGGCCAGCATCAGCAGATAGAAGGTGCCGCTGGCCAGCTCGGCCAGCACCAGCGCGGCGGTGGCGAGCCACCAGAGGGTCACGTCGCTTGGGTCCATGGGTTGCTCCGATGGCGGTGGGGAGGGCGCGTGCGCGGCAGTGTCACAACCAGCGCCTACACTTCGCGGTTTTCCTGAAGGACCAACGCCCGGGAGGGCTGCCTGCAATGTTGCGTTACCGTTTCCCCATTTTCATCATCGACGAGGATTTCCGCTCGGAGAACACGTCGGGCCTGGGCATCCGGGCGCTGGCGCAGGCGATCGAGAAGGAAGGCTTCGAGGTGCTGGGCGTCACCAGCTACGGCGACCTCAGCCAGTTCGCGCAGCAGCAAAGCCGTGCCAGCGCGTTCATCCTGTCCATCGACGACGAGGAGTTCACCGCCGCCGACAGCGAGGAAGACGCGGCGGTGCAGAACCTGCGCAAGTTCATCACCGAGATCCGCTTCCGAAACACCGACATCCCGATCTACCTGTACGGCGAGACGCGCACGTCGCAGCACATCCCCAACGACATCCTGCGGGAGCTGCACGGCTTCATCCACATGTTCGAGGACACGCCGGAGTTCGTGGCGCGCCACATCATCCGCGAGGCCAAGAGCTACCTCGACGGCGTGGCGCCGCCGTTCTTCCGCGCGCTGGTGGACTACGCGCAGGACGGCTCGTACTCCTGGCACTGCCCGGGGCACTCCGGCGGGGTGGCCTTCCTCAAGAGCCCGGTGGGGCAGATGTTCCACCAGTTCTTCGGCGAGAACATGCTGCGCGCGGACGTGTGCAACGCCGTGGACGAGCTGGGCCAGCTGCTGGACCACACCGGCCCCGTGGCTGCCAGCGAGCGCAACGCGGCGCGCATCTTTAACGCCGACCACTGCTTCTTCGTCACCAACGGCACCAGCACCTCCAACAAGATGGTGTGGCACCACACGGTGGCGCCGGGCGACGTGGTGGTGGTGGACCGCAACTGCCACAAGAGCATCCTGCACTCGATCATCATGACGGGCGCGGTGCCGGTGTTCCTCACGCCCACGCGCAACCATTACGGGATCATCGGCCCGATCCCGCAGAAGGAGTTCACGCGCGAGGCGATCCAGAAGAAGATCGCCGCCAACCCGCTGCTCGAAGGCGTTGACGCCGCGGCGGTGCGCCCGCGCATCCTCACGCTCACGCAGAGCACCTACGACGGCGTGCTCTACAACACCGAGACCATCAAGGGAATGCTCGACGGCTGGATCGACACGATCCACTTCGACGAGGCCTGGCTGCCGCACGCGGCCTTCCACGGCTTCTACGGCTCTTACCACGCGATGGGCAAGAAGCGCGCGCGGCCCAAGCAGTCCATGGTCTACGCCACGCAGAGCACGCATAAATTGCTCGCGGGCCTGTCGCAGGCTTCGCAGGTGCTGGTGCAGGACTCGCAGACGCAGAAGCTCGACCGCCACCTCTTCAACGAGGCCTACCTGATGCACACCTCGACCTCGCCGCAGTACGCGATCATCGCGTCGTGCGACGTGGCCGCGGCGATGATGGAACCCCCGGGTGGCACCGCGCTGGTGGAGGAGAGCCTGCGCGAGGCGCTGGACTTCCGCCGCGCCATGCGCAAGGTCGACAAGGACTTCGGCCACGACTGGTGGTTCAAGGTCTGGGGGCCGGAGGCGGAGCTGGCGCCCGAGAGCATCGGTCAGAGCGCGGACTGGATGCTGCATGCCAACGAGGAGTGGCACGGCTTCGGCGACCTGGCGCCGGGCTTCAACATGCTCGACCCGATCAAGAGCACGATCATCACCCCGGGCCTGGACGTCAACGGCAAGTTCGACGCCACCGGCATCCCGGCCTCGATCGTGACCAAGTTCCTGGCCGAGCACGGCGTGGTGGTGGAGAAGACGGGCCTGTACTCGTTCTTCATCATGTTCACCATCGGCATCACCAAGGGCCGCTGGAACACGCTGCTGACCGCGCTGCAGCAGTTCAAGGACGATTACGACCGCAACCAGCCGATCTGGCGCATCCTGCCCGAGTTCTGCGCCGCGCATCCGCGCTACGAGCGCATGGGGCTGCGCGACCTGTGCCAGGCGATCCACAAGGAGTACACCCAGCACGACATCGCGCGGCTGACGACGGAGATGTACCTGTCGGACCTGCAGCCGGCGATGAAGCCCGCCGACGCCTACGCGCGCATCGCGCACCGCGACACCGAGCGCGTGGAGATCGACGAGCTCGAAGGCCGCATCACCACCTCGCTGGTGACGCCGTACCCGCCGGGCATCCCGCTGCTGATCCCGGGCGAGCGCTTCAACCGCAAGATCGTGGACTACCTGCGCTTCGTGCGCGCCTTCAACGAGAAATTCCCTGGCTTCGCCACCGACGTGCACGGCCTGGTGGAAGAGGAAGTCGACGGCGTGCGGCGCTACTACGTGGACTGCGTGCGCGCCTGAACCCTCGGCCCCTCGGCCGCTTTTGCGGCCAGGCATGAAAAACGGCGCCCAAAGGCGCCGTTTTTTTGCTGCCTGCTGCCGCGCGCCGGGGCTTGGGGCCCGGCGCGGGGAGAGGGCAGGCTTATTGCGGGGTGGAGCGCTCGCCGCCCATCACCTGGCTGAAGCCGCCGTCCACGTAGGTGATCTCGGCGCTGATGCCCGAAGCCAGGTCCGACAGCAGGAACGCGGCGGCATTGCCCACGTCGTCGATCGTGATGTTGCGGCGCAACGGCGCGTTCGTTTCCACGATGTCCAGAATCTTGTGGAAGCCCTTGATGCCCGAGGCCGCCAGCGTCTTGATCGGGCCGGCGGAGATGCCGTTGACGCGCACGCCGCGCGGGCCGAGGCTCGACGCGAGGTAGCGCACGCTGGCTTCCAGCGAGGCCTTGGCCAGGCCCATGGTGTTGTAGGACGGCACGTAGCGCACGGCGCCCAGGTAGCTCAGCGTCAGTAGCGCGGCGTTGTCGCGCAGCATCGGCAGGGCGGCCTTGGCCATGGCGGGAAAGCTGTAGGAGGAAATGTCGTGTGCGATGCGGAAGGCTTCACGCGAGAAGCCGTCGAGAAAGTCGCCGGCGATGGCTTCGCGCGGTGCGAAGCCGATGGAGTGCACGAAGCCGTCGAACTGCGGCCAGTGCTGCGAGAGATCGGCGAAGAGCTTTTCGATTTGTGCGTCGTCCGCCACGTCGCAGTCGAAGATCAGGTTCGAGTCGAACTCCTGTGCGAATTCGGTGATGCGTTCCTTGAAGCGCTCGCCGACGTAGCTGAACGCGAGCTCCGCGCCTTCGCGCCGGCAGGCGCGTGCGATGCCGTAGGCAATCGAGCGGTTGGACAGCAATCCCGTGATCAACAGCCGCTTGCCGGCAAGAAATCCCATGGTGGCTCCGAGAGGTCAAAAATTCGGCCGGGATTCTCGCACGCAGCTTGCTCCACTTCGGTGGGGCGTGCTGGTCACTTGCCGGTACAGCTCTTGCAGAGTACAATCCGCTTCTCGCTGAATACCTGAATGGGCGGATCTTCCAGCCCTTTTTTTTTGCTTGATCGAATTTCGCATCCCTCACCGTTGCAACCACAGGAGACCGCAGGTGGCGCCAGCCGCATGCGGGAAGGCATGAACTGGCAGGCTGCCCTCGAGCGCACCGTCACGGGTCTGGGCTATGAGCTCGTGGAGGTGGAGCGCGCCGCACGCGGCTTGCTGCGCGTGACCATCGACCGCGTGCCGGGCCAGGTGTATCCCGGTCCCGAGTCCGAATCGGTGACGGTGGACGACTGCGAGGCCGTGACCCGGCAGCTTCAGTACGTGCTGGAGGTGGAGAACGCCGACTACGCGCGGCTGGAAGTCTCCTCGCCCGGGCTGGACCGTCCGCTCAAGCGCGAGGCGGACTATGCCCGCTTTGCCGGCGAGTTGGTGGAGATCACGCTGAAGCTGCCGTTCCAGGGCCGGCGCAAGTACCGCGGCGTGCTGCAGCCGCGGCCGGCGCCACAGCCGGTTGCGGGCGAGGGCGGTGTCGCCGAGGAGCCTGTCGCGGCGGCCTCGGGTGGCTGGCGGCTGGTGCTGCAGGACGAGACGCCGGCGGCGGCGCGCAAGGGCGGGAGCAAAGCCGGACGCTCCAACGCCAAGGCGCGCACCAAGCCCGTGGACGAGGAGGCGCCGGTGCAGGTGCTGGACTTCGCCTTCGATGAAGTGCGTGAGGCCCGGCTGGTGCCGGTGGTGGATTTCAAGGGCCGGCGGGCCCAGGCTGCGCAGCCTCAGGAGCCGCAGCAGGACGGAGGACGCACAGAATGAACCGCGAAATGTTGATGCTGGTGGACGCCATCTCGCGCGAGAAGAGCGTCGAGCGCGATGTGGTGTTCGGTGCCGTGGAGGCGGCCCTGGCTTCGGCCACCAAGAAGCTCCATGGGGGCGAGGTGGATATCCGTGTGGCCATCGACCGCGACACCGGCGAGTACGAGACTTTCCGCCGCTGGCTGGTGGTGCCTGACAGCGCGGGGCTGCAGAACCCGGACGCCGAGGAGCTGCTGTCGGATGCGCGGGACCGCATTGCCGACATCGAAGAGGGCGACTACATCGAGGAGCCCATCGAGTCCGTGACGATCGGGCGCATCGGCGCGCAGGCCGCCAAGCAGGTGATCCTGCAGAAGATCCGCGACGCAGAGCGCGAGCAGCTGCTCAACGATTTCCTCGCCCGTGGCGAGAAGATCATGGTGGGCACCGTCAAGCGGCTGGACAAGGGCGACATCATCGTCGAGAGCGGCCGCGTCGAAGGCCGGCTCAAGCGCAGCGAGATGATCCCCAAGGAGAACCTGCGCACCGGCGACCGCGTGCGCGCGTTCATCGCCGGCATCGACCCGACCGTGCGCGGGCCGCAGATCATGCTCTCGCGCGCCGCGCCGGGCTTCATGATCGAGCTGTTCGCGCAGGAAGTGCCCGAGATCGAGCAGGGCCTGCTGGAGATCAAGAGCTGCGCCCGCGACTCCGGCAGCCGCGCCAAGATCGCCGTGCTCTCGCACGACAAGCGCGTGGACCCGATCGGCACCTGCGTCGGTGTGCGCGGCTCGCGCGTGAACGCCGTGACCAACGAGCTGGCCGGCGAGCGCGTGGACATCGTCTTGTGGTCCGAGGATCCGGCCCAATTTGTGATCGGTGCGCTGGCGCCGGCCAACGTGCAGTCGATCGTGGTGGACGAGGAGCGCCACGCGATGGACGTGGTGGTGGACGAGGAGAACCTCGCCATCGCCATCGGCCGCGGCGGCCAGAACGTGCGCCTGGCCTCCGACCTCACCGGTTGGCGCATCAACATCATGACCGCCGAGGAATCGCAGGCCAAGCAGGCTTCCGAGACCGAGAAGCTGCGTGGCCTGTTCGTGGAGAAGCTCGACGTGGACGAGGAGGTCGCCGACATCCTCATCGCCGAGGGCTTCGCCAGCCTGGAAGAAGTTGCCTACGTCCCCATGCAGGAAATGCTGGAGATCGAGGCCTTCGACGAGGAGACCGTGGGCGAGCTGCGCAAGCGTGCCAAGGATGCGCTGCTGACCATGGAAATTGCGCGCGAGGAAGCCGTGGAAGAGGTGTCGCAGGACCTGCGTGACCTCGACGGCCTCACGCCCGAAGTGATTGCCAAGCTGGCCGACGGCGGTGTCCATACCCGCGACGACCTGGCCGACCTGGCCGTCGATGAACTGACTGAAATGACTGGCCTGGACGACGTGGCGGCCAAGGCTTTGATCATGAAAGCGCGTGAGCACTGGTTCAACGCTTGATCATCATCCCTGACCCACGCCCGCAAGACCGCATCGCCCAGCAAGCAAGGATTCCCATAATGGCCGTGACAACCGTCGCTCAGTTCGCCGCCCAGCTCAATCGCCCGGCGTCGACACTGCTCGAGCAACTGCAGTCCGCCGGTGTCAGCAAGCGCTCCACCGACGACGCGCTCACCGACGCCGACAAGGAGCGGCTGCTGGCTCATCTGCGCAGCAGCCATGGAACCGGCGGAGGCGATCGCAAGAAGATCACGCTGACGAGCCGGAGCACCAGCGAGATCAAGCAGGCCGATGCCTCTGGCAAGGCCCGCACGATCCAGGTGGAAGTGCGCAAGAAGCGCACGTTCGTGAAGCCCGACGAGGCGCCCGCGCCCGAGATCTCGCCTGAAGAGCTGAGCCGCCGCGAGGAAGAGGCGCGCGCCCAGGCCGAGGCCCTGCGCCGCCAGGAAGAGGAGCTGGCCGAGCGCCAGCGCCAGCGCGAAGCCGAGGAAAAGCGTCAGCGCGAGGAGGCCGAGGCCGCCCGCCGTGCCCGCGAGGCCGAGGAGGCCGCGGCGGCGCGCGAGCGCGAGGCCGCCGTCGCCAAGGAGGCGGAAGCTGCCCAAGCCGCGCAGGCCGTCCAGGCTGCCAAGAGTGCCCGTGAGCAGGCCGCGGCTCGCGCCGCTGCCGAGGCCGCGGCGCTGCAGGCCGCCTCGCGTCGCCAGCACCAGGGCGTGCGCCACGCGCCGCGCCAGCAGCCCGCTGCTCGCGCTGAGGCGCCGGCTCCCGCTCCTGCCGCCGCCGCTGCGGCGCCTGCCCCGGCTGCCGCAGCACCCGCGCCGGCTCCCGCACCGATTCCCGTGCCGCCGCGCGGCGCGCCCGTGGCCGCTGCGCCTGCGCCGGCCGCGCCGGTCGCCGAGCCGCCCAAGCCCGCACTGCGCGTGGTGAAGGCTGCCGAGGTGGCCGATGCCGAGAAGCAGCGCCTGGTCGAGCTGGAGCGCCGCCGCAAGGCCGCCGAGGCCGAGGCCGCCGCCATCCGCGCCATGATGAACGCGCCCAAGAAGGTGCTCGTGGCCAAGAAGGAGGAGCCCAAGCCGGCGCCCGCGCCCATCAAGGGCACGATCCACAAGCCCGCGGCCAAGACGGCTTCCGGCGCGCCTGCGCAGGCAACGGCGGCTCCTGGAGCGGCCAAGCCCGGCGACAAGAAGTCGGTCAAGTCCGAGAAGCTGTCTTCCAGCTGGGCCGACGACGCCGCCAAGAAGCGCGCAGCGGTCAAGGGCCGCACCGACGCCGGTGCCGGCGCCGCCCGTCCGGGCTGGCGTTCGCCGCGTGGCGGCCGCCGTGGCGGCGACCGCGACGAGCGCGGTGGCTCCAACTTCGTGGCGCCGACCGAGCCGCAAATCCAAGAAGTGCACGTGCCCGAGACCATCAGCGTCGCGGACCTGGCGCACAAGATGAGCGTCAAGGCCTCCGAGGTCATTAAGCAGCTGATGAAGCTGGGCCAGATGGTCACCATCAACCAGCAGCTGGACCAGGAGACCGCGATGATCCTGGTCGAGGAAATGGGCCACAAGGCCTTTGCGGCCAAGCTGGACGATCCGGAAGCCTTCCTGGAAGAGGACGTCGCCACCAGCTCCGCGGAGCAGAAGCCGCGCGCCCCGGTGGTCACGGTCATGGGTCACGTGGACCACGGCAAGACCTCGCTGCTGGACTACATCCGCCGCTCGCGCGTGGCGGCGGGCGAAGCCGGCGGCATCACGCAGCACATCGGCGCCTACCACGTCGAAACGCCGCGTGGCGTCATCACCTTCCTGGACACCCCGGGCCACGAGGCCTTCACGGCCATGCGTGCCCGCGGCGCCAAGGCGACCGACATCGTCATCCTGGTGGTGGCGGCTGACGACGGCGTGATGCCCCAGACCAAGGAAGCCATCCACCACGCCAAGGCGGCCGGCGTGCCGCTGGTGGTGGCGATCAACAAGATCGACAAGCCCGACTCCAACCTGGAGCGCGTGCGCAGCGAGCTGGTCGCGGAGCAGGTCGTGCCGGAAGAGTTCGGCGGCGACTCGCCCTTTGTGAACGTGTCCGCGCGCACCGGCCAGGGCATCGACGACCTGCTGGAGCAAGTGCTGCTGCAGGCCGAGGTGCTGGAGCTCAAGGCGGCGGAAGACGCGCTGGCCAAGGGCCTGGTGATCGAAGCGCGCCTGGACAAGGGCCGCGGCCCCGTGGCCACGGTGCTGGTGCAGACCGGCACCCTGAAGAAGGGCGACGTGGTGCTGGCCGGCTCCAGCTATGGCCGCGTGCGCGCCATGCTGGACGAGGACGGCAAGGCCACCGAGGCCGCCGGTCCGTCGATCCCCGTGGAGATCCAAGGCCTGACCGAGGTGCCGCAGGCCGGCGACGAATTCATGGTGCTGGCCGACGAGCGCCGTGCCCGTGAAATCGCCACCTTCCGCCAGGGCAAGTACCGCGACGTCAAGCTGGCCAAGCAGCAGGCCGCCAAGCTGGAGAACATGTTCGAGCAGATGGGCGCCGGCGACGTGCAGACGCTGCCGCTGATCATCAAGGCCGACGTGCAGGGCTCGCAGGAGGCGCTGGCCACCTCGCTGCTCAAGCTCTCCACCGAGGAGGTCAAGGTGCAGATCGTGCACGCGGCCGTGGGCGGCATCAGCGAGAGCGACGTCAACTTGGCCATCGCCTCCAAGGCGGTGATCGTGGGCTTCAACGTCCGTGCCGACGCCGGTGCGCGCAAGCTCGCCGAGAACAACGGCGTGGACCTGCGCTACTACAACATCATCTACGACGCCGTCGACGAGATCCGCGCGGCGATGTCGGGGATGCTGGCGCCGGAGCAGCGCGAAGAGGCCCTGGGCACGGCGGAGATCCGCACCGTGTTCGTCGCTTCCAAGATCGGCACCGTGGCGGGCTGCATGGTCACCTCGGGCCTGGTGCGCCGCAACGCGCGCTTCCGCCTGCTGCGCGACAACGTGGTCATCTACACCGGCGAGATCGAGTCGGTGCGCCGCCTGAAGGACGACGTGCGCGAGGTCAAGGAAGGCTTCGAGTGCGGCATCAAGCTCAAGAACTACAACGACATCGCCGAGGGCGACCAGATCGAAGTGTTCGAGGTCAAGGAAGTGGCGCGCACGCTGTAATCCAGCCTGCCGTTCCTTTCTGACGCAGCCCCGCCCCAGAAGGGCGGGGTTTGTACTTCAGGAGCTCCGCATGCGACACAAGAGAAGCATCCCTAACCGCAGTTTCCGCGTTGCCGACCAGATCCAGCGCGACGTGGCCGAGCTCGTGCGCGAGCTGAAGGATCCGCGCGTGGGCATGGTCACGATCAATGCCGTCGAGGTCACGCCCGACTACGCGCACGCGAAGATCTTCTTCTCGCTGCTGGTGGGCGATCCGCAGGAGACGCAGCTGGCCCTCAACGAGGCCGCCGGCTTCCTGCGCAACAGCCTCTTCAAGCGGCTGCAGATCCACACCGTGCCCACGCTGCACTTCCAGTTCGACCGCACCACCGAGCGCGCGGCCGAGCTGGGCGCCTTGATCGCGCAGGCCAACGCCTCGCGCGCCAAGGAGGACTGACGCCATGAGCGGCGCCGCGCGCACCCCTCGTCCCGTCCGCGTGCGCCGTGCGCTGCACGGCGTGCTGCTGCTGGACAAGCCGCTGGGCTGGTCCAGCAACGACGCGCTGCAGAAGGTGAAGTGGCTGCTGCGCGCCGAGAAGGCGGGCCACACCGGCACGCTCGACCCGCTGGCCACCGGCCTGCTGCCGCTGTGCTTCGGTGCCGCCACCAAGTTCTCGCAGGTCAGCCTGGAGGCCGACAAGCGCTACACCGCCACGCTCAAGCTGGGCCAGGTCACGACCACCGGCGACGCCGAGGGCGAGATCGTCAGCGAGCGCCCGGTGGCCGTGACCCGCGCCGCCATCGACGAGGCCTGCGCGCGCCTGACCGGCGTGATCGAGCAGGTGCCGCCGATGCACTCCGCGCTCAAGAAGGACGGCAAGGCGCTGTACGAGTACGCGCGCGCCGGCATCGAGGTAGAGCGCGCGCCGCGGCAGATCACGATTCACGCGCTTGACATCCTGAGCTGGCAAGGTGACGCCCTGGTCATCGACGTGCGCTGCAGCAAGGGCACCTATGTGCGCACGCTGGCACAAGACCTGGGCGAGCTGCTGGGCTGCGGCGCGCACCTCACGGCGCTGCGCCGCACCGGCAGCGGTGCGCTGACGGTGTCGCGCGCCATCAGCCTGGAGGCGCTGCAGGCACTGGACGAGCCCGCACGGCTGGCGCTGCTGCAGCCGCCGGACGCGCTGGTGGCGGACTGGCCGGCGATCCGGCTGCCGGCCGAGGAGGCCGCCCGCTTCCTCTCCGGGCTGCGCCGCCGCGTCCATCACCCCGACATGCCGGCGGTGCGCGTCTACGGACCCGAGGAGCGTGCCTTCCTGGGCTCGGCCCAGGTGCGCGCCGGTGAGCTCATTGCGCAGCGTCTGCTCAGCCCGCCCGAGGTGCAGGCGCTGCTTCAAGTTTCCCCAGGCGCCGTGGCGCCGCAGGCCCAAGAGGCCGCTCTGAATCCCTGAAAGACGTTCTTTTATGAGCACCCAGATTCGCAACATCGCCATCATCGCGCACGTCGACCATGGCAAGACCACGATGGTCGACCAGCTCCTGCGCCAGTCCGGCACCTTCGCCGAGCACGAGAAGGTGGTCGACACCGTGATGGACAGCAACGCGATCGAACGCGAGCGCGGCATCACCATCCTGGCCAAGAACTGCGCCGTGAGCTGGCAGGGCACGCACATCAACATCGTGGACACCCCGGGCCACGCCGACTTCGGCGGCGAGGTGGAGCGCGCGCTGTCCATGGTGGACGGCGTGGTGCTGCTGATCGACGCCCAGGAAGGCCCGATGCCGCAGACGCGCTTCGTGACCAAGAAGGCGCTGGCGCTGGGCCTCAAGCCCATCGTGGTCGTCAACAAGGTCGACAAGCCTGGCGCCAACTGCGACAAGGTCATCAACGCCGCCTTCGACCTGTTCGACAAGCTTGGCGCCAACGACGAGCAGCTGGACTTCCCCGTGGTCTACGCCTCGGGCATCAACGGCTGGACCTCGCTGGAAGAGGGCGCGCCCGGCGAGCAGTGGGGCCCTGACATGTCGGCCCTGTTCGACACCGTGCTCAAGCACGTGCCGGCGCACCAGGGTGACCCCGACGCGCCGCTGCAGCTGCAGATCTCGGCGCTGGACTACAACAGCTTCGTCGGCCGCATCGGCGTGGGCCGCGTCAACGCCGGCAAGATCAAGCCGGCCATGGACGTGCTGGTGATGGAAGGCCCGGACGGCAAGTCCTTCCGCGGCCGCGTCAACCAGGTTCTGACCTTCCAGGGCCTGGACCGCATCCAGGTGACGGAAGCCGGCCCGGGCGACATCGTGCTGATCAACGGCATCGAGGACATCGGCATCGGCGTCACGGTCACCGACCCGGCCAACCCGGCACCGCTGCCGATGCTCAAGATCGACGAGCCGACGCTGACCATGAACTTCTGCGTCAACAACTCGCCGCTGGCGGGCCGCGAAGGCAAGTTCGTCACCAGCCGCCAGATCTGGGACCGCCTGCAGAAGGAACTGCAGAGCAACGTCGCGCTGCGCGTGAAGGAAACCGACGAGGACGGCATCTTCGAGGTGGCCGGCCGCGGCGAGCTGCACCTGACCATCCTGCTGGAGAACATGCGCCGCGAGGGCTACGAGCTGGCCGTCTCCAAGCCGCGCGTGGTGTTCCGCGAGATCGACGGCGTGAAGATGGAGCCGATCGAGCTGGTGACGGCCGACATCGAGGAAGGCCACCAGGGCGGCGTGATGCAGGCGCTGGGCGAGCGCAAGGGCGAGCTGGTGAACATGGAGCCGGACGGCCGTGGCCGCGTGCGCCTGGAGTACCGCATCCCGGCGCGGGGCCTGATCGGCTTCTCCAACGAGTTCCTGAACCTGACCCGCGGCTCGGGCCTGATCAGCAGCCTGTTCGACGGCTACGAGCCCTTCAAGGGTGACGTGGGCGGCCGCAAGAACGGCGTGCTGATCTCCATGGACGACGGCGAGATCTTCACCTACGCCCTGGGCAAGCTCGACGACCGCGGCCGCATGTTCGTGAAGGCCGGCGACCCGGTGTACGAAGGCATGATCGTGGGCGTGCACAACCGCGACAACGACCTGGTCGTGAACGCCACGCGCACCAAGCAGCTGACCAACTTCCGCGTCAGCGGCAAGGAAGACGCGATCAAGATCACGCCGCCGATCGAGTGCACGCTGGAGTACGGCGTGGAATTCATCGAGGACGACGAGCTGGTGGAGATCACGCCGAAGTCGATCCGGCTGCGCAAGCGTCATCTGAAGGAACACGAGCGCAAGCGTGCTCAACGAGAAGGCGCCTAAAGCGCCTTCTCGCCTCGCCCGCTCGCGCTCTGCGCGCAGGGTGGGGCACCCCCAGCCCCCGCCAAGCGGGGGCTCCAGTCAGGATGACGCCCGGGCCGCTTACGCGGCCCTCTTTCATTGGGCTGCACCCTTGCTGCGACGGGGCGCTTTCTCCCTGTCTCGCTTCTGCCCGCAAACCTTTCACCAGTCATTGCCTGGAGCCGCTCTTATGACCCACCGCCAAGGCATTGCCACCATGCTGTTGGTCACCCTGCTGTGGAGCATTGCGGGGGTGGTGACCCGGCACCTGGACAGCGCGGCCAGCTTCGAGGTGACCTTCTGGCGCAGCGCCTTCAACGCGCTGGCGCTGGGCGTGCTGCTGGCGGTGCTGCGCGGGCCCCGCGTGGTGTGGGACACGCTGCGCTCGGGCGGGCGCACGCTGTGGCTGTCGGGCTTGTGCTGGAGCGTGATGTTCACCGCCTTCATGGTGGCGCTCACGCTCACCACGGTGGCCAACGTGCTGGTGACCATGGCGCTGGGGCCGCTCTTCACGGCGCTGCTGTCGCGCTTCGTGCTCAAGCACCGGCTGGCGCTGCGCACCTGGGTCGCCATCGTGCTGGCGGGCGCGGGCATCGCCTGGATGTACGGCAACGAGCTGCTGCACAGCGATTCGCACGCGCTGCTGGGCATCGGCGTGGCGCTGGCGGTGCCGCTGGCCGCGGCCACCAACTGGACGGTGCTGCAGTACAGCCGCCGCCGCGGCGCCACGCAGTCCGGTGGCGGGGACATGCTGCCGGCGGTGCTGATCGGCGCGCTGCTCTCGGCGGCCGCCACGCTGCCGCTGGCCGCCCCGTTCCAGGCCACGGGCTCCGACCTCGCCTGGCTGGCGCTGCTGGGCGCCGTGCAGCTGGCCGTGCCCTGCCTGCTGTGCGTGGCGGTGTCGCGCGTGCTGCACGCGCCGGAGATGTCGCTGCTGGGCCTGCTGGAAGTGCTGTTCGGCGTGCTGTGGGCCTGGCTCGGCGCGGGCGAGACGCCGGCGCCGTCCGTGCTGGCCGGCGGCACGGTGGTGCTGGGCGCGCTGGCGCTGGATGCGGCGCTGGGCTTGCGGCAGGGCGGGGGCGTCGCGGTGGAACGCCAGGCGGCCTAGGCACGCTGCTGCGGCAGCCGCTCAAGAAACGCGCTGGCCGTGCTGACCAGGTCCGCCATGCGTTCCCGCCGTTTCAAGGCCGTGTCGATCGCTGCGGCAGTGCTGCTGGCCGGCCTGCTGTTGCTGCTGGCGGGCATGCGCTCGGCCTTGCAGCAGGACGCGCTGTTCCGACGTGTCATGGCAGTTTGGTCACATCTGTCGCCCGGCGACGCCAAGGGCCCGGTGCAATTCAACCGCTACAACCAGCTGGTGGCCTATCCCGGCAAGGTGGAAATACCCCGCCCGGAAATCACCGGTCGGACCCTGGTGGTATTTGGACTTGGTCAGAGCAATGCCGCCAACAGCGGCGGCGAGCGCCACGAGGCAGTGGACGACCGGGTGCTCAATTACTGGAACGGCAAGACTTATCGCGCCGTCGATCCGCTGCTGGGCGCCTCCGGGCAATCGGGCAGCGTCTGGGTGGCCCTGGCCAACCGGCTGGTAGCGCGGCAGATGGCGGACCGGGTGATCCTGCTGGCGGCCGGCATCGGCGGCACGTCGGTGCAGGAATGGCGCAGGGGAGGCCGCCTGCACGCCATGCTGGAGGAAAGGCTGCTGGACGCCCGCCGCAACGGCCTGTTCGTCACGCATTTCCTGTGGCACCAGGGCGAGCAGGACCATCCCGCCGTTTCCCGGTCCAGGCTGGATATGGACCAATACAAGGAAGGCGTGGCCGAGGTCATCGAGCTGACGAAGCTCTATTTCCCGGAATCGAGATTCTTCGTGGCCCAAGCCAGCCGCTGTTCTCAAACGCCACCTTCCACCGAGCTGACGCAGGCGCAGGCCGCGCTGGCACGGCGGGAGGGCGTCTATCTGGGGCCGAATACGGACGATATTGGTCCGATGGACCGGTATGACGGCTGCCACCTGTCGGGCCGGGGTTTGGAAAAGCACGCGGCGGCCTGGGTGGATGCGTTGGCGCATCCGGCGAAGGAAATGCCGGGTAGCTCCGTCGTCAAGCCGAATCCCTGAGCGGACCCAGCCCGGGCCGAAGCCAACGCGTCCTGACCCGCTTGCGTGAAGCGGTGGACAAGCGGCCGTGAACGAATAGCCGCCTCCCGGCGCCGTCCCTTCCAGCCAGGGACAATCCCGCCCGTGAATTCCGCTGCCACTTCCTCCCCGATCTCCCCCTGGCGCCTGTCCGTCGCCCCCATGCTGGACTGGACCGATCGCCACTGCCGCTACTTCCACCGCCTCATCACGCGCCACACCCGGCTCTATACCGAGATGGTGACCACCGGCGCGCTGCTGCACGGCGACAAGCCGCGCCACCTCGATTTCAACGCCGAGGAGCATCCGCTGGCATTGCAGCTCGGCGGCAGCGAGCCGGCGGACCTCGCCGCCTGCGCCAGGCTTGCGCAGGACTGGGGCTACGACGAGGTCAACCTCAACTGCGGCTGCCCCAGCGAGCGGGTGCAGCGCGGCGCCTTCGGCGCCTGCCTCATGGCCGAGGCCGATCTGGTGGCTGAGGGCGTGAAGGCCATGCGCGACGCCGTCGGCATCCCGGTGACGGTGAAGCACCGCATCGGCATCGACCGCATCGAGTCCTACGACTTCGTGCGCGACTTCGTCGGCACCGTGGCCGAGGCCGGCTGCGAGGTGTTCATCGTCCATGCCCGCAACGCCTGGCTGCAGGGTCTGAGCCCCAAGGAAAACCGCGAGGTGCCGCCGCTGCGCTACGGCTTCGTGTACCAACTCAAGCAGGACTTCCCGCAGCTCACCATCGTGCTCAACGGCGGCGTGAAGGGCGACGACGAGATCGCCGAGCACCTGCGCCACGTGGACGGCGTGATGGTCGGCCGGCAGGCCTACCACGAGCCCTGGAGCATGGCGGACTGGGACGAGCGCTTCTACGGCGACGCGCCCGCGCCGCGCGACCGCGCCGACATCGAGCGCCTGATGGTCGAGTACATGGCGCGCCAGGCGCCGCGCGGCGTGGCCTGGTCGCACGTCTCGCGCCACATGCTGGGGTTGTGGAACGGCATGCCCGGCGCGCGCCGCTGGCGCCAAGTGTGGAGCGACCATCGCCTGAAGCAGGAGACGCCGCAGACGGTGTGGCGCCAGGCGCAGCGGCCCGCCGTGGCCGCCTGAACTGCCGCCAGCCGCTCATCTCCCAGCCCTGGCCTGCGCCAGGGGACAACTTCTCCACCCATTCCGGTGGCCGGGGCGGCCCGGTAAATGCCTAAGGCCGAGGCAGCCGGGCAGGACCGCGTGGGCGCCGTCCAGGCCGGCTGCAACACCGCCGCGGCCGTCCGCCGCGGGGTGGGTCATGGAGGAGTTGCAATGACAAAGTCCCAGCCGGCACGGCGGTCCATGCGCCTGGCGCAATGAGGCGGCGCACCATGTGGACCGTCCTGATCAGCGTGCTGGCCACGCTGGCCGTGGCCTTCGTGGCCATGAACCTGATGTCGGGCGAGAAGAAGATCCAGGAGCAGCTGGACCGCCTCTACGACACCGACGACCCGCAGTTCCGCCGCTCGATGAGCGTGCTGCTCGGCCCGCCGCTGCTCGAAGGCAACCGCGTGCAGGAGCTGCTCAACGGCGACCAGATCTTCCCGGCGATGCTGGAAGCCATCCACGGCGCCAAGCACAGCATCACCTTCGAGACCTTCATCTACTGGAAGGGAGAGATCGGCGACCGCTTCGCCGAGTCCCTGGCCGAGCGGGCGCGCTCCGGCGTCAAGGTGCACGTGCTGCTGGACTGGGTGGGCAGCATCAAGATGGAAGACCGCTACCTGCAGCAGATGAAGGACGCGGGCGTCGAGATCGAGCGCTACCACAAGCCGCACTGGTCGCACCTGGCGCGGCTGAACCAGCGCACGCACCGCAAGGTGCTGGTGATCGACGGGCACGTGGGCTTCACCGGCGGCGTGGGCATCGCCGACGAGTGGCAGGGCCAGGCGCAGGACAAGGATCACTGGCGCGACAGCCACTTCCGCGTCGAGGGGCCGGTGGTGGCGCAGATGCAGGCCGTCTTCGCCGACAACTGGATCAAGGCCACGGGCCGCGTGCTGCATGGCGACGACTACTTCCCGGCGCTGCCGCCTGCGGGCGAGCAGCCGGCGCAGATGTTCAGCAGCTCGCCCACGGGCGGCAGCGAGAGCATGCACCTGATGTATTTGCTGGCCATCACGTCGGCGCGCCACACCATCCACCTCTCCAGCAGCTACTTCGTGCCCGATAGCCTGGCGGTGCAGGCGCTGGTGGATGCGCGCAAGCGTGGCGTGCGGGTGCGCATCATCACGCCGGGCCCGAACATCGACACCGAGACGGTGCGGCGCGCCTCGCGCGCGCGCTGGGGCCCGCTGCTGGAGGCGGGCGTGGAGATCGCCGAGTTCCAGCCCACGATGTTCCATTGCAAGGTGCTGGTGGTGGACTCGCTGCTGGTGTCCGTGGGCTCCACCAACTTCGACAACCGCAGCTTCAGGCTCAACGACGAGGCCAACCTGAACGTGCTGGACGCCAACTTCGCGCGCCGGCTGGTCGCCGTCTTCGACCAGGACTGGCAGCGTTCGAAGCAGGTGAACTTTCAGGCGTGGCGGCAGCGGCCGTGGCCAGAGAAGCTCATCGAGCACGCCGCGGCGCTGCTGCGGACGCAGCTCTAGGCCGCGTCCGCGCCGGCCAGGTCGCCAGCAGCAGCCCGGCCAGCGCGAGCGCGCAGGCCACGGCATGCGCCGCCGTGAAGTGCTCGCCCAGCAGCAGCACGCCGATGGCCGCGGCGGAGAGCGGCAGCATCACCGTGAACACGCCCGCCTGCTGCGCCGGCACGCCCTTCAAGCCCTGCATCCACAGCCAGACGCTGACCATGCTGGCCGCCAGCGCATAGAACAGCAGCAGCGCCCAGGAGGCGGGCGCGACCCGCGTGAAATCGAAGCTCAGCGCCTGCCAGATCCCGAAGGGCGTCACCAGCAGCAGGCCCCAGACGTTGATCAGCGCGCTGATGCGACGCGGCGACAGGCTGGCCGTCAGCCGCTTGCCGATCACGACGTAGCTGGCCTCGCACAGCACCGCCGCCAGCAGCAGCGCATAGCCCCACCACGGCGCCGTGGCCGCACCGGGGGCATTGCGCGCGAAGGCCAGCAGCGCGATGCCGCCCACCGCGCAGGCGATGCCCAGCGCCGCGCGCGGCGTGATGCGCTCCTTGAGCAGCACCCACGACAGCAGCGCCACCGCCGCCGGGATGCCGGCCATGGTCACGCCCGCAGCCAACGCCGAGGTGGCCTGCACGCCGAAGAGCATGCAGATGGAAAAAAGGAAGTTGCCGAAGAAGCTCTGCGCGAACAGCAGCCGCTTTTCCGACGTGCCCAGCACCGCCTCGTCGGCCGGGCGCCTGATCCAGCCCGCCATCGCCACGGCCGCGATGCCGAAGCGCAGCCAGGCCAGCAGGAACACCGGGAACACCGCCACCAGCAGCTTGGACAGCCCGACATAGCTGCCGACCAGCGCCATGCTGGCAGCCAGCGACAGGACGGAAACCAGCGGGAGGTGCGTGGCGGCGCGGGGAGAGGAGGGAGACGACGAATCCAAGGCAGGGGCCCCAGGGAGCAAGGAACGGGCGCCGCAGTGTGCCCCAGCAGCGCGGCGGGCTCCTGGCGCGGCGGCAGTCCCCGGTGATGCAGCCAGGGGCACGGGCCACACGGCTGGTCCGCTCGCGGCCTGTCAATCCACTGGGCCGTCGCGCGGGGCAGGCAATTTCAAACTCAGTGTTTACCCCAGCACTGATTTTGAATTGAAGCCCTTCAGCGACCGGGATTTTCCTGAGTGCATCTTGTGGACCGGTGTGCGGCACCGCTCCCATCGCCAACACAGCCCGATTCCACAAGCTTGTTGAAGCTTGGCATGCGGCATGCAGAGATGCCGCGGATAACGGCCGATATTGCTGCGAAACAGAACACCGCTCGAAGCGGGAGACATCAGGCACGACTGAGTAAATCAATCCGTGGTCGGCGCGGGTTGGCCGGTCCGTGCCCAGAAAAAGCGGAAGAAGAAATGCAGTGTGAGGGGCACGCATGATGCGGTTTTCAATCCTTGGCGCACGCTGGCGCGGCCCCGTGCGCGCCGCTTGGACGCGGCTGCTGCTGCTGGTGCTTCTGGCCAATTTGGCAGGCCTGCTCGGCGCGACATCCGCCCACGCCGGCGTGATGAACCGGGAAACGATGGAAAAGGCTTTTCCGCCGCCCTTGATCGTCGGCGAAAAGGACCGCGACCTGCCCGTCTGGCCGATCCTGAAACAGGACGGCACGTCCACGCCCATCGTGGCCTATGTCTTCGAGTCCATCGATCTGGCGCCGATTCCGGGTTTCTCGGGCACTCCCTACAACCTCCTGGTCATGCTCGGCACCAAGGGGGAATTCATGGACGTGCGGGTGCTGTCGCAGCACGAGCCGGTATTCCTGGACGGCCTGGGCGAAGGCCCCATGCACCGCTTCGTCGACCAGTACAAGGGCCTGTCGCTGAAGCAGAACATCAAGATCGGTTCCAACCTCAACAGCGGCAACAAGGCCAGCAGTGCCAACGTCTTCATCGACGGCGTCGCCAAGGCCACCGCCTCGGTGCGCATCCTCAACCAGAGCTTGCTGGCGGCCTCGCTGAAAGTGGCCCGAGCCCGGATGGGTTATGCGGAAGGCCGCGACCCCGACCTCGTGGCGCACGTCCGGCCCGACGTCTTCGAGAAGATGGACTGGGACGCCCTGGTCAAGGCCGGCCTCGTCACCAAGAAAACCTTCCGCAATCGCGAGGTCGAGGCGGCCTTCAAGGGCACCGTGGGCGAGGGCCTGGACGAGGAAGGAACCAAGCACCAGGACGACCGCTTCGTCGACGTCTACGTCGCCTACCTGAACGTGCCGACCGTGGGCCGCAACCTGCTGACGCCGGCGGGCTGGAAATTCATGTCGTCGCGGCTGGAGGAGGGCGACCAGGCGCTGCTGCTGGTCGCCAGCGGCCGCTACTCGATGCTGGGCGAGGATTTCGTCCGGGGTGCCGTCCCCGACCGCCTGACGCTGCAGCAGCAGCATCTGCCGCTGGAAATCCGCGACCTGGATCTGGACGTGGATCTGAAACTCCCGCCCTCGCTGCAATCGGGCGAATGGCGGGCGTTCCGCGTCATCGCGCCGGCCGGGCTCGATCCGGCCCAGGCGTTGAATTTCAGCCTGCACGTCACGCGCAGCAAGGGCCAGATCTACCCGGAGCGGGTCACCAAGGCCTTTGGCTTCGACGCGCAATTGCCTGCTGACTATTTCGAGGCGGCCAGCACCAACGACAAGACCTGGCGCACGAGCTGGCGCACGCGCGTCGGCGAGCTGCTGGTGCTGGCCGCCGGCCTGGGTGTCCTGGCCTGGGCGCTGCGCAACCAGCTGTGGCTGTCGCAGAACCCGCGGCGCCTGGCCATGTTCCGCACCAGCTACCTGCTGTTTACCCTGGGCTTCATCGGCTGGTATGCGCAGGGGCAGCTGTCCATCGTCAATGTCACGGCGCTGATCCAGGCCGTGCTCGCCGGCCGCAACTTGGATTTCTTCCTGTACGACCCGATGACGGTCAGCCTCTGGGCCTTTGTCGTTATCACGTTTTTCGTGTGGGGGCGCGGCACCTTCTGCGGCTGGCTCTGTCCTTTCGGCGCTCTCCAGGAACTGGTGAACAAGGTGGTGACGCCGCTGCGCCTGCCGCAGCTGCGAATTTCGGACCGGACCGACGCGCGCCTGAAGAAACTCAAGTACGCCGTACTGGCGGCCATCGTGGTGTCGGCCTGCGTTTCCGTGCCCTGGACCGACCGCCTGGTCGAGGTCGAGCCTTTCAAGACGAGCATCACCCTGATGTTCGACCGCGCCTGGCCCTTCGTGGCCTGGGCCGGCGGCCTGCTGGCGCTGAGCGCGTTCGTCTACAAGGGCTATTGCCGCTATATCTGCCCGCTGGGGGCGGGCATGGCGATATTCGGGCGCCTGCGCCGTTTCGACTGGATCGCGCGGCGCACCGAATGCGGCACACCCTGCCAGCGCTGCCGCAATGACTGCGGCTACAAGGCCATCCGCAAATCGGGTGACGTCAATTACGACGAATGCTTCCAGTGCCTGGATTGCGTGGCCATTTTCCAGAGCGAGCAGTTGTGCGTGCCGCTGATCACGATGAACAAGAAATCCGGCCGCCGAATTCCCATTGCCGTGGCGGTGGAAAAACAAGCCGTGTCACCGGTCCAGGGGTGAAGCCATGAGACGTCGCGTATTTCTCCAATCTTCCCTGGGCCTGGGTGCGCTGGGCGCTTCAGCACCGGTCCTTGCGAACGCCGCCGCGGCGGAGCGCGGCGCGCTCCGGATGCAGTGGCGCGAGCGCAGCCTGATCGGCTTCGGGACCGTGCTGTCCCTGCGGGTGGCCCACGGCGATGCGGGCCAGGCCGACCAGGCCCTCGACGCCGCCGTGCGCACCGTCCGCCACGTCGAGGACCAGATGAGCCTGTTCAAGCCGGACAGCGCGCTCAGCCGCCTCAACCGCGACGGCGTACTGCGCGATCCGCATCCCGACCTGTTCCAGGTGTTCCAGCTGGCGCAAGGCATCTCGGCGCGCAGCAACGGCGCCTTCGACGTGACGGTGCAGCCCCTGTGGGCCGTGTTCGAGGCGGCCCAGCGCCGGGGCACGCTGCCGTCGGCCGCGGCCGTTGCGCAGGCTCGGGCTGCCGTTGGCTGGCGCAGCCTGCAAGTGTCGCCTCAGGAGATCCGCCTGGGCGAGCCCGGCATGGCCGTCACGCTCAACGGCATCGCCCAGGGCTTCGCGGCGGACCTGGTGCGCACCGGGCTGGAGGCCCGCGGCATCCGCCATGCGCTGATCAACACGGGCGAATGGACGGCGCTGGGCCGCCCCGGCGCCGACCGCCCCTGGCTGCTCGGCATTGCGGACCACCGGGAGGCGCAGGCCCTCATGGGCTGGCTGGCGATGGACGGCCGCAGCGTCGCGACCTCGTCCGACAACGAAACGACGTTCAGTGCGGACCACCGGCACCACCACATCTTCAACCCGCGCACCGGCTATTCCCCGGCCGAGCTGTCCAGCGTCACGGTCGCCGCCCCGAGCTGCGCCCTGGCGGACGCGCTGACCAAGGTGATGTTCAACGCCGGGCGGCAGGAGGCGCTGCGCCTGGCGCGGGAGTGGCGGGTGGATGTGCTGGTGGTAGACAAGGCGGGGAAGTGGTGGGCCAGTGAGGGGTTGAGGGTGCAGAGGGCGTGAAGTTGTGCTGGCGCCAGGCAGTGCAGCAATTTCTACCATGGGCAAAGTTCTGGCCAAGAACAGCAATAAATGGTGGCGGGGCGTAGGCCATACAACAGAACCGCATCGACATGCGTTGATAAATCGTGACTTGCATCACGCAGCGGCTTTGCTGGAGAGGTGAGCAAGGCAGGTTGTGTGTCGCAAGCGATTACGATTTGCCTATGGCGGTTGAGTTTGGCTTGCAGATATTTGGAACCAAAGACGAAGGTTTGATTCGGAATTGGCTAAAAATATCGATTTGCCATGATTGGTTGGGAGTTCCAGCTGGTCAGCAAGTCGTCGCTTTCCCTAAATGCTGTATTTTAATGTGGTATTTCAAACGGAGGGGTGAACGGTGAGTGACGAAATCGAGTTTGTAAAATCGGAGATACTTGACTATTTTCGAGAGCGTAACGCTGATGTGGGCCATGCCCTGCATGCGCCCGCCTTCAACTTTCAGCGAATAATGCGCTGGAACCCAAAACAGAAGGCGGCTTTAGACGAGGCTGTTGCGGAACTTATTGCAGATGGTCTTGTTGAGTCTGATGGTAGTACTGTAGTGCTTACTAAAAGGGGGGTAGATCTCATCTATTGAGGAGGAATGGTTTAATTAAAATGTTAAGCATAAAGGCGCCACAGAACTGTTGTAAAGTTGGCTTTAAGCAGCGCAGCGGTACCCATCACGGGTTACGTGAAAGTGGTGGGTTAACCGCGGCTAGTCTTTGAAGATCATTTTATGCAATCATGCATCCCCAATTCAAGCGCGTTTAATTGGATAATTGGTCCAGCAGGGCAATGCGTTAGCTTGATTGCCGAGGAAACTAGGATTGCATCGGTATTGCAGCGCGCTATTATTGCTCTATCCCACCAGGGGCCGTTGCTTGACATTGCGCGCCATCATGTCAAAGCAATAAATGGCAATAGCGAAGCCATCGATAGGCTTATCAATGAGCAGCGCGGTGGGCTTGGTGAATGGGCGGATGATCTCATAGCGGAAGATTTTGATCCAATTAATCGGCATGGAATCATCGGCATTTGGGTTGCGCTCGAAGTTGCGGTAGAGGACACGGTGGTTCTCATTTTGAGCAAAGATGCTTCCGCTCTTCAGTTACTGGCTGACGCCGGAGTTAGGTTGCCCCAATCTCTGTCTTCTCCGTTGACTGAAGCAGATGCGCGCCGTGTATATAAGCGGCTTGAGAGTTATTCGCGCAACAATCGTTCAGTGGCAGATGGCTATGCATATCTGTTATCCATTCTTCGTATTCCGTTTGCGTTGTCATCGGAGGTGATCAATTCACTCGCTGAACTTAACTACGTGCGCAATTGTCTTTTGCACCGAGCAGGTTTCGCCGATGAACGTTCAAGCACTGAAGCGCCGGATCTTGCACTCAGTTTGGGTGCGCCAATTAAAGTGCCTAGTGCGAGGTATCGTCACTACTTCGATTCGGCTGCAAAATTTGCTCAAGCGCTTCTGACTGGAGTTGTAAATAGTCCGTATGTCCGGCTCAAGTCTTAAAAAATCAATAACCTGTTGCCTTATATCTGGATCCAGCCCTGTTTCGAAGTTTAAGAGGTTTATATAAAATGACGATGGGTTTGTTGGAGGCGCACATGAGTGCCGTTGAGAACGCGATCTTGCAAACGTCTGGAATTCCGGCAAATGCTGGGCATTCGTTGCACAGAGGTACTCCTCGTGAAAATTTAATCGTGAACTTTTTGTCGTCTCATCTAAGTGAAAATATGGCAATTGGTTCTGGAGAAATATTTGACTTTCGCTCGAAGCCCAGAGAGCAGCGGAATCAATTTGATATAGTGATAGGACTTACGCAAAAGTTTGATAGAAAATCATAGAAATCCCATGAATTAATTTCAACTTGAACTTCTTGAAAGCATAGATCATAGTTTTGTCTTTCACTAGGCGGCGACATGAATCCATCCCGCGTGGACTACTGTCAGTTCCTGTTATCGAGTCAGGTCAACTTCACCTTGACGCACTATGCCGAGCATCATGCCCACTTCAGCCATGACGCCCTCAATCGGTATTTGAACGGCGAGCGCATCACATCACGCATCATTTGGGAAAACATTCGGCCGCACGTGATTCCCAGCGCTCATGGCTATCTGATTTTTGACGATACCGTACTCG
>NZ_AUMO01000064.1 GCF_000430725.1 Azohydromonas australica DSM 1124
CGAGCCACCGCCGCCTGAGCTTGCAGAACTTATGGAAGCCGTCGCAGCTGGCTTCGGAATTGACCTCTATCTCCGGGAATAACAAAGTACCGATAGGGCCCGTCCAACATCTACATTCCATACTCGCTTCGCCAAGGAGCGTGTATTTCACGCAGCGGGCGCGGTCGCAAGGTGTAGTTCCATCGCAGGCTCACCAAGTGGTGCGGTAGATGAAGCTGCGCCATGTCTGCGGCGCTGACTCGTTCGCCGGCCTTCGAGTAACCCAGTTTGCGCAGCAGCCGCGACACCGTCGTGGGACATGCGCTGTGAAATGCCTGGCGCAGTCCCTGGCTGAGCGGCGTAGAGAACCGAGCGTGCGCCGTGGATCAGCAGCGTGCGAAGGTACGTATCGCCGCCCTTGCTGATTCCCAGAAGCACGTTTTTGCCGCCGCTGGAGTTCTGGCGCGGCACGAGTCCCAGCCAAGCCGCGAACTGTCGCCCGTTGGAGAAGTTCGTCGCGTCACCCACCGCCGCCACCAACGCACTGGCCGTGATCGGGCCAATGCCCGGCACGGCGGCGAGCTGTAGGCTCAGAGGGTCGTCGCGATGCCAGGCCGCGATCTGGGCTTCAACATCATCGGGCTGGCGGTCAAGCTCCTTGAGGTGCTCCAGCAGCCGAAACGCTCTCGGCATTTCATTCGTTGCGTCTTCAAGCAGCTTAGGCACCGTCCGAGCAATGTGTGTTGTGCCCTGCGGAATGATCAATCTGAACTCTGCCAGCAAGCCCCAGAGCTGGTTGGCTTGTGCCGTGCGGGCTTTGACAAAGCTTTGGCGAGCACGGTGCAACGCAAGCAACCCTTGCTGCTCGACGTTCTTGACCGGCACGAAGCGCATGTTCGGCGGCGCCACGGCCTCACAGAACGCCTCGGCATCGGCCGCGTCGTTCTTGTTCGTTTTCACGTAGGGATTAATGAATGCATGGTGCAAACACTGCAATCGCGATTATGTGAAATTCGGTGCAGTATCAACGAAGCACATTCTTTGGGTCAAAGCAGCTGCTGGAAATCATGGCGGATCGTTCGTCCGTCTACCAGTTTCATCCTTCGACGCGACTGTCGTGATAGATAAGACCTATCGCTATAGCGGCTCGCTTTCAACCTTGTTCTTCAGCGGCCTGCCTTGCCCAGCGTGGCGCGAAGTCCAGCAGGAACGCCCGGAAGGCCTCAACGGCAGGAGCCAGGGAATGGCCTGCGCGCGTCAACACCGCGTACTCTCGGTCAACCTCCGGTCGACATAGCTTGATCAACCTCAGGTCGAACCCGGAAGCCAAGCCGCCTGCATACACCGGGCACGCTGTGACGCCAAATCCGGCTTGCACCATGGCAAGCGCCGTGTTGATGCGCCGCACGAAAAGGATTTCCGTTGGGAAAGTCGGTGCTGCCTTGGAGCTGCGCCGAGCCGGCATCCATTCGTCAAAACCTCGGAAGAAGGTGACCAACTTCCGGTCCCTCACATCCGCCCATGTCACCTCGTCCGTGCGCGCAAGGACGTCGTCCTTGTGCACCGCCAGCCTCAACGGTGCCCGCATGAACGGCAAACGTTCGATCTCTGGCTGATCGACAGGCCCTGGCGCGATGCCAATGTCGACCTCGCCCCGGGCCGTGCGTGTGATCACGTCTTCGATAGGCACGTCCAGAAACCGAACTTCGACGTGAGGATGAAGCTCGCGGAACGCAGCCATGGCCCGCGGTACGAGAGTGCAGGACATGACTTCAGGCGCAGCGAGCCGAACGATGCCACGGCGCTTCTCTTTGAGGTTTGAGATGCTGACAACGGCGTCATCCAGGTCTTGAAGCACCCGCTCGGTCAGCGGGAAGAACTCCTCGCCCACCGCTGAGAGGCCGACCTTGCGCGTATTGCGGTCGAGCAGTCGAACGCCGAGCTGCGTCTCGAGTTCCTTGATCAGCCCGCTCAGTGCGGCCGGGGTCAGGTGCAGTTGCTCGGCTGCGATGGTGAAGCTGCCACTGACGGCAATAGCGCGAAACGCACGAAGCTGGCGAAGCGTCAGATTATTCATTTTTTCCTAAGAGTCCACAAGAAAACATTGCTTGTCTAACAAGTCAGCATAGTCGAAAGTTCGTTCCATCGCAGTGCAGTCCATCGGCAGTGCGGCGTCGGCAGCGTTGGAGACAAGGGACGAAACAGATGCTTAACGAGACACTGAGACAAGAAGCAGCTCACCAGTTGCTTCAGGCAGAACGGATCGGCAAGCCGCTGCCTCGGCTGTCCGATACCTATCCCGAGATGGACATCGAGGACGCCTACGACGTACAGCTCAAGGTCGTCGCAATGAAAGTCGAGGCTGGAGCCCGTGTTCGGGGCTACAAGATCGGCCTCACCTCAAAGGCCATGCAAGATGCCGTGGGCATCTCGGAGCCGGATTTCGGACACCTGTTCGAAGACATGTTCCATGCCGATGGTGCAAGGCTCTCGGCGAGCCGATACCACGCGCCCCGCCTGGAAGTCGAACTTGCCTTTGTTCTGAACCGTCGACTCAAGGGTCCTGGCGTCACGGTGTCCGACGTGCTCAGCGCCACGGAGCATGTCGTTCCGGCACTGGAGCTCATCGACTCGCGAACCGTGCTGCCTCGCAAGTTCGTCGACACCCTGGCGGACAACGCTGCCAGCGCCGGCGTAGTGATGGGCGGCCGCCCAGTGCGCCCGATGGACGTGGATCTGCGCTGGCTGGGCGCCGTGGTCTACAAGAACGCCGTCATCGAGGACAGCGGCATGTCGGCCGCCGTGCTCGGTCATCCCGCCAACGGAGTTGCCTGGCTTGCGAACCGGCTTGGCGAGCGTGGCGTCTGCCTTGAGCCCGGACAGGTGCTGCTTGGTGGCTCCTTCACCCGGCCGCTTGCCGCGGCAGCGGGCGACATCTTTCACGTCGACTACGGCCCCCTGGGCGGCATCGCAGTAGGTTTCACCGAGTAGGACTTCTCATGGAAAACATCATCGAGATCGACGGCATCCAGGTCAGCGGCGATCACTTTATCGGGGGCAAGCGAGTGTCCTCAACGGAACGCTTTCCCAACCACAGCCCGATCGACGGGCATCTCATCGGGTACGTCGCCGCCGGGTTGCCGGAGCACTGCAACGCAGCGATCGAGGCCGCCCAGGCTGCGTTCCCTGCCTGGGCCGCGCTTGGGCCGGACAAGCGCCGTGAGCATCTTCACCGCTTCGCCGACGAATTGAAGGCCTGGGGCGAGAAGCTGGCGCGCGTCGAGTGTGAAGACAACGGGATGCTGTACGCGCGCCTGAAGGGACACCAGATCGAGCGCTGTGCTCACAACATCAGCTTCTTCGCGGACGAGGCGCTGAAGTTGAAGGAGCACCGCATTGAAGGGCGCAATGCCAAGCATCATGTTCGCTTCGATCCCGCGGGCGTGTGCGTGCTGATCACGCCGTGGAACTCGCCGATGATGCTGACGACGTGGAAGCTCGGACCAGCACTTGCCGCAGGCAACACGGTCGTGATCAAACCGCCCGAGTGGGCCCCGCTGACCTGTTCGATGCTCGCCGATGTGGCGGCGGCAGCGGGCATGCCGCCAGGCGTGATCAACGTGGTGCAAGGCATCGGTGCGACCACCGGTGCCGCGCTGGTGGCCGATCCTCGCGTCGCCCGGGTTTCGTTCACGGGGTCCGTCCCGACGGCCAAGACCATCGCGAAGTCGACCGGCCAGAACCTGGTCCCGGCCAGCTTCGAGCTCGGAGGCAAGTCCGCCTTCATCGTGCTGGAAGACGCAGACCTGGACCGTGCCGCGCAAACCGCTGCATTGCAGTACCGCAACGCCGGCCAGGTATGCCTGGCGGGTACTCGCATCCTGGTCCACAGCAAGGTGGCGGACGATTTCGTGGCACGCATGCAAAAGGTGGTGGCCGGGCTGCGTGTGGGAGACCCGCGGGACGCGTCCACGGAGATCGGGCCGATCATCCATCCAAGGCAGTTTGACAAGGTCGCTGGCTTCGTCGACCGCGCACGCGATCGCGGTGCACGCATCGTTTGGGGTGGCGCCAAACACGAGGCTGGCGATCTTTACTACCAACCCACTTTGATCAGCGACGTGGACCAGGGTGACGAAGTCGTGCAAAGCGAAATCTTCGGTCCGGTACTCGTCCTGCAGCGCTTTGACAGCGATGACGAGGCAGCGAGCATGGCCAATGGGACGCGCTACGGCCTTGCGGGTGTCGTCTTCGGCTCCGAGGGCCGAGCGCTGCGCGTGGCAGAGCAACTGCGCACCGGCATGGTCTGGGTCAATTCGTTCTTCCTCAGGGATCTGGAAGCGCCCTTCGGTGGCGTCCGCGATTCAGGTATCGGACGCGAAGGCGGGCAGTGGAGCTTCGAATTCTTCTGCGACATGAAGGACGTGATGCTGCCGCAGAAGCCGTATGCGCCGGTGTTCGCCGGCCGCTGAGGACCGAGGGCTCCTGGCGTAGGCCGCAAGAGGCCGGCCAGTGTTCCGACATTCCGACATCCCTGGAGACGACGGCATGCATCGCAGAGACTTCCTTCGAACTGTAGGGCTCGGGCTGGGTTCGCTGTCTACGGCGGCAGCTGCCTGGTCCCAGCCAGGCAAGTTGCTGACCGTCTACGTTGGCTACCCGGCCGGGGGTTCTCCCGACCTCGTAGCCCGCACCGTCGCGCCGCGACTGAGCCAGGCACTGCAGCAGAAGGTGATCATCGACAACCGTGCAGGCGCCGGTGGCGGGATCGCGATGGATGTCTTGCGAAAAGCGCCCGCGGATGGCAGCGCGTTGGTGCTGACGCCGAGCCCGCCGTTGACGATCAACCCATTCGTCTATCCCAGGCTCGCCTACAACGCGTTCAGCGACTTCACGCCGGTGTGTCGTGTCGTGACGTTCGATCTTGCGCTTGCAGTGCCCGCCACTCACCCTGCAAAGACGATGCGGGAGTTCGTGGAATGGGCAAAGAAGAACCCCAACCTGGCGTCCTATGGCGTCCCGGGGCTGGGCTCGACGCCTCACTTTCTGGGATACCTCATTGCCCAAGCCTCAGGCATCGACTATCGAGTGATCGGTTACAGGGGCGGGCCCCAGATGTCGGGCGATCTGATCGGGGGGCAACTTCCCAGCGCGATTGGGGTGCTGTCCACTTTCCTGCAAGACCATCGAACTGGCAAGGTGCGCGTGCTCGCCACGGCGGGCGCCTCTCGCTCCAGCTTGCTGCCTGATGTGCCCACGTTGGCGGAAGCGCTCGGAACATCGGCCATTCGCGACGTCATGACGGCGACAGAGTGGTACGGGCTGATGGCGCCGGCAGGTACGGCGCCGAGTGTCATCGCGTCCCTCAACGCAGCCGTCGAGGACGTCTTGAGGGAGCCAAAGCTTGTCCAGCAGCTGACATCGCAGGGACACGATCCGGCGCTGCTGCGCGGTGCCGCCTTCGGTGACCTTATCCGAAAAGACCAGGATCGCTGGCGAGCCGTGGTGAAGGAGTCCGGCTTCAAGCTGGAAACCTGAAAAGCCGACCCCAAAAACTGACCCCAAGGAGACAGACATGACCACGATGACTCAACCCGCGACTGAACTGACCACCAGCGAGATCAACCTCGCTTCGATCGACACGTTCTCCAGGCCGGACCTGCCGGCGCTGTTTCGCAAGCTGCGCCAGGAGGCACCCGTGTCTTGGCATCAGCACCCTGACTCAGGAAAGAACGGCTTCTGGGCGGTTGTCTGCTACGACGACATCGTCGCGGTGAGCCGGGACACGGCCACCTTCAGCAACCGCCACGGCGTCCAAGTGCTGTTCGAGGGCGACATGCCGCACGCCGGCGAAGGGTCGATGATCGAGATGGACCCGCCGGAGCACACGCGGTTCAGGCGCCTGGTGGGCCCGACCTTCAGCTCGATGAGCGTGGCCAAACTGCAGGACCAGATCCGCTCCAGGGTGATCGAGATCCTGGACGGCCTGGAGGGCAAGGACGAGATCGACTTCGTGCGCGACTTCGCGACCCCTTTGCCGCTTGGCGTTTTCTATGACCTCATGGGCGTGCCTGCTGCCGACCAGCGCCGCATGCTCGAACTGGCGGACCGCACCTTTTTCTCGGCCGATCCTCGCTTCGGGGGTGATCAGCACGGGATCGGAGAAGCCGGCAGAGAAATCCAGGCTTACGGCCGGTGGCTGGCCGAGCAACGGATCAAGGAGCCCAAAGACGACGTCATGAGCTCGCTCGCTGCGGCAACCATTGACGGCCAACGCCTGACGCCTGCCGATCTCGGTGCCTTCTTCGGGCTGTTGGGCGCGGCGGGGGCCGATACCACGCGTGCCTCGCTGAGCTACGGCCTGCGCGCGCTTTCCGACTTCCCCGAGCAGAAGACGGCCTGGCTGCAAGACCTTGAGGGGCAGGCGGCCGGGGCCGTCGAGGAGATCGTGCGCTGGGCCTCGCCCACGATGCACATGCGGCGCACGGCGACCCGGGACACGCAGATCGCCGGTCAAGCCATAGCTGCCGGCGACAAGGTCGCGGTGTGGTACGCGTCGGGGAACTTTGACGAGTCGAAGTTCGACCAGCCCTACCGGTTCGACATCGGCCGAAAGCCCAACCCGCACATGGCCTTCGGCATGGCCGGCCCCCATTTCTGCCTGGGCGCGCATCTGGCCAAGCTTGAGATCCGCATCGCCTACACCGAGCTTCTGCGTCGTTACCCCGAGATCGAGGCAACTGGTCCGGTGGACCGCCTGCGCAGCAACTTCATCAACGGGCCGTTCTCGCTGCCGGCTCGTCTGGGCCCTCGCAAGTCCTGAAGGAGACGGGCATGGACAGGATCGCAGTGCGCGTTCGGCGCATTCACAACGAAACCGACGATGTCCGCGTCTTCGAGCTCGCGAGCTCGGACGGACAGCCCCTGCCGGCGTTTTCGCCCGGAGCACACATCGACGTGCATCTCGGTGACGGGCTTGTCCGCCAGTACTCGTTGTGCAACGGGCCTGCGGATGCCGACTGCTACATCATCGGCGTGAAGCGTGAGCCCAGCTCCCGCGGCGGTTCCTCGGCCTTGCACGACTTGGTGCAAGAGGGGGACATGCTGCAGATCGGTGCCCCGCGAAACAACTTCGAGTTGCGCGACACGGCAGGGCACTACATGCTCGTGGCTGGAGGCATTGGCATCACGCCGATGCTGTCGATGGCACGCCATCTTCTGGCACGCGGCGCATCGTTCGAGTTGCACTACTTTGCGCGTTCCATTGCGCAAACCGCATTTCACAAGGTGCTGTCAGCGCCGGCCTTCGCCGGACGCGTGGACTTCCACTACGCGCTGGAAGCGGATGCCGTGCGCTCGAAGCTGCGCAAGCTCCTCTGGGAGCGCCGGGCCAATGCACATCTGTACCTGTGCGGTCCCCGTCCCTTCATGGACACGGTGCAGGACGTTGCAAGCGCCACTTGGCCGCCCGATGCTGTCCACCTCGAATACTTTTCGGCGGATGCCAACGCGCTTGCCGCACCGTGCGCCTCATTTGTCGTGAGGCTGGCACGCAGCGGTGGCGACTACGTGGTACCGGCTGAACAAAGCATCGTGCAAGCGCTTGCGCAGTACGGGGTAGCGGTGGACGTGTCGTGCGAGCAGGGTGTGTGTGGCACGTGCCTGACCGGCGTGCTGGCCGGAGAGCCCGATCACCGGGACTCGTTTCTCACCGATGACGAAAGGCGCGCATGCGACAAGCTGATGCCGTGCGTGTCCCGCTCGCGTACTGACGTGCTGATTCTTGACCTGTAGACCTTTGAGGAAGACTGACATGGGACACATCGTCGGCGCGGCCATCGTGTCGCACCATCCTGGCCTGTTCCGGACCCAGGCCGATCGCATCACGATGGGCAACGGACGCGACTCGGACCTGATCGAAGGCTATGCCCGGCTGCGCAACAGGATTGACGCGGTCCAGGCCGACACGCTGATCATCTTCGACACGCACTGGTTCACAAGCGGGCGCCACGTCGTGGCAGGCGCGCCGCACTACAAAGGCATCTACACGTCCAACGAGATGCCGTGGATCCTTCACGACATTCCGTTCGACTATGACGGTGCACCGGATCTCGCAGCCGAGATGGCACGCGTGGGTGAGCAGTGCGGCGTACCGGTGGAGAACGCGCGCAACGAGCACATCGAACCGGAATACCCGACCGTCAATTTGCTCGGGCCGCTGTGGAGAGGCGAGCGCGTGCTCTCGGTGGGCATCTGCCAGAACGCTCGCGCGCACCATTTCCTGGCAATGGGCGAAGTCATCGGGGAAGCGATCCGCAACACTGACAGCCGGGTCGTCTTGCTGGCATCCGGTGCACTGAGCCACCGCATGGTGGACCTCGACTTCCTGGCGAGGAATCCGCGCTGGTGGGATCCGGAGAACATCAGCGATCCCAAGCATGTGCAGCTCGATCACGAAGTCATGGCTTCCTGGGCGAAGGGCGACCACGCGAGTGTGATCGACCGGTATCCCGAGCTGCGCGCTGCCGCCTACGAAGGACTTGGCGGGCATTACCTGCAAATGGTCGGTGCTCTTGGCGGACGCCAGTGCACGGCGCGCGGGGAACAGCTGTCCGAGTACGAGAACGCCATGGGCACGGGCAACGTGCACATCTGGTTTGAAACGCAACCGCAAGAGGCATCCGAATGAACGTGCTACAGGGACCGCGCCACGAGGTGCGCCGCGTCGTCTACAACGGTTCGACCCACTGGGCGACGGTCGAAGGAGAGGGGCTGCGGCTGGCCGATGGCCGACAGGTGGCGGTGGCGGATGTCGTGCATCTGCCCCCCTGCGATCCGAGCAAGATCATCTGCCTGCACCTGAACTACGCGTCGCGTTACTACGAGCTGCGCGGCAAACGTCCGGCGGACAAGGCCGAGTTCGGTACGCCCAACTACTTCATGAAGCCGATCACGACGCTCAACGCGCACGGCGGCGAGATCGTGCGGCCCCAGGGCTACCAGTACCTCAACTATGAAGGCGAGATTGGCATCGTCATCGGCAAGCCCACGCGCAACATCACTCCCGAGGAGGCCTGGGATCACATGGCAGGCTTCACCTGCGCGCTGGACATGGGGCTTCAGGACATGCGCGACACCGATGCGGGGTCGATGCTGCGGGTGAAAGGCTCCGATGGCTTCTGCCCTGTTGGGCCTGGGATCGTTTCCGGCATTGACATCCGGGAGCAGACGCTGCGCACGTGGCGCAACGGGCGGCTGGTGCAGGAGGCCGTGCTGGCCGACGAGATGATCTTCGGCTTTGACTACCTGGTCGCCGATCTGGCCCGCCACATCACGTTGATGCCCGGCGACCTCATCCTCACCGCTACGCCGGCCAATTCCCGACCGCTCGACGTCGGTGACCTGATCGAGGTTGAGGTCACCGGCCTGGGCCGCCTTTCCAATCGGGTGGTCGCTGCACCTGCGCCGCGCGCCAGCGTGGGACACCAGCCCAACAGCAGCTCCGAGGTGGTCCGCGTGGCTTACGGTGATGACAGCCGCCTGCCCGAGCACCTGAAACCGCGCTGACGGTTGATCGGCACCGTTCTCGCATTCGCGCCGACAGGCGCGTCCATTACACGACGGAGACAAACCATGCATTCACGCCGTCAGGTTCTGAGGACCTGTCTTGCCGCCGCATTGGCCGCGGCCGCATCGACCGGTGCGGTTGCCCAGAGCAGCAAGCCGATCACCATCCTGGTGGGTTTCGCGCCGGGCGGCGCCCCGGATGCCGTCGCACGCATCGTAGCCGAAAAGCTGCAAACCAAGCTCAAGCGAACGGTCATCGTCGAGAACAAGTCCGGCGCCAACGGGCAATTGGCTCTGACTGCTTTGCAAAACGGTCCGACCGACGGCAGCGTCTATGCGCTGACGCCGCCTGGGATGCTGACCATTCATCCCACGCTCTACCCGAAGCTCGCATACGACGTTTCCAAGATTGAGCCGGTGATTTCGGCATGCACGTTCGAGCACGCCGTGGTCACTGGGCCGAGCAATCCGTTCAAGACGCTGGCCGAGTATCTCGCCTGGGTCAAGGCCAACCCGAACCGGGGCTTCTATGCGGTACCAGCGCTGGGATCCGCACCGCACTTCGTCGGGGCCCTCCTGGCGAAGGAAGCCGGTGTGAGCCTGCAGCCGACACCCTACCGCGGTGGCCCTCCGATGCTGCAGGACCTGCTCAACGGCGAAGTTCCCCTGGGCATCAACGTCCTGTCCAACTTTACCGAATTGCATCGCAGCGGGAAGTTGCGCGTGCTCGCCACGACCGGTGAAAAACGCAGCGCACTGCTTCCGGACGTTCCCACTCTGGGAGAGCTTGGCTACAAGCAGGCACAAGCGCAGGAGTGGTTCAGCTTTGTCGTCAAGGCCGGCACGCCAGCGTCTGAAACCGAGGCATTCGCGTCGGCCGTTCGCGAGATCGTCGGGATGAAGGACGTCGGCGCATCGCTGGCTGCCGCAGGCTTCACTCCGGCAGCCCTTGGAGCGGACGAGTTGCGCCAGGACATTGCCTCGGACACCAAGCGCTGGGCCCAGGTCATCAAGCAGACCGGCTTCAAGCTGGAGAACTGATCACACGGCGCAGCGGCACGCGACATGACACATCATCCCAACTACATAGGCGGCGAGTGGGTCGCCGCAGAGGCTCACGTTCCCAACGTGAATCCATCCGACACCGACGACATCGTTGGCGAATACGCGTTGGCGGATGCTTCACAGGCCCGTGCCGCCATCGCTGCCGCCAGGCAAGCGTTCCCTGCTTGGGCTGCTCTTTCTTCCCAGCGCCGGTTTGAGTACTTGGACCAGATCGGCAGCCTCCTCATCGCGCGCAAGCATGAACTGGGCATGCTGCTGGCACGCGAGCAGGGCAAAACCCTGTCCAACGCGATGTTCGAAGTCGAGCGCGCGGGATATACGTTCAAGTTCTTCGCCGGTGAGTGCCTGCGCATGCAAGGTGACCACGTTGCATCGCTGCGCCCGGGCATCGACATCGACGTGACCCGGGAACCACTGGGTGTGATTGGCGTGATCACGCCCTGGAACTTTCCGATCGGTATCCCGGTGTGGAAGATTGCGCCGGCGCTGGCGTACGGCAACTGCGTCGTCTTCAAGCCGCCTGAGCTGGTACCGGCCTGCGGCTGGGAACTCGCGCGCATCATCCATGAGGTGGGCCTGCCGCACGGCGTGTTCAACCTCGTCGTGGGCAAGGGGCGTGTCGTGGGCGAGGCCATGACGACAAGCCCGGACGTCAACGGCATCAGCTTCACCGGCTCGGTGGCCGTGGGGCGCCAGATCGGGCTGGCCGCCATGCAGTCCGGCAAGAAGGTGCAGCTGGAGATGGGAGGCAAGAACCCCATGGTCGTGCTCGACGATGCCAACGTGGACCTGGCTGCCGATGCTGCCTTGGATGCGGCGTTCTACTTCACTGGCCAACGTTGTACGGCTTCGTCCCGCTTGATCGTGACCGACGCCATCCACGACCGCTTCGTGGCGGCGTTACGTGAGCGCATGCGCCGGATAACGGTCGGGCATGCGCTGGACCCCGCCACCATGATCGGACCCGTCGTCAGCGAGGCCCAACTGGCGCAGAACCTGGAGTACCTCGATGTCGGCAAGCGCGAGGGTGCCCGGCTCGTCGAAGGCGGCGAACTGCTCGAGCGGCCGACGAAGGGGTATTACATGTCCCCGGCGTTGTTCGTCGACACCGCCAACGGCATGCGCATCAACCGGGAGGAAATCTTCGGACCTGTCGCGGCCGTGATCCGGGTTCGCGACTACGAGGAGGCACTGCACCTTGCCAACGACACGGAGTTCGGCCTTGCTTCCTCGATCTGCACGAGCTCCCAGAAGCATGCGGCCCACTTCCGGCGCTACAGCCAGGCGGGACTGGTGATGGTGAACCTGCCTACCGCCGGATTCGAGTACCACGTGCCGTTTGGCGGCACGAAGGCGTCGAGCTACGGCTCTCGCGAGCAGGGCCGCTATGCCCAGGAGTTCTTCACGACGGTGAAGACTTCCTACATGCGACCGATCTAAGCACGAGGGAAACTTCCATGATTCGTGATCAAGTTCAATTGCAGGCACTGCTTGAGCGAACCCGCCAATGGGTCAGGGAACGCGCCATACCGGCGGAAGACCTGGTCGCCGAGAGTGATGAAGTGCCTTGCGATCTCGTGCAGGAAATGCGTGCCAACGGATTCTTCGGCTGGAGCATTCCGCAAGAGTATGGCGGCGCGGGTCTGACAACCGAAGAGCTGGTGCTCGGTGCGTTCGAGATCTCGCAGTGCTCCGTTGCTTTCCGCGCGCGGGTCGGCACCAACACCGGGATTGGCTCCGAGGGCATCGTGGTCGACGGCACCGAGGAGCAGAAGGCGCGTTATCTGCCACGGCTGGCGAGCGGCGAGTGGACCGGATGCCTCGCCGTGACCGAGCCCGAGGCAGGGTCCGAGGCGACCAATGTCCAGACCACTGCCCGGCGCGAAGGTGACCATTACGTGCTCGACGGCACCAAGTGCTTCATCACCAATGCGCCGATCGCCGACGTCTTCACGGTGACGGCCCGCACCGAGCCTGGCACTGCGGGAGCCAAGGGTGTATCAGCTTTCATCGTTGAGCGAGGGATGCCTGGCCTGTCCACGGGTGCTCCATACCGGAAGATGGGCCAAGCCGGATCTCCCGTGGGAGAGGTGGTCCTCAAGAACTGCGTCGTGCCGGCCGCCAACCTGATCGGTGGCGACGAAGGCCGCGGCTTCAAGACGGTGATGAAGACGCTCAACAAGCAGCGTATTCACTTGGCAGCGCTCTCGACGGGGCCGGCCATGCGCATGCTCGAACTGGCCATCGCGCACACCACCAAGCGTGTCCAGTTCGGACAGCCGGTGGCCAACTTCCAGCTGGTACAGGCCATGATCGCCGACTGCCAGACCGAGATCTACGCGGCTCGATCGATGATCCTGGAAACAGCGCGCAAGCGCGACCGCGGAGAGGACGTGGTGCTCGAAGCCTCGATGTGCAAGTACTTCGCCACCGAGATGTGCAATCGCGTGGCGGACCGATGCGTGCAGATGTTCGGCGGCTCCGGCTATGTCGCGGACTACTCCTGCATCGAGCGCTGGTACCGCGACGTGCGCCTGTTCCGGTTGTACGAAGGCACGAGCCAGATCCATCAACTCAATATCGCGAAGCAGACGCTCGCACAGGGCTGAGGCAACATGTCACGCTTTGAGAAGTTCTTCAATCCGCGCTCGGTTGCGGTCATCGGTGCATCGCAGGACCTGAGCTCCATCAGCGGACAGCCGATCGCCCATCTGAAGTCCAAGGGGTACAAGGGCCAGGTATTTCCGGTCAACCCTCGGTATGCCGAAGTGGCCGGCTACACCTGCTATCCGGATGTGGATGCCTTGCCTGAGGCTCCGGACGTGGCGGTGATCGCGGTGGCAGCCAAGCGCGTTCCGGACGCGCTGACACAACTCGGCAAGAAAGGCTGCCGATTTGCGGTGGTCCTGTCGTCCGGGTTTGCGGAGGCTGGCGAGGAGGGCGCACAGGCCCAACGTGCGCTGGCCGAGATCGCACGTTCCTATGGCATGGAAGTCATCGGGCCCAACTGCCAGGGCTACATGAACGTCAGCGAGGGTATCCATGTCGGATTCGGCGCCCCATACGGGCTCGCCTATCCCGCGGGACAGCTTAGCCTGACCTCGCAAAGCGGCGCATTCGGCAACTCCATCGTGATGGTCGCCAGCGCGGAGGGCGTCGGCTTTCGCCATTACGTGTCGACCGGAAACGAGTCGGTCACGACGTCGCTCGACTTCATGGAGGCCATGGTCGACGATCCGGGTACCCGCGTGATCGCTGGTTACGTCGAAGGCTTCAAGGATGCACACCGACTGCTGGACATCGGCCGCCGCGCGCTGGCCGGTGCAAAGCCGATGCTGGTCTGGAAGGTCGGTGTCTCGGAAGCTGGTGCCAAGGCCGCCGCCTCCCACACCGCGAACCTCGGTGGCGCGATGGCCCTGTACCGGGCGGCGTTCCGCCAAGCCGGCATTATTGAAGTCGATGACATTGGCGACATGGCGGATTGCGCCAAGGCGCTGCTTCCCGCGCGGTGGCCGCGCGGAAACCGCCTGGCGATCGTGACCATTTCGGGCGGCGCTGGCATTGCAATGGCGGACCGGGCCGCGCTGGCCGGCGTGACGTTGCCGGCACTGGCCGAAGACACGGTGACTGCTTTGCAGGAGGTGCTGCCCTCGTTTGCCGCGGTGGCAAATCCGCTCGATGTGACGGCTTCGCTCTTCAACGATGCAAGCCTGCTGCGCACGACGCTCGACAAGCTGGCCCGTGATCCCAATGTCGACATGATTGCACTCGCGCTGGCAGCGGCCAGTGGCAAGCTGGCGGTCGAACTGGCCAATGAAGTGGTTCGCGTATCCAGGGAAACGGGCATCCCGATCTTCGTGGCCTGGAATGCCGACCCGCAGACGAACCGGGCCGCCTACGACATCCTCGACCGCGAGGGAATCCCCCGCTACACCTCGCCGGTGCGTTGTGCACGGGGCATCGGTGCCTTGTGGGCGTTTGCTGCCGCCATGCAGCGTACGGCACAGGCTCAGGGCGAGGAGCCTCTGGTGCTGAAGGTGCCGCAGTGGGAGAGGGTCCTGCGCGCTCACGGCGGCCGCGACCTCACGGAGTCTGAATCCAAGCAACTGCTGGCGTCGTACGGCATTCCGGTCACGCGCGAGGAGCTGGCGCGGGATGCCGGAGAGGCCGTTCGCATCGCGTATGCCATCGGCATGCCGGTCGTGATGAAGATCCAGTCGCCCGACATCCCTCACAAGACGGAAGCGGGTGGCGTGCGGGTAGGGCTGCGCAGCGCGTCCGAGGTGCAGTTAGCCTTCGAGCAGATCATGGCCAACGCGCGTGCCTATGTGCCGACGGCGGTCATCGAAGGTGTGGTGGTCCAGGAAATGGTGTCTGGTGGCACGGAGCTCATCCTCGGTGTGAACAACGACCCGCTTTTTGGGCCAGCGGTCATGGCGGGGTTGGGCGGCGTATTCACCGAAGTCATGAAGGACGTCAGCTTCCGCATCGCGCCCATCACCCGCAGTGAGGCGGAGTCGATGCTGCGGGAACTGCGTGGCTTTGCGCTGCTCGACGGGGCGCGCGGACGTCCCAAGTCCGACGTGCCTGCCGCGGTTGACGCCTTGATGCGGCTTTCGGCACTGGCCATGGACTTGAAGGAGTCGCTGGCAGAGCTGGACATCAATCCCCTGACGGTGTTGCCTGCTGGACAGGGAGTACGGGCACTGGATGCCCTGGTAAAGCCACAGCGGAGGGATGCTCAATGAAGCTGCCGCCCAACGAGTTCAAACGAGCATTGAAAAGCGGGCGGGCACAGGTGGGCTTTTGGCTTTCCCTGGGCAACGCCTACAGCGCTGAAGTGGTGGCCGGAGCAGGCTACGACTGGCTGCTGTTGGATGGCGAGCACTCTCCCATTGGAACCGAGACCACGCTGGCCATGCTGCAGGCGGTTGCGGCCTACCCGGTGTCGGCCGTGGTCCGGCCTGCCAGCAACGACACGGTGCTGATCAAGCGGGCACTGGACATCGGGGCGCAGACACTGCTGGTGCCCTACGTGGAAACGCCCGAGGAGGCGGCCCAAGCCGTGGCCGCAATGCGCTATCCGCCACGTGGCCGGCGGGGGGTAGGGGGCGGGACCGTGCGTGCCACCCGCTTCGGTCGCATCGCCGACTACGCCACAGCTTGCGAGAACGAGTTGTGCCTGCTGGTGCAGGCCGAGACACGGCGTTCGCTGGACAACCTGGAGGCCATTGCAAGCGTCGATGGTGTGGACGGGGTCTTCATTGGACCGGCTGACCTAGCCACCGACATGGGGTACCCGGGGCAAGCCAGCCATCCACAGGTGGTGGCGGCCATCGAGGACGCCATCGGGCGCATCAATGCCTGCGGCAAGGCCAGCGGCATCCTGACCCTCGATGCGGCATTCGCCAAGCGTTGTCAGGAGTGGGGCGCGCTGTTCACGGCAATCGGTGTGGACGTCGTCCTGCTGGCTCGTGGCTGTGAACGCCAACTGGCCTCGTTCAAGTCCGACACCGCTGAGCCGCGCGCTCCTGCGTCGTACTGAAGCAGCGACGCCAAGTGCCGTCCAGCTACCGCGACCTCTTTTCATCGAAGCATCATGACTGCCACACGCCCCAACTTCATCTTCATCCTGGCCGATGACCTTGGCTATGCCGACCTGGGTTGCACTGGTGCGCGTGACGCCTACAACCGCCCGGCAGATGTGTCTCCCAACTTGGATCTCATGGCTGCGCAGGGCATGCGCTTTACGCACGGCTATGCGAACTCGGCCGTCTGCTCTCCCACGCGGTTTGCGCTGATCACCGGGCGATGGCAGTACCGGCTTCGCGGTGCAGCCGAGGAGCCGCTGGCCAACGCGCGCGGCGACAAGGTGCTCGGGCTGCCCCCCGAGCACCCCACATTGCCGTCGCTGCTTGGTGCCGCAGGCTATGCCACCGCCCTGGTCGGCAAGTGGCATCTGGGCTTTCCGCCGCACTTCGGTCCGCGCCTTTCAGGCTATCAGGAGCATTGGGGCTTTCACTCCGGCGGCGTGGACTACTTCGCGCACACGGATCCTCGTGGCAACCCGGACCTCTGGCACAACGAGGAGCCGGTCGAGCAGGCTGGTTATCTCACCGACTTGCTCAGCCGTCGTGCGGTCGAGTTCATCGAACGGCAGTCGACGCAGCGCCCATTCCTGCTGAGCCTGCACTACAGCGCCCCTCACTGGCCGTGGTTAACGCGCGATGACGAGGCGGAGTCGGCGCGTACCCGGGCAAACGGCGTGCATCTGGACGGCGGCTCCATCGCTACCTACCAACGCATGATCCATCACATGGACGAGGGCATCGGCTGGGTGCTCGCAGCGCTTGAAAGACAAGGCTTGGCCGACAACACCGTGGTGGTCTTCACCAGCGACAACGGCGGCGAGCGTTTCTCGAACAACTGGCCGTTTATGGGCCAGAAGATGGACCTGCTCGAAGGAGGCATCCGCGTGCCGCTGCTCGCGCGCTGGCCCGCGCGTATTCCGGCCGGCACTGTCAGCCACACGCCAAACCTCACGATGGACTGGACTGCGACCATGTTGGCTGCTGCGGGAGTCGCTGCCGATCCGGCTTATCCGCTCGACGGTGTCGATCTGAGTCCGGTGTTCGATGACACCGGCTGGACACGGCCAAGTGATCTGTGCTGGCGCATGAAGCACCGGGAGCAGCGTGCGCTTGTTCGCGGTCGCTGGAAATATTTGCGCTCCGATGGCGTGGACTTTCTTTTTGATTTGCAAACCGATGCCCGTGAGCGCGCCAACCTCGCGCGCCGAGAGCCCGAACATTTGGCAAAACTGCGGGAAGCTTGGGAAAACTGGGATGCTTCATTGCCTGCAATTCCACCCGAGGCACGAGTTTATAAGCTCTACTCGCACAACGACATGCCCGTTGCGAGCGCGTGATAACACTCCTATTTCAGACGCCTTCGAAGTAAAACTCCACAAGCAATAAGCTTCAACGCCGTTCATGTGAGCGGCGGGGCGAAGGCTTGCCGGAGAGGAAATGTTGATCCATGCGCGTCAATGGTGGCATGCACAATTCCGGGTCTAAGACGCCTGCAGTCTAGCCAAATCGCCGGGTCGCCGCAGGCGTGGCATTGATAAGCTGGGATTCTGGAATCCGCTGTTGTGTGAGATCTTGGAAAAGACCGCTTGAATCTAATCTCGGGTCCTGCGATGAACGTGCCATTTTGCGTTGAATCGGCTGCTTGGTCATAGATGCGTCTGTACGCGTTAGCAGCAAAACTTCTAAAAGTCGTTCCAATGGAGACAATGACCGTGAAAAAATCGATTTTCGTCCTGGCACTGCTGGGAGCCGTTACGGGAACAGCCACGGCCCAATCCTCTGTCACGCTGTATGGACTGGTTGATGTCAGTTACCAGAACATCCGTTCAGGCCACAACTCCGCACTGGGCGGGGCATCGCTTAACCGCTTGGCTGATGGCAGCACTTTCGGACCAGGTTCCCGCTGGGGCATCCGCGCTGCGGAAGATTTAGGAAGCGGCCTGAAGTCCAATGTGGTGCTGGAGTCCGGCTTCTTCACCGACGTAGGCTCCTCTGCACAGGGCGGCCGGCTGTTCGGCCGCCAAGCCTTCATCTCGTTGGCATCTACCAGCTTGGGCGAGATTCGTCTGGGACGTCAGTACATTTTCCATGATGAGGTGACAATACTGAACAATCCGTATGGTAACGCCACGATATTGAACACCGGAGCACCCATTACTTTGCCCAACGGATTGATTACGATGTTCATCGATGCGCCGCGCATCGATAACGCCGTACAGTATCTTTCGCCCGTATTGGGTGGCTTCAGGGTGCAGGCGATGGTTGCTGCAGGCGAAGGAGTCGCTGATCGCTACCATGGCCTGAAGGCAAGTTATGTGCGGGGTCCGCTCAATATTGCTTTGTCTTACGAGCAAAGCAAATCACGTGCAGGCCGACCGGCCAGTCCAGGCACTTCTGCCATTGCGGCGGGCGATGGTGTGAATAAAATAGTTGAGATGGGTGGGAATTATGATTTCGGCGCATTCAAGGTCTTCGGCGGCTACCAACAGGGCAAGGACCTTACGACTGGCACCTTGGGTGTGCCGAGCACGGGTGGGGTCGGTACGCAAATCACATCGCTGACCATAGCTGGATTGACAGGAGCGGCTACCGAGTTGAAGGCCTATACCGCTGGACTATCCGTTCCGTTTGGATCAACAGTACTGGCCGCCAACTATACGCGCAGCAAGTTTGAAAATTCGGCGGGTGCAGGCCGCACACTGTCCCGCATCGGCCTGGGGGCACATTACAACTTATCCAAGCTGACGTCGTTATATGCTGCCATCGGGGTACATCAGGGCGATTTGAGGGAATTTGTCAACGAGAAAACTGTTTTCCAGTTAGGCATGCGCAAGGCTTTTTGAAATTCTCCGGGGGTCAGGATCATTTTTGATCCTGTTGCGCGCCCTACGGGGCGCCTTTTTCCCTCCCACATCGCTGTAGTTGGGTGATTCATACGAAGTCTGGTCCATGTCAAAGGCAATCGGGGCTCCAATGGCGTCTTATAGGAAACCGCAGGGCAACGGTGTATCGGAAGGCTGGTCTTGTGCGCAGCGACTGCGCGGCAGCCTAATGTTGCCCACGTCGTTGCGAGCTGACCTGCTGGCCGGACTGCTGGGCGCAGTACTGGTGTTGCCGCAGGGCATCGCCTTCGCCACCTTGGCTGGGCTGCCGCCTCAGTACGGCCTGTACTCAGCCGTGGTGCCCTGCATCGTTGCGGCGCTCTTCGGCTCCAGCCGCCACGTTGTCTCGGGACCGACCAACGCCAATTCGCTGGCTTTGTTCGCCATGCTGGCACCGCTGGCCACCGTGGGCAGCCCGGCCTACATAGAGCTCACCCTGGCGGTAACGGTGCTGGTCGGGCTGCTGCAGTTCGCCACAGGCGTGCTGCGGCTGGGCGCGATCGCCAACTTCATCTCGCCCACGGCGCTGCTTGGTTTCACGGCTGGCGCAGCGGCGCTCATTGCCGTGCACGCGCTCAAGGACGCGCTGGGGTTGACGTTGCTGCCCGGGTCCGGCGCCGCCGGTGTGTTGAATGCAGCCTTCGACCAGGCGCCGCTGCCCGGTGCGCTGCTGGTGTCCGCCATGACGCTGAGCGTGGCGGCGGTGCTGCGATGCTGGCGGAGAGGCTCGCCTTTCATGTTGATTGCGCTGAGCGTCGGAACGCTGTTGGCGTGGGGACTGAATCGCTTGGCGTCACCCGCATGGCACGTGCACCTGCTGGGGCCGCTGCCGTCGCCGCTGCCGCCTTGGCATGTGCCCAGCGTGCAAGTGCAGCAGCTGCCGCAGTTGCTGGGTATCGCCGCGGCCTTGACCGTGGTGGCGCTGGCGCAGTCCATCGCCATCGCCAAGGCCGTGGCTGCCCAATCCGGCCAGCGTATCGACGCCAACCGCGAGTTCCTGGGCCAGGGCCTGTCGAACCTCATCGGCGGTTTCTTCTCCTGCTACGTTTCCTGTGGCTCATTGAACCGCTCCATGCCCAATCTGGAGGCTGGTGCGCGCTCGCCGCTGGCGGCGGTGTTCTCGGCGTTGCTGGTTGCTCCGCTGGTGGCGCTCACGGCACCGGTGCTGGCACTCATTCCATACGCCGCCATCGCCGGCCTGCTGATCCTGGTGGGTTGGACGCTGCTGGACCTGCCGCGCTGGCGCCGCCTGGGTGCCGCCAGCCGCCAGGAGCTGGCTGTCGCACTGATTACCCTCGCCGCCACGCTGACGTTGCGCCTGGAAGTGGCGGTGCTCATCGGCAGCGCGCTCTCGTTGGGTCTGTATCTGCACCGCACGTCGCGTCCGGCCATGCGCACCATGGGACTGGCTGGCATGCAAAGCGATCCGCATCGCCCCTTCGTGGTGATGGCGCACACGCCCGAAGCGCTGCCTGAGTGCCCGCAACTGAAGCTGCTGCGCATGGAAGGCTCTGTGTACTTCGGCGCCACCGCGCACGTATCTGATCGGCTGCAGGCCTTGCGAGACCAGCCGCATCCGCAGAAGCACTTGCTGGTGATGGCCAAAAGCATGAACTTCATCGATGTGGCCGGCGCCGAGGTCTGGCATCAGGAGTTGCACGCGCGCCGGACCTTGGGTGGTGACCTGTACTTTCATCGTCCCCGCCCGCGAGTACTGGACCAGTGGCGGCGCGACGGTTTCCTCGACGAATTAGGTTGCGATCATGTCTTTGACGACAAGCGCTCTGCCATTAGCACCATCTGCAGCCGGTTGGACCCGGCTATCTGTGGCCACTGCAGGGTGCGCGTTTTCCAGGAGTGCGCAGACCCGGCAATCGTTGCGCCGTTTCATGAAGCAGAGAAGCAATCGCTGACTGCATCTGTTTCAGGAGAAGAGTCGGTTATTGATGTTTCTTCAGCAACTACAACGGACGGGAAAACGGCATGAAGATCAATCGAATTGGCATTATTGGCGCGGGCACCATGGGCAACGGCATCGCGCAGGTGTGCGCCGTGGCCGGGCTGCAGGTGGTGATGGTGGACATCTCGGACGAGGCGGTGCGGCTCGGCGTGAAGACGCTCGCCGGCAGCCTGGACCGTCTGGTCAAGAAGGAGAAGCTCACCCCCGCGCAGAAGGATGAGGCGCTGGTCCGCGTGCAGGGCAGCACCGACTACGCGGCGCTCAGGGACGCGCAGATCGTCATCGAGGCCGCCACCGAGAACCCCGACCTGAAGCTGCGCATCCTGCGCCAGGTCGAGGCCATCGTCAGACACGAGGCCGTGATCGCATCCAACACCTCGTCCATCTCCATCACGCAGCTGGCCGCGGTGCTGGACAAGCCCGAGCGCTGCATCGGCATGCATTTCTTCAATCCGGTGCCGCTGATGGGGCTGCTGGAGCTGATCCGCGGCCTGCAGACTTCCGACGAGACGCACGCGCTGGCCGCGGCCTTCGCGCAAGCGGTGGGCAAGACGCCGGTGACGGTGAAGAACAGCCCCGGTTTCGTGGTCAACCGCATCCTGTGCCCGATGATCAACGAGGCCATCTTCGTGCTGCAGGAGGGCCTGGCCACGGCCGAAGACATCGACGCGGGCATGAAGCTGGGCTGCAACCATCCCATCGGCCCGCTGGCGCTGGCCGACCTGATCGGGCTGGACACCATGCTCAGCATCATGGAGGTGTTCCACGAGGGCTTCGGCGACACCAAGTACCGCCCCGCGCCGCTGCTGCGCGAGATGGTCCAGGCCGGCCGCCTGGGCCGCAAGAGCGGGCGTGGCTTCTACAGCTACGCTTGACCCTCCATCGGTTGATTTTTTCGGCAAACCAGTCGGGCTTATGTTAAATCAGTTGCGCTTGCAACTTGATCAGCGCATTGGATAAACGTAAACATTGTTCTCGTACTGCTCAAACCAGTTCCAAGTTTTGCAGCCGTAGTGCCACTGGAACTCTTGGTGGATCACTTTTGGTTTAGCCCGTTTTCTTCTGCGATGCAGCTATTGTGATTCTCGGCCGCCTGCGCCAACCTGCAGCCGCGCAACAGTACGCAGAACTCTTCACCGCCCCAGCGGTACACGAAGTCCCAGACGCGGGTGTACTCAGCGATCAGGAATGCCGCAAGGCCAAACTGCAGGTCACGGCAATCAGTTGTCTCTCGGCTTGGCTGAACGAACTACAGCAGCGCGGTGGTTCCGGTTCGCCGCTCACGAAACATTCCTTCGGTTCTCTTCAATAGGATTCCGACTGGGCGAAGCCTACTCTTCGGACATGGCACAAAGGAGTCCGATATGTATACGACTCAAAGCACGCGAGAGCTGAATTTCCATCTCTTGAAGGACGGCACGTGCGGCTTTGCCTTTCCATGCGACGAGACCGGGCAGGTGAACCTTGACACGCTGAGCGAGCATGCGCGCAACCAATATTTCTATGCTCGCGCCCTGGTCGGCCGGGTCTTCCATGCACCGACGGTCAGGGCCGCGGACTTGCGCCACACACCTTCGACTGGGTTACAACGGCCCCGGCAACACGCTACAAGCTGAAGGCAGGCCCAGCGCTGAGCAGCTGCTGTAGGTTTGACGCCGCCCGCGCCAGGCGTTGGCCGGATAACACGCTGACCAACGCCATTCGGGGTACCGACGTCAAACGGGTGCGTGCTGCAACCCAGAACCGGCGCTTCACTTTGGCCGAATCGGTCCTTCGAGAATTGCGACTTGGTGGGTAAGGGGGCTTCACCTACGCTGGTGATGCCTTGTTGCGGACGATGACGTCGCTGCCAGGCGAGCTTTTCCTCAAAGCATGAACCTCTCGATCGCCACGACGCCACCGCCCTTGATACCCGCCTGGCCTCGAGCCGATGAGCGGCTCCCGGCTTATGCGCCCAGGTCGGTGGTGACCCCATTCGCGCGCGCCCTTTCGCTGCTTGAGGCCTTCACGCCGCACGACTGCTGGTTGAGCAGTCGCGAGCTGTCGGTGCGCTGCGGCATGCCGGCGTCAACGACCTGGCGCATTGCGCAGTCGCTGGTCATTCTCGGCTACTTGCTGTACGACGACGCATTGCGCAAATACCGGCTGGCGGCATCCGTGCTGGCGCTCGGCTACGGTGCGGCTCACAACAGCGGACTGCAGCGATCCGCGCTGGAGCAGATGCAGACCTGCGCCGATCACCATGCTGTGCACATCAGCCTGGGCACGCGTGATCGGCTGGAGATCGTCACGATCACCAGCTGCAGGCCGATGCGAACGATGCGGGACCTTCCGACTCCCCGGGCGCATGCGGGCCTGTCGTCGTCGCCGATGGGATGGGCGCTGCTGTCTTCGTTGCCGGAGTCCGAACGCAGCTTCCTGATGCACAACGCCGAGCGACGCGCGCCGCAAGACGGCCCGCGCCTGCGCCGCCAGCTCTGCCGGGCGGTCGCGCAGGTGCGCGAGCTGGGGTATTGCACGTCCATCGGCGACTGGGATCGCGACGTCGGCATCCTGTCGGCACCCGTACTTGTGGAGGGCCGGGCGCCACGGGTAATCAGTTGTATGTGTGCGGCCAGCCGGTTCACAACCGCTCGCGTCCAGCGCGAGCTCGGCCCGCGCCTGCTGGCCCTGGCCGCAGCAATTCAACGATCGGGCGGCGCTGAATGAGCGCGGTGCCTGCGCTGCACGGCGATGCCGCGGCCTTGCTCACCGTCAGCCGGGGCCTTGCCGTGTTGCGCGCGTTCCGGTCGGACGGCACGCCGGTGTCCAATACCGAACTGGCGCGGCGCACCGGCTTGCCTAAAGCCACGGTCTCGCGCCTGACGAGCACGCTGCTTCAATTAGGCTTCATCCGCCGGGTGCCTGGCGGTCGCGAATTCGAGCTCACGGCCGGCGCGTACGGCATGGGTCATGCGCTGGTGGCTGCCAGCGAACTGGTCCGGACCGCCGAGCCTGTGATGCAGACGCTGGCCGACCGCCTGCAAGCATCCGTCGCGCTGGCGATGCCGGACGGTCTGGACATGCTCTATGTCGCGTACCGGGCGGGCTACGGCGTCGCGACGCTGAGGCTCGGTCGGGGGACGGTGCTGCCGATGGCCACCACGGCCATCGGTCACGCCTATCTCGGCGGGCTGGATGAGCCCGAACGACGGCGCCAGCTCGACCGGCTGACCACGGTGGCCGGCGACGATGCGCAGGCCATCGCACGAGGCATAGCACGCAGCCTGGCTGATCTTGCAGCGCAGGGGGCCTGCACGGTACTGGGCGGCTACCAGCGCGATGTCGGCGCCACCGCGGTACCGCTGCGCGTTGGTCGGCGGGCCGTGCTCATGGGCATGAGCTGTGGCAAGGCAAGCCTGCAGATCGATGTGGAGCTCGATGCTCGCGTCGTCGTGCCTGCGATCAAGGACGCTGCCGTCGAATTGCAGGAGCGGCTGGCCCCGCTGGACGGGCTGTTGTGAGAGATGCGGCCGAACGATGGCAGCGGCTCTGCGGCCGGCGTCCTGGTGGCATGACATGAACTGGAGAACGACACCATGAACGCTGGAGAGCGGCTTCCCGGCACGCCGGAGCCAACGCACGTCCAATTGACCGCCGACGGTTTGCGCATTGCCTTCGACACCTGGGGTGATCCAGACGCACCAATGGTGCTGTTTGGCCACGGTGGCGGGCAGACCCGCCATGCCTGGACGTCAACGGCGCAGCGCTTTGCTGCGGCCGGCTACTGGGCGGTGGCCTTCGACCTGCCAGGGCATAGCGATTCGGACTGGATGCCCGATGGCGACTACAGCTTCGAGGCGCGCCTGCGCCACCTCGAGTCGTTCGTGCAACTGCTCAGCAAACCACGGCCCGTGCTGATCGGCGCGTCGCTGTCCGCCGAGACCTTCCTGCTGGCCGCCGGCGAGCGGCGCATCGATGCCGCGGCATTGGTGCTGGCGGACTTTGCACCGCGCACGATGGACGAAGGCTTCGAGCGCAATCGTGCATTCATGCGAGCGCACGCAGCCGGATTCGCCTCGCTGCAGGAGGTGGCCGACGCCATCACGCAGCACCGGGGGACAACGCGGCCGCTCCGGCATGATGGTCTGGCGAAGGTGGTGCGTCGTGGCCGCGACGGGCGTTACCACTGGCATTGGGATCCACGGCTGCTCGACTGGCGCACAAAGGAGTTTCCGCTGCGCCACGCGCGCATGGTAGCGGCCTCGCGGGAACTTGCGGTGCCGACGCTGCTGGTGCGCGGGGAGCATTCCGACGTGCTCAGCGAAGACGGCGCGCAAGAGTTCCTCCGTCTGGCGCCGCATGCGCACTATTCGGTCTTGCAGGGGGCCGGCCATATGGTCGCCGGTGACCGCAACGACGCCTTCGGCGACGCTGCGCTGGCGCTGCTGCGGAATGTGCCAGCGGCTGGCTCCTGAGGCCAACTACTTCACGCCGAAGACCACTCCTTGCCGCACGAGCACCTGGTGGGCTTGGCGCTCAAGCTCGGCCCGGTGCTCCGGCGCGGCCACGTCGAGCATGCGTTGCACGCGGCGTGACAGCGTCTGTCCGCGCAGGTCGGCCACGCCGTGCTCGGTGACGATCAGGCCGGCATCGCACCGCGGCGTGCTCACTGGGCCAGAGAGCCGCGCGACAACGCGCGTCGCTCCCCTGGCCGTGGCGGGCAAGGCGACGATCGGCAGGCCTCCGCGGCTGCGCGCAGCACCGCGCAGGAAGTCCACGGCACCGCCGACGCCACCGACGTAGACGCCGCCCGCTACCTCGGCATTCACCTGCCCGGTGAGGTCGACCTCGATCGCGGAATTGATGGCCACCAGCGCGTTGAGGCTGGCCAGCACGGCCGGGTCGTGCGTGTACTCGGTGCCGCGCACGGCCAGCGCCGGATTGCGATGCGCCCAGCGACGCAAGCGCTCGCCACCCATCAGGATGCCGGCGACGCCGACGCCCGGGTCGCGGCCCTTGCGCGCATTCGTCAGGACACCGGCCTCGGCCAGCGCAACGATGCCGTCGCCGGCGGCACCGGTGTGCAGCCCCAGGTCGCGCCGGTCATGCAGTGCGCACAGAACGGCTTCGGGCAGCTTGCCGATGCCAACCTGCAGCGTCGCGCCGTCTTGCATCAGGGCGGCGATGCGGCCAGCGATGGCCTGCTCGACCGGCCCGGGCTCCGCGCGTTCCGGATCCGGCAGCGGATGCTCGGCATCGACAAGCAAGTCAAAGTCGCTCGCCGCCAGCGCCACCCCGCCGTGAGTCCACGGCACGGCCGGGTTCACCTCGCCGATCACGACGCGCGCTTTCTCTAACGCTGCCGAGAGATATTCGTTGGCCAGCCCCAGGCTGTGCCGACCCTGCTCGTCAGGCGGCGAGACCTGCAGCAGCACGACGTCCGCCGCCAGTGCGCCGCAGCGGATCAGGTCCGGCAACTGGGAATAGTGGCTGGGGATGACGTCCAGCACACCCGCCTGCGCCAACAGCCGATTCGTGCCACCGGTGATGCAGCCGAAGAAGTCGATCACGTCCGCATGCTCGGGCTTCAGCGTGTCGCACTGCCCGATGCAAGCGAACATGCGCAGCCGGCCACCCTGCGCCAGCTCGCGGCGGTGCCGGACGATGGCGCGCGTCAGCGTCTGCGGCTCGGCCGCAGCCTGTCCCCACCACAGGGTATCGCCGGGGCGCAGCAGGTCGCGAAGCGGCGACGCAAGATCCTGTTTTGGTTGACGCATCATCTTTCTCCGGTAGAGGTCGATCGATGCTAGCGCTCGCGACGGCGAGGGGCGTGCCGCTCGCCGCCGAATTCCGTACACCGAGATGGACGCAGCGCTTCGGCCCCGGCGAAGACGCGATTCATGAACCCTCAATTGATGAAAGGCGGAGGCGTTCGTAGAGTCAATTCAAACGGAGGTGACGATGAGCCAGAGCACGGCGAAACTGAAGGTCGACAGCATCGAGGTCGCACTCGACGCCATTGCCCATGGTCGGATGGTCGTCGTGATGGACGACGAGGACCGCGAGAACGAAGGCGACCTCATCATGGCCGCCGAATTTGCCACACCGCAAGCCATGGCCTTCATGGTGCGCTGGACCAGTGGCGTGCTGTGTGTGGGGCTGCCCGGCGAGCGGCTGCAGGCTCTGGACCTGCCGCTGATGGTGCAGGCCAACGACGATGCGATGGGCACGGCCTTCACCGTGACCGTGGATCTGCGGCACGGCACTACCACCGGCATCTCGGCCGCTGACCGGGCGCTGACGGTGCAGGCGCTGGTCGATCCCGACGTCACGGCGTCCGACCTCCGGCGTCCGGGCCATCTCTTCCCGCTGCGTGCCATGCCGGGCGGTGTGCTGCAGCGACCGGGTCACACAGAAGCCTCGGTCGACCTTACCCGCCTGGCCGGCCTGGAGCCGGGCGGGGTGCTCGCCGAGATCGTCAACGACGATGGCAGCATGGCCCGTGGGCCGCAGCTGGTCGATTTCGCGCGCACGCACGGTCTGCCCATCATCACGATCCGCGACCTGATCGCCTACCGGCGGCGACACGAGCAACGCGTCGAGCGTTGCTCGTGTGCACGCATGCCGACCCGTCATGGCGCCTTCACGGCGCACGTCTACGTCGACCGGCTCACCGGGATCGAGCACGTCGCCATGGTGATGGGCGACATCAGCCGGCAGCCGGACGTGCTGGTTCGCGTCCATTCCGAATGCCTGACGGGAGAGGTCTTCGGTTCGCTGCGCTGCGACTGCCGGCCCCAGCTCGACCTGGCACTGCAGCGGGTGGCGCAGCAGGGGAGCGGCGCGGTCGTTTATCTGCGTGGCCACGAAGGCCGAGGCATCGGCCTGACGCACAAGCTGCGCGCCTATGCGCTGCAGGACGAGGGTTGCGACACGGTCCAGGCCAACCTGGCGCTGGGCCGGCAGGTGGACGAGCGCGACTACACGGTCGGCGCGCAAATCCTGCGCGACCTGGGCGTGTCGCGCATGCGGCTGATGACGAACAACCCGCTGAAGTACGAGGGGCTGTCCAATCATGGCTTGGTCATCGTCGAGCGAGTGCCGCTGGTCACGCCGCCCACCCGCGACAACGAGCCCTACCTGCGGGCGAAGCAGCGCTCGCTCGGCCATACGCTCGGACTCCGGGTGCCGGCTTGAACGCTGCGCGCCGCGCGAGCCATGCTGCTTCCGGAACCCCGCTCGCTGACCAGCCTGGCCGAGCTGTACGGCGCCCGCTACCGGTGGATGCTGCTGGCCGTGGTGGGCATCGGCACGGTCGGCGGGGTGCTCGAGACCTCAAGTTTCAACGTCGCCATTCCGTCACTCGGCCGCGAGTTCCAGCTCGGGCAGGAGCGCGCGCAGTGGGCCATGACCGCGTTCATGGCCGCCATGTGCCTGGCGATGCTGCCGGTCTCGTGGCTGCTCGAGCGCATCGGCTTCCGCCGCCTGTTCCTGCTGGCGGTGACGACGCTGGGCCTCGCCAGCCTTGTCGGCTTCTGCTCGGAGAGCTTCGAAGTCACCGTGCTGGCGCGCGGCCTCCAGGGCGCCGCAGCTGGCGTGCTGCAGCCGCTGGGCATCCTCGTCATCGTCAGGCTCTTCCCTGTGGCGATGCAGGGCCGCGCCTCGGGCGTGCTGATGCTCGGGCTGGCCGCGACCCCGGCCGTCGCACCCGCCATCGGCGGCGTGCTCGTGGACGCGCTGGGCTGGCGGGCGGTCTTTTTGCTCTGCATGCCGTTCTGCGCCGTGGCGCTCATGCTGGGGATCTTCCTGCTGCCACGGCCCAGGAAAGCCAAGCGGCACCGCTTCGACGGCGTCGGCTGTGCGCTGCTCTGCGCGGGGACGCTGTGCCTGATGTCGGGCATCGCCGGCCTCGGATCGGGGGGCGGCTCGTTCCTCGTCGCGGCGGCAGAACTGCTCGTCGCGGCGCTGCTGGTGGCCGGCTTCGTCGCGCACGCGCGCCGCAGCGAATCGCCGATTGTGAGCCTCGAGCTGTTCTCGAGCCGTCCCTTTGCAATGGGATCGCTCGTGTCTTTCACCTACGGATTCGGGCTGTTCGGTTCGACCTACCTGATTCCGGTCTTCCTGCAGGACGCTCTCGCCTACTCGGCCGCATCGGCGGGCAGCGTGCTGATTCCCGGCGGTGTGGCCCTGGTGCTGGCCACGCCCGTAGCGGGCCGCCTGTCGGACAGCCTTCCCCCACGTCTCGTGGCCATGGCTGGTCTGCTGCTGCTGGGCGGATCTTTCCTGGTGCTCGCGGCGCTCGGCCACCAGCGTGGGCTGCTCGCCTTCGTCGCGGCGACTGTGGTTGGACGCATCGGCCTGGGACTGATCCTGCCGGCGCTCAATCTGGCCAGCATGCGACAACTGCAAGCGCAGCAACTGGCGCAGGCCTCCGTGGTCGTGAGTTTCCTGCGGCAGTTGGGCGGCGTGCTCGGCATTGCCGCAACCGCGGTTTTCGTGGCATGGCGGCAGCAGGCGCAGGGGCATCGGCCCGATGGTGACGTCGCCGCGTTTGCACAAGGCTTCCTGCTGCTGGGCGCCATCGTGCTCGCATCCGTCGTAGCTGCGGCGCGGATGGCGAACGGCCGAGATTGACCTCCCTCGTAGCACCGAGGCCCTGGGCACCGGCGCACGCCGGCCCGAATTCCTGAATGGAGACGAAAGCGATGTTTAACGAACCCGATGAGTACCAGGAAATCCGTGACGCGATCCGTCAGTTGTGCCGGCAGTTCCCCGACGAGTATTTCCGCCAAGTAGACGAGAAAAGTGCGTATCCGGAGGCCTTCGTCGATGCGCTGATCGGCGCCGGCTGGCTGGCCGCGATGATCCCGGAAGAGTACGGCGGCACGGGCCTTGGCCTGACCGCGGCGACGGTGATCATGGAGGAGATCAACCGCAGCGGCGGCAATGCTGGCGCGGTGCACGGCCAGATGTACAACATGGGCACGCTGTTGCGCAACGGAAGCAAGGCGCAGAAGGAGAAGTACCTGCCGCCCATCGCCGCTGGCAAGCTGCGCATCCAGTCGATGGCGGTGACCGAGCCGACCACTGGCACCGACACGACGAAGATCAAGACGACCGCAGTCCGGCGCGGCGACCGCTACGTCGTCAACGGGCAGAAGGTCTGGATCTCGCGGGTGCAGCACTCCGACCTGATGATCCTGCTGGCGCGCACGACGCCGCTTGCCCAAGTGAAGAAGAAATCGGAAGGCATGTCGATCTTCATCGTTGACCTGCACCAGGCGATCGGCAAGGGGCTGTCCGTGCGGCCGATTCCCAATCTGGTCAACCACGAGACCAACGAGCTGTTCTTCGACAACCTCGAGATTCCTCAAGAGAACCTCATCGGCGAAGAGGGCCAGGGCTTCAAGTACATCCTCGACGGACTGAATGCCGAGCGCACGCTCATTGCCGCCGAATGCATCGGAGACGGCTACTGGTTCATCGAGCGCGCGCGCAAGTACGCCTGCGAGCGCATCGTATTCGACCGACCGATCGGCAAGAACCAGGGCGTGCAGTTCCCGATTGCCGACGCCTTCATCGAGGTCGAGGCTGCGAACCTGATGCGCTTCGAGGCGGCACGCCTGTTCGATGCCCACCAGCCATGCGGTGCACAGGCCAACATGGCGAAGTATCTGGCCGCCAAGGCCTCCTGGGAGGCAGCCAACGTGTGCATGCAGACGCATGGCGGCTTCGGCTTCGCGAACGAGTACGACATCGAACGCAAGTTCCGCGAAACCCGGCTGTACCAGGTGGCGCCGATTTCGACCAACCTGATCTACGCCTACGTGGCCGAGCACATCCTCGGCCTGCCTCGGAGCTTTTGATGACTCAGGCCCTGCTTGAACAATTCGGCCCGCGCGAAGCGATGGAGTACGACGCCGTGGTCGTTGGCAGCGGCCCTGCCGGCCTGGCCACCGCTATCCGCCTGAAGCAGCTCGCCGCCCGGGAAAATCGCGAGATTTCGGTCGTCGTGCTTGAGAAAGGCTCGGAGCCCGGCGCGCACATCCTGTCCGGCGCGGTGATGGACCCGCGGGCGCTGGCCGAGCTGTTCCCAAACTGGCAGGAGCTCGGTGCGCCGCTGCTGCAACCGGTCACGCGCGACGACGTGCTGATGCTGTCCGAGACGGGCGCGAAGCGGGTGCCCGATGCATTCGTACCTCGCGTGCTGCACAACGAGGGCAACTTCGTCATCTCGCTGTCCGATGTCGTCAAGTGGATGGGCAGCCAAGCCGAGGCGCTGGGCGTCGAGATCTTCCCCGGTTTCGCGGCCGCCGAGATCGTCTTCAACGACGACGGCTCGGTGAAAGGCGTGGCCACCGGCAATCAGGGCATCGGCAAGGACAGCGAGCCCACCGCCGATTTCCAGCTCGGCATGGAGCTGCACGGCCGCTACACCGTCTTCGCCGAAGGCGCGCGCGGCCACCTCGGCAAGCAGCTCATTGCCCGCTACCAGCTCGACAAGGGCCGCGACCCGCAGACCTATGGCATCGGCATCAAGGAGCTGTGGGAAATCCCTGCCGACAAGGCCCAGCCCGGCCTCGTCGTCCACACCGCCGGCTGGCCGCTGGACAAGGCGACCTACGGCGGCGGTTACCTCTACCACCTGGCCGGCAACAAGGTGACGCTCGGCTTCGTCGTCGGCCTCGACTATCAGAACCCCTGGCTGGCGCCCTTCGAGGAGATGCAGCGCTGGAAGACGCATCCATCGATCCGCGCCCACCTCGAAGGCGGCACGCGGATCGGCTACGGCGCCCGTGCGATCACCGCCGGCGGGTTGCTGAGCCTGCCGAAACTCACATTCCCCGGCGGCGTGCTGGTCGGCTGCGATGCCGGCTTTCTGAACGCCGCGCGGATCAAGGGCAGCCATGCGGCGATCAAGACCGGCATGCTCGCCGCTGAAGCCCTCTTTGACGCCGTCAAGGCCGACCGCAAGGCCGACGAGCTGACGGCGTACTCTGAAGCGTTCGAGAAGAGCTGGCTGCACGAGGAACTGCGCCAGTCGCGCAACTTCAAGGCCTGGTTCAAGAAGGGACTGACCGTTGGCACGCTGATGACCGGCATCGAGCACTGGCTGCTGCCCAAGCTCGGCATCCAGAGCCCGCCCTGGACTCGACACCGCGACAAGCCCGACCACGCGTTCCTGAAGCCGGCCGCCGACTGCCCGAAGATCGACTATCCGAAGCCCGACGGGAAACTGACCTTCGACAAGTTGAGCTCGGTCTTCATCAGCAACACCAACCACGCCGAGGACCAGCCGGCGCACCTGACGCTCAAAGATGCGGCGGTGCCGGTGCAGGTCAACCTCGCCACTTACGCCGGGCCGGAAAGCCGCTACTGCCCGGCGGGGGTCTACGAGTTCGTGAAGACGGACACGGGGCAGGACCGGCTGCAGATCAACGCGCAGAACTGCGTGCACTGCAAGACCTGCGACATCAAGGACCCGACGCAGAACATCGTGTGGGTCACGCCCGAGGGGGGCGGCGGACCGAACTACGCCGGGATGTGAGGACAGCGGCGCCGCGGGCTGGCATGCGTTGCTCAGCCGCGGCGCAGCAGCCCATGCGCCGCCTGCTCGAGCGCGTCGCGGTGCTGCGGATCGGCAATGGCAATCATGCGTCGGATGCGCTTCTCGAGGCTGAGCCCTCGCAGATCGGCCACACCGTGTTCGGTCACGATGACGCAGGCATCGCTGCGCGACACCGTCACTGGACCGGCCAAACTGGGCACGATCCGGCTGCGCGTGCTCGCCACGGAGGGCAAGGCGATAACGGGAATGCCACCGCGGCTCGCCTGCGCGCCGCGAACAAAGTCAACGCTCCCGCCGATCCCGCCGACATAGCGACCGTCGTCGACTTCGGCGTTCACCTGGCCCGTCAAGTCGACCTCAAACGCGCCGTGGACGGACACGAACCGCTCGAGGCGGGCAAGGACCTGCGCGTTGTGCGTGTACTCCGGTCCGCGCAGCTCCAGTGCGCGGTTGCGGTGCGCGAACCGGCGCAGTCGCTCATCCCCGACTAGCGCGCCGGCAATGCTCGCACCGACGTTGATCCCCTTGTGGCTGTTAGTGATCACTCCGGCCTCGTGCAGCGGCACGTAGCCTTCGCCAATGCAGTCCGCGTGTACACCGAGTTCGCGCCGGTCCGTGAGCTGGGCCAGCACTGCCTCGGCGATCGCCCCGGTGCCGACCTGCAGCGTCGCGCCGTCGACGATCAGGCCTGCCACGTGGCGGCCGATCGTCCACGCCACCGGGTCCAGCGCTGCGGCCCTTGCCTGCGGAAGCGGGTCTTCCGAGGGCACGAGCATGTCGAAATCCGCCTCGTACAGGTAGGGGCCGCCGTAGGTCCAAGGAACATCCGGATGGACCTCGGCAAGGATCGTCCTGGCGGTGCTCACGGCATCCACGAGGTAGCCGCGTGCCATTCCCAGGCTGTACCGGCCGAGCGCGTCGGGCGGTGAAACCTGCAGCATGACCGCCTGTGCCTGCAGCGGACCCTGCTGGATCAGCCGCGGCAGGTGCGAATGGTGCACGGGCAGGATCTGCAGCCGGCCGGCGTCTGCCAGGGCGCGATGAGACCCCGTGCCGCACCAGGACGTCAACTCGAAGGCGCCGCTGCCGTCCCCGCTCAGCGCGCCATGCGTGCCGGTGCCGAGAAAGATGCGTACACCGGCCAGGCGTTCGCGCTGCGCCACCAGCGCACGGATCAGGCTCAGCGGCTCGGCGTGCGACTGTCCCCAGATTACCGTGTCGCCCGGGTTAACGAACCGGGAGATGTCGGGTGCGAGTGTAGGCAGGGTGTTGGTCTTCATGGCTGTGCACGAAGCTACGCGCCGACCTGTCGGATGCCAACTGAGCAAATCGAAAACGCCGATTCACCCGGCGCGAAACCGCGCCGGATGCGTGCCGCAGGCCACGCCCAGGACTATCATCAGCCCGAGCCATGACATTCAATCGATTGCACCTCATCCGCCAGGTCGACCTCTTCACACTGCGGCTGTTCCTGTCCGTGGTGGAGGAGGAACAGATCGGTCGCGCGGCAATCCGGGAGAACATCGCCGCGTCCACTGCGACCAAGCGGATCCATGACCTTGAGGAGATCGCCGGCATCCTGCTGTTCGAGCGCACACCCAAGGGGGTCAGCCCGACGGCGGCCGGTCAGGTGCTGGCGCGTTACGTCCGCGCGATCTTTGGCAATCTTGACGACATGCGCGCGGAGATCGCCGCGTTCAGCGAGGGCGTGCGCGGCGAGGTCACCGTGGCGTCGGCGCGCACGATCATCGTCCCCTTCCTCGCGCGCGAGCTGGGCGATTTCTCGCGTGACTTCCCAAAGGTCGACGTGGTGGTGCGCGAGCTCGACAACGCCGACATCACGCAGGCGGTCGCGCAGGGCGAAGCCGACGTCGGCGTCTTTGGCGTGGTGCGCGACATCAGCTTGAACGGCGTGGAGACGGCGGACTACCGCACCGATCGCCTGGTGGCCGTCGTGCCGCGTTCGCACGCGCTGGCGGATCGGGGCAGCGTCTCGTTCGAGGACCTGATGCCGGAAAACCTGATCGCCGCCAGCGCGATGCATGCGACCTTTGCCACGGCCGCCCGCCGGCTCGGCGGCGAATACCGGCCGAAATTCAGCGTGCGCAGCTCGGGTGTCGCCATCAGCCTCGTGCAGGCGGGTCTCGGCGTGACGGTGCAACCGGAGTGCGTGCTCAGTGTCGAGATGCTCGACACAGTCAGCGTCCTCAATCTGACCGAGCCGTGGGCGAAGCGGATCATCCGTATTGCCACGCCCCAAGGCCGCACGCCCAGCCCCGCGGCCCGGGCGCTGATCAAGCAGCTGCTGGACCGCCCTGCGCCGGACAGCGCGGACACGGGCGGCGCGTCGGCACAGGACTGAAGGTTGACCGAGCGCAGCGACTTCGCTGGCGCCGAATTGCAGCTTCATGAATCGCCACTTGGTTCCCGGCGTCTTCGCAACTTAATCTGGCTCCAACGTGGCGCTTGTCGCCAGTCGCGTTGAGCGAGTACCGCAGCGCAGTCTCGCATGGTGGCGGACCAGCCGCTGCGACGAAGCCGGAGAACCTCATGACTCAGAACCCCAGGGGCCCACTCGCGGGCGTCAGGATCGTCGAACTCGGCAGCATCGGGCCCGCCCCGTTCTGCTGCATGCTGCTGGCCGATCTCGGCGCGGACGTCATCCGCATCGACCGGCCGCCCGGTCACGACGGCGGTGCGCCCATAGCCGCGCGCTTCGATTTGCTCAACCGGAGTCGCCGCAGCGCGATGATGGACCTCAAGAAGCCCGAAGCCGTGGCGGCGGTGCTGCGGATGGTCCGTGATGCGGACGTGCTGGTCGAGGGCTTCCGGCCCGGCGTTGCCGAACGCCTGGGCCTCGGGCCGCAGGCCTGCCACGCGGTGAATCCGCGCCTCGTCTACGGCCGCATGACTGGCTGGGGCCAGGAGGGGCCGCTCGCCCAGGAGCCCGGGCACGACATTAACTACATCGCGCTGACCGGCGTGCTGCACAGCGTCGGTCGGGCTGGCGAGGCGCCGGCCATTCCGCTCAACCTGGCGGGCGATTTCGGTGGCGGCTCGCTGTACCTCGCGCTCGGCATCGTCAGCGCCGTCCTGGAAGCGCGCGGCTCGGGACACGGCCAAGTCGTCGATGCGGCGATGGTCGACGGCTCGGCATCCCTGATGACGCTCCTCTACGGCATGCGCGCTGCGGGCTACTGGGGCGATGAGCGCGGCACCAACCGGCTCGATTCGGGTGCTCCCTGGTACAACGTGTACGAGACCCAGGATGGCAAGCACGTCGGCATCGCAGCCAACGAGGCGCGCTTCTATCGCAACGCATTGACGCTGCTCGGCCTCGACGACGTGGATCCGCGGCAGCAGCACGACCAGTCGACCTGGCCGGCGATGAAGCAGCGCTTTGCCGCGGCGTTCCGCACCCGCAGCCGCGACGCATGGGCGGCACTGGCTGCAGGCACCGAGTCGTGCATCACGCCCGTGCTGTCGATGGGCGAGGCGCCAGCACACCCGCAGCTGCAGGCGCGCCGCACCTTTGTCGAGGTGGACGGCGTCGTGCAGCCGGCGCCGGCGCCGCGTTTCAGCCGCACGCCGCCTTCCATCCAGTGTCCACCGGCACGTGCCGGCCAGCACACGGACGAGGTCCTGAGCGACTGGGGATTCTCCCCGTCGGAAATCGAAGTCCTGCGGGTGGCTGGTGCGGCCCGCCAGTGCTGATCCGAACTTTCATCCTTGAGCGGCCCCTTGACCATGCACGAAAGATCCTCCGCATCCCCGCACGACGACCTGCCCCTTGCCGGCATGACCGTGGTCGAACTGGGCGACAGCGCCTCCGCGCCGTTTGCCGGCCACGTCCTGGCTGGGCTGGGCGCCGAGGTCTGGAAGATCGAGCGCCCCGGCGGCGATTCCTCGCGCGGATGGGGGCCGAGCCAGTGGAAAGGCTGCGGCGCTGCCTTCCATGCGCTGAACCGCGGCAAGCGCTCGATCTGCCTCGACATCAAGGACCCGGTGCAGCTCGCGACGCTGCATGACCTGATCGAGCGCCATGCCGATGTCTTCCTGCACAACCTGCGACCGGGCAGCGCCGGCCAGTACCGGCTCGACCCCGACAGCCTGCGCGCGCGCAAGCCCGCTCTGGTGGTGTGCGAGGTGGGCGCCTATGGCCACGTCGGCCCGTTCAACAAGCTGCCGGGCTACGACCCGTTGATGCAGGCCTTCTCCGGCATCATGACGCTGACCGGCGAGGAGGGGCAGGCGCCCGTGCGCGCCGGCGTGTCGATCGTCGACTTCGGCACCGGCATGTGGGCCGTGATCGGCATCGTCTCGGCGCTGCTGCGGCGCGAGCGCAAGCAGCTGGGCGCCACCGTCAACAGCTCGCTGCTCGAGACGGCGATCGCCTGGATGTCGATCGGCATCGCCAACTACGCGGCCGACGGAGAGCCTGGCGGGCGCCACGGCTCGGGCGTGGCCTTCATCGTGCCCCACCGGGCCTACGAGACCGCCGACGGCTACGCGATCATCAGCGCCGCCAACGACCGCCTGTTCGCGCGTCTGTGCGAGGCGCTGGGTCGGCCTGAATGGGCGAGCGATCCGAAGTTCGCGACCAATGCCGGGCGCCTGGCAAACCGCGCGGAGATCGACGGCCTGATCGGACAGCGGATGAAGGAGCGCACGCGCGAGCACTGGCAGAAGCACTTTGACGGCTTCGGGCTGCCGTGTGCGCCGGTGCAGACCACGGCCGAGCTGTTCGCGCACGAACAGACCAAGACGCTGGGCATCCTGGGCAAGACGAGCGACGACGAAATCGAGCTGGTGGGCGTGCCGCTGTCCTTCGACCGCATGCGCCCGCCGCCGCTGGACGCAGCGCCCGGGATCGGGCAGGACAACGAGCGACTGCAGCGCCTGCTCGACGCAAGCTCGCACTGAGCGGTTGCGCCGACAACATCCCTCAAGCCATCGCGACATCCCATCATGTACCCAACATCGAAACTTCTGCTGGCCACCGCGGTGGCCTGCTGCTTCCTCGCGCCCAACACCGGCGCGGCACAGGCCTTCAAGGCACCGATCAAGGTCGTCGTCCCGTATGCCGCCGGCGGCGGGACCGATGTGCTGGCCCGACTGCTCGCACCCGGCCTGTCAAAGGAGCTTGGCCAGTCCATCATCATCGAAAACAAGCCGGGCGCGAGCGGGCAGATCGGTACCCAGCAGGTGCAGGCTGCGCCGCCGACCGGGGCGACACTGCTGTTCACCGTCGACCATGCGTTGATCGCAGTGCCGCTGACCGTGGCGGAAGCGCGCTACAGCGCCCGGGACTTCGTGCCGCTGGGCCAGGCGGCGCGCTCGTACTGGACCTTGTCGATACCGCCCGGCGGGCCGTACGGCGATTTCGCCGGCTATGCGGCTGCCGCCAAGCGCGACCCGCAGCTGCGCTCGTATGGCGTACCGCTGCTCGGCGGCGGGCCGACGGTGATCGGCGACGCGATCGGCAAGCAGCTCGGCGTGCACATGGTGCCGGTGCCCTTCAGCGGTTCGGCGCCGGTGATCTCGAACGTGATGGCGGGCCAGGTCCCTGCCGGCATCACCGGGATGCCGGAAGCCATGTCGGTGCATCGCTCGGGCAAGGCCCGGATCGTTGCGGTCTCCGGGGCGACGCGGTCAGCGCTCCTGCCACAAGTGCCCACGTTCCGGGAACTCGGTATAGAGGGACTCGAGTTCCACAGCTTCATGGGCTTCTTCGCGCCCAAAGGGTTGCCCGCGCCGATGGTACAGGCCTTCAATGCGGCCCTGCGCAAGTCGCTCGCCGATCCGGCGGTGCTCGAGCAGATCCGGCAAATGTCGCTGCAGGCAGCGCCCACGACCCTCAATGAAGCGAGTGTCGAGGTCGAACAGACCGAGCGCTTCTGGAAGGCCACCCTGTCCGTCAGCCGATGAGCACGCCGTCGAAACTGGCCACCGGGATCGTGCGCGACGGGGGCGGCGTCGGGATGACCGACGCGATCGCATCGCATGTCACCCAGGTTGCAAGCACGCCGCTGGGCAATGCTGACGTCGAGGGCGTCCGCCTACTGCTGCTCGACAACTTCATCGTGTCGCTGTGGGGTGCCACGCGGCCCTGGACACGCCAGATAGTGGCGTGGACGCGCCGCTTCGCCGGTACGGGCGACAGCCCTGTCCTGGGCGGCGACTGGTGCGCTGACCCTTCGGTGGCGGCGCTCGTGCACGGCACGGCGGCGCACAGCTGCGAGCTCGACGATACGCACGACGAAACGCTGAGCCACCCAGGGTCGGCCGTCATCCCGGCCGCCCTGGCCGTGGCCGCCGGCCAAGACGCCTCGCAGGCCGATCTACTGCGCGCGCTGGCCGCCGGCTATGAGGCCATGGCGTTGCTGGGCGCGTCCGCGGGCGGCATGGACACCGTGCATCGCGGCTTTCACCCGACGTCAGTCTTCGGCGCCTTCGGCGCGGCGACGGCCTGCACCTGCCTGCACGCCTGGGACCGCGGTGAGGTCGTCACGCCCGACCGGCTGATCTCCGCCTGGGGCCATGCGCTGTCGCAGGCCAGTGGCTCGATGCAATTCTCCGTTGAGCCGGTCGGCGGCGAGGTCAAGCGCGTGCATGCGGGCCTCGGCGCACGCAACGGTGTGCTGGCGGCCGAGTTCGCGCTGCTGCCCGCCGTCACGGCGCCTCGGCACGTGGTGGAGGGCCCGTACGGTCTGGCTGCCTCGTTCGGTGGTGCGCTGCGCAGCGTCGCGCCCGCCGACCGGCTGCAGGTCCACAACATCAGCCTCAAGCCCTACGCGTGCTGCCGGCTCTTTCACTCGACCATCGACGCGCTGCGCGAGGTGACGCAGGGCTTCAGCGTGCCGCCGCAGCGGATCGCCACCATCACCATCAGTGGACCGCAGCTGATCGCCGATCAGCACATGCTGCGCCGCCCTGAGGGCAGCATGGCCGCCCAATACAGCGCACCGTTCATCGTCGGGGCCACGCTGGCTCATGGCCCGCGGCGCTACGACGCCTACTCCGACGAGCATCTGCGCGACCCGGCCATCCTCGAGATCGCCGACAAGGTGCAGTTCGAGCTGAGCGAGGAGCTCACGCGCCTTTACTACCCGAACCGCTTCGCCACCGGCGTATGCATACGCTTCACCGATGGCAGCGAGCGCAAGGCGGTGGTCGTCGACAGCGCCGGCACGCCGCGCCGGCCGTTGAGCAAGGAACAGGTCCTGGCCAAGGGCGACGGTTTGGGCACGGGCGAATGGGCGTCTATCGGCGCCCGGTTGCAGGCGTGCCTCTGGGACGCCAGCCAGGGCGCCCGGTCGCTGGCGCACCGCCTGGCACGGCCAGCGGCCTGACGATCGGGCGAGGGCGTCAGCAGTCGTGCCCGGCCGCGATCAGCTGGTAGACCACCGCGATGGCCTCGCTGCCGGGCGGGACGGTGAAGTCGCCAGAGCTCTCCCCAGCCAGCGCGACGACCGAGGTCATCACCGCGCCGCCCGCCTCGGAGCGACGCAGAGCCGCGGCCTCGGAGCGCTCGCTCAGGCCGCCGCACGCTTTGACGACGAGGTGCACGCAGTAGCCTCGGGCGATGCCCGACAGGACCAGCCACTGCACCACGATTTCGGTGGCCACGCCGCCGACGATCAGCGTCGTGTCGACCAGTGGCCTCGACGACCTGGCGGAAGACGTCATCCTCGAACGAGTCGGGCCGGGCGCGCATGATCTGCTGCAGGCAGCTGCGCGTGCGGGTGACTTCGGGAATGATGGCCAGGTGGGTGTCTGCGCCCTTGGGAATGCACAGCGCGATGGTGGGAATGTCGAACAGCTCGGCCAATCGCGACAGCGCCCATGCGGAGCGCTTGAGGCCCGCCTCGCTCATGGTCAGCGGCAGGTCGGTGATGCCGGTCTGGAGGTCGCCGAAGACCAAGATCGCGTTCGTCAGCTCGGAGCTTGTGAGAAGCTATGGGCAACTCACATGGAGATCAGAAGGGGAGGGCGACGTAGCCGGCTCTTGCGTCCCTGGGCACCGACAAAGCACAGCCACTGCGACATCCGCGGCCCGCTTGGAACTGAACTTCCCACGGCCCGGCAACTCCCTTCGATTCCAACCAGCGCGTCCACGTTGACGACGTCGCAGATGAAGTTTCGCGTGGCCGGGCGGCGGCGGACGAGACCTGCGCCGTGGCCGGCCGCACCCGGCCTGGCTGACCAATAGCGCGGCAAGCCTGCGCCATTGATGGCGAGGTCAAGAGCGCGGGACCGCCTGGGCGGCTCTTTCAATCCGGTGTCTTCTGCTGCTCGATGTACTGCCGCACGATGCCGATGGGCGCGCCGCCACAGGACGCCGCGAAGTAGCTTGGCGACCACAGCACTCCTTGCCAGTAGCGCGCGGCCAGGTCGGGCCGGTCGCGTCGCAGCAGGCGGCTCGACACGCCCTTGAGGCTGTTCACCAGCGCCGAGACCGCCACCTTGGGCGGGTACTCCACCAGCAGGTGCACGTGGTCGTGCTCGCCATCCATCTCCACCAGCCGAGCCTCGAAGTCCTCGCAGACCTTGGCGAAGATCACGCGCAGCTGTGCAATGGCGTCGCCGTCGAAGACCTTGCGGCGGTACTTGGCGACGAAGACCAAGTGCACATGCATGGCAAAGACACAGTGCCGGCCGCGGCGAATAGCGATCTCTTGCGTCATAGGCCAAGCTTGCTACGATGGGCTGGCCATGTCGATCAAGGCTTACCGCTTCCAGTTGCGGACCCGGCCCGGCGTTGAGCGGCTGCTGCGCCGCTTTACCGGCTCGTGCCGCTGGGCCTGGAATGCGGCCATTGCCGAGCAGCGGCGCCGGCGCGAGGCCGGGGAGAAGTTCTCGCCCTACGCGGCCATGTGCCGATGGCTCACCGAGTGGCGCCACGCCCCTGAGACGGCTTGGCTGGCCCAGGCGCCGATCCATCCGCTGCAGCAGACACTGAGGCGGCTCGAGGCGGCCTACCAGCGCTTCTTCGCTGGCCGGGGCGGCTACCCCAAGTTCAAGCGGCGCGGCCAGGAGCCGGGCCTGCGATTCCCCGACCCCAAGCAGTTCGCGCTGGACCAGGGCAACGCCCGCGTGAAGTTGCCGAAGCTGGGCTGGCTGCGCATGCGCCAGTCGCAGGCCGTGGTGGGCGAGCTGCGCAATGCCACCGTCACCGCCGAGCGCGGCAAGTGGTTCGTGTCGCTGCAGGTTGAGCAGCCCGACGTGCTGCCGTCCGCGGAGCTGATGCCGACACTGGGCATCGACCTGGGTGTGGCATTGTTTGCCGCCCTGTCGGACGGCCGCACGGTGGAGCCTCTGGACGCCCTGAAGCAGCAGCAGCGCAGGCTCAAGCACGCGCAGCGCGCGGTGTCGCGCAAGGTTAAGGGCTCGCGCAACCGCCGCAAGGCCGTGGACCGCCTGGGGCGGCTGCACGCGCGCATCGCCGCGCAGCGTAACGACTGGCTGCACAAGCTCACCACTGAGCTGGCTGATCAGCACCCGGCGATCGCCATCGAGGAACTGAAGGTCGCCGCCATGTCGGCCAGCGCCGCCGGCACGGCTGACGCGCCGGGCCAGCGCGTGCGTCAGAAAGCAGGCCTCAACCGCGCCATCCTGGATCAAGGCTGGGCCGAGTTCAGACGCCAGTTGGAATACAAGTGCGCTGCCCGGGGCGGCGCCGTCGTGGCCGTGAACCCGGCTTACACGAGCCAGACCTGCAGTCGCTGCGGCTGCGTGGACGCCGGCAACCGCACGGCGCAGGCGATCTTCGCCTGCCTGGCCTGCGGGCACGCCGAGAACGCGGATGTGAACGCCGCGCACAACATCCTGGCCGCGGGGCGCGCGGTCTGGGCCGCAAGGCCCACTGCCTGTGGAGCGGAGGTTAGCCGCGCCAGTCCCGCAAGGGGCCGGCGTGCAGCCGCGGTGAAGCAGGAACCCACCGAGGCGACCCCGGCTGCTGCAGCCGAGGCGCGGTAGGAATCCCGGTGCCTTCAGGCCTGGGAGGACGTCAACGAGGTGCGGGTTCGTGTCGCGACTACAGGTTTTCCTTGTAGAAGGGAATCAGCTTGCTCAACGCCTTGGCGACCGGTTCGGGCTTGTCGTACAGATCGTAGTGGGACCAACCCTGGAGCACCACCAGCTCCTTCTTCTTCGATGCTGCACGGCCGACGATCTCGCAGCCGTCTCGATACGCGCCGAAGGCCCCCACCTTGTCGCCGACCACGACCATCAGCGGCTGGGTCAACAGCACTTCGGCCAGATGGAAGGCATCCCAGCCGACGGCAGCAGCCTGATGCGAGTAGAGCGAGCGATTCAGCCCGTTCGGCTTCTGGCCTCGCGGCGTACGGTAGTACTCCGTCGCCTCGTACAGATCGATTTCAGTTAGTCCACGCTTCTTCGCTTCCTCGGGAGACGGTGGCAACAGATCATCGATCCGCAGGGGCTCGCCGCGAGCCTCTGCCGTGCGCTGTTTAGCCATGGCTTCTAGCGCACCGATGGGGTTGTAGCCGCTGAATCCTTCGCGCATCAGCCGGCCGTAGTTCGCGCCAGTGACCGTTCCTACCGCCTTGATGCGGCGCTCGGTCATCGCGGCATTGATGGCGTAGCCGCCGCCGCCGCAGATGCCGAGCACGCCGATGCGGTTCTCATCGACGTAGGGCAGCGTCACCAGATGGTCGGCGACGTGGCGGAAGTCCTCGACGCTCAGGGTCGGGTCCTCGATGGAGCGCGGCTCGCCGCCGCTGGCGCCCTGAAAGCTGCGGTCGAAGGCGATGACGACGAAGCCTTCCTTGGCCAGCGCCTGGCCATAGACGTTGCCGGAGGTCTGCTCCTTGCAACTGCCGATCGGGTGTGCGCTGATGATTGTTGGGTACTGTTTCTTCGGGTCGAACTCAGGCGGGAAATGCAGATCGGCGGCGATATGCCAGTACATGTTCGTGCTCTTGATATTCACGCTTTCCATTTGCTACTCCTTGGGTGAAGCGTTCGAGCTTCGGCTCAAACCTGGCCGTCTCAGTCGGCCGAGGCGGAATCGGTCGCGACGCGGGCGCCGCCGGCACGCAGCACCGCACTCACCTCGTCCGTGCCAAAGCCATACTCGTGCAGTATTTCGGCGGTGTGCTCGCCAAGACGCGGTGCCGGATAGCGCAGGGCCGCCGGAGTTTCGCTCCACTCTTGCGGGATACCGATGCTGCGGATTCGGCCTTCGCTCGGGTGCTCCTCCTCGGCGAAGAAGCCCACGGCGCGCATGTGCGGATCGTCGATCAGCGTCTCGGGTGTGTTCATCGCGGTGACCGGGATGTCCGCTTCGGCCAGCAGGGAGACCCATTCTGCGCTCGTGCGGGTCGAGAAGATGGCGGTCAGGAACGCATACAAGTCGCCCATATGCCGGGCGCGGGCGTGCACATCGACATACCGGACGTCCTGTGCCATCTCCGGGCGGCCGACGGCGTGGAACAGGCGCTGCCAATGCCTGTCGGTGTAGACCTCGACGCTGAGGTGCCCATCGGCAGTGGCAAAGGGCCGGCGCTGCGGGTTCGTCATGCGTTCGTAACCCCAGTCGCCCAGCGACGGAACGAAGGTATGCCCGTACATGTGGTCGCCCATCGTGAAGTGGGCAAAGGTCTCGAACATCGGCACCGACACCGCCTGGCCGCGGCCCGTCTGCGCTCGGCTGACCAGCGCGCCGAGCACTGCGTTGCTCATGGCCATGCCGACGATGCGATCGGCGATCGCGGTGCCGACGTAGGTGGGCGGGCCGTCGGTTTTGCGCGCCTGCACCATCGGCACGCCGACCGCGGCCTGGATCAGGTTGTCGTACGCGGGCCGTGCCGCATAGGGGCCGCGCTGGCCGAAGCCAAAACCGCCACAGTAGACGATGCGCGGGTTCAGCTCGCACACCTGCTCGTGGCTCAGGCCCAGCCTCGCCATCGCCTGCGGCCGCAAGGTGTAGAGCAGCACGTCGGCCGAGCGCAGCATGCGCTTCAACGCGGCGATCCCGCTTGGGTTCTTCAGGTCCAGCACCATGCTGCGCTTGTTGCGGTTCAGGTGCAGGAAGATGGCGCTCATCCCTTTGTGGCGACTTGGGCCGACGGCGCGGGTGGTGTCTCCCTCGGGCGCCTCGACCTTGCATACGTCCGCGCCCATGTCGGCGAGCAGCAGCGAGGCATAGGGCCCCATGAAGTTTGACGTGAGGTCGATGATGCGGATGCCCGCCAGAGGTCCAGTCATGGTGCAGCTCCCGTTGGGTTTCAGTGGATCGTCAGGCCACCGGTCGGACTCAACGTCGCGCCGGTGAGATAAGCCGAGTCTTCGGAAGCCAGGAAGGCGACCACGCCGCCGATGTCCTGCGGTGCGGCGACGCCGAGCGGCGCACCGGCGACGATCTTTTCGTACTGCTTGCGGTGGTGATCGGAGACGCCGCCTTCGCCGTCGAAGGCGGCTGCCCACGAGGGGCTGTCGCGAACCACCGTGACACAGACGCAGTTGACCCGGATCCGGTCGCGGGCAAGCTCCTTCGACAGCACCTTGCTCGCCATGATCAGCCCGCCGGAAAAACTGGCCATCGCCGTTTGGCCGGGGGTCGGCGTTCGTCCGCCTTCCGAGGTCACGAAGACCACGCTGCCTCCGCCGCGCTTGCGCATGTGCGCGACGGCGGCCTGCACGACCATCAGCTTGCCCGCCAGTGCCTGGGCGACGAAGTTCGTCGCGCGTGCCAAGTCAATGTCGGCAAACGGGCCACGCACGGCCGGGTCGCGGGCCTCGTCGTCGTGGCCGCCGGCACTCGGCACGACGATGTCGATGCCGCCAAAGCGCACCACGGCCTGCGCAGCCACCGCCTCCATGTCGGATCGGGAGCGCACGTCGCCGGCAACGAAGCAGCCCTCACTGCCCAAGCGTGCGACCTCCTCCAGCACTGCCCGGGCACGCTCTTCGTTGCGGCCATTGATGACGATGCGTGCCCCACGCGCCGCGAGTTGCAGCGCGACACCCTTGCCAATGCCGCCGCTGCCCCCAGTGACGATGGCCACCTTGCCGTTCATGGAATTCATGACCTAAGGCCTTTCAGTGAAGTTTGGACAGACGGTAGGAGGCCGCATTCCCAGGGTCAATTGACCGAACCGGAGGCACCGATTCGACGGCGCCGAATGCCGCGCGGTTCGGAGCCGCCGAATTCCCGCTTCGGAAATTGCAACTTGGCTGCCCCGGGGGCGCCCCCTACGCTTCGTTCCACGTCAAGGCGAACAGACGACAAAAAAGTCGCCACCCACCCCGATCAGCACGAAGGAGATGCAGAGATGTCGAACTTCCTCGACGAGTCCCAGACGATGTGGCTCGACACGGTCAACAAGTTCATGGATAACGAGGTCACGGTCGAGTACATCCGCAAGTGCGACATGAACCGCGACTACCCGTACGAGGCCTACGCGAAGATTGCCCAGCAAGGCTGGCTCGGCCTGCTGTTCTCCGAGGAGGAAGGCGGCGTCGGCGGCAGCGTCTTCGACTACGTGCTGATGTCCGAGGGCCTGGGCAAGTACGGCTTCGACTTCGCCGCCGCGATCCTGGTGCCGACCTTCACCGCGATGAACATCGCCAAGTACGGCTCGCAGAAGCAGAAGGACATGTACATCAAGCCCTTCATCGAGGGCAAGATCCGTTTCTCCGTGTCGATGACTGAGCCTAACGCAGGCTCGGACGTGTTCGCGACGAAGACCCATGCCAAGAAGAACGCTGACGGCGACTGGGTCATCAACGGCTCGAAGTTGTACTGCTCGGGCGCGCATGCCAAGGACACCGTCATCGCGATGCTCGTGCGTACTGACATGAACGACAAGCACGGTGGCCTGTCCATGGTTCTCATCCCGAACACCACCCCGGGCATGGTCATCAACAAGCTGCCCACGCTGTCGCGCCACGCGACCGGAACCACCGAGATCTTCCTCGATAACGTCGTAGTGCCCGGCGATGCGATCCTCGGCGTCGAAGGCCAGGGGCACGAGATCATCCTCAATCACCTGGAGCTGGAGCGCTGCGCCGTCGCCGCCGCCTACGTCGGCAACGCGCAGGAGGCCGTGAGCAACGCCAACCGCTACGCGCACCAGCGCACGCAGTTCGGCCAGCCGATCTTCAACTTCCAGGTGCTCAAGCACATGCTGGCGGAAAACCAGACCCGTGTCGATGCGGCCCGTCTGCTGGTTTACCGCGCGGCAGTGGCCAAGAACGAAGGCAAGGCCGCTCCGACCGAGACATCCATGGCCAAGCTGTTCGCTTCCGAAACGCTCAAGCAGTGCGCGCTCGACGGCATGCAGATTCTCGGCGGCTTCGCCAACCTGCCCGAGGCCGACATGGAGCGCTACTTGCGCGAATCCATCCAGTGCACCATCGGCGGCGGTACGTCGCAGATCCAGCGCACCATCATCGCCAAGTCGCTGCGCCTGAACTGAGGAAGACGAGCATGAGCCTCATCAACAACCAGATCTACCAGACCTTCGACGAACTTGAAGAAGGCCAGGTCTTCAACTCCGGTGGCCGCACCATCACCGAGACCGACGTGGTGAACTACTGCGCGCTGACCGGCAACTGGATCGCCATCCACTCCAACACCCTGTACGCCTCCAAGACACGTTTCGGCAAGCGCCTGGTGCAGGGCGCTCTCACCTACTCCATCGCCACCGGCCTGATCCAGTTCGGCCTCGGCATCCAGGCCAACTACGGCATCGACAACATGCGCTTCCTGAAGCCCGTGCTGATCGACGACACCGTGTTCGCTAAGGCCACCGTGATCGGCAAGAAGGTCAAGGACGAGAAGTACGGCGTGATCCAGTTCCTGATGCAGGTGCTGAACCAGGACGGCGACGTGGTGCAGCAAGGCGAGTGGAGCCTGCTGATGCTGCGCCGGCGCGCGGACCTCGACGCGCTGGTGGCCTCGACGCTTCCGGCACCGAAGGGCTGAGCACTATGAAGACCATCCGCGTGGGCTCCGGCAGCGGGTTCTGGGGCGACAACCTCGACCCGGCGATTGAGATCGCGAAGCACGGCAACGTGCAGTACCTCGCTTACGACTTCCTCGGCGAGCCGACCATCCCGCTGCTGCAGAAGATGCGGCAGAAGAACCCGGCGCAGGGCTTCGTGCCCGCGATCCGCGCGGTGGTGCGCGGCGTGCTGCCAATCTGCCTCGAGAAAGGCATCAAGATCCTGACCAACGCAGGGGCAGCCAATCCGCAAGCGTGTGCCGACACCATCCTGGCCGCGGCCAGGGAGATCGGCATCACGAAGCTGAAGGTCGGCATCGTCACGACGAACGACATCCAGAAGAAGGTCGAGGAACTGCTGGACCAGGGCGTGAAGTTCACCAACCTGGACAACGGCGATGACGATCTTGGCGAGGTGCGCAACCGCATCGTCGGCTCCTACGTCTACTCCGGCGCGTACGGCTACGTCAAGGCGCTGCAGCAGGGTTGCGACATCATCATCTCCGACCGCGCGACCGACGACGCCGCCATCCTCGCGCCGCTGGTGCACGAGTTCGGATGGAAGTGGGACGACTGGGACAAGCTGGCCATCGGCATCACTGCCGGCCATCTGATCGAGTGCGGTGCGGCCTGCTCTGGAGGTATCACCGGCCTGTGGAAGGAAGTGCCCGAGCCCTGGAACATCGGCTATCCGATCGCCGAGGTCAACGAGGAGGGTGAGCTGTTCATCACCAAGGTGGACGGCACGGGTGGCCTGATCAACAAGATCACGCTGACCGAGCACCTGCTGTACGAAGTGCACGATCCGGGCAATTACCTGATGCCCGAGGTCGTCACGGACTTCACCCACGTGCAGATGGAAGAAGTTGCCAAGGACCGCGTGAAGGTCTGGGGCGCCAAGGGCAAGCCCGCGCCAGCCACGTTGAAGGCGGGCATCGCCTACATGGACGGCTACATCGGCGAGGTCGAGTCATCGGTCACCTGGCCGGACGCGGTGGCGAAGGCCCGGCGCTCGTTCGAGATCATCAAGAAGCGCTTCGAGATGGTCGACCTGAAGGCCGACGAGGTGCGCTTCGACATGATCGGCGTCGATTCCTGCCATTGGTCGGCGTCTCCAGAGCCGGACGAGAACATCAACGAGGTGCGCATCCGCGTGGCCGCGAAATGCAGCGACCGCAGTGAAGCCGGCAAGGTCGCCCGCGAGTGCGTGATGCTGATGGGCACCGGCCCGATCGGCTCCACCGGGCAGCTGAACACGCCGGCGCCGCGAGAGGTGTTCGCGCTGTGGCCCACGCTGATCGCGCGCGAGCAGGTCGTCCAGAACATCGAGATCCGGGAGCTTTGAAGTGGCCAGCATTCAACTGAAAGACGTGGTCTACGCCCGATCCGGCGACAAGGGCGACATCAGCAACATCGCCGTCATCGCCAAGGATCCGCGCTTCTACCCGCTGCTGCAAAAGCACCTGACGGCCGAGCGCGTGAAGGCGTTCTTCGGCGAGATGGTCAAGGGCCGCGTGGACCGCTACGAGGTACCGACCCTGCACGCGATGAATTTCGTGCTGCGCAACTCGCTGGGTGGAGGCGCCACGCGCAGCCTGCGCAGCGACTTCACGGGCAAGACCATGTGCCAGGCCGTGCTGCGCATCGTGCTGGAGGTCGACGAAAGCGACCTGCACCTGATCCACTGACGACGAAGGACTGAACATGAGCAAGAAGGCCCAGATCATCGGCGTCAACATGGTGAAGTTCGCGAAGCCTGGATCGCATGAACCCTACGAGGTGATGGGCGCGAAGGCCATCCAGGGCGCGCTGGAGGACGCCGGCATCGGCTACGAGGAGGTGCAGCAGGCCTTCGCCGGCTACGTCTACGGCGACAGCACCTGCGGCCAGCGCGTGGCCTACGGCGTGGGCATGACCGGCATCCCGGTCTTCAACCTCAACAACTACTGCGCCTCGGGCTCGTCGGCGCTCTTCCTGGCGCGGCAGGCGGTGGAGGCTGGCATCGTCGAGTGCGCGCTGGCCTTCGGCTTCGAGGAGATGAAGCCCGGCGCGCTGGCCAGCGCGTTCGGGGACCGAACCTCGCCGGTGGGCTGGATTTACGAGCGGCAGAGCGAGCTGGCCCCCGGCCTGCCGCAGGATGCGCCGCGCGCCATCAAAGCCTTCGGCGGGGCAGGCTACGCCTACATCGAGCGCTACGGCGCCAATCCGGACATCTACGCGAAAGTGGCGGTGAAGACGCGCAGCCACGCCGTGAACAATCCGTACTCGCTGTTCACCAAGCCGCTGACGGTGGACGAGGTGATGAGCGCGACGCCCATGTATCCCCATCTCACGCGGCTGATGGCCTGCCCGCCGACCTGCGGCGCGGCGGCGGCGATCGTGTGCAGCGAGGAATTCGCCGCGCGGCACGGCATCACGAAGGCCGTCGAGATCGCGGCCCAGGCGATGACGACGGATACCGATGCCAGCAAGCTCGACCTGATCAACCTGGTCGGCGCCGACATGACGCGCCGCGCGGCGCAGCAGGTCTACGACACGGCGGGCATCGGCCCGGAGGACGTCGACGTGGTGGAACTGCACGACTGTTTCACTCCGAACGAGGTCATCAGCTACGAGGGCCTGGGCCTGTGCCCCGAGGGCGGCGCCGAGAAGTTCATCGCCGATGGCGACAACACCTACGGCGGTCGGTACGTGGTCAACCCCTCGGGCGGCCTGATGTCCAAGGGCCATCCGCTGGGCGCGACTGGCCTAGCGCAGTGCACCGAGCTGGTCTGGCACCTGCGCGGCCAGGCCGGGCGCCGCCAGGTCGAGGGCGCCCGCATTGGCCTGCAGCACAACATCGGCCTGGGCGGTGCCTGCGTCGTGACCCTGTACCGCAGCACCTGAGCGTCCGGCCCTCTGCCCGCCGGGGCGGTAATTCCCGATCCGACGGTCCGGCGCGGCGAGCCCGCCGTCGGGTCGACTTCGCATTCGTACCAGAACAATCCAGGAGACCTGCATGACTGCCCTCACTCATTCCCGCACGCGGCGCCGCTGGCTACGCACCGTGCTCGCTGCCCTCGCCGGGGTCTGCGGTGCCGCGCCCGCCGCCCATGCCGACGCCTGGCCGAAGCAGCCGGTGAAGATCGTGCTCGCGATCGGTCCCGGCTCGTCGGGCGACACGCTCGCGCGCATGCTCGGCCCCAAGCTGGAAGCACGCTGGAAGCAGCCCGTCATCATCGACAACCGGCCTGGGGCGAGCGGCGTGCTGGGGACCGAGGCCGTCGTTCGCGCCACCGATGGCCATACGCTGCTGCTGGGCACGCAGAGTTCTTTCCTCTCCAAGTTCCTGGTCAAGGGCCTCAAGTTCGATCCCGAGGTCGACCTGATGCCGGTCCGCAGAGTGCTCAACTACCAGCTGGTCATCGCGGTCAACGCAGAGACGGCCAAGCAAGCCGGCTCGTTGAAGGACCTCGTCGCGCTCAGCAAGAAGAGCGAAAAGGGCATCTTCTTCGCCGGCCTCGGCCCGACTTCCGTCTTCAACCTGACGCTGGGCGTGCTCAACCAGCAGCTGGGCCTCAACTACGTCGCGGTGAACTACAGCAACGTTGGCCAGGCCAACTTGGCGCTGATGCGCAACGACGCGCAGTTCATCATCAACAACCCGGCATCGATCAGACCGTACTTCGCCAACGGCGCCGTCGTGCCGATCGCCGCGCTCGCCGCGCAGCGCTATCCGCAGCTGCCGAAATTGCCGACGCTACAAGAGGCCGTGGGCTACAAGGGTTATGTGCCGCAGCTGTGGACGGGCTTCTTCCTGCCCAAGGGCACGCCGGCAAGTGTCGTCGAGCAGGTCAACCGCGACGTGGCGGCCGTCCTCAACGACCCGGCCTTCCGCAAGGAGGTCGAAGACAGGCTTGATGCGACGGTAGTGAACTCGTCGCCGGAGGCCTACGCCAGGGACATCCACGACGAGATGGCCGTCTGGCAGCAGCTCTTCAAGACCCTGAACATCCAGCCGGAGTAATCGACATGCCTGGTCCGCTTGCGGGCGTTCGGGTCCTGGACCTGACGTCGAATTTCATGGGCCCCTATGCCTCGCTGCTGCTCGCCGACATGGGCGCGGACGTGTGCAAGATTGAAGCGCCCGAGGGTGACACGACGCGCGGCATCGGGCCGTCGCGCCACAAGGGCATGGGCCCGATCTTCCTGCACCTGAACCGCAACAAGCGCAGCATGGTGCTGGACCTGAAGCACCCGGACGGCGTGGCCGCGCTCAAGCGCATGCTGGCTTCGGCCGACGTGCTGATCTACAGCCTGCGGCCCAAGACGATGGCCAAGCTGGGGCTGGCCTACGAGGACGTGCAGAAGATCAACCCGCGCGTCATCTACTGCGGCGCATTCGGCTTCGGCCAGCGCGGGCCGTACGCCGGGCGTCCCGCATACGACGACCTGATCCAGGCGGCGGTCGGCATGCCGGTGCTGCAGGCGCGCAAGTCCGGGCCGCCTTCGTACGTGGCGACGGCGATTGCCGATCGCGTGGTCGGCATGGCGCTGAGCACGGCGGTCTCGATGGCGCTGTACCACCGCGAGAAGAGCGGCCGTGGCCAGGCGGTGCAGGTGCCGATGTTCGAGACCTTCGCCCACTTCGTGATGGGCGACCACCTGTACGGCCACAGCTACGTTCCTCCGATCGGCGACTGGGGCTACGCGCGCATGATGAGTGCGGAGCGCCGTCCGTACCGCACCCAGGACGGCTACGTTGGCGTGCAGGTCTACAACGACAAGCATTGGCGGCGCTTCTTCGAGGTGACGGGCCACGCCGAGATGGCGGCCGATCCGCGTTATGCCGACATCGCTGGACGTACTCAGCACATCGCCGATCTCTACGAGTTCCTCGCCCGCACCTTCGAGACCCGCACGACAGCCGAATGGGTTGCGCTGCTGACCGAGGCCGACATCCCGATCATCGAGATGAACACGCCCGAGACGCTGCTCGACGATCCGCACATGCGCGCCGTCGGCTTCTTCCGCGAGGAGGAGCACCCGAGCGAAGGCCGGATCCGCAGCATCGGCATCCCGCAGGACTGGAGCGAGTCAACGCCCGAACTGCGCTTCCCCGCGCCGCGGCTGGGTGAGCACACGGCGGAACTGCTGAACGAGTACGGGATGGAGGCGCAGGAAGTGCAGGCCATGCTTGCCAGCGGCGCGGCACGCGGCATGGTAGAGGAGGGCGCCCATGATGGTCGCTGATCGGCCTGCGCCGCGCGCCGGAATGGACCCGCGTCGCCTGCTGGCACGCAAGTTCGCGCCGATTGCGCACCGCTACGAGTGCTGCGATGCGCAGCTGTATGCGCTGGGTGTCGGCCTGGGCGCCGACCCGCTCGACGTTGGTCAACTGCGCTACGTCTACGAAGGCGCGGACGGCGCTTCGCTGCAGGCGCTGCCGACGCTGGTCAACGTGCTGGCCTATCCGGGATTCTGGGCGCGCGAGGCCGATACCGGCATCGACTGGACGCGGCTGGTCCACGCCGAGCAGCAGATCGTGCTGCATGCGCCGCTGCCGGCGCAGGGCACTGTTGTCGGACACAACCGCGTGTCGGCGCTGTGGGATCGCGGCGAGGGAAAGGGCGCCTTCATGCAGCAGACGCGTGAATTGCGGGACGCTCTCCACGGCGGCCTGCTCGCCACCGTGACGCAGCTGACGCTGTTGCGCGGCAACGGCGGCTTCGGCGCCGGCGGCAGCGAGGGCACGCCGCCCGCACCGCATGCCATCCCGCCGCGGACCCCGGACCACGTCTGCGACCTGCCAACCGTGGCGCAGGCCGCATTGATCTACCGCTTGTGCGGCGACCTGAATCCGCTGCATGCCGACCCCGCCGTGGCGCGCGCGGCCGGCTTTGAGCGCCCGATCCTGCACGGCATGGCGACGATGGGTATAGCGGCGCACGCAGTGCTGCGCGCACTGCTCGGCTACGACGCACAGCGCTTCGCGGCGATGCGTGTGCGCTTCACCGCACCGGTGCTGCCCGGCGACACGCTGCGCACCGAACTCTGGGTCGATGGCAGCGTGGTGTCGCTGCGCACGACCGCCATCGAACGCAGCGTGGTCGTGCTCAACCACGGCCGCGTCGACCTGCACTGATCACGAGGGATCGACAGATGGATTTGGGACTGAAAGACAAGGTGGCCATCGTCACCGGCTCGGCGCGCGGCCTGGGGGCAGCGATGGCACGGCGGCTCGCCGAGGAGGGCGCCAAGGTGGTCGTCACCGACATCCAGGCCGAACTGGCGCACGCGACTGCCGAGGCGCTGCAGCAGGCGGGGCTGCAGGCGCATTGCGTGGTCGGCGACATCACGCGCGCGGCCGAGGTGCAGCGGCTGGTGGACGAGACGGTCGCCACCTTCGGCGGCGTGCACGTGCTGGTCAACAACGCGGGCATGCCGCGCGACAAGTACCTCGTCAAGATGAGCGAGGACGACTGGGACCGTGTGATGGACGTGATGCTCAAGGGCGCCTTCCTCGCCACCCGCGCGGTGATGCCGCATTTCATCGAGCAGGGCTGGGGCCGCGTGATCAACATCAGCTCGCGCGCGCACCTCGGCAATCCGACCCAGGCCAACTATTCGGCCGCGAAGGCCGGGCTGATCGGCATGGCCAAGGCGCTGGCGATTGAGGAAGGCCGCTACGGCGTCACCGTCAACTGCATCGCGCCTGGGTTCATGGACACCGAGATGGTCCGCGCGCTGCCAACCTACGAGTCGATCAAGGAGCGCGCGATCCAGGCCCAGCCGATCAAGCGCGCAGGCCAGCCCGAGGACGTGGCCGATGCGGTGGCCTTCCTGGCCAGCGAGCGGGCCGGCTTCATCAGCGGCGAGGTGCTGCACGTCAGCGGTGGCCGCTACGGCTGAATCAATCTGAGGAGAACGTCCATGAAACGAGCAGCCATCGTTGCCCCGCTGCGCACGCCGATCGGTGCCTTCGGCGGCGCCCTGAAGAGCGTTCCGGTCGAGGAGCTTGGCGCCATCGTCGCACGCGCCGTCGCCGAGCGCAGCGGGCTGGACCCGGCGCGGATCGACGACCTGGTTTTCGCGCAGAGCTACGCCAGCGGCGAGACGCCCTGCACTGGACGCTGGATCGCGTTGCAGGCGGGCTTTCCGATCGAGGTTTCCGGCATGCAACTGGATCGCCGCTGCGGCGGCGGGCTGCAGGCCATCGCCACCGCGGCAATGATGGTGCAGACCGGCGCGGCCGACGTGGTGATGGCCGGCGGCGTGGAGAGCATGAGCCGGGTCGAGTACTACACGACCGACATGCGCTGGGGCGCGCGTGCCGGCTCGGTCAAGCTGCACGACCGGCTCGACCGCGGCAGGGAGCGCTCGCAGCCTGAGGAACGCTTTGGCCGCATCAGCGGCATGATCGAGACGGCCGAGAACCTGGCGCGCGACTTCGGCATCACGCGCGACGCCGCCGATGCGTTCGCACTGCGCAGCCAACAGCGAGCGGCGGCCGCGTGGGCGTCCGGACGCTTCGGCGACGAGGTGGTGCCGGTCGGCGTGCCGCAACGCAAGGGAGAGCCGCTGTTCGTCGACCGCGACGAAGGCATCCGTGCCGACACCACGCTGCAGAGCCTGGCGAAGCTCAAGCCGGTGATGAAGGACGGTACGGTCACCGCCGGCAATGCCTGCCAGCAAAACGACGCGGCCGCGGCCTGCCTGGTGGTGGCCGAGGACAAGCTCGCCGAGCTGAAGCTCGAGCCGATCGGCTGGCTGGTCGGCTGGGCGGCAGCGGGCTGCGAGCCGTCGCGCATGGGCATCGGCCCGGTGCCGGCGGTGCACAAGCTGCTGCAGCGCACCGGCCTGACGCTGGGACAGATGGACCTGATCGAGCTGAACGAGGCATTCGCGGCGCAGGCGCTCGCCTGCGTCAAGGGCTGGGGCGCGTCGATGGACGAGCTCGACGACAAGCTCAACGTGAACGGTTCGGGCATCTCGCTCGGCCACCCGGTCGGTGCCACGGGCGCGCGGATCATGACGACGCTGCTGCACGAGCTGAAGCGTCGCCAGGGCCGCTACGGGCTGGAAACGATGTGCATCGGCGGCGGCCAAGGCATCGCCGCGATCTTCGAGAGCGCCTGACGGCGGTTCGACCGGGCCGCGCGGGCCCGACACATTCAACCATGGACGGAGATTTGCAACGATGAAGATTCTCGTGGGCGTGAAGCGCGTGGTCGACTCGAACGTGAAGGTGCGGGTCAAGGCCGACGGCACCGGCGTCGAGACCGCGGGCCTGAAGATGAGCATGAACCCCTTCGACGAAATCGCCGTCGAGGAGGCGGTGAGGCTGAAGGAGAAGGGCGTGGCCACCGAGGTGGTCGTTGTCTCGTGCGGCGTCGCAGCCTGCCAGGAGACCTTGCGCGCCGCGCTGGCCCTCGGTGCCGACCGAGCGATCCTGGTGGAAACCGGCGAGGAACTGCAGCCGCTGGCGGTCGCCAAGCTGCTGACCGCGATCGCCGACAAGGAGAAGCCGGGCCTCGTGATCCTCGGCAAGCAGGCGATCGATGACGACTGCAACCAGACCGGGCAGATGCTCGCCGCGCTCACCCGGATGCCGCAGGCCACCTTCGCCAGCAGGATCAACCTGGCCGGCAATGATGCGGTGTCGGTGACGCGCGAGGTCGACGGCGGACTCGAAACGGTCCGCCTCAAGCTGCCTGCCGTCGTCACGACCGACCTGCGCCTGAACGAGCCGCGCTACGTGACGCTGCCCAACATCATGAAGGCAAAAAAGCGGCCGCTGGAGACCGTCAAGCCGGCGGACCTGGGCGTCGACGTGGCGCCGCGCATCAACACGCTGAAGGTCGCCGAGCCGCCCAAGCGCGCGGCCGGCATCAAGGTGGCCGACGTGGCCGCGCTGGTCTCCAAACTGAAGAACGAAGCGAAGGTGATCTGACATGGCCTCTCTCGTCATTGCCGAACACGACCACGGCACCCTCAAGCCTGCGACCCTGAATGCCGTGACGGCAGCACTCGCCTGCGCAAGCGAGGTGCACGTGCTGATCGCCGGTGCCAATGCCGGCGGCGCGGCAGAGGCCGCGACCCGGATCTCGGGCGTCGCCAAGGTCCTGCACGCCGACGGGCCGAGCTTGGCCGAACAGCTCGCCGAAAACGTGGCCGCGCAGGTGGTCGCGGTGGCGCGGAATTACACGCACCTGCTCTTTCCGGCCACGGCGCACGGCAAGAACGTCGCGCCGCGCGTCGCCGCGCTGCTGGACGTCGCGCAGATCAGCGACGCGACCCGGGTCGTCAGTGCGGATACCTTCGAGCGTCCCATCTACGCTGGCAATGCGATCGCCACCGTGCAGTCGAGCGACCCGATCAAGGTGATCAGCGTGCGCACCACGGGCTTCGATCCCGCCGGCGCCGCGGGCGGCAGCGCGCCGATCGAGGCGGTCGCAGCGGTGGCCGACAGTGGACTCTCCAGCTTCGTCGGCGCCGAGATCGTCAAGCTGGACCGCCCTGAGCTCACGAGCGCCAGGATCATCGTCTCGGGCGGCCGGGCCATGGGGTCGAGCGACAGGTTCAATGAAGTCCTCGTGCCGCTGGCCGACAAGCTGGGCGCCGCGCTCGGGGCCAGCCGTGCCGCGGTCGACGCCGGCTACGCGCCCAACGACTGGCAGGTCGGGCAAACGGGCAAGGTCGTCGCGCCGCAGCTGTACATCGCGGTGGGCATTTCGGGAGCCATTCAGCACCTGGCGGGCATGAAGGACTCGAAGGTGATCGTCGCGATCAACAAGGATCCGGAAGCGCCAATCTTCAGCATCGCCGATTACGGGCTCGAGGCTGACTTGTTCAGCGCCGTGCCTGAGCTGGTCCGCAGCCTGTAAGGCCGGATCGTCTAAACCTTGACCATCGTCCGCTCATGATCCGCGACCGCGAAACGCTCAACCTCCTGCTCGACAACATCGCCCGCTTCGTGCGCGAGCGGCTGATCCCCAACGAGGAGGTGGTGGCCGAGACCGACGAAATTCCCGACGACGTCGTGCGCGACATGAAGGCGCTCGGCCTCTTCGGGCTCACCGTGCCCGAGGAATACGGCGGGCTTCAGCTGACGATGGAAGAGGAAGTGCTGGCCATGCTGGAGCTCGGCCGGGCGTCACCGGCGTTCCGCTCGCTGATCGGCACGACGGTCGGCATCGGCTCGCAGGGCATCCTGTTTGACGGCACCGAGGCGCAGAAGCGCAAGTACCTGCCGCGGATGGCTGCAGGCGAGCTGATCGCGTCGTTCGCGCTCACGGAGCCCGGGTCTGGCTCGGATGCCGCCTCGCTGCGCACGACGGCTCGTCGCGATGGGGACCATTACGTTGTCAACGGAACCAAGCGCTTCATCACGAATGCGCCGCAGGCCGGACTCTTCACGTTGATGGCGCGCACGGATCCCGCCGAGAAGGGAGCCGGCGGGATCTCGGCCTTCATCGTTGAGGCGGGCACGCCGGGCATCAGCTTCGGCAAGCGCGACAAGAAGATGGGGCAGAAGGGCGCGCACACCTGCGACGTGATCTTTGAGGACTGCCGGGTGCCGGCCGAAAACCTGATTGGCGGCGTCGAGGGGCGCGGCTTCAAGACCGCGATGAAAGTGCTTGATAAGGGTCGCATCCACATTGCCTCCATCTGCGTGGCGGTCGCTGAGCGGATGCTGGACGAGGCGCTGCGTTACGCGATGGATCGAAAGCAGTTCGGCCAGCCAATTGCCGAATTCCAGCTCGTGCAGGCGATGCTTGCCGACAGCAAGGCCGAGATCTACGCCGCGCGCTGCATGGTGCTCGACGCGGCGCGGCGGCGCGACGACGGCCTGCCGGTGAGCACCGAGGCGTCGTGCGCGAAGATGTTCGCCTCGGAGATGTGCGGCCGCGTGGCCGATCGTGCCGTACAGATCTTCGGCGGTGCCGGCTACATGAGCGAATACGGCATCGAACGCTTCTACCGCGACGTACGCCTGTTCCGCATCTACGAGGGCACGACGCAGATCCAGCAGATCGTCATCGCGCGCAACCTGCTGCGCGAGGCGCGCGGGTGAGGCAGCGGCAGATGAGTGACATCACTTGCGTCCCGTCTCGGCTCCCGGCAGAGACGATCATGCAGTTGCGCGGCTGGGAAGGCTGCAGCGAGACGCTGCAGGAGCAAATCGCCGAGGCCCCTGCACGCGGCCTCGCGGCCACGCTGGATCTCGAAGCGGTGCCGGCCGGCGCCGAAGGCGGGCTGCCGCCGCTGTGGCACTGGCTCTATTTCCTGCCGCGTGCTGCGCAGTCCGTGCTTAATGACGACGGACATCCGCGACTGGGCGGCTTCATGCCGCCGGTGCCGCTGCCGCGGCGCATGTGGGCGGGGGGGCGTCTGCGCTGGCAGGGCGCCGTGTGCCTGGGCGACACGCTGCAGCGCCGCTCGACGATCCAATCCGTCGCGCACAAGGCGGGACGCAGCGGCGACCTCGTCTTCGTGACGCTGTGCCACGAGACCGACGCGGACAGCGGCACGGTCCTGGTCGAAGAGCAGGACATCGTCTACCGCGCTGCGCCGGTGGCCGGCGAGCCGTTGCCAGCGCCGCAGGCGGCACCGCGCGATGCAGCATGGACGCGCGTCATCACACCGGATCCGACACTGCTGTTCCGCTTCTCGGCCCTGACATTCAACGCGCACCGTATCCACTATGACCGGCCGTACGCGACCGAGGCGGAGGGCTATGCGGGCTTGATCGTCCACGGCCCGCTGCTTGCGCTGTTGCTGGCCGAACTGGCGCGCCACGAGCGGCCGCAGGCGCGCGTCAACCGTTTCGAGTTCCGCGCCGTGCGGCCGACGACCGACCTGCATCCGTTCCGTCTGTGCGGCGAACCCACAGCGGACGGGCTGGGCGCGCGCCTGTGGGCGCAGGACCACGAAGGCTGGCTGACGATGCAGGCCGAGATCGGCTGGGCGGAGGAGGCATGATGAAAGCTGCGGATCCCCGGGACATCATTGGCCGTGGCCGGAGCCTGCTGTTCGTGCCGGCCTCGCGCCCGGAACGCCTGGCCAAGGCGCTGGCCTCGAGCGCGGATCTGGTCATCGTCGACCTCGAAGACGCGGTTCCCGCCGAGCAGAAGTCGGCCGCGCGTGACGCGTTCGCCAATACCTTGCCGCACCTGGCTGCCGAAGCAGCTGCGCGCCTGCTCGTGCGCATCAATAGCGTGGATACACCCTGGCACGGCGACGATCTGCGATGCCTCGCGGATGGATCGATGCGGGCGCTGTCCGGTGTGGTCGTGCCCAAGGCCGAGGCTGCGACGGCCCTGCAGGCGATCGGTACCGCGATTGGGCCGGATGCCCGAGTACTGCCACTTGTGGAATCGCTGGCTGGACTCGACGCCGTCGACGAGATAGCGCGGGTGCCGCAGGTCGCCCGCCTGATCTTCGGGCATCTGGATTTCCAGCTCGACCTCGGGCTGCAGTGCACGCCCGACGAACCTGAGCTGATGTCGGTGCGGCTGCAACTCGTCGCGGCGTCCCGTCGGGCGTCGCTGCCGCCTCCGGTCGACGGCGTGACCGCGAACATTGCGGACGGCGCTCGCCTGCAGGTAGACACATTGCGATCGCGAGCGTTGGGCTTCACCGCCAAGCTGTGCATTCACCCGGCGCAGGCTGACGCCGTGAACGCGGCGTTCTCGCCGACCGCGGCGGAACTCGAGTGGGCCGGTCGCGTCGTGGCCGGCGCGCAGTTGCATCGCGGCGCTGCGTTCAGCCTCGACGGCCGGATGATCGACTTGCCGGTGATTCGGCTGGCTGAGCGGGTGCTGCAACGAGGCGGGCTGCGCAGTACGTCTTGATGTACAGAACATACCCCGGGAGCTGGCTTGTTTTCCTTTTCAGCTGCCACTTCCTCGAATTATTGGTCTCTCCAATAGCTTCCTGGAATCAAGGGAATTGGGCGTGCCTTGATCTCTGGGTATGAATTTGGCGAGAAGGGTATATGTGAATCATCTCGGCGCAATGCCGAATTTTCCAGGCGACCCTGCCTATTATTAAACTTGGAGACAAGACCTTGAAGCAAAAAACTTCCATTTTCCGCGGCGTCGCTATACTGGCCGGCGCGTTGACCGCATTTTCCGCAGCTGCACAGAGCAATGTCGGCTCGAATGTCACCTTGTACGGGATCGCCGATGCGGCCGTGGAGGTCTCGAATGCCGGCAAGGGCACCTTGACGCGCGTGATCTCTGGCGGCCTGATGGGCAGCCGCTGGGGATTGCGCGGATCCGAGGACTTGGGTGGTGGTTTGAAGGCGGTATTCCGGCTCGAAGGCGGCTTCAACATTGATGACGGCACCCTGGGCCAGGGTGGCCGCCTGTTCGGCCGCGAGGCATCGGTCGGCTTGTCCTCTGCGACGCTTGGCACCGTCTCGTTGGGTCGGAATCCGACGCCCTACTATTTATCGACGGTGGTGCTGGATGCGTTCGGTTATGCACAAGTCGGCGGCTTGTCCGCCATCACGCGCAGCGGTACGACCACTCAGCAGGTGTTGCCCATGCTGATCAATGCACGCAACGATAATTCGGTTAATTACCTGTCTCCAAACTGGGGTGGGCTGGAATTCAGGGCGCAGATCGCAGCAGGGGAGGGTTCGACCAGCATCGGCCGAGCTTATGGTGCATCTGCCCGGTATGCGAATGGTCCCGTCGATTTCATTCTGTCCTACGGCCGGCAGAATGGCGCCGGCAACGCGAATGGGGAGGTCCGGTCCTATTCGGCGGGGGGCAGCTATGACTTTGGCGTGGTCAAGGCTTTCGCCGGCTATATCGACGAGAAAAACAGCTGCGTGACTTGCACCGGCGCACTGGCCCGTGCTGCGGGCGTGACGGGTGCGAACGCCAGCGAGTTCCGCTTGATCAATGTGGGCGTTCGGGTGCCCATTTCCGCACCGCTGGTGGCGATCGCTCAAGCCGTGCGGATCTCCGATCGCTCGGTCTATTCCGTCAACCCGGGTGACCGCGACGCCACGTGGGTGGCGCTTGGCGCGGAGTACGCGCTTTCCAAGCGCACCATCCTCTACGGCTCCGCCGGGACCGTGAGCAATTCCAATGGCTCGGTGTACGCCCTCGGTGCCGGTGCAGCACAGCAGGCTGCCGGTGCCGTGGGCACGGGCGATCCCCGTGCGAAGACGGTTGCCATCGGCGTGCGCCACCAGTTCTAGTCGTTGCGGTCGGCACACCGTGTGTAGACACGGCGTGCCGCCGCATATCGGGTCAGCGACCCTCCCATGGAAGGCACTTCGTGAATTGCCTCATGCGGATCATGCGGCTGCTGCAGCCATGGACAGGGCGGTGGGCTGCAGCACACCCAGGTGCAGCATCGCGCCGACTACGGCCTTCATGGAAGCGCTCACGATGTTGGCGTCGATCCCGACGCCAAAGCGCGTCGGGTAGGCACCAATGCGCAGTTCCAGATACGCCGCCGCTTGGGCTTGTGCACCGGAGCCGATGGCGTGCTCATGGTAGTCGAGCACCTGCACCGCCTCGCCGCTAACCCGGCCGATGGCATCTACGAAGGCATCGACAGGCCCGTTGCCTTCTCCCGCCACGTAAAAACGCTGCCCCTGCGCCACCACCTCGGCCTGAAGGCGAATTCGTCCGTCCGCAGTTTCTTCCATCGCTTGATGTACCACTTGCACGTGGCCGATGCGGTATTCGAGCTCGAACAATGACCAGAGGTCCGTGGACGTGAGTTCCTTGCCTTGGTCGTCCATCACCTGCTGCACGGCCCGACTGAACTCCATCTGCAACCGACGGGGCAACTGCAGGCCGTAGTCGCTTTCGAGCAAGTAGGCGATGCCGCCCTTGCCCGACTGGCTGTTGACCCGGATCACTGCCTCGTAGCTGCGGCCCAGGTCCTGCGGGTCGATGGGCAGGTAAGGCATGTCCCAGACGTCGCCGTCGCGGCGCGCGGCAAAGGCCTTCTTGATCGCATCCTGGTGCGAGCCGGAGAAGGAGGTGTAGACCAGGTCGCCCGCGTAAGGGTGGCGCGCCGGCACCGGCAGCTGGTTGCAGTGCTCGACGGTGCGGCGGATGTCGTCGATGTCCGAGAAGTCCAGGTTCGGCGACACGCCTTG
>NZ_AUMO01000065.1:0-12281 GCF_000430725.1 Azohydromonas australica DSM 1124
TCCATGATCGCGCCGGAGAGGATGTGCGCCCCGGGCTCGGAGCCCTTTTCCAGCACCACCACCGACACCTCGCGGTCCGCCGCGGCGGCGAGCTGCTTGAGCCGGATGGCGGTGGCCAGCCCCGCGGGGCCGGCACCGACGATCACCACGTCGTAGTCCATCGACTCGCGCGGGCCGTACTTCTCGATGAACTCTTGGGACGTCATGGGTCACCTTCAAATGCTGAGCAACCGATCCTCAGCGAAGTTCAATCGCCACAGCCGTGGCCTCTCCACCGCCAATGCACAGGCTGGCCACGCCTCGCCGAGCACCGCGCTGGCGCAGCGCGCCCAGCAGCGTGACGACGATGCGTGCGCCCGTGGCACCGATCGGGTGACCCAGCGCACAGGCACCGCCATGCACGTTGACGCGTTCGTGCGGCAGGGACAGCTCCCGCATTGCAGCCATGGCCACCACGGCGAAGGCCTCGTTGATCTCCCACAAGTCCACGTCCTCCGCCTGCCAGCCCACCTTACCCAAAAGCTTCTGGATCGCGCCCACCGGTGCCGTCGTGAACCAGGCCGGCTTCTGCGCGTGCGTGGCATGGCCGTGAATGACGGCCAGCGGAGCCAGACCATGCTTATGTGCGGTGGACTGGCGCATCAGCACCAGCGCCGCAGCGCCGTCGGAGATAGAACTGGAGTTGGCCGCCGTCACCGTGCCGTCCTTGGCAAAGGCTGGCTTGAGCGTCGAGATCTTGTCCAGTTGCACTTTCCCCGGTGCTTCGTCCTCGCCGATGAGCCTTTCGCTGCCGCGCCCGGGCACGGCTACTGGCTTGACCTCCCACTGGAACAGACCGTTGCGCTTGGCCTGCTGTGCGCGCAACGTGGAGGCGGCGGCGAAGGCGTCCTGCTCCTCGCGCGTGAAGCTGAAGTGGCGCGCACAGTCCTCGGCGAAGGTACCCATCAGGCGGCCATTGGTGGCGGCACCGTAGCGGTCCTCAAGGCCATCGAAGAACATGTGGTCCAGCATCTGGCCATGACCAAGGCGCTGCCCGGCGCGGGCTTTGGGCAGCAGGTAAGGCGCGTTGCTCATGGATTCCATCCCGCCGGCCACCACCACCTGCTGGCTGCCGGCCAGCAGCAGGTCGTGGGCCAGCATCGTGGCCTTCATGCCCGAGCCGCACACCTTGCTGATGGTGGTGCAGCCGGCCGACAGCGGCAGTTCGGCCCCCAGCGCCGCCTGGCGCGCCGGTGCCTGGCCCAAGCCGGCGGGCAGCACGCAACCCATAAGCACCTCCTGCACCGCCTCAGGCTTGAGGCCGGCACGCTCAACGGCCGCGCGGATTGCGGCGGCGCCGAGCTGCGGCGCCGTCAGCGAGGCAAAGTCGCCTTGGAATGCGCCTAACGGCGTGCGGGCGGCACCGACGATGACGACGGGATCGTTTGGAGTCGAAGTGGTGGACATGCAGACCTCCTGGATGAGACTGTCGGTTGGAAGAAGGCGCTCAGGCGCCGGCCACGGCGCGTGCGATCACCAGGCGCTGGATGTCGGAGGCACCCTCGTAGATTTGGCACACGCGCACGTCGCGATAGATGCGCTCCACGGGGAAGTCACTGACATAGCCATAGCCGCCGTGGATCTGTATCGCATCCGAGCACACGCGCTCGGCCATGGTGGAGGCGAACAGCTTGCCCATGGAAGCCTCTTTCAGACAGGGGTGCCCGGCGTCCTTGAGCGAAGCCGCGTGCAGCACCAGCTGGCGCGCGGCCTCGATCTGCGTGGCCATGTCCGCGATGCGAAAGGCCACGGCCTGGTGCTCGATGATGGGAACGTCGAAGGCCACGCGCTCCTTGGCGTAGCGCACTGACGCCTCCAGCGCCGCGCGCGCCATGCCCACCGACTGCGCCGCGATGCCGATGCGCCCCGCCTCCAGATTGGACAGCGCGATCTTGTAGCCCTCGCCTTCGCGGCCCAGCAGGTGATCCGCTGGAATGCGGCAGTTCTCGAACGTGATGGTGGCTGTGTCCGAGGCGTGCTGGCCCATCTTCTCCTCCAAGCGAGAGACGATGTAGCCCGGATTGTCGGTAGGCACGAGGAAGCAGGAGATGCCCTTCTTGCCTGCGGCCTGGTCGGTGACAGCAAACACGAGCGCCACCTGCGCGTGCTTGCCGCTGGTGATGAACTGCTTGGCACCGTTGATGACCCATTGGTCTCCGTCACGCACGGCGCGGCAGCGCAGCGCCGAGGCGTCGGAGCCCGCATGGGGTTCGGTCAGGCAGAAGGCGCCTAGCCACTCGCCGGTAGCGAGCCGGCGCAGGTAGCGGTCCTTCTGCGCGTCGGTGCCGTACTTGAGCGTGATGCCGCAGGCCAGCGAGTTTTGCACGCTGACGATGGTGGAGGTGGCGCCGTCGCCGGCCGCGATCTCCTCCAGCGCCAGCACCAGCGACACATAGTCCAGCCCGGCGCCGCCCCATTCCTCGGGCACGACCATGCCCATTGCACCCAGGCCGGCGAGTTCCTGCAGCGCTTCCTTGGGGAAGCGGTGCTCGCGGTCCCATTCGGCTGCGAAGGGAGCCAGACGCTCTTGCGCGAAAGTACGCATGGCGTCGCGGATCATGTCCTGTTCAGGGGTCGGGATCATGCTGCAGTCTCCGGGTGCTTTACTTGGCCGCCATGCGGATTGCGCCGTCAAGGCGAATCACTTCACCGTTGAGGTAGGTGTTGTCGAGGATGTGCAGCACCAGCCGAGCGAACTCATCGGGCTGGCCCAGACGTGAAGGAAAGGGAACCATTTTCCCGAGCGCGTCCTGCACCTCGGTGGGCATGCCTTTGACCATGGGCGTTTCCATGATCCCGGGCGCGATGGCGATCACGCGGATACCGGAGCGCGCCAACTCGCGGGCAATGGGCAGCGTCATTGCCACCACGCCACCCTTGGAAGCGGCGTAGCCGGCCTGACCAATCTGACCGTCGAAGGCCGCGACCGAGGCGGTATTGACGATCACGCCACGCTCGCCATCGGTGCCCGGCGCGCCCTCAGCAATGGCGGCCGCCGCCAAGCGCAGCATGTTGAAAGTTCCGATCAGGTTGATCTGCACCGTGCGTGCGAAGCTCTCCAGCTTGTGCGGGCCCTCACGGCCCAGCACCTTTTCCGCCGGAGCAACGCCAGCACAGTTGATCAAGCCATGCAGGGTGCCGAAGGATCTGCGCAAGTCAGCCAACGCGGCCTCGGCGCTGGCGGCGTCGGTCACATCGGCCTGGGCAAAACGGGCGTTGGCGCCCAGCTCGGCCGCCAGCGCGGCACCGGCTTCGGCGTTCAGGTCGACCAGCAGCACACACGCACCACCGGCTACCAGCCGGCGCGCCGTGGCGGCACCCAGTCCAGAGCCGCTGCCCGTGACGATGAAATTGCGGTCATGAATTTGCATGTAGTGATCTCCTTGGCGACGTCAAGTGTCAGTTCGTTGGTGCGCACAGCAGTGGTCTCGGGGCGTGTTGGCCCCCGCTCAGCGACCACAAATTGGTGCCGCTGGACACGCGCAAAGCACACTCTCAGCGATGGTTGAAGACAGGCGCGCGCTTTTCCAGAAAGGCAGCCATGCCCTCCTTCTGGTCCTGCGTGCCGAACAGCGCGTGGAACATCCGGCGCTCGTGCCGGATGCCTTCGGCCAGCGGCGTCTCGTAAGCGCAGCTCACGCATTCCTTGGCCATCAGGATGCTCGGCAGACTCAGCGCACAGATGGCTGAAGCCGCCCCGAGCGCCTCGTCCATCAGCTTGTCGAGTGCAACCACGCGTGACACCAGCCCGGCACGCTCGGCTTCGGCCGCGTCCATGGGGCGCGCGGTGAGCACCATGTCCATCGCCTTGGATTTGCCCACCGCACGTGGCAGGCGTTGCGTGCCACCAGCACCCGGGATGACGGCGAGCTTGAGTTCCGGTTGGCCGAACTTGGCATTGTCAGCGGCGATAATGAAGTCGCACATCATGGCCAGCTCGCAACCGCCGCCCAGGGCCAAGCCAGCCACCGCCGCAATGACCGGCTTGCGGATGCTGCGCACCGTCTCCCAGTTGCGCGAGATGAGTTCGGTCCTGTAGGCCTGCATGAAATCCATGCGGGCCAGCGTAGGAATGTCGGCGCCAGCGGCGAAAGCGCGCTCGCTGCCCGTTATCACGATGCAGCCAATGCCGTCATCGGCATCGTAGGACCGCAAGGCAGCACCAAGCTCGTCCATGAGCCCATCGTTAAGCGCATTGAGCTGCCGCGCACGGTTCAGCGTGATGACGCCGGCACGCAGCGTACCGCTACCGTGCTCGGCAGTGAGCAGGTGTTCGTATGCCATGGTGTCTCCTTGGATAAATCGATCCGGGGTGTTGCACTGCCTCGCAGGCACAGGCTGTGGCCTGCGCCCCGCCTTGGCGCAACCTTGATCACTGCGGATTGCGCTGGGCAATGGCGGCATGTTTGACGGCAGTACCACCGTTTCTCAGGCGATCTGGGGGACTTTCTTGCTGACCGGCGAAGACGCAGGGGAGCGCATGGCGTCCAGCGCTTCGTGGCGGCGCTTGGCATGAGCTGCCATCGCGGCGGCCTTCACCGGCCCAAAGCCGCGAATTTCCTGCGGCAGGTTGGCAAATTCAGCAGCGCGCTCGACTCCAGCTGTGGCCAGCGACGCACACAGCGACTCAATGTCAGCGAAGAATTCGCTCACCAGGCGACGCTCGGCGCGCCGCTCATGCGTATAGCCAAAGACGTCCAGGGACGTGCCACGCAGTTTGCGCATGCGCGCCAGCACGTCCATGGCACTGAGGATCCAGGGGCCGAACTTGCGCTTGCGCGGCCGCCCCGTGGCCGGGTCAATTCGAGAAAACAGGGGCGGCGCCAGCCACAGGGACATCTTGCCCGTCTCGGAGAACTGGCTTGCAAGCGACGCCTTGAACTCGTCTGACCCGTACAGGCGCGCAACTTCGTACTCATCCTTGTAGGCCATCAAACGGTAGGCGCTGATGGCAACCGCGGTGGTGAACACTTCGCTGCCAGGCCGCACACGCCGCTCGGCGTCGCGCGCCCGGTTGACCAAGTCCTGATAGCGACGCGCATAGGCGGCGTCCTGGTAGTCGGTCAGATCGGCCACGCGTTGCTTGATCACCTCGTCAAGCGTCTGGGGCTCATCCTGCTTGGCGCCTTGATCGCTGATGGCCTCCAGCGCCTGCGGGTGCACTGCAAGGATGCGACCCCAGGTGAAAGCTCGCTTGTTGAGTTCGACGGCGGCACCGTTAAGCTCGATGGTGCGCTCGATGGCTTCACGCGACAACGGCACCAGCCCCTTCTGCCAGGCATAGCCCAGCATGAGCGTATGGGTCGGCAGCGTGTCGCCGAACACCTTCTGGGCCACGTCGCTGGCGTCCAGGACATGGAACTGGTCGGCGCGGCAGCGTTGCTGCACACGCTGTCGCATGAGGGGCGTCGGCAGGCTCGCATCGCGCTCACGCACGACGTCTGCAGTCGGCGCTTCGCCCAGGTTGACGACGGCCGCGCTACGCCCAGCGGACATCTTTGCCAGCGTGTCAGCAGCCGAGGAGACAACCAGATCTGCACCCAGCAGCAGGTCCACCGAAGCCTCGCCGATGCGCGCCGCATGGATGTCTTCAGGCGACGCAGCGATGCGGACTTGGCTCACCACGGCGCCATTCTTCTGCGCCAGGCCAGTGAAATCGAGCACCGTCATGCCCTTGCCTTCAAGGTGCGCCGCACCGCCAATGAGGGCACCCATCGTCAGCACACCGGTGCCACCAATTCCGGTCACGTAGACGTTGAACGGTGCCGTGAGGAGCGGTACAGCGGGCGCCTGCAGGTCCTGCGACAGCTTGGCCTCAAGCGCTTTCAGTCTGGAAGCGTCCGGCTTGCGCAGCTTCGCTCCCTCGACCTCGATGAAGCTTGGGCAGAAGCCCTTCACGCAGGAGAAATCCTTGTTGCAGGCGCTCTGGTTGATCTTGCGCTTGCGCCCGTACGCGGTGGGCAGCGGCTCCACCGAGATGCAGTTGGACTGCACCGAGCAGTCGCCACATCCTTCACAGACGCGGTGGTTGATGAAGACACGCTTGTCCGGGTCGGGAATCGAGCCACGCTTTCGGCGCCTGCGCTTCTCGGCCGCACAGGTTTGCTCATAGACGATGGCCGTTACGCCAGGGATTTCGCGCAACTTGCGCTGCACCGCGTCCATCTCATCACGGTGGTGGACGGCAACGCCCTCGGCCAACTCCTTGTTTCCCGTCCAGCGCGTGGGGTCATCGGAGACCAGCGTGATACAGGCTACGCCTTCCGCATGCAACTGGCGTGTGATGCGAGCGGGGTCGATGACGCCTTCCGCCGGCTGCCCGCCCGTCATGGCCACCGCGTCGTTGTAAAGAATCTTGTAGGTGATGTTGGTCTTCGCTGCCACGGCCGCGCGAATGGCCAGCAGCCCGGAGTGCTGGTACGTGCCATCGCCCAGGTTCTGGAAAGTGTGCTTCGTGCTTGAGAACGGCGCAGCACCAATCCACTGGACGCCTTCACCGCCCATCTGGGAGAACGTATGCGTCTTCAGCCACGGTTGCTGCAGCGCCATCACGTGGCAGCCGATACCGCCCCCGCTGATGGACCCATCGGGTGTGCGAGTCGACGTGTTGTGGGGACAGCCCGAGCAAAAGTACGGTTTGCGGATGGGAATCACACCGGCAGGCAAAGCCTTCTGGGGTACTTGCAGCGCGGCGAGTCGACTGGCCAGGACGGGAGCGTCGATGCCAGCCGCCGCGATGCGCATGACCAGTACCCGCGCCATCATCCGCGGGTTGAACTCCGACACCTCGGGCAGCAGCGTGACGCCGCGTTCGTCAGTCTTTCCTATCACACGGGGGCGTCGCGCCGCGGGACAGTGGTACAGCGCGTCCTTCAGCTGTGCCTCCACCACCGAGCGCTTTTCCTCGACGACCAGGACCTCGTCGTGCCCTTGGGCAAAAGCCAGCGCACCATCCGTTTCCAGCGGCCAACTCATGGCCACCTTGTAGACCGAGACTCCCAACTGTGCGAGGTCGGCCGTGGACAGTCCCAGGTCTGCCGCCGCCTGCATGACGTCCTGGTGTGCCTTGCCGACGGTCACGATGCCCAATCTACGCTGTGGAGCGGCAACAACCAGGCGGTCCAGCGCATTGGCGCGTGCCCACGCTCGCGCCGCGGGCAGCCGCTCTTCGATCAGCCGCCGCTCCAGTTCAGCGCGCTGCGTGGGCCATTGAATGGACGGGTCCCAATTGAGACCATGTGCAGGCAGGGTGAAGTCCTGGGGAATCTTGAAGCTGGGCAGCGGGCCCAGATCGAACGATGCAGAGGTTTCAATGACCTCCGCAATCGTCTTGAGGCCCACCCACAACCCGGAGAAACGGGACAGCGCCAGACCAGCCAATCCGAGTTCGAGGACCTCGCGCACATTGGCGGGTTGAAGTACGGGGATGGACGCAGCCTGGAAGATGCCGTCCGTCTGGTGTGGGTACATCGAGGACTGCGCCGCATGATCGTCGCCCGAAACCGCCAGCACGCCGCCGAGCTTCGACGTTCCCAACACGTTGCCCGTGCGCAGCACGTCGCCGCTTCGGTCCACACCGGGACCCTTGCCGTACCAGATGCCGAAGACGCCGTCCACGCGAGCCGGCCCGAAGGCCTGGTGCATCTGGGCGCCCCACAAAGCAGTCGCTGCCAGATCCTCGTTGAGCCCCGGCTGGAACACGATGTCGTGAGCCGCCAGTTGCTTGGAGGCTTTCCACAACTGCAGGTCGTACGCCCCCAGCGGCGAGCCCCGATAGCCGGAGATCAGGCCGGCCGTGTTGAGACCCTGAGCCTTGTCCAGTTGCCGTTGCAGCATCGGCAATCGCACCAGCGCCTCGATGCCGGTCAGGAGGATCCGACCCTCGGAACGGCTGTACTTGGCATCGGCAGTGAAGGAAGTATCAATGGCACCCATGTTGCGCTCGCTGTTCTAGAGGACTGTCTACAGGAGAAATTTTCGTCTTCATGCCTGAATCAATGGCACCAATCAGTACCTAGGGGAACCCTTGTTTTTGGTGCGTTTGATCTAACATGAAGCCACTGTTGTGTAGCAAACGATCCACCATGAGCGAACTTGATCAATTCGACCTCAAGATCCTGCGGGAGCTGGCCGCCGATGGACGGCTGAGCGGGCGAGAGCTTGCTGAGCGCATTGGCCTGTCGCTCACGCCCACGGTACGCAGGGTACGCAGGCTGGAGGAGGAGCAGTACATCCAGGGCTACGGTGCCCAACTCAACGAGCAGCAACTGGTCGGCTCGATCAGTGTCTTCGTTTCAGTGACGCTGGAAAAGCAATCGGAGTCGGTTATCGCGAGATTCGAAGGCACCGTCACCAAATGCCCTGAAGTCATGAGCTGTTTTCTCATGAGCGGCGATGCTGACTACAACTTGCGCGTGGTCGTGAAGGATCTGGAGAGCTACCACCACTTTCTCACCCGTACGCTGACGCGCATTCCAGGTGTGGCGCATATCAAGTCCAGTTTCGCCCTCAAGACGGTACTCATACGTCCCGCGCCGCTGCTGTAGTCAGCAGCGCCGCTGACCGGTCCCTCTGGAGCGAAGACACAGTGGGCCCGCACATGGCCAGGGCTCAAAGGTTTCGCAGGGCACCTGGCCGTTGATGGGCAAGTGACGTGTCTGTCTGCTGCCCGCGCCAAGCGCATAGAACACGGTGTCACGCCACGGATACTCCACCGGGCACTCCTGGCTGGTCCCCAAGCCGCCCAGAGTCCGGACGCACTCACCGGCCATCCATCCGACCTTTTCCGCCAAATACAGGACTGCGCCTGTCACGTCCTTGCGTAGCGTGCGTGCATGGCCGTCGCAGTCGCAGGCATGCCCTACCGCGTACATGCGGGCGCGGCAGGTCTGGTGGATGGCGTGCATGTTGGCCAGCTTGCCGTTCATGACTTGTAGCGCGTCGCTGGACCGGTCAATCCGCTTGCGGTCGTGCATACGGGAAGTCACTGTCTCCATGCACGCGGCCATGACACCCAGGGGGCCGCCGCACAGCACGGCGCGCTCATAGTCCACGCCGCTCGTCAGCACCTTCACGCCCTGCCCCAGGCCGCCCAGCACGTTCTCCTTGGGCACCTCGCAGTCCTCGAAGGACACGGGGCAGGTGTTGAGGCCACCCATGCCCAGCTTGTCGGGTTGGTTGCCGAAGGACAGGCCCTTGAAACCCTTCTCGACGATGAAGGTAGTGATGCCCCTGGGGCCGGCCTTGGGGTCTGTCTTGGCACAGACCATCATCGTGTCGGCATCGCCGCCGCTGGTGATCCACATGTTGGAGCCGTTGAGCACGAAGCGGTCACCTTTTTTCTCGGCGCGCAGCTTCATGCTCACCACGTCGAAGCCGGCATTGGGCTCGCTCATGGCAAGGGCCCCCACGTGGTCGCCAGCCACCAGCGGCGGCAGGTACTTTTCCTTCTGTGCCGCGGTGCCGTTGCGATGCAGCTGGTTGACGCACAGGATCGAGTGCGCCCCGTAGGCCAGGCCTAACGAGGCCGAGGCGCGGGAAACCTCTTCCATGGCGACCATGTGCGCCAGATAGCCGAGGTCCGTGCCGCCGTACTCCTCGCTCACCGTCATGCCATGCAGGCCCAGTTCACCGAGCTTCTTCCACAGGTCGGCCGGGAAGAGATTGTCCCGGCCGATGGCTGCGGCACGCGGCGTGATCTCGTCGGTTGCAAAGCGACGTACTGTGTCACGCAGCACCTCGATGTTTCGCCAAAATAGAGGCTCAGGCTGGGAAGGTTCATCATGGCGTTGTCTGCGACGCAGGTGTATGAAACGCGCAGTCCCGGTCGGGCACACGCGAACCAAGGCTGCTGTCAGGTAGATCTGGCTTGAGCAGCATGTACTCGTGCCACAGCGTGAACTGGGACTTGAGAGCAGGCGTATCCAGACCGTGGCGATGAAGAACCAGAAGCTGCCGGGGAAAGTCAGCCTGATATGGCGCAGCAGGCTTGGCCTCGGCCTATTGACCAGCGCGCCGTGCAAGTAGCTTGAGGTTCGCGTCGGTGCACCGGATAACAGGTAAATTACCGGTACGGCTACCGCTCGGTGACTACAGAATCATTCACCATCCCAACGCCGTTAGGCACTGCTTCGCCGCACTTTCTTGCATCTGGCAGGGCTGCGCACTCCTTGAACACCCGCACGGAACAGCCGGCGCAGATCTCAGCATCCAGCCGACGCCAGATGACGGCAATCGCCCGGCGTTTGTCTGGAAACACGTGGTCCGCTCCAAGTTCATCCAGGAAACCATCGCATCGCCACTGTTCCAGCACCCGGGGGCGCGGGCGGTGGAAGTAGAGGTCGCCGCCCATGGCACGGCGCGCGCGCAACTCCTGGCGCCAGAGCTCCGCGCCAGCGACGTCGACGAAATTCATGCTCTTAGCCATGACCAGCAAGTGCTTCTGAGGATCGGGCTGGTCGCGCAGCGCCTGCAGCCTGTCCGACACATGTGCCGTGGCACCGAAGTAGACCGACCCTTCCATGCGCAGCAGTTTGAGCTGCGGGCACTCCGGCCGCGCGCTGGGCGTATGGGCCACCACCACGAAAGGCCGGTGCACTTCGTCACGGTCACGGTCGAAACCCATGGTGCGCAGCGCTGGGCGCGAGGTACGGTGAAGGTACAGGCCCAACGACAGTGCGCTGCCCATGAGCACGGCGATCTCCAGCCGCAGCGTCAGCGTGGCGGCGCAAGTGATCAGCGCCACGGCCAGCTCTTGGCGGCTGGCCCACCAGAGTCGCTTCCAGCGCGGCAAGTCCAGTAGCGTCCACCCCACCAGCATCAGGAGGCCTGCGATGGCAGCGTACGGGATGAGCGCCAGCGCCGGCGCGGTGGACGCCACCAGCGGGATCACCAGCAGCGCAGAGAACACCGCAGCCAGTGACGAGCGTGCGCCGGCTTCCAAGTTGGGCATGGAGCGGTTGAGCGAGCCGCAGGAAACGTAGCAGGAGAAGAAGCCACCAACCAGGTTCGACAGGCCCTGGCCCAGGAACTCACGGTTGGCGTCGATACGCTGCCCCGAGCGCGCAGCCACCGCCTTGGCAATGGCAATCGACTGCGCCAGCGCCACCACCGTCAGCGCTGCGGCGACGGCCATCACCTGTGGCAGCTGCTCCAGCGTCACGCTGGGCACGTGCAAAGGTGGCAGCGGCGAGGGCAACGGCCCCAGCAACTGCACGTGCCATGCCGGCAGCGCCCAATGCTCCAGCCCCCACGCCAACAGCGTGCCGGCAGCCAGTGCGATCAGCATGAACGGCGAGCGGCGCCCCCACTGGCGCAGTCCTATTGCTACAACCAGCGTCACGATGGCCACCAGGAGCGCGCCGGGCTGTGGCGCCTGGGTGAAGACCGCGCGCAGCACGCCCACAGTGCTGGAGCCCGGTGCCAGCGACAGGCCCAGCGCATCCTTGAGCGCGTGCACGGCGATGAGCGCGGCGGCGCCCGCGGTGAAGCCCAGCAGCGCGGTGGGCGAGATGAAGTTAGCGACGGCCCCCAGCCGCAGCGCGCCGGTGGCGAACTCCAGCAATCCCACCAGCACCGTCACGGCCAACGCCAACTCAATGTAGGCCGGGCTGCCCACCGCGGCCAACGGTGCCAGCATCGCGAACAATGCCAGCGAGTTGGCGTTGGTAGGCCCGGATACCACGTGGCGACTGGAGCCAAGCAATGCCGCGACGATGCACGGCACGACTGCTGAGTACAGCCCGTACTGCGGCGGCAGCCCGGCCAGCGTGGCGAAGGCGATGCCCTGAGGGAGCACCAGCACCGCGCCCAGCAGCCCGGCCAGCAAGTCAGCCCGCAAGGACGCTCGCGACAGGGTTGTGGCAAGACGCATTTTCATAATCGAGTCCCTAAGAAGCCCTAACTTTTTGCGGGCATGGTAGATGCTGGCATGCCAGTGAGAGCGTCTACTGGGTGAGGTTCCACCATGGCAAGGCCGCTGATTGATGACGAACTCTGGGCTGTGATCGAGCCGTTGCTGCCACCGCCAAAACCGCGCCGCAAGGACCACACGGGTCGCAAGCCGGCCGACCCGCGGCGGTGCCTGACCGGTATCGTCTTTGTCCTCAAGACTGGCATCCAGTGGGAGGACGTGCCCGTTGAGATGGGCGTGTGCGGGATGACTTGCTGGCGCCGCCTTCGCGACTGGCATGCTGCGGGTGTGTGGGACAAGCTGCATGCTGAGCTGCTGGCCCGGCTGCGCG
>NZ_AUMO01000065.1:12291-62097 GCF_000430725.1 Azohydromonas australica DSM 1124
CGGGACCCTTCCGCGAACACCGTGTACTTGCCCAGCAGTTCCATGCCGAGCTGGAAGTTCTCGGTGGGCTCGCCGTCCTTGCTGATGCCCATGTTCCCCGTGGCGATGCCGCGCACGGCGCCGTCCTCGGTGTACAACACTTCCGCCGCGGCGAAGCCGGGGAAGATCTCCACGCCCAGGCCTTCAGCCTGTTCAGCCAGCCAGCGCGTCACCTCGCCCAGGCTGACGATGTAGTTGCCGTGGTTCTTGAAGCAGTCGGGCAGCAGGCCGTGCGGGGTGGTCTTGAAGCCGGTCTCGGAGAGGAACAGGAACTCGTCCTCGGTCACCGGCTGCTTCAGCGGCGCGCCTTTGTCCTTCCAGTCGGGGAACAGCTCGGTGAGCGCGATGGGGTCCATGATCGCGCCGGAGAGGATGTGCGCCCCGGGCTCGGAGCCCTTTTCCAGCACCACCACCGACACCTCGCGGTCCGCCGCGGCGGCGAGCTGCTTGAGCCGGATGGCGGTGGCCAGCCCCGCGGGGCCGGCGCCGACGATCACCACGTCATAGTCCATGGACTCGCGTGGGCCGTACTGTTCGAGCAGTTGCTGCGGCGTCATCGATTTAGGTGTTGTCTGGTGGCAAATCCTTCGATCTTAGTTCGCCCACCCCGGGTTGGCGGCTACGCAAAAGCCGCAGCGCGCCCGGTGCCGGGGCTGCTCCGGAAGGCCCTCGTCGGCGTGCTATCTTGGCCGGCCCCCTTGCCAGCAAACGAGAAGGCTGCCGCCTCATGAGTTACGAGATTGACCTTTCGGGCCGCGTGGCCCTTGTTACAGGCGCTTCAGGTGGTCTGGGCGCCCAGTTCGCGCGCGTGTTGGCGCGTGCCGGCGCGGGCGTGGTGCTCTCCGCGCGCCGCGTGGAAAAGCTCAAGACCCTGCGCGCCGAGATCGAGTCCGAGGGCGGCGATGCCCACGTGGTCGGCCTGGACGTGACCGATCCCGACAGCATCCGCGCCGCCGTGGCGCATGCCGAGACGGAGATGGGCGCCATCGACATCCTCGTCAACAACGCCGGCGTCAACGCCCAGCAGAAGCTGCTGGAGGTCACGCCCGAGGACTATGACTACGTCATGAAGTGCAACCTGCGCGGGGCCTTCTTCGTGGCGCAGGAAGTGGCCAAGCGCATGATCGGCCGCTCGCAGGGCGCCATGCCCGGCACCTTCACCGGCGGGCGCATCGTCAACATCGCCGCCATGGCCGCGCAGCGCGTCCAGGCCGAGGCCGGCGCCTTCGGCATGAGCAAGGCGGCGCTGCTCTACATGACGCGCGCCATGGCGCTGGAGTGGGGCGGCTACGGCATCAACGTCAACGCCATCTGCCCGGGCTACGTCGACACCGAGCAGAACCACCACGAGTGGACCCGCGCCAGCGCGCAGGACTTGGTCAAGATGACGCCGCGCAAGCGCATCGGCCGTCCGCAGGACCTGGACTCCGTGCTCATGATGCTCTGCGCCAACGAGAGCCACTTCATCAATGGCGCCGTGATCTCGGCGGACGACGGCTTTGGTGTGTGGTAATGGCGATGCGTGAACTGACGCCCGCCGAGGGGCGTGTGCTGGCGGTGCTGGTGGAGAAGCAGGCGACCGTGCCCGACACCTATCCGCTCTCGCTCAACGCCCTGGTGGCGGGCTGCAACCAGAAGACCGCGCGCGACCCGGTGATGAGCCTGTCCGAGGCCGACGTGCTGGAGGCGCTGGAGGGGTTGCGCGAGCTGTCGCTGGTCAACGAGGTCAGCGGCATGCGCGTGACGCGCTACGACCACAACGCCGCGCGCGGCCTGGGCGTGCCCGGCGCGGCCGCAGCGCTGCTGACCACGCTGCTGCTGCGCGGCCCGCAGACCGCCGCCGAGCTGCGCGCCAACTGCGAGCGGCTGCACCGCTTCGCCGACACCTCCTCGGTGGAAGGCTTCCTGGAGGAGCTGGCCGAGAAGGAGCCGCCGCGCGTGGTGCGCCTGGCACGTGCGCCGGGGGCCCGCGAGGCGCGCTGGGCGCAGCTGCTCACCGGCGCGCCCTTGCTGCCCGTGGCCAGCGCCGAAGAGCTGGCGGCGCCGAAGCTGGCGCGTGCCGACGAGATCGCCGCGCTGCGCGCCGAAGTGGCCGAATTGCGCGCGCTGGTGCTGCGCCTGGCCCAGGAGCTGGGCATGGAAGCCCCGCTCAAGTCCGAGTCCTGACCCGTTTTCCGCCGATGCGCTTCGACCTGCCCGAGCTCAAGCAGCCCGTCTTCGAGATGCGGATCCCGATCCGCTGGGGCGACATGGACGCCATGGGCCATGTCAACAACACCGTCTACTTCCGCTACCTGGAGATCATCCGGGTGGAGTGGCTGCAGTCGCACGGCGTGCCGCCCGACCCTGGCGGCAGCGGCCCGGTGATCGTCAACGCCTTCTGCAACTTCCTGCAGCAGCTGGAGTACCCCGGCGAGCTGCTGGCCAAGCTGTACGTGGCCAGCCCGGGGCGCACCAGCTTCGAGACCTACACCACGCTGGAGCGCGCAGACCGTCCTGGCGAGATCGCCGCCAGCGGCGGGGCCAAGGTGGTGTGGGCCGACTCGGCCACCAAGCGCTCCGTGCCGCTGCCGGACTGGGTCAAGGCGCTGATGGCGTGAGGTCCGTTCGGGCCGGGCCTGTCCAGGGGCCCGGCGCGAACGGGACAGAGGCTGGGAAGGGGGCTCAGGCGCTCAGCAGCTTGTGCACCAGCTCCGGCGTGGTCGAGGCGCCGTACTTGCGCATCAGCCGCGCGCGGTACACGTCCACCGTGCGCGGGCTGATGTTGAGCTTGCGGCCGATGAGCTTGCTGGTGAGACCCTCGATGAGCAGCGCGGCGATCTCGCGCTCGCGTGCCGTGAGTTCGCAGCCCAGGCGCCGGCGCGGGGACATGTCCTCGAAGCTCCAGATGCCCGCGGCGTGCGGCTGCGCCGGGTCCAGCGCCCGGCCCGAGACGTGGCACCAGAACAGCTCGCCGCGCTGCGGCCCGCCCACGCGCTTCATCACGCGCTCGTCGGCGTACCAGCCCTGCTGGTCCAGGCTGGCCACGATGCGCTGGCCGGTGCGCTCGAATTCCTCCACGCTCGGGTACAGCAATTCGAAAGAGCGGCCCACCAGGTCTTCCCGTTCCGCCCCGAACATGGCCAGCATGTGGCGATTGCAATCCAGCATCTGCCGATTGCGGGAAATCACCAGCCCGATGGGCGCCAGGTCGAAAGCGGTACGGTAGTCCAGGGGCGCCAATTCAGGCGCATTCGGCATCGGCAATTGCATTTGTTATGACTCCGTGATCGGCTTTAGGCAATTCTACTTAACAACTACTTAATGCGTTAAGTAGTACATTGCGATCCGTTCCAAGTAGGAGACCCCGGATGAACAAGCTCTACCCGAGCGCCGCAGAAGCGCTGAAGGGCATCGTCAGAGACGATCAGCTCCTGGCCGTCGGTGGCTTTGGCCTGTGCGGCATTCCCGAAGCGCTGATCGCCGCGCTGCGCGATACCGGCGTGAAGAATCTCACCGTCATTTCCAACAATGCCGGCGTGGACGGATTTGGCCTGGGCCAGCTGCTGGAAACCCGCCAGATCAAAAAGATGATTTCCAGCTACGTGGGCGAGAACAAGGAGTTCGAGCGCCAGTACCTCGCCGGGGAGCTGGAACTGGAATTCACGCCGCAGGGCACGCTGGCCGAGAAACTGCGCGCCGGCGGTGCCGGCATTCCGGCCTTCTTCACCCGCACCGGCGTGGGCACGCTGGTGGCGGAAGGCAAGGAGACGCGCGAGTTCGACGGCCATACCTACATCATGGAGCGCGCGCTCAATCCCGAGGTGTCGCTGGTCAAGGCCTGGAAGGCCGACCGGAGCGGCAACTTGGTGTTCCGCCGCACCGCGCGCAACTTCAACCCGGCGGTGGCCATGGCCGGCAAGATCACCGTGGTGGAAGTGGAGCAGATCGTCGAGGTCGGCGAGATCGACCCGGATGCCGTGCACCTGCCGGGCATCTACGTGCATCGCCTGGTGCTCAATCCGCATCCCGAGAAGCGCATCGAGAAGCGCACCACCCGTCCGGCCGCCTGAAGGAGAAGCAACATGCCCTGGACCCAAGACCAGATGGCCGCCAAGGCCGCGACCGAGCTGCAGGACGGCTTCTACGTGAACCTCGGCATCGGCATCCCGACGCTGGTGGCCAACTTCGTGCCGCCCGACAAGGAAGTGTGGCTGCAGAGCGAGAACGGCATGCTGGGCATCGGCCCGTTCCCGACTGAGGACGAGGTGGACGCCGACCTCATCAACGCCGGCAAGCAGACCGTCACCACCATCGCCGGCTCCAGCATCTTCGGCTCGCACGAGAGCTTCGCGATGATCCGCGGCGGCAAGATCAACCTGAGCATCCTGGGCGCGATGCAGGTCAGCGAGAAGGGCGACCTGGCCAACTGGATGATCCCCGGCAAGATGGTCAAGGGCATGGGCGGCGCCATGGACCTGGTGGCCGGCGTGCCGCGCGTGATCGTGGTCATGGAGCACGTGGCCCGCAAGAAGGACGGCACCACGGACCTGAAGATCCTGCCCAAGTGCACGCTGCCGCTGACTGGCGTGGGCGTGGTCAACCGCATCATCACGGACCTGGCGGTGATGGACGTCACCCCCGAGGGCCTGAAGCTGGTCGAGCTGGCGCCCGAGGTCACGCGCGAGTACGTGCAGGAACGCACCGGCGTGACGCTGCTCTGAAGCCGCTGCTGCACCGATGAGAAAGCCGCCCTCGGGCGGCTTTTTCCATGGCGCCGCCGCCGTTCACAGCCACCACGACCACAACCGCGCCGCCTGCTCCGCCAAGCGCTGCTTCAAGGGCCGCCGCGCCCACTCGGCCGGGTCGATGCGCTGCGAGGCCGCCAGGTCGGCGTTGAACACCTCGCGCATGCGCGCGCCGAACACCGGCCCCAGCACCACGGCGTTGAGCTCCTGGTTGTGCAGGAAGCTGCGCCAGTCCAGGTTGGTGGAGCCGACGGTGGACCACACGCCGTCGATCACCGCCGTCTTGGCGTGCAGCAGCGCGTCGCGGCGCTCGTAGAGCTCCACGCCCGCGTCGAGCAGCGCCTGGTAGTAGGCGCGCCCGGCGGCCAGCACGAAGCTGCTGTCGCTGCGGCTGGGCAGCAGCATCTTCACCTTCACCCCGCGCCGGGCGGCGTCCTGCAGCGTCTGCAGCAGCTGCGGATCGGGCACGAAGTAGGCGGTGGTGATGAAGATCTCGGTCTCCGCGCTGCGCAGCGCCGAGATCAGCGTGGCGTAGATGAAGCTGTAGGGCTCGTCGGGGGCGCTGCCGATGGCGCGCACCACCTCGCTGCCCTGCGGCTGCAGCGCCGGGAAGTAGTCGCGCGCAGGCAGCTCGGGGCCGCGCTGCGCGCTCCAGGTCTGCATGAACAGCCGCTGGTACTCGGCCACCACCGGGCCCTCGATCTGCACCTGCGTGTCGCGCCAGGGCAGGGCGTCGCGGGCGCGCTGGCGCTGCTGCTGCTCGCTCACCGAGCGCCCGCGCGAGCCGGAGCGCGAGAGCGAGCCGCCCGAGTAGACGCTGCTGATGTTGATGCCGCCCAGGAAGGCGACGCGCCCGTCCACCACCACGAGCTTCCTGTGGTCGCGCTGGTTGACGTTCCAGCCGCGGCGCACGTTGAGCGGGTTGACCGGGTTGAACTCCAGCACCTGGGCGCCGGCCTCGCGCAGCGGGTCGAAGAAGCTCTTGGGCGTGCCCAGGCTGCCCACGCTGTCGTAGAGGAGGTTGACCTGCGCGCCCGCGCGCTGGCGTTCCAGCAGCAGTTCGCGGAAGCGCTGGCCGACCTCGTCGTCCTCCAGGATGTAGAACTCCACGTTGACGTGGTCGCGCGCCGCGCGGATGGCGCTGAACATGGCCTCGTAGGTGGCCGGGCCGTCCTGCAGCAGCTGCGCGCGGTTGCCCGCCACCAGCGGCGAGCCCACCAGGGCTTCCTCCAGCGCGAGGTGGCGGTCCAGGACATTGGTGGGCGCGCCGCGCGCCTGCAGTCGCTCGAGGATCGCCTTGCTCTGCGCCGCCGACAGCGGCCCGCGCGCGCCCTCGATCTGCACCGGCCGCCGCTGCACCGCCATGTCCGGCACGATCACCGGCAGCCCGCCGCAGCCGGTGAACCACAGGCACAGCAGGACCCACGACAGACGCTGGAGCAGCCGCCGGCACCAGGGCATGGCGCTCATGGCAGGGTCCTTGCTGCGGGCGGCTCTTGCATGCCCGCGTCAGGCAAGCGGTATGCGCGAACAAGGAGAAAAACATGTCAGGGCCCTGTGTCAAGGGGATGGCCGCCACGGCCTGCGTATCTACAGCCTTCGCGTCGAAGCCCGCCCCCGGCCGCCGGAAAGCACGGCGCCAGGTGCTGCTGTCGGGCCTGGTGGCCGTGGCCCTGGCGGGCTGCTCGGCGCTCCCGTCCGGACTCCTGGGCCGTGTGTCCGGTCCCGCGGCACCGGCCGGTCCGGTGTTCAGCCGCATGGCCGTGGCCGCCGCGCACCCGCTGGCGGCGCAGGCCGGGCTGCAGATGCTGCGCGAGGGCGGCTCCGCGGTGGACGCCGCCGTGGCGGTGCAGATGGTGCTGACGCTGGTGGAGCCGCAGGCCAGCGGCATCGGCGGCGGCGCCTTCCTGCTGAGCTGGGACGGCACGAAGGTGCAGGCTTTCGACGGCCGCGAGATGGCGCCCGGCGCCGTGACGGAAAACCTGTTCCTGCGTCCGGACGGCACGCCCATGCCCTTCGCGCAGGCGGTGGTGGGCGGCCGTTCGGTGGGCGTGCCGGGCGCGGTGGCGATGCTGGAGGCGGCGCACCGGCAGCATGGCCGGCTGCCCTGGGCACACCTGTTCGAGCCGGCCATCCGGCTGGCCGAGGAGGGTTTCAGCGTCTCGCCGTACCTGCACCGCCAGCTGGTGCAGGAGAAGGCGACGCTGGCCAGCCGCCCGCAGGCCGCCGCCTACTGGTTCGGCCCCGACGGCGAGCCCTGGCCGGTAGGGCATCGGCTGCGCAACCCGGCGCTGGCGCAGGTGCTGCGTGCCATCGCGCGCGACGGCGCCGCCGCGTTCTACGAAGGGCCGGTGGCAGCGGACATGGTGGCGCGCGTGCACGGCCATCCCGGCAATCCCGGCCACCTGACGCTGGCCGACCTGGACGGCTACGTGCCCAAGGAGCGCGAGCCGATCTGCACCCTGTGGAAGGTGAGATTCAAGGTCTGCGGCTTCCCGCCGCCGTCCTCGGGGCATCTGGCGGTGATGCAGATCCTGGGCGTGCTGGAGCGGCTGCCCCGGGCCGGCGAGCCGCTGCGGCAGGGGCTGCCGGCGCCGGACTGGCTGCACGCCTACACCGAGGCGGCGCGGCTGGCCTTCGCGGACCGCGCCGCCTACGTGGGCGATCCGGACTACGTGCCCGCGCCGGGCAACGACTGGCGCTCGCTGCTCGATCCGGGCTACCTGGCCCGGCGCGCCGCGCTGGTCGGGCCGCAGAGCATGAGGACTGCGCGGCCCGGCAACCCCGGGCCGCTGCCCCAGGCGCAAGCGCCGATGGCCGAGCAGCCGGAGTTCGGCACCAGCCACGTCAGCATCGTGGACGCGCAGGGCCGGGCGGTGTCCATGACCACCACCATCGAGGCCGTCTGGGGCTCGCGGCTGATGTCGGACGGCGGTACCGGGCTGCCCGGCGGCTTCATGCTCAACAACCAGCTCACCGACTTTTCGTTCGCTCCCAGCGACGCCCAGGGCCATCCCGTGGCCAACCGCGTGCAGCCGGGCAAGCGCCCGCGCTCCAGCATGAGCCCCACGCTGGTCTTCGACGCACGCGACGGCACGCTGCTGATGACGCTGGGGGCGCCCGGCGGGGCCGGGATCATCCACTACACGGCCAAGACGCTGTTCTTCACGCTGGGGGCGGGCCTGGCGCCGCAGCCGGCCGTGGACCTGCCCAACTTCGCCAGCATGAACGGCCCCACGCTGCTGGAGCGGGGACGCTTCCCGCCGGACACGCTGCAGGCGCTGCGCGAGCGCGGGCACGAGGTGAACGAGGCGGCGCTGGACAGCGGCATCCAGGCGCTGCTGCGCACGCCGCGCGGCTGGATCGGCGCGGCCGATCCGCGGCGCGAGGGGGTGGCGGTCGGGGAGTAGTTTTCCGTTCGCCCTGAGCTTGTCGAAGGGCCTGTCGGTCAGTTGGGCAACGGGGCTTCGACAGGCTCAGCCCGAACGGGGCATTTGCAATGACGCTGGTATTCAGCCCGCCGTCGCCTGCGCCGCCTCGCGCACCAGCGCCGGGCCGCGGTAGATCAGGCCGGTGTAGATCTGCACCAGGTCCGCGCCGGCCTGCAGCTTGGCCTTGGCGTCGGCGCCGCTGAGCACGCCGCCCACGCCGATAACGGGATAGCCGCTGCCCAGGGCCGCGCGCAGCTGCGCGATGACGCGGTTGCTGGCCTCGAACACCGGGCGGCCCGAGAGGCCGCCGGTTTCCTCGGCATGCTGCAGGCCCTGCACCGCGTCGCGCGCCAGCGTGGTGTTGGTGGCGATGACGCCGTCGATGCCGTTGGCGCGCAGCGTGGCGGCGATCACCTTCACCTGCGCCTCGTCCAGGTCGGGCGCGATCTTCACGAACATGGGCACGGTGCGGCCGTGCTGGCGCTGCAGCGCCTGGCGGCGCTCCTGCAGCTGCGACAGCAGCGCGTCCAGCGCCTCGTCGCTCTGCAGCGCGCGCAGGTTCTTGGTGTTGGGGCTGGAGATGTTGACCGTCACGTAGTCGGCGTGCGGATACACGCCGTCCAGGCAGATCAGGTAGTCGTCGACCGCGTTCTCGATCGGCGTGGCGGCGTTCTTGCCGATGTTCAGTCCCACCAGCCCGCCGCCGGCGCGGAAGGACTTCGCGCGCTGCACGTTGGCCAGGAACGAGGCCAGGCCCTCGTTGTTGAAGCCCAGGCGGTTGATCAGCGCATCCTTCTGCGGGATGCGGAACATGCGCGGCTTCGGGTTGCCCGGCTGGCCCTTGGGCGTGACGGTGCCGACCTCGATGAACCCGAAGCCCATGGCGCCCAGGCCGTCGATGCAGCGGCCGTTCTTGTCCAGCCCCGCGGCCAGGCCGACCCGGTTGGGGAAGCGCAGCCCCGCCACCGTCACCGGCGCGCTCACGCGCGGCTGCGACCACAGGCATTGCGCAGGCGTGTTCTGCAGCCGCGCGATGGAGTTGAGCGTGAGTTCGTGGGCCTGCTCCGGATCGATACCGAAGAGGAAGGAGCGGGTGAGGGCGTAGGGGACCAAGGACATCCCCGGATTGTCTCAAACGGGGTCATCGATAATCCGCGCCCATGAACCAGGACGAACTCAAGGCCCTCGTGGGCCAGGCCGCTGTCGCGCACGTGGTGCCCGGCAGCGTGGTGGGCGTGGGCACGGGCTCCACGGTGAATTGCTTCATCGACGCGCTGGCCCGCATCAAGGACCAGATCGCCGGCGCGGTGTCGAGCTCCGAGCGCAGCACCGAGCGGCTCAAGGCGCACGGCATCCCGGTGCTGGACGCGGCCACGGTGGAGCGCATCCCGGTGTACGTGGACGGCGCCGACGAGATCGACCACGGCGGCTTCATGATCAAGGGTGGCGGCGCGGCGCTGACGCGCGAGAAGATCGTCGCCGACCTGGCCGATCGTTTCGTCTGCATCGCCGACGAGTCCAAGCTGGTGCCCGTGCTGGGCACCTTCCCGCTACCGGTGGAGGTGGTCGCCATGTCCGCGGCGCAGATCGCGCGCCGCTTCAAGGCCCTGGGCGGCGAGGCCACGCTGCGTCCCGGCGTGCTGACCGACAACGGCAACCCCATCCTCGACGTGCGCGGCCTGCGCATCACCGACCCGCTGGCGATGGAAACCGAGATCAACCAGTGGCCCGGCGTGGTGACGGTGGGCATCTTCGCCCGCCACAAGGCGCAGGTGTGCCTGCTGGGCACGGCCGAAGGCGTGAAGACGCTGACGTTCTGACCGGTGCGGCCTCGGGTGGCCCCGGCGCTGCCCGACGCTTCAAGTGACGGCGCCTTCAGGCGCCGTCTTCGCTTTCAGCCCCGGCCTGCGCCTTGCGTGCCTTGCGCACGCTGAAGCGCGCCGGGTCCACCGACTCCACCAGCTCCGCCTCCAGTGGGAAGGGCCCGCCGCTGGCCCAGGCCGCGATCAGCTCGCCCAGCAGCGGCGCCCAGCCGATGCCGCGCGAGGCCAGCGCGGTGCACACGTACAGGCCCGGCAGCCGGGGAAGGTCGCGCACGCGCTGCGCGGACGCGCCCGGCACGGGCACCGCGCCCACCACGGGCAGCCGGTCGTCGGCCAGCGTGCGCCAGCCCACGCGGCCGGACAGCGGCACGGCTTCCGCATCCACCTCGATGCCCAGCCGGCGCAGCCGCTGCAGGTTGAACTGCTGGTCGGCGTCGCGCAGCGCGGGATCCGGATCTTGCAAGCTGGCCGTTGCGCCACATACGAGGTTCCCATCCTTCAGCGTGAGGGCGTAGCCGCCGCCCGCGACGGGAATGCGCGGGCGCTGAAGCCCCGGCGTTTCGCCCGGCACGATGGTCACCTGGCCGCGCTGCTGGCCCAGTGGCCAGTGCGGCGTGTTGCCCAGCAGCGGTTCCAGCAACGTACAAGTTTGTCCCGCATTAGCCAACACCACGGCGCTGGCCTGCGCGATCTCCTGACCACGGGCATCCAGGACGGACCAGCCCTCATCCAGTTGCTGCAGTGCGTGCGCCAGCACGCCGGTGCGCAGCGTGATGCCGGGGCGGTCCAGCCAGTGGCGCACCAGCGCGCCCGGCTGCAGCCAGCCGCCGCCGGGGTAGAACCAGGCCGGCTCCCGCAGCGGCAGGCCGCAGCACTCCGCAGCTTCAGTGGCGGTGAGGGCCTGCACGTAATTGAGCGGCAGGCCTTGCGCCGAGGCGAGCGCCTGCATGGCCTGCAGGTCCGCATCGGCGCCGGCCAGGCGCAGCAGGCCTTCCAGCTGGCCGGGGATGCGGCCGGCGGCGATCAGCGGCGCGTAGCTGCGCTGCGCCAGCAGCGCGGCGGCGCGGTTGAAGCGGGCGTGCGGCCCGTCCTGGCCGTTGACCACGCCGTGGAACAGGCCGCCGCGGTTGCCGGAGGTTTCGCTGGCCGGCTCCAAGTGGCGCTCCAGCACCGTGCACTGCCAGCCGGCGGTGGCCAGGGCCTGCGCGCAGGCTGCGCCGGCCAAGCCCGCACCGATGACCAGCGCGGTGCGCGGCGCGTCCGGCGCGACCTGGGCCGACAGGGGATGCCCGGCCGTGCGGCGCGGCACGAACACCGGTGCGTAGCGGGCGCGCGTCATCTCGGGCTTGTAGGCGAAGCCCGGCGCGCGCTCGGCCTCGAAGCCGGCCGAGCGCAGGCCGTCGCGCACGGGGCGCGCCACGCTCCAGGTCGCGGCGGTGGCGCCCGGCGCGGCGAGCCGGCCCAGCGGCTTGAACACGTGGGCGCTCCACAGCGCCTCGTTGCGCGAGGGCGCGAAGCCGTCGAGGTAGAAGGCGTCCGCTTCCAGCATCAGCTGCGGCAGCCACTGGCTGGCGTCGCCCCAGGCCAGCTGCAGCAGCACGCGCCCGCCGTCCAGGGGCAGCGTGTGCAGCTCCGGGCTCAGCGGCGGCCAGTGGGCTGTCAGCTCGGCCGCCAGGTCCGGCAGCGGCGAGGCGGCGTGGGCACGTTTCAGGTCGTCCAGGCGCGGCGGGTGCAGGTCGATGGCGACGTAGTGCAGCCGCGCGCAGCGTTCGGGGTCGGCGCGCCAGGCGTCCCAGGTGGCGAGGAAGTTGTTGCCCAGGCCGAAGCCGGCTTCCAGGATGGTGAAGCGCGGCCGGCCGCGCCAGCGCTGCGGCAGCCCGTTGCCCTGCAGGAACACGTGGCGCGACTGCGCCAGCGCGCCGGCGCGGGCGTGGTAGACGTCGCCGAAGTCGGGCGCGTGCGGCACGCCCTGTGCATCGAACTCGATGCGGGCCGGCACGACGGGAAAGCGCTTCATGGCTGAGGCAGGAGAAAACTAGGTCCGGAAACGACAAGGGGCACCGAAGTGCCCCTTGCCAGTCGCTTGACGCGAGGAACGCGCGGCGTCTTAGACGCGCTTGCGGTACTCGTGCGTGCGGGTGTCGATTTCGATCTTGTCGCCGTTCTCGACGAACAGCGGCACGGGGATCTCGAAGCCGGTGCCGACCAGGCGGGCGGGCTTCATGACCTTGCCGGAGGTGTCGCCCTTGACGGCGGGCTCGGTCTCGATCTCGCGCACCACGGTGGTGGGCAGTTCCACGGAGATGGCCTTGCCGTCGTAGAACACCACTTCCACGACCATGTTGTCTTCCAGGTAGGAAATGGCGTCGCCCATGTTCTCGGCCTCGACCTCGAACTGGTTGTACTCGGTGTCCATGAACACGTACATCGGATCGGCGAAGTACGTGTACGTGCACTCCTTCTTGTCCAGGACGATCTGGTCCATCTTGTCGTCGGCCTTGAAGACGACTTCAGCCCCGCCGCCGTTGAGCAGGTTCTTCATCTTGATGCGGACCGTGGCAGCACCGCGGCCACCGCGGCTGTATTCGGTCTTGAGCACGACCATCGGGTCCTTGCCCTGCATGATCACGTTGCCGGCGCGGATTTCCTGAGCGAGTTTCATGGCGAGATTCCGTAAGAGAGCGGCGGCACGAATCGAGCGCTCGGTGCTGCCTGGTACTGCGCATTGAACGCTGCATCTCACGACGCGGCCGTTGCGCAAAGCCCGTGATTCTACCGCTTGGCAGCCACGAAGCCCTGGAGCTGGGCCGTCAAATCGTTCTGGATTTCAAGGCTTTGGCGCCAGCGCCCGCAGGCGGCGCGCCATGGCGCGGCCTCGGGCAGCGCCGGCGGCGCATCGCCGAAGCCGTTCCAGGACAGCCACAGCGCGCGCACCTGCGCGCTGAAATGCGCGTCGCTGCCGTGCAGGAAGCGGTCCATGAAGGCGTCGAGCTTGCCCGCGTGCACGCCGTCGTACTGCTCGTAGATCTGCCACACGAAGGGGATGCCGGCCCACTGCGCGCGCACGAAGGAATCCTCGCCGCGCACGAAGTTCAGGTCGCTGGCCCACAGCAGGTGGTCGTAGTCGCGCTGCGTGAGCCAGGGCAGGCGGTGCAGCCGCACGTCGGGCGGCAGCTCGCCAATGTCGGCCTGCGCCGCTCCGGGCGTGGCCAGCAGCAGCGTGGGCCGGTCCGCGAGCCAGTGCCACAGCGCCGCGTGCCGGCGGTAGCAGAACAGGCTCACCACGCGCTCGTGCGGCTGCCAGCCCGTGCCTTGCGCTTGCAGCCAGGCGGCGCGGTCGAAGGTGGCGCGGCGCCGGGCCAGGTCGCGCTCGCGCAGCAGCCCGCCGGTGGCGGCGGTGAAGCCGGGATAGAAGAAGTGCTTGGTCAGCCCGGCGCCGGCGCCGCTGAACTGCGGCGAGGGCAGGCCGTGCGAGCGCTCGACATAGTCCTCGGCGCTGAGGTACTCCAGGTTGATCCACACCGGCGGCCTCGCCGCTGCCGCCATGCCCGCGACGAAGCCCTGCGGCGGGTCGCAGCCGAAGAGCTCCACCACCACCTCGCCCGGCGGCGGGAACTCGCCTTCGCCGCGCCAGGGCAGCACTTCCACGCCCGCGGCGCCCTCGGGCGCCATCCACGCCAGCGCCGAGGCGTCGTCCACCCACAGCCGCGCGCGCTCGCCGCGCTCGGCCAGATCCGTGGCCAGTCTCCAGGCCACACCAAGGTCACCGTGGTTGTCGATCACACGGCAGAACAGGTCCCACAACATGGCGCGATTATCGGAAGGCCCAGAATCACGCCCCTCATGAGCTCCTCCCTCCCTTCCGAAGAACCCGCCGTGGCGCCCGGCGCCGTGCCCGAAGGCAGCACCGACAACGCCGAGGCCGCGGCCGCCTCCGGCCGCGCCGCGCTGCTGGCCGAGGTGGCGCAGCTGCCCGCGCTGCCGGGCGTCTACCGCTACTTCGACGCCCAGGGCGCCGTGCTCTACGTCGGCAAGGCCAAGAACCTCAAGCGGCGCGTCTCCAGCTATTTCCAGAAGGACCACGGCGGCACGCGCATCGGCGTGATGGTCAACCGCATCGCGCGGATGGAAACCACCGTGGTGCGCACCGAGGCCGAGGCGCTGCTGCTGGAGAACAACCTCATCAAGGCGCTGAACCCGCGCTTCAACATCCTCTTCCGCGACGACAAGAGCTACCCGTACCTGCAGCTCGTCTCGCACCGCTTCCCGCGCATGGCCTACTACCGCGGCGCGGTGGACAAGAAGCACCGCTACTTCGGGCCCTACCCGAGCGCCTGGGCGGTGAAGGAGTCGATCCAGCTGCTGCAGAAGGTGTTCCGGCTGCGCACCTGCGAGGACACCGTCTTCGCCAACCGCAGCCGGCCCTGCCTGCTGTATCAGATCCGCCGCTGCACGGCGCCGTGCGTGGGGCTGATCAGCGACGACGACTACGCGCGCGACGTGCTCAACGCCGAGCGCTTCCTGCGCGGCGAGCAGCAGGAGCTGCTGGACCAGCTGCAGCGCCGGATGATGGAGCACGCGGAAAGCTTCGAGTACGAGAAGGCGGCCGAGCTGCGCAACCAGATCCAGGCGCTGTCGCGCGTACTGCAGCAGCAGTCGGTGGAGGAGAACAGCGCCTCCTCGGCCGGCAAGGACGTGGACGTCCTGGCCGTGAAGGTGCAAGGCGGCCGTGCCTGCGTGAACCTGGCCATGGTGCGCGGCGGCCGGCACCTGGGCGACCGAGCCCACTTCCCGGCGCACGTGGAAGAGGGCGCCGTGATCGGCACCGCCGAGGACGAGGGCGAGGAGGGCATGAGCGCCGCACCCGTGCCGCCGGAAGTGCGCGTGCTGGAGGCCTTCATCGCCCAGCACTACCTGGACAGTGCCGTGCCGCCCTCGCTGGTGCTGAGCCACCCGGTGGACGCCGCGCTGATCGAGGCGCTGTCGCAGCACGCCGGCTCCAAGGTGGCGGCGCAGCATCAGCCGCGCGAGCAGCGCCGCATCTGGCTGGAGATGGCGCAGCAGGGTGCGGAGCTGGCGCTGGCGCGGCTGCTGGCGCAGGAAGGCTCGCAGCGTGCGCGAACTTTTGCCCTGGCCGAGGCATTGAGCCTGGAGGTGCAGGACCTGGACACTTTGCGCATCGAGTGCTTCGACATCAGCCACACCGCCGGCGAGGCCACGCAGGCCAGTTGCGTGGTGTTCGAGAGCCACCAGATGCAAAGTTCCCAGTACCGCCGCTTCAACATCACCGGCATCACGCCCGGCGACGACTATGCCGCCATGCGCCAGGTGCTCACGCGCCGCTACGGCAAGCTGGCCGAGGGCGTGGCCGCCGGCACCGCGCGCATGCCCGACGTGGTACTGGTGGACGGCGGCCGCGGGCAAGTCAGCATGGCGCGTGAAGTCTTCGAGGAACTGGGCCTGGACCTGTCGCTCATCGTCGGCGTCGAGAAAGGCGAGGGGCGTAAGGTCGGGCTGGAGGAGCTCGTCTTTGCCGACGGGCGGCCCAAGGTCTATCTGGGCGCGGATTCCGCCGCGCTGATGCTGGTGGCGCAGATCCGCGACGAGGCGCACCGCTTTGCCATCACCGGCATGCGGGCGCGGCGCGCGAGCGTGCGCACCAGCGGCAGCCGGCTGGAAGACATCCCGGGCGTCGGCCCCAAGAAGCGGGCCCGTCTGCTGCAGCGCTTCGGCGGTGTGCGCGGCGTGGCCCAAGCCAGCATCGACGAGCTCGCCAGCGTCGAAGGCATATCCAAGGATCTGGCGGAGGAGATCTACCGTGCGCTCCACTGAAGCCCCGCGCCCACTGCGTTGGTGGGCCCTTGTCGCAACCGCATTGGGCCTGGGGGCCTGCACCACGCCGCCTGCGCCGCAGAAGCCGGCGGACATCCCGGCCACGTCGCCCGCGGCCCTCGAACCGCCGCCGTCCCCGGCCGCCATGGCGGCGCTCCCCAAGCCGGCCCGGCCGGGAGACTGGACCTCCTACAAGATTCAGGCCGCGCTGCGCCTGGTGGCGGCCAACCCCGACCTGTCCTACACCGGCGACGTGCCCGATCCGCTGCTGGCCATCCCGGTGCTGGAGATCGAGCTCAACCGCGACGGCAGCGTGCGCAACATCAACGTGCAGCGCGTGCCCCGGCAGGCCAAGGACACGGTGCAGCTGGCCATCGACGCGGTCAAGCGCGCGGCGCCCTTCGGCGACGTGTCGCACTTGCCGCGGCCGTGGAAGTTCAGCGAGGTCTTCCTCTTCAACGACGACCGCCGCTTCAAGCCGCGCATTCTGGACCAGTAATTTTCTTGCGCCTGCCGGCCCGGCCACCCGGCCGGCCGGGCGCTGCGCAGCAGGCACAATGCCGGGATGTTCTTCAACCTGCCCACCCTGCTGACCTGGGCCCGCATCGTGGCCATACCGCTGATCGTGGCGGTGTACGAGCTGCCGCTTCGGCCCACGACGCAGAACCTGGTGGCCACGGTCCTCTTCATCGTCTTCGCGCTCACCGACTGGGCCGACGGCTGGCTGGCGCGCAGGCTCAACCAGACTTCCTCCTTCGGTGCCTTCCTGGATCCGGTGGCGGACAAGTTCCTGGTCTGCGCCTCGCTGCTGATCCTGGTCCAGCTCGACCGCGCCGACGCGCTGGTGGCACTGGTGATCATCGGCCGCGAGATCGCCATCTCGGCGCTGCGCGAGTGGATGGCGCAGATCGGCGCCTCGCGCAGCGTGGCGGTGCACATGGTCGGCAAGCTCAAGACCACGGTGCAGATGGTCGCCATCCCCTTCCTCCTGTACGACGGGCGGCTGCTGCAGGTGATCGACACGCACCTCTGGGGCACGGTGCTGATCTGGGCCGCCGCGGTGCTGACCATCTGGTCGATGGTCTATTACCTGCAGAAGGCGCTGCCCGAGATCCGCGCCCGCGCGCGTTGAGCGCCTCGACGCCGGCGGCGTCCGGCACCCCGCTGCTGCGCGCCATGCCGGCGGTGTTCGTGGTGATCTGGAGCACCGGCTTCGTGGTGGCGCGCTACGGCATGCCGCACGCGCCGCCATTGACCTTCCTGAGCTGGCGCTACGCGCTGTCGGTGCTGGCCTTCGGGCTGTGGATCGCCTTCACCCGCCCGGCCTTTCCGCGCAACGGCGCGCAGGCGCTGCACCTGGCGGTCACGGGCGTGCTGATGCACGCGGGCTACTTGGGCGGCGTGTGGGCCGCCGTGAAGGCGGGCTGCCCGGCCGGCACGGTGGCGCTGATCGTGGGCCTGCAGCCGGTGCTCACCGCGCTGTGGGTCAGCTCCAGCGGCCAGGAGGCGCGCGCCAGCGCCCGCCAGTGGCTTGGGTTGCTGCTGGGCTTCCTGGGGCTGCTGCTGGTGGTGTGGCGCAAGCTCGGCACCGGTGAGGTGACGGGGCTGAACCTGGCGCTGTCCGTCGGCGCGCTGCTGTGCATCACCGTCGGCACGCTCTACCAGAAGCGCTTCGTGTTGCCCTGCGACGTGCGCACTGCCAGCTTCGTGCAGCTGTCCGCGGCGCTGGCGGTGTCGCTGCCGCTGGCGGCGCTGGAGAGCGAGGGCATGCAGTGGCACCCGGAGCTGATCGGCGCGCTGGCGTGGTCGGTGCTGGCGCTGACGCTGGGCGCGAGCTCGCTGCTGTACCTGCTGATCCAGCGCGGCGCCGCCACGCGCGTGACCAGCCTGATGTACCTGGTGCCGCCCTGCACCGCGGTGATGGCCTGGCTGCTCTTCGGCGAGCCGCTGGGCCCCGTGGTGCTGGCGGGCATGGCGCTCACCGCCCTGGGCGTGGGCCTGGTGGTGCGCGGCGCGGGGCGCTGAAGGCGCGCCCGGGCCGCGCGGGTCGGCCAGCCTTAGAAATCCACCTGCACCGAGGCACGCAGCGTGCGCGGCGCCATGGGGTACAGGTAGATGTGGCCGTACTGGTAAGGCGACTCGCGCCAGGCGCGGCGGTCGAAAGCGTTGTCCACGCCGGCGCGCCAGGTCAGCTGCGTGTTGCCGTCCAGTCGCTGGGTGTAGCGCGCCGCCAGGTCCACGCGCGCCCAGCCGCCGATGCGCGGGCTGTCGGCCGTGGGCAGCAACGTGCGGTCACCCTCGTAGACCAGCCAGCCCTGCAGGTTCAGGCCGGGTAGGGCGCCCACGTCGTGGCCGGCCATCAGGCGCAGGGTGTGCGACGGGACGTTGGGCGGGCGCTGGCCGTTGCGGCTGGAATCGGCGCCATCTTCATAGCGGGCACGCAGCGCCATGGCGCTGGCAGCGAATTGCCAGGCACCGGCACGGCGTTCCAGCACGGCCTCCAGGCCGCGGTGGCGCTGGCTGCCGTCCACGAAGTAGTCGGTGCCGGTGTCGGTCACCACTGGGCGGTCGATGTCGAAGGCTGCCAGGGTCCATTGCACATCCAGCGGACCACGGCCCTTGACGCCGATTTCGGTCTGGCGGCTCTTCACTGCCGGCAGCGCCGCGCCATGACGGGTGTAGTCGGGCAGGTTGGGCGTTACGAAGGACTCGATGCCCTGACCCCAGCTCACGTAGACAAGGTGCTGCGGCGCAAAGGCATAGCTCACCGCCGCCCACGGTGTGGTGAAGGACTGGTTGTAGTCGGTGGGTAGAATAAAGCCATCGGTGCTTGTAGTGCCGCGCGACAACCGCGTGTGGCGCAGGCCCAGCCATCCGCTCAACCGCTCTGTGATCTTGACGGCATCGCGCACATAGAACTCGGTGGAGCGCTCGTCGCGGTTGGTGTTCCCGTAGAGGGCGGCTGGTTTGGCCTGGGTAGGTGGCAGCAAGCCGTAAACATTGCCGTTGCCAGCGAAGTTGTAGGTTTGGTTTTGGAAGCGGCTTTCAAAGCGCGTGAACAGCACGCCGGCTGTGACTTGATGCTCGATGCCACCGGTGGCCAAACCTCCGGACAACGAGAAGTCCAGCGCATCGCTGCGCCGGCGCTCGTTCTCACTTCGGAAGTCGTAGTAGTTGAAGTTGCCGTTAGCGCAATAACGATCGAACTCGATGGGTGGGTCTATTTCGTCGCCTTGAGCGTCAACGAGACTGCAGTGCGAGGCATAGGCCAGCCGGTCGTCGGTCTTGAGCCGCTGCGTCATCGCATGGGCCGTGGCCTTCCAGCCACTGCCAAGCTTCTGCGTCAGCCGCACCGAGGCGGTGTTGTTGTTGAACACCACCGGCTGCGACCAGGGCTGGTTGTTGAGGTTCAGGCGCGGGTCGAAGGCGTGCGCGTCAGGCACCACCGGGCCGAGCATGCTCAGGCCCGGCACGCTGGGCTGCGACTGGCGGCCGTGCTCGACCTCCACCTCCAGCAGCGTGTCGCGCGTGAGCTTCACGTCGCCGGCCAGGGCCAGCAGCTGGCGCTCGCCGTGGAGGCTGTAGGTCTGCGGGCGCAGCCGCTCGGCGGCGACGTTCAGGCGCAAACCGTAGCGCTCGTCCTCGCCGAAGCGCTGCGACAGGTCTGCCGCGGCCGTCACGGTGCCGTTCTCGCGCCAACCGAGGAAGGCGCTGCGCACTGTGCGGTCAGGACGCTTGACCGTGTAGTTCACCAGCCCGCCGGGCGCGCTGGTGCCGGCCTGGATGCCGCTGGTGCCCTTAAGCAGCTCGATGCCGGCCTTGTTCTCCAGGCCAATCACGGTCTCGCCGTTGATCGGCAAGCCGTCGCGCCGGTAGTTGAAGCGGTTGTCCAGCACGTACCCGCGCGCGCTCAGGTTGCCGTAGTAGCCCTCGGGGTTGTAGGCGTCGGAGAAGGAGGCGTCCAGCCGCGTGAGGTCGCGCAGGTCGCGCGCGCCCGTGTCCTGCAGCTGCGCCTCGCCCACCACGCGCGCGCTGATCGGCGTGGAGGACAGCGGCTGGTTGCCGAAGCCGCTGACTGCCGGCGCCGGGGTGCGGCCGGTGACGGTGATGGTGGTCGTGGTAGCCGGCGCGGCGGCGTCCTGCGCCAGCGCGGGCAGCGAGAACGTCAGGGCGGCCGCGGCGGCCAGGGGAGATAGCGCGAACAGGGCGCGCGGGTGGGTGCGATGGGCCATCGGTGTACAGCAGTGCCGCGACAGGGCCGCACGGCCGCCGCAAGGACTGCGGCATCCGGAAGCTTCCCTGCGCGAGGATTACCTCAATCAGGTTCAAGGGGACTCTCTCAGCCGGGCCGTCGAACGGCCCAGCACCCCCAGCGAAGAAGCCCGGATTATCGCGGTTGCCCCCGGCGCCGCTGTGGCTCGCGGGCCACGGACGGCCGCACCCGCGACGCGGCCATGGCTTGCCAGCGCCCCATGAAAAAGGCCCGCAGTGCGGGCCTCTCTGGGAGTGGGCTGGCGGGGAAGCTCAGTCGAACACCGGCGTTTCCACGCCCAGCACCTTGTGCAGCTTGGGGCTGGTGGTCGTGTACTGCAGGTGCACGCGCTTCTCCGGGAAGATGTAGGGCACGGCGCCGAAGGCGGCCAGCGCGGCCTCGTGGAAGCCCGACAGGATCAGCTTCTTCTTGCCCGGGTAGGTGTTGACGTCACCCACGGCGAAGATGCCCGGCACGCTCGTCTGGAACTTCTCGGTGTCCACGACGATCTGCTTGCGCTCCAGGGCCAGGCCCCAGTCGGCGATGGGGCCGAGCTTGGGCGACAGGCCGAAGAACACCAGCAGCATGTCCATCGGCACCACGCGCGTGACGCCGTCGCCGCCGGTGACCTTCACGCCCGTGAGCGTCTGGCCGTCGGCGCTGGTGTCGATGCCCGTGATCTGGCCGACGATGAACTGCATCTCGTAGGCGTCGCACAGCTCCTTCATCTTGGCCACCGAGGCCGGCGCGGCGCGGAAGCCGTCGCGGCGGTGGATCAGGATGACGCTCTCGGCCTTGTTCGGGCCGTCCTGCGCGAAGTTCAGCGCCCAGTCCAGCGCGGAGTCGCCACCGCCCACGATCACCAGGTTCTTGCCGGCGAACTGCGCGGGGTTCTTGACGCGGTAGAAAACCTGCTTGTCGTTGAAGGCGTCCAGCCCTTCGACCTTGAGCGTGCGCGGCTGGAACGAGCCCACGCCGCCGGCGATGAAGATCGTCTTGGTCAGGAAGCGCGTGCCCTTGCTGGTCTCGACGTAGAAGCGGCCGTCGTCCTGCTTCTGCACCGTGGTGACTTCCTGGCCCAGGTGGAAGGTCGCGCCGAAGGGCTCGATCTGCTTGAGCAGGTTGTCGGTGAGCTCCTTGCCGGTGCACATCGGCACGGCCGGGATGTCATAGATCGGCTTGTCCGGATACAGCTCGATGCACTGGCCGCCGGGGTAGGCCAGCGAGTCGATGATGTGGCACTTAATCTCCAGCAGGCCGAGCTCGAAGACCTGGAACAGGCCGCAGGGGCCGGCGCCCACGATCACGGCATCGGTTTCGATCGGGCCGTCGTGGCCAGCCGCCGTCTTGGCGACTTCGTCGTTCAGTTGGGGTTCCATCGTCGTCTGGGATTACTTCTTGAGTTCCGGCAGCTTGCCGGTGCGGTCCTTCCACTCCTCGGCATCAGGCAGCGGCTCCTTGCGCTTGGTGATGCTGGGCCACTGCTTGGCGAGCTGTGCGTTCAGCGCAATGAACTGCTGCTGGTCGGCCGGCACGTCCTCCTCGGGCAGGATGGCGTTGACCGGGCACTCGGGAATGCAGACCGCGCAATCGATGCACTCGTCCGGGTCGATCGTCAGGAAGTTCGGGCCTTCCCGGAAGCAGTCCACGGGGCACACATCGACGCAGTCGGTGTACTTGCAGCGGATGCACGATTCGGTGACGACGTGGGTCATGACTTTTGGAGTAGGAGGGGTTGAACGCACGGCCGAAACGGAATGGCCGCTGCGAAATTCGGAAAAACGATGATTTTAAGGCCTGGGGGTTTCCACTGAAACCTGCGCTACATCAAGCGCGTCGTCGCGAGCAGTCTCGACTTCGTCCAGCACCGCCGCGCCTGCGCCCACGATGACCACCGTGGGCCGGCCCGCGTGCAGCACGGTGGCCTCGGCCAGCGTGTCCACGCGGTGCACGCTGGCACGCTCTTCGGCCGTGCCGGCGGCCGAGACCACGCTCACGGCCTCGCCGCCCGGCCAGCCCGCGTCCAGCAGCCGCTGCGACAGCGCCGCCAGCGCCTGGCCGGCCATGTAGAAGACCTCGGTGTCGGCGCTGCGGCTGGCGCGCAGCGTGCCCGCGCGCGTCATGGCCGTGCTCAGGCTCACGTTGCGCCCGCGCCCGCGGCGCGTGAGCGGCCGCTGCGTCGCTGCCGCCGCCGCCATCGCCGCGGTCACGCCAGGCACCACTTCGCTCTCGATGCCCGCGGCCCGCAGCGCCAGCAGCTCTTCTTCCAGCCGGCCGAAGATGCTCGGGTCGCCGCCCTTGAGCCGCGCCACCAGCGCGTGCCGCTGCGCCTGCTCCACCAGCAGCGCGTTGATGCGCGCCTGGCCGGTGCTGTCGCGGTAGCCGCGCTTGCCCACGTCCAGCCACTGCGCCTGCGGCGCGAGCGCGCGCAGCGCGGGATCGGTGAGCGCGTCGTAGAGCACGACCTGCGCCGTGGCCAGCCGCTGCGCGCCGCGCACGGTGATGAGATCCGCTGCGCCGGGGCCGGCGCCGATGAAGACCACCCGGCCCATCAGCTCAGTGCGGCCTCAGGCCGGCAGCGGGCTCTGCTTCACGTGCAGCCCGCATTCCTTGGCCGACTCGTCCTCCCACCACCAGCGACCGGCGCGGAAGGGCTCGCCCAGCGAGATGGCCCGGGTGCACGGCGCGCAGCCGATGCTGGGGAAGAAATCGTCGTGCAGCGCGTTGTAGGGCACCTCGTGCAGCTTGATGTAGTGCCACACGTCGCCCCAGGTCCAGTCGGCCAGCGGGTTGAACTTCACCCGGCCCTTGTCGTCCTGGTCCTCGAACGGGACGCTGCCGCGGTTGTCCGACTGCTCGCGGCGCATGCCGGTGACCCAGGCGTCGCGCTCGGCCAGCATGCGCGACAGCGGCTCCAGCTTGCGCACGCCGCAGCAGCCCTTGCGCAGCTGCACGCTCTCGTACATGGCGCGCTCGCCGTGGCGGCCCACGAACTCGATCACGGCTTCCTGCACCGGGCGGTACACCTCGACCTCGATGCCGTAGCGCTCGCGGATGCGCGGCAGCACCGCCAGCGTCTCGGCATGCAGCACGCCGGTGTCCAGCGTGCCCAGCGCGATGGGCAGCTGGTGGCGGCCGATCAGGTCCGTCAGGACCATGTCCTCGGCGCCCAGGCTGTTGGCCAGCACGACGCGGCCGGGGAAACGCTCGGCGGCGTCGCGCAGCAGGTCCAGGGCACGGGCGACCTTGGACTCGAAGTCAGCGCTGGGACGGGCATGCAGGTCGATGGCGCTCATGGCAATCAGCTCCGGACGTAAGGCTGCGATTCGTTGCGGGCGAACAGCGGCTGCGGATGCACCGTGTCGCCCTGGTAGTGGCCGCCGAAGAAGCCCAGCGCGCGGCGCGCGGACTCGATCTTCTGGTCGCCGCGCAGCTGCGCGGCGTCGAAGCCGGTGCGCTGCAGCAGCGGCAGCATGTCCACCAGCACCTCGCCGGTGGCGCGGATCTCGCCCTTGTAGGCGTAGCGCGTGCGCAGCAGGCGGGCCTGCGAGTAGGCACGGCCGTCCACCCACTTCGGGAACTTCAGCGCCACCAGCGCCAGCCGCGGCAGGTCCTCGGTCAGGTCTTCCACGTCGGCATCGTTGGGCAGCATCACGCCCACCGCCACGCCCTGCGGCCACTCGGCGCGCACGGCGTGCCACTGCTCCAGCGTCAGCAGCCGGTGCGGCGCGGGGGAGGGGTGCGACTGCGGGCCGTCCTCGCCCTGGACCTGCTGCCAGCGGTCGTTCTGGGAATCGATGAATTTCATGGGGTCCAAATTCCGAAGGCTTTTTGTTGTCAGGCAGGCACGGTTTCGCCACGCACGGCGGTGGCGCTGCGCACGGCGTCGGCGGCGGTCTTGAACGGGGCGATACCCAGGCGGCGCACGCTGTCGATGAAGCGCTCGCCCTCGGTGCGCTGGGCGCGGTAGGTGTCGATGATGGCCTCGATCACGTCCGTCACCTCGTCGGCGGCGAAGGACGGGCCGATGACCTTGCCGGCCACCGTCTTGCCCGAGAGCGCGGAGCCGTCGGAGCCGCCCAGCGTGATCTGGTACCACTCGCTGCCGTCCTTGTCGACGCCGAGGATGCCGATGTGGCCGCTGTGGTGGTGGCCGCAGGAGTTGATGCAGCCGCTCATGTGCAGATCGATGTCACCGATGTCCCACAGCTCGTCCAGGTCTTGGAAGCGCTCGGTGATCGCCGCAGCGACGGGGATGGAGCGCGCGTTGGCCAGGGCGCAGAAGTCGCCGCCGGGGCAGGCGATCATGTCGGTGAGCAGCCCGATGTTGGGCACGGCGAAGCCCGCGTCCTTGGCGGCGTGCCACACGGCGTAGAGGTCGGCCTCGCGCACCCAGGGCAGCAGCAGGTTCTGGTCGTGCGTCACGCGCAGCTCGCCCAGCGAGTAGCGGTCGGCCATGGTGGCCGCGGCATCCATCTGCGCCGAGGTGGTGTCGCCGGGGGCCTGGCCCACGCGCTTGAGCGACAGCGTCACGGCGCGGTAGCCGCTGACCTTGTGCGCGTGCACGTTGCGCTCCAGCCAGCGGGCGAAGGCCTGCTGCTGGTCGCCGTAGCGGCCGGCCTGGAAGCCGCCGGTGGCCGGGCGCACGCCCGCGGGCAGGGTGAAGTGGGCGGAGACGCGCTCGAGCTCGCGCAGCGGGATCAGGTGCGCGGCGCCTTCGGCGTCCACTTCCAGGATCTTGCGGAACTCCTCGTTGACGGCGTCGAAGAACTTCTGGCCCTCGGCCTTCACCAGGATCTTGATGCGGGCCTTGTAGAGGTTGTCGCGGCGGCCGTAGCGGTTGTAGACGCGCACGATGGCCTCGATGTAGACGAGGATCTGCTGCCACGGCACGAAGGCGTTGATCTCCACCGCCACCACCGGCGTGCGGCCCATGCCGCCGCCCACGAACACCTTGAAGCCGACCTCGCCGGCCTCGTTCTTCACCAGCTGCAGGCCGATGTCATGCCACTGGATGGCGGCACGGTCCTCGGCGGCGCCAGTGATGGCGATCTTGAACTTGCGCGGCAGGAAGGCGAACTCGGGGTGCAGCGTGCTCCATTGGCGCAGCACTTCCGCGTAGGGGCGCGGGTCCACCGCCTCGTCCGGCGCGATGCCGGCCAGCGCGTCGGTGGTGATGTTGCGGATGCAGTTGCCGCTGGTCTGGATGCCGTGCATGTCCACTTCGGCCAGCAGCTCCATCACCTCGGCGGACTGGTGCAGCGGGATCCAGTTGTACTGGCAGTTCTGCCGCGTGGTGAAGTGGGCGTAGTCGCGGTCGTACTCGCGCGCGATGCGGGCGAGCTGGCGCAGCTGGCGGCTGTTGAGCTCGCCGTAGGGCACGGCCACGCGCAGCATCGGCGCGTGACGCTGGATGTACCAGCCGTTCTGCAGCCGCAGCGGACGGAACTCGTCGTCCCCGAGCTCGCCGCGCAGGTTGCGCTCAAGCTGGTCGCGGAACTGCGCGGCGCGGGCGCGCACGAACTGGCGGTCGAATTCGGTGTACTTGTACATCTCGTGGATCGCTTTCTTCCGGTGGCTCTCTGCGCCGCGTGCTGCCCCGCGTGTAGAAGTGGACCGGCCCGGAATTTAGATGTTGTGCAGACGTAACACGCTGCTCGAAGCTGAACTGTAGGAACTGCCCTTATATTAAGGAAGAACAGAAAAGTTCTTTGCTTATAAGGAAGTATAGCTATGAACTTGTGCCTGGGTGTTTCGGCAAGCACTTCTTAAAATCCGGCCTCATGTTCAGAAGCTCTTTCATGCGGCGCAGTCATGTGCTGAGCCTGTTGCCGCTGCTCGCGCTGGCGGCCTGCCAGAGCGTCCCGCCCACCGTCGTCACCAACGTGCCGCCGCCGATCGCCTCCGGGCCGCCGGGGTCCACGCCCGCCAAGCCGCCGGTGCCGCGCGACCCGCCGCGCATCGGCCTGGCGCTGGGCGGCGGCGCGGCGCGGGGCTTCGCGCACATCGGCGTGATCCAGGTGCTGGAGGAGGCGGGCATCCGGCCCAGCCTCGTGGTCGGCACCTCGGCGGGCAGCCTGGTGGCGGCGCTGTACGCCAGCGGGCTCAACGGCCGGCAGCTGGGCGAGCTGGCGCTGGCAATGGACGAGTCGGCCATCACCGACTGGGCCTACCCGGGGCGCGGCCTGCTGCGGGGCGAAGCCCTGGCGCGCTACGTGCGGGAGCACACCGGCGCCAAGACCATCGAGCAGATGAAGCTGCCGCTGGGCATCGTGGCCACGGACCTCGATAGCGGCGCGCCGATCCTGTTCCAGCGCGGCGACACGGCCACGGCGGTGCGCGCCTCCAGCGCGGTGCCGGCGGTGTTCCAGCCGGTGCGCATCGGCAACCGCGAGTACGTCGACGGCGGCTTGGTGTCGCCGGTGCCGGTGCGCTTCGCGCGCCAGATGGGCGCTGAGCTGGTGGTGGCGGTGGACATCACCAGCCCGCCCGACGGCCAGCCCACGGGCGACGCCATGCGCATGCTGCTGCAGACCTTCTCCATCATGGGCCGCAGCATCAACACCTTCGAGCTCAAGGAGGCGGACCTGGTGCTGCGCCCGCGGCTCGACGGCGTGGGCAGCGCGGACTTCACCGCGCGCAAGCGCGCCATCCAGGCCGGGCGCGAGGTGGCGCAATCGCTGCTGCCGCAGCTACGCCAGCGCATCGCGATGCAGAGCCAGTAAGCGGCAAAGCCGGCGCGAGGCCGGCTTCGTCTGCGGATGAGGCTGCCGCGCGGCGGCCAAAAAGAAAGCCCGGCGGGCGCCGGGCTGAAGGTACCCTGAAACCACTTTCCCCAGGTACCGAGGAGACAACCTATCGCGGCGGCATCGAAACCGCCTCGTCAGCCGGGCTGGCGCCCGGCCGCGCATCAAGGTTGACCAAGCGGTCAGTGATCAGGCGGCGCGCTTGGTGGCGGCCTTGGCGTTGGCGGCAACGCCTTGCGAGGCCTTGACGGCGCTGGTGGTCATGGCCTGGAAGTTGGACTCGGCCACTTCGGCAGCCTGCTTGGCGGCCTTCTGCACGCTTTCGTAGGCGTTGCTGGCGGCGGCCACGGCGGACTTCACCAGGGCGACGGCGTTCTCGGAGCCGGCCGGGGCGTTCTTCACGGCGCTGTCCACGACAGCCAGGATGTTCTTCTGCAGGTCGGCCAGCTGGGCTTCGACGACCTTGCTCACCTCGGCGTTGGTGGCGGCGGCGATGTCATACACCTGGCGGCCATAGGCCACGGCCTTCTCGGTGGCGGGCTGCAGCAGGCTGGCTTGCAGCGACAGCAGCTCTTGCGCGTCCTTGGCAGACAGGGCGGCCTTGGTGTTCTCGGCGGCGTCGTTCAGCGCGGACTTGGCGGCCTGCACGTTCAGTTCCACGACCTTTTCCACGCCTTCGAAAGCCTTGTTGGCCAGGCCGAAAGCGGTCTCGACGTTGGCCTTCTGGGCAGCGATGAATTGTTCGGCGTTCACGTTCAGCATTTCAGTCTCCGACAGGGTTGAAGGATGGGGGAGGAGCTTTTGCTGCAGTGCAGCATGGGTGCAAGTATAGAGGCATCATTCCTGCACGCAAGCACTTTTTGCTGCACTGCAGCAAGGTCTTTGGCGTTCTTGCCACGCCAGCCCGGTTGTCCCGGCCGGGAAGAGGCGGGGACCGTGCTGCGCACAATGGCCGGATGCAGGCTTTCTACGCAGACCAGTTCGTGCTGCCGCTGCCCGAGGGGCACCGGTTCCCGATGTCGAAATACGCGCTGCTGCGCGAGCGCGTGGCGACCGAGCCCGGCATCAGGCTGCGGCCGGCGCCCGCGGCCAGCGACGGCGAACTCGCGCTGGCGCACGAGCCGCGCTACGTCACCGCGGTGGCCGAGGGGCTGCTGAGCGCGGCCGAGCAGCGCGAGATCGGCTTCCCGTGGTCGCCGCGCATGGCCGAGCGGGCGCGGCGATCGGTGGGCGCCACCATCGCCGCTGCGCGTGCCGCGCTGGAGGAGGGCGTGGCGGCCAACCTGGCCGGCGGCACGCACCACGCCTACGCCTTCAAGGGCAGCGGCTACTGCGTCTTCAACGACGTGGCGGTGGCGGCGCGGCTGATGCAGGCCGAGGCGCATCGCCGCGCGCGGCGCCAACTGCGCGTGGCCGTGATCGACCTGGACGTGCACCAGGGCAACGGCACTGCCGCCATCTTTCGCGGCGACGACAGCGTCTTCACCCTCTCGCTGCACGGCGCGCGCAACTTCCCGTTCCGCAAGGAAGCCAGCGACCTCGACGTCGAGCTGCCGGACGGCTGCACCGATGACGCCTACCTGGAGGCGCTGGACGGCGCGCTGGAGCGGCTGTGGGCGCACCACGCCGACGCGCCGCCCGGGCTGGCCTTCTACCTGGCCGGCGCCGATCCGCACGAGAACGACCGCCTGGGCCGCCTCAAGCTCAGCGCCCGCGGCATGGCCGAGCGCGACCGCCGCGTGCTGCAGGCCTGCCGCGAGCGCGGCGTGCCGGTGGCGCTGAGCATGGCCGGCGGCTACGGGAACGACCTGGCGCAGATGGTGGAGCTGCAGTTCCGCACGCTGCAGCTGGCGCAGCAGAGCTGGAGCGCGTGGCTGGCCCGCGCCGGTACCGCGGGCTGGGATGGCTCGTGAAGCCGGGCCGGCGCCCGGCGGCGCCAGCCGCGGGCTGCCGCGGGCTGCCGCGCCGTGCATCCCTAGAATGCCCGGCTCCAAAAAAGCCCGGCCACCCCGCGCCGCCCCCGGTGCCCCGAGTGGCCTGAAACGCTCCGATGTACAAGCTCCCTGTCGCCGCGGCCCGCCGGGCCGCCTGCACCGCGCTGCTGTTCCTTCCGCTGTGGGCCGGTGCGGCCGAGATCGACGGCCGCGAGCTGTCCGCCTGGTGGGCCTTGCCCTTTGCCGGGATGCTGCTGTCCATCGCGCTGATGCCGCTGCTGCTGCCGCACCTGTGGCATCACCACTACGGCAAGGTCGCGCTGGGCTGGGCGTTGGCCTTCCTCGTGCCCTTCGCGGCGGTGTTCGGCCCGGGCGCCGCGGGCGCGGCCTTCATGCACACGCTGCTGGGCGAATACCTGCCCTTCGTGATCCTGCTCACCGCGCTGTTCACGACCGCGGGCGGCATCTACATCCGCGGCAACCTGCACGGCAGCCCGGGCGTGAACTGCGCGCTCATGGCCGTCGGGGCGGTGCTGGCCAGCGTCATGGGCACCACCGGCGCCTCGATGCTGATGATCCGCCCGCTCATCCGCGCCAACGACAACCGCCGCCACGTCGCGCACGTGGTGGTGTTCTTCATCTTCATCGTCAGCAACGCGGGCGGCTCGCTCACGCCGCTGGGCGATCCGCCGCTGTTCCTGGGCTTCCTGCAGGGCGTGGAATTCAACTGGACCTTCCGCCACCTGCTGCCCGAGACGCTGTTCCTGGTCGGCGCGCTGCTGGCGATCTTCTATGCGCTGGACAGCTGGTACTACCGGCGCGAGGGCGTGCTGCCGCAGGACCCCACGCCCGACACGCAGCGCCTGGGCATGCTCGGCGGCCTCAACCTGCTGCTGCTGGCGGCCGTGGTAGGGCTGGTGCTGATGAGCGGCACCTGGAAGCCGGGGCTGCGCTGGAACATTGCCGGCACCGAGGTCGAACTGCAGTCCCTGGTGCGCGACCTGGGGCTGATCGGGGTGACGCTGCTGTCCCTGGTGCTCACGCCCGCCGCGGCGCGCCTGGCGAACCAGTTCTCCTGGGCGCCGATGCAGGAGGTGGGGAAACTCTTCGCTGCCATCTTCCTGACCATGCTGCCGGTGCTGGCCATGCTCAAGGCCGGCGAGGCCGGGCCCTTCGCCGCCGTGGTGCAGGCCGTCACCAGCGACGACGGGCAGCCGCTGCCCTGGGCGTACTTCTGGGCCAGCGGGCTGCTGAGCAGCTTCCTGGACAACGCGCCCACGTACCTCGTGTTCTTCAACCTCGCCGGCGGCGATCCGCAGCTGCTGATGAACGCGCTGGCGCCCACGCTGGCGGCCATCTCCGCCGGCTCGGTGTACATGGGTGCCAACAGCTACATCGGCAACGCGCCCAACTTCATGGTCAAGGCCATCGCCGAGGACCGCGGCATCCGCATGCCCAGCTTCTTTGGCTACATGGCCTGGTCGAGCGTCGTGCTGCTGCCGCTGTTCGCGCTGATGACGCTGATCTGGCTGCGCTGAGAAGTCAGCGCCGGTTTTTCGCTACCCCACGCCATCCAGGAGACAAGCCATGTCCGACAAGCCCGCCGTGCTGGTGGCCCGCAAGGTGTTCCCCGAGGTCGTGCAGCGCCTGGCGCAGCACTTCGAGGTCGAGGACAACCCGGCGGACCGGATCTACACGCCCGATGAGCTGCGCGCGCGGCTGCAGGGCAAGGCCGGCGCCTTCGTGACGCTGAGCGAGCGCATCGACGCGGCGCTGCTGGACGCCAATCCGCAGCTGCGCGCGGTGTGCAACATGGCCGTGGGCTACAACAACATCGACGTGGGCGCCTGCAGCGCACGCGGCGTGCTGGTGAGCAACACGCCCGACGTGCTCACCGAAACCACGGCCGACTTCGGCTTCGCGCTGATGATGGCCACCGCGCGGCGCATCACCGAGTCCGAGCGCTTCCTGCGCGAGGGCCGCTGGGACCGCTGGGCCTACGACATGTTCGCCGGCAGCGATTTACATGGCGCCACGCTGGGCATCCTGGGCATGGGCCGCATCGGGCAGGGCATCGCCCGGCGCGGCGCCCTGGGCTTCGGCATGCAGGTGATCTACCACAACCGCAGCCGCCTGCCGGCCGATCAAGAGGCCCCCATCAACGCCCGCTACGTGGACAAGCAGACGCTGCTGCGCGAGGCCGACCACCTCGTGGTCGTGGTGCCGTACTCGCCGCAGACGCATCACGCCATCGGCGCCGCGGAGCTGGCGCAGATGAAGCCGACCGCCACGCTGAGCAACATCGCCCGCGGCGGGGTGGTGGACGACGCGGCGCTGGCGCAAGCACTGGCACAGGGGCACATCGCCGCGGCAGGGCTGGACGTGTTCGAGGGCGAGCCGCAGGTACACCCGCAGCTGCTGGCGTTGCGCAACGTGGTGCTCACCCCGCACATCGCCAGCGCCAGCGTCGCCACGCGCCGCGCCATGGCGGACTTGGCGGCCGACAACCTCATCGCCGCGCTCACCGGCGGCGTGTCGCCCACGCCGGTGAATCCGCAGGTGCTGGGCGGCTGAGCCGGCCCGGCCCGGCGTGCCGGCGCCGGGCATGCGTATTCGCCACAACGGCGCGGCGGGTGCCGCTTCCTAGACTGAAGCGCTTTCAATACGAGGTCTGGGCATGAGGCTGGGGTTTCAGCCGTCGCGGCGCCGGCTCCTGTGGGGCGGCCTGGCCGTCGCGCTGGCGCCATCGCTGTCGCGCGCGCAGGGCGCTGCCGCTGCACGGCCGGTTCGCCTGGTGGTCACGTCTACCGGCAGCGGCGAGGTGCTTGGGCGCGCGCTGGCGGCGCAACTGAGCCAGCAGCTGGGCGTGCCGGTGGTGGTGGAATTGCGCGCCGGTCTGGTTGGCGTGGAGTCGGTGGCGCGTGCCGCGCCCGACGGCCACACGCTGCTGCTGGCGCACACCGGCACGCTGGCGCTGCAGGCGGCTTCCAGCCCGCGCGCGGCGTCCGCGCGCGGCAGCGATTTCGTCGCGCTGGGGCCCGTGGCCAGCCAGCCGCTGGCGCTGCTGGTGGCGGCGTCCAACCCCATCCACAACGTGCCGGAACTGCTGCTGCACGCGCGCTTCGGGTCGGCACGCCTGGCCTATGGCTCCACCGGCGTGGGCAGCGCGGGCCACTTGGCGGGCGAGCTGCTGCAGGAGCTTGCCGGCGTGAAGCTGCAGCACGTGCCCTACAAGGGCTTGGCGCCGGCGCTCACGGAGCTGCTGTCGGGCCAGGTGGACCTGATGTTCAGCACGCTGCCGCCGCTGCAGTCCCAGCTCGACGGCGGCAAGCTGCGGGCGCTGGCCGTGACGGGCGCGCGCCGCAACCCGGCGCTGCCCGGCTGTCCCACGCTGGCGGAGGCCGGCCTCAAGGGCTACGACTGCGCCCCGGTCTACGGGCTGCTGGCGCAGCGAGGCACACCCGCCGACGTGGCCTCGCCGCTGAGCGCGGCGCTGGGCAAGGCGCTGGAGAGCGCTCCGCTGCGCGAGGCGCTGCGCCAGGAGGGCGCCGAGGCCCTGGCCGCCGGCACGGACTTCCATGCCCAATTGCAGGCCGAGCTCGACAAGTGGAGCCGGCTGCTGGCCAAGGCCGGGGTGCGGCCGGAGTGACATGAAAAACCCGCTGCCGCGAAGCTCGCGGCAGCGGGTTCTCTGAATGGGCCGTGGCGGGCAGGGCGCCCGCCCGTGCGTCCCGCGTGGGGCTGGCTCAGCCCGCCATGCCCTGGTGCCTCAGCAGCGCGTCGATGCTCGGCTCGCGCCCGCGGAAGGCCTTGAAGCTCTCCATCGCGGTGCGGCTGCCGCCGGCTTCCAGGATCTCGCGGCGCAGGCGCCGGCCGGTCTCGGTGTCGAACACGCCGGCTTCCTCGAAGGCGCTCCAGGCGTCGGCGCTCAGCACCTCGGCCCACTTGTAGCTGTAGTAACCCGCCGAGTAGCCGCCGGCAAAGATGTGCGAGAAGGCGTGCTGGAAGCGGTTGAAAGACGGCGGGATCAGCACCGCCACCTCCTGACGCACTTCGTCCAGGATCTGCTGGATGCGCTGCGGCGCGCCGGCCTCGGCGTGGATGCGCATGTCGAACAGCGCGAACTCCACCTGCCGCAGCGTCGCCAGGCCGCTCTGGAAGTTCTTGGCCGCCAGCATCTTGTCGTAGAGCGCGCGCGGCAGCGGCTCGCCCGTTTCCACGTGGGCGGTCAGGCGCTGCAGCACTTCCCACTCCCAGGCGAAGTTCTCCATGAACTGGCTGGGCAGCTCCACGGCGTCCCATTCCACGCCGGAGATGCCCGAGACGCCCAGGTCCGCCACCTGCGTCAGCATGTGGTGCAGGCCGTGGCCGCACTCGTGGAAGAGGGTGATGACGTCGTCGTGCGTCAGCAGCGCCGGCTTGTCGCCCACCGGCGGCGCGAAGTTGCACACCAGGTGCGCCACCGGCGTCTGCAGCGGCCCTTCAGGACGCTGCCAGCGGCCGCGCACGTCGTCCATCCACGCGCCCGGACGCTTGCCGGAGCGGGCGTAGAGATCCATGTAGAACTGGGCGATGAGCTGGCCGCCGCGCTCGACGCGGAAGAAGCGCACGTCCGGGTTCCAGGTCGGCGCCTGGTCGGGGCGGATCGCCACCTCGAACAGCGTCTCGATGATGCGGAACAGTCCCTCCAGCACCTTGGGCTCGGTGAAGTACTGCTTCACCTCCTGGTCGCTGAAGGCGTAGCGCGCCTCCTTGAGCTTCTCGCTGGCGAAGGCCACGTCCCAGGCCTGCAGGTCGGGCAGCGACAGCTCCTGCGCGGCGAACTCGCGCAGCTCCTGCAGGTCCTTCTCGGCGTAGGGGCGGGCGCGGCGGGCGAGGTGGCGCAGGAAGTCCATCACCTGCTGCGGGCTGTCGGCCATCTTGGGCACCAGCGACAGCTCGGCGTAGCTGCCGTAGCCCAGCAGCTCGGCCTCCTCCTGGCGCAGCTGCAGGATCTCCGCCATCAGCGCGCTGTTGTCGCGCTCGGCCGGGCCCTGCTCGCTGGCGCGGGTGGCGTAGGCGGTGTAGAGCTGGCGGCGCAGGTCACGGTTGGTGCCGTACTGCATCACCGGGAAGTAGCTCGGGAAATGCAGCGTGATCTTGTGGCCGTCCTTGCCCTCGGCCTGCGCGGCGGCGCGGGCGGCGGCCTTGACATCGTCCGGCACGCCGTCGAGCTGCTCCTCGGCGGCGTAGAGCGCGAACTTGTCGGTGGCGTCGAGCACGTGCTCGCTGTACTTCTGCGACAGCTCGGCCAGGCGCTCCTGGATCCTGGCGAAGCGCTCCTTGGCCTCGCCCTGCAGCTCCGCGCCGGAGAGCACGAAGTCGCGCATGGCGTTGGCCAGAGCCTTGCGCCGCGGCGCGCCCAGCTGCTGCGCGGCCGGGCTCTGCGCGATGGCCTTGTACTTGGCGTAGAGCCGCTCGTCGGCGCCCAGCCGCGTGTAGAACTCCGTGACCTTGGGCAGGTTCTCGTTGTAGGCCGCGCGCAGCTCGGGCGTGTCGGCCACGTGGTTGAGATGGCCCACCGCGCCCCAGGAGCGGCCCATGCGCTCGGTGGCCACGTCCAGCACCGCCGACATGGCGTCGTAGTCGGCCGGCACGTCCGGCCCCACGGAGCGCTCCAAGGCCGCATCGGCCTGGGCCAGCAGCGCATCCACCGCCGGGCTCACATGCTCGGGACGGATGCGGTCGAAGGCTGGAAGCTCGGAAGAGGGGGTATCGAGGAGCGGATTGGACATGGACAGGACAGGCGGGGGTTGAGGCCGCACAGGTGGTGGCAATGAGGGCCAACACAAGGCGCCGCGGCGCTGCGCGCGCCGGTCCTGCTTCAATGACAGATCAGGCCGCGGCGGCGGCCACGCGCTCGGCGGCCTCGACGGTGTTGACCAGCAGCATTGTGATCGTCATCGGGCCGACCCCGCCCGGCACCGGGGTGATCCAGGAGGCCACCTCGCGCACGCCCTCGAAGTCCACGTCGCCGCAGAGCTTGCCTTCGTCGTTGCGGTTCATGCCCACGTCGATCACCACCGCGCCGGGCTTGACCATGTCGGCCGTCAGCACGTTGCGCTTGCCCACCGCGGCCACCACGATGTCGGCCTGGCGCGTGTGCTGCGCCAGGTCCGGCGTGGCGCTGTGGCACACCGTGACGGTGGCGTTGGCCTGCAGCAGCAGCATCGCCATGGGCTTGCCCACGATGTTGCTGCGCCCGATCACCACCGCGTGCTTGCCGCGCGGGTCGCAGCCGATGGCCTTGAGCATCTGCATGCAGCCGTAGGGCGTGCAGGGCTTGAAGCCTTCCTGGCCCACCATCAGCGCGCCGGCGCTGGCGACGTGGAAGCCGTCCACGTCCTTGACCGGCGAGATGGTCTCGATGACCTTGTGCGCGTCGATGTGCGCGGGCAGCGGCAGCTGCACCAGGATGCCGTGGATCGATGCGTCCTCATTGAGCGCGCGCACGCGCGCCAGCAGCTCGGCCTCGCTCATGCTGGCCGGGTACTGCTCCAGCACCGAGTGCATGCCGGTGTCGTGGCAGGCCTTGACCTTGTTGCGCACGTACACCTGCGAGGCCGGGTTGTCGCCCACCAGGATCACGGCCAGGCCCGGCGTGTGGCCCCGGCTGGTGAGGGCAGCGGCGCGCTGGGCGAGCTCGGTACGGATCTGGCGCGAGAGGGCGACGCCGTCGATCAGCTGCGCGGTCATGGTGGGGAACTCCTGGCAATGAAAAAGGGCCGCGTGGCGCGGCCCTCGGGGGGTTGGCGAAAAGGTCAGGCGGCCTTGCTGTGCGCGCCCAGCGCGATCTTGAGCAGGTCGGCCACGGTGTTGGCGTTGAGCTTTTCCATGATGTTGGCGCGGTGCGCCTCCACCGTCTTGATGCTGATGCCCAGGTCGTCGGCGATCTGCTTGTTCAGCCGCCCGGCGACGATGCGCTCCAGCACCTGGCTCTCGCGGGTGGTCAGGCGCGACAGCAGCGCGTCGCGGCTGGCCTGTTCCTGGTGCTGGCTGAAGGTGCTGCGCGCCTGCTCCAGCATGCGCTCCACCAGCGACAGCAGCTCCTCTTCCTTGAAGGGCTTCTCGATGAAGTCCATCGCGCCCTTCTTCATCGTCGTCACCGCCATCGGCACGTCGCCGTGGCCGGTGATGAAGACCACGGGCAGCGGGCTGCGGCGCTCCAGCAGCCGGTCCTGCAGCTCCAGTCCGCTCATGCCTTCCATGCGGATGTCGGCGATCAGGCAGGCCACCTCGCGGGGGTCGAAACGGGAGAGGAAGGATTCGGCCGAATCGAAGCACTTGACCCGGTAGTCCTTGCCTTCGAGCAGCCACTGCAGCGAATCGCGAACCGCCTCGTCATCGTCGACGACGTAAACGGTGCCTTTCTTGGGGATCAGGCTCATGGGCTGGTTGTCTCTGTCGTTGAGTTGGGATCGGTAGCCGGTGCCGCAGGCTCGATGCGGGCACCCGGCTCCACCGGCAGGGTGAACGAAAAACGACATCCCACGACTGCGGTGCCATTGTAAATGTTCTCCGCACGCATCCTGCCGCGGTGCGACTCGATGATCGAACGGCACAGCGATAGCCCGATGCCCAGGCCTTCGGCCTTGGTCGAGAAGAAGGCCTCGAACATGCGGGCGAGCACTTCCTCCTTCATGCCCGGGCCCTTGTCGGTGACGCTGAACTCGATCACGCCGCCTTCGTCCGGCGTGTGCCGCGGCACCACGCGCAGCTCGATGTGGCGCCGCGCCTGGGGCAGCTTGGCCATGTCGATGGCCTCGGCGGCGTTCTTGACCAGGTTGAGCACCACCTGCTCGATGAGGATCGGGTCCACCATCAGCGTGGGCAGCCGCTGCGCGACGTAGGTGTGGATCTGCACGTGGCGGCGGCGCAGCTCGATGCCGGCCAGGTCCACCGCGTCCTCCACGATGGCGTTCGCCTGCGAGGGCTGGCGCTGGGGCTCGCTCTTCTTCACGAAGGCGCGGATGCGGTGAATGATCTGCCCGGCGCGCTCGGCCTGGCGCGCCGTCTTCTTCAGCGCCGCGATCAGGTCGTCCTTGGTAATGGTGTCGGCCTGCACGCGCGAGACCATGCCGCTGCAGTAGTTGGCGATGGCCGTGAGCGGCTGGTTGAGCTCGTGGGCCACGGAGCTGGCCATCTCGCCCATGGTCACCAGGCGGCTGGTGACCTGCGCCTTCTCCGCCTGCAGCCGCTGCTGCTCCTCGGCTTGGTGGCGCGCGGTGATGTCGGTGGCGATGAGCATCTGCGCCAGGCGCCCGTCGGTCCACTGCAGGTAGCGCGAGCGCACGTCGAACCACTTCTGCAGCGACTCGATGAAGACCTCGCGCGGGTCCGAGCCGGCCTGCGTGAGCTCCTGCACCGGCAGCCCGCCGAAGGTGTCCACCGAGTCCTCCACCGGCCCGGGCTGCGGCGGCGAGCCCGCCAGCAGCGCGTGGCCGCGCGCGTCGGCGCTGAACCACAGCCGGTAGGAGCGGTTGGCGAACAGCAGCTCGCTCTGCTCCACCGAGAGCACCGACACCGCCGCGTCCAGGCCCTCCAGCACGGTGGTGAAGCGCTCGTGCGAGGCCGAGAGCTGGTCGCGGATGCGCTTGGCCTCGGTGATGTTGGTCATCGAGGTCATCCAGCCGGTCTGCTGGCCCTTGGGGTCGATCAGCGGCGAAACGTACATGCGCGCATCGAACATCTGCCCGTCCTTGCGCATGACCTTCACCTCCACGCCGCCGGCGGGGCTGCGGCCCTGCAATTCCTGCCGCAGCAGCCGCGCGTTCTCCTCCAGGCGGTCGGGCGGCCAGTGCGGGTAGGGCGGGCGCCGGTCGATGAGCTCCGACTCGGCGAAGCCCGTCATGGCGCAGAAGGCCGGGTTGACGTAGGTGATACGCCCCTGCAGGTCCATGGCGCGCATGCCGGTGAGCATGGAGTTCTCCATGGCCCGGCGGAAGTTGGTCTCCTGGATCAGCGCGTTTTGGATCTGCGTGCGCCGGCGCATGTGGCGCCACGCGCCCAGCAGCATCCACACCGTGAGCACCGACAGCGCCACCACCATCCAGAACAGCGTGTTGCTGATGAGGCCGATGGAGGTGCGCCAGCCGATGCCGCGCAGCACCAGCCCGGTGCCGCCCGGCGACAGCGGCACGTCGTGGACGATGGCGGCGCGCTTGCCGGCGTGGCCGCCCGGCGCGCCGCCGGTGCCGGCGATCTCGTTGCCGGCCTCGTCCAGCACCGAGATGGCATGGCGCTTGGTGACCTCCGCCGGCACCAGCAGCCGCTCCAGCGCCTGCACCGAGTACTCCGCCACCAGCGCGCCGACGAAGCCGTTGCGGTCGATCAGCGGCACGTGCACCTGGAACACCGGCATCCCCGCGCCGTTGCTGAAGGAGCGCGAATACACCGGCGCCTGCAGGTCGCGCGCGGTGCTGAAGGCGCGCTCGGGCTCGCTGCGGCGGCCCTCCAGCGGCAGCGAGGGGTCGGGCGCGTCGCCGCGGGCATAGCTTTCGACCCCCGGCGCCAGCCATTGGCCCTGGAGCTGGCGCTTCGGGGCCAGCCACAGCAGCTGCGTGAGCTCGGGCCGCTCGGCGGCGAAGCTGCGCGCCTGGCCCTCGAAGCCGCGGCTGTCCACGGTGCGGGTGGCGAGCTCGCGGGCAAGGCGCAGCAGTTGCTCCTGACTGTCGATCAGGCGCAGCTGGATCTGCTGCTGGGCGATCTCGGTGTCGCGCTTGAGCGAGTCCGTCTCGCGCTCGATCTCTTCGTTCCGCAAATACCAGAAGGCCGAAATGATCGCCGCCAGGAACAACAACACGGAGACCAGAGGCCCCACGGTGACGAAGCGATCCTGGCGCGCGGGCGACTGGCTTCGCCACCAGTGGCCGAAAAGACGCCGGCGCGCAGCCGGCGCGGCTCGGACAGGAGAGGGTGGGGGCGGAGCGGACATCACCCGGATTATCAAGCCCCCAAAGGAGGGCGCCGCGGCACCTGGACATGCCGCAGCGCAGCAAAATTTCACATCATGAGATCGAAGCGCACTATTTGAAAAATGAAAAGCTTGTGCGACACTGCGCCACCTTTTAGCCCGACCCCCCAAACAGGAGACACCCCATGTCGGCATTGCCTGAACAGTTCATCGGTGCGGCAGCCAATGACCAGGACCCGCAGGAAACGCGTGAGTGGCTGGACGCCTTGTCCGCCGTGATCGAGAGCGAGGGCCGCGAACGCGGTCACTTCCTGCTGGAGCAGCTGCTGGAGCACGCGCGCCAGAACAGCATCGACATGCCCTTCTCCGCGACGACGGGCTACGTCAACACCATCGAGCCGCAAGAAGAAGAGCGCTGCCCCGGCAACCTCGAGATCGAGGAGCGCCTGCGCGCCTACATGCGTTGGAACGCCATGGCGATGGTCGTGCGCGCCAACCGCCACAACCCCGCGGACGGTGGCGACCTGGGCGGCCACATCTCCAGCTTCGCCTCGCTGGCGACGATGCTGGGCGCCGGCTTCAACCACTTCTGGCATGCCGCCACGCCCGAGCACGGCGGCGACCTGCTCTACATCCAGGGCCACTCGGCGCCCGGCATCTACGCTCGCGCCTACCTGGAAGGCCGCATCACCGAGGAGCAGCTGCTGAACTTCCGCCAGGAAGTGGACGGCAAGGGCCTGTCCAGCTACCCGCACCCGAAGCTGATGCCCGAGTTCTGGCAGTTCCCGACGGTGTCCATGGGCCTGGGCCCCTTGATGGCCATCTACCAGGCGCGCTTCCTGAAGTACCTGCACGCCCGCGGCATCGCCGACACCTCCAAGCGCAAGGTCTGGGTGTTCCTGGGCGACGGCGAGATGGACGAGCCCGAGAGCCTGGGCGCCATCGGCCTGGCCGCGCGCGAGAAGCTGGACAACCTGATCTTCGTCGTCAACTGCAACCTGCAGCGCCTGGACGGCCCGGTGCGCGGCAACGGCAAGATCGTGCAGGAGCTCGAGGGCGAGTTCCGCGGCGCGGGCTGGAACGTGATCAAGCTGCTGTGGGGCGGCTACTGGGATCCGCTGCTGGCGCGCGACAAGGAAGGCATCCTCAAGAAGGTCATGATGGACACCCTCGACGGTGACTATCAGGCCATGAAGGCCAACGACGGCGCCTTCGTGCGCAAGAACTTCTTCGGCCGCCATCCCAAGCTGCTGGAGATGGTGTCCAAGATGAGCGACGACGACATCTGGCGCCTGCAGCGCGGCGGCCACGACCCGCAGAAGGTGTACGCCGCCTACCACCGTGCCGTGAACACGACCGGCCAGCCCACCGTGCTGCTGATCAAGACCGTCAAGGGCTACGGCATGGGCAAGATCGGCGAGGGCAAGAACACCGCGCACCAGACCAAGAAGATGGCCGAGGACGACATCCGGGCCATGCGCGACCGCTTCAACATCCCCATCCCGGACGACAAGCTCGAAGAGGTGCCGTTCTACAAGCCGGCCGACGACATGCCGGAGATGAAGTACCTGCACGAGCGCCGCCAGGCGCTGGGCGGCTACCTGCCGGCGCGCCGCCCGAAGGCCGAGGAGCAGCTGACCGTGCCGCCGCTGGAAACCTTCAAGGCCGTGCTGGAGCCCACCGCCGAAGGCCGCGAGATCAGCACCACGCAGGCCTACGTGCGCTTCCTCACGCAGCTGCTGCGCGACAAGGAAGTCGGCCCGCGCGCCGTGCCCATCCTGGTGGACGAGGCCCGCACCTTCGGCATGGAAGGCCTGTTCCGCCAGATCGGCATCTACAACCCGGCAGGCCAGCAGTACACCCCGGTCGATAAGGACCAGGTCATGTACTACAAGGAGGACAAGGGCGGCCAGATCCTGCAGGAAGGCATCAACGAGGCCGGCGGCATGGCGTCATGGATCGCCGCGGCGACCTCCTACGCGACGAACAACCGGATCATGGTGCCGTTCTTCGTGTACTACTCGATGTTCGGCTTCCAGCGCATCGGCGACCTGGCCTGGGCGGCGGGCGACATGCAGGCGCGCGGCTTCCTGCTGGGCGGCACCTCCGGGCGCACCACGCTCAACGGCGAGGGCCTGCAGCACGAGGACGGCCACAGCCACATCCTGGCCGGCACCATCCCCAACTGCGTCAGCTACGACCCGACCTTCGCGCACGAAGTCGGCGTGATCCTGCACCACGGCCTCAAGCGCATGGTGGAGAAGCAGGACAACGTCTTCTATTACCTGACGCTGCTCAACGAGAACTACCCGATGCCCGGCCTGAAGGCTGGCACCGAGGAGCAGATCATCAAGGGCATGTACCTCCTGGAGGAGGCGCCCGCGGAAGCCAAGGTCACGGTCAACCTGCTGGGCAGCGGCACCATCCTGCGCGAGTCGATGGAAGCCAAGAAGCTGCTGGAAGCCGACTGGGGCATCGGCGCCAACGTCTGGAGCTGCCCGAGCTTCAACGAGCTGGCCCGCGACGGCCAGGACGCCGAGCGCTACAACCTGCTGCACCCGACCGAGACGCCGCGCGTGGCCTACGTCACCGAGCAGCTGGCCGCGCACGCCGGCCCGGTGGTGGCCTCCACGGACTACATGAAGAACTACGCGGAGCAGATCCGCGCCTTCATCCCCAAGGGCCGCAGCTACAAGGTGCTGGGCACGGACGGCTTCGGCCGCAGCGACTTCCGCTTCAAGCTGCGCGAGCACTTCGAGATCAACCGCCACTACGTCGTCGTGGCCGCGCTCAAGGCCCTGGCCGACGAGGGCGTGGTGCCGGCGCGCACCGTGGCTGACGCCATCGCGAAGTACGGCATCAACGCCGACAAGATCAACCCGCTGTACGCCTGACGCGGCGCCGCACAACAACAAACGGAGATATCCCCATGGCTTTGGTGGATGTGTTGGTCCCGGACATCGGTGACTTCAAGGAAGTGGCGGTCATCGAAGTGCTCGTGAAGCCCGGTGACACGGTCAAGGAAGAGCAGAGCCTGATCACGGTGGAGAGCGACAAGGCCTCCATGGAGATCCCCTCGTCGCGTTCCGGCGTGGTCAAGGAGATCCTGGCCAAGATCGGCGACAAGGTGAGCGAGGGCTCGCTGGTGGTGCGCATGGAAACCGGCGCGGCCGAAGCCGCTGCTCCGGCTCCGGCCCCCGCGGCGGCTGCGCCGAGCCCGGCGCCCGCTGCAGCGCCTGCGGCTGCTGCACCCGCCCCGGCGCCCGCCGCCGCCGGCGGCACGATCGAGGTGAAGGTTCCCGACATCGGCGACTTCAAGGAAGTCGCCGTGATCGAGGTCTTCGTCAAGCCCGGCGACCAGATCAAGGTCGAGCAGAGCCTGATCACCGTGGAGTCCGACAAGGCCTCCATGGAGATCCCGTCCTCGCACGCCGGCACCGTCAAGGAAGTGCTGGTCAAGCTGGGCGACAAGGTGAGCGAGGGCTCGCTGGTCGTGGTCCTGGAAGGCGCCGCCGGTGCCGCTGCCCCGGCTCCCGCCCCGGCGGCCGCCGCGCCCGCTGCGGCCCCGGCCGCCACCGTGTCGGCGCCCGACGTGGCCCCGCCCGCCACACGCACGCCGCCCACCGCCGCGCTGCCGGCGCACGAGCCGACGGCGGCCAAGGGCGTGCTGCCGCACGCCTCGCCCTCGATCCGCCTGCAGGCGCGCCAGCTGGGCGTGCCGCTGGAGGAGGTCAAGGGCAGCGGCCTCAAGGGCCGCATCACCCAGGACGACCTGCAGAACTTCGTCAAGTCCGTGATGGCCGGCACGACGCTGACCAAGGCCGCCGCCGCCAAGGCGCCCGCCGCGACGGTTGGCGCTGCCGCGGGCGGCGCCTTCCCGGGCCTGCTGCCCTGGCCGCAGGTGGACTTCGCCAAGTTCGGCCCCGTCGAGCGCAAGGACCTCTCGCGTATCAAGAAGATCAGCGGCGCCAACCTGCACCGCAACTGGGTCGTGATCCCGCACGTCACCAACCATGACGACGCGGACATCACCGAGCTCGAAGCCTTCCGCGTGCAGCTGAACAAGGAGAACGAGAAGTCCGGCGTCAAGGTGACGATGCTGGCCTTCCTGATCAAGGCCGCCGTGGCCGCGCTCAAGAAGTTCCCCGAGTTCAACGCCTCGCTCGACGGCGACCAGGTGGTGCTCAAGCAGTACTTCCACATCGGCTTCGCCGCCGACACGCCCAACGGGCTGATGGTCCCGGTGATCAAGGATGCCGACAAGAAGGGCATCTTCCAGATCAGCCAGGAGATGAGCGAGCTGGCCAAGAAGGCGCGCGACGGCAAGCTGGGCCCCGCCGAGATGACCGGCGGCTGCTTCAGCATCTCGTCGCTGGGCGGCATCGGCGGACGCTACTTCACGCCCATCATCAACGCGCCGGAAGTCGCGATCCTGGGCGTGTGCAAGAGCACGATGGAACCGAAGTGGGACGGCAAGCAGTTTGTGCCGCGCCTGACGCTGCCGCTGTCGCTGTCGTGGGACCACCGCGCGGTGGACGGTGCCGCCGCGGCCCGCTTCAACGCCTACCTGTGTCAGATCCTGGCGGACTTCCGCCGCGTGATGCTGTAAGGGGACCACCAAGATGGCACTCATCGAAGTCAAGGTTCCCGACATCGGCGATTTCAAGGAAGTCGCGGTCATCGAGGTGCTGGTCAAGCCCGGCGACACGGTGAAGGAGGAGCAGAGCCTCATCACCGTGGAGTCGGACAAGGCCTCCATGGAGATCCCGTCCTCGCACGCCGGCACCGTCAAGGAACTCAAGGTCAACCTCGGCGACAAGGTCAGCGAGGGCTCGCTGGTCCTGATGCTGGAGGCCGAGGGCGCCGCCGCAGGCGCGCCCGCGCCGGCCCCGGCCGCGGCGCAGCCGACCGCACCCGAGTCCTACTCGAAGGGGCAGGAAGCGTCCTTCCCGCCGGCCGCGCCGGTGGCGCCCACGCCCAACGCCGCTACCTACGCCGGCTCGGCCGACCTCGAGTGCGACATGCTCGTGCTCGGCGCCGGCCCGGGCGGCTACTCCGCCGCCTTCCGCGCTGCCGACCTCGGCATGAAGGTCGTGCTGGTGGAGCGCTACGCGACGCTGGGCGGCGTGTGCCTGAACGTCGGGTGCATCCCGTCGAAGGCGCTGCTGCACGTGGCCGCGGTGATGGACGAGGTGAAGCACTTCGCCGACCTCGGCGTCACCTTCGCCGCGCCCACGGTGGACCTGGAAAAGCTGCTGGCGCACAAGAACAAGGTCGTCTCCAAGCTCACCGGCGGCTTGGGCGCAATGGCCAAGATGCGCAAGGTCACGATCGTGCGCGGCTACGGCAACTTCGTGGATCCGCACCACGTCAAGGTGCTGGAAACCACGGGCGAGGGCACCGAGCGCTCCGGCGGCGAGAAGGTCATCCGCTTCAAGAACTGCATCATCGCGGCGGGCTCGCAGGCGGTGCGACTGCCGTTCCTGCCCGACGATCCGCGCATCGTGGACAGCACCGGCGCGCTGGAGCTGCGCCAGGCGCCCAAGAAGATGCTGATCATCGGCGGCGGCATCATCGGCCTGGAAATGGGCACCGTGTACTCCACGCTGGGCGCGCGCCTGGACGTGGTCGAGATGCTCGACGGCCTGATGCAGGGCGCCGACCGCGACCTGGTGAAGGTGTGGCAGAAGATGAACGCCCCGCGCTTCGACAACATCATGTTGAAGACGAAGACGGTGGGCGCCGAGGCCACGCCGGAAGGCATCAAGGTGCAGTTCGAGGGCCTGGACGGCACCAAGAGCGAAGGCGTCTACGACCTGGTGCTGCAGGCCGTGGGCCGCTCGCCCAACGGCAAGAAGATCGGCGCGGAGAATGCCGGCGTGGTCGTCAACGACCGCGGCTTCATCCCGGTGGACGTGCAGATGCGCACCAACGTGCCGCACATCTTCGCCATCGGCGACGTCGTGGGTCAGCCCATGCTGGCGCACAAGGCGGTGCACGAGGCGCACGTGGCGGCCGAGGTGGCGTCCGGGGACGAGCACGCGCGCTTCGACGCGCGGGTGATCCCCAGCGTGGCCTACACCGACCCCGAGGTGGCCTGGGTGGGCCTGACCGAGGACGAGGCCAAGCAGCGCGGCATCAAGGTGAAGAAGGGCCTGTTCCCGTGGACGGCTTCCGGCCGCGCCATCGCCAACGGCCGCGACGAGGGTTTTACGAAGCTCCTCTTCGACGCCGAAACGCATCGCATCCTGGGTGGCGGCATCGTGGGCACCCACGCCGGCGACATGATCGGCGAGATCGCCCTGGCGATTGAAATGGGCGCCGACGAGGTGGACATCGGCAAGACCATCCACCCGCACCCGACGCTGGGCGAGAGCATCGGCATGGCCGCGGAAGTGGCCCACGGCTCCTGCACCGACCTGCCGCCGCAGAAGCGCTGAGCGCAGCGGGTCGCGCCCCTCGGGACGCGACCCCCGCCGCCACCATGAAAAACGCGCCGCAATTGCGGCGCGTTTTGCAATGAGGCAGTAATCGGTACGGGGTGGGGCGGTCCGGCGCCTGTCCGCTATTCAATATCAGCGGCGTGCAGCCCGAAGTGGCCGCGCTTGCGGTCCTCGAAGTAGCGGCGCAACGTCTCGCGCACAGTGCGGAAGGCGATCTGGTCCCAGGGCACCTCGGCTTCGGTGAACAGCTTGGCCTCGATCGTTTCCGGGCCGGGGTCGAAGCGGGTGTCCTGCAGCTTGGCGAGGTAATAGAGGTGAACCTGCCCGACCTGGCGCACGTTCATCACGCTGAAAAGCTGGCCCAGCTCGATGTGGGCGCCGGCTTCTTCCACGGTCTCGCGCAGGGCGCCCTGCGAGGTGGTCTCACCGAGTTCCATGAAGCCGGCCGGCAACGTCCAGAAGCCGCGGCGCGGCTCGATGTTGCGCAGGCACAGCAGCACCTGGTCGTTCCACGTCGGCAGCGTTCCGACGACGTTGAGCGGGTTCTCGTAGTGGATGCGGCTGCAAGCCGGACAGACCGCGCGCTCCCGATTGTCATCAGGTGGAATGCGGTATTGCACGTGGCTGCCACATGCGGGGCAGTGCTGGATCCTGCTGCGCTCGGACAAAAGCATGGGCCGAGTTTAGCGCGCGCCCTCGGACGCCCCCGGCAGCGTGCAGGGTTCACGCCATGTTCAAAAGCGCTGTGAGGCAGGTATGCTGCACTGCGTCAATCCCGCAGTTCCGCAGTCATCCCAGAAATGCAGCTGTACAACTACTTTCGCTCCTCGGCGTCCTACCGCGTCCGCATCGCACTGGCCCTGAAGGGTCTGGCCTACGAATACAAGCCGGTGCACCTGCAGAAGAAGGAGCAGTTCGCGGAGTCGTATGCGGCCGTGTCGGCCTCGCGCCTGGTGCCGCTGCTGCGCGACGGCGACGCGTCGCTGACGCAGTCGATGGCCATCATCGAGTACCTGGACGAGACCCATCCGCAGCCGCCGCTGCTGCCCTCGGACCCGCTGGGCCGCGCCCGCGTGCGTGCGCTGGCGCAGGACATCGCCTGCGAGATCCACCCGCTCAACAACCTGCGCGTGCTGCGCTACCTGGCGCACGACCTCAAGGTCGGCGAGGACGACAAGAACCGCTGGTACCGCCACTGGGTCGAGACCGGCCTGGAGGTGGTGGAGCGCCAGCTGGCGGATCACCCGTCCACCGGCCGCTTCTGCCATGGCGACACGCCCGGCCTGGCCGATTGCGTGCTGGTGCCGCAGATCTTCAACGCCCAGCGTTTCAACTGCCGGCTGGAGCACGTGCCCACCGTGATGCGCGTGTACGAGGCCTGCATGCAGCTCGACGCCTTCGACAAGACGCAGCCCTCCGCCTGTCCCGATGCCGAGTAAGGCTCTGCAGGGCGTGCTGAGGCCCGAGTGGCCGGCACCGGCCGGCGTGGGCGCATTCATGAGCACGCGCGAGGGCGGCGTCAGCGCCGCGCCCTGGGACGGCGCCAACCTGGGCGACGCCGTGGGCGACAGCCCGCAGGCTGTGGACACCAACCGCGCCCGCTTCGCCGCCGCCGCCGAGGGCGGCACGCCGGTGTGGCTGCGCCAGGTCCACGGCACGCGGGTGCTGCGATTGCGCGCCGGCGAGGCCTTGCCGGCGCAGCCGCCCGAGGCCGATGCCGTGGTCACCGCCGACCCCGGCCTGGTGTGCGTGGTGCAGGTGGCGGACTGCCTGCCCGTGCTCTTCGCAGCGTCCAACGGCCGTGCCGTCGGCGCTGCGCATGCGGGCTGGCGCGGCCTGGCCGGTGGCGTGCTCGAAAACACGCTGGCCGAGGTGTGCGCGCTGGCGCGCTGCGAGCCCTCCGATGTGCTGGCCTGGATGGGGCCCTGCATCGGGCCGGAGAGTTTCGAGGTGGGGCGCGACGTGCTGGAGGGTTTCGGCGTGGATCCGGACGGTCCGGCCGACCCGGCCTTCGCCTGGCGTCCGCGTGCCGACGGCAGCGCGCGCTGGCTGGCGGACCTGCCGGGGCTGGCGCGGCGCCGGCTCGAATTGGCAGGTCTGCGTCAGATCAGTGGCGGACAGTGGTGCACGGTGCAGGATCGTTCACGGTTCTTCTCGTTCCGGCGGGACCGGGTCACGGGGCGGCAGGCTGCCGCCGTCTGGCTGCGCGGATGAGGCGGTGTCCTCGGCGCGCTTGCGCGCCCGTCGCCGCGCCGGCGTCCCCAGGAGGTACAGGACGATGGACAAGGGCAGTACGCCATACAGCAGCAGCGTGAACACCGCGCCGAGCAAGGTGCCGTTGGGCGCCATGGCTTCGGCCACGGCCATCATCAGCACCACGTACAGCCATGCCAGAGCAACCAAGTACATAGCAAAAACCCGCAATTACGCAGAATGACGTATTTCGTACAATGAAAACTGTTGTCATGATGCGGTAAGACACGAAGCCTACAACGCGATCCAGCAACGGTTTTCGTGAAAAAGTCCTCAGGAGACGAGCGTGACACTGCATCCCATTCCCGCACTGCAACAGCTTGGCGACAACGCCACGGCGCTGAGTGCCGCCATCTCGGAAGCGCTGCGCGCGATGTCGGGCCTGAACCTGCCGATGCAGGCCATGACCAAGCTGCAGGGCGAGTACCTCAACGAGGCGACGGCGCTGTGGAACCAGACGCTGGGCCGCCTGCAGCCCGACGGCAGCGCCCAACCGGCCAAGCTGGGCGACCGGCGCTTCTCGGCCGAGGACTGGGCCAAGAACCCCGCCGCGGCCTACCTGGCGCAGGTCTACCTGCTCAATGCCCGCACGCTGATGCAGATGGCCGAGTCCATCGAGGGCGACGCCAAGGCCAAGGCGCGCGTGCGCTTCGCCGTGCAGCAGTGGATCGACGCCGCGGCGCCGAGCAACTTCCTGGCGCTCAATCCCGAGGCGCAGCGCAAGGCGCTGGAGACCAAGGGGGAGAGCATCAGCCAGGGCCTGCAGCAGCTGTGGCATGACATCCAGCAGGGCCACGTGTCGCAGACGGACGAGAGCGTGTTCGAGGTGGGCAAGAACGTCGCCACCACCGAGGGCGCGGTCGTGTACGAGAACGACCTGTTCCAGCTCATCGAGTACAAGCCGCTGACGCCCAAGGTGCACGAGAAGCCGATGCTGTTCGTGCCGCCGTGCATCAACAAGTACTACATCCTGGACCTGCAGCCGGACAACAGCCTCATCCGCTACACCGTCGCCCAGGGCCACCGGGTGTTCGTGGTGAGCTGGCGCAACCCCGACGCCTCCGTCGCCGGCAAGACCTGGGACGACTACGTGGAGCAGGGCGTGATCCGCGCCATCCGCGTGATGCAGCAGATCACGGGGCACGAGAAGGTCAACGCGCTGGGCTTCTGCGTCGGCGGCACCATCCTGAGCACGGCGCTGGCGGTGCTGGCCGCGCGCGGCGAGCAGCCCGCGGCGAGCCTGACGCTGCTGACCACGCTGCTGGACTTCAGCAACACCGGCGTGCTGGACCTGTTCATCGACGAGGCCGGCGTGCGCCTGCGCGAGATGACCATCGGCGAGAAGGCGCCCAACGGCCCGGGCCTGCTCAACGGCAAGGAGCTGGCCACCACCTTCAGCTTCCTGCGCCCGAACGACCTGGTCTGGAACTACGTGGTGGGCAACTACCTCAAGGGCGAGGCGCCGCCGCCCTTCGACCTGCTGTACTGGAACTCCGACAGCACCAACATGGCCGGGCCCATGTTCTGCTGGTACCTGCGCAACACCTACCTGGAGAACAAGTTGCGCGTTCCCGGTGCCCTGACCATCTGCGGCGAGAAGGTGGACCTCTCGCGCATCGAGGCGCCGGTGTACTTCTACGGTTCGCGCGAGGACCACATCGTGCCCTGGGAATCGGCCTACGCCGGCACGCAGATGCTGAGCGGCCCCAAGCGCTATGTCCTGGGTGCGTCTGGCCACATCGCCGGCGTGATCAACCCCCCGCAGAAGAAGAAGCGCAGCTACTGGACCAACGAGCAGCTCGACGGCGACTTCAACCAGTGGCTGGAAGGCTCCACCGAGCATCCTGGCAGCTGGTGGACCGACTGGAGCGACTGGCTCAAGCAGCACGCGGGCAAGGAAATCGCCGCACCCAAGACTCCCGGCAACAAGACCCACAAGCCCATCGAGCCCGCCCCCGGGCGTTACGTGAAGCAGAAGGCCTGAGCCGCGGCCCCTGAGCCTTCTTTAACCCGACCTTGACAAACGAGGAGATAAGCATGACCGACATCGTCATCGTCGCCGCAGCCCGCACCGCCGTGGGCAAGTTCGGCGGCACGCTGGCCAAGACCCCCGCTCCGGAGCTGGGCGCCGTGGTCATCAAGGCCCTGCTGGAGAAGACGGGCGTCAAGCCCGACCAGATCGGTGAAGTCATCATGGGCCAGGTGCTGGCCGCCGGCGCGGGCCAGAACCCCGCGCGCCAGGCGATGATGAAGGCGGGCATCGCCAAGGAAACGCCGGCGCTGACCATCAACGCCGTGTGCGGCTCCGGCCTCAAGGCCGTGATGCTGGCCGCCCAGGCCATCGCCTGGGGCGACAGCGACATCGTCATCGCCG
>NZ_AUMO01000066.1 GCF_000430725.1 Azohydromonas australica DSM 1124
CCCGGCGTGGAGTGCGACGGCGAGATGCACGGCGACGCGGCGCTGTCGCAGGACGTGCGCGACCGCCTGCTGCCCGAGCAGAGCACGCTCACGGGCGAGGCCAACCTGCTGGTGCTGCCCAACATCGACGCGGCCAACATCCTCTTCAACGTGCTGAAGATGACCGGCGGCCACGGCGTCACGGTGGGCCCGGTGCTGCTGGGCGCGGCCAAGCCCGCGCACATCCTCACCCCCTCGGCCACCGTGCGCCGCGTCATCAACATGACGGCGCTGGCCGTGGCGGACGTGGTGGCGGCTTCCTGAGGAAGCCGTCCCAGGTCACGGGCGGCAGGCGCCGCCCGTGACGCCCCACGACTCCAGGCGGGTCAGCGGCGGCGCGGATAATGCGCCGCCGCTTTTGTGCTTTTTGGACCCCGTTTTCCTTTTCGGAGACTGCATGTCGCGCCAGACCAAGATCGTCGCCACCCTGGGCCCCGCCTCGTCCTCGCCGGAAACGCTGGAGGCCTTGATCCGGGCCGGCGTGGACGTGGTGCGGCTGAACTTTTCCCACGGCACGGCGCAGGACCACATCGACCGTGCCGCGCTGGTGCGCGCCGCCGCGGAGCGCGCGGGCAAGTCGGTGGCGATCATGGCCGACCTGCAGGGCCCCAAGATCCGCGTCGGCAAGTTCGAGAACGGGCGCGTGATGCTCGAAGCCGGCCAACCCTTCGTGCTGGATGCCGGCCTGAAGGAGCCGGGCAACGTCGAGCGCGTGGGCCTGGACTACAAGGAACTGCCGCGCGACGTGAAGCCCGGCGACGTGCTGCTGCTCAATGACGGGCTGATCGTGCTGACGGTGGACCGCGTGCAGGGCGAGGCGGTGCACACGCTGGTGAAGATCGGCGGCGAGCTTTCCAACAACAAGGGCATCAACAAGCAGGGCGGGGGGCTGACGGCGCCCGCGCTCACGGGCAAGGACATGGAGGACATCCGCACCGCGATGAGCTTCCAGTGCGAGTACCTGGCGGTGAGCTTCCCCAAGAACGCCACCGACATGGAGATGGCGCGCCAGCTGGCCAACGTGGCCGGCGAGCCCTGGCGCCACAAGCCGGGGATGATCGCCAAGATCGAGCGCAGCGAAGCGATCCCGCAGCTCGAAGCCATCCTCAAGGCCAGCGACGGCATCATGGTCGCGCGCGGCGACCTGGCGGTGGAGGTGGGCAACGCCGCGGTGCCGGCCTTGCAGAAGAAGATGATCCGCATGGCGCGCGCCATGGACAAGGTCGCCATCACCGCCACGCAGATGATGGAAAGCATGATCGTCAACCCGGTGCCCACGCGTGCCGAGGTCTCCGACGTGGCCAACGCCGTGCTGGACGGCACCGACGCCGTGATGCTCAGCGCCGAGACGGCCGCCGGGCGCTTCCCCGTGGAGACGGTTTCGTACATGGCGGCCATCTGCGTCGAGGCCGAGCGGGCCGAGGAAACGCGGCTCGACGGCGACTTCGCCAACCGGCGCTTCGCCCGCATTGACCAGAGCATCGCCATGGGTGCGCTCTTCACCGCGCACCACCTGGGCTGCAAGGCGATCCTGGCGCTCACCGAGAGCGGCTCCACCGCGCTGTGGATGAGCCGCCACCGCATCCACACGCCCATCTACGGCCTGACCTCGCAGCCGCTGACGCAGCGCCGCATGGCGCTCTACCGCAACGTGCAGCCGATGCTCATGCCGCGCCTGACCGACCGCGACGAGGCGCTCAAGCAGGCCGAGGCGCTGCTGGTGGCGCGCGGCGTGCTGATGCCCGGCGACACCTACGCCATCACCTGCGGCGAGCCCATGGGCCACCCCGGCGGCACCAACATGCTCAAGGTGGTCGAGGTGCGCTGAAACTCCCACCCGCGCCAGCCTGCCGGACCGGCCGCCGGACGGGCTCATGCCGTGAGCCCATGCGCGATTGACGTGGATCGAGGAAGGCCCGGTTCGGGCGTGCGTCGCCCGGGCGGGTGGCCCTGGGCGCGCCGGTAAAATTTCGCCCGCGCGGCGGCGAGTACGCCGTCTGCTCAAGCTTTCTTCTCATCACTTCCCGGGGACTTTCACCATGCCTCTCGTCTCGATGCGCCAGCTGCTGGACCATGCCGCCGAAAACGGCTACGGCATTCCGGCTTTCAACGTCAACAACCTGGAGCAGGTGCAGGCCGTGATGGAAGCGGCCAAGGAAACCGGCGCGCCGGTGATCCTGCAGGCCAGCGCCGGGGCGCGGAAGTACGCGGGCGAGAGCTTCATCAAGCACCTGATCCAGGCCGCCGTCGAGGCCTATCCGCAGATCCCGCTGGTCATGCACCAGGACCACGGCCAGAGCCCGGCCATCTGCCAGGGCGCCATCGACCTGGGCTTCGGCTCCGTGATGATGGACGGCTCGCTGAATGAAGACGGCAAGACGCCGTCGAGCTATGAGTACAACGTGGACGTCACCCGCAAGGTGGTCCAGATGGCCCACAAGGTGGGCGTGACGGTCGAAGGCGAGCTCGGCTGCCTGGGCTCGCTGGAAACCGGTGAAGCCGGCGAGGAAGACGGCATCGGCGCGGTGGGCAAGCTCGACCACTCGGCGCTGCTGACCGACCCGGAGCAGGCCGCCGACTTCGTCAAGCAGACGCAGCTCGACGCGCTGGCCATCGCCATCGGCACCAGCCACGGCGCCTACAAGTTCTCCCGCAAGCCCACCGGCGACATCCTGGCCATCTCGCGCGTCAAGGAAATCCACGCCCGCATCCCCAACACGCACCTGGTGATGCACGGCTCCTCGTCGGTGCCGCAGGACCTGCTGGCCATCATCAACCAGTACGGCGGCAAGATGAAGGAGACCTACGGCGTGCCGGTCGAGGAGATCCAGGAAGCGATCAAGTTCGGCGTGCGCAAGATCAACATCGACACCGACATCCGCCTGGCGATGACGGGCGCGGTGCGCAAGTTCCTGGCCGAGAACCCCGAGAAGTTCGACGCCCGCGAGTGGCTCAAGCCCGCGCGCGAAGCCGCCAAGCAGATCTGCAAGCAGCGCTACCTGGAATTCGGCTGCGAAGGCCAGGGCGCCAAGATCAAGCCGGTGTCGCTGGACGAGATCGCCGCCAAGTACGCCAGCGGCGCGCTGGCCCAGCTCGTGCAGTGATCGCCCCGGGCCGCCCGGCCCGTCGCCCTGCATGACGCACCAGGCCCGCTTCGGCGGGCCTTTTTGCTGCTCCTACAATCCCGCCTCATTTTTTTGCACAGCACCGCCTGACCGCCATGACCACTGCCCTGCACGAGAGCTCCATCACCTCACTGCCGCTGCTGGCCCGCGGCAAGGTCCGCGACAACTACGCCGTCGGCGCCGATCGGCTGCTGATGGTGGCCAGCGACCGGCTCTCGGCCTTTGACGTGGTGATGGGCGAGCCCATCCCGGGCAAGGGCGAGCTGCTGACGAAGATGGCGCTGTTCTGGTTCGAGCGCCTGGGCCACGTGGTGCCCAACCACCTCACCGGCGAGGACCCCGAATCCGTCGTGACCGAGGCCGAGCGCGCGCAGGTGCGTGGCCGCTCCATGCTGGTCAAGCGCCTGAAGCCGCTGCCCGTGGAGGCCGTGGTGCGCGGCTACCTGGCCGGCAGCGGCTGGAAGGAATACCAGCAAAGCGGCACCGTCTGCGGCGTGGCGCTGCCCCCGGGCCTGCACAACGCGGCCAAGCTCGCCGAGCCCATCTTCACGCCCGCGACCAAGGCCGAGATGGGCGAGCACGACGAGAACATCAGCTTCGAGCGCATGGTCGAGATCGTCGGCAAGGATCTCGCCGAGCAGGTGCGCACGGTGTCGATCCAGCTCTACCGCGAGGCCGCGGACTTCGCGCTGACCAAGGGCATCATCATCGCGGACACCAAGTTCGAGTTCGGCCTGGACGAGGCCGGGCAGCTGACGCTGATGGACGAGGTGCTCACGCCCGACTCCTCGCGCTACTGGCCGGTGGAGAGCTACGCCGACGCGGTGGCCCGCGGCGACAACCCGCCCAGCTACGACAAGCAGTTCGTGCGCGACTGGCTGGAAGCGGCCCAGGTGGACGGCCAGCCCTGGAACAAGACGGCCCCCGCGCCGGCGCTGCCCGCAGACGTGGTGCAGAAAACCGCCGACAAGTACCGCGAGGCGCTGCAGCGGCTCACGGCCTGAGCGGGCAAGCCTGATCGGGAACGTCGAATCGGGAAAAGTGCTCCTTCCTGGCACATCGAAAGGTGGGTTGGTGTAAGTATTTCTGCGTGTAATCCCTCCTCAAACGCCGCGCAGTTCCACCCGATAAGACTGCGATGTCCTGTAGTCGCTCCTCCGGAGCGTGGACCCGCTGTTTTGGAGACGATCCCATGCTCAGACTCTTCCGCCGATCCGAGGGTGGTGCTGGCGCCAAGCCTGACCAAGGTGCCGCACCGCCGAGCGCATCCATAGCAGGCACTACCGATGCGGTGGCAGTGGTCAGGGCGATGTCCACCCAGGCTTCCAACGTCGGGCGCGATGCCGCCGAGGTGCGCGGCGCCATGGAGGACACGCAGAAGATCGTCCATGCCCAGGGGCAGGCCATGCAGCAGGTGGCCCAGCAGCTCGACGAGGTGCAGCGCGCACAGGGCTCCATCGCCACGGCGACGCTGGAGACGCTGCAGGCGGTGGCCCATGCGCGCGAGGCGCTGCAGGCGGTCAGCCGCGAGGTGCAGGGCATCGTGGAGACGCTGCACCAGGTCTCGGACGCGGCCGGGCAGATCACGCAGATCGCGCTGCAGACGCGGCTGGTGGCCTTCAACGCCTCGGTGGAGGCCAAGCGCGCCGGCGACGCCGGCCGCGGCTTCGGCGTGGTGGCCGACGCGGTCAAGGACCTCGCCGGCCAGGTCGAGACCACCTCCAAGACCATCATGCGCACCGTGGGCCAGCTCGACGAGCGCATCGAGAGCTTCAGCCGCGACCTGCGCTTCGACGACAGCGCCGACGTCAGCGCCCGCAGCGCCGTGCACGTGGCCTTCAGCAGCGTTGAGGCGGACGTGGAGCGCATCAGCCAGGCCGCGGACCAGAGCCGCAACATCTGCGCCCGGCTCAACGAGCACACCCAGGAGCTGGAGAGCGAGGTGCAGCAGGCCTCCGCCCGGCTCAACACTGCGCTGGCGTGCAGCGACCGCTTCCTGAAGGTGTCGGAGGCCATGATCGAGCAGGTGGCGGGCTTCGGCATTGAGACCGAGGACACGCCCTTCATCCAGGCCGCGCAGCAGGCCGCCGACGAGATCGCCGCGATGCTGGAGAACGCGGTGCGCCAGGGCAGCGTGAAGCTCGGCGACCTGTTCGACGAGCAGTACCGGGGCATTCCCAAGACCAACCCGCCGCAGTACCTCACGCGCTTCGTGGAGGTGGCCGACCGGCTGTTCCCGCAGGTGCAGGAGCGCTCCCTGGCGCTGTCGCCGCGCGTGAGCTACGTCATCGCCGTGGACCGCAACGGCTACTGCCCGATGCACAACAAGAAGTACGCGCTGCCCCAGCGCGGCGACGTGGTCTGGGACACGGCCAACAGCCGCTACCGCCGCATCTTCAACGACCGCACCGGCCTGGCCTCGGCGCGCAACCAGCGCCCGTTCCTGCTGCAGACCTACCGCCGCGACATGGGCGGCGGCCAGTACGTGCTGCTCAAGGAGGCCTCGGCGCCGATCACCGTCGGCGGCCGCCACTGGGGCGGCCTGCGCATCGGCTTCAGCTTCTGAGCCCGGCGCGCTCCCAATGAAAAACGGCCCGGGATCCCGGGCCGTTTCTCATGGCGCTCCCGGCCTTGCCGGGGGCCGGATCAGAACAGCGCCATGCTGAGCTTGCGCCGGTACTGGTCCACCACCGGGTCCGACGGCGCCTGGACGGCGGCCTTGCCGGCCACTTCCAGCGTGCCCTTCTTGACCGCCTCGGCGCCAGCGGCGGGCTTCGGAGCCGGCTTGGTCATCAGCTCCAGGATGGCGACGTAGGTCTTGCGCGCGAGCTCGCCGTTCCAGGCCTTGTCGCGCATCAGGATCTCCAGCAGCTCGTCCATCGCCTCGGTGAAGCGCCCGGCGGCGAAGTGTGTCTGCGCCAGCTCGAAGCGCGCCTCGAAGTCGCGCCGGTTGGCGGCGATGGCCGCCGTGAGCGCCTCGGCGCCGCGGGCCGTCGCGGCCTTCTCGGCGGCGTCGAGCCAGTGGCCCAGCGCGGCAATGCGCGCGTCCAGCTGCACCTTGCCCGCCATCGGCTCCCAGGCCTGGCGCGCCAGCGCCACCTGGCCGCGCCCGAGCAGCAGCTTGACGACGTCGCAGCGCACGGTGTCGTTGTTCGGATCGGCCGCTATGGTTTCCAGCAGCCGCTCCAGCGCCGCGCTGGGGTCGCCTTCGGCGGCCAGTTCCTGCGCTTCCTCGTGCTCCTCCTCGGTTTGCGCCTCCTGGGCGCTGGGCACGTGGCGGTCGAGGAACTCGCGGATCTGCGCCTCGGGCTGCGCGCCCACGAAGCCGTCCACCGGCTGGCCCTGGTCGAAGAGCACGCAGAAGGGGATGGAGCGCACGCCGAAGGCCTGGCTGAGCTGGCCGGCGATCTCGGGCTGGTCGTCGCTGTTGAGCTTGGCGAGCTTGAAGCGCCCGGCGTAGGCCACCTCCAGTTTTTCCAGCAGCGGACCCAGCGTGCGGCACGGTCCGCACCACGGTGCCCAGATGTCCAGCAGCACGGGCTGGCGCATGGACTCGGTGATGAGTTCCTGTTCGAAGTTCTGGATGGTGATGTCGGTCATGTCTGTGGCGAGGCGGAGGGAAGAGGGCCCCGCCTACAATGCAAGGTTTCCCTGATTTCCGGTGGAGCAAGCAGTGAGCACTGCCCCTGTGACGGTGGGCGTGGTGATGGGGTCCAGCAGCGACTGGGAGACCCTGAAGCACGCCACGCAGATTCTCGCCGAGTTCGGCATCGACTTCGAAGCGCGGGTGGTCTCCGCCCACCGCATGCCCGACGACATGTTCGCCTACGCCGAAACGGCGGCCGCGCGCGGGCTCAAGGCCATCATCGCCGGCGCGGGCGGCGCGGCGCACCTGCCCGGCATGCTGGCGGCCAAGACCACGGTCCCGGTGCTGGGCGTGCCGGTGGCCAGCCGGCACCTGCAGGGCGTGGACTCGCTGCACTCCATCGTGCAGATGCCCAAGGGCATTCCCGTGGCGACCTTCGCCATCGGCACCGCCGGCGCCGGCAACGCGGCGCTGTTCGCGGTGGCGATGCTGGCCAACGAGGACCCGGCGCTGCGCGCGAAGCTGGAGGCCTTCCGGGCCCGCCAGACCGAAGCCGCCCGCGCCATGACGGCGGACCTCACGTGAGCGCCGCGCTGCTTCCCGGCGCCCTCCTGGAGGACGGCCGCCCCGCCACGCTGGGCGTGATGGGCGGCGGCCAGCTCGGCCGCATGTTCGTGCAGGCCGCGCAGGAAATGGGCTTCGTCACCGTGGTGCTCGACCCCGACACCGGCAGCCCTGCCGGCGCGGTGGCGCACCACCACATCCGCGCCGACTACCTCGACGAGCAGGCCCTGGCGCAGCTGATGCAGCGCGCCAGCGCCATCACCACCGAGTTCGAGAACGTCCCCGCCGCCGCGCTGCTGACGCTGGGCATGCAGCGCCCCGTGGCGCCCGCGGCCGACGCCGTGGCCGTGTGCCAGGACCGCTCCGCCGAGAAGCGCCATTTCGAAGGCTGCGGCGTGCCCTGCGCGCCCTGGGCGCTGATCGAGACGGCCGAGACGCTGGCCGCCGTGTCCGACGACCTGCTGCCCGGCATCCTCAAGACCGCGCGCATGGGCTACGACGGCAAGGGCCAGATCCGCGTGGCCGACCGCGCGCAGCTCGCCGCCGCCTGGGAGCAGCTCAAGGGCGTGCCCTGCGTGCTGGAGAAGATGCTGCCGCTGGCGCTGGAGATCAGCGTCATCGTGGCGCGCGCCGCCGACGGCCAGGCGGTGTGCTTCCCCGTGCAGCAGAACCTGCACCGCGACGGCATCCTGGCCGTGACGCAGGTGCCCGCGCCCGAGGTCTCCGAGGCGCTGCGCCAGCAGGCCGTGCAGTGCGCGCAGGCGGTGGCGCAGTCGCTGCGCTACGTGGGCGTGCTGTGCGTGGAGTTCTTCGTGCTGCAGGACGGCTCGCTGGTGGCCAACGAGATGGCGCCGCGCCCGCACAACTCCGGCCACTACAGCATCGACGCCTGCGACTTGTCGCAGTTCGACCTGCAGGTGCGCACGCTGGCCGGGCTGCCGCTGGTCGCGCCACGGCTGCACTCCTGCGCCGTGATGCTCAACCTGCTGGGCGACCTGTGGTTCGACGCCCAGGGCCGCGAGCGCTCGCCGGCCTGGGCGCAGGTGCTGGCGCTGCCCGGCGTGCACCTGCACCTGTACGGCAAGGCCGGCGCGCGTCCCGGACGCAAGATGGGTCACCTGACCGTCACCGCCGCCGATGCCGCCGGCGCCCGCGACGTGGCGCTGCAGGCCGCGGCGCTGTTGGGCCTGCCGGCCTTCTGACCATGCCGCTGCTCGAGGGTGCCGACTCCCAGGCCCTGCGGCAGGCCGCCGCGCTGCTGGCCGCGGGCGAGCTTGTGGCCTTCCCGACCGAGACGGTCTACGGGCTGGGCGCCCGCGCCGACGACGACGCGGCGGTGGCGAAGATCTTCGCCGCCAAGGGCCGCCCCAGCGACCACCCGCTGATCGTGCACGTCAGCGAGGCGTCCGAGGCGCCGGCCTTCACCTCGGCGGCCGACATGCCCCTGGCGCGGCGGCTGATGGACGCCTTCTGGCCCGGGCCGCTGACGTTGATCCTGCCGCGGCGCGAGGGCATGGCCGCCGCCGCCGCGGGCGGGCAGGACAGCATCGGGCTGCGCTGCCCGGCGCACCCGGTGGCGCACGCGCTGCTGCAGGCCGCCGCGCGGCTGGGCGTCCACGGCGTGGCCGCTCCCAGCGCCAACCGCTTCGGGCGCATCAGCCCCACCACGGCGGCGCACGTGCAAGGCGAGTTCGGCGACGCGCTGGCGGTGCTGGACGGCGGCGCCTGCGCGGTGGGCATCGAGTCGGCCATCGTCGACCTGACCCGCGGCGCGCCGGTGCTGCTACGACCGGGCGTGCTCACGCCGGCGCAGATCGAGGCCGCCTGCGGCGAGCCGCTGCGCGCGCCCGATGCGCAGGCCCCGCGCGCCTCGGGCACGCTGGAGGCGCACTACGCGCCGCGCGCGCCGCTGCGCCTGCTCGATGCCGAGGCGCTGCGCCAGGCGCTGGCCGGGGCCCCCGAGCCCGGGATGGCGCTGGGGCTATATTCCCGCTCCGTCGCGGCGCCGGCCGGCGTGCTGCACCGGCGCATGCCCGAGGACGCGCGCGCCGCGGCCTTCGAGCTCTTTGCCGTGCTGCGCGACCTCGACGCGCTGGGCGTGGCGCAGATCTGGGTCGAGCAGCCGCCGCCCGCTCCCGAGTGGGACGGCGTGCGTGACCGGCTGCGGCGCGCCGCGGCTGCCGCCTGAGAACACACCTCACCTGAAGACGCCGGCGCTTGCGTCCGGCTGCCTGTGGAGAACCCATGAGCCTGAATCGACTGTTGACGCGCCGCGTGCGGCGCGGGGCCCTGGCGCTGTGCGCCGCGGCGGTGCTGAGCGCCTGCGGCGGCGGCAACCGCGCCGAGCCCTACGTGCCCACGCAGCTGCTGGCCTATGGCGACGAGCTGAGCGTGATCGACGACAGCGTCAGCATCAACGCCACCAACTCCTCCGGCGTTGCCAGCACCTCGGGCCCCGGCAACGGCGTCAAGTACACGGTCAACGGCTTCAACGGCACGACAGGCCTGCTGGACTGCACCGTCAACCCGATCTGGGTGCAGATCCTGGCCGCCAACCTGGGCATGGCCTTCAAGGAGTGCCTGGGCACCTACCCCAGCGCGGCGGCCATCAGCAATGCCCGGCCCGGCCGCAAGGCGCGCGAGGTCATCAGTGACCTGGATGGGCTGATCAAGCTGAACCCCGGTCCCAGCACGCTGGCGACGGTGCTGGTGGGCACGAACGACGTGAAGGCGCTGCATGAGCAGGTCAAGGCCGCTCAGCTGAGCATTCCGGATGCGGTGGCGGCGGCGACGAAGCTGGGCCAGGACCTGGGCGCTGCGATCACGCGCGTGACCGATGCGCGCATCGGCGTCATCGTGTCCACCCTGCCTGACCTGCACCAGTCGCCCTACGCCATGCTGCAGGAGAACTTGGCGACCCGGGATGCGATCCGGCAGCTGACGGACGCCTTCAACGAGGCTCTGGTCCTGAGCATCCCGGAGACCGGCCGCAAGGTGGGCCTGGTGTACGGCCGCACGGTGGGCATGGACCGCAACGGCGATCCGGTCCAGGGCTACACCAACCAGGCGATCTGTACCGTGGGCGTGCCCGACTGCACGACGACCACGGTGCAGTCCGGCGCGGACGTCAACACCTGGATCTGGGCCGCCGACGTGTATCCCACGCCGGTCACCCACACCAAGCTGGGCAACAACGCCACCACCCTGGTGCGCAACACGCTGGCGCCGGGCCAGGACAACTGATCCCGTTGGCCGCGGCGGGGCGTCAGTCCTCCAGCGTCCACTGCAGCAGCGCGTCCAGCACCGGGCGCGCCACGGAGGCCTGCGGGTGGTTGACCATCGCCACCAGCACGTGGCGCCGCCCGCTGCGGCCCAGCACGTAGCCGGCCACGGCCGCCACGTCGCGCAGCGAGCCGGTCTTCAGGTGCGCGCGCCCGGGCTCGCCGGCCCAGCGCTTGAGCGTGCCGTCCAGGCCCTGGATGGGCAGCGAGGCCATGAACTCCGGCATCCACGGTGCGGCCCAGGCGGTCTGCAGCAGCCGCCCCAGCAGCGCCGCGCTCAGCCGCGTCTGGCGCGACAGGCCCGAGCCGTTGTCGATGACGGCACCCTCGGCCGCCGCGCCCAGGCGCGCCTGCAGCCACTCCGCCAGCGCCGCGCGCGCCAGCGCCGGGCTGCCCTGGCCCCGGCGCTCCAGCGCCAGCGTCAGGAACAGCTGCTGCGCCATCACGTTGTTGCTGAACTTGTTGATGTCGCGCACCACCTCGGCCAGTGGCGGCGAGGCCAGCTCGAAGCTGGGCGCGGCGTCGGCCGGTGCGCGGCCCTCGCGCACGCCCCCGCGCAGCTTGCCGCCGGCTTCCTGCCACAGCGCGCGCAGCAGCCGGCCGTCGAAGGCGGCCGGCTCGGCGTAGGCCAGGGGCCAGTAGCGCTCGCCGCAGGACAGCGGGTAGCGCCCGGCCAGGCGCAGCCGCGCCGGGTCGCTGAAATCGGCCTTGAGCGTGCCGCGCCAGTCGCCGCAGGGGCCGTTGGACAGCGGCACCAACGGGTCCAGGCGCACGCCTTCCAGCGGCGGCTCCAATCCCACGCGCGCCACGCCGCGCTCGGCATCGGGCATGAAATTCAGCGTCAGCGCGCGCAGGTTGAGCAGCAGCGCGTCGGGCAGCACGTTGTAGGGGCGCAGCGACTCGCCGTCGAAGTCGCCCGGCGAGCCGCCCGCAGGCTCGAAAGCGCTGCGGTCGAGCACAAAGTCCCCGTCGATCTCGTCGATGCCCCAGGCGCGCAGCCGGCGCATCAGCAGGTACAGCCGCTCCTGGGTGAGCTTGGGGTCGCCCCGGCCCTGGATCAGTACCGACCCGCGCAGCCGCCCGCGCTCCACGGCGCCCTGCACCCACACCGGCGTGCGCCAGCTCCAGGCGGGGCCCAGCAGGTCCAGCGCGGCGGCGGTGGTGGCGAGCTTCATCACCGAGGCCGGGTTCATGGGCACGCCGGCGTTGAAGCCCAGCCGCGCCGGGCCCGCGCCCACCTCCTGCACCACCACCGACAGCGCCTGCGGCGGCAGGTTCGCCTGCTGCAGCGCCAGGGCCACCGGCGGGGGCAGTGTGGAGGCCCCGGCCTCGGCGCCCGGGGGCGCGGAGATCGGCTGGGCGCAGGCGCTGAAGGGCAGGGCGAGCAGGGCGTGGAGGCAGCGGCGGCGGGTCGGCATGGCGGGCGATCGTAGCCGGGCCCCCGGCCGGGGGATGGCACTGCCGGATAATCCGGACCGATGGATGCCCCGGTTTTTCCCTGCCCGCCATGGGCCTGCCTGCTGCGCCGCGCCGGCGCGCCGATGCCGAAATGAGCGCCGCGCTGCTGGCGGTGGACTGCTCCACCGAGCGCCTGGTACTGGCGGTGTCCGCTCTGGCGGGCGTGCTGACGCTGGACGAGGCCGGCGGTGCCGAGTCCTCGCGCCGCGTGCTGCCCGCCGCGCTGGAGCTGCTGGCCCAGGCGGGGCTGACGCTGCAGACGCTGGACGCTATCGCCTTCGCCCGCGGTCCCGGCGCCTTCACCGGTCTGCGCACCGCCACCTCGGTGGCCCAAGGCTTGGCCTACGGCGCGGGCAAGCCGGTGCTGGCGCTTGACAGCCTGCTCATCGTGGCCGAGGACGCGCGCGCCCAATGCGCCGGCGCGGCCGGCTTCGAGGTCGGCGTGGCCATGGACGCGCGCATGAACGAGCTCTACGCCGCCCGCTACCGCTGGCTGGGCGATGACTGGCAGACGCTGCAGGCCCCTGCGCTGTACGCGCCCGCCGCCTGGGCCGCCGACGCGCCGGTGCTCGCCGGCTCGGGGCTGGGGCTGCTGGCTCCCGACGCCACGGCCGCGGCGCGGCAGCTGCCGCAGGCGCAGGACCGCGCCGGCGCGCTGCTGCGGCTGGCGCAGCTGGCCTGGGCGCGCGGCGAGGCGCTGGACGCGGCGCAGGCGCTGCCGCTGTACCTGCGCGACAAGGTGGCGCAGACCACGGCCGAGCGCGAGGCCGCGCGCGCCGCCGCTGCGGGAGCCGCGCCATGAGCGCCACGGTGCAGGCGTCCAGCGGCGCTGCCGCGTCCCATCCGGTGCTGGAGCCCATGCGCGTGTCGCACCTGGACGCCGTCATGGCGCTGGAGAACGCCAGCTACGAGTTCCCCTGGAGCCGCGGCAACTTCGTCGACTCGCTGCATGCCGGCTACCCGGCGCAGCTGCTGCGCGAGGCGCCGGGCGGCGTGCCGCTGGGCTACTACGTCGCCATGGCCGGTGTGGACGAGGTGCACCTGCTCAACATCACGGTGGCGCCGGCCGCGCGACGGCGCGGCTACGCCCGCTTCATGCTCGACGACCTGGTGCGCCACTGCCGCATGGTCGAGGCGCTGAGCCTGTGGCTGGAGGTGCGCGAGAGCAACACCAGCGCGCGGCGCCTGTACGAGCGCTACGGCTTCGCCCTGGTGGGCCGGCGCCGCGGCTACTACCCGGCCGCCGACGGCAAGCGCGAGGACGCGATGCTGATGAACTTGGCCGTCGCGCCCGCGGGAGGCTGAAGCCCATGGCCTACAGCGAACGCCAGCAGCAGATGCTGGCCTGGATGGGCATCCGGGTCTGGCAGCCGCCGGCCGAGGCCGGCACCCCGGACGAGGCGCCGGGCGTCGTCGCCGAGCCCCAGCCGGCCATGGCGCCGGCGGCACGCGCCGAAACGCCGCCGCCGCAGCAGCCCGTGTCCCGGGCGCCGGAGCCGTCCGCTGCCCGCGCGCCGGCCTGGTCCGCGCCCGCGCCGCGGCCTCCTGTCACGGCCGCGGCCGGGGTGGCGCTGCAGTCGGCGGGCCGTCCGTTGCCGCCGGCCGCCGGGGCCGGCAGCGCCAGCGCGGCCTCGGCGCCCGCCACGGCGCTGCGCGTGGACGGGCCCATCGACGTGGCGCCGGGCCTGTCCTTCGGCGGCGGCGAGGTGGCGTCCATGGACTGGCCCGCGCTGCGTGCGGCGGTCGAGCACTGCCGTGCCTGCGCGCTGTGCGAGAGCCGCAAGAACACCGTGTTCGGCGTCGGCAACGAGCGCGCGGACTGGATGATCGTGGGCGAGGCCCCGGGCGAGCAGGAGGACCTGCGCGGCGAGCCCTTCGTCGGCCCGGCCGGGCAGCTGCTGGACGCGATGCTGCAGTCCCTGGGCCTGACGCGCGAGGAGGCGCCGCCGCAGCGCCAGGTGTTCATCGCCAACACCCTGAAATGCCGCCCGCCGCGCAACCGCAACCCGGCGCCCGAGGAGCTGGCGCAGTGCGAGCCCTACCTGCAGCGCCAGCTGGCGCTGGTGCAGCCGCGGGTGATCCTGGCCATGGGGCGCTTCGCGGTGCAATCGCTGCTGCGCAGCACGCTGCCCATCGGCAAGCTGCGCGGCCAGGTGCACAGCTACCAGGGCACCCCGCTGGTGGTGACCTACCACCCGGCCTACCTGCTGCGCAACCCGGTGGACAAGGCGCGCGCCTGGGACGACCTGTGCCTGGCCGCCTCGGTCATGGAGCGGCAGGGCGGCCGGTGAGCCCGCCGGGGCTGTGCCGCCCCGGCCATGAAAAACGGGCCCGCAGGCCCGTCGGGAAAGAGGCTCGCCGGACTGCTGCTGCTACGGCCGTTCAGTAGTTGCGACGCCGCACGATGATCCCCACGGCCAGCAGCCCGGCCAGCAGCAGCACGGTCTCGGACACGGGGATGGGGCTTTGCGACGGGTCCGGCTCGGTGGGCTTGGCCGGCGCCTGCGTGGTGGCGGTTGCGGTCGTCGGGCGCACGGCGGCAGGATCGACGCCGTTGTCGCGCTGCGACAACACCTGCACCGCTGTTGCCGCGGCGGCGGGTGCAGCAACGGTGGCCGTGGCGGCGGCCGCCCCCAGGGCGGCGGGGCCGGACGGGGCGGCCAGGGCGGGGGCCGGCTTGACGGCAGCGGCGGCGGCCACCGCGATGCAGGCGGTCAGGACCCAGAACTTCGATCTCATGCCATCTCTCCTGAAGGTCGGCACTCAAGCAGCTTTGCAATCACGCCGCGGGGCGCATGGCCGCCGCGGCACTTTGGGGACGGCTGGAGCAGCGGTCCGCGCGACGCGGCTGCTCTACCGTAGGTTCGGGTATTTACCGATGTAGACCCCCAGGCTGGCACCCCCGTGCTCCAAGGCCTGCTGTCACAAGACGTTGGTTCTTCTGCGAAAAACGATGGTTTTGCCTGCCGCGCCCAGGCTCCCGTGACCCCTGCACTCTCGATGTGCCGCCGGGGCCAGACCCGCTGCGTAGACTGCGCCGCATGCAACGTTTCATCGTCGGCGGCGCGGTGCGCGACCGCCTGCTGGGCATTCCACATACCGACACCGACTGGGTCGTCGTTGGTGCCACGCCACAGCAAATGGCGGACGCGGGCTTCCGCCCCGTGGGTGCCGACTTCCCCGTGTTCCTGCATCCCCATACCGGCGAGGAGCACGCCCTGGCGCGCACCGAGCGCAAGAGTGGGCGCGGCTACCGCGGTTTCGTCGTCCACGCCGCGCCGGACGTGACGCTGGAGGACGACCTGCGGCGGCGCGACCTGACCATCAACGCCATGGCCATGCGCGAGGACGGCACGCTGGTGGACCCCTGGGGCGGCGAGCGCGACCTGCGCGCGCGCGTGCTGCGCCACGTCAGCCCCGCCTTCGTCGAGGACCCGGTGCGCGTGCTGCGCGTGGCGCGCTTTGCCGCGCGCTTTACCGACTTCACGCTCGCGCCCGAGACCCTGGCGCTGATGCGCCGCATGGTGGAAGAGGGCGAGCTCGACCACCTCGTGCCCGAGCGCGTGTGGCAGGAACTCTCGCGCGGGCTGATGGAGCACCGCCCCTCGCGCATGTTCGAGCTGCTGCGCGAGTGCGGCGCGCTGGCGGTGCTGCTGCCCGAGGTGGACCGTCTCTGGGGCGTGCCGCAGCCCGAGGCGCACCACCCGGAGGTGGACACCGGCGTGCACCTGATGCTGGTGCTGGACTGCGCCGCGCGGCTGGAGGCGCCGCTGCCGGTGCGCTTCGCCTGCCTGGGCCACGACCTGGGCAAGGGCGAGACGCCGGCGGAAGTGCTGCCGCGCCACCTGGGCCACGAGGGCCGCAGCGTGGAGCTGCTCAAGGGCCTGTGCGATCGGCTGAAGGTGCCCAACGACTGCGCGCAGCTGGCCGAGGTGGTGGCGCGCGAGCACGGCAACGTGCACCGCAGCGGCGAGCTGGGCGCCAAGGCGCTGCTGCGGCTGCTGGACCGCTGCGACGCGCTGCGCCGGCCCGAGCGCTTCGAGCAGTTGCTGCTGGCCTGCGAGTGCGACATGCGCGGGCGCGCCGGGCGCGAGGACGAGGCCTATCCCCAGCGCCGCCGCCTGCAGGCGGTGCTGCGCTGGGCGCGTGGCATCGACGCGCGCGCCGCTTCGTCCGAGGCCGTGGCGCGCGGCCTCAAGGGCCCGGCCATCGGCGAGGCGGTGCAGCGCGCGCGGGTGCGGGCGATCGAGGCGGGGCTGGCGGAGTTGGCGGGCGGAGAGCCGCTCTAGATCAGCATCCCGATCAGCCCGGCGATCAGGCTCAGGACCAGGCTGCTGGCCAGCGGCAGGTGGATGTCGCGCCCGCGCCAGCGGAAGCTGAAATCACCCGGCAGCCGGCCCAGGCCGATCTTGCGCAGCCAGCCGTTGAGGCCGCTGAAGACCAGCGAAGCGAGCAGGAAGACGAGGAGCCAGCGCATGGGTCAGGGGCCCGGCAGATCGTGGGCCCGCTTCACAGCCGGTGGCTGCGGTCGCCGTGCACGAAGCCGATGGCATCGAAGCCTTCGGGCAGGCCGCAGCCGAAGCCGATGACCTTGAACAGCTCGCCCATCTCGTGCTCCTGCATCAGCTTCTGCGCCATGGCGCGCTCGCGCACGCCGGCCTGCACCAGCCGCTCGGCCAGGCCGCAGTTCATCAGGAAGTGGCCCTGCGAGGTGTAGCCCAGCACGTCCAGCCCGGCGTCCTGGCCGGCCAGCGCGATGCCGGTGAAGTCCACGTGCGCGGTGATGTCCTTGAGGCCCACGTCGCTGAGCGGGTCGGTGTCGGCCTGGTGCGCGCGGTGGCACATCAGCGTGCCGCCGTGGCGCTGCGGGTGGTAGTACTCGGCTTCCGGAAAACCGTAGTCGATGAAGAAGGCGGCGCCGCGCTGGAGCCTGTCGGCCAGCGTGGCGATGAAGGCGCGCGCCTGCGGGTGGATCTCCGTCACGGTGCCGGGCACGAAGGGGCCTTCCACCGGCGGGCGCAATTCGGTGGGGCGGTCGGCGAAGACGAATTTCCACTCGTCCACCGCCACGCCGCGTTCGAGCCACTGCGCGCCGTCCCAGTGCAGCAGCTGCACGGGCATGGCGTCCAGCACCTCGTTGCCCACCACCACGCCCTCGATGGCCTCGGGCAGCGCATCGACCCAGCGCACGCGCTCGCCGAAGGCGGCCAGCCGCTGCTGTTGGCGCTCCCGCAGCGAGGCTGAGAGCTCGACGATGGTGTAGCGGGCGCAGCGGTCGCCCAGGGCTTCGAGCAGCTGCGCGGCGAGCGCGCCGGTGCCGGCGCCGAACTCCACCACCTCCGCCAGGCCCGTGGCATCGAGCACCTGCGCCACCTGCACCGCGACGGTGTGGCCGAACAGCGGGCTGATCTCGGGCGCGGTGACGAAGTCGCTGCCGCTCTCGGGCGACCAGCCAAACTTCACGCCGCCGTGGGCGTAGTAGCCCAGGCCCGGCAGGTACAGCGCGGCGGCCATGAAGCGGTCGAAGGGCCACCAGCCGCCGGCCGCAGCGATGTCCTGCCGGATTTGCCGGGCCAGCGCGGCCGATACACTGGCGGGTTCGTCTTCTCTATGCATGTGGGGGATTGTAGGAATCATGGTCCAGCGACCCGTCGTGCTGGTTACCGGCAGCGCCCGACGCATCGGCCGCGCCATCGCGCTCGATCTGGCCGCCCACGGCTGGGACGTGGCCGTGCACTGCCGCGGCTCGCAGGACGAGGCGGCCGACACCGTGGCGGCGATCCGCGCGCTGGACGCGCGCGCCGAGGTGTTCAGCGCCGACCTGGCCGACGAGGCCGCGACACGGGCCCTGGTGCCTGCCGCCGTGGAGGCGCTGGGCCGGCTTGACGCGGTGGTCAACAACGCCTCGCTGTTCGAGCACGACACGGTGCAGAGCTTCACGCACGCGGCCATGGAGCGGCACTGGCGGGCCAACACCGCCGCCCCCGTGCTGCTGGCGCACGCGCTGCACGCGCACCTGGCCACGCGCGAGGCGCGCGGCTGCGTGGTGAACCTGCTGGACCAGAAGCTGTGGAACCCGAATCCGGACCACCTGTCCTACACCCTCTCGAAGGCGGCGCTGGAGAGCGCCACCACGCTGCTGGCCATGGCCCTGGCGCCGCGGCTGCGCGTGGCCGGCGTGGCCCCGGGCGTGACGCTGCCCTCGGGCCCGATGGACGAGCAGCAGTTCACGGCCGCGCATGCGATGACGCCGCTGGGCCGCTCCTCCACCGCCGGGGACATCGCGCACGCCGTGCGCTTCGTCCTCGAATCGCCGGCGATCACCGGCACCACGCTGCTGGTGGACGGCGGCCAACACCTGGCACGGCAGGCGCGCGACGTGCTTTTTCTCGCGCCCACTAAACCCGATTGAGATGCAAAGCCTGCTTTCCCACCCCAGCCTCATGTCCTGCCGCAGGCTGTTCCTGCGCAACTACGAGGTGTGGATCAACATCGGCGTGCACGACTTCGAGAAGAAGGGCGAGCAGCGGGTGCTGATCAACGTGGAGCTCTACATCCCGCTGGCGCTGTCCACGCCCAAGGCCGACGAGCTGCACGAGGTGGTGGACTACGACTTCATCCGCCGCACCATCGCCGAGCGCGTGTCGCGCGGCCACATCCACCTGCAGGAAACGCTGTGCGACGACGTGCTGGCGCTGATGCTCAAGCATCCGCGCGTGATGGCCGTGCGCGTCTCCACCGAGAAGCCCGACGTGTATCCCGACTGCGAGGCGGTGGGCGTTGAAGTGTTCGCAGTCAAGAACGACGAGCAGTCCTGAAAGCCATGAGCAGCACCCCCGACCTGATGTCCGAGAGCGTCCCGGCGCTGGATGACGAAGCCCGCCGCGCCGAGAAGAAGGCCGCCTTCGAGATCAACAAGCTCAGCAAGCGGCTGCACCGCCAGGTCGGCCAGGCCATTGCCGACTTCAACATGATCGAGGAGGGCGACCGCGTGATGGTCTGCCTCTCCGGCGGCAAGGACAGCTACACGCTGCTGGACATCCTGATGAACCTGCGCCAGCGCGCGCCCATCAAGTTCGAGCTGGTGGCCGTCAACCTGGACCAGAAGCAGCCCGGCTTCCCGGAGCACGTGCTGCCGGACTACCTCAAGAGCCTGGGCATCCCGTTCCACATCGAGAACCAGGACACCTACAGCATCGTCAAGAAGCACATCCCCGAGGGCAAGACGATGTGCAGCCTGTGCTCGCGGCTGCGCCGCGGCATCCTCTACCGCGTGGCGGGCGAGCTGGGCGCCACCAAGATCGCGCTGGGCCACCACCGCGACGACATGCTGCAGACGCTGTTCATGAACATGTTCTTCGGCAGCCGCATGAAGGGCATGCCGCCGAAACTCGTCAGCGACGACGGCAGGAACATCGTCATCCGCCCGCTGGCCTACGCGGCCGAGACCGACATCGAGCGCTGGGCCGCGCACCGGCAGTACCCGATCATTCCCTGCACCCTGTGCGGCAGCCAGGAGAACCTGCAGCGGGTGCAGATCAAGCAGATGCTGCGCGACTGGGACAAGCGCTTCCCCGGGCGCATCGACAACATGTTCACCGCCATGGGCAACATCGTCCCGTCGCACATGATGGACAGGAAGCTCTACGACTTCATGGGCCTCAAGGCCACGGGCGTGCCCGATCCGGACGGCGACAAGGCCTTCGACCACGAGGAAGAAGAAGCGCCGGCGCAGGGCGTGGTGCAGCTGCAGCTGGACCGCTGAGCCGCCATCCCGCCGCCCCCACGGGGCACGGCGCTTGCCGTTTCCCCTTGTCACAGGAGCTGTCATGTTGTCCCTTCGCCTGAGCGTGACCCTGGCTGCCGGCGTGCTGCTGGGGGGCTGTGCTTCGTTGAACCAGGTGTCGTCCGACGTGGTGGGCTACGGCGCCTGGCCGTCCGGGCGCGCGCCCGGCAGCTACGTGTTCGAGCGGCTGCCCTCGCAGCAGGCCGAGCTCACGCTGCAGCAGCAGCTGGAGGACGCGGCGCGTCCGGCGCTGGCGCAGGCTGGCTTCACGCCCGCGACCGACGCGGCGCAGGCGGGCGTGAAGGTGCAGATATCCATGCGCAACGTGCGCTACGACCGGCTGGACTACTGGGGGCCCTGGGGCGGGCCGTGGGGGCCGGGCTGGAGCTGGCCGTACCGCCGCTATCCCGGCTTCTGGGGCAGCCCGTGGGGACCGGGCTGGGGCGCGGGCTGGGGCCCGGCCTACAGCTCGCCGTGGTACGAGCGCGAGGTCAGCGTGATCATCCGCGACCACGGCGGCAGCCAGGTGCTGTACGAGAGCCATGCGCGCAGCGACGGCGCGCTCTCTGGCGGATCGGCGCTGTTCGAGGCCATGTTCCGCGCCGCGCTGGCCGACTTCCCGCAAGGCAACCCCTCGCCGCGGCGCGTGAACGTGCCGCTGGACCCGCAGGAGGCGGCGGCGAAGGCGCAGTGAGAGGGCGCGCGGGGCGTGCCCTTCAATGCTTCCCCTGCGCCGCCAGCGCCCGGAAGTCCGTTTCCCACCCGCGCAGCCGCTCGCGCGCCGTGCGGCGCTGCTCGGGGGTGCTGAGGTTGTGGATCTGGGCTGAGAGGCCGCAGTTGAACTCCTGCAGCGCCAGCTGGTAGCGGCGGTCGCCGGGGTCGGGCGGCTCCTCGACGCGCCGGGCCAGCGCGCGCAGCGCGGCCTGGGCCTGCGCGGGCGTGGCGCCCTGCAGGCCGCGCAGGGTCTGGATCACGTCCTGCTGGCGCGACACGCGCATCCGCAGCGCGTGCTCGCCGTCAAAGGGCGAGCCGGCCTCGATCTGCCCGATGCGCTCGCGCTGCGCGTGGTCCAGGCGGCCGTAGAGCTTCTCCGCGCGCTCCACCGTGCGCTTGAGCAGCGCCTCGCGGCGGCCGTCCGCATCGGGTTTGACGAAGTCGTCGCGGAAGGCCCGGTTGAGCTTGTCGAAGCGCTTCTGCATCGACTTGAGCTGGTCGGGCTCCAGCGTCACGGCCAGCGCTGACAGCGCGGGCAGGCCCTGCTCGAAGGCGCCGTCGAACCAGTGCTGCAGCTCGTCCTTGAAGGCGCAGGCGGCCGCGGGCGTGGTGTCGGCCGTCACCTGGGGCTGCAGCTGCGCCAGCCGCGCGGCGTACTGCGGCAGCTGCGTGCGGCGGTGCCAGTCAAAGAACTCGTCCAGCCCGGCGCGCACGCGCGGCGCCTGGGCGTCGGTGAAGTCGACGTAGCCGTCGGCCCACCAGTACAGCAGCTCGTCGGCCTGCTTGTAGACCAGGCGCAAAGCCGCGCAGCCCGCCAGGGCCAACAGCAGCAGCGCCAACCCGATAATTCGCCACCGTCGCAAGGACTCACTCATGGCATCCAACGTCGTCATCATGGCCGCGGGCAAAGGCACCCGCATGAAATCAGCGCTGCCCAAGGTGCTGCACAAGCTCGCGGGCCGCAGCCTGCTGCAGCACGTGCTCAACACCGTGGAGGCGCTGGGATCGCAGCAGCGCACGGTTGTCATCACCGGCCATGGCGCCGAGGCGGTGGAGGCCGCCGTCGCCGCGCCGGGGCTGCAGTTCGTGCGCCAGCAGCCGCAACTGGGCACAGGGCATGCCATCCAGCAGGCCTCGCCTGCGCTGGACACGGCGCTGGCCACCACGCTGATCCTCAACGGCGACGTGCCGCTGATCCGCGCCGAGACCGCGCGAGCGCTGGTGGAGGCCTGCGGCGGCCAGCGCTTGGCGCTGCTGACCATCGAGCTGGACGACGCCACCGGCTACGGGCGCATCGTGCGCGAGGGCGAGCAGGTGCGCGCCATCGTCGAGCACAAGGACGCCAGCGCCGCGCAGCGCCAGATCCGCGAGGTCTACACCGGCATGATGGCCGCGCCCACCGCGCTGCTGCAGCGCTGGGTGTCCCAGCTGAACAACGACAACGCCCAGGGCGAGTACTACCTGACCGACATCGTCGCCATGGCCGTGGCCGAGGGCGTGCCGGTGGTGGCGGCGCAGCCCGGCGGCGAGACCGAGGTGCTGGGCGTCAACAGCCCGCTGCAGCTCGCCGACCTGGAGCGGCGCTTCCAGCGCCAGCAGGCCGAAGCCTTGATGGAAGCCGGCGTGCGCCTGGCCGACCCGGCGCGCTTCGACCTGCGCGGGCGCCTCACCTGTGGGCAGGACGTGGAAATCGACATCAGCTGCGTGTTCGAGGGCGACGTGGTGCTGGGCGACGGCGTGCGCGTCGGCCCGCACTGCGTGATCCGCAACGCGCACATCGGCGCCGGGGTGCAGATCGTCGCCTTCACGCACATCGACGGCGCGCAGGTGGGCTCGCAGGCGCAGATCGGCCCCTTCGCGCGGCTGCGCCCGGGCGCGCAGCTGGCCGAGGAGGTGCACATCGGCAACTTCGTGGAAGTCAAGAACTCCACGCTGGCGCGCGGCGCCAAGGCCAACCACCTGGCCTACCTGGGCGACGCCACCGTGGGTGAGCGCACCAACTACGGCGCGGGCTCCATCACCGCCAACTACGACGGCGTGAACAAGCACCGCACCGTCATCGGCGACGACGTGCGCATCGGCTCCAACTGCGTGCTGGTGGCGCCGGTGGAGATCGGCTCGGGGGCGACCATCGGCGGAGGCTCCACCATCTCCAAGAACGCCCCGGCCGGCCAGCTCACCGTGGCGCGCGCCAGGCAGGTGTCGCTGGCAGGGTGGCAGCGGCCGGTGAAGAAGGCGAAGTAAGGTTCGCTGCTTGAAGTAAAAAAGGCCGCATCGAGCGGCCTTTGTCGTTTCAGGCGGGACGGCCGCCGGGCGCTGCGCTCATCCGCGCCGCGCCCGCGCCCGCCACGCATCCAGCCGGTGGCACCCATGCTGCTGCGCCAAGTACTCCGGCGCGACGGCCGACACCGCCGCGGGCTGGATGCCCAGCTCCTGCAGCCCCGGCAGGTGGCCGCTGGCAACGTTGTCCGCCTTCATCGAGTCCAGGTTGTCACCCGACATCAGCGGCTCGCCCGGCAGCAGCGCCATCAGGCCGGCCTGTACCCGTGCCAGCGCATCCGGCAGCGCGATGACACGCCGCTCGTGCCCGCTGGCGCGCCCGGCCAGCTGCGCCAGCTCCGCCAGCGTGTACACGCGCGGGCCCGCCAGCTCGTAGACCTCGCCGATGGTGCGCGGCTCCTCCAGGCTCTTCAGCAGCGCCCGCGCCACGTCCTGCACCCACACCGGCTGGAAGCGCGCGTGCGCACTGGCCAGCGGCAGCACCGGCGCCCAGGCCTGCAACTTGGCGAACAGGTTCAGGAAGTGGTCCTCCTCGCCGAAGATGACCGAGGGCCGCAGGATCGTGACGTCCAGCCCCGAGGTCTGCAGCGCCGCCTCGCCGGCGGCCTTGGAGCGCAGGTAGCGCGAGGGCGCGTCCGGCGCCGCGCCGATGGCGCTGATGTGCACCACGCGGCGCACGCCCGCGATGCGGCAGGCATGCGCGAGCTTGCGCGGCAGCTCCGCGTGCACGCGGCGAAAGCGCGCCTCGTCGCCGTGCAGGATGCCCACCAGGTTGACCGCCGCGTCGCAGCCCGGCAGCAGCCGCGCCAGCGCGGCTTCGTCGTGGATGTCGGCCTGTGCCAGCTCCACGTCGGGCAGGGCCAGCAGCTCGCGGCGCTGGCCGGCGTGGCGGGTGGGCACCAGCAGCTCGGTGTCGGGGTAGCGGTCGGCAAGCTGCGAGCACAGCGCCCGGCCCACGAAGCCGGTGCCGCCGAGGATCAAGAGGCGGTGCATGACGGACTCCTTGGCAAGTGATTCCCTGAAAGACAGACCCGCGCGGCTCAGGGCAGTTCCGCGTCCGGCGTGGTGCGCGCGGCCGGGCCGATGGTCGTGCCCAGCCGCGCCTTGAGCGTCACCGGCTGGCCGGTGATCAGCGCGGCGTAGTCGGCGGCATTGGACAGCACCTTCTGCACGTAGTCGCGTGTCTCGTTGAAGGGAATGTTCTCCGCCCACGCCGCCGCCTCCAGCGTGTTGCCCTCGCGCCAGCGCCGCGGCCGGCCCGGCCCGGCGTTGTAGGCGGCCGCGGCCAGCGCTTCCCGGCCCTCGAAGCTGTCCAGCACCAGCTTCAGGTAGCCGGTGCCGATCTTGAGGTTGGTGTCGCGGTCTGTGATGAGGTCGGAGGAGTAGGGGATGCCCAGCTTCTTGGCCGTCCAGCGCGCGGTGGCGGGCATGACCTGCATCAGGCCCGAGGCGCCCACGTGCGAGCGCGCGTCGGTGATGAAGCGCGACTCCTGGCGGATGAGCCCGTACACGTAGGCCGGGTCCAGCCCAATGGCGCGCGCCTCGCGCAGCACCGCCTGGCGGTGCGGCATGGGGAAGCGCTGGTTCATGTCCACTTCGTCGCGCGTCTTCTCGCTGGTGTTGATGCAGCGGTCCCACACCTCGCGCTCGCAGGCGCGCTGCGCCGCGGCCAGCAGCGCGCGGTCGTCCATGCCGCGCAGGCTGTAGTTCCACTCGCGCACGCCCTCATTGCGCAGGCCCAGGTTGATGAGCTGCAGCGCGCGCGTGAGGCCGGGGTGCGAATTGGCCGCGTCGCGCTCGGCGGTGGTCAGGGCCTGCGGCGCCGGCGGCAGCGCCGTCTTGCGCCCAAGCTCCTCGGCGGCGAGCTTGCCGTAGAAGCTCAGGCCGTTGGCGATGCCCGCCAGGGCCTGCTGCGCCTGCTGGCGCACCGTGTCGCCCTCGGCGCCGGGCACGGCCTCGGCCAGCACCGCGCGCGCCTTCCAGTACACCCACACCGGCTCGCGCTGGCGCGCTGCGGGCATGGCGTCCACCGCGTCGCGCACCAGCGCCCAGCGCTGCGGGCTGCCGCGCAGTGCGGCGCGCACCTGCCAGGCCAGCATGTCCTCGGACCACGCCACCTTCGGCCCCGGCGCCGTGGACAGCGCGCTGGCGCGCAGGTACCACTCGGCGGCCTGCGGCAGCAGCTTCAGCGCGCCCTGCAGCGCCACCTGGCCCCAGGCCCAGCCGGCGAGCTGCGGCGGCAGCCGGCCCTGCCAGTCCTGCATCAGCGTGGCGGCGCTCTCGGGATCGGCCGCGGCGGCGCGCGCGATGGCCAGCGCGACGAGTTCCGCGCCGGCGCGGTCGGACGCCGAGGCCTTGCGCGCGAGGTAGCGCGGGGGCTGGCCGAACACCTCGCCCAGCGCCGCGCCCACGGCGGGATTGCCCAGCAGCGCCGCGGCGGCCTGCGCGGCCTTGGGCCGGTTGCCCTCGGCGCTCAGGCGCAGCTTGGCCCACACCTCGTCGGCGCCGAAGACGCCGGCCCGGGCCAGCGTGCCGGCCAGCAAGTTGCAGCCGTCATCGGCGTCGCGCTGCGCCAGCCAGGCCTCGCGCGCGGCCTCGCGCACGTCCTTGCCGGCCAGGTGCTCGGTCAGCAGCGCGTAGCAGCTCACCTCGCGGTCGTCGTTCATGCGAAAGCGCGGGTAGTCGCGGCTGAAGGCGGACCAGTCGCGCCGCCGCCCGAGCTCCAGCAGCCAGTCGTTGCGCAGCCGGTCCTCGACGTAGGTGCCGCTCCAGCGTGCGTAGAAGGCCTCGACCTCCTCGGTGCTGGCCTGGCCGAGCCGGTTGTTCAGCTCCCAGTACTCGACCCAGGACGCCAGCGGATGGCGCTCGGCGGTGACGAGGCTGCGGGCGGCGGCCAGCTTCATGCGGTCGCGCTTGCGCAGCGCGTCGCGGGCCTCCACCACGATGTCGTCGCCGCTCTGGGCGTGGGCGACGGTGCAGGGCAGGGCGGTCAGCAGGGCAAGCGAGAGCGCGGCCAGGCGGAAAGGGCGGTTCATGAAAGGGCGCGAGGGAGGAGATGCGGTCGAATCTAGCGCAGCCCGGGCCGCCTCAAAGCGCTCAAAAAAAGCCCCGGCACCGGGCTGGCCTACTGGGCGGGCCCGAGCCCGTGCGGCTCCTCCAAAAAGGCCGGGCGGGCGTGAACTGTTGCCGGCGCAAGCAGCCGCGGCCCCGTGGCCGGCTCACTCCTCGCCCAGCGCCCGGCGCGACACCGCCGCCTGCGCCAGCAGCCACTCCTGCAGTTGCGCCAGCTCCGGCCGCGCCTGCGCGGCGCGGCTGGGGATCAGCCAGTAGGCGTAGGGCGAGGACACCCGCGCCGCCGCGCCGAAGGGCTCCACCAGCTCGCCGCGCTCCAGCGCCTCCAGCACCAGCGCCAGCCGCGCCAGCGCCACGCCCTGACCCGCCAGCGCGGCCTGCACCTGCTGGTAGGTGAAGTTCAGGTAGATCCAGCGCGCGGGCTCCAGCCGCGGCTGGCCGTGCTGGCGCAGCCAGTGGCGCCAGCTCGAATAGTTGATGGACGCGCGTGGATCGTCCTCCTCCAGCAGCGTGTGGCGCGCCAGGTCCGCCGGCGTGGCCAGCGCCGGCGCCTGCCCCTGGCGCGACTGCGTCCACAGCCCGGTGTTGACCACCGGCGTGAGCACCTCGCCGAAGAGCCGCTGCGCCTCGGCTGGCACGTTGCCGGGCAGCGTGTAGCGCAGGATCAGGTCCAGCTCCGGGTCGTCCAGGTCCACCAGGTGGTCGGTGGCGCTGATGCGGATGTCGATGTCCGGCTGCGCGCGCTGGAACGCCTCCAGCCGCGGCAGCAGCCACATCGAGGCGAAGGAGGCGAAGGTGGAGATGTTCACCTGGCGCCGCCCGCGCGCCAGGCGGATCTGGCGCACCGTCGAGTCCAGCCGGTCCAGCAGCGGCAGCACGCCGCGCTGCAGCGTCACGCCCGCGGCGGTGAGCTCCACGTGGCGCGTGCCGCGCGCGAACAGCGGCGCGCCCAGCTCCTCCTCCAGCGCGCGGATCTGCCGGCTCACGGCCGACTGCGTCAGGAACAGCTCCTGCGCCGCGGCGCGAAAGCTCAGCAGCCGCGCCACCGCCTCGAAGGCGCGCAGCGGGCCCACGGCCAGTGGGCGCTGGGACAGTCTATTCATGATCAAAACGCATCAATGCAGCGCGGCGATCTCATTGGACCGGCACCGCTTCCGTGACGATAGTAGAGGCGTGACAGATGCCAGGAGGCCCCCATGAAGACGCAGATTTTGATGCTTGAAACGCAACAGTCCCGCAGTGCCACGGCGCCGGTGTGGACGCTGGCGCGGCGTCAGGCGCGTCGCCTGGCCGCCTCCCGCCAGACGCGCTGGCTGCGTGTGCTCGAAGGCGAGCTCTGGCTTACGCCCACCGCGGGTGCGGCGGCGAGCGAGGACCTGTGGCTGCGCGCGGGCGAGCGCCTGGTGCTGCCGCCGGGCGTGGAGTTCGTGGCCGAAGGCTGGCGCGACAGCCGCTTCGAGCTGCTGCTGGCGCCGGCCGCCGCGCCCGGGCCGGTCTGGGGCGGGTTGCAAGCGCTGCTGCGCCGTGCGCGCGCGCTGCCGCGCCCGCAGCGCGGCGCGCCGGCCGCCTGCTGAGCGCGGTGCTTGCTGGGGCTGCTTGCGCGCGCAAAAGGCCCGTGCAAGCCGCTGCCGGCACAATGGCAGGTCCTGCCACACCGACGCCGCCGCCATGACTTCGCCCCCGTCCCTGCCGTTGGACTTCTCGCGAGACAAGACGCTGCTGCGCCGCCAGCTCCAGGCCGAGCGCCAGTCGCTGGTGGACCGGCTGCAGCGCGCGCAGTACCTGCAGCAGGTGCTGCGGGTGTGGCTGGTCACGCGCAAGGAGACGGCCATCGGCGCCTACTGGCCCATCAAGGGCGAGTTCGACGCGCTGCCCGCGCTCTACCGCTGGAGCGAGGCCGAGCCGGGCCGGCGCATCGGGCTGCCGGTGATCGACCGCGAGACCAAGCAGCTGCGCTTCCACGTCTGGTGGCCCGGCTGCCCGATGGAGGAGGACGCCTTCGGCATCCCCAAGCCCAAGGACACCGAGAGCTTCCTGCCCGAGATGCTGCTGGTGCCCTGCGTGGGCTACGGGCCGGGCGGCGTGCGCCTGGGCTACGGCGGCGGCTTCTACGACCGCACGCTGGCGGCGCTGCAGCCGCGCCCCTACACCGTGGGCCTGGCCTACACGCATGCCCATGTGCCCTGGCTCAAGGCCGAGCCGCACGACGTGCCGCTGGACGCCATCCTCAACGAGGACGGGCTGGCCTGGCAGTCGCCCGACTCGGAGCATCCCGCGCCCGACCTCAAGCGCTGATCGACGGCGCAACGACCATGAAAAACGGCGGCCCGCGGGCCGCCGTTTTCGTTGGAGCAGGAACTGCTTAGAAGCGGTAGCCCACGCCCAGGCTGAACAGCACCGGGTCGATCTTGAGGCTGCCCACGGTGGCGCCGCTGCTCTTGACTTGCACGTCGGTGTGGATGTGGACCTTCTTGACGTCGACGTTCAGCAGCCAGCCGCCGCCCAGCGGCACGTCCGCACCGGCGCCGAAGGCCAGGCCCACGCTGTTCTTGTCCAGCGTGATCGTGTCGTTGCCCAGGTGAATGCCGGAGAAGCGGGTGTAATTCAGGCCGGCGCCGACGTAGGGGCGGAAGCCCGTCAGGCCGGTGACGTGGTACTGCAGGCTCAGCGTCGGCGGCAGGTGCTTGACGGTGCCCAGCAGGCCCGCGTTGGTGTAGACGTCGTGCTTCTGCGGATACGTCAGAACGAGCTCAGCGGCCAGGTTGGGCGTGAAAAAGTAGGTGATGTCAACTTCGGGGAAGGTCTTGTTGTCAACGCGCAGACCGGCAGCCGCCGCGGTGTCCTTGGCCGTGCCCTTGTCCGCCGAGTCCAGGTGCAGCGCGCGGCCGCGCACGATCCAGGAGCCGGTGTCCTGGGCCTGGGCCAGGGGAGCGGCCAGGGTGGCGGCAACGGCGGCCAGGGCGATCAGATGCTTTTTCATGTCCTCTTCTCCTCGATACGGGGTAAAGCCGTTTGGCTGAGGAGAATTAGGCGCGCCGGGCCTTGGGGCCGAATTGAGCTGCAGCAAGGTCCACCGGGGGTTGTTGCGGACGCACCACGGCAGGCCTGCTGCACCTGATCGAGATCAAACTCAGCGGCCCAGCCCCAGCCGGCGGCACAGCTCCAGCACCGCGGCGGACTGGTTCATCGTGTAGAAGTGCAGCGCGGGCACGCCGGCATCGAGCAGCCGCTCGCACAGCGCCGTGATCACGTCCAGCCCGAAGGCCTTGATGGAGGCCGTGTCGTCGCTGAAGGACTCCAGCCGCAGCCTCATCCAGCGCGGCACCTCGGTGCCGCAGGCGTCGGCAAATCGCAGGATGCCGCTGGCATTGGTGATGGGCATGATCCCCGGCACGATCGGGATGCCCACGCCCAGCGCGCGCGTCTCGTCCACGAAGCGGAAGTACGCGTCGGCGTTGAAGAACATCTGCGTGATGGCCGCATCCGCGCCGGCCTCGACCTTGGTGGCGAAGGCCAGCAGGTCCGCGCGCGGCGAGCGCGCCTGCGGGTGCATCTCCGGGTAGGCGCCCACCTCGATGGTGAAGTGCGAGCCCGTCTCCTCGCGGATGAAGCGCACCAGGTCGCTGGCGTAGCGGAACTCGCCCAAGGCGCCCGCGCCGAAGCCGCTGGGCAGGTCGCCGCGCAGCGCCACGATGCGCTTGATGCCCTCGGCCTTGAACTCGGCCAGTTGCGCGCGGATCGACTCGCGGCTGGCGCCGATGCACGAGAAGTGCGGCGCGCCCTGCTGGCCTTCGGCCAGGATGGAGCGCACCGCCTGCAGCGTGCCGCTCTGCGTGGAGCCGCCCGCGCCGTAGGTCACGGAGCAGAACTCGGGCTTCAGCGCATACAGCTGCTCGCGCACGGCGGCGAGCTTCGCCACGCCCTCGGGCGTCTTGGGGGGGAAGAACTCAAGGCTGAGCGGGACGTCCCGCGTCACGGGTTGAGTCATGTGTGGTCTCCCTGGCGTGCGGGCCGTGCCCACACGAAAAATTCTCGGTTGCCGTCGCCGCCGGTCACGGGGCTGTCGAGCCAGCGCTGCACCTGCAGCCCGGCGTCGGCGCAAGCCTGGCGCAGCCGCTGCTCCACGCGCGCATAGGACGCGGCGTCCTTCACCAGACCGCCCTTGCCGATGTCCGCCGGCTGCAGCTCGAACTGCGGCTTCACCAGCATCAGCAGGTCGCCCTGCGGCGCCAGCAAGGGCGCCAGCGCGGGCAGCACCAGCGTCAGCGAGATGAAGGAGAGGTCGCCGGTGACGAAGCCGAAGCCCTCGGCCGGCATGGCGTCGCCGAGCTGTTGCGCCGTCAACTGCCGCGCGTTCACGCCCTCGAAGGCGTGCACGCGCGCGTCGGCGCGCAGCTTCGGGTTGAGCTGGCCGTGGCCCACGTCCACGCCCACCACGCGCGCCACGCCCTGCGCCAGCATCACGTCGGTGAAGCCGCCGGTGCTCTGGCCCACGTCGAGGGCGCAGCGGCCGGCGAGCTGCAAGCCGGTGGCGGCCAGCGCCCCTTCGAGCTTGAGGCCGCCGCGCGAGACCCAGCGCAGCTCGGCGTCGTCGGCGACTTCGAGCTCGCAGTGCTCGCCCACCTCGTCGCCGGCCTTGCGCGGCGTCATCCAGCCGGCGGCGCCGAGCCAGCGCACGGCGCCGCGCTGTATCAGGCGCTGCGCCGCGGAGCGGCTGGGGGCCAGGCCGCGCTGCACCAGCAGCTGGTCCACTCGCATGGCCTGGCCTCCTTCGGTGCTGCGGCTACTGGATCAGTAGCGGTAGGTGTCGGGCTTGTACGGGCCCTGCTTGGGCACGCCGATGTACTCGGCCTGCTCGTCGGTCAGCTCGGTGAGCATCGCGCCGACCTTCTTCAGGTGCAGGCGCGCCACCTTCTCGTCCAGGTGCTTGGGCAGCACGTACACCTTGCCCACGTCGTAGGCGTCGCTGTGCGTGAACAGCTCGATCTGCGCGATGGTCTGGTTGGCGAAGGAGGAGCTCATCACGAAGCTGGGGTGGCCGGTGGCGCAGCCCAGGTTCACCAGGCGGCCCTTGGCCAGCAGGATGATGCGCTTGCCGTCAGGGAAGATGACGTGGTCCACCTGCGGCTTGATCTCCTCCCACTTGCACTGCTGCTCCAGCTTGGCGACCTGGATCTCGTTGTCGAAGTGGCCGATGTTGCACACGATGGCCTGGTCCTTCATGGCCGCCATGTGCTCGAACGTGATGACGTCGCGGTTGCCGGTGGTGGTGACGAAGATGTCGGCCTTGTCGGCGGCCCACTCCATCGTCACGACCTTGAAGCCTTCCATGGCGGCCTGCAGGGCGTTGATCGGGTCGATCTCCGTCACCCACACCTGGGCCGACAGCGCGCGCAGCGCCTGGGCCGAGCCCTTGCCCACGTCACCGTAGCCGCACACCACGGCGACCTTGCCAGCGATCATCACGTCGGTGGCGCGCTTGATGCCGTCCACCAGCGACTCGCGGCAGCCGTAGAGGTTGTCGAACTTGCTCTTGGTGACGGAGTCGTTGACGTTGATGGCGCGGAACAGCAGCGTGCCCTTGGCGCTCATCTCCTTGAGGCGGTGCACGCCGGTGGTGGTTTCCTCGGTCACGCCGATGATGTGGGCGGACTTGCGGCTGTACCAGGTGGCGTCCTCGGCGAGCTTGGCCTGGATGGCGGCGAAGAGCTCACGCTCTTCCTCGCTGCCGGGATTGGCGATGACGGAGGGGTCCTTCTCGGCACGCTTGCCCAGGTGCATCAGCAGCGTCGCGTCGCCGCCGTCGTCCAGGATCATGTTGGGGCCTTCGCCCTGGCTGCCCTTGGGCCCGAAGTCGAAGATGCGGTGCGTGTAGTCCCAGTAGTCCTTGAGCGTCTCGCCCTTGTAGGCGAACACCGGGGTGCCCTTGGCGACCAGCGCGGCGGCGGCGTGGTCCTGGGTGGAGAAGATGTTGCACGAGGCCCAGCGCACTTCGGCGCCCAGCGCCTGCAGCGTCTCCACCAGCACGGCGGTCTGGATGGTCATGTGCAGGCTGCCGGTGATGCGCGCGCCCTTGAGCGGCTGCTGCGCGGCGAACTCCTCGCGGATGGCCATCAGGCCGGGCATCTCGGTCTCGGCGATGCGGATTTCCTTGCGGCCCCAATCGGCCAGCGAGGCATCGGCGATGACGTAGTCTTGGGTGGGCTTGAGAACAGCGGCGTTCATGGGGTCTCCAGTGCAGAGCCCGCAACGCGCACGCAACCGTGAAGAGGGACTCACCCACGTTGTTGGACGTTGCGGGTGAGCGCGGTTGCTTCTTGGGGAAGGTTTCCGAGCCTGGGGCCCCGGTCATGCCGACCTTGGGACCTTGCAACGCTCCTCGGAAAGGCCGCCATTGTAGCCATGGCCTCCAGGGGCGGAATTGACTCGGGTCATTGCCCGCCCGGCTGGCGCGAGAGTTTTTCCCGCTGCGCTTCGTAGGCCTCCAGGAAGGCGCGGGCCGAGAACGGGTCGGTCTGCTCCTGCAGCTCCGCCAGCGCCTGCGCGTGCAGCTCGCAGTAGCGGTCCCACAGCTGCGCCTTGCGCCACACGTCCAGCGGCGCGCTCCAGCCGCCGCGGGCGTGGCGCTGCTCCTCCAGCGCCTGCGGCGCCAGCCGCGCGAGCTGCGCGTCCAGCGCCGCGCGCAGCCCGGCCAGCAGCGCGATCTCGTGCGTGCGCACGTCCTCGAAGGCCTCGCGCACCGCCGCCAGCGGCGGGATGAAGCCCCGGCGCGCCGGGCCCAGCAGGTGCGCCAGGGCGGTGTCGACGTCGGGTGAGAATTTCAACGCGTTGTTCTCGCGCGTCTGCAGCCGCGTGCCCGCGGCGCCGAGCTCGCGCTTGGCCACGTGGCGCGCGGCCAGCAGCTGCAGCAGCCCGCCGATGGCCGCGTGCAGCAGCCGCCCGACGAGGTTCGTCTCCTGCGGCGTGGGCGCCGGCGGCACGGGCATTTCCAGCCCGGCGTACAACGCCGCCAGTAGCGCCGCGGCGGCAGGGTCGGCAGGTGGCGCCACGGCCGCGATCGGCACCATGGGTGCGGGCGCATCCACCTCGGCCGGCGGCGGCGCGCCTTCGCCCAGCACCTCGCTGAAGGCACTGGGGCGGGCGGCCGGTGCGGACGCGACCGGTGCGGGCGGGAGCAGGGCAGGAGCGGGTACAGGCGCCGGTGGCGCCGGCGTGGCGGCTTCGGCGAGGTCGTCCTCGGTTTCCATGAGGTACGCGCCGATGCGCAGGCTCATGCCCGGTGCCAGCGGCGCCTCGGCCTCCGGGCCCAGCGGGCGGCCGTCCACTTCCAGCGCCAGGTTGGCGCCGAGCTGGCGGATGAAGAAGCGCCCTTCGCGCCAGCTCACCTGCGCGTGCCGGCGCGACATCAGGCGCTGCGGGTCAGGCAGCACCAGCGTGCAGTCGATGCCGCGCCCGATGAAGCCGCCAGCCGCGTCGAAGCGGGCGGCCGAGGGCGCCGGCAGCGGCTGGCCGCCATGGGAGAGCACTCGGATCAGCATGGTTTTGAACCCCCGGGGCGGTGGTGCAACACAAGCACCGCGGACCATGCTACTGCCGCCTTCAAAGGCGCTCGCGCACAGGGCAGGACCACCGCAAGGGCCCCTCCACAGGGTGTCGGAAGTTCAATTGACAGTACTCATGCTCGGGGTCCTAATTCATTGGCAACCCAGCTCGGGGATTGCAGGAGGCCAGCGCCATGTTGCGTGCACTCATGCTGATCGCAGCGTTCGCGGCGCCGCTGGGCGCCGTCGCCGCCGACGCCCCGGGCGGCATCACCATCCTCGAAGGCGAGGCGCTGGTCTACCGCGGCGCGGGCCGTGTGCTGGCGGCCGAGGGCCTGGCGCTGGCGCCCGGGGACATCGTCGAGACCGCGCCTTCGGCGTTCCTGCAGATGGAGTTCGCCGACCGCAGCGTGGCGCAATTCGGCCCGTCCACACGGGCCTTTCTGCCGCCTACAAGCGAGCGCTCGCTGTACCTGCTGCAGGGCTGGGCCAAGGTGCGGCTGCCCACGCCGGAGGGCAAGGCCGTGCCGTTGGCCGTGCGCACGCCCTGGGTCGAGCTGCAGTCGGCGCCGGGCACGGTGGTGCTGCATGTGCTGCCCACGGCGCAGACCCTTTTCGTCGAAGGCGGCCCGGTGCGCGTGGGCGAGCGCGGTGCCGGCGCGGCCCCCGCGCCGCTGTCGCTGAGCGAGGGCTCGCTCTACCAGCGCAAGGCCGGGGCGCGCGGCGAGCTGGTGTCGGTCGCCACCTCCGGGCTGCTGCAGGAGATGCCGCGGCCCTTCCGCGACTCGCTGCCGCTGCGCGCGGAGCGCTGGCGCGACCAGGCCGTCGCGCCCAAGGCGGCGCCGGACTTCGGCTATGCCGACGTGGAGCCCTGGCTCAAGGCCGAGCCCGGGCTGCGCAAGCCGCTGGTGCAGCGCTGGAAGGCCAAGGCCCGGGAGCCCGCGTTCCGCGCCGCGCTGGTGTCCAACCTCGCGGCCCATCCCGAATGGGACCGGATCCTCTTCCCCGAGAAATACCTGCCCAAGCCCACCCCGGCGCCCCGGCAGGCCCGCGTTGATGGAGGCGCGCCGTGAAGCTGCTGTTGAAGTTCAACCTGGTGTTCGTGCTGATCTTCGCCCTGGGCTTCGCCGCCACGGGCTTCGTGTCCTGGCGGCTGCTGGAGCGCAACGCGCGCGAGGAGATCGCCGGCAGCGCGCGGCTGCTGATGGACACCGCGCTGGCCACGCGCAACTACACCTCGTCGCAGATCGGCCCGCTGCTGGATACGCAGATGAAATACACCTTCCTGCCGCAGACCATTCCCGCCTACTCGGCCACCGAGGTGTTCAACGACCTGCGCAAGAAGCACGATGAGTACGGCTACAAGGAGGCCGTGCTCAACCCGACCAACCCGCGCGACCGCGCCGTGGAATGGGAGGCCGACATCGTCACGCAGTTCCGCGGCAACGCCGAAGCCACCGAGCTCATCGGCGACCGCGAAACGCCCACGGGCCGCTCCTTCTACGTGGCGCGCCCGATCCGCATCTCCAACCCCGCGTGCCTGCGCTGCCACAGCTCCGTGGAGGTGGCGCCCAAGACGCTGGTGGACCGCTACGGCCCGGCCAACGGCTTCGGCTGGAACCTCAACGAAGTGGTGGGCGCGCAGATCATCTCGGTGCCCACCAAGGTGGCGCTGGACCGCGCGGAGCGCGTCTACACGGTGTTCATGGGCTCGATCGCGGGCGTGTTCCTGGCCATCGGCGTGGTGCTCAACCTGATGCTGTGGGCCATGGTGATCCGCCCGGTGGACCACCTCTCGCGCTTCGCCGACCGCGTGAGCCTGGGCGAGCTGGACATTCCCGACTTCGAGCGCACCGCCAACGACGAGATCGGCGTGCTCGCGCGCTCCATCGCCCGCATGCGCACCAGCATGGTCCAGGCGATGAAGATGCTCGACGGCTGAAGCCGCGCGCCGCGCGACGCAGGACATGGCCATCCCCCAGCGCCTGGGCAAGTACCCGATCACCGAGGTGATCGGGCGGGGGGCCATGGGCATCGTCTACCGCGGCTACGACCCCGTCATCAAGCGCCCGGTGGCGATCAAGACCATCCACAAGGAGCTGATCGAGGACGACGACAAGGCGCAGTCGCTGTCGGAGCGCTTTCGCCGCGAGGCGCAGGCCGCGGGCACGCTGAGCCACCCGGGCATCGTCTCGGTGTACGAGTACGGCGAGGACGGCGCCTACGCCTACATCGCCATGGAGTACGTGCAGGGCCACAGCCTGCGCGAGTACCTGGACCGCAACACCGCCTTCAACGAGCGCGACGCGGTGAGCACCATGGCGCAGCTGCTCGATGCGCTGGAGTACGCGCACAGCCACGAGATCTGGCACCGCGACATCAAGCCCGCCAACATCCTGGTGATGCCCAGCGGGCGCATCAAGCTCACCGACTTCGGCATCGCCCGCATCGAGTCCGCGGACCGCACGCGCACCAACATCATCATGGGCACGCCGGGCTACATCGCGCCGGAGTTCTACCTGGGCGGCGCGCTGGACCACCGCATCGACATCTTCTCCGCCGGCGTGCTGCTGTACCACCTGCTGGCGCGCCAGCCGCCCTTCCGCGGCCGGCTGGAGGCGGTGATGCACGACGTCTGCTACCACGACCCCGACCCGCCCTCGGTGGCGGACCCGGAGCACCGCTGGCCGCAGTACGACGCGGTGGTGGCGCGCGCGCTGGCCAAGGCGCCGGCCGAGCGCTTCCAGAGCGCCGCGGCCTTCCGCGCCGCGCTGCTGGCGCAGTACGGACTGCCGCTGGCGGACACGATCTCCGAGTCCACCGTCATCTCCGCGGGCAAGCCGATGCGGCCGCTGCCGCTGGACGGCGGCCACTTCCACACGCCGGCGCCGGCCACCGCGCTGGGCCCGGCGCAGCCCAGCACGCCGCCGCCCACGGGCTGGAGCCCGCCGGTGCTCAAGGACGTGGAGCTGGCGCTGGCGCGCTACGTGGGCCCGGTGGCGCGGGTGCTGGTGCGCCGCGCCGCGCAGCAGCACAAGCAGCTGGGCTCGCTGGCCGCGGCGCTGACCGAGAGCATCGACAAGCCCGGCGAGCGCGAGGCCTTCCTGCGCGCCGTGCTGGGGCGCGCGGCGACGGCGACGCCGGGCACCGTGGGCGTGGCCGCCACCGTCGGCGGCACGCCTACCCCCACGCCCACGCACTTCGACGCCACCGGCCCGGCGCTCACCCCGGCCGACGTGGAGCACGCCACGCGGGTGCTGACCACCTACATCGGCCCCATCGCCCGCGTCATCACCAAGCGCGCCGCCGCCCAGGGCGGCAGCCGGCGCGCCTTCCTGGAAGCGGTGGCGCGCAGCCTGGACGACGACGCACAGCGCCAGCGCTTCCTGCGCGAGGCCGGGACGGCCCACTGAACGCCGGTGGCGGTCGAAGGCGGCGCGCATGCAGTCCAGGCCTCCCAGCCCCATGCCCGGCGGCGACACGCCCGCGCCGCAGGAGGCCCGCCAAGCGTCGGGCGACGCAGCGGACGCCGGCGACGACGACCGCACGCTGTTCATGCCCCTGCCGCGCGCGGCGGCTCCGGGCGGCTCCGCCGGCGCCGAACCGCCGGCCGGCGGGCCCGCGCGGCCGGCGGTGTCCGGGACGCCTCCAGCCCAGGCCGGCACGGCATCCGGGGACGACGAGGCCACGCTGATCCTGGCCAGCGGCGGTGCTTCCCCGCCGCTGCGCATGCCCGTGCCGGGCGGCGGCGTCGCTGACGACGACCGCACGCTGTTCGCGCCGGCCGTGGCGCCGGGCATGCCGCTGCGCATGCCCAGCCCGGGCGGGGCAGCGGCCGACGCGGAATCCACCGTGTTCGCTCCGCCCGGTGCCGCGGCGGACGACGCCACGCTCTGGGCCGGGCCGGCATCCGACGACCGCACGTTCTACGCCGGGGCGGATGCCGACGACCGCACCGTCTACGCCGGCCCGATGGGGGATGACCGCACGCTCCACGCCGGCGCCGCCGACGAGCTCACCCTGCACATGCCCGCGCCCGGCGGGCAGCGCACGCAGATGCAGCCGCCGCCGCGCTCCGCCGCCACGCCGTCCGCGGGGCGCGCGCCGCGCGGGGGCGTGGAGCTGCAGCGCCTGGTGGCCGGCGTCAACCCGCTGTTGGGCGCGGCCAGCGTGCTGCTGGCGCTGGTGGCGCAGCTGCGGGCCACCAGCGCGCATGCCGATCCGGCCGGGCTGCGCCGCCAGCTGCTGAACCACATGGCGGAGTTCGAGCTGCAGGCCGCCGCCAGCGGCGTGGCGCGCCCGCGCATCACCGCCGCGCGCTACCTGCTGTGCAGCTTCCTCGACGAGGTGATCGCCGCCACGCCCTGGGGGCAGGGCACCTGGGAGGCGCACACCCTGCTCAGCGAATACCACGAGGAGCGCTGGGGCGGCGACAAGTGCTTCGAGCTGCTGGAGCGGCTGGGCGAGGACCCGAAGGGCAACGCCGAGGTGCTGGAGCTGTTCTACGTCTGCCTGTCGCTGGGCTTCGAGGGGCGCTATCGCGGCCAGCCCGACGGCCGGGCGCGGCTGGAGGCGATCGCCGAGCGCGTGCTGGCGGAGGTGCGGCCCGCCGCGCTGCAGCCGGGCGGCGGCGCGCGCAGCCTGTCGCTGCACTGGCAGGGCGTGTCGGCGCCGCAGCGCCCGGGGCTGCACGTGCCGCCGCTGTGGAGCGTGGCCGCGCTGGCTGGCGCGCTGGTGGTGGTGGCGCTGCTGGGCTTCCAGTGGCGGCTGGCCGCGCAGGCGCAGCCGCTGCTGCGCGAGCTGCATGCGCTGCCCGCGGCGCTGCAGGCCGAACGCGCCCCGGCAGCTGGCGCCGCGCCCGCGGCGCCGGCCCGCCTGGCGCCGCTGCTGCAGGCCGACGCGGCCGCCGGCGCGCTGGTGGTGCGCGACGAGCGGCTGCGCTCGGTGCTGACGCTGCCGGCCGACGCGCTGTTCAAGGGCGGTGGCGCGACGCTGGACTCGCCGCGCGCGCCGGCGCTGCTGGGCCGCGTGGCGCAGGCGCTGCGCGCCAGCCCGGGACAGGTCAACGTCATCGGCCACAGCGACGACGCCACCGCCGCCTCGCTGCAGTACCCCAGCGCCTGGCACCTCTCGCGCGCCCGCGCGCTGGCGGTGATGGAGGAGCTGGCGCGCCAGGGGCTGCCGCTGGAGCGGCTGCATGCCGAAGGCCGCGCGGACGCCGAGCCGGTGGCAAGCGGGCGCTCGGCCGAGGACCGGGCGCGCAACCGGCGCGTCGAGATCGAGCTGCGGCTGGCGCGGCCGGAGTAATGAGATGGGAGCGGCCATGACCAAGCCCCAGCCCGGTCTCCCCTGGCTGCGCCCGCTGCTGCAGGCCGCCGGCGTGCTGGCCGCGGCGGCGCTGGTCTGGTGGGTCGGCCCGCTGGTGGCGGTGGCCGGGGTGGTGCCGCTGGCCAGCGAGGCCGCGCGCGGCTGGGCCTTGGCGGCGCTGCTGGCGCTGAGCCTGGCCCTGGCGGCCGGGCAGGCGCTCAAGGCGCGGCGCAACAACGCCCGGCTGCTCGACGGCCTGGTGGCCGAGGAGGACGCCCCGCCCACGGCCGAGGTCGAGCTGCTGGGCCGGCGCTTCAAGGAGGCGGTGGCGCAGCTGCGGCGCTCGCGCCTGGGCGCTCGGCGCTCCTGGCGCCACCTGCTGTCGCCTAAGCCCTACCTCTACGAGCTGCCCTGGTACGTGATCATCGGCGCCCCCGGTGCGGGCAAGACCACTGCGCTGGTGAGCTCGGGGCTGGAGTTCCCGCTGTCGGAGCAGCTCGGGCACGGCCAGGCGCTGCGCGGCGTGGGCGGTACGCGCAACTGCGACTGGTGGTTCACCGACCAGGCCGTGCTCATCGACACGGCCGGGCGCTACACCACGCAGGACAGCCACCAGGCCCAGGACCGCGCCGCCTGGCTGGGCTTCCTGGCGCTGCTCAAGCGCCACCGCCCGCGCCGCCCCGTCAACGGCGTGCTGCTCACCGTCAGCGTCGCGGACCTGCTGGGCACCGGCCCCGACGCGCGCCGCGCCCACGCGCTGGCGCTGCGCGCGCGCATCGCCGAACTGCGCCAGCACCTGGGGTTGCGCTTCCCGGTATACGTGCTGGTGACGAAGACGGACCTGCTGGCCGGCTTCATGGAGTTCTTCGCCGACCTGGACAAGGACGAGCGCGCCCAGGTCTGGGGCTTCACCTTGCCGGCCGAGGGCGCGCCGGCCGACCCGCTGCCACTGATGAGCAGCGAGCTCGCGGCGCTGGAGAAGCGCCTGGGCGAGTACCTGCTGGAGCGGCTGCACGCCGAGGCCGACCGCGATCGCCGCGCCGCGCTGTTCGCCTTCCCGCAGCAGTGGCGGCTGCTGCACGAGCTGCTGCTGGAGCTGCTGCAGACCACCTTCGCGCCCACCGCGTCCGGCGAGGAGGGCGCTGCCGCCGCACCCGCCCCGGACGGCGCCGTGGCGCCCGTGCTGCTGCGCGGCGTGTACTTCACCAGCGCGACGCAGGAGGGCACGCCCATCGACCGCGCGCTGGGCGGCATCGCGCGCACGCTGGGCCTGTCGGGCCGGCTGCTGGCGCCGGCGCGCCCCAGCGGGCGCAGCTTCTTCGTCACGCGGCTGCTGCGCGACGTGGTCTTCGCCGAGGCGGGGCTGGCCGGGCTGAACCTGCGCCGCGAGCGCCGGCGCACGGCGCTGCAGCTCGGCCTGGCGGGGCTGTGCGGCGCCGTGGCGCTGGGGACCATCGCCCTGGGCTGGCGCGCCTACGCCCACAACCGCGAGCTGCTGGCCGAGGCCGCGTCGCAGCTGCCCGCGCTGGCGCAGCAGGCCCATGCCGCGCGCGCCACCGCGCCCACCGACCTGGTGGCGCTGCTGCCGCTGCTGGGCGGCGTGGAGCGCTTCGCCCAGGGGGCCGCGCCGGCCGTGATGCCTTCGCTGGGCCTGGATCGGCGCGACCTGCTGGCCTCTGCCGCCGACGACACCTACGCGCGGCTGCTGAAGGAGGTGTACCTGCCCCGCATCGCCGCGCGGCTGGAGGCGCGGCTGCGCAGCGGCGGGCGCGAGCACGTGGAGGTGGTGTACGAGGCGCTGCGCGCCTACCTGATGCTCTTCGCCGGACGCAACTTCGACGCCGCCGCGCTGCGCGCCGACCTGGGCGCGGACTGGGACGCGACGCTGCCCGCCTCCGAGGCCCAGCGCGCCGAGCTGCAGCACCACCTGCAGCGGCTGCTGGTCGGCGGCGAGGTCGGGGCGCCGCAGCGGGCGGATCCGGCGCTCGTCACCCAGGCCCGCGCGCTGGTCGCGAGCGTGCCGGTGGCCGACCGCGTCTACAACCGGCTGCGCCAGGGCGACGCTGGAGCGCCCACCTTCAGCGTCGCGTCGGTGGCCGGCGCCGGCCACTTGAAATTCTTCGCCCGCGCCAGCGGCCGGCCGCTGGACGAGGGCGTGCCCGGCTTCTACACGCGCGCGGTGTACCCGCAGCGCCTGCGCGAACGCACCCACGAGGTGCTGCGCCAGCTCGAACGCGAGCGCGCCTGGGTGCTGGGCTCGGCCGGCGCGCGCGCCATGCCGGTCGTGCTGGCCCCGCCGGTGGCCGCCGGCGCGGCCTCGGAGGCCGGTGCGGGCAACGGCGCCCCGGCCGGCGCCGCCGCGGTGGCGCCCTCGCTGGCCGAGGCGGTGGAGCGGCTGTACCTGGCCGACCACGCGCGCCAGTGGGAGGCGTTCATCGGCGACCTGCGGCTGGCGCCCACGCCCACGCTGGCGGCCAGCGTGGAGCTGGCGCAGGCGCTGTCGCGCACCGACTCGCCGCTGGCGCAGCTGCTGCGAGCCGTGGCGCGCGAGGTCGCGGTGTCGCCGGTGCTGTCCGAGCGTTACGGCGCGCTGTCGCGCTTCGTGGCCGGGCCGCCATCGCCGCTGGACGACGCGCTGTCGCTGCTGGGCGGCGCGGGCCAGCAGCTCACCGTGATCGACGACGCCCTGCGCCAGCGCGGCCTGCCGCCGCCCGGAGCGGCGCTGCGCTCCCTGGGCGTGGCCGCGGCGCAGGCCCCGGAGCCGGTGAAGGCGCTGCTGGAGCCCTTTGCCGCGGCGGCCAGCGCGCAGGCGCTGGCGGCGCTGCGCGAGCCGCTGTCGCGCCAGCTCTCGGCCGAGGTCGGGACGGCGTGCAGCCGCAGCCTGGACAACCGCTACCCGTTCACGCGCGGCGCGGGGCAGGAGGTGTCGCGCGAGGAGTTCATCCGCTTCTTCGGCGTCGGCGGCGTGATCGACGCCTTCGTGCAGCGCCAGCTGCTGCCCTACGGCGAAAGCGCCACGCCGGCGGCGTTCCAGCGCGCGCGGCAGGTGCGCGAGGCCTTCTTCACCGACGGCGGCCGGCGTTTCGGCGTGCAGCTGGAGCTGCGGCTGCTGGAGCTGGACCCGGCGCTGTCGGAGTTCGCCATCGACGTGGACGGGCAGGTGCTGCGCTTCCGCCGCGAGGTCAAGGCGCCGCAGCGCCTGCGCTGGCCGGCCTCCGAGGACGCGCCCGGGCGCGTGACGCTGCGCGCCGGGCAGGGCGCGGGCTACAGCTTCGACGGGCCCTGGGCGCTGCTGCGGCTGTTCGACCGCGTGCGCGTCGAGCCCATGGGCGGCGGCCGCGTGGAGCTGGTTTTCGACGTGGAGGGCCGCAAGGCCCGTTTCGAGGCGCGCAGCACCAGCGCGCTCAACCCGGTGCTGCGCAGCGAGCTGGAGTCCTTCGCATGTCCGAGACGCCTCTAGTCAACCCGACACCTGCGACCCCCGCGGCACGCCCGGTAGCCGAGGCGCTGCCGCCCGGCTGGTACGGGAAGCTGCCGCACCTGGGCGACTTCGCCTCGCGCCGGCTGCCCGAGGCCTTCGTCGGCGGGTGGGACGCGTGGCTGCGCCATGTGCTGGCGAGCTCGCGCGACGCGCTGGGCCCGCGCTGGCTGCAGGGCTACCTGGTGGCGCCCATCGTGCGCTTCTGGCTGCCGCCGGGGCTGCTGGGCGAGAGCGCCTGGACCGGGCTGCTGATGCCCAGCATCGACCGCGTGGGCCGCCACTTCCCGCTGACGGTGGCGCAGCCCGGCGTGGCGCTGGCGCAGGCGCAGGCCGCGCCGGGCTGGTTCGAGGCGCTGGACGCGGCCATGCGCCGCGCGCTGGACGTGAGCTTCACGGTGGACGACCTAGATCAGGCGCTGGCGCAGGCGGTGAGGAACGCGCCGCTGCCGGCGGCGGTGCCGGGCGGCGAGGGCGCCGGGCACCGCGGCGCCTGGGATGGCGCCGCGGTGCTGTCCCAGGCCGCGCCGCCGGGCAGCCACTGGTGGTTCGCGCGCGCCGGCGGCGAGCTGCGCTGCCGCTTCGACGCGCTGCCGCCGGCCGTGGCGGTGACGGAACTGCTGGGAGCGTGCGCGTGAAACCCCTGCTGCGCCTGCTGTTGTGCATGGCCGTGCTGCTGGCGATGGCCGGCTGGGCCGTGGGAGCGCCGGCCGCCGGGCGCGAGGTGACGGAGGCGCGCATCGCGCTGGTGATCGGCAACGCCGCCTACCGCAGCGACCCGCTGGACAACCCGGTCAATGACGCGCGGCTGGTCGCCGGCGTGCTGCAGAAGGCGGGCTTCGACGTGACGCTGCGCCAGGACCTGGACCGCGCCGGCCTGCTGGAGGCGCTGCGCAGCTTCGGCAGCCGCCTCGACGAGAACACGGTGGCGCTGCTGTACTACGCCGGCCACGGGCTGCAGCTGCGCGACCGCAACTACCTCATCCCCGTGGACGCCGAGATCCGCAGCGAGGACGAGATCCCCATCACCGGCATCGACGTGGGCTTCGTGCTCGGCCGCATGGCGCATGCGAGGAGCCGCATCAACCTGGTGATCCTGGATGCCTGCCGCAACAACCCCTTCCTGGGCAAGACGGTGTCGGCGCAGGGCCTAGCGCAGATGGACGCGCCCGTCGGCACCCTGCTGGCCTACGCCACCGCGCCCGGCAAGCTGGCGGCGGATTCGGGTGCTGGCGCCGGCGCCAACAGCGTCTACGCCGCGCACCTGGCAAAGCACCTGCTCACGCCGGGGCTGTCGGTGGAGCAGGTGTTCAAGCGCGTGCGCGAGGGCGTGGTGCGCGAGACGCAGCAGCACCAGGTGCCCTGGGAAAGCTCCTCGCTGCAGAGCGAGTTCGCCTTCGTGCCGGGTGTGTCGGCCACGGCCGCGGCGGCGCCGGACGTGGAGGCGGCGGGCGAGATCGCGTTCTGGAACAGCATCCAGGCCTCCACGCGCGCCGAGGAGTTCCGCGCCTACCTGCGGCAGTACCCGCAGGGGCGCTTCGCGTCCCTGGCGCAGGCGCGGCTGGCCGCCTTCGGGGCGGCACCTGCGCCCGGGAGCACGCCCGCGCCCGCGGGAACGGCGGTGGCTTCGGCCGGGGCCGCGGCTTCGGCGACGGAAACCCTGGGCACGGGCGTGGCGGCCGTGCTGCCCGCCACCGGTGCGGCTTCTTCCGGCTCGGCCGCGCCGCCAGGACTGGACCCGCCGGCCTCCTTGCCCCCACCGCAGACCGTGGCGACGGCGCCCTTTGCCGTGCCCGCGCCTCCGGTCGCGGCGGCGCCGGCCAGCCCGGGGCGCGAGGCCGCGCTGCCGCACGTGGGCGACCGCTGGCGCTACCGGGTGCAGGACCAGTTCCGCATCGGCGACCTGTTCGTGAGCGCGCGCGTGGAGGCGGTGACGCCGGAGGGCGTGGCCGAGAGCTGGAGCACCACCTCCGACGCCAAGCTGCGCACGGCGGTGGCGCCGCTGGCGCCGGGCTTCCACGAGCTGCCGGGCTGGACGCTGACGCCGCCGGAGTTCGCGCCCTACCTGCTGGCCGCCAGCGGCTGGCAGCCGGGGCAGCCGCTGGCGCCGCAACTGCGGCGGGTGGAACAGGTGAGCGTGCCGCTGCAGGCGCGCGTGGAAGGCGAAGAGGAAATCCAGGTCGCGGCCGGGCGTTTCAGGGCGCTGAAGGTCGTGCTCAGCGGGCGCATCACGCCGCGCGGGGGCAAGGCGGTGAGCACCGAGCAGGTCGTCTGGTACGCGCCGGCGGCGCGGCGGATGGTGAAGAGCACCGTCACGACCAGCGTGGGCGGCGCGGTGCGGGAGGCGACCAGTTTCGAACTGGTGGAGTACGAGCTGCGGTGAGGCGAGGGCGCGGCACCGCGTGCCGCGCACGATTCCTTGAACCCGGTCCGGCCCGGCCGCAACCCAGCGGCATCCCTCCCTTCCGGACTCCTCACCATGACGAAGCGCATCACCTTTGCCGCCACGGTGGCCGTGGCGCTGGCGGCGGCGGCCGCCCTCGTCGCCGTCGACCCGGCCGGGGCGCAATCGGTGCGGCTCTACGGCGCGGACGAGGCCGTGGATCCGAAGGACGTGGCCGCCATCCTGGCCGCGCCCCCCGCCCATCAACCCAAGTTCCGCGGCCTGCGCCTGCTCGACGAGGCCTCGCCAGCGCGGGAAGCCATCACGACTGCCGCCGAGCCCGCGGCCGACGCCGGCGCGCTGGCGCTGCCGGTGCGCTTCGGCTTCAACTCCGCCGACATCGATCCCGCCGCGCGGCGCCAGCTCGACGCGCTGGCCCAGGGCATCCGGCTGCTGCCGGCCGAGCGGGCCGTGCGCATCGAAGGGCACACCGACGCCGTCGGCGGCGAGGACTACAACGAGCGGCTGTCGCAGCGCCGCGCCCAGGCGGTGCGGCAGTACCTGGTGTCGCAGCACGGCATCGCGCCGCAGCGGCTGCATGCCGTGGGCCTGGGCGAGCTCGCGCCGCTGGCCGGGCTCGATCCCGACGCGCCGCAGAACCGGCGCGTGCAATTCCGCGGCGAGTGAGCCCCACCCGGCGCGCGGTTTTCAATCCTTCAAGGCGGCCTCTACCATGAGCCTTCCATCCCTGCTCGTGCCTTCGGTGCGCTCCCCCCATGGACAACGACGAGGTGCTGCGCCTGCTGGGGCGCATCGGACAGGGCGACGAGGTGGCCTTCCGGGAGCTGTACCGGGCCTTCTCGCGCCGGCTCTATGCCTACGTGATCAGGAAACTCGGTAACGAAGCCCAAGCGGAGGAAATCGTGGCCGACACCCTGTACGAAGTCTGGAAGGCACCCGCGCGCTTTCGCGGCGAGTCGCAGTTCAGCACCTGGATCATCGGCATCGCGCGCAACAAGGTGCTGATGGCCTTCCGCTCGCGCAAGCCCGACGCGGTGTACGAGGATTTGCAGGAGATCGCCGAGGTCATCGCCAGCCAGGACGCCGGCGCCTTCGAGCAGCTGGCGCAGCGCCAGCGCCGCGAGGGCGTGCAGCACTGCATGGAGCGGCTCTCGGACGACCACCGCGAAGCCATCCACCTCGTGTTCTACGAGGGGATGTCGCTGGCGGAGGTGGCGCAGGTGCAGTCCTGCCCCGAGAACACCGTCAAGACCCGGCTTTTCCACGCGCGGCAGAAGCTGCGCAACTGCCTGAAGCTGCTGCTGGAGCGCGAAGGCGGCGGATCGCTCACCGGAGCAGCGCCATGAACGACGAACGACTGGAAGAACTGCTGCCGTTCTACGTCAACGGCACGCTGGGCAACGCCGAGCGCGAGCAGGTGGAGAGCTATTTGCAGGCGCATCCCGAGGCGCAGGCGGAGGCGCAGTGGCTGCGCTCGCTGCAGGCCAAGGTGCGCGAGGACGTGCCGCCGGTGTCCGCCGAGGTGGGCCTGGAGCGGGCGCTGCAGCGCATCCGCACCGAGGGCCCGGCGCCGCAGGGCGTACGGCACGCGGCGCAGCCGGGCTTCGGCAGGAAGCTGCGTGGCTGGCTCGCCGCGCTGGTGCCGCAGGCCGTGCTGCGGCCCGCGCTGGCCGGCGCGGTGGCGCTGGTGGCGGTGCAGGGGGTGGCGATCCTGCAGCTCATGGAGCGCAACGAGGACGCCAGCACCGAGCTGCGCGCGCTGCGCGGCAGCGTGGTGGAGCAGGGGCCGTATCTGAAGCTCAACTTCAAGGCCGACGCGCGCGAGGCCGACATCCGGCTGCTGCTGGTCAACATCCACGGCAGCCTGGCTGCCGGGCCCGGGCAGCTGGGCGACTACTACGTGCGCGTGCCGGCGCAGCAGATCGACGCCATCACCGCGCAGCTCAAGGGCGATCCCATCGTGGAAGGCCTGCAGGTGGTGGACGGGCTGCCGGCGCGGCAGTGATCGAGCTTCAAAGGGAGTGACTTCAGGATGCAGCCGCTTCGACGCACCCTGTGCCTGAGCGCCTTGCTGGCCGCGGCCGGTATGCGCGCGGCCACTGCCGCGCCGGCCGAGCGCCGCGTGGCGCTGGTGATCGGCAACAGCGCCTACCGCGTGGGGCCGCTGAAGAACCCCGCGGCCGATGCGCAGGCCATGGCCGGCGCGCTGCGCAACCTGGCCTTCGAGGTCGCGCTGGTGCAGGACGCCTCGATGCGCGACCTCATCGAGGCCTTCCGCCGCTTCTCGCTGGACACGCGCAACGCCGCCGTGCGGCTGATCTTCTACGCCGGCCACGGCGTGCAGGTGAAGGGCCGCAACTACCTGCTGCCGGTGGACACCGAGATCCGCGCCGAGGAGGAGGTGCCGGCCAAGAGCGCCGACCTCAACGAGCTGCTGGAGCGGCTGGGCACGCTGCCGCAGGGCATCAATATCGTCATCCTCGACGCCTGCCGCAACAACCCGTTCTCCGGCGCGGAGATCCTGGGGCCCGACGGGCGGCGCCTGAAATTCCGCGGCGCCACGCCGGCCGGGCTGGCGCCGGTGGAGGCGCCACTGGGGTCGATGGTGGCCTTCTCCACGGCGCCGGGCGGCGTGGCGCTGGACAACCCCAAGGAGGCGCACAGCCTCTACACCAAGCACCTGCTGGGCGCGCTGCAGACGCCGGGGCTGCCCATCGAGATGCTGTTCAAGCAGGTGCGCCTGAGCGTGGCGCGCGAGACCGGGCGCGTGCAGGTGCCCTGGGAAAGCTCCAGCCTCACCGGCGATTTCTGCTTCAAGCCGGGCCCGGGCGGCGGCTGCACCGTGCTGCGCTGAGCCGAGCTGAGCGGCCCGCGCCGCCCGGGACGTTGTGCCGCGGAGGCTGGGGGCCGCAGGAAAACTTTCCGGACAACGCCGCGCCCGTGGCGCCTCTCCACTGGCGCCGGCTGCCAGGGCTTTGGCCTCGCACGGCAGCGCCTGGAAATTCGCCGCCCGGTAGTGACACCCGTCACGCTGCAGTGCGCCGCAGCAATTGAGGCCGTATCGCAAAAAAGGTGACTGGCTACACTGCGCCTTCCGATTACACCAAGTAACAGGTGATATGGCGCAGCGTCCGGACTTCCTTTACCCCGCGGGTTCCGTGCTGATGCATCCGCCCATGCAGATGCAGCGCGTGCGCATGTACGGCTTCTGGGTGCGCGGCGAGCTGGAGCGGCTGCAGGCCACGGTAGACGAGACGCTGACGAGCGTGGCCGGCGGTGCGATGCGCTTCCAGGTGCTGTCGCCGTACGTGCTGGTGAGCTTCGCGCGCCTGGGGCACGCCTTCTCGTCCTGGCCCACGGACGAGGCCAAGGGCTGGGGAGAGGAGACCGACGTCGTCACGTGGGTCCTGGTGGGGCAGGTGAACGCGGGCAGCCGCGGCGTCGATGCGGTGTTCATGTACCCGTGCCACATCTGGGTCGACGACTGCATGGCGCTCATCAACGGGCGCGAGATCTACGGCTACACGAAGTACATGGCCGAGTGCACGCTGCCGCCGCCGGACGCGCCGGCGACGCGCTTCGCGGTGGCGGCCAAGGGCTTCGAGCCCTTCTCGCCCGACTCGCGGCTGCAGATGCACCCGCTGCTGGAGGTCACGGCCACGGGCGAGGGCCCGCACACGGTGCTGGGCCGGCTGGACGACCTCATCGAGCAGGCCATCGAGCTCATGGAAGCCGATCTGCCCGGGCTGCTGGCGCTGGACCGCCAGGGCTGGGAGGACGCGGTGCGGCTGCTGCGCGCGCACAGCTTCGAGCAGATCTTCCTGAAGCAGTTTCCCGACGCCACGGGCCGCAAGGCGGTGTACCAGGCGGTGGTGGCGGCGCCGGTGCAGGTCAAGGCGGTGCACGAGGTGCGGCTGCTGGGCGCCGAGTACCAGTGCCAGGTGCACCGTTTCGCCAGCTTCCCGCTGGACCGCTCGCTGGGCCTGCAGCTGGGCACGCAGCCCGCGCTGCTGCCCTTTGCCGTGGAGTTCGACTTCGAGCTGCCGCCGGGCCACGAGATCCATGACAACTCGAGCATCGCGCCGGAGAAGATCGCCGTCATCGGCGGCGGCGCCGGCGCGCTGACCGCCGCGTTCTTCCTCAGCGACGAACCCGGCTGGCAGAACCGGCGCGAGATCACCGTCTACCAGCCGGGCTGGCGCCTGGGCGGCAAGGGCGCGAGCGGGCGCAACGCGCTGCAGGGCCAGCGCATCGAGGAGCACGGGCTGCACATCTGGTTCGGCTTCTACGCCAATGCCTTCCAGGTGATGCAGCGCGCCTACGGGCTGCTGGACCGCCCGCCCGGAGCGCCGCTGGCGACCTGGGACGAGGCCTTCAAGCCGCAGGACTTCATCACGTTGACCGAGCGCGTGGGCGAGCACTGGGCGCTGTGGCCCATCGAGCTGCCGCCCATGCCGGGCGTGCCGGGCCAGGGCACCGAGAAGGTGGACCTGTGGCGCCTGATGGTCACCGCGCACGGCTGGCTGCGGCAGTGGGTGGCGGAGCTGGTGCGCCACGCCTGCCCGGACGAGCCGCCGCCGGTGGCCGACGAGCCCGATGCGCAGGGCGTGGCGGGCTGGCTGCATCACCTGGCCCTGCACGTGAGCCATGACGCGAAGGTGCTGGCGGCGGATGCCCGGGTCTGCCTCGACGCCCTCGTGGCCGCCACCCTGGCGCTGTCGCAGGTGGTGGATCCGCACCTGGAGCTGCCGCGGCACCTGGCCGCGCTGAAGGAGCTGCACGCCTGGCTGCAGCGCCACTTCGCCGAGCACGCCGCCAACGACACCGTCGGCCCGCTGCGGCGCCAGTTCGTGATGTCGGACCTGGGCTTCGCCATCCTCATCGGCATGCTTGAGGACCACGTGCCCGAGCGCGGCTGCGACGTGCTCAACGACGAGGAGTTCAGCGCCTGGCTCAGGCGCCATGGCGCCAACGAGGTGCTGACGGTGGGTTCCGCGCTGGTGCGGGGCCTGTACGACCTGGTCTTCGCCTACGAGGACGGGGACGCGCAGCGCCGCAACATCGAGGCCGGCACCATGCTGCGCGGCGTGCTGCGCATGGCCTGCGACTACCGCGGCGCCTTCATGTGGAAGATGCAGGCCGGCATGGGCGACGTGGTGTTCACGCCGCTGTACCAGGTGCTCAAGCGCCGCGGCGTGAAGTTCGCCTTCTTCCACGAGGTGGAGGCGCTGGTCCCGGGCAGCGGCGACACGGTGGACCAGATCCACGTGCGCCGCCAGATCGACCTGGCCCCGGGCGTGGCGGCTTACGAGCCGCTGGTGGACGTCAAGGGGCTGCCCTGCTGGCCCAGCGAGCCGCTGGCGGCGCAGCTGGACCCGGCGCAGGCCGGGCTGCTGCAGGACGGCATGTACGACCTCGATTCGCACTGGTCGGACTGGCCCGAGCGCTTCGAGCGCGCCTTCGGCCGGCCGCTGCCGCGCGTGACGCTGCAGCGCGGCGTGGACTTCGACAAGGTGGTGTTCGGCGCCTCGGTGGCCTCGGTGCCGGTGCTGGCGCCGGAACTCGTGGCGCGCAGCCCGGCGCTGGCCGGCTGCGTGGCCCACGTGAAGGCGGTGGCGACGCAGGCTTTCCAGGCCTGGACGGTGCCGGACCTGCGGGGGCTGGGCTGGACGCTGTACGGCGAGGACGGGCAGGAGCCGGTGCTCACGGGCTACAGCGAGCCTTTCGACACCTGGTGCCCGATGGACCAGGTGCTGTGCCGCGAGGACTGGCCCGCGCAGTCGGCACCGGGCAACGTCTCCTACTTCTGCAGCGTGCTGCAGGTGCGGGACTACCCGCCCGCGTTCGACCACGGCTTCCCGGCACGCATGAAGCGCCAAGTCAAGGAAGCGGCGCAGCTGTGCCTGGAGCGCCAGGCCCAGCTGTTGTGGCCGGCCACCGCCACGCCGCAGGGCTTCGACTGGAACGCGCTCTACGACCTGAGCGGCGGTACCGGCGTGCGCCGCCTGGACAGCCAGTACTGGCGCGCCAACGTCGACCCTTCCGAGCGCTACGTGCAGTCCGTCGTGGGCAGCACCCGCTACCGCTTGGCCACCGACGGCAGCGGCTTCAGCAACCTCTTCCTGGCCGGGGACTGGATCCGCACCGGCCTCAACGCGGGCTGCGTGGAGGCGGCGGTGATGTCGGGCATGCAGGCCTCGCGCGCCATCTGCGGGCACCCGGCCGTGATCGCCGGTGAGCAGGACGGCTGAACCGGCCCGGGCCGGGCACCGCGGCGCGACGCCGCTGCACTGGGTCCTGGCACTGGCGCTGCTGCTGTGGGCGCTGTGTGCCCCGGCCGCCACGCCGCCGGCGCCCGTGCCGCTCGATCCGGCCGACGAGGTGAACCTGCTCCCCCGCGGCCGGCTGTACGAGGCCGACGGCAGCGCTCCCCCGGCGGCGGCGGAGCAGATCGACGCCTGGCTGTCGCGGCTCAAGCCGGCCACGGGCGTGGACCCGCTGGGCGGGCGCTACTGGCTGCACGCCGTGGTGCGCAACGACTCGACCACCACGCGCTGGGTGCTCGATCCGCACGCCAGCCTGGTCGAGCGCATCGAGGCCCACGTGCTGCAGGCCGGGCAGCCGCCGCAGCGCTTTTCCTCCGGCTACGTGGCCGAGCAGCTGCAGTACATGCTGCACTACGGCGGCAACGTGGCGCTGGCGCCCGGGGCGGTGGCGCACGTGCTGCTGTACATGGAGAGCCCTTACTTCGCCCGCACCCCGCGGGTGGGCATGATCACGCAGGCCGGCTACCGCTCCGTGGTGCTGACCGAGAACCTGCTCATGCTGTGGGCGCTGGGCGCGGTCCTGACGCTGGCGCTCTACAACCTGTTCCTGTTCTGGGGCACGCGCGACCGGGCGCTGCTGTACTACGCGCTGTACATGCTGTCCCTGCTGGCCGGCTGGACGCTGACGCTGCACATCGGCGCGCAGTGGCTGGGCTGGCACGACCTGCGCTGGCACTACGTCGGCCTGTTCCTGCTGCCGGTGTTCAACCCGCTGTTCTGCATCCACTTCCTGCAGATGCGGCGCCTGACCCCGGTGCTGACGCGGCTGGCGTGGGGCATCGTGGTGCTGGCGCTGCTGCTGCTGCCCAGCTGCTTCCTCGCGCTGTCGGTGGCGCACCTGCTGTGCTCGGCGGTGATCTCGCTGTTCCTGCCGCTGGCCATCGTCGCGGGCTGGAAGAGCCTGCGCTCGGGCTTCAGGCCGGCGCGCTACTTCCTGGCCGGCTTCCTGGTCCTGGCCGCGCCCGGGGCCATCCTGCTGCCGGCCAACCTGGGTTTCTTCGACACCCCGGTGCGCAATCCCGAGCTGCTGTCGCTGCTGGGCTGCGCGGTCGACGGGCTGCTGCTGGCCCTGGCGCTGGCCGACAAGATCCGGCTGCTGGCGCACCAGAAGGACGAGTACCTGCATCGCCTGAACCACGCGCTGGACCAGACCCGCACCGACCACCTCACCGGCATCCTCAACCGCCACGCCTTCGACCAGATGGTGGCGCAGGCGCTGGCCACCGGGCCCGGCGGCGCCGGGGCGCGGCGGGTGCTGCTGGCGATCATCGACCTCGACGGGCTCAAGACGATCAACGACACCCAGGGCCACACGCAGGGCGACGCGCTGCTGTGCGCCTTCGCGCGGCTGCTGGAGACGCTGCGCGACGAGGGCACGGCGGTGTTCCGCCTGGGCGGCGACGAGTTCGCGGTGCTGGGCCGGGCGGACGACGCGGGGCGGCTGCGCACCGCGCTGCCCCGGCTGGAGGCGCGGCTGCGCGCGGCCGGCTTCCACGACAGCGGCGTGAGCTTCGGCCTGGCCCTGGGCCACGAAGCGCCTTCGACGGAGGCGCTGCTCCATCTGGCGGACGAGCGCATGTACGCCCACAAGGCAGGCAAGGGCGCCGCGCGCCGCGCACCGCCGCTGCCGACCGACGCGGGCGAGTCCCCGCTGCAACACCATGTCTGAGCCCCGGCTGCTGCGCCTGCTGGTCGCCCTGCTGCTCCTGCTGGTGCTGGGCGTGTCGCGGGCCGATCTGCCAGCGCCCGTGCCCCTCGATCCGGCCGGCGAGGTGGACCTGATCCTGCACGGCCGGCTGTACCAGGCCGACGGCAGCGCGCCCCCGGCGGCGGTGGAGCAGCTTGACGGCTGGCTGTCGCGGCTCAAGCCGGCCGCGACCGTGCACCTGCTGGGCGGTCGCTACTGGCTGCACGCCGTGGTGCGCAACGATTCGAGCGCCACGCGCTGGGTGCTCGACCCGCATGCCAGCCTGATCGAGCGCATCGAGGCCTACGTGCTGCAGGCCGGGCAGCCGCCGCAGCGCTTTTCCTCCGGCTACGTGGCCGAGGAGCCGCAGTACCTGCTGCACTACGGCGGCGACGTGGCGCTGGCGCCCGGGGCGGTGGCGCACGTGCTGCTGTACATGGAGAGCCCCTACTACGCCCGCGTGCCCCGCGCGACGCTGCTCACCCAGGACGCCTACCGCCACGTCGTGCTGACGGAGAACCTGCTGGTGCTGTTCTCGCTGGGCACGCAGGTGACGTTGGCGCTCTACAACCTGTTCCTGTTCTGGGGCACGCGCGACCGGGCGCTGCTGCACTACGCGCTGTTCATGCTGTGCTCGGCGGTGGCCTGGGGGCTGTCCTTCCATCTCGGGGCCCAGGGCCTGCAGTGGTTCGACCTGCGCTGGCACTTCGTGGGCTTCTTCCTGCTGCCGGTGTTCAACGGCTGGTTCTGCATCCGCTTCCTGCAGCTGCCGCGCCTGGCACCGCGGCTGGCGCGGCTGACGTACTTCACCATCGCGCTGTCGCTGGCACTGCTGCCCATCAGCTTCCTGGCGCTGCCGCTGGCGAACTCGCTGTGCTCGCTGCTCACCTTGCTGGCGCTGGCGCTGACCGGCAGCGCGGTCTGGAAGAGCCTGCGCTCGGGCTTCGAGCCGGCGCGCTACTTCCTGGCGGGCTTCCTGGTCCTCCTCGTGCCCGCGGCCATCCTGCTGCTGGCCAACCTGGACTTCATGGACACCCCGGTGCGCAATCCCGAGGTGCTGACCGTCCTGGGCGTCAGCGCCTACGGGCTGCTGCTGGCCTTCGCCCTGGCCGACAAGGTGCGGCTGCTGGCGCGGCAGAAGGACGAGTACCTGCGGCGCCTGGACCGCGCGCTGGACCAGACCCGCACCGACCACCTCACCGGCATCCTCAACCGCCACGCCTTCGACCAGATGCTGGCGCAGGCGCTGGCGCCCGAGCGCAGCGAGGCGCAGGTGCAGCGGACGCTGCTGGCGATGATCGACCTCGACGGGCTCAAGGCGATCAACGACACCCAGGGCCACACGCAGGGCGATGTGCTGCTGTGCGCCTTCGCACGGTTGCTGCGCACGCTCTGCGACCAGCGCACGGCGGTGTTCCGCCTGGGGGGCGACGAATTCGCGGTGCTGGGCCACGCGAGCGACGAGGCCAGGCTGTGCGCCGCGCTGCCGGTGCTGGAGCGGCGGCTGCGCGCGAAGGGCTTCCCCGCCAGCGGCGTGAGCTTCGGCATGGCTTTCGGCTACGAGGCGCAGACGGCCGAGGCGCTGATCCAGCGCGCCGACAACCGCATGTACGCCCACAAGGCCAGCAAGCGCGCCAACCGGTCGCTCGCGGCGGAAGCTCCTCGCAGGCGTGCCGCCGACCGGTCTGCGGTGCGCGACGGCGGCTGAAGCGCCTTTGTGACCTTCTTCACGCGCGTGCCGGCCACCTTCGGCGCGAAGCTTCCACTGCATGAACAGCGGCGCGCTCGCCCGCAACCCAAGGGCATCGATCCACCGCTTTCAAGGAGCCTTCCATGAACGCCTCGATGCTGAGCCTGCAGGACCACGCCGAAGCCGCCTACGAGCTGCGCTACAGCTCGCTGCTGGAACAGGACCGCGTCTTCGCCTTCCCCTGCGACGAGGCCGGCCACGTGGACATCGACGCGCTGGACGTCCATACCCGGCTGAACTATTTCTACGCCCGCACCGTCATCGGCCGCGAGTTCGCGCGCCCCGTCGTCGCGCCGGTGACGCTGCACTGAGCGCCGCTTCGTGACGCCCCCAAGCGCCCGGTCGCGCTGAGCTTGTCCAAGTGCCTGCCGCGCTCATGCGAGCCGCGGGCCCTTCGACAAGCCCAGGGCGAGCGGAGAAACCACCTCCCAGGCCACCGGCGTGCGCGCCTGTGCTCAGTCCGCCGCCTCCGGCTGCGGCACCTGCGTCTGCATCCAGCGCAGGAACTGCGCCACCTCGTGGCGCTGCTCGTGCCGCGGCGGGTAGACCAGGAAGTGCGCCTTCACCGGCAGGTGCAGCCGCTCGTCGAACACCGGCCGCAGCCACCCGGCCCGGATGTGGCCGGCGGCGATGGTGCTGCTCTCCAGCGCCACGCCCAGGCCCTGCAGGGCCGCGTCCAGCGCGAGCTGCGCGCGGTCGAAGCGCAGCGCGAAACGCTCCACCGGCGCCTCCACGCCCTGCGCCGTGAGCCAGTCGGCCCACTGCACCACGCTGACGGTGGACTGGATCAGCGGCGCCTGCAGCAGCTCCGCCGGCTCGCGCAGCCGGTAGCGCTCGATGAAGGCCGGCGAGGCCAGCGGCAGGATGTGCTCCTCGAACAGCGGGCGCACCGTCAGCCCGGGCCAGCTGGGCACGCCGTAGCGGATGTCCAGGTCCACCTGCCCCAGCGCGAAGTCGCTGTGCTGGTGCGAGGCCGACAGGAACAGCGAGACCCCCGGATGCGCCTGCGCGAAATGGCCCAGCCGCGGCATAAGCCACAGGCTGGCCAGGCTGGGCGTGGAGTGCACGTACAGCGTGTTGCGCACGCCCTGGCGCACGTCGTCGCTGGCGGCGGTCAGTGCCTCCAGCGCGCCGGAGACGCGCTGCAGGTACTTGGCGCCCACCTCGGTCAGCTCCACGCCGCGCGAGGAGCGCTCGAACAGCCGCGCGCCCAGGATCTCCTCCAGCCGCGCCACCTGGTGGCTGATGGCCGAGGCCGTGAGGTGCAGCTCGGTGGCGGCCAGCGCGAAGCTGCGCCGGCGCGCGACGGCCTCGAAAGCCAGCAGGGCAGGTAGCGGAGGCAACGACGTTCGCATGCGGATCTCTTGCTGCACTGCCGCATGAAAGAGCTTCATGCAGCCATGAAATCTTATCGCTTGAGCTCATGTGGAGGCGCCCGAAGAATGCGCCCCATTGCTTCCACAACAGCACACAGACGGAGACAAGCGATGCTTCTGAAGGACAAGGTGGCGGTCATCACCGGCGGTGCCGGCCTCAACGGGCTGGGCTTCGCGTCGGCGCGCATGCTCGCGGCGCAGGGCGCGCGCGTGGCGATCCTGGACCTGGCCGGCGCCAACCCCGCGGCGGCCGCGGCCGAGCTGGGCCCGCAGCACATCGGCGTGGTGGCCGACGTGACCGACAAGGCCTCCTGCGAGGCCGCCGCCCGCGAGGTGCTGCAGCGCCTGGGCCGCATCGACATCCTGCTCAACAACGCCGGCGTGACGCAGCCGCGCAAGACGCTGGACATCACGGGCGAGGACTACGACCGCGTGATGGACGTGAGCCTGCGCGGCACGCTGTACATGTCGCAGGCGGTGGTGCCGGCGATGCAGGCGCAGAAGAGCGGCTCGATCATCTGCATCTCCTCGGTGTCGGCGCAGCGCGGCGGCGGCATCCTGGGCGGCCCGCACTACTCGGCGGCCAAGGCCGGCGTGCTGGGCCTGGCGCGCGCCATGGCGCGCGAGTACGGCGCGGACAACATCCGCGTGAACTCGCTGACCCCGGGCCTGATCGCGACGGACATCAACAAGGGCAAGATCCCCGAGGAGAAGCGCGCCGCCATCCTCGATGGCATCCCGCTGGGCCGCATCGGCGACCCCGACGACGTCGCCGGCTGCGTGGTGTTCCTCGCCAGCGACCTCTCCAAGTACCTCACCGGCGTGACGCTGGACGTCAACGGCGGGATGCTCATCCACTGAGACCCGGCAGCCCCGCAGGCCCTAGGGCCGCGGGGCTTTTCTTCACCTGATTGACGCCGCAACAGACGGCAAGCACAGGAGACAAGCATGTTCCATCGCAGAACCCTCGGCGCCGCCGCCTTCGCGCTCGCCGCCACCCTGGCCCTGCCGGCGCTGGCCCAGAACGTCAAGCTCACGCTGGGCCACGGCGCCGCGCCGGGCAACCCGCGCCACGAGGCGGCGGTGAAGTTCGCCGAGACGGTCAAGGCCAAGACCGGCGGGCGCATCGAGATCCAGGTCGCGCATTCCGCACAGCTCGGCGACGACGCTGCCATGGTCACCGCGCTGCGCTCGGGCACGCTGGACCTCTCGGCCAACAGCCAGGGCGCGCTGTCCACGGTGGTGCCGGAGTACGCCGCGCTGGGGCTGCCCTTCCTGTTCTCCGACGTGAAGCAGGCCTGGAGCCTGCTGGACGGCCCGGTGGGCGAGGAGCTGGCCAAGCGCACCGCGGCCAAGAACATGGTGGTGCTGGGCTACTGGGACAACGGCATCCGCCACGTCACCAACGGCAAGCGCCCGATCAAGGTGCCCGCCGATGCCAAGGGCCTGAAGCTGCGCACCCCGCCCGACGCGATGACGGTGGACATCGTGCAGGCGCTGGGCGCCGACGCGCAGCAGATCAAGTTCGCCGAGCTCTACGTGGCGCTGCAGCAGGGCGTGGTGGACGGGCAGGAGAACCCGCTGGCCAACATCGCCTCGGCTAAGCTGTACGAGGTGCAGAAGTACCTCTCGCTCACCGGCCACAAGTACGAGGTCACGCCCTTCCTGATGGGCAAGCGCGCGTGGGAAAAGCTCAGCCCGGCCGACCAGCAGGTGTTCAAGGACGCCGCGGCCGAGGCCACGCAACTGCAGCGCAAGCTCTCCAAGGAGGCCGACGAGAAGCTCGTGGCCGAGATCAAGGGCAAGGGCGTGCAGGTCGACAGCGTGGACCGCAAGGCCTTCATCGACGCCACCAAGCCGGTCTACGACAAGTGGTCCGCCGGCCCCAACGGCGACTTCGTCAAGCGCGTGGTGCAGCAGGCGCAGGCGCTGTAAGCGAAGCCTGTCAGCCAGAAACCGGCACGCCGCGCACCCCGATTCGTCATTCCCGCGAAGGCGGGAATCCAGGCAGCCCCCAAGTCAGCCCGAGGCTCACGGGTTGGCGTACCAACACCTAACCAGTGGCGTGCCTGCATGACCTCTACGTACTGGTGTGGGACCGCCTGGATTCCCGCCTGCGCGGGAATGACGAAGCAGTAGGCGGACGGCTCGGCTATCGGTAACCGACCTTGAGAGACCGCGATGTCCATCCTTCACTTCATCGACCGCTGCATCGGCTTCGCCTGCCGCGGCGTGCTGTACCTCACGCTGAGCGTGGTGTTCGTGATCCTGAGCGCCAACGTGGCGCTGCGCTACGCCATGGGCACCAGCATCGCCTGGGCCTCGGAGCTGCCCGAGCTGATGTTCCCCTGGATGATCATGGCCGGCGTGGTGCTGGCCGCGCAGCACGGCTCGCACATCGCCGTGGTGCTGGTGACGCAGAAGCTCGCGCCCGCGGCGCGGCGCTGGGTGCTGACGGCCGGCTCGCTGACCGTGGCGGCCCTGTACGGCGCCCTGGCCGCCATGGCCTGGCCGCTGATGGAGATAGCCGCCGACGAGCGCACGCCCATCCTGCAGGTGCCCGGCTCGGTCAGCGTCGGCTGCCTGATGCTGGGCTTCACGCTGCTGTCGCTGGTGACGCTGTGCAAGCTGCCCGAGATCTGGAGCGTGCGGGCGGAACACGAGGACACGGTTGAGGCCGCGACCGAAACGGCCCGCGAGCCGGCGGCCTTCACGGCGCAGGGAGCACAGGCATGACCGGCCTCATCATCGTCCTGTTCGTCGCCACGGCGCTGGCGTCCATCCCCATCGCGCACGCGCTGGTGCTCTCGGCCGTGGGCGGCCTGTTCATCCTCGACAAGGTGCCCGTGCACCTGGCCATCGAGCAGATGATTGCCCAGACGCAGAGCTTCCCGCTCATCGCCATCCCGTTCTTCATGATGACCGGCGCGCTCATGGTCAGCGGCCGCCTGGGCCAGAGCCTGGTCAACCTGCTGTCCATGATGATCGGCCGCGTGCACGGCGGCCCGGCCCAGGTCGGCGTGCTCTCCAGCACCATCTTCGGCGGCGTCTCGGGCTCGGCCGTGGCCGACGCCTCGGCCATCGGCTCCATGCTCATCCCCTG
>NZ_AUMO01000067.1 GCF_000430725.1 Azohydromonas australica DSM 1124
GTTTTTTTGAGTGTGCGGCGCACGGTTTCCCGGGAGATGGCGTCCACGACGTGCAACTCGATGAGGCGCTGCTTGAGCAGCAGCAGGCTCCAGCGCTCCTGCCCCTGGGGCGGCTCGCTGCAAGCCAGCGCAATGAGTTGCGCCTCGCCTGCGCCATCGAGCGTGCGGGCCTTGCGATGCGCCTGGGGCCGGCGGAACACCGCGGCCTGCCAGCCTTCTTCAGCGCAGTGCCGGCGAACTCGGCGAACCGTCGCCACGCAACTGCGTAACTGCTCGGCAATGGCCGCATCCGTGGCCCCATCGGCCGAGCGCAGCAGGATGCGAGCGTGCAGTCGCTCCCGAGTCGAGCGCCGGTACGAGCGAGCCACGCGCTCCACCGCCGAGCGGTCCTCGGCACTGAGTTCCACCGGATGCTGCTTGGCCGACATGACTGTCTCCCGCTTGCCTGACCCGGGTCAGACCCTTCTCCGCAGCAAACGTTTCATTGCTACGGCGGCGGAGCACTAGACAGCAGGCAGCCCCGCGACGAACACGTGAACTGTCGGTACCCAATCCACGCATATCAGCATGATCAACCGTCGCTTTGCAGCACCAGGCTCCGCCGTATTCCCGTTCCGGCCGTTACCCCATCAACCATCCGTCGGCATGGCGGAGGGACCGGTGTGGCCTCTTGACAGAATCAAGCCATATCAGAATCAAGCCATATCAAATCTGGCCCTTGCTGGCGGTTTCAACTAAGTTTGATCCTCGATGTGCGGTCGCAGGGGGTCTACATGACCAAGCGCCAGAGGATCGGAGCCCGCGGCGTCGTCGGCGCAGCAGGTGTGCCACAAGCCGTGGGCCTCTCCAGTTGGGCACCGGTGGACGAGGCGGCGCTGTCGCCACAGCGGCGCGAGCAGTTCCTGATGCGCAAGCGCGCCATCGAGCTGTACCTGGACGGGGCCAGCGACCAGACGCTGCAGCAGGCCACTGGGTTGAAGCGGCGCAACGTGTACCGCCTCATCGTCGAGCGCTGCCTGAGGCAGGCCGAGGACGGCACCGTGCTGGGCTGGCGAGGCGCGCTGCCGTTCCTGCGTGTCAAGGGCTACACCCGCCACGCACCACTGAAGGTCGGACGCTGGGGCGGGGGAGCCGTCGGCGCGCTGCAGTGGATCTTCGCCTCGCCCAAGGGCCAGCCCACCGCTGGCAGCCTGCAGCCGCGCGCTGAAAAGCCTGCCGCACCTCGGACACCGCGTCAACGTGGTGCAGCAGGACGCTTACTGAACCGGAGTCCAATCCGTTGTAGGTATCGCGCGCGCACTAGCGCAACGTGTTGATGGTGCAGCCGGGGCCTTTGCACTCACGCCTTCGCCGGTGTGGACCCGACAACGTCCATGGCCACGAGCCTGTCGTTCACGGTGCCAAGCTGCTGCAGCAGATCGGTGACGCGCTCCGCTAACTCGTCCGGCTGTCCTTGCCACCCCTGCGCAGACCGCTGCACCTAGACAGCCTGCTCCAGCGCGAATGGCGGGTGAGCACGATGCGGAAATCTCCGGAGCGCTTGGGCAAGTCGCGCCAGAAGAAGCCGGCGCGGGGGTAGCGGTAGAGCACCGCGTCGACGCACAGGAAGTTATCGCGGGCCGTCACGCCTACATGGCCCTAGCGCCAGGGCAGGAAAGTCCTTGATGCGTTCCCATTGGTCGTCCCTGAGCGCGTCGCGCCGTGTCATCGTTCTTCTTCAACCATTCAATACAGGCGCAATGATCCGTTAGTTGATGACTGGCCCTAATAGATGTGCTTTCCCGATCGTCAGCACTAATCTGGCTCGCACAGGCTTGTGGTCAATCTTAAAACGGTGGGTGGTTAGCTGCACCATGAGCCTCTAACCGCATCTCTACGTGCAACCTCTGCACTAGACATGCCTCTCTTGTCTAGCCTCAAACCGCCATAGGTAAAAAAACCATGGACATCTGTCTCACAACGTTGTCCAGTAGGACAGATCGTCTACACCACAATGATCAACTCTGTTGCCCTTGCATCATATCGCAACCCATCAGGCTAGCCAACACCGCGTCTAGACAGCAATAGACAACTCCTTCCTTCTAAACGTCACCAGTCAACTTAGGCAACTTTGTGTCGCGGCATTGACATGAAATAGATCTGTAATGAAAGTTTGACTAATTTTTCCAAACAATTGGAGGCACCATGGTCACTCTACTTTTTGTTCATGGAACCGGAGTTCGAGGAAGCGACTACGATATTTGTTTCGCTGCTATGCAGAAGCAGGTCAAAAACTTTCTACCTGACGTTGCTCTGGAAGCATGCTTGTGGGGAGACAGCATTGGCGCCAAGCTTCTCAGTAATGGCGCCTCAATCCCTTCCTACGATTCAAATTCTCCTGAGCGGCACCTCGGCAAGCGAGAAGTTTTGAACCGAGAGGAGGTCAGATGGAAAATTCTATACAAAGACCCTCTGTACGAAATGCGCACGCTTGCTGCACTTAATACAGGCGATAACAATGATGACTTTGCGATATCACCATTTACTAAAAAACCGTCAGCAGACATGATCCGCCGGCTTAAAGAATTTGAATTTTCGCCGCAAGTGACTGAAGAGCTATTCCGTGCATGCCATGATATTACGATATTACGAGCAGGGGCGCTAAAGCTTTTGACTGAAAGCCATATTTTTCCAGAAGTATTGGACTCGCCAGCCCTTGCGGACACCGTTACGCGTCGAATGAATGTAGCGCGCGCCTTCGTGGCAGCTTGGATGAGCGTCGCGCACACCGCCAACCTACCAGTTCTCTCGGGCGTATTGCGCGATCATATGTATGCGGATTTGGTGCTGGAACTTGGAGGCGCGCCAAAAGGTATAAAAGATTTACTGTCGGATGCTTTTGTGGGACTAAGTGCACACATTGGCACGTATATCGCGCGGCGCCAGCGCAGTGCTCTGACAGACGCAACGTTCCCAATGGCGGCTGACATCCTTGCCTACCAAGCACGAGGGCATTTGATAAGGGACTTTATCGCTGCCCGTCTTAAGCAATGCAAACCTCCCGTTTACATTCTGGCCCACAGCTTGGGCGGCATTGCGGCATTTGAACTCTTGGCGCAAGGGCCCGACACGTTGGCAGAAGGTTTAATCACTGCTGGCTCACAAGCCCCTTTCCTATACGAGCTTGATGCGCTTGCGACGATCCGACACGGCAGCCCCTTGCCTGATCACTTTCCAAAATGGTTAAACTTTTATTATATAAATGATTTTCTTAGCTATATCGGGGCCGGCATTTTCACTAAACGCGTTATAGATATTGAGCTTAAAACAGGGCAACCTTTTCCTCAAAGTCACAGCGCGTACTGGACTGATGCCACGCTGTGGCGAGAAATACGCGCATTTATTCCATGAAACCAATTTGTGATCCCAGCCGTGCTTTTGTCGTCATTGTTGGCGTCGAAGCCAGTCGGCTTTTTGATCTGGACCCACTAATCGGACCAACAGCTGATGCTATTCGGTGCTTTGAATGGGCTGTGCAGCAAAAAGTGCAAATCTCGAGAATTCGAATGTTTATATCTGCCAAGGAAAAAAGCGAATTACTATTGAAAGGATGGCAAACTAAATACCCTGGCTGCCGAACGGAAGAAGCAACTGAACAGTTAATAGGCCAATTTATTGCGCAGGAACTGCCAACGCAGGCAAAGGCTGGTGAAGACGCACTGCTGCTTCTAATGTGGAGCGGGCACGGACTCATCGACCAGCGTAGCGCTGCACGTACACGTAGATTATTCTTTTCCGACGCAACGCCACTACGCCCCCTGAATCTTGAAGTGCTGTCGCTGCTGACGACGTTAAAAGGTCAACGGTACGCAGGCTTCACACAGCAAATAATCATGGTGGATGCATGCGCGACCTTTTCAGGGCGACTGTTCGGAGGCAATGGTGTTGGAAATTCCACCAATCTTGGAGCAAGTACCCCTGCTAGTGGAATCAACCAATGGGTAATGCTAGGTGCTTCGCCGGGTCAATTAGCCCAAACTGAAGCCTCGGCAGAAACTATTATGGGTGACGCGACCGCTGGAGCTTCGAAGTTTACCAACCGCTTGTTTCGCGAACTGGACGCCGATAAAGCTCAGCAGTGGCCGGATTTTCATGCTGCTTTTACTCGTACGCAAACAAGCTTTCGCGACGAAGATCAACTACCGGTCAGTTGGGCACATGGAACGGGCGATGACACATTATCAGACGATGGCTTGGTCGTGTTAGGCACCAGCAATACGACGCGGTTGGCGCGTGCTGTTTTGGAAGCAAAAGTGGAAAGCCTAGTTTTAGAGAAATGCTTCATTGCGGCATTGAAGCCAGCGCCACTGGCAGAGTCCCATCGACAAGCAATGCGTGACGGATTGTTCGCAATGATTGAATTGTTAAATGATGCTGCGCAACCGAGTGAAGGCATGAACGCTATGCAGCGATTTGCGGCACAAGTTGTTTTTCATGCGGGGGAACTGCCTAGCGCTGAGGTGCTCACATGGCTAAAGCGTGGTGTAAACGAAATAGAACTACATCGCTATCGCAGTTTGTTTAATCCTTCCGAAACATCATCTGCCAACGCGTGCTGTTTTCTGTTGATAGATGAACATCCAAACGCAATCCGCTCAGATGCAGTTGACTTGCAAGCTTGGTTGTTCATCCGCAAGGACCCTCTGCCGATTCTGCTAACAGACGACGAGAGTCCATTAACAGTTGATGATGACATGAGTCGCGCAGAGGCTTTAGGAACGTTGCTCGGCAGTGCATTTGCTGAGGCCCTACACCAAGGGATCACCATGCCTGCAATGGTGGTCGAGTTTGCCTTGCCTCTAGAGCGAATTGATGACGACGTTGAAAAGCAGCGAATAACTGACGGCGCAGGGGGTGGCCGAATTGGGCGCCGTTATCCTGTTGTCCGCCGCTTGTCGGATCGCCTAAGACAAGCAAGTATGGCGCGCACGAAGACCGGGAAACTCGCCCTGCCGCTGTTATTCCGCTGGATCAAGGCGGCGGAAAAACTACGGCAACGATTTGAGCAGCATGGTCTTCAAGTAGTATGGATGAGTCCGGACGACGTCATGGATGACATGATTGATCGTGAACTTGCAAAGCACCCCCTTGGTTCCTGCATTGGGTTGAGGACAGCAGCCGCCGACCGTTGTCTTAGTCAACTCGCGAGGAAAAGCCTGCAAAGTGGCGCTTTGCCTTTTGCCTGTTGGTCGCATGAGGTCTGGACCGAAGAAGATACAAAACTGTTCGAAGGCGACATGAGAAATTGTCCCGATTATGCGGCGCTGCTGAAAATTTTTGATTTGAAAAGAGAAGCTGGCTTTTCCGGTCATCCCTCCACCAAGCTTGCCATCCTTTGGGACGATCCTGCCCGCAATCCCTACATCGAGCAACTGAGACCCCGGGGAACATCAATATGAAAGATTGGAAAATTTTCCTAGGTAACCGTGCGCCTCATGATGGCATCATGCAACTAGACCCGCCACCTCCTTGGAGGCCTTTCCGAGTCGATGATGTCGCTCGTGAAAGGGTTATCCCCGCGCCGGACAAACTCTCACCCACAGTACAACAGCGTGGGAGCACATTCCAGTGTCCTCCGCAGGCTTTGGATATTGTCAATGCTGCTCTTTACTTAAGGAGACCGATACTGGTCACTGGAAAACCTGGCAGCGGAAAGTCTTCGTTAATTGACGCAGTAGCCTATGAGCTGAAGCTTGGTGAGCCACTGCGGTGGGCTGTTACATCGCGGAGCACGTTGAAGGAGGCACTCTATGTTTATGACGCAGTCGGCCGACTTCAGGAGCAGCAACGGGAAAAAACACTAGACCATAACATTGCCGACGGTCTACCAATTGCAGAATTTTTACGTTTAGGTCCTCTTGGGACTGCGCTTTTGCCAACAGATCGCCCGCGCGCATTGCTTATTGATGAAATTGACAAGGCCGATCTCGACCTGCCCAACGATTTGCTTAATATTTTGGAGGAGGGAGAGTTTGAAATTCCAGAACTGGCCCGGCTAAGAGATAAAACAAAAATTGTCGAGGTTCGTATACACCGCGGCACTGATGGTGAAACTTACCCGGTCCCTGATGGCACGGTAAGAATGAAGCAGTTCCCATTTGTTGTATTTACCAGCAACGGCGAACGTGATTTTCCACCCGCTTTTCTGCGCCGTTGCCTGCGGCTTGATATGCCTGACCCTTGCGCCGACGTCGATCGCTTAACCGCTATTGTGCAAGCCCATCTGAGTCAATATTTTACCGAACCGGCCTTTCAGGCTTCTGTGAAGCAGCGCATTGATGAGTTTATCGAACGAGCGGCAAAGGAAACGTTGGCCACCGATCAACTACTTAATGCAATATTTTTAGTAATCGGCAAGCATGGAGTTCTAGAGGAGGAGCAAAACGCGTTGGTAAGGGCAGTCACCCGCGCATTAAAGTAAGTGGCAAAGCAGGCAATCATGGCAGAGGTGCGATCTCTTATCCAAGCGCTACAAGCTGTTCCGCTTGTCGAGGACGTTGTGCAATTACTAGATGCATTATGGCTGGCGCAGTATTTTCCGACGCAACACGAGCATAGGGTGTCGAAGCTACAGCATTTCCTTCCTGATGCCGAACGCTCCACTTGGTCGCCTTCTGTTGGCTCCTCGTCCAACGCTGCAGCTCGTTTGCCCGAGCCAAAAATTACGGTTGAGTTGCCTTCAAACGCTTCTCAAACTCAGCGCGGTTTTTATGCATCTGGCGGGAACGATTCATTAGATTTGGTAGAACGAAAAGCGCGAGTGGTTCAGGTTGCCGGGGTGCCAGCGCTGCGTGACGCTCACTTAATGGCGCGCGCACTTCGTCCATTGGGCAAGCGTCGCCTGTCGCAATGGAATACGCAGCTTGATGAAGAAACGACGGTAGATCGTTTTGCTCAAGCTGGGGTGTTGATTCCTTATTTCCGTCCTGAACGTGAACGCTTCTTTGACGCTTTGCTTTTAGTGGAGGATAGCCCAACAATGCCGTTATGGTACAGCGTCACAGATGAGATTGAAGCAATGTTCGCCAGGCAAGTAGGGTTCCGCTCCTTCCGGCAGTTTGTCATGTTTGATGATAGTGGCAGTGTGCAAGTGCGGAGCCGTTCAGGAAATATCAGCAATCCTTTGCACGTGTTGGGAGGGCGTTCGCCACTGGTGCTAATTGTCAGCGACGGGACATCTTCGCTCTGGTCCGACGGACGCATGGCGAAAAGTCTCACGGAGCTCGGTTCCCGGGCGTCATTAGCAGTGATTCAGTTGCTGCCAGAGCGCCTGTGGCCGAATACAGCGCTTGGAAGTACAGAGTGCCGCGTAACAGCGCCTCGCACTGGTGCATGCAATGCTGAACTTCAATGCGAGCATCCAGATTGGATGGATGCGGAAGTGAGGCATCTCGTGTTGCCCGTAGTTGCGTTGCAACCCCGTTCAATGTCCCAGTGGGCGCAGATGCTCATGGCCCGAGCCGATAAGTATTCGCCTGCCAGCGTAGTGTTCATGGGTCCTTTTGGTGATAACGTTAGAGAAGCAACTGAATCAGAAGATATAGAGGAGTGCACGCCAGAACGCCTAGTGGCACTTTTGCGTTCCGTAGCAAGTCCGCGCGTACTTCAAGCAGCAGTTTACTTATCAGCGGCTGCACCGCTGACCTTAGCGGTTATTCGCTTGGTGCAACGTGTTATGCAACCAAATGCATTTGCAGAAGATCTTCCTCTATTGCTATTGAGTGGACTACTAGTGCAAAAGCATGGAGTGCCCAATCGCTTCGATGCGCAGGCAAGGAGGGATGATCAAATTGTATTTTACTTCGCGGATGGGGTGCGCGAGTTACTTCAACGTTCGCTATTGAAACACGACGCTCAACGCGTACGACATGCAGTTTCCCAGTACATCGCTGCACGGTCCGGTATGCCGCTGAGCTTTTCTGCATTACTTGAGGATCCGAAAGGAGATATGGTGTTGCCCCGGTGGGCAGAACCGTTCGCAACAGTCACACAGCAGTTGAAGAAATTATTTGACGAATCTCAGCATGGCAAGCCCCCAGGGAAGAAGCAAGTCGAAGAAGCACAGCTAGCAAATGGCATCACGATTCGCGCAACGATTCGTGGCCTATCAGAACCATCACAGGTTTCCTATTCACCGAACGGACGCCGACTTGCAGTGCGACACAGTCACGGAATCGATGTGTTCTCACTGCACGTAGCGACTTGTCCAGTAGGGGCACCACTACGTGAACCGATGCTATTGCGCCAAAAGCAAAACATTTTATTTGTTAAGGGGTGGGGGCTTGCAAATACTTTTCATGATGACTTCATAACTGCTGCAAAGGGACAATTAGGCATTCTATTTCAATCCGAATGGGAGACGCGCTATAGCAGCTTTGTTTATAGCGGAAAAAGTGAAGAGACATCCTTGCAGGCAGCCGCACTGGCAAGATTGGCGATTAAAACGCAATCCATCGTCTGCTTGATTGGAGGCGCTGATTTCTTTAAATCTCCACTGTCCGAAAGCATAAAGGCTTTACTGCTTCATGCTTCTGACGCCTTCGAAATTAGTTCACCCTTAATTCAAGCGATATGCCATGACGACGGAGTAGGGGATGCACAACCGCTATGGGAGTTGCAACTTGCATGGTCACGCACTGTGGCAACCATGCACGGTACGGCCCACGCTGCCGGTGCAATGATGGCATCAAAATTGCGCGAGTATGGCGGCAATTGGCTTCCCGAAGCAGTTTTCGGCATTCGCACAAAAGGTCTTGCATGGGTGTTAAATGAAAAAAACTCGTTGTTCATAGCTCCCGACCACGAGCATTTGCTTGTGACTATGGATACGGTGCGCGGCCAATTAGTCGCGGAAGATTTGGATATGTTGGCCCAACCATTACCGGTGGATGCCAATGGAAGTTTCAGTCCGTTTGCCATCGAGGCTCACCCGACGCAGAGTATTTTTGCTTGCCTTTGCGAATCTTCTGTGCATCTACTGAACTCTTCAATTAATGATTCCAGCACTCACAAGATAGATGGAAAAGGGTTGCCATCGCTTGCATGGAGTCCCGCTGGTGATCAATTCGCAATTGCTTGGTCGGATGGACGCTTCTATGTCTATGGAAGTAACGGTTTGCCAGTGAATGTGCTTAAATTTGAATTTATTCACGATAGAGCGCCGATTATTAGGTGGGATTACTCGGGTACCAAGTTGGCACTGGTTTTGGGAAATTCTGGCAGAGAAGTGGCCATACTTGATGTCGAAAAAGGCTCAAAATCAAGATATTTTATACTTGATACTTTAATTGAATCGATTTCTTGGTCTCGCGATAATGTTTGGCTAGCTTGCGGCCTTCGAGGTGGCTATACATCGCTATTGGAAGCGAAGGGTGTTGAGTTGTTAAAAAAAGCAGAATGGCGAATGCCAGACGCTTTTATGGAAAAAACGACGCAGGTAGCATTCTCCTCTTTGCCTCTAGACGAAGAATTTGAGGAGCTCGCAGTTGCCCATGGCCATCAACTTCAATTTGTCCGAGTAAATCCGCGCGCACTGTTGTCCGCAGTGGGCTCCGAAAAAATTAGAGCCGCAAACAGCGGGGTGGCAGTTACAAGCAGCACCGGGAATGTCGTTGTTCAAATAGTGGGCGATGGAAACAGTATTGTTTCTGGTGACCCTTATATCTCACTCACTAGGTACTTAGGTCGGCAACAAATCCACCGCGACCTTGATCGTCTGTCTCCCTATACACGCTCCACGCCGTTGGTAGGGCGTTCGTCGGAACTGTCAAGTTTGCAGGCTTTTCTTGAAAACCCCCGTTCAATATTGGTTCGCGTACTGATCGGTGGCGCAGGCAGTGGTAAGACGCGCCTCGCATTGGAATTGTGCGATAGTGTCAGCGATAAAGGGTGGAATGCAGGATTTGTCGGCCGTACGGAATTGCGTCGATTCTTCGCACAGCAGCATTTTAGTAATTGGACATGGAATCGTCCGACACTGATCGTAATTGACTATGCTGCCGAGCATGCGCAGCTGCTGGGCCAGTGGCTGGACGACTTGGCTGACCGCGTGGACCGTCCGCAGGTGCCGTTGCGGTTGCTACTGCTGGAACGCCATGCCAGCGTCGAGACCGGCTGGTGGACCACGGTGTTTGCCTCAGGTGGCTATGGAGCGTCGAGCAAACGCGCGCTGCTGGATCCTCTGGAGCCTATGACGTTGCAGCCTCTGGGGCGGTCAGAGGATCGACTGACGCTGCTCAAACAGATGCTCGGACAAATTAATGGCGGCCCTGCACCCGGCGTGGCGTTTGAAGATGACGGAGTTGCTCAACAGCTGATGCGGACAGCCTGGGGCGGCGACCCGCTATTCGTCATGATGGCAGCCTTAGAGATGCACCGTGTAGGGCATGCGAATGCGCTGTCGCTGAGCCACATTGAGTTGGCCCATGACCTTGCCGAGCGTGAAGGTGGCCGGCTGCAAGAGCTTGCTAAAGGCCGGTCGTGCGACCCTCTGCTGGTGCAGCACTTGGCAGCCTGTGTCACGCTAGCGCAGGGCTTGGACCGTGCAAAGTTTGAGGAGTTTGCAAATGTTGAGAAGGTGACAGTGCGTCGATCCAGCGGTGGCGACGCTAGGCAACTAGCTGACGTGCTGCAGGAGGCATTGCCGCGCCCTGATAGCGATGGCATTGCGCCGGTACTGCCGGACATTATTGGCGAAGCTCTGGTGCTGCGCACTTTGCGTTGGGAAAGCGGTACATCAGCCGTGCTGCGTTGCCATACAGCGTTTGGTGGCCCGGTACTGCAGTCCGTGATCCGCTGTGCGCAGGACTTCGCGCATGAAGAAAAGTCGCGCGCGCCACTTCGATGGCTTGAAGCCATTGCGGACACAGTACGGAACGACGAATCGGGTCTGGCTGCGTTGGATGAAAGCCTGCCTATGGAAAGTGTAGTGCTTAGAGATGTGAACCTTAAGGTGGCGCATCGTCTAGACGCTTTACGTGCGGCCCGGGAAGATACCCCAATGCATGCTCGCGCATCGGCACTGCATCGCTTAGCAATGGCCCAAGCAAAGGCAGGGCAAGCAAATGCAGCAGTTAAAACTGAGCAGGAAGCGCTTGCTTTTTATCGAGAAATTGCCAATCAAAATCCTGATGCGCATCAAGCTGATGTTGCACTGTCGCTTAATAATCTGGCCACATGGTTAAGTACGACGGGTCAGTATGAGAAAGCTTTAAAAGCAGCCCAAGAGGCGGTTGACCTGTACCGAGCACTAGATATTCAGCGGCATGGTACATTTCGCTCTGATCTTGCAAATAGTCTCAATAACTTATCTAACGTGCTTGAGTTCCTTGGGCAACGGGAGCGCGCTTTTGAAGCTTCGCAAGAAGCTGTCGATCTATGTCGTAGACTAGTTACTCAACGGCCCGATGTATTCGAACCTGTACTTGCCCTTTCGCTTACCAACTTAGCGAGCAAGTTCGGTGAACTTGGTCAGAGAGAGAAGGCATTGCAAACCGCACGAGAGGCAACAGATTTGTACCGTCAATTGACGGCTCAACGACCTGACGCCTTCCGTCCCGATCTAGGTCTCTCGCTTAATAATTTGGCAAACATGATGAGCAGCCTTGGCTTCCATGAAGCTGCTCTGCAGGCCGTACAGGAGGCGACTGAGATTCGTCGGGAGCTTGCCGCCCAACAGCCTAAGGTATTCCAATCTGATCTCGCTGCATCGCTCAACAATTTAGCCACCATTCGCAGCCATCTCGGGCAACGGGAAAACGCCTTACAAGAGGCGCAGGAAGCAGTTGATCTATATCGTCAACTTGCAGCCCAGCGGCCCGAGGCGTTTCGAACTTATTTAGCCATATCACTCAATAACTTAGCGACGACCAGCAGTTACCTCGGTCTACATGAACGAGCATTACAGGCGGTGCAAGAGGCGACTGACCTCTATCAGGACTTGGCTTTCCAGCAGCCCGACGCGTTTCTGCCTAATCTGGCTAGGTCGCTTAGCAACTTGGCCAACGAACTCAGCAATTTGGGCCGGCGTGAGGCGGCCTTGCATGCCGCACTGCAGGCGGTTGATATCCAACGTCAACTTGCTTCTCAACGGCCAGATGCTTCCAAGCCAGATCTTGCGTTGTCGCTCAACAATTTAGCTAACATGCTTGGAGATCTGAATCGTCGAGAATCTGCCTTACATGCCGCACAGGAGGCGACTGCTCTATATCAAGAACTGAGCTTGCAACAGCCTGGTGCTTTCCGGTCAGATTTAGCTCTTTCTTTGTGCAACTTAGCAATTAACTTGAGAGAACTTGGTCAGCAAAACGCAGCCTTCCAAGCCGCCCAAGATTCGACTGCTATCTATCGTGAGCTCGCCGCCCAGAGGCCAGACGCATTCCAACCTGGATTGGCAAGATCGCTTATTGTGCTGGCGCGCTGTACTTTTAATAGCGCCGATTCTAAAATTGCTCCAGCAATCGCGCGGGAAGCAATTTCGGTATTAGAATCCAACTTCCTACGCCATCCCGGCGCCCACGCCGAGTTAATGCGCGCTGCTCTGCACGAATATCTTGATATATGCAAATCCTTAGGAGAAAAACCCGATATTCAACAGTTTGGCCCCTTACTCTCTCGACTTAATATAGAAGGATATTCTCCGCTTGATCCTTCACGCATTTCTGCTATTGCCGCCTCCATCGTGCTTGTCCTTACACTGCTGCTACGCAAGGCGATTTGGCAAGGCGGCGAGGAAGTTGACCATGCTTCTCCGACATCGTTTTTCGACAAGCTTAAAATGCGGCTAATACACGCCGGCGCCAAGGAGGCGCTGGATGACTTAGCCAAGCAGCCTGATGATAGCGATGCGCAGAGTTCACTGCGCTTGCAACTGCGTAAGTCGATGGAACGAGACCCTGAACTGGCAGCGTTTCTAACAGATTGGGCAAAGGAATTTGCCCCGGTGGTGGACGTCAGCCAAGTCGTCACCGTAACAGGCAACCGGAACGCGACAGTGCAAATCAGCGGATCAGGCAACAGCGTTGGGTAACCCATATCGACCGCTGCGCCGTTGGAGCAATCGCCACGCGTTCCAGGGCAGCCGGCTGTGAATGGACGACGACAAAGAGCTTGGCCTGCTCCCGGCACACCTTCGTACCCAGGGCAGAGACGATGCTGAAGGCTCGGTACCGTCATCTGCCGGTGACTACTCCAGCCACGCGCGCTGGGTCTTCTCCAACAAAACGCCGATCATCCTAGGTCTGAGATCGCATGCACGCTGCGGGCCGCTGACCGGGGGCGCGTTATGGCGAAAACCGCATAGCCACTTTCTGCCGTATAGGCACCACTTCGTTCTCGGCTTATAGGAACCACCCAGGGCTGCCGGACACCTCGATCTCTTGTACCCAGCCCAGACCTGGATGAGCGTGCCAACCACGCTGAAGTGCTTGCCCGACAGCAGCCTGCCAGCCTTGGCCATTTTCACCGTGGCGTTGAACAGAGCCGTCACGGCCTCGTGCTCGATGAGGCGGTCTCGGTTCTTGCTAATCACCGAGTGATGCCAGACCGAGCAAGTCGATCGACAGGCCTACGAACCAGCGGAACAAGAGGTTGTAGCTCACCTGCTCCATGAGCTGACATTCGCTGTGGATGCTGTAGCGCACTTGCAGCAGCTTCGCCGCGCATGAGCATGAGCTTCTCCGGCGCGATGGTCGGTCGCCCGCCCTTGATGTCGGCCTCGTACATCGCCGAAAAGCGCTCGTCCATCTTGGTCAGCGCTTCATTGACCCAGGCGCAGGTAGGACGCAGTGGGTGCGACGCCGGTACGAGCTCCTCTAACTGCACCGTCGTGAACAGGCTCTCGCTGTTGCTGTCGGCTCCCCGCATCGTCATTCTTCTCGTCGTTCCCAGCGCCAATGGTCGCTCAGTCGCTACTCGCCGCAGCTGAGATACTTCAACAGCCTGCTAACGGCCATGCCTATGTAGCTGATGTCAACGTGAGAATGACATACCGCCTCGAGATGTTACTATATGCACTCTCACAAAGAACTTACGGGAAGCTTGCTTTGAAATTTATCAGCAAATTCTTCATTGCAAACGTGATGGTTGCTGGCGTCATTACGTCCGTTTCCGCCGCCCCCTTCACCACCCTTACCTTTACCACTTTTGGAAAAGTTGGCTGGGGGTTCGACGGCTCAGGATACTTTGGGGCCAAAGGAGCCGATCTGGCTGGAAAATCATTCTCGCTCACAACTTCTCTTGGTTTGCCAGTAGATGGCATGGGGGACGTATGCGATAACGATACTTTTTCTAATTGCTGGGCAGCGCCTGCGACGGTTAGCACTATCATTGTTATTGACGGGGTGAGCCTTACCACAAATATTGCAACTGACGAGGAGGCAAGCGCCAGGATCGACAACGCCGCAAGCGGAAACCAGAATAATGGTTGGGATGGGATTTCGATGTCGGCGTCAGGATACTCATCTTCGTTTGGAGGGTATGCAATTATTGACCACTACGCAGGCAGTTACTCATCTTTTGTGGGACATTCTAATAGGTTTGATTTGCTGCTGCGCCGCGAGATCCGGGATGGCGACTGGGCTAGTGTTTACGTAGATTTTGGCGCCGAGAATGAAAGGCTTATATTTGGGGCGTCCACCCCCACTATTAGTGGTTTCATTGCTAATGGGGTGCCTGAGCCTACGTCCTTAGGTCTAGCGGGTATCGGTTTTTTTGGTCTACTGCTACTTAGTCGCAAAACTACACCGAAGTCATAACTTGATGCTGCGCGTTTTAAAGCGAGCGTCATCGTGACCAATATTTCCTTCCATGATTAATTTGGGTCGACTGCCGCATGCAATGGGCGGGATCCCTGTGTGCCTAGACCGGCGGCGGCTTGAGCCAGTCCCAGAAATCTGCTGAGGACCGGGCGACCTCGGGCCGAGCGCAGTAGTCCGCTCCAAGCCTTGCGTGGTGGATCCAGCGCCTCGTGCAGTTGCCCACCGCTGCCCTGTGAACCCTACAAATCCAAGTTCGACCCAACTTTGGCCTGCTCTCGGGCCTGCACCTCCATCTCCCGCACCTGCTGTGCCAACTCGGGCGGCAGCCAGACCTCCACCCGTACCCAATCCCTCGGCACGTCCTGAGCGGCGGCAAGCACCCGCTCGACAATGGCTCCCACGCGCGGCTTGGTGATGTTGTGCCGTTGGGCGACAACGAACTTGGGAACCCCGTCCACCAGCACTTCCCGCGCGATGGCCACGCTCTCGGGCGTCATGCGCCCCAGCCGCTCGCCCAGGCTGTCGAACTCCTTGGCCGTCATCGAATCCTTTGGCATCGCTTTCCTTTCTGGCCGACAGCTCAATGCACGATGTAGTCGGGCCTGGGCGGTTCGTCACCGCCGGTGAGCCGGTCGGCCCGCACCAGCACCGGCTCAATCCAGACCGTTCGGCGCTCCGACCGCCCCGGCCCGAATGCCTGCGGCCGGTAGTAGCCGCGGCGCCAATGCGGCCGCACGGTCCTGTCGGTGTGCCCGCTGACGCTGGGCGGCATTTCGGGCAGCGCCTCCTCCGGGCCGACGTCGATGTAGTCGCACGTGGCCTGTGCCCTGGCCCACAACCGGTCCTTCTCCTTGCCCTTGGCCTCGCGCACCCGACTCATGAGCGCAGCCTTCAGAGGCTGGTCCACCAGGCGGGCGTTCTTGAGTCCCACGTACAGCAGCACCTTGCATGCGAGCAGCAGGGCGTCTTTCTGCAGCTTCAACTCGGCCTCCGGCACCCCTTGGCGCACGCCCTTGCCGGTACGTGCTGCCTGGAAAACCTCCTCCAGCGTCTCGCTGAAGTCCGATGTGTCGTCAGGCTGGAAGGCCCACTGGGTGGTCATGGCCTCGATGCTGACGAAGGCGTCCTGCTCCTCGTGGACGAGCGTGATCGCCACGACACGCGTGCCTGCAGCCTGGTCCAGCTGCTCGCATTCCTGCGGCGTCAGGTGCCGCTCGCTGACGTAGAAGCCCAGCACCTTGTACTCGCCGTCTTCGGTGGACAACGGCGTTTGCAGCGTGAAGTAGCAGTCCGGGTAGGGACTGTGGACGAAGGACGCCGGAAGCCCGTGCTCCACGTCCGTCAGGGCCAGGCGCTGCAGCAACGTGTCCCTGACGCGAAACAGGCGCCCCTGCACGGCCGTGAAATGCCACGCGGACCACATGCCCGGCCGCGGAACCGCCTCGTGGACGGCAGCAGGCGGCAGACCGCTGAACTGCGGAAACGCCTGGAACAGCCTGGCCACCGCTGTACCGTAGGCCACGCTGGGTTGCGCGACCAGGCCTTCGAGAAAGGCGGCCACATCGGCGCGATAGCGCTGGCGCACCAGGTCGGGAAACCTCAGTTTCTGACTGAGCAGCTCGGGCACGGGCAACCTGCCCAGCGTATCGCGCTCCTGAGCCGGAAGCTGCGTCGGTATCGCCTGGAGCACCGACTCCCAGTCCGGCGTGAGCAGCACCTCCGCATCGGTCCCAAGCGCCAGCAGCTTGCGCTCCACCCAGTTTCCGACGCCGTTGCGCGTCAGGTCGCGCCCATCGGAGCCGCGCAGGACTGTCTCCCGTGACACGCTGGGCAGCTCCACGATTTCCTGCGTGTGATGTTCCACATCCGCTTCACGCCATGCCTGGGTCAGCAAGGCCGTCGGGCAACCCAGCGGAAGCCTCGCCGAGGCCTTCACCGTCATCGGGCCACGCTCCGCGTAGACGCAGATCTGTGCGTACTGAATGGCGCCGTCCAGGTCAGGCCAAACGTCGGTGCCCAGCACCACGCGGTGCAGCGGCTTGCTCACGGGAGTGTCTTCCTCATCCAGAAACTCCTGCCCGATGATGACTTGGCACTGCCGCACCAGGCGCAGCCGGGTAGCCTCGAACACCGCAGCGGACAGCCGCATGGGCTGTCCCAGCCGCGCTCCCAAACCAGGCATCTCCAGTTCCAGGACAGCGAGGTGCGAGCGCAGCAGGTCCATCTGCTGGTCCAGCCGTGCAGACCTGGGCAGGGAGTGGCCGGCGTCTCTCTGCCCGTCGAGCCCGACGTTGAGCTCCGTTGTAGAAAACAGGAAGCAGAACGCCGGCACGAAGCCGGGCGTGGTCTGGTAGGCCTCGCTCGCTTCCAGCCAGGCCACGCGGTGGAACTCCATCATCGGATGGTTTGTTTTCGGATTGGCCAGCATGTCGCCGTAGGCAGCCATGTTGACCAGCGTCGCGCGCGACATAGGCGTCACGTAGAGCAGTGGCGGCAGCATCGGGCACGCGGGGTCGATGAGCTTGATGAAATTCTCCATCAGCGCCTCGCTGATAAGACGGCCACGCCAGTTGGCCGACCGGCCCAGCAGCATCTCCGGCGCCTCGACGGTGAAGGGAACAGCCACCACCCAGGTGACGCCACCCACAGGCACGAGCGAGTCGTCCGAGTAGCTGCGCAGCACGTCGTAGTAGCGCCAGGCAGCGCCGGCGTAGCGCTCGCGAAGCTCCACGTCGGTCAGCAGTGCGATGGCGTTCTCGATGTCGACCACGCCCTGCAAGGAGCGTCCGGCACGAGCAAAGGCCTTTTCAATGACGACCGCGACGGGTTCGTCTGCGTGAGCCTTCAAAAAATCCCGGGTCTTGCGGGCTCTCTCGAACTTCATCGGCTGTGCCTCCACGGGGCTTTGCCGCGCCTGCGGCAACGTCAGGGAAATTGCTCCGGCGCGCCACAGCAGCGTCAGAGCCGGCTTGCCTGGGTGCTGGCTTGCGTTTCCAGGGCCTGAGCCTGCCGCGCCAGCTCGGGCAGTAGCCACAGCTCCACGCGCGCCCAGCCTTCCGGGGTGCCACGCACGGCGGCAAGCGCCCGCCCGACGATAGCGCCCACGCGCGCCTGGGTAAGCTTGTGCCGACCGGCCACGGTGATTCTGGAAATTCGTTGACAGGCACTTCACGTGCGATGCAGGTGGCGTCGCGCCCCCCATCGCTGTCAGCAGGCCCTGCAGCGCCAACAGCAGCACCTGATGCCGGGCATGCGACGCTGCCGAACTCCTGGCCCAGCGGTACCGCGCGCAGCCACTCGAACGCGGCCGGCTGCCGCTGCTCCTGCGCAGCAGACGTGCACATCGTGTCGCCTCGAACCGCCGGGACCGAGGACGGCGGGCTGGCCAGGCATTGCAGCCGCCGGCGCCAGCGGCTCGGCAGGCTGGCAGCGGCCAGCCGCAGGCAGCGGGTGAGCTCGCGGTGGCTCATGGGGAGCTGGGCATGCTCACGCCTGGGGACTCGCTGCGCCGCGCTGGATGTCGCTCAGCTTCACCAGACTGTCGGCAGCGGCGAGGCGGTCGCCCACGGCCAGGAAGGGGTGCGCCTCGTCGCTCAGCCGGCGGGCCTCGGTGCTGTCATCCCAACGCCCCACCGTGCCGCCCGTGCGGCGCGGCGCGCTGCTGGTGATGGCCGCCGGAAGCCACCCCGCGCGCCGCAGTGCCGGACTCCTGGCGAACATGGCGGCACTGCCCAGGATCGCCCGCAGGTGCTCCAGTGCTAGGAAGCGCACCAGCACCGCGCTCGGCTTCGTCTTGGTCCGCATGCTGCTGCTCCTGTGATAAGCGGTGCAGGAAAGTGGGTTGTGCCGCAGGGGCCGGCGTGGCGCCGGCCCGGCAGGCGTCAGGCCGCGACAGCCCCGGCTCGCTCGGCCAGGACGCGCACGCCCTGCCATGCCGCCAGCTTCAGCCCCTCGCCGGCACCGAACCATGCGCTGGTCATGCGGGTGTCGTCGCTACGCCCGCGTTCGTGGTCCACGTAGTCGGTGACGGCGTTGAGCAGCGCCCACGCGCTCTTGGTGCCGCACAGGTCGGCGCCGATCTGCGCGCCGCCAAAGAGGTCCATCAGCCGCTTGTAGCCGCGGCTCGCGCGCACGTCGGGCTGCGGCTTGCCCTTCGGCGCGGCCTGGACCGACAGCAGCAGGTCCGCCACGCACTTGTCGGCCTGCGCCTGCGTCACGTCCACCTGCGCCAGCAGCCGCGCCTGCACCAGCCAGCGATCCCAGGCGGTAAGCACGATGCCCAGCTGCTGGCGCACGGCGCCCGCGTCAAACTTCTTCATGTGCGGCACGCGCACGCACTGCACCACAGGCCCAATGGTTGCGTCCTGCTCGGATTGCGCGCCAGTGTCGGAACCCGCGGCCATGGTCAGCGTGTTGTGGCACACGACCCGGATGGCGGTGAACTTGGCGGTGGTGGCCATCGTGCCGTCGTAGGAGGTCGCCAGCAGCAGGTACGGGCGCACCGTGTCCTGGCCGACGACAGGCGCGCCGTCGTTGACCTTCGCCAGTCCCCAGACCCGCTTGCCGTCCGACAGCGCCCCAGCGGTCTCCAGCACGAAGCCGCCGGCCTCGGCCAGCCGGCCGAAGAACTCCAGCACTTCGCCGGGCTGCACGACGTGATAGCCGCCGCGGCTTACGACGCTCAATGCCGCGCCGGTGTCCGAGCGGTAGAGCACGTCGCGGTCTTCCATGGCCTCAATGCGGTCGGCGGCGCCGGCATGGGCGCGCTGGAACAGCACCGGCGTGCGCTCCACGCTGTAGGCCAGTCCGGCTTCGCGGCGCCAGGTTTCGAGATCGGCGCCGGCCGTCAGGCGCTGCCCCAGCTTGTGCCAGGGAGCCTCACCGACGAAAGCCATTGCGGCGCGGCCAGTGGTGGTGTCAATGAGGTGTGGCATCTGGAAATCTCTAAGCGGGAAGGTTGCAGACAGGAATCAGTGGCGCTTCACAGCTTCGTGTGAATATTTCGCTGCTCCCATGGACTGAAATATAGGCGCCCTCCCCAAATTTTAATAATGCCGAACAGTTTGAACTGTAAGAGTTCACTGCTATTTACTCGGGTTTTCCGCAAACGCGGTATATTTAAGCATCGACCAGCGATAAATCAAAAGCCGGCGCGCCGGGCGCTCTCCCGGCCATCCGCACCTTCATTACCGGGCTTGAGCCCCGGCCTTTTTGGAGCAGCACATGGACCTCTCTGAACAAACTCGGATTTCCGAAGCAATCAAGCGGGTGCAAGGCCGGGAAATAACCGTACCGCTGAAGTATTTGTTCCGCGACCCGCTCAACGTCCGCCGCAAAACCCCGGCGCGCAGTGTCGAAGAGTTGGCGGCGCTGATCTACTCGCAGAGCCTGCTGCAAAACCTCATCGTCCGGCCTGAGCTGTCGGGCAAGAAGTCGCTCAAGCCCACCAGATGGTATGGAAGCCTCCCCCCGCTGAACTGACGGCAGCACAGGCCGGCAGCAGCAAACACCAGTGACCTGGAAATGACGAGGGGGCCTCGCGTTGAACGGCATCGAAGTGCCAAAGTGGAGTCGCGTTACCAAACTCCTGAGAACGGAGGCCCCAAATGGATCGTACGACTTACGGCCTAGACTTGGCCAAGAATGCGATGCAACTGCACTGGGTAGAGACCCAGACTGGGGAGATCGGTCGCAAGAAGTTGCCTCGAACGAAGCTGGCGGAGTTCTTTGCGCAACGCCAGCCAGCGCGCATCGCGATGGAGGCTTGTGCCGGCGCACACCACTGGGCTCGCGTGCTCGGCAGTTTGGGCCACCAGGTGGAGCTCCTGCCAACCAAGCAGGTCAAACCCTTCGTCCGTAGCAACAAGGACGATGCGGCTGATGCGCGGGCAGTCTGGCTTGCGGCGAATCAAGCGGATATACGACGCGTGCCCATCAAGACTTGCGAGCAACAGACAGTGCAGGCGCTGCACCGTACGCGGTCGCATTGGGTAAGTGTTCGCACCGCCACCATCAACGTTCTACGCAGTTTGCTCTACGAATTCGGCGTGACGCTAATCGGAGGTCGTAAGGCAGGGCTCAGAGCGCTGGCTCAACAGCGCGCGCAAATTGATGAGCAGTTGCCGACAACCATGAGTTGCCTGGTAAACGGCCAGTTGGAAATGCTGGCGCAGGTTCAACAACACATCGACGCGCTGGAATATGAGATCGCCGCGCAGGAGCAGCAACTGGACAACGCCGCTGTCCTGCGAAAGGTGCCCGGCATAGGCGTATTGGGCGCCACGGCGCTGGCCGCTAAGCTCGGCAATGGACAAGGCTGGCGTAGCGGACGCGACTTCGCTGCGAGTCTGGGACTGGTACCTGCGCACAGCGGCACCGGCGGCAAAACGCACATGGGAGGCATATCCAAGCGCGGCGACCCCTATCTGCGCACGCTACTGATTCATGGAGCCCGGGCTGTTATTGCACATGCCAAGAACAAGCCCAAGTGGCTTGAAGACCTGCTGGTGAGACGGCCGCTTAATGTCGCCGCCGTGGCATTGGCCAACAAGATGGCTCGCACAGCTTGGGCACTGGTGGCCTACGGACGGGAATATCAGTCTGGCTGGAGGAATAACCTGCCCACAGGTGGCGCAGAAATACATTGCACTGCCTGAGCCGCAACAGTAGTTATTTACAAGCACTACCGCTCAAGTAAGGAGCCAATATCTCGAAGTGCGCAAGTCGAGTCGATGAAGTGATGGCGACGCGGTCTGACCGCGGGCCGGGTAAAGCTGCATAACGCCCCGGACAAGCAACATTGCGAAGTCCGAGCATCAGATAAGCACCGGCCCCGCAAATGACCATCAAGGCCAGCAGCGGACTTACTCCGATCTGCACCAGTAGGCCGAATGTAAGACCGCAGTCAATTCCGCCGAGTCAAAACTTCAGAAACTCCCTTGCCACCAGGGAGGCTTCCATGTAGGGCGCTATGGCGTCGTCGCCGGTGGCCGCCGCTTGGAAGCCCTGAATCTGCTTTTTACTCAGGGCAAGATCGACGCGGATTTTCCGGTGCGCTGCCTGGAGGTGTCGCAAGAGGATGCGGTGTCGGTATCCCTGGCCGAAAACTGCGGGCGTGAACCGCTCCACGGGAGTGATTTGTTCGACAGTTTCCAAGCCATGTTTGAGCAAGGCAAGACGGTTTCCCAGATTGCCGATGCTTGGGGCATCAGCCCGCTCACCGTGGAGCGCCGGCTGAAACTCGCCAAGGTCAGCCCGAAGCTCATGGCGCTGTACTGGGACGAGAAAATCGAACTGGAACAGTTGATGGCGTTGACCCTCACCGAGGACCACCAGCTTCAGGAATCGGCATGGGAAAACTCGTCACCCTGGGAGCGGCCAGCCCACAATCTGCGCCGCAAACTGACCGAGCGCGATGTTCCGCCGAATAACCCGCTGGCGCAATTCGTGGGCTTTGCGGCCTACGAGGCGGCGGGCGGCAATATCAGGCGCGATCTGTTTTCCGATGATGAGAATTCACCGGGGTACATGACCGAGCCGGCGCTGCTGGAGAAGTTGGCGCTGGATCGCCTGGAGCGCGAGGCCGAAGCCGTGCGCGCCGAGGGCTGGCGGTGGGTTGAGGTCCGCACCAGCCTGAGCTACACCGACCGGCAGGCGTTCGACCACTGCCGCACGCTCGACGTGGACCCGAGCGAGGAACAGCAGCAGCGGCTCGACGCCATCGAGGCGCTGGTGTCCGAGCTGGAAGGCCAGATCGACGACCTCGACCCCGAAGCCGACAGCGCGGCCATCGACGCGCTGGAAGCCCAGCAGCAGCAGGCAGAAGCCGAGCGCGAAGCGATTGAGCAGACCCTGCAGCAGATCGACCCCCGCGATCTGCCGCTGGCCGGTGCAGTGGTGTACGTGGACCAGCGCGGCGAACTGGCCGTGCTGCGTGGGCTGGTGCATGCGGAGGACCGCAAGGCGCAGGCCGCGCAGCGCGGTGCGGCGGCGGCACCGGGCACCACTGGCACGGCCCCGGCCCCGGCTAAGGTGCCCAAGGCCGACTACTCGGAAAAGCTGCTGCGGCAGTTGACCGCGCACCGGACAGCCGCGCTGCGCGCCACGGTGGCAGATAGCCCGGCTGTCGCACTGCGTGTGCTGGCCTACCAGCTTGCCGTGCAGACCGGCTTGTCGTCGCGCTGCGGCTCCGGTGACCGGCCCGTTGAAATTCGGGCCGACACCGCCGATGTGCGCAAGGAAGGCGCTGATCTGGCCGAGTGCAAGGCGCAGCAGGCAATGGAAGCGCATTGCGAGCGGTGGGGCAACCTACTGCCCGGCGATCAGCAGTCCCTGCTGGCCTGGGTGCTGAAAGCCGACGACTCCCAAATACTCGACCTGCTGGCCGTCTGCACCGCGAGCACGCTCAACACGGTGCAGGGCCGCGAAGCTCCGCAGCCCATCGCGGCCGCCATCGCCGCCGCCGTCGATCTAGACATGGCCGATTGGTGGGAGCCGACTGCCGAGAGCTATTTGCTCTCGGTGCCCAAGGCCAAGGTCATCGACGCGGTGCGCGAAGGCGCAGGCGCTGAAGCGGCGGCGGACCTGGAAGGGCTGAAGAAGCCTGAGGCGGTTGCCCTGGCCCAGCAACGACTGCAGGGCACGCGGTGGTTGCCACCTGTGCTGCGGGCCAAGAACTGAAGGAACAACCGCCTCACACTGGCTCCTGTCGCCGAAAGGCAGGGGCCGGGCCGCCAGGGCACTGCAGCTAGTGGGCTGGCTGGTGCCGCCGGCGTAAGTGCAGACGGGTCGGTTGCAGGGATAACGCTGTGGCTGTCGACACGCCGCTGAAAGTGGGAAAACTCTGCCCCTGACTTTGAGCTACTGGTCCGCGACCATCCTGCCTCGCAGGGCTGATCCTGCGCATGACATCAAAGGATTTCGTATGACCAAGAGTAAGAACGGGACCACGCCAAGCAGCGCTCGCAGTAGCCACAAGGCATCTCGCCCCCTTAACGGACCAAGTACGCATCATGGGATGCCGTCCGGGAAGAAGCGGGGCAACAATCGACCAAAAACCACGCAGCCTTACACTGGCCTGCTGTGATCCACTTCGATTCTTCAGAAGCACCATGCCCCGCACCCAGAATGATGACCGGAGTGATAGCCTGAATCCGAACAATGACGCGTATCAGGCAAGTCAAGACAACCGGTCAAACCAACTCAACCCCAACAACGATCTTTACCAAGGCGAACAGCAAGAAGAAAACGACGACGGGGATTGAGCGCACCTAAAACAGCCTGTACAAAGCAGCACGAGAGGCGAAATCAAGACAATGATTGACAACTGAAGGCCGTGCACCCAACCCCTCACCGCCTTCAGTGTCTCAAAAAGTCACTATCTCGTTTGAAATTACTTATCCAGTAACCACCGAAATATCAGTAGAACAACACAAATTTCCACAACAACAGTTGCAGTCCCACCAGCCACAGCCTTGGCTCCATGCCGACAACAAAAACCGAATGACTTCCCTTCTACGACGACCAACGTTAGGACGTCCAAAGCCGCTGAGGCTTAGTAGCGTTATTTTGCTGCTCCCTGAAGATGATGCAAAACTCACTGGCACACCGTCATACAAGGAACTATTACGTGAAGCAGGTTATGGCGGCTTGGTCAAAACGCTCGATCGAATCGAGGGTGGCAAGCAGAAAACCGTTTCTTCCGTAACGGTTGCCAACTGCCGGCGATTGTTAGCAGCCGCCGCCAAAAATACACCGAACGAACCACTGATAAAACTGTTTGACGATGCATTGGCAGGTAGCGAAACGGCCCAGGAAATTCTAAACAACATGGGGGCTTGGGAGCTCTACAGAATCGGTCAGTCTTTAATCCCTGGATCGACCCCGACCCACATGATCCCCCTTGACCATTGTGTGGACGTAGAGCAGGCTAGTGCCACATGCCTAAGAAGCATTCGCTGCGGCAATTACCAAGAAGCAGCCAATGTTTTTGCGGCGCATCCCTATCTACGTCCTTACATGACTGAGGCAGCACTAGAGCACTTTTATAACGCCACTTCGGAACTATCAACCATGGTATCCCGCACAGCGGGCCTGCTGGAGTTCATGCTTTCACAAACAGCACGCATGGATGTGATGACATGGCGGATCAGAGGGGGCCGTGCGGGCATCGATGAATTAGACAAGCTGCTCAAACGAAACAAAAATCATCAACTCAATCCTGGATCACAGCTAATTTCGCGCCTGATGAAACATGTGGAAGTTAGCAGTCAGAAAAAACTTTTAAGCCTTGCACAGGGAGCAAAAACATCAATGACGGATGACTCCAGCTTGAAGCGCTGGAGTCGTGGCAACGAATTCCCGTCGGAGCAGAAATACTGGGAGTTCAGCACCGCGGCATTAAAGAACGCAAACCTCAAGTGCGACCAAGAAGCAATGCTTTGGAAGTGCGGCACAGAAGCCTGGGCCGCTCGACAATTCCATAAGTCATTAGAAATCGCACGTCAAATATACTGTCGATCCGAGGCGATAGGACAGCACGAACTTTGGAAAATCATCCTTGGCGCCACCAATCCAGAGGACTGGTGTGAGGCGCGCTTCTCATACTGGAGGCAACATTGGGAGGCACACACCTCTATCCAGAAACTATAAGCGGCAGTATTCTCTATGCGGTCACGCTGGTGGCGAACTAGCTGTGCACCGTCCCCTGCTCTTCCAGTGATTGGTCGGCGCTACGACGACGAGAAACCCATCTCTGCCCGCCATGGTCAAGCCGCAAGTTGCCTTGCCAAATTCCCATTTCCACAGGATCGGACATTATGCGCACCGGGATGGAAGCAAGCTGACTCAAAGGTTGACTGTATCTCTCATTCCAACTTGACGGTCCCTCGGCCGGGACTCCCAATGGAACTCTGCCTGCTCGAACAGATAGCATTTCACCGTCAAACAAGACAGAGAATTCACCTTCTGGGTTTTTGGACGCTTGCTCTTGTAAGAAACCGAGAACAGCTTTGATCCACTTACGCTCTACTATGCAATGAGGCCGCGCAAGCCAAAGCTTTCTGCGTTGCGCCGCTTCGTCTCTTATTTTAGTATAGTACCTCTCCCAAGGAAGGAGGTGTTTCAAATCCAGAGCTTTTTGGGCCCACGGTATTAGAGGATCATGCGAAATGGCATCTGCTTTTATCCCGTAAGCCAGCCACGCCATAACTTGTTCTTTGCTCTCCACGGCAACTGGCATCGAAAATTCAATCATGCCAAGGCTTCGAGCGGTCCTAAAGATACCTGAACACTGCACCTCCTCCCTTAGATACATGCTGGTTAAGCGAGACGCCTTTACATCAAAACAAGTACCCTTCAGAACCCAGGAGATCCCACCAATAGAAAGTGGATCTACTATTGGCCGGAAGCCCAGCTCTGGCAGCACACTAAAGACTAAAACTATCGGATCTGGAGCAGGAATTTCCATAAAACGTCGTGCTTTTGGTTAAACTTCAGCAGTCAAAATACTTGTCAGCTCAACTCAGCATCGGTATGCCGCATTTCCAGTTTGAGCCTATCGAAGATCGTTTTGTAGTAATGACCTACGTTGTGCTCGCTCCCATTGTTTTGCGAGCGTGGATGCCACGTCCGATAGCAGTGGATGTCGTTGATTTTGAAGTGCCACAACGCACGGGGCTCAATCACATCGCTGTCTGAGTATGGAAAATACTTCTTTATCAGGTAATCGTAGTGCGGCCCACAGGCAAAGATCACTGCATGCGGCTGTAGCAACTCAACTTCCTGGCGAACAAGTTTTGCAGAGAATTCCTCCAAGGCCTGGGAATACGCCCTGGCGTTGCGGCTTCGACTTGCCCCCTTGTCAACGTCCATCTTGAGCAAGTTGCACCACACAATGGCATCGCGCATGCCGCCGGCCAACTCTTTTTCCGCACGCCGGCGCATCTGATGAAACGGGCTACGTCCGAGCTTGCAATTCAACCGACTTTCGTAGTGCGTCAGAAGCCGCTCCACGGCATCTTCGGTCTGCAAGGCTTTGCCAAGTTTCCCCCACCATTTCCTCGTCTCTTGGCCAACAAAGAGAACACGGAAAGGCGCCTCGAAGTAGCGGGGAGAAATTTTCAGGAAGAACGGGGCAGAAAGCTGCTGTTGTTCACGACCGGAGAAATGCTCTAACGCCTTGATCTCTTGGATGGCATCGGCGTATAACCGGTTCAACTCGGACTGTATTGTGGCGCAGTCGAATGGCGCTAAGTTCCTTTGATCTCCGACACAAACCACGTCTCCCCCAGAGTTATTATAAGTTTCCATGCTTATCACTCTCCTTGATCGGGCGACTTTGATCTATCCATTGAAATTTCTCGCCATCACGGTTCTGCGCAATAACCCGACAGGCAAGCAGTTGCCAAACTTTATCCCGCTGGCAAGGTCGGCAACTTCCTCGTCGGTGAGCATGACGGGCGCGGTGTCAGCCGCTCCCGCTGAGACGTCCGTTGATGTAGTGGTCAGCACGGACAGCGCATCGAATGCGCGTGAGTTGAGGCTGCCAATGCGTCGCGCCAGTGTCCGGTTCGCAACGGTTCCTGCGAACGTCCACCAGCGATGGGTCGAGCCGGGCCCCGGTTGACGCGACATCAAGCCGCAAGGAATCTCATCGCGCAGCAAGTCCAAGTGCGCCCGTGCCCGTCGAGAGAGCTGCACGCCCGGCAGCGTGCCTTCGGCGAGCACATCTCGGATCGCTTGGCACACCTCGGGACCCACTGTCCGGGCCGCGCCGGTCCAGCGGGCCTTGCCGCCCTCCTTGACGGGTTCAAGCCAGGCGGTCTTGCGGCTCCATTCCACGCTCGTTACCAGCCAGCTGCGCCCGCCCAGCAGGAGCCTTGTCGCTGCGTCGTGGCCGATGAGTACCGACGGGTCGATGTAGCCGATCTCAGTTGCTCCATGCCGCCCCAGCAGCAGGGGCGCGCCGGAGAACGACGCCAGGAGATCGCGGTAGTGGCTGCGGCCGAACTCGGCTTCCGTGGCTTGGCCCAACTGCAGCACGCCACCTGACTCGACTGCGAAGCCGGCACCGAGCATGTGCTCGACCAGCGTCTCGATTCGTGCCGCCGGCAGCTCCGTAAAGCCTTGTCCGAGGCTCTCCAGCAGCTCCATCCGAACCACCACGCCTTGCTCCAGCAGCGAAACCATAACCTGCTGCGCGACCACCGGCCAGGGCTCGGGCGGCGGCACGACAGCCTCCACCCACGCGCGCGACCACTGTTTCGTCACGCCCAGCGCCTGCAGGAAAGCCTCGTCGGTGGTCGTGAGGAACAAGCAGTTGCGCCGGCTGCCGCTGCGCCGCCCGGTGCGGCCCATGCGCTGCAGGAAGGACGACACCGTGGCCGGCGCGTCGATCTGGATCACGCGGTCTAGATCGCCCACGTCGATGCCCAGCTCCAGCGTGGAGGTCGCCACGATCACACAGTCGCGCTCCTCGGCGAAAGCGGCTTCCGCCTGCTTTCGCTCCGAGGCGCTGAGCGAGCCGTGGCTCAGGAACGTGCGTACGCCCAGGGCACGCAGCTCGCTGGCCAGGCGCTCGGCCTGGCTGCGCGAGTCGCAGAACACCAGCCGCTTCATGCCGCGGTCCAGCCGCGACACCACGGTGGCCGCGTTGTCCAGCGAGCCGACATGATCGATGGTGACGTCCGCATCGGTGCTCACTCCGGCGCTGCCGACGATGCCGCGCTCGCCCGTCGGCGCAAACCACGCCAGCAGCGCCTGCGGGTTGCTCACCGTGGCAGACAGTCCGATGCGCTGCGGCGGTCCGTCCGTGTAGCGCCCGATGCGCTGCAGCAGGGCACGCAGGTGCCAGCCGCGGTCGTCGCCCGCAAAGGCGTGCAGCTCGTCCACGATCACCGCGCGCACGTTGCCGAACCAACGCTGCCGGTTCACGCGCGTGGACACCAGCATCCCTTCGATGGATTCGGGCGTGGTCAGCAGGATGTCGGGCGGCTCGTGCAGCGCCTTGGTCTTGCGCGACTGCGACACGTCGCCGTGCCACACTTCCACCCGGCGACCCACAAGCCCAGCGTAGTGGCTTAGGCGCTGCTCTAGGTTGTTGAGCAGCGCCTTGATCGGACACACGTACAGCACGCTGGTACCAGGCCAGTTCTCGCCCAGCATGCGCGATAGGATCGGGATGATGGCCGCCTCGGTCTTGCCGCCGGCCGTGGGGGCCAGCAGCAGCGCATGCAGGCCCGCATGGATCGGCTTGATGGCCTGCAGCTGCGTCGGCCGCATCGAGCTCCAGCCCAGCGAGTTGACGACGTGGTACTGCAGCGCCGGGTGCAGGCGCTCGAACGGGTCCGGTGCGTGGGTCACAGCTCGATGTCGTCCACCGACGCCGCAGCAGCCGCGGCGCGCTCCGTGGCGGTCATCTCACTCTCCGAGAGAGTGAGCTGGTAGTGGCGGCACGGGTCGAAGTCCGCATGCAGCTCGACCCGGTCCAGCACGTCGGCCACCAATTTTTTGAGGAACAGCCGCGGCGCCACGCCGACCTTGCCGCCCAGCCCGCCAGCCACTGCGCGGGAGAGCGTGTCGAGGTAGGCGTCGTCCACCACGGCACGCAGTCGCGCCTCCTGCGGCCGCCCCTGCGCGTAGATGTCGCGCACCCGCCGGCCCACCGCCATGAGCGAGCCGCCATCGAAGGCGGCCAGCCGGATCTGCACCGCGCGCGGGTTGTCGAAGCGGCGATCAGTGGCGAAGTCCACATGCAGGCGCTGCGCCAGGGGCGGCAACCGCTGCACACCCTGCGGGCCGTCGAAGAAGGCCGGCGTGCCGGTGACTACCAGGTACAGGCCCGGAAAGCGCCCGGCGTCAATCTCGTCGATCCACTGCCGCAGCGCGTTCAGGCCCCGCTCGCGCGTGTCGGCGCGCATGCGCTGCAGCGTCTCCACTTCGTCAAGGACCAGCAGCAGCCCCGAGAAGCCGCTGTCGCGCAGGATGGTCAGCAGCCCGACCAGGAAGTTGGCCGCGCCGAAGTGGTCCAGGTCGCCCTTGATGCCGGCCGCGCGCTTAATGCTCGCGGCCACGTTGGGCTGGCCGGAGAGCCAGCTGATCAGGCCGTCCGCCAGCGCCGTGTCGCCCACTGCCAGGGCCTTGCGGTAGGCCCGCAGCACCGCGGAGAACGCCGGTGCGGCCTGTGCGATGGCCGCCAGGCGCTGCTCCATGAGCGCATCGGTCTGCGCCAGCAGCGCCTCCTCGTCGTTCTCGTCCACGGTGCCCTGTGCCAGCACGTCCTGCTCCAGCGCATAGAACCAGCCGTCGATCACGCTGCGGAAAGCGCCCATGGGCGTGTCGGCCGTTCCCAGGCGCTCGACCAGGCGGCGATAGACCGTCTCCAGCTTGTGCAGTGGCGTCTCGGTCTCGTTGATCTGCACCTCGCTGGCGGCAAAGCCCCGGACGCGGGCCCGTTCCTGCAGCCAGCGGCCAAAGAAGGTCTTGCCGGTGCCGTACTCGCCGCGCACGGCCTTGAAGCCGCCGCGCCCGGCCGCCACCGCGGCCAGCTCCTCGTCCAGCGTGGGCGCGAAGGCATCGATGCCCACCGCCAGGACGTCCAGTCCGCTTTGCGGCACGGTGCCGCGGCGCAGGGCGCCCACGATCTCGTCGCGTCGGGCGGCACTGATCATCGCGCGCCTCCCGGAACCGTGATGCCGAACTGCTGACCCAGCAGGCCGAGGTTGATCTCCACCGTGCCGCTGGCCTCATCGACACTCAACACCGCCACCTGGTCCACGTTGAGCACGCGACGCGCACCGCTGAGCCAACCGCCGATGCGGAACTCGGGCAGCCCCAGGCGCTGCGCCAGCGCCGTGCGCGAGAGCTTGCCGCCGCGTTCCTGCAATGCCGACAGGGCGTGGCGCATCGCCTCGTCCGTCGGTGCTACCCGGGCCGCCAGCTGGCGTTGCGAGGCGTAGGTAACGCAGCCCAGCAGGGCGCCGATCCAGTCGGGCGGCGCAACCGCCGGCTGAGATTGCGCCGGCGCCGGTATAGGCGCATCGAACAGCGCCTGCTGCGCCTCGTGCACCTGCCGTGCGCGGCGCGATGCAGGCGCGGGCGCAGGTGCAGGCGAGGACAGGGGAACCGTGGACTGAACGGCGGGCTGCGACAGCAGCGGCAGGTCCCACCATTCCGGCTGTACCGGCACGGCGGGCTCCCAATCGGGAAGGCTAATGCCGAAGGGTGCGAACACGCTCAGCGGCACGATGACCTCTTGCGGCGACACGCCACCGTGGTAGCCGTTCTTGCGCCCGGTATAGCGAGCCGTTTCGCTCCACAGCGCAACGACCGCTCGCTCGCCGTCGCTTGTCAGCACACGGCTGCCTTCCATCACGATCTCGTCGGCTGTCTGCACCTGGTTGCCTACGCGCCAGCGGTCGCTCTGGCCACCTGGCAGCAGCCGGGTACCGTCCTCCAGCAGGTGGCCATGGTCGGCGGTAACCACCACCACCCGCTGCGCCTCCCGTGCCTCGCGCAGCAGCGGCAGCAGCAGGCGCAGGTCGTCCAGGCTCCAGCGCTGGTGCAACTGGTCCGGGCCGCTGAGGTGGTCGTCCACCGCGTTGTAGACCACCCCCACCACACGCTGTTGCGAGTCGGCGATGGCCGCGCGCACCTCGGACGCCAAGTTACCCGCGTCGCTGAGATCGCCCTTGTGGAACAGCCAGGGCGGGGCATCGGCGCGGCTGGCGGCCTGCAACGCGGCATGGCTGGCGAAGCCGGGCTTCTCCTGCGCTGCGGCGCCGGTCGTGAGGCGGCCGCACAGCAGGCTGGCGCGGCTGACTTCCGTCACCGTCGGCAGCGCCGCGGCGCCGAACAAAGGGGCTCGCGTGCCCGCAGGTACCCATTCCGCCCAGCCCAGGCGATCCGGCTGCGCGAACAGCTCGCGGAAGATGCTCACGCTGAGCCCGTCCACCACCAGCAGCAACACGCGCTGCGGCGGCTTGGACGCCAGCGGCGCCACCACGCGGTCGAGAATCTGCTCCACAGGCACCAAGCGGCCACTTGCCGCGGCGGGCTGCCTGTTCCACGCCTGGAGTGCATCTGCGAAGGCCCGTGCCGAGGCATTTCGGCGCGCCGCCACGGCGCCGCGCAGCTGCAGCAGGGCCTCCGACACCTCGGGCAATTCGTCACCGCCCAGCAGGCGAAAACGTGCCCAATCGACGAATGCGCCCTCATCGGCTTGCCAAGCGGCGGCCTCCACGAGTGAGGACGCCGTGGTCGCCGGCGAGGTCAGCCAGCGGCACAGGCGCCGCGCCATGACCACCCGCTCGGCGCGTTGCGACTGCACCGCGGCCAGGCCGTGACTCAGCACTTGGTCGGCCGATGCCTCCACCTGGAGCAGCGCCGTGGTGGCCGGAGCCTGTGCATGCCGCAGCACGGCCGCGCCGAAGGCCCGCAGGCGCTGATCGAATGCCGACGGCAGCAGAGTGCTCAGATGAGCGAACTCGCCCGCGCGCAACTCCGCCAGCAGCCGGTCCGCACGGTCCAGTGCCGCTCGGCAACGTTCCGGCCCGTCGTGGCGCACCAGCTCGCGCGCTGCGGCGGCCCAGGCACGGCCCTCAGCCACGCCGACGTGGATGTCGCCGACGTAGCGCTCCAGCCGAATGGCGGCATGGCCCAGCGTCGCCTGGCCTTCGCCCTGCGGCGAAAACAGCACGTCGCACACCAAGCCCAGCGGCAGGGCGTCGGCCGTGCGGCCGGCTTCGACGCAGGCCACGGCCATGGCGCCGGCCATGCCGCTGGCGGCTGCCAGCCAGCGCTGAGCTTCGCTGCGCGCCGCGCCCGGCAGCAGGTTCATCGAGGCGTCCGCATCGGGCCGCAATGTCCAGCGCAGCAGCGTCACCGCGTCAGGGCGTGCATCGGGCAGCTGCAGGAAGCGCTGCAGCACGGCTCCCCAGGCCGTTTCCAGATCCAGGAATCCGCTGGCCACTGGCGCATACGGGCCTTGCGCGGCGCCGTCGATGAGCATCTGCGGCATCCAGCTGTGGCGTCCCAGGCGCGCGTCAGTATCCCGGGCGCCGAAAAGCTGACGCACCATGTCCCAGCCCTGAGGCTGGAACACGCGGCGACTCGACAACCTCGCGGCGATGTCGTCGGCGATCTCGTGCGTCCCCAGAGGCGTGAGCAGCACCGCGCCGGATTCCGGGCCTGCGTCCTCCAGGCCGGCCAGCGCCTCGCGCAGCGCCAGCATGGACTCGCACCAGCGCAGCTCGAAGCGCCGCCCCTGGGCTTGCAGCTGCGCCGGCCAGGGCTGGCGTGCCGCGCAGCGGATAGCCAGGGCCTGGGCCTTGGCATCGCGTTGTAGTTCAGCTTCCAGTTGCGCCGCGATCTGGGCGGTGGACACGTTCATCGGCTCGGTCCCCGCCGTTGCAGCCGCCAGCTCAGTGACAGTTCGAGCGCGGCGTCGTCCTGCAAGCGGATCTTCAGGTCTTCCAGGACTCGCGCAGCCTCAACACCTCGCACTTGCAACTGCCGCTCCTCGACCACAGTCGTGGCCTCGGGTGCGGGTGGCAGCTCGGGCTCGGGCGGCTGCGGGCCGGACGGCGGCGGTGGCGGCGGGGAAACCGGCGGCGGCGGTGCCACCGTCAACAGCCGTACCGCATCGCGTTCCAGCTCATCCAACCGGGCCTTGAGCGGCACCACATGCTCGTCGGCCAACAGTCCTTCAGCCAATCGGCTCAGCACGGCGTCGGCCTTGGCGCGCCGCGGGTCCGTGTCGCCCAGTTGGCCCAGCGCGTCGAAGATGGCCCAGTTGGCCCCGTCCAGCGCTGTTGCCACGGCTTGGGCGTGTCCCAGGGCGCGCGCCACGGCAGCTTCGGAGCTTTCCAGCGTGGCGGTGGCCAGCGCATCGATGAGCGCCAGGTTCTCCGACTGCGCGACCGCCGCCAGCAACGCCAAGGCGGACTCCGCCGAGCGTTGACGTGCGCTGGGCTGGCCACTGGCGTAGCGCGCGCAACGGTCTTTCGCCGCGCTCACCAGTCGCGTAACACCGTCACGCTTGCCCGTGGCCTCGCGGCGTACGTCATCGATCAGGCGGGCGACGTTGGCCGCGTTGAGCGTCTGCGGCAGGGTCAGACCGAACAGCGACGCGGCACGTTGCACCGCCACGTGCCAGTGGCTTGTGTCGGGCAGCGCCTGCTCGACGAGCTCCAGCGTGTCGCCCAGGTTGTCGAGCGACGGCTCCACCGGCCCGCCATTGAGCAGGAAGCGCCGGTTGGTGAGTGCCGCGAAGCTCAGGATGACGAGGTTCTGCAGCTCCACCGGCAGGCCCATGGGCTGCGGCTGGTCGAGCCACTGTCGCAGCTTGGCCACCGTAAGCTTGCCGTTGCCTTCACGGGCGTGAGCCTGAGCGAAGCGCGTGACCCAGTGCGGCTCGACCAGTAGATGCGTCTCCGTCGTGCGCCCTAGCTGCAGCAGGTCCACGACCGCACGCACTTGCCGACGCACAGCGTTGTCGGCGATGTAGCTGCGCCTGTCCGGTGCCTCAATGGCCTTGAGCACCTCGGGCCAAACCTTCCGTACCAGTTGCGGCTTGATCTCCTGCTCGAACTCCGGATGGGCAGGGTACTGGTGGCGCAGAAGTTGTCCCAGCAACGACTCGAACGCTGCTTTGAAGTCCGCTCCCACTGGCGGCCTGGGCGAGAAGGTGGTGTCCAGCGAGCGGAACTGCTGGTCGGGCGTGAGCGGGTTGATCAGTGCATCGCTCAGCTCGCTGCTGATGCCGTAGGCCGCATCGAGCTGGCTGCGCAGCTTGCCGCGCAGTTGGTCGCGCTGGTTTTTCGCCAGCGCCTTGGCCTGCACGCGGTCCACGAAGGAGAGGTGGTTGGCGAAATCGTCGAAGCGTTCGCCTTGGAGGATGTGCTCCAGCACCACCAGGCGGCCCAGGTCGGACAGTGCCTTGGGACTCAGGAACGAAGACAACCACACCAGGGTCTGCGTGTCGCCGCCGCGGTACTCGTCCAGCTTCGCCAGGTCGTCAAGCGGCCCGAAGGTGCCTTCGTCGAAGGGGAAGTCCAGCACCACGGTCCATTCCCCGTCGCGGCCGCGCAGCCGGTCCTGGCTCATCTCGCGCACGTTCTCGAACACCAGCGCCACCTCGCGCGGCGTGCCGCGCCAGGTGAATGCATAGCTCGTGAACAGGCTGGCCCCGTCGGTGATGCCCAACTGCTCGAACAACGTCTCGCGGATCTTTTTGCGGCGGTTGCCGGCGTTGTCCACCACGCCCTCGGCCGCACGCAGGATGGGCTCGATGTCCACGCCCGTGACCTGGATCGAGATGACGGAGTTCTGGTCCTCGGGCGTGAGCTTGATCTCGCCGACTTCTGAGGCCCAGTCGCGGCACTTGCGCCACATGTCCTGCACCTCGCGGCCCGGGATGGGCGAGCGGAAGGTGCCGTGATTGAGCGCGGCCAGGCGCTGAGCGGTCAGGCCCTTGAGCGCCTCCACCTCCGGCACCAGCGCGCCCAGCAGCAGCGTCTTGATCAAGCGCGCGTCGTTGCGCAGGTTGCGCGCCGGCCCGGCTTCGGCTTGCCCCAGGCGGATGGCCTCCCAGGTCACGTTGTGCTGCCGCTCCAGCATCGGCAGCAGGCGCCGGTTGTAAAGCTGCTTGGCGTTTTCGAAGTGCAGCCGCATGCCTTCGGAGAAAGGCTCATCGCCCTCGGCGATCACGTCCCACAGGTCGCCCACCGGGATGATCTGGCCCAGCTCCAGGTCGCTGCGCCGGTCCACCAGCAGCTGCAGCATCAGCTTCAAAGCCGTGCGCTCGCGCTGCAGCGCCGCTGACACTGCGATGAGCGTCTGTACCAGCGCTGGCGAGAAGGGGTAGACCTTGCGGAACATCTCCCGCTCGCCAGTGCTGGTGAGCAGGGTGTTGAGTGCGTCGGCGCGCATGCGCAGCACGTCATCGAACGTCGCCTGCAGCGTGGCGCGCGCAGCCTCGCTCACCGGGCGCAGCACGCGCTTCTCGGCGATGGCGGGCAGGTTGCGGTCTTCCAGCGTGATGCGGTGGAAGCGCGCCTCCCAATGGCGCAGCACGTCGCTGAACTGCAGTTGCACCGCGCCGGCGAGGTTTTCGCCCACGAGGTCGCGCAGGTCACGCTGGCGGGCCACGAAGCTGATGAGCGGCACTGGCCGGTCGGCATTGGTGGCCTCCACCAGCTTCACGAGCTTGGTGCCCTCGCGGCTGACGAAGCTCACGTCGCCGGCGCGGCTGGCCAGCCACAGCACCAGCTCGTCGAGGAACAGGATCACCGCGTCGTAGCCCAGGGCGCGGGCGTGGCGGCTGAGGATGCTCAGGCCGTCGTCCAGCGACACGAACGACTCGCCGCCGCCGGCCAGCGTCCGGTAGGCCGAGAAATAGTGCGTGATGAGGTCGCCGACCAGCCGTGCGCGCTCCTCGCCGTTGGGCGGCTCCAGCAGGGCGGCGTCGAAGCTGGCGGCGTCCCAGCCGGCGTCGAACGCGCCCCAGCCGCCGTCGTCCGCGCCGCTGCTGCCGCTGCTGGCGCCCTCGTTGAGCTTGCCGAAGAAGGCCTCATCGCCCATGCGCGCGCGCAGCTCACGGGCATCTCGGAACAGGTCGTCGGCAAGGTAGAAGCCCGGGATTGGGGCCTGCGGGTGAGTACGCCTCACGAACTCCGCGTAGCCGCCCAGGATCGCGGACTCCATGTCCCGCGAGCCGATCATGTGATACGGCACTAGCAAGAACTTGCGGCCGTTAGTCCAGCCGTGGCGCGCTACCACGTCGGCCAGCTCGGGCGTCGCGCGCGCCTGCGTGTTGCCGGCCAGCAGCAGGTTGAGCACGGCCATGAAGTGGCTCTTGCCCGAGCCGAAGCTGCCGTGCAGGTAGGCTGCCTTGCTGGAGCCGGACTGCACCGCCTGCTGAATGAACCCCAACGCGTTATTGAAGGCGTCCACCAGCTGCGGCGTGACCACGTAGTCGCGCAGCGTCTGCTCGGCATGGCTGACGCCCTGGGAGAGCTGCAGGACGAAGTCGCCCTGGTGCACACGCTCAGGGATTGAGATGAGGTCCTTGATCAAAGGCATGGAAGCCGGCCTGTGTAGGTATTCGAGGAGTCAACCGGCAACCGCCGGAGGTATGGGAGGACGCGTTGCATGTCGCGCAACAGGAGTCACTGGGACGTCCGCTTCGGAGCGCCTTTCTTGCGTGCAGGGGGCGGCGGCACAGCGGCATCAGCCGAAGCCGCGTTCTCGGCCGGCGCTTGGCGTAGGTCCTGGAAATGGACGGTGGGCAGCATTACTGGCCCTGCAGGCATGCGCGCCGTCACCGACAGCACCTGCTCGCGCACTGACGACCACAGCAGCGCCGCGCCGTTGACGGTGGCTAGATCCTTGGGCGGGGCAAGCTGCTCAGCTCCTTTGGGGATCAGGATCACGCCGCTGATTTCGACGTCGATCAGGTACGGCGAGAACTGCTGGTCCTCGGCATCGAGCAGGAGTGTGTTGTCAACGATCACGCGCATCACGGCGCCGTATATCTGGCCCCGCTCATGGTGCATGTCCAGTTCCTGGATGCCGACATCGGTGGCAATGTTGACTCCATCGAACATGTAGACCGTGGTCAACGGGTTGGGCGGATCGGCCGGCACATGCGCATCGTCTACCTCGATGGACACGCGCTTGAAGGCGGAGCGCAACAGCTGTACGGGACTGGGCTTCATGCGGCAAGGGCAAAACGTTCATCCGCACGCCTCTGGCGTGTGCCGCCCCGGTACGACTGGTGTTGCAGCTTGATCTCCGACACCCGCGGTGTGGGCAAGGCCAGTAGCCGCACTTTGCTGCGTTGTTCGTCCTCGCATCGCTGCTGCCAAAGCGGCAACTCGACACCAGCCTTGTCCGCCAGCGTCTTCATGACTTCCGGCCGCTCAATGGCCACTTGCAGCAGCAGCGTCGTACTTTCATCCGGGTAGCTTGCCTCGGTCTCGTACCGAGAGAAGGCAATCTTTCCCTTGCCGAAGACCTTGGACGCCTGTTGCTGCGTCAGGCCGTAGCGCTTGCGCAGGGCCAGGATTTCCTCGCCCATCAGCAGATCGCCGTAGTGCGCCTTGCGCTCGGCCAAGCGGCGCAGGTTTTCATCGTGCTGCGCCGCACGGGTCGTTTCCACGCCGCAGTCATCGCAGCGCGAAGCCAGCAGCGCAACCCGTACCTCCAACCCATGCGGACGGAACACCTCCGTGCGCTCGATGGCATGCAGCCGGCCACGCCGGCAGGCCGGGCAAAGCGGCAATGTGTGTTGATTCATGATGGATAGGTAGGGTTGAGTCAGGAGGCGTGGCAGGACACCAGTGCGATGGTCAGCAGCCCTGTCTCGTCAATCGAGAACTTGAGGTACACCTCCAGGCCGCGTGGATGGCGCCGTTGCCCCAGGGTGTCGTACGGCATAGCGTAGACGTCGCAGGGCACCATGTGGCCGCCCGATACCTGACACCACTCGGACTTTCGGTAGTCCTGAGTGCTGTCCAAGCTGACCAGCATCTGCAACACATCGGACGTGCTCCATCGTTCCTTTTGCAGGTCGTTGACGCATTTGTCAGTGGCCAGCCACAGCTGGTCCAGGTCGAAGCTGCCGCTGCGCAGCAAGGCCTGCAAAGCGCCCAGATCGAGCAGCCGGCCACCTCGGATCACGCGTTGTCGCCCTTGAGGAGGCGTAAGCGAGCTGGGCGTTCTGAGCCACAAGCTGGACATCTAGTTTATCACCATGATAAATGCAGGTTGGCTGCGTCGTCGTATGCCAGCGCTGTTCCCGGCTTCGTTTCGCCGAGAGCCGCTTGGCCGACATGTCACTTCAACGAACGTATCGCCAAGATAAGTTAAAAAACACGACTGTTTTTTAACATGTTGGCGTGCCGTCGTTGTCAGCGCGTCAGCAACTGGAAGAGGCGCTGGTTGATGAAATAGACCTCGCGGCCCATCTTCTGGCCGGCCAGCACGCCCAGCCGCTCCAGCTCGCGCAGGTACTTGGCACAGGTCTGGCGGGTGCCCATGCCGGCGCGCTCCAGGAATGGGATCTTGGAGTAGGGCTGCCGGAAGACCAGCTCGATGAGGTCCTTGCTGTAGATGCTGGGGGCCTCGCGCTGGACACGCTCGCGCACTTCCTCCATCAAGGCCAGGATGTCGGTGATCTGCCGCTGCGTGCGGATGGAGGTCTGCTCCACGGCGTCGAGCATGTAGAGCAGCCAGTCCTCCCAGGCGCCGTCCTCGGTGACGCGGCGCAAGCCGTCGTAGTACGCGTTCTTGTGCTCGATGATGTAGCGCGACAGGTACAGCACCGGCAGGTTCAACAGGCCTCGGTCCACCAGAAACAGGATGTTGACGATGCGCCCGGCGCGGCCGTTGCCGTCGGGAAACGGGTGGATGGTCTCGAACTGGTAGTGCACGAGCGCCATCTTCACCAGCACGTCGAGCTCGTCCTCGGCGTGCATGAAGTTCTCCAGCTCCCGCAGCTTGTCGCGGATGACCTGTTCACCCTCGGGTGGCGTGTAGATGATCTCGCCGCGCGTGTTGCCGATGCGGGTTCCGGGCGTGCGCCGGATGTCGAACGAGGCCTGCTTGAGGAGCTGCACGATCTCCACGAACAGGCCCGTTGCCAGCGGACGCGAGCGGATCTGCCGGAAACCGTGGTTGAGCGCCTGCCGGTAGCGCAGCACCTCCTTGGCCTCTGCGCTGGCGGGCTGTGCCTCGTCCGACGCCGCTATGTAAAGCTCGTCGTTGGTGGTCAGCACGTTCTCGATCTCGGACGACGCCCGTGCTTCCTGCAGCACCAAGCTGTCGATCAGCATGGCCTGGTTGGGCATGCGCTCGGCCATGCCCTTGAGCTCGGCCAGCGCGCGGCTGGCGGCAATGGCTTTCTTCAGGACGGCGGGGGTTTCCACCACCGTAGCGGGCGGCAGGGGTGGCAGAGCGTTGTGGGGAGTGGTCCGATCGAACATGGCAGGTGGCAGCAGGGCCTGAGCGACTCTTTCAGCCGAAGTGCGCCTCGCGATGGCAGTTAGGGCACAGCGCCTGCGCGTTGTCCACTGTGTCGTCGCCGTCCTCGGCCAACGGCACGACGTGGTGGACTTCCAGGTACGGCTCGCCGTTCGTCGCTTTGACGAAAGGTGCCGGCGCGTGGCAGGACTCGCAGTAACCTTGAGCCCGGTAAAGCACTTCGGCCACCACATCTGGATTGCGCGCGAACTCTGTGCGCTCAACCACCATCTTTTGTGGCTTACGCGGCGCTGCGGCCAGCCGCGCCAAGCGGGCGGCGCGGGCATCGTCCGGGGCTGTCTTGGCAGGAACGGACGTCTTTGGCGCAGTGGCCTCTACAGCCAAGACACTGCCTAAAGCCGCAGTACTGACCGAGTTCACTGCACCAAAGTATCGAGATAGCAATTCCTGCAGCGCAACTTTGTTTTCAACCTCGACGCAGAAGCCCGATCTGTCTTTGAATCGCGAGCGAGCAAATTTCGAAAGCGCATCGCTCTTCGGGCACTGATCCTTTTCGAGAACGCCGGGAATGCTGGGCGCTGGATGCTCCAGGCGCAACAGCGTGCTTTTGCGGTCGTAAATCGCAAGCTGTTTCCCAGTACTCGGCTGCTCATACAGCTTGACCTTCCAGTCATCGCTCGTCCGATCGGTGTTGATCCAATCGATGCCGAGTTCTTCCGAAAGGGATTCAATGAGCGGGATGGCTTCCTTCTCGGGGTTCAACGCATGCCCTCCGTACTTCCTTCCGCTTGCGAAAATCTGCATTCCAGCGTGCGCACCATGTCTTCGTAAAGAGCGCATGCCGTCGCGTGGTGTCGCGCTTCGATGGCACCCACACAGCGGCCGATGACTTGCCAGACCTGCTCCAGATCCGCCGCATCGGTCAGTCGCTCGGCAATGAAAGGCGCAACGCTGTAGTAATGGTCTACAAGCGTCGTACCTTCTGCAGTCTTCAACAGGTATTCGTCCCGAAAGCCGCGCAGTACTTGCAGTTCATGGCAGTCGTCCGGCAAGCCCTTGTAGTGGCAAGCTGCAGTGGTCAGGAAACAGCCTCCCTTTTTCTTGGACTGCCCTGCATCGCTTCGCTTGGCCCGCCACTGTCCATCTTGATTTCGAGACCTGTTCTGACCAGCCGTTGGGCCTGTCTTGACGACAGGGCCGTTGGTGTCTCGCGGAGATTTGGAAGAATCTTTCTTATTACTCATTTTTGCTTTCAGGCAGTTTTATTATTGGCGTGAAAACGTGCTTGCACGCTTACGCAGCGTTTTCCCATCGCCGCCTCAGAGTACGGATCGTTGCATCTGCTCGTAGTGCCCTGCGGTCCGGGCCACAAATGGCAACAGAGCCTTCAGGAAGGCCAAAGATTTCTTCAATCTTTCTGCGAATAGTGCCGATTGATGCATCAGCGCGCGCTGCCCTGAAACGCACGGGCTTGCCGGTGCGAACTGCAACAGCTTCTTCGCTTTCTTCGACTTCTTCGGGCGCGACGTCCAGGCTGACATCGTCGTCATCCCAGCCGTCGTCCTCAGCGTCATCTTCGGCTGCCGCTACATCCTCTGGCAAATCGATCGACTCCCAGGTGATGGCGTCCGCGCGTCGCCAAGCAACTCCGTCTTCGAGGTGATATTGCGGGGTACCCCAGGACGGCCGCAGTGAGTCGCTACCGCGCACGCGCCTCACACCGGCGTTGCGGAAAGCATCGCGTACGGTGTCGAGCAATGCATAGTCATTGACAATGAAAAACACGGAACAGGTCTGCATGCCGAAGTTCGTGCTCGGACGCTGGTGGCTGTAGACCGTAGTGACCCTGTCAGGCCATTTCCGCGCCGCATGCGCCAGTGCCTTGCCAAGGAGGTCCTCCCAACCACAGAGCTGTTCGGGAATGTCGTCCTCATCCACCTCGATGGTCGGAATCGGCTCATTGCTGCGTTCGATCCTTAGTTCTTGGGTTTTTTTGACCGTCATGTTTTCTCCTCCCTTCGGTTAACTGCCGTGCAGGTTCGCCGGCTGTCTGGCGTTGCGCCCTGCCTATCCTCTAACTTGGCCCGAATGTCGGGCACCATTGGGTGCGTAATACCGCAGGTCAGTAGCAGGCTGCCGGGCGTTTAATTCGCCCGACTGCATCTGCTTCACGTCCAGAAGGCCAGTGCCTCATGGCGAGCCCAGCCTTCGGCGATTCGCTCAGGTGCTGGCCTTGGCCTTCCTCCCCCGCTTCGTCGCCACCACGGCCGGCTTCCACGCCCTCAAGTCGTCGAGGGTGCAACCAAGCCCCCGCGCCTCATCAGCTACGAAGCTGGCGTAGTAGTCCCCCATGCGCTCGCCGAACTCGGGGTGAACGTCGTTGTGCCACTGCTGCAGCCACGGCACGAGTTCCAGCAGGCCGGCCAGCAGCGGCTGCAGGCGCTCGGCCGGCCAGCCCTCGCTGTCTTTCATGTCCAGGTAGTAGCCGGCCAGGGCAGTGGCCTGCTGCAGGTGGTCCCAGCCGGCCCAGGCCACGGGCAGACTGCCATCGGCGCCGCGCTCGGCACCGGGGTAGCTGATCCAGCGCTCCTTGGGCACGTCCAGGCCGCCGCGCAGACGCCAGAAATCGGCCTTGAGAAAGTCCTTGGACTGGTACTTGGGCGGCACGGGAATCTTGCCGACCTCGTTGGCCTTGCGTTCTGCCTTCTGGTTCGCCAGTTCCTCGGCCAGGCGGTTCTCGAGCCATTTCACTGCGTCGGGATGCTCATGGCTGCCCCAGGTTTCGCGGGCCTCGCTCTGCAGCTGCTTGCGCCAGCCTTCAGCCTCGGCCTCCACCTCGGCATCGATGGCGTCCTCCTGGCGCTGCAGCGCCCAAGTGGCTTCCCACTGCGCGCGCTTGCGTTGGCCGCTGTCGGCGTAGCGCAGCACGGGCAAATAAGGCACAGCTTCGGACGCCGCCAACTCAGCCACCAGTTGGCCCACGTCGAAGTCGGCATGGCCAGCGTAGAGGGCAGCCACCTGCATGAAGGCAGTGTCGCGCTGTGCGGCGTCGGCTAGCTTGGCCGTGGAGGCAAGCTGCGGCGGGTCGGTGGGCCAGTAGTGCGGCTGCTCAAGATGCGTGAGCAACCAAGTTCTCAACCCCAACCTAAACTCATCTCGTCGCTTGTCGTGATTGAACAACCCTTGCCGCCCAACCCAGCGACGTTTGTAATGCGACTCCTCAATCGCTTTCAGACTAGCACTGGCGCGTATTGCTTCCATTCGCCGGCGCCACAGTGCTTGCAATTCCTCAGGCCACTCTGACGGCACATCCGCAGGAACTGAAAATCCTTCATCATTTTTTTGAGCAAGAATGCAAAAAGGCCTGCTGCCGGCATCAATTGAAACCTCCCAATCACATCGTTCTGAATGCAGATTTGGCTCGTTTGTGAGTTCGTAGAAAGAGTAGCAAGTGAAATCAATTTCTTCTTGAAGGAAAATCAGCTGCGAGCGGCATTTGCTTCGGCGTTGTTCAATCTCGCTCCATGCCTTAACGATAGATGTTCCACTGGCAAGTCCTTGTCTAATAATTTCTTCTACTGAAGGCGATGCAAGCTGCCGTCCAAGCTCGTCGGCTTGACGAGCCAACGTCACAAGACGTTGGCGCAACGGGGAGTTCTGCCAATTGGCTGGGAGAGGAAGCTCTTTGAGCTGAGTACTAGCGAATTGGTAGGGAACCTTGGATTTGTCTGAAATGCGAATGCCATCACCACCCATCATCTGCTTTTGATGGCTTACTTGCTTCATCCAAAAGCACGCTACAGAAGAATTGAGCACCCCCAGTAGGCCTAGGTGCTCTTCCTCGCTCGCGTTAGTGGGCAATTTGATGATCGGTGCCGTGCGGTTGAAGACCTTGCCGCCACGCTCAAGAATAAAGTGGTTGTGGCTCGCAACCTCAGCAAAGGTAATAGTCAATGGGGATTTAATTCGGTCCAACGCAATTTGATGCCATTCCCACCAGGCTCGCCCTTCCTCCAAGTAGGTGCGCTTTGAAAATGTGACGCGTGCTCCAAGATATGCTTTTGTAGGCCAAAGCCAACGGTGCATTCCAGAAAAGGAATTGATTGGAACGAGACGGTCTTTGTCGTAAGGAAACAATGCGTACAGCTCAGGGGTTGCTGCCCAATCCCGCACTTCGTCGCCGGATATGAGAGGCCGTACTCGGTCTTGCTCTACACCGCGCCGCGCAAAACTGGCTAAATCAGCAAGCATGACTTCATCAGCTGCTGAGATGCCAAAAAATCCCATAGCAGTAGTTTTTGAACCGAACGTTTCAGCGCTTCTTGCTTCAATCGCTTCCTTTAATTCTGAGGCGCCGCCGCCACCGATACTCCATGGATGTTTGCTGAACGTGATCCGTGGAGTGTCCGCTACGCTTAGAAAAGCGCTCTGGCTATCAGGTCTATCGATCTGATTGAGTATGGCATTCCATACCAACCCCTTTTCTGGATTTTCGGGCGTGGATGGTTCACCCTTGATTCCCATCACCGCTCGCACGCTGGTGTCAACCGGCGTACGATGGCGGCCAAAGAGAATAACTGTGGGCGTGCCGTGGCCCGGAATATAGGCGCCGGAAGTGTCTACGACGTGCGTTAAGTCCAGTTGTGGTAATACTTTCTCTATCAGTTTTGCGCCGAACTCGCGCTTCATAAAAGAGTTGGCCGTGATAAGCCCCACGAAGCCTGCGCCTTGGCCGACCTTGCCCGTGGTCGCTAACTCGAAGAAGCGCTGCGTGAAAGGCGCGCCCAGCGAGTACTTCATGTGGCAGCTCTCGGGATAATCACGACGGTAGGCCGCATTGAGCGCTGCGTCCTTCACGACGATGTAGGGCGGGTTGCCTACTACCGCGTGGTACTGGTGACCAAGGATGTCCTGCACTTCCTTCAAATCCTCGCTGGCATAGGCGTGTGCCAAGCCAGTGCCAGCGTAGTGTTCAGCGCCCGTAAACATGTCGTCGGTAGCCTTGAGGCCAAAGCGCCGGCCATGCAGCAGACTGTCCCCGATGGCGACGTGCAATTTAAAATCCGGCGCATCGCGCAGCCGCTGGACGTCTGACACTTTCAGCGCCGCCACCAGCAACCGGAAGCGCGCGATGGCAACTGCGAAGGGGTTCAGATCCACACCGGCCACAGCGTCTAGTGCCCGCTTGGCAACCTCGCGCCGGTTCAACCCCGGCTCGTTGCATGCCCACTCGTCCACCAACCGATGAAACGCCCCCAAGAGGAAGTGTCCCGAGCCGCAGGTCGGGTCGATCAGCCGCACCACTCGCAGGCCGAATTCGCGCAGTGCCGGTGTGAGCGTGCGGTCGAGGATGAATTCCTCCACGAACTCCGGCGTCTGCAGCAGCGCGTAGCGCTTGCGGGTGGCTTCGCTCAAATCCTGGTACAGGTCGCCCAAGAAGCGGGTGTCTAGTTCCACGTCCTCGAAGTTGAAGATCAACTTGCCCGTGTCAGGGTCCACCTGCTGCCAGAACTGCAGTAGCGCCATGGCGGCGTCGCCGCTGATACCAAGTCGGAAGACCGGGTTGTGTGCCTCGTCGAAGAAGGTGTGCAGCCCCGGTAGCTCGCCCGCCTCGCGAAAGGCAGCCAGCAGGTAGTCGCGGTCATTCAACTCGGGATGGGCACGGAAAAAGGTTTCGTGCCGGTCGCGCGCCAGCGCCAGCCGCCCATCGTCAGGCCGGCCGCCGAGCCAGGGCCGCTCCACCAGCACGTTGTCCTCTACGAAGCGCAGGAATACGCAAGACAGCAGCCAGTGCACGCCGGCCTGCGTGATGACCTGCTCGGCCCAGCTTTCGAAAGTTTCGGCGGTTCGGTCGGCGTCGTGCGCGGCCTGCCACTCGGCACGCAAGGCATCGTTCAGGTCCACGACCTCGTCGATGCGCTGCCGCAGGTCGTCTTCAAGGCGTTTCAGTTGGCGCGTCAGGGCGGCCAGCAGGGCTTTGGCGTCGATCATTTGAAGAAGAAAAAAGATGTTCTTTGAAGAGGGGTACCGGCCTGCTGCTCAGGCGGCCACCCCGGCGCGGTGACGGTTCTCGATCCAGGCCTGCGGCAGCGACAGCGCGGCCTGCGCGTTGACGAGTGGCACCGCCACGTCATCGATGCAGGCGCGACTGGGGTCATGGGCAGGCAGCAACAGCCAGGCGGCCGGCGTGCGGCCCGGGCGGCCGGCGGCGCCTTCCAGCTCGGCGAGCAGCGGCATCAGCTCGTAGCGCGCGAGCAGCCCGCAGTTCACCACCAGCAGCGGCGCGGGACTGTCCAGCAGCGCGCTGCGCAGGGCGGGCAGCGTGCGCTGCACCAGGCGTAGCAGGTTCACACGGTCGCGGCTGCCGGCTTCAGCGGCATCGGCGCGCAGCACCACGCCCCAGTCCACGCGCGCCGCGGTGGCCTGCGCCCGCAGCTCGCGCAGCAGCAGCGCGTCCACGCTAAGGCGACGCAAGGCGCCGGCGTCCGCCGCGGCGAAGCGGCGCAGCAGCTCGGCCTCGGCATGCCGCGCCAGGCGCAGCTCCACCGACAGCGCCAGCAGTCCGCCTTGGCGCAGGCTGCGCTGCAGGCGCTCCTCCACGCGGCGGGCGTCGTCCAGGACGGCATCCGTGGCCGGCAGTCCGCCGGGCAGCGTGCTCTGGTGCGAGAACAGCGTGGCGGTGGTGCCACCGGTGGTGCCGGCGCCCAGCAGCACGGGGCGCCAGGCGCCGCGGCCGTCGGCCGCCGTCGGGTCCCACTGCAGCGGCGCGCCGGCTTCGTCCAGCAGAGCGTCCAGGCGCGGCCGGCCGGGCAGGGGAGACGCCTCGGGGTAGCGGCCGCGCACGCGCTCCTGCAGGTCGCGCTCGGTCAGGTGCGGCACGCCGATCAGCGCGCCCATCGACTGGCGCAGCGCCTGCAGCGGCGACATGCCCACGGGGTACAGCTCCTGCCGGCTGGAGAGCGCGGCTTGACGCGAGGCGCTTGCTGCCAACCGCAGCAGCCGGGCCGGTGGTAGCGGCGTGGCGCCCTCGGGCAGCGACACGGCCTCCAGCGTCTGCAGCACGCGCTGGGGCGGCAGCAGCGGGTCGGCCTGTGCGCAGTCGTCAGCGGCGGCACCGAGCTGCCGCGCGTATTGCGCCCACGCGGCCGAGGCGGCCACCAATGCCGGCGTGGCCTGTGCGAAAGCTTCGAAGCGGGGCTGCGCAGTGTGGGCCTCCGCCTCCAGCGCCGCGCGCAGCACCGCGCCGGCCAGGCGCAGCCGCTCGGCGTCGTCGGCCGAGGCGCAGCCGCGCAGTGCCAACAGCGCCTGCGCCACCTCGCGCACGCTCATGACCTGCCCCTGGTTCGGCAGCAGCGTCTCCAGTTGCGCGCGCAGCTCGGTCAGCGCCGGCCACTTGAGCCAGCGGTCGCGCGCCTTCACCAGCGCGCCGGCCAGCACCGCACGCTCCACGCCCGCGGCTTGCGCCGCCTCACCCACTGCGGGCCAAGCCAGCGCCGGCACGGCGTCGTCGAGGCCCAGGTAGCGCTCCAGCGCGGCATCGTCGGCGCGGTCGTCAGCGGCGGGGCGCCGTGGCATCAGCTTGGCGGCCAGGGCATTGATGCTGTGGTCGCCGCCCGCCTCGTCGTCGTCCAGCACGGTGCTGCCACGGTCCGGCGCCAGATCGGGGCGCAAACGCGCCAGATCCTTGGCGCGCAGGCGGATCTCCTTGCGGATCTTGTCGCCCACGCCCTTGAGGTAGCGGAACTCGATGCGCGGTACCGCCAGCAGCTCGCGGGCGTTGTGCACGCCCATGCGCTCCAGCACCTCCTGCGCCTCCAGGCTGTAGCCCAGCTCGGCCATGGTGGTCGCCGCGGTGGCCGCCAGCGCGACGGCCTCGAAGCCCCGGGCCTGCGAGGGGGCCGTGGCGCGGGTGTCAAAGACAGCGCGCCAGGCACGCAGCATTTCCTCGGCGTTGTCGAAGCGTTGTTTGAAATCCCGGCGCAGCGCTTGAGTGAAAAAGGCTGCCAGCGCCTCGCGCACCACGGGGTCGAACACGTCGCGCTCGATGGTGGCCTCGACGTCGAGCATCAGCGGCGAGGTGACGTTGTCACCCCAGGCTGGCGGCTGTCCGACTGCCATCTCGTACAGCGTTACGGCTAACGCATAGCGCTCGGCGTACAGGTCCCAGCGCGGCGGCTTGCGCTCAGGCAGAAAGGGATCGAGGTACGGGTGCGTACCGGCGGAGATGTTCTCAGTAGGCGTGCGCGTGAGCGAGAAGTCGAACAGGACGAGCTGCAGACGGCCGTTGCGCGAGCTGATGCCCACGTTCTCGGGCTTGAGGTCCCGGTGTGCGACGCCCTCGGCCTCCAGATAGGTCACGGCACCAATGAGCTCTTCGCCGAAGCGCTGCAGCAAGTCCAGCGACAGGCGGCCCGGCCGCAGTTGTTCCGCCAACGTCTTGTCGCCCGCGCTGCGCAACAACAGGGCGCTGCGTCCAGCCACCGTCAGAGTGCGCCGGTACTCGACGATGTGCGGATGACGCAGCCGCGCCAGCACCTCGCCCTCGGCCACCAGGCGGTCGTCGTGTGCCGCGTCGCGGGCGACCTTGAGCACCAACTCCTCGGCGTCGCCGTCCTCGCGCACCAGCAGCACCACGGACGACGCGCCGCGGCCCAGGCTGCGCACGACGCTGAAGCCGCCTTCGAGCCGGTCCCCGGCACGGGCGGCGTCCGGGTCCACGGTGGCTTCCGGGTCTGGCGTGGTGAGCTCGTCCTCCACCTGGTCGAGCTGGTCCAGGAACTCGCGCACTGACTCGAAGCGCGCCAGCACCTCAGGGTCGGTGGCGCGCTGCACCAGGGCCTGCAGCTCGCTGCCGCAGCCGTCCATCACGTCGGACAGGCGCAGCCCCGGGCCCGCGCGCAGCTTCTGCTGTAGCTCCAGCAGCGAGGCTGCGGGCGGCTGGCCGCTGAAGACGTGGTAAGCGAGAGCGCCGAGTGAGAACACGTCCAGCGCCGGCCCTGGCGCCGTCTCGCTGCGCAGCGCCTCGGGGGCCAGGTAGACCAGGCCCGGGTCTTCGACGTAGTCCTCGACGTGGCGCGTGCCCGTGGTGCGGTGCGGCGTGTCGGGCGTGGTGTCGCCGGCTATGCGAGAGGCTGTCTGCCAGTTCATCAGGCGCAGCGCCAGCTGGCCCGACTCGATGCCCTGCACGACGATGCTCTGCGGCCCCAGCGCCCGGTGGTACAGGCGCTTGCCGTGGGCGTAGCGCAGCACCTCGGCCACGTCGCGCACCAGCTGCAGCCGCTGCGACAACGTGAGCAGCGCGCCGTGCTCGCGCAGCAGGTGGTCCAGCCGCCGGGCCTTGGGGTCGTGGTCGAAAACCAGAGCGGGCCCTTGCTCGGTCTCTTTGTACTCGCGTGCCTTGAGGATGCCGGGATGGTCGATGCCTTCGAGCACCTGGAACTCGCGCCGTGCCTGCCGCACCCGAGCCGACCTCGCCTCGGGCGTGGAGGCCGTGGCCACGGTGAAGATCCGTACCCGCCGGTGCACCGTTTCAATAGAGACGTGTTGGGCTTCCCAATCCTGGAAGCTTTCGCCTTCCTCGATGAGGCGGCCCAGGCGGTAGTCACCCACCTGGCGGTGCTTGTTGGAAGGACGGATGCCGGCCTCGGATAGGCCACGGGCAACGGCGCGGGCCTGCTGGCCGTCCACCGGCGCAAGGGGCCGCTGCACGACGCCACGCGCCAGGGCGCCGACGATGCCGTCATCGTCCATCGCACCAGGGCGGCCGTGCTGGAAGACGCCGGCGCGCGCCAAGCCCTCCAGTCGGCAGGCCAAGCTGGTGGAGGACAGGAAGATGGCTGGCTCGATGAAAGGCAGGCGGATCTTGGCCTTGGCCACCGCCGACTGGCGGCGCAGCACGCTGGCCAGCCGCTTGGACTTGCGGTTGGCCAGAATCAGCGGGTTGTCCGTGGTGCGGTCACGGCCATCGGTGCGCCAAGTCCAGGTGTGTGTGTCCCCGGTGAGCGTGCCGGGGCGGCTCTTGATCTCAACCAGAAACAGACCGGCAGGGGAGAGCACCAGCGCGTCCACCTCGTTGACGCGGCCCTCGTCATCAATGAATTCGAAGTTGGTCCAAACATGCCAGGGGTCGCGGTCAGGCAACTGCGCACGTAGCCACTCCAGCGCTTCGCGCTCCCACTGGAAATTCGATTCGGCGATGACGTGCCAGCGTGCGGCGCCCAGCGTCATGCGCCGGCTCCGGCGTCACGTCGCTCAAGCTGCAGCAGGTCGCCGACTTGGCACTGGAGGACCTCGCACAGGCGCTCGATAGCCGGCAGCTCGATACGCGTGGCGCGCTGGTGGACCAGCGCCGTCAGTGTGCTGCGGTTGAGGCCCGTGGCACGGGCCAGCGCGGCGACGGAGAGTTCGCGTTCACGCATGAGGTCGGGAAGCAGGCAGCGGATCACAGGCGCATCGGATTAGCGGGGTGATGCGCAGCGTAGCAGGTTTATGTTGGAATATGTAAACGTCGGCGGGCTTGGCGACGGTGCCGCACTTGTTGACCGCCTCACGCCGGGCATCACCACGCTGGCGGACGCCACCGCGCTGCTCGGTCCGCACACGTCCGAGAAGGGGTACCCCAACGGCCAGCGGCTGCTGCAGTGGGGTGCGGTTGCCGGCTCACCTTCTGACCCTACCGCGCGCCGCGTCGCGATTCTTTTTGGCGAGGACGGGCGCATGCTTGGTGTCGTCCATGCGGTGCGGCGCGATGGGCCGTAGAAACGACTGACGCCAGGTGCAGCGGGGCGTGGCTCCCACGCCAGCGGCGTTGCGCCTTTCCTGGGGAGCGAGCTGGGATATCCGAGGCTCGGAGGCGGCGCAGGTATATCGCTTGCATTTCCCGGTCGGAAAGGAGTCACGCCATGCCATCCAACCGATCTGACGCGCGACACGAGGGTTTCAAGGCCGGAGGCTATTTCGGCGGCCAGTGCCCGTACCCGCCGGGCTCCCAGGAAGCGGCAGCATGGGAGCGCGGCTGGCTGGAAGGCTCCGTGCGGCGCACGGCCGCGCAGCGTCGCCAGCAGCGACCCTTCCAGACGCTGCTGAAGACATTGCGCAACTTGGTGCCCTCGGCACACTGAGCCGCCATGCCCGGCAGCGTTGGCTGCCGCCAGATCATGGGCTCGCCGCCGGCACGACCTGCCGCCCCTGAGTTGAAGCGGGTGGCCGGCGTCGCTATGGACTGCAGCATGGTGTCGCAGCAGGACTACCTGGAAGTCAGAACGCATGAGACCGGCGGCGACGTCCTGATGCGGATCAAGCCAGCCACCGCGGCGCTGATTAATTCTTGAGCAGGCGGAAAATTGCTTTAAGAATCAACCACTTGATTCCCTAAGAAGCGGCTTGCCTACAGAGTTGTCCACCGTTTCCGGGGACAAGCGCCTCAGGTCGAGTTGCTTTTCACCTACGACGGTATTGCTCGCAGAGGCAAAGTGGGCGGTACTGTCTTCATGCCGGCAGATTGGCTCAGCCAACGGCGCCACCTGCAGCGCGCTGCTGCTGTTCAGCGCTGGCGGGCCTCCTGCGTCTCGGCAATAGCCGGCCGCCTCGTGCGCGGCAACGTGACGCGGCCCGACAACAACTGGGGCGGAGCGGTCCCAGGACGTCAGGTGCCAGGTCTGCCAGAACGCTCCTTGGCCGTCGAACTCGATACCGCCCAGCACCATGCCCAGCGGCGCGACCCAGAGGAGTGCGACGTCGTGGAGCGGCGGCAGCAGGTGATCGTCGATGGCCCGGTCCAGCGCGTGCAGCGTGGCCACGCGGCACAACCGGCGGCCCATCGCTTCAGCGGCCGCCTCCTGGACCCGCAAGTCGCCCCGCACCGGCACGATGCGGTTGCGCTCATCCTTGGGCACGGGGACACCTCGAATTCGCTGGCGGCGGACCTCAAACAGCATCGGTGGCGGCCGGCGTGTTGATCGGTGGGCTCACCGCGGCGACCGGTAGCCGCCCTCAATCCATGCGCCGGCGCTGACGGCGTTGAGCTTGAAGTCGGGGTGCAGCTTCACGCTGGCCAGCTGCTCGCCGAACACGTCCTTGGCCAACAGCACGGCGTAGGGCTCGTACTCGTCCGGCACGATATCGAGCTCGACCGTGATGGTCTCGCCGCCGGCGTTCACCGTGACGCTCTTGTGCAGCATCACGTGCTGGTGCTGCTCGGCGCGGCGCCGCACCTCGCTGGCGGTCTTCACCAGCGTGTTGAAGGCCGACACGTCCAGCGGCTTGGGGTTCTTCTTGTCGCGGCCCATGGTCCACGGGCCCACCAGCGCCAGCTCCGCCTCGCCGTGGCGCGTCATCGCCACCGCCCAACCGTCGTCGTCCTCGTTCTTGATGACCTTGGCCGGCCAGCCGTTGTCGATCCACAGCCGGTCCTCGTGCACCGTCTCCAGCGTATCGGTGTCCATGGCTTCCTCTGCTTTTTAACTGTATGTTCATACAGCATTACAGATGACGGGTCGCTCGGCGCTGTATGAGACGGCTACAGAAAGGCTGATTCGAACAAATGCCGGGTTCATGGCGCGGGCGCGCGACCAGTCTCACCAAAGGCGTCGGCCTTTTGACGCTGGATGGCGAGACCGGCACAGTGAAAGTCATCGTGTGACGGTCTCTGCGTGAGCAGCAACGCCGGGAACTGTTGTACTCCCGGCTGCTGGCGGTCTGCGGTGTTGGTAGCGCGAGGGAGAAGTCCGTCACCTCATCGCCCGGCGGCTTTACTACCTCACGCCGCTGTTGGGGCGGCTGGCGACCAAAAGCCGCGATTTCAGGGATTCGGCATTACGCACCGAACGAATACCCGCAGTAGGCTGAGTGCGGACATTCAATTTTGAGCACCATCTGGCCCATTCGTGCCGAGTGCAGTCGTCTGGCGCGCTTACGTCTACGACCACTCTGCGGCACATTACCTGTATTCAGAAAGCGCAATAAACACTTGTGCGGCTCGCTATCAGACTCGCAGATACTGGAAACATTCTAAGCAACTTTCTCTTGAACCAAGAAGTATACTGTAAACCAGTGATCTGACGAAAGATTATAGCAGGCAGCCGCACAAATACGCAGTTGAGCAAATCTTATGATGACGCGCTTCTCCGGTGGAGCAGTTTTGCATCGTCACTCAATCTCAATACAACGAAGGATTCAAACTCCGCCGGAAACTTTCCAACACCAGTAGACATAATAAACTGATATTCTTTATTCTTCGGGTTTTCTAGCGCCTCTACTAAGCGAAGCATTTTCACTAAATTTGGTAGATCTATGCCCGCCGTCTCAGGCGTATCTACCAAAAGTAGCCTTGGAAACGGTATGTCACTCTGCAAGGATAACTGCAGGAGCGTTAAATAATAAAGAAACCGCTTTGGAACGGTGGCGCTTGCCTCTCGATACACCCCATTATTTATGACAGGCAGGTACGTTTCAGAGTCTATTTGCGCAGTGCGGCAGTCAGCAAGAACCGACGTCATCATGTCATTGTAGACGGCATTGAAGGCAGTAAGTTGACCTTGCAGTTCAACTTTTGATGCAGCATCCAAGCGATTAACTTCTGCTTTCGCAATCTCATATTGTCGCTTTTTTGAATCTAGCCTCTCTTGTAGAGTTGCAAGCTTCTCCTCTAGACGAAGGGCTTCTTGCAGTCGACTAATTGTAGTTCTGGACTCGAGTATTTTCTCGTCAACTTGATCCACTGCTGCACTAACCACTTCGCCGTTACCAATGCTGCCCTCCAATTGCTTGCGCCGATCTGCCACCAACTGCTCCAATCTTTCGCGTTCAGCAGTTAAGCTCTTTTTCTCATCCCTGATATCTATTACGGCCAAAGCTAGCGTTTCCAGCGCCTTGGACTTGGATCTCAGTATATCTAGATATTCCGCAGAACTATAGAAAAAGCGCTGATAATCATGTTCATCCACGTCATGTCCACATACGCACTTATACTTTGCTCGATTGACGGTGTTGAGACAGAAAGGGCATGTATCGCTAGAAAAAAGCGCCAATTGTCCATGCGTATATATGACCTTATTAATTCTTTCTATGTCATCTTTGAGCATGCGCTCCAAATCAATCATGCGGCCGGCTTCCTCGCTGACTTCCGCAATTTGTTTTTCAATACTCCGTCCAGCGATCTCCAATTCGTGCAGGTCACGGAGCTGTATATCCAGCATTTTTCTGGCCGCGGATTCCCCAACGCGCCCCTTCGTAAAGCCGCTTCTTGTATCAAGCAACTTGCTGAGTTGTGCCTCTAATAGTTCGATTTGTGCACGTAGCGATTTTACATTCTGAACTCCTTGGACCCCGCTTGCTTTAAGAAGTTCGGAAACAATATCCTGATATTCTTGGTGCACTGAGCGCGCCGCCTGTTGCTCTTTGTCAGCAATCTTCATTTGGCTGATTGCGTCATAGAGAGCAAGCAGCGTCTTACCTACCAGTATCTGAAAGATGGCACGTCGAATCTCAAGAGAGTCGGTGATAAAATTTACGTTATCTGCCGGTTTATAGATCCCATGCGGATCCGGACTTTGATTATGATAGAACAGACGAGAAAGGTCTGTGAAGTTAAGCTTAAAGCTCCTGCCGCCCTGGAATATCTCTACAACTGGAATGCCTAATTCTTCGAGCATCCAATCCGAGAAAGCGCGCTGCCCTGATTCTTTTCGATAAACAGGCAGAGTAAAAGCACTGACTTCTGTCTCAATCCCATCGGCAGAGGTTCGTCCCTCGAAAACTGTTATCAAATTCTCGCGAATCTTTCGCGTTAAGGTGTACAGACGCCCATCTATTTGGATAATGAGTCTCGCCATATTGTTGGTGTCACTCATCACCTCATCATGAACCTCATTGGATTCAGGATCAAACTCGGCAACTTTGCCTCCTAAGCAAAAATATATTAAATTGAAAAACGTTGATTTTCCAGAGCCATTAGGGCCCTCAATAATGCAGATATTCTGGTTTAAAGATGGGGATTCAAAATAGTACTTGTCTCCCAAGTACTCCATCTTCATTATTTTCAGGAAACCCATGCTTTTACACCTCGCTCACGATACAAGCGATTAATCAGCGCTTCGAAACTTGAACTGGCAAGCCTTGGTAACAGCTTTTTAAGCTTGGCTGCATTGCTCTTTTCCTTGGCGAACGACTCGCTCTCCAGAAAACCCTTCGGCAGATTGTCACGAATCAAGGTGACGTCGACAACTTCAGCCATGTCCGTCCGTTCAAGACCTACGAAGCCCCGTTTTTCAAGTGCAAATAATATTTTAAACACTTCTCTCTTCTGCAGTTCCGCTTTGGTGTAGCTAGAGAATAGCAGTTCTCTGTCAACAGGATTGCCAACCCCTTTCTCTGCTGTGCGCTCGATTATACCAATCAGTCGATCGTCTGCCAAAAATTGGACAAGAAAAGATATCTTCCTGTGATCCCTTATCCTTCGTGCGGTGCCGCCCAAAAGATGGAGAGCCAACAATATTGAGTAGGCAAGAAAGTAAAAATCTTCGCCAGATATGAAGTTGAGACGCCTATTATTACTTTTTCGCATCATAATCATCAAATGCAATAAAGCACTCATCGAAAAGTGTCAAAACAGCACCCTTAATTGTTTCGCGATCCTTTATATTATATTTGTAAGATTGCGACAGCGTTTGAATGCATTCATGCGATTCTTTCGCCAAATCATTTATGATCGCGTCAACCTCCTCGCCGTTCATGGTCTGACCTGGTTTCGCGCGATCTTCTAAATATTGTTCGCAGACGTCATAGATACGGCGCCTTAAGGAGACATATTGTCGATCAAAGACTCCTGCTTCTGTTCTTGCGAGGGAGCATCGGCGTGCCAACCTTTGCAGAGATTTTTGAGGATAATTGGGTGAGATCGAGAGTATTTTCTCTGTTAGATTTCGAAAATCACTAACTGTTATACCTTCCCAGTTATCTGCGGCAGGGTCTGGTTGCTTATCGTCCACCATTGTCACAAGGCGCTCTTCAGTAAGAATTTCCATAAACATAAGTTGCAAGTCGGCCGTCGAAACAAGACGATTCGCAGGACTGGTTGAGTGGGATCTTTTCTCTAGTTCATCAAGCAGTCGAGTAAGGATGAACTTTTCCAATCCTTCGTGTCGATGATTGAAGAATCTGCATGTTTTTACCAGTTCGAGAGCTTTTTGTTCCAGGGTGAAATTGTCTTCAACATGGACAGACCACTCGATGCTTTCTAAGAATTTGAAGAATTTTTCGGCATCCCACTGCGAAACTACCCCATAAAAACCTAAGCCGCTACGCTCGGCATACTGTTTTTGATACTCGTCAAGCACAAGTTGTCTCGCAACAAGAATTTCTTCGTTATCGAGCGAAGATTTCGATGACAATTTTTTTAGTATCTGGTAGGACTTAATTTCATCCGAAAGTCCAGCCTTAACTCTTGCTTCTGCTGATACTCTTTCCCCAGCAAGGCTGGCTGAAGCATAAACACCCAGCTTTAATTCATCTGACTCTTGGAATGCAACAACAAGATCCAAAAAAGCGACAACGGTATTCTTGATTGCAGGAGAATTAAAGCTTAACGGCTTGGTGTACTGTTTATTTTCTTCGCCGGCAAGCATAGCTTCACCTGCACTATCGATAATCATGGAATCTTCTAGAAACTCAACCGCGCAGAATACGCGTCCTGATATGTTTTTCTCGACGCGCTCAAGAAAACGAATTGCCGCTCTTAGCTTTTGAAAGCGTATTCCTTTTTGCGTGTCTCCCGCCTCTCTACTAATGTGCTCTACACTGCTGCTCGCAACTTCCACAAAATTGCCTTCCGATCGCTTTTGGCGCCTGTTTGGCGTTCATATAAGAATTGATTCTACCTCAGTATTCATGATCATGCTACCTAGAAACGCGTCTGAGTGCTTGGATACTATTTCGTCGAGCCTGAACTCCGTGATCTGAGGGTAACTGCAAGTGGCGCATTCCGCCCGTTACTGATTTTTGCTAGAGAACATTTATTGGCCGCTCTGACACGAAGCGGCGGCGAGGGTGGCTCATCTATGGAGAGCGGTGGGCACGATGCTGGATCCCAGGGCAAATCCATTGAAGGGCCACTCGCACTCTTGACCGATCTTCTGTCGCGCTGTTTTAGCGAGAAGCCGTTGGCGGCCGGCTGCCGCGTTTGTAAGCCTTGGTTGGACGGCCGCTTTCGCTGCGAAGCGGGTATTCGCGATGGCGGGTCAAATACCTGCAACGGGCACGGAACGGATTTCTGGGGGAGCCTCTTCTCTGGCTGGTGCTGTTGTTCGCCCCGCCGATGTACGCGAGGCGCTTTCAGTTTGACAGTGCCTTTTCCCGACCATGAATCTACGCCAGCACTGCAGCCACCGCGAGCAGAGATCAATGGCCGTTGCGCCCTTTCCCGCGGCATGAAGAAGTGGACGTGGTGGCAAGCCGATACAGCTTTGCATAGGATGCCGGCATCGGCCAGTACCGCCGAGACGGCCGCTAGGAATTCCGCGGCGTCCAGCGAGGAGTGAATCGTGAGCGTGATCAGGCCCGACTCGAACTGGTAGGGCACGCCTGCGCGCCGGGCCTCATCCAGCGCAAGGATCGCGCTGAGTCCCTCGGCCTCACGGAACGTGGCGATGGGCGCCAAGTCGGCAGGCAAGTCGTTGTCCGGAAAGGTGGAGAACACGAAGGTGCCGGGCTGCAGCTGCGGCGTCATGTGCCGCAGCAGCTTTCTCAGGTCGCGTTCGCCGGTCATAGCGTCTCATCGTTCCAGGGTGCGTCCGAGGCCGGCCAGCCATCGGCATCGGTTGCCGCCGTGGCTGCAGGCGGCGCTGCCGGTGCTGATGCCGGCGAGCGATAGTCCTCTTGCTGCGTCGCTACCCTAGCCTGGCGCAGCGGCGGCTCCGCACCGGTCACCGCCTCGCGCTTGCGTTTCGCCTGATACGCCGTGAGAACCTGGCTCGCGATCAGGTCCAACGCCGGCCGAGGCTGATTCTCACGGTCGATCCATACCTTGGGCGTCAGCGTGCCTGCCAGCGACACCGCGTCGCCCTCCGACAGCGCCAGCAGCGCTGCCTGGGCGGTGGCGTCGAAGGCCAGCACGTTGACGAAAAGCGTCTCGCCGCCGCTGGTGGCGGCGCGGACCTTGGCCACGGTGAAGACCTTGCCGGTACTGTTGCTCGTGCGCTGCTCGGTGCGGCCGTACACCCTCCCTGCAACGAGTCCTTCGATCACGACCTGCTCCTTCCGTGTAGCTGTCCGGCGCCCAGACGCAGCTCAGCCCCATCAAGCACGAAGTTGTAGGCCAGCCATCAGGCCTTGGCACATCGTCAGCCTTCACCACCGGCGTGGCACACGGAGGCTGGCGGCCGGCGCCCTGCCCTAACAACCTGAGCACCCTTGGCCGCCGCGGCGCCAACACAATCGTTCGTCTCTTCCCTGCCAGCGCGCCGGGCCACCCATGAGCTACGACTACAGCAGCGCCAACGCCACCCTGGAGCTGCCTAACCCGTATCGGGTGCAGAACAAGCTGCTGTTCGCGTGCGCGGCGCTCATGGGCGCGGCGGCCCTCTTCACGCTGTTCGAGCACCGCCAGTCGCTGGACCCCATCGCCGTGGCCGTCGGCCTGGGGCTGCTGTTCGCCAGCGTCGTCACCGCCGCGACCGGGGCCAAGCGGCTGCGCTTCTTCTTCGGCCGCGGCCGACCGGCGTCGCTAGCGCCGGAGCTGCCCAATGCCATGGTCGGCACTTCGGACCAGGCCTCGACCATCAAGCGCATCCTGCGCGACGGGGCGCTGACCTATCCCGAGCCCGCCCGGGCCATCGAGGGCGTGCTGTACCACTGGGTGCCGCGCCTCATCACCGCGCCGCTGGCCATCCAGGAGCAGGCCAAGGTCGCCTTCTACAACCTGTGCGCGATGCTGGTCACGGCCGTGAGCTTCGCGCTGGC
>NZ_AUMO01000068.1 GCF_000430725.1 Azohydromonas australica DSM 1124
GGCATGATGCTCGGCATAGTGCGTCAAGGTGAAGTTGACCTGACTCGATAACAGGAACTGACAGTAGTCCACGCGGGATGGATTCATGTCGCCGCCTAGTGAAAGACAAAACTATGATCTATGCTTTCAAGAAGTTCAAGTTGAAATTAATTCATGGGATTTCTATGATTTTCTATCAAACTTTTGCGTAAGTCCTAGATAAAATACAATATCATGATAATTCCAGGGGTGTTGTATTGCAAAGGTGCGCGATGATAACAGGGATTTGGGATAGGAGATTGCGTTAAGCTTGCGGCGAGCTAAGTCTTTTACATCTTTGTTGTAGGGTGTCGATTGCAATGATAAATCATTTGAGATGAACGTCGGGGGTAGAATATTGCTCTCCGGATAATATCCAACAGTAAGAAGCCATTTTGCTATATCGTCTTTATGGATATTTCGAAGCAACTCTTCGGTTTCGCGGAAGTGCTTTTCAACTAAACTGGCTTGAATGTACATCGGTTGGGCTTTTTCTTTGGTTTTGCGGAGGGCTGGGGTCAGGGGGCTCGGCTTGGATCTTACCTTTTGCCAAATTGGGGAGCCGTCTCTTGAGTTGATGAGAGTGTTATGGAGGCGAAAGGCAAAATCAATCCTGGGAGCCTCACCATCTGTGCCTAGGGCTTCCTATTACTGCAATGTCGGCCGTGTCAAGTTCAAAGAAGGTAATTTCATTAACGACGTTTGTCTTTGAGTCAAGTGTTACTTTGGCGGTTCCACTCAAAGAACAGGTTTCTAAAATCCATTCATCTTCTAAGTAGTATTCTTCATGATGACGATCCCATTCTTTCCAATTCAAAAGATGTTCAGCTTCAAGCGTGCCATCGAAAGTAATGGTGCATTCCCCGGCTCCGATAGCAACGATATTCATGTCTTCAATTGTGAATCCATGTATTTTTGTGCGTTTGACGTCATAGTCTTCGTTTGAGTGGTAGTAGTAAATGTCGGCGGCTATCTCGGCGCATCTTTCTTCAACTGAATCGATATTTTCCTTGATGGATTCGCGAATGTTGTTGAGTTTGTTGTCGTCGCTAAGTAATAGCTCTGTGAGTGTTGGTAGTGATTTGAAATAAAGCAGTGGCGCAAAGCGATCACACGCTAACTTCATGTCGCTATCTTCGGAAACTACAGCAATTGAGGTGCCTGTTTTGCGTGCATATTCTTCAATAATGGCGATCGCGAAAGCATCAGGAAACTCTTTCCTTTTTTTGCCTTCGCGAAAGGGTGGCGTGATGCTGTCGTACCATTGCATGACCTGTGTCAAATTAACTGTACTATAGTCAAGTTTTATAAGGTTAAAATTTCTTAAAAAATCGCGCCATTCAGTAGTAGCAATCCGCATAACTTCCCAATCCATTGTGTGGCTCGTCATTTTGGGAGGGAAGTGTTTCCATTTTGCCAGAAACGGAGCTTTTCTACGTGCATCCTCCAATGCTTTCAGTGCTTCTTGAGATCGTTCCCGTATTTGTCTCACGACTTCACTTTCCGTAGGTGCGGGTAGAAGAAGCTTCAGTGAGTGTCTCTTGGCAAGGGGTATAAAAGTAGATAATGCGGTTGAGGCAAAATTATACTGCTGTCCTGCCAGGATACTGGTGTCTAAAAAGACGGCGGTGGGTAGGGACATATTTTTTAATGTTTGAATGAGCTGGTGGTGTGTGTTGCCTTGTTGTCTTGTGTGATGGGACGGGGAATACCCTGCCTACATCGTGGTCCAATAATGTTTTGTGTATGCAGGCTGTGGGGTGTGCATGTTGAGGTGCCTCTGTAGTCTTCCGTTTCAAGCATATTTACATGACGACAGCGTGAATAAGTCACGATATTCGCGATTTCATGCTCAACTGCGCGCGCCCGCATGCAATCCCACTACCCCCACCACAATCAACCCAATGCTGGCGAGTTTCAACGCGGTCACCGGCTCCTTGAACCACCAGAACCCAATCGCCGCGGTGGCGACGGTCCCCACGCCGGACCACACGGCATAAACCACGCTCAGCCCCAGCGTGCGCACCACGAAACTGTTGATGCCGAAGGACAGCACGTAGAAGACGACGATCAGCAGCAAGGGCTGCCAGCGCGTCAGGCCCTTGCTCAGGCGCAGGCACACCGTGCCGGCAATCTCCAGCACGATGACCGCGGCCAGCAGCCACCAGGCCTGGCTGACGGACGGGATGAAATTCGGAATCAAGCGGCCCGCGGGGCAGGGCTCAGATCAGGCCCTCGAAGGGCAGCACATCGACCAACTCGCCCGCGGCCACGTTGCCCTGCTCGTGCCCCAGCACGATCAGCCCGTTGGCCTCGCTCATGCTGCGCAGCACGCCCGAGCCCTGGCTGCCGGTGATGCGCACGCTCCACTGGCCGTCGGTGCCGCGCTCCACGATGCCGCGCTGGTACTCGGTGCGCCCGGCCTTCTTGCGGATCGGCGTGGCGCTGGCGGCGCGGATCAGCGGCAGCGGCCCCGCCGTGGCACCCGACATCGCCAGCAGCGCCTCGCGCACGAAGGCATAGAAAGTCACCATCACCGCCACCGGGTTGCCCGGCAGCCCGAACAGCACCGCCTCGCGCCCCGGCTCGCCGATGCGCCCGATCGCCATCGGCCGCCCCGGGCGCATCGCGATCTTCCAGAACAGCACCTCGCCCAGCGTCTTCATCACCGCCTTGGTGTGGTCCGCCTCGCCCACGCTCACGCCGCCGGAGGTGATCACCGCGTCGGCACAGGCCGCCGCCTCGCGGAAGGCGGTCTCCAGCGCGGCCGGGTCGTCGCGCACCACGCCCATGTCGATCGCCTCCACGCCCAGGCGCTGCAGCATCGCCCAGATCGTGTAGCGGTTGCTGTCGTACACGCAGCCGGCGTCCAGCGGCTCGCCGATGGAGCGCAGCTCGTCGCCGGTGGAGAAGAAGGCCACGCGCAGCCGCCGCCGCACTGGCACCTCGGCCTGGCCCAGCGAGGCCAGCAGCCCCAGGTCCGCCGGGCGCAGCACGCGGCCGGCACGCAGCGCGGGCTCGCCGCGCTTCAGATCCTCGCCCGCCAGACGGCGGTTGTCGCCCGCGCGCACCACGCCGGCCGGCAGCAGCACCTGGCCGTCCACCAGCTTCGTGAACTCCTGCGGCACCACCGTGTCCAGCCCGGCCGGCATCACGGCGCCGGTCATGATGCGCACGCAGTGGCCGGCGGGCACGTCGCCCTCGAACTGCGCGCCGGCCAGGCCGGTGCCGGCCACCATCAGCAGCGTGTCGCCCTCGGCCGCCATGTCGGCGCTGCGCAGGGCGAAACCGTCCATGGCCGAGTTGTCGTGCGCCGGCACGTCGATGGGAGACACCACGTCCCGCGCCAGCACCCGGCCCAGCGCGGAGCGGATCGCCAGGCTCTCCACCGCCTGCACGCGCGGAACCATGCGGCTGATGAACTCCTGCGCCTGCGCCACGGGCAGCGCGTTGGGGTCGTAGCCGCTGAGGCAGGAAGCGATGTCGGCGAGGGCGGTGTGGGTCATGAGTTCTTCTGGCTTGGTCCGTTCGCCCTGAGTTCGTCGAAGGGCTGCAGCCCGGCCGGGCCGCGGGGCTTCGACAGGCTCAGCCCGAACGGAAAATTTGGGGTTTCGACACAGCCTGTCCTGAGCTTGTCGAAGGGCTCAGCCCGAACGGAAAAACAAAACTGAAGTGGGTGGCAGGGCGCTCAGGCATCGAGCTGGCGCAGCTCGGCCAGCGTGTTGGCGTTGAAGAAGGCGGCGGCGTCGGCGAAGGGCACGTCCACGCGGCGGTGCTGCGCGGCCCAGCGGTCGATCTTGCGGCCGCCCTCGCCGGTGAAGCGCACCAGGCTCTCCAGCAGCGAGGCCTTCATCAGGCAGAACACCGGCTGCACCTGCGGCTCGCCGTCCTCCTCGGTGACGGGCATGGCGATCTCGGCGCCGGCCGCCTCGGCCGCGTCGGCCAGGCGCTTCACCAGGTCCTCCGGAAAGCGCGGCGTGTCGCAGGGCACCGTGACCAGCCATTCCGTCTCGCAGTGCTCCAGCCCGGCCAGGAAGCCGGCCAGCGGCCCCGGGAAATCGGGCAGGGCGTCCGGCCACACCGGCACGCCGAAGCTTTCATAGGCGGCGAGGTTGCGGTTGGCGTTGATCAGCATCGCGCCCACCTGCGGCTGCAGCCGCAGCAGCGCGTGCAGCGCCAGCGGCACGCCCTGCAGCGTCTGCAGCCCCTTGTCCACGCCGCCCATGCGGCTGCCGCGTCCGCCGGCCAGGACCAGGCCGGTGATGTCCTGAGGGTCGATCATGAATTGCGCTCGTCTTCGCGAATGGGCAGCGGGTAGTCGTCGGCGCGGCGCTCCGGGCCCTGCATCACCTTGCGCACCCAGCAGCCGATGGCCACCGTCAGCACCATGGTCAGCCCGAACACCAGCGCGCCGATGACGATGTAGTCGATGAGCAGCGCCTGCCGCTCGGGGTCGTTGGACAGGCCCGGCTGCACGAACTGCTTGGCCAGCTCGCCCAGCAGCCAGGGCAGCAGCAGCGCGGCGGCCGAAGTGGCGGCCAGCCAGCGCCGGCAGGAACCGCCGGCGGGTATCAATCCCATGTTCAGCCTCCGATGTAGTGCATCTCGACGCGGCGCCGGCCGCTGCCCTGGTCGGCCGCCTGCGCGCCGCGCAGCTCGGAGTAGCGGTCCTCGCGCTCCTGCCAGATCAGCCCGATGGCGCCGGCAATCTCCGCGTCGCTGGCGCCGCCGCGCAGCAGCGCGCGCAGGTCCTGCCCCTGCGAGGCGAACAGGCACAAATAGAGGCGGCCTTCGGTCGAGAGCCGCGCGCGGTTGCAGTCGCCGCAGAAGGCCTGCGTCACGCTGGAGATCAGCCCGATCTCGCCCGCGCCGTCCACGTAGCGCCAGCGCTCGGCCGTCTCGCCCGTGGCGTTGGGCTCCAGCGGCTCCAGCGGGAACACCTCGTGGATGCGCTCGCGCACCTGTGCCGAAGGCAGCACGTCGTTCATGCGCCAGCCGTTGGAGCTGCCGACGTCCATGAACTCGATGAAGCGCAGGATCACCTGCCCGTCGTAGTGCTCCCGGAACCAGCGCGCCATGGGCACGATCTCGTGGTCGTTGGTGCCGCGCTTGACGACCATGTTCACCTTGATCGGCCCCAGCCCCACCCGGCGCGCCTCCTCGATGCCAGCCAGCACCTCGGCGACGGGGAAGTCCACGTCGTTCATGCGGCGGAACACGGCGTCGTCCAGCGCGTCCAGGCTCACCGTCACGCGCTTCAGGCCCGCGTCCTTCAGCGCCTGCGCCTTGCGCGCCAGCAGCGTGGCGTTGGTGGTGAGCGTGAGGTCCAGCGGCTGCCCGTCGGGCGTGCGCAGCTCGGAGAGCATGCCGATCAGGGTCTCGACGTTCTTGCGCAGCAGCGGCTCGCCGCCGGTGAGGCGGAGCTTGTGCACGCCGTGCGCGGCGAAGAGGCGCGCCAGCCGCGTGATCTCCTCGAAGCTCAGCAGCGACGACTGCGGCAGGAAGCCGTAGTCGTTGGTGAAGATCTCCTTGGGCATGCAGTAGCTGCAGCGGAAGTTGCAGCGGTCCGTGACGGAGATGCGCAAATCGTGCAGCGGCCGGCCGAGGCGGTCGGACAGCAGCCCGCTGGGGGGCGTGAGCTGCTCGGGAATGCGAGGCGTCGCCGCGGCGTAGCGCAGGTCGGCAATGGGAATCGCTCGTTCGGCCATCCCCCGATTGTGCCGTTCCCTCCGAAGCAGGGATTTGAAGCAGGTTGGGTTTGCGTCACCCGGGCGCCGGCCGGCGCCGCGCGGCGTCTCAGGGGCTGGGCTGGGCGTTCACGCCGCGCAGCATCTGCGTGCCGTCGGCGCCGGGCACGCGGCGCGCGCCCGTGAAGCGGCGCGCCCAGTAGGCCTCGCGCATGTCCTCCACGCGCACCACCTGGCCGGTGCGCGGCGCGTGGATGAACTTGCCGTCGCCGACGTAGATGCCCACGTGCGAGAAGGTGCGGCGCAGCGTGTTGAAGAACACCAGGTCGCCCGGCTTGAGCTCCTCGCGGCCCACGTTCTCCAGGCCGTCGGCCTTGGCCTGCTCGTCGGCGCGGCGCGGCAGCACCAGGCCCAGCGTCTGTTCGAACACGTGGCGCGTGAAGCCGCTGCAGTCGAAACCCGTCTCGGCCGTGTTGCCGCCGCGGCGGTAGGGCACGCCCAGGAAGTCGAAGGCGGAAAGCACCAGGTCCGAAGCCCGGTCCCGCATGTTCTGCATCAGCGGCATGGCCTTGGCAGGCAGCAGGCCGCGGTCGATCAGCAGTTGCGTGACGCCATCCGCAGGCGCGACCGGGGCCGGGCTGTCGGCCGGCGGGGCCGCCTTCACACCGACTGTGGCGAGAAGGCAACAAGACAGCAGCAGGGATGGCAGGGCTTTCTTCACGGGCGCGGAGGTTACCACGCTCGGGGGATGGATTTTTTCGCTTTTCCTGCTTCCTTTTCCCACCTTGCGGTGCGTCAGCATGCCGTCAGGGCTTCGGCATGCAATCCCACCCTCAGAACATGAGCCGCCGGCCACCGGTCGCCATCAGGAGACGCACCCCATGTTGTTCAAGGCCCTGTACCTGCAGAAGGACGAGAGCGGTTTCAGCGCCCAGGTGCGCGAGCTGCCCGCGCTCGAACCGGGCGACGGCGAGGTGCTGGTGGGCGTCGAGTACTCGACGCTGAACTTCAAGGACGGCCTGGCCATCACTAATCGCGCGCCCGTGGTGCGCAGCTTCCCGATAGTGCCGGGCATCGACGGCGCGGGTACGGTGCTGGCGAGCCGGCATCCGGACTTCAAGCCCGGCGACCGCGTGCTGAGCACCGGCGCCGACGTGGGCGAGCTGCGCTGGGGCTGCCTGGCGCAGCAGGCGGTGCTGCCGCCCGACGGGCTGGTCAAGCTGCCCGAGGGCTTCAGCGCCCGCCACGCCATGGCGGTGGGCACGGCCGGCTTCACGGCGGCGCTGGCGGTGCTGGCGCTGGAGCAACACGGCCTCAAGCCTGGCAGCGAGGTGCTGGTGACGGGCGCCACCGGCGGCGTGGGCAGCATCGCGCTGGCGCTGCTGGCGCGCGCCGGTCACCGCGTCACGGCGCTCACGGGCAAGCCGGCGGAAGCCGACTACCTGCGCGAGCTGGGCGCGGCCGAGGTGCTGGACCGCGCCACGCTGGCCGCCCCGGGCAAGCCGCTGCAGAAGGAGCGCTGGGACGGCGTGGTGGACGCGCTGGGCAGCCACACGCTCATCAATGCGCTGGCGCAAACGAAGCGGCACGGCACCGTGGCAGCCTGCGGGCTGGCGCAGGGCGGCGACCTGCCGGGCACGGTGATGCCCTTCATCCTGCGCGGGGTCACGCTCGCCGGCGTCGACAGCGTGTGGGCGACGCGCCCGCAGCGCGAGGCGGCCTGGCAGCGCGTGTTCGAGGCCCTGGACACCACGCTGCTGGAGCGCATCACCGAGGAGCTGCCGCTGTCGCAGGCCCAGGACGGCGCCCGCGCGCTGATGGAAGGTCGGGTGCGCGGCCGCATCGTGGTACGCATCGACGGTTGAGCGTTGAACGGTTGAACTGAAGACTGAGAGCGCGCGAGGCAGCGCCGGGCACTGCCGTCACGCCAGATTTTGAATTCATTATTTCGCATCCAAAGAGGAGCCACAGCATGACCTATGCGGACTTTCACCAGCGCTCGATCCAGCAGCGCGAGGACTTCTGGGCCGAGCAGGCCAAGCTGATCGAGTGGAACAAGCCCTTCGATCAAGTCTGCGACTACAGCCGTGCGCCCTTCGTGCGCTGGTTCCCGGGCGGTGAGACCAACCTGTGCCACAACGCGGTGGACCGCCATCTCAAGGACCGTCCGGACCAGAACGCGCTGGTGTGGGTGTCCACCGAGGTGGGCAAGGAGCAGGCGTACAGCTTCCGCGAGCTGCATGCCGAGGTGCAGCGCATGGCGGCGGTGCTGCAGTCGCTGGGCGTCAAGCAGGGCGACCGGGTGCTGCTGTACATGCCGATGATCCCGGAGGCGGTGTTCGCGATGCTGGCCGCGGTGCGGCTGGGCGCGATCCACTCGGTGGTGTTCGGCGGCTTCGCCAGCCACAGCCTGGCCAGCCGCATCGAGGACTCGAGCCCGACGGTGGTGGTCAGCGCCGACGGCGGCTCGCGCGGCGGCAAGGTCATCCCGTACAAGCCGCTGCTGGACGAGGCGCTGCGCCTGTCCAGCCACAAGCCGGCCAAGGTGCTGCTGGTGGACCGCGGCCTGGCGCCGATGGAGCGCACCGAAGGCCGCGACGTGGACTACGCCGCCGCGCGCGAGCAGGTGCTGGACACGCAGGTGCCCGTGACCTGGGTCGACGCCACGCACCCGAGCTACACGCTCTACACCAGCGGCACCACCGGCAAGCCCAAGGGCGTGCAGCGCGACACCGGCGGCTACACCGTGGCGCTGGCGGCGAGCATCCCGCACATCTTCATGGGCCAGCCGGGCGAGACCTTCCTGTGCACCAGCGACATCGGCTGGGTGGTGGGCCACAGCTACATCGTGTATGGGCCGCTGATCGGCGGCATGACCACCATCCTGTACGAGGGCCTGCCGACCACGCCGGACGCCGGCGTGTGGTGGAGCCTGGTCGAGAAGTACAAGGCCACCGTCATGTTCAGCGCCCCGACCGCGGTGCGCGTGCTCAAGAAGCACGACCCGGCGCTGCTCAAGAAGTACGACCTGTCCTCGCTGAAGGCGCTGTTCCTGGCCGGCGAGCCGCTGGACGAGCCGACCGCGCGCTGGATCAGCGACGGCCTGGGCTGCCCGATCATCGACAACTACTGGCAGACCGAGACCGGCTGGCCGATCCTGTCCATCGCCAACGGCGTGGAGAAGCAGCCCAGCAAGTTCGGCAGCCCCGGCGTGCCCACCTACGGCTACGACGTCAAGCTGATCGACCAGCAGACGGGCGAGGAGCTTGCCGGCGCCGACCAGAAAGGCGTGGTGGTGGTCGAGGGCCCGCTGCCCCCGGGCTGCCTGCAGACGGTGTGGGGCGACGACGACCGCTTCGTCAAGACCTACTGGCAGAAGGTGCCCGCGCTGGACGGCAAGCCCGAGCGCTGGCTGTACAGCACCTTCGACTGGGGCATCCGCGACAAGGACGGCTACTACTTCATCCTGGGCCGCACCGACGACGTGATCAACGTTGCCGGCCACCGCCTGGGCACGCGCGAGATCGAGGAGAGCATCTGCAGCCACGCGGCCGTGGCCGAAGTGGCGGTGGTGGGCGTGGCCGACCAGCTCAAGGGCCAGGTCGCCATGGCCTTCGCGGTGCTGCGCGACGCCACGGCGCTGGGCGACGAGGCCAGGCTGGCGCAGCTCGAAGGCGAGATCATGAAGACGGTGGACGCCCAGCTCGGCGCCGTGGCGCGTCCGGCGCGCGTGCGCTTCGTGAGCGTGCTGCCCAAGACCCGCTCCGGGAAGCTTTTGCGCCGCGCCATCCAGGCCGTGTGCGAGCAGCGCGATCCGGGCGACCTGACCACGATGGAAGACCCGGCGGCGCTGCGCCAGATCAGCGACCTGGTGACCGTCAAGTAACAAGAGGGCGTCAGGAGGAGGAGGGGAAAGGGCCGCGAAAGCGGCCCTTTTTTCGTATGCGGTTGCGATTGCAACTTCAATCGCTGCTCAGCAGCACTTCCCCGCCCGCGACGCATAGCGCGCCTGCTGCCGCTCGCGGAAGAAGGCCTCGTAGCTCATGGGCTCCTGGTCCGGGTGGGTGCGCTGCATGTGCTCCAGGTAGCCGCCGTAGTCCGGCAGCCCCACCATCAGCCGCAGGCCCTGCGCGAAGTAGCGGCCGGCCTGGCCCAGGCGGGCCAGGGCGTCCGGCGCCTTGGCCTCAGGCATGGGCGGCCGCCTTGGCGTCGGCGGGCAGGCGCTCGTAGGCCATCTCGCGCACCGTGGGCTGGCGGCTGGAGCGCGCGGCCAGCACGCTGCGCACGCCGTAGACCAGCACGCTCGCCACCACGAACATGAACAGCGCGCACAGCGCGGCATCGAGCCGGTCGTTGAAGATCACGCGCTCCATGGCGTCCAGGCTCTTGGCCGGCGCCAGCACCTGGCCCTGCGCCAGCGCGTCGGCGTACTTGCGCGCATGCGCCAGGAAGCCCACGCGCACGTCCTCCGAGAAGATCTTCTGCCAGCCCGCCGTGAGCGTGCACAGCAGCAGCCACACCGTCGGCAGGATCGTGACCCAGGCGTAGCGGTCCTTCTTCATCTTGAACAGCACCACCGTGCCCAGCATCAGCGCCACTGCCGCGAGCATCTGGTTGGCGATGCCGAACAGCGGCCACAGCGTGTTGATGCCGCCCAGCGGATCGACCACGCCCTGGTACAGGAAGTAGCCCCAGGCCGCCACGCACAGCCCCGTGGCCAGCAGGTTCGCGGGCAGCGACTCGGTGCGCTTGAGCGCGGGCACGAAGCTGCCCAGCAGGTCCTGCAGCATGAAGCGCCCGGCGCGGGTGCCGGCGTCCACCGCGGTGAGGATGAACAGCGCCTCGAACAGGATCGCGAAGTGGTACCAGAAGGCCATCATCGCCTTGCCGCCCACGACCTGGTGGAGGATGTGCGCCATGCCCACGGCCAGCGTGGGCGCGCCGCCGGCGCGCGCCAGGATGGTGTTCTCGCCCACGTCCTTGGCGGTCTGCACCAGCATCTCGGGCGTGACCACGAAGCCCCAGGTGGACAGCGTCGCCGCCACGGCCTCGGGCGTCTTGCCCACCATCGCGGCCGGGCTGTTCATCGCGAAGTACACGCCGGGCTCGATGCACGAGGCCGCCACCAGCGCCATCACCGCCACGAAGCTCTCGGCCAGCATGCCGCCGTAGCCGATGTAGCGGGCGTGGGTCTCGTTCTCCAGCATCTTGGGCGTGGTGCCCGAGGAGATCAGGGAGTGGAAGCCGGAGACGGCGCCGCAGGCGATGGTGATGAACAGGAAGGGGAACAGGCTGCCCGCCCACACCGGGCCGTTGCCCGCGGCGAACTGCGTGAGCTTGGGCATCTGCAGCGTGGGCGCCACGATCAGGATGCCCACCGCCAGCGCCACGATGGTGCCGATCTTCAGGAAGGTGCTGAGGTAGTCGCGCGGCGCCAGCAGCAGCCACACGGGAATCGAGGCGGCCACGAAGCCGTAGCCGATCAGCATCCACGTCAGCGCCTTGCCGTCGAAGGTGAACAGCGGCGCGAGGGCGGGGCTCTCGTGGATCCACTGGCCGCCGAGGATGGCGCCCATCAGCAGCACGAAGCCGATGATGGAGACCTCGCCGATGCGGCCCGGGCGGATGAAGCGCAGGTACACGCCCATGAACAGCGCCACCGGGATGGTGGCGGCCACCGTGAAGGTGCCCCAGGGCGACTCGGCCAGCGCCTTCACCACGATCAGCGCCAGCACCGCCAGGATGATGATCATGATCATGAAGGCGCCGAAGAGCGCGATCAGCCCCGGCACCGTGCCCATCTCCTGCTTGACCAGGTCGCCCAGCGAGCGGCCGTCGCGGCGCGTGGAGATGAACAGCACGATCAAGTCCTGCACCGCCCCGGCGAAGACCACGCCGGCCAGGATCCACAGCAGCCCGGGCAAATAGCCCATCTGCGCCGCCAGCACCGGCCCCACCAGCGGGCCCGCGCCCGCGATGGCGGCGAAGTGGTGGCCGTAGAGCACGTGCTTGTTGGTGGGCACGAAGTCCAGGCCGTCGTTGTATTTCCAGGCCGGTGTCTGGCGCGTGGCGTCCAGGCCCAGGACCCGTTGCGCGAGGAACAGGCTGTAGTAGCGGTAGCCGATGAGGTAGACGCACACGGCCGCGATGACGACCCACAGTGCGCTGACGGCCTCGCCGCGCGACAGGGCCACGACGGCCAGCGCGGACGCGCCCAGCAGGGCCACGCCCGCCCAGGCGAGGTGGCGACGGATAAAGGACATGGACGGTCTCCTCCTGCGCGTCGGGCACGGCCAGTGCATTCGCGCGCAACGGGTTGATGGACAGGGGCGTCATGGTCCGCATCGCGGCACCCCCGCACATCCGTCCCCGCACCGGCGGCGCTTGCGTGGCGCCACCTAGGGGTCAACCCCTAGAGCTCAGGGGTTGCGCGCGTGCTCCAGCGCGTAGCGCATGAGGTCGGCCGGGCTGTCGAGCTCCAGCTTGCGCTTGATGTTCTGGCGATGCGTCTCGACCGTGCGCACCGAAAGGTCCAGCGCCCGCGCGATCTGCTTGCTGCTCTCGCCGCGCGCCATGGCGCTGAGGATCTCGCTCTCGCGCGGGGTGAGCAGCGGCTTGGGCGCCTGGGCGCGGAACAGGCGCCGCGTCACGCCGGGGCTGAGGAAGGTGCCGCCGGAGCGCACCGCCTCGATGGCGGCCAGCAGCTCGTCCGCCGCAGCGTCCTTGAGCACGTAGCCGCGCGCGCCGGCCTGCAGCGCACGCTGCACGTACTCGGGGTTGTCGTACATGCTGAACATCAGCACGCGCAGCTCGGGGCAGCGCTCGATCATCCGCGCCGCCAGCTCGATGCCGTTGGCCTCGCTGCCCTTGAGGCCCACGTCCATCAGCACCAGGTCGGGCTGCTCGCGCAGCAGCGCCTGCATCGCCGCCTCCGCGCTGCCGGCCTCGGCCGTGACCTCGCAGCCGCCGCCGGCCTGCAGCCGTGCGCGCAGGCCCTCGCGCACCAGCGGGTGGTCGTCGACGAGGAGGATGCGCAGCGGGGGCGAGGTGCTCATGGCGCGGGATTGTCGCGGGCGAGCCGCGCGAGCTGCGGTGCGTCGATCACGGCTTCCACTTGCGTGCCGTGGCCGGGGCGGCTCTGCACGTCCAGCCGGCCGCCGATGGAGGCCAGGCGCTCGCGCATGTTGCGCAGGCCGATGCCGGTGCCGGGGTCGGCCTGCGCCGCCTCGGTGTCGAAGCCGCGGCCGTCGTCGAGCACGCGCATGGCCACGCCGCCCTCGGAGGGGAACTCCAGCGTCAGCGCCAGGTGCTGCGCCGCGGCGTGCTTGGCGGCGTTGGTCAGCGCCTCCTGCGCGACGCGGAACAGCACCGTGTTGACCACCTCGGGCAGCGCGTGCGGCGTGCCTTCCACGCTGGCGCCGGCCTGCATCGCGCCGCTCTCGTGCAACTCCTGCGCCAGGTGCGCCAGCGCCGACGGCAGGCCCAGCGTGTCCAGCAGGGCGGGGCGCAGCCGGTGCGAGATGCGCCGCACCTCGTTGAGGCTGTCGCCCAGGCGCTGCGACGCCTGCCGCAGCAGCTCGGGGCGGGTGTCGTGCTGGGCGGACTCCACCAGCAGCTTGATCGACACCAGGTGCTGGCTCAGGCTGTCGTGCAGCTCGCGCGCCAGGTGCGCGCGCTCCTCCTCCTGCAGCCGCACCACCTGGTGCGCCAGCGCGCGCAGCTTGTGTTCGGCCGCGCGCTGCTCGCTCAGGTTCAGGGCCAGGCCGCTGGCGCTGATGAGCAGCAGTGCCGCCAGCGCGATGCCGCCGATCAGCCACAGCGTGCCGGTGACGTTGCTGCGCGCCTCGGCTTCGAGCTGCGCCAGCGTGGCCTGGATGCTGTCCAGGTACAGCCCCGTGCCGAGCATCCAGTTCCACTGCGGCAGCGCGACCACGTAGCCCAGCTTGGGCGCCATGCGCTCGTTGGAGGGCTGGCGCCACAGGTACTCGACGTAGCCGCCGCCGGCCTGGGCCTGGGCGATCAGGCGCTGGATGGTGGGGTTGCCCTTGGGGTCGCGCAGCTCCCACAGGTTCTGGCCCACCAGCTCCGGCTGGCGCGAGTGCATCAGCACGCGGCCCTGCAGGTCGTAGACGAAGAAGTAGCCGTCGGTGCCGTAGTCCAGCTGCGCGATGAGCGCCAGCGCCTGCGTGGTGGCGGCCTGGCGCTGCGCGGCGTCCTGGTGGGCGGTGCGCTCGTACAGCGGGCGCACGTTGCTCACGGCCAGGTCCACGTAGTGGCGCAGCTCGTCGCGGCGCGCCTCCATGTAGGTGCGCTGCACGGCGCTGCGCTCGCGCTCCAGCAGCTCGCGCTGCTGGTGCACGACCGCCCAGGCCACGCCGCACAGCGCGGCGGCCAGCGGCAGCAGGGCCAGCAGCAGGATTTTCAGACGCAGCTTCATCGGGGCCGGACTGTAGTCCCGGCGCGGGAGAGGCCCGGCAACGAAAAAGGGCTGCTTGCGCAGCCCTTCGGGCGGGAGAGGCGGAAGGTCTTACAGCACTTCCGACGCGAAGTCCGCCAGGCGCGAGCGCTCGCCGCGCGCGAGCATGACGTGGCCCGAGTGCGGCCAGCCCTTGAAGCGGTCCACGGCGTAGGTCAGGCCGGAGCTGCCCTCGGTGAGGTAGGGCGTGTCGATCTGCGCCAGGTTGCCCAGGCAGACGATCTTGGTGCCGGGGCCCGCGCGCGTGATCAGCGTCTTCATCTGCTTGGGCGTGAGGTTCTGGGCCTCGTCGATGATCACGTACTTGTTGAGGAAGGTGCGCCCTCGCATGAAGTTCAGGCTCTTGATGCGGATCTTGCTGCGCACCAGCTCGTTGGTGGCGGCGCGGCCCCACTCGCCGGCGCTGGAGTCGCTGCGCGCGAGCACCTCCAGGTTGTCGTCGAGCGCGCCCATCCACGGGCCCATCTTCTCCTCCTCGGTGCCGGGCAGGAAGCCGATGTCCTCGCCCACGGGCACCGTCACGCGCGTGACGATGATCTCGCTGTAGCGGCGGTCATCGAGCACCTGCGACAGGCCCGCGGCCAGCGTCATCAGCGTCTTGCCGGTGCCCGCCGTGCCGGTGAGGGTGAGGAAGTCGCACTCCGGGTCCATGAGCAGGTTCAGCGCGAAGTTCTGCTCGCGGTTGCGCGCCGTGACGCCCCAGACGGCGTTCTTCTGGTGCGTGTACTCCTTGAGCGTCTTGAGCACGGCGCTCTTGCCGGTGATCTCGGTCACGCGCGCGTACAGCGGCGCGGCGCCGGGCGTCTCCAGGTACACGAACTGGTTCACCAGCAGCGCCGGCACCATCGGGCCGCTGATGCGGTAGAAGGTGTGGCCGCCCTGCTGCCAGCTCTCCATGGTCTTGCCGTGGCGGTCCCAGAAGTCCGCCGGCAGCGGCAGCACGCCGGTGTAGAGCAGGTCGACGTCGTCGAGCGTCTTGTCGTTGAAGTAGTCCTCGGCCTGCAGGCCCAGCGCGCGGGCCTTGATGCGCATGTTGATGTCCTTGGACACCAGCACGACCTCGCGCTGCGGCTGTTGTTCGCGCAACGACTGCACCACGCCCAGGATCTGGTTGTCGGCCTTGCCTTGGGGCAGGCCCTGGGGCAGCCGGGTCTCCAGCAGCTGGGTCTGGAAGAAGAGCTTGCCCAGCGCCTCCTTGTGGCCGGTCTTGGCCAGCGGGATGCCAGCGGCCGGGTCGAGCTTGGCGGCGTCGGGGCCGCCGGCCAGGGCGTCGAGGTCGCGGCTGACCTGGCGCACGTTGCGCGAGACCTCGCTCATGCCCTTCTTGTGGCCGTCGAGCTCCTCGAGCGTGATCATCGGCAGGTAGATGTCGTGCTCGTCGAAGCGGAACAGGCTCATCGGGTCGTGCATGAGCACGTTGGTGTCGAGCACGAAGAGCTTGGCCGGGCCGGTGCTGCGCGGCTTGCGCGGGCGCGGCGTGGCCTGGGTGTTGGGCGACGCGGGCTGCGCGCTGGGCGCGGCCGTCGCAGGCGTGGAGACCTCGAGGGGCGGTGCCGCGGCCTCGGCGGCGTCGTTGCGCAGGTCCAGCAACGCCGACTCGGCTTCCGCGGCAGCGGCCCGTTTCAAGCCGCGTTTGCCGCCCTTGGGAGCGGCTTGCGACTCGAAGTCGGCGGGCGTGAGCTGAGCGGCTTTGCGGGCAGGCGGCTTGGGAAGGGGCATGAAGGTCCTCTGGAAGATGCGTTTACGGAGGCCGAAAACGCCGAAGCCGCACGGTCCGGCAGGACGGTGCGGCTTCGGCTCGATGCGCGCTGACGACTCAGGGGCATGCAGCCATCATAACCCCCCACAACATGGGGATTACTGCTGCTGCAACCACTGGGCGTCGGCGCCATGACGCCTTTCTAGCAGCTCCCATGCCTATGCGTGAGAGGGAAGTCTGGACGCTGGGGTTGTCATGCGGGCGTAAAAAAGCCGGCTTTAGGAGCCGGCTGGGTGCATCGGCGCGTGGCGCCGGTGCATCAAGATGGTGCGTTGAGCTTTGGGGCCAGGGCTCAGGCCGTGGTCTTGAGCGCCTTGACAGCCTTGAGCACTTCGTCCACGTGGCCGGCGACCTTGATGCCGCGCCATTCGGCACGCAGCACGCCGCTGGCGTCGATCAGGAAGGTGCTGCGCTCGATGCCCTTGACCTTCTTGCCGTACATGATCTTGTTCTTGACCACGCCGAACATGTGGCAGAGCTTTTCTTCGGTGTCGGCGATGAGATCGAAGGGCAGTTCCAGCGTCTGGCGGAACTTGTCGTGCGACACCATGTTGTCGCGCGACACACCGAACACGACTGCGCCGGACTTCACGAATTCCTTGTGTTGATCGCGGAACTGCAGTGCCTCGGTGGTACAACCCGGGGTATTGTCCTTGGGGTAGAAATACAAGACCACGATCTGCCCCGCGTAGGCGGCTGGCGTGAATTTGATGCCGCTGGTAGCGAGCGCTTCGAATTCAGGAAGGGGCTTGTTCAGGGCAGGCGTCATGGAGGAGTGTTTCTCTTCTCGCTATGGGGCCGGGCAGCGCCGGAGCAACTGTTTATTATAGCTCTCCGCAAGTTACAGACTCCGCCGCGGGGAAATGGGCCCGGGCGAAACCCCCCACTTTGTTGGCGCATGCCGTGAGCGGCCGCAGGCGAGCGATCGCGGCCGCTGCCCTGGCAGCTGTGTGCGCCGCGCCAGATTTCAAGCCTCAGCCGCGCTCCAGCAGCAGCGCCGCGGCGACGACGCGCCCCTCGCTGGCTAGCACGTTGTAGGTACGGCACGCCGCCGCCGTGTCCATGGTCTCCACGCCGATGCCGGCCTGGATCAGCGGGCGCAGCAGCGCCGGGCGCACGAAGCGCAGCCGCGCGCCGGATCCGAAAATCACCAGCTCCGGACGCAGTTGCAGCAACTGCGCGAAGTGCTCCTCGGCCAGCTGCTCGAAGCGCTCCACGGGCCAGGGCTGCACGTCGCCGCGCACGGGGACGAGCACGCTGTGCCCCCATTCGGTGGTGTTGACCCACAAGCGCTGGGGCTCGTGGCGCGAAATGGCATTGACGCCTTCGAGTCGATCGGGCTGGAACTTCACGTGGATAATTCTAGTTTTCGCGCGCCGCGTCGCGCTGCGTCTTTCGCCGGAGACCCTCCTTGAAGCCGATTTCCAAGTCCAGCAAGCTCGCCGACGTCTGTTACGACATCCGTGGTCCGGTGCTGGAAAAGGCCCGCCAGATGGAGGAAGAGGGCCAGAAGATCATCAAGCTCAACATCGGCAACCTGGCCGTGTTCGGCTTCGACCCGCCCGACGAGATCGTGCAGGACATGATCCGCAACCTGCCCGCCACGGCCGGCTACACCGACAGCAAGGGCCTGTTCGCGCCGCGCAAGGCGGTGGTGCACTACACCCAGGAGAAGAACATCTCCGGCGTCACGGTGGACGACGTCTACCTGGGCAACGGCGCCTCCGAGCTGATCGTGATGGCGCTCAACGCGCTGCTGGACACGGGCGACGAGATCCTGGTGCCCGCGCCCGACTACCCGCTGTGGACCGCGGCCGTGTCGCTCTCCGGCGGGCGCCCCGTGCACTACGTCTGCGACGAGCAGGCCGACTGGACGCCCGACCTCGACGACATCCGCCGGAAGATCACGCCCAACACGCGCGGCATCGTCGTCATCAACCCCAACAACCCCACCGGCGCGCTGTACCCGCCGGAGCTGCTGCGCGAGATCGTGGAGATCGCGCGCCAGCACCAGCTGATCATCTTTGCCGACGAGATCTACGACAAGACGCTCTACGACGGCGCCACGCACACCTCCATCGCCTCGCTGGCCGAAGACGTGCTGTGCGTGACCTTCAACGGCCTGTCCAAGAACTACCGCTCCTGCGGCTACCGCGCCGGCTGGATGGTGGTTTCGGGCCCCAAGAAGCACGCCAAGGACTACATCGAGGGCCTGAACATGCTGGCCTCGATGCGGCTGTGCGCCAACACGCCGGGCCAGCTCGCGATCCAGACCGCGCTGGGTGGTTACCAAAGCATCAAGGACCTGGTGTGCCCCGGCGGGCGCCTGGCGCGCCAGCGCGACCTGGCCACCGAGCTGCTCAACCAGATCCCGGGCGTGAGCGTCGTGAAGCCCAAGGCGGCGCTCTACATGTTCCCGCGCCTGGACCCCAAGCTCTACCCCATCGCCGACGACCAGCAGTTCGCCTACGAGCTGCTGGCCGAGGAGAAGGTGCTCATCGTGCAGGGCACCGGCTTCAACTGGTCGCAACCGGACCATTTCCGGCTCGTGTTCCTGCCCAACTCGGACGACCTCGCCGACGCCATCGGGCGCATCGCGCGCTTCCTCGACAACTACCGCAAACGTCACTCGTTCTGACTGAAACCGCTATGAAACCCATCCAGGTCGGCCTGCTCGGCATCGGCACCGTCGGCGGCGGCACGTTCAACGTGCTCACGCGCAACCAGGAAGAGATCCGCCGCCGCGCGGGTCGCGGCATCGAGATCGCCATGGTGGCGGACCTCGACGTCGAGCGCGCCCGCAGCCTCGTCGGCGACGGCGCCAAGGTCGTGGCCGACGCGCGCGAGGTCATCGCCAACCCCGAGATCGACATCGTGGTCGAGCTCATCGGCGGCTATGGCGTGGCCAAGGCGCTGGTGATGGAAGCCATCGCCGCGGGCAAGCACGTGGTCACGGCCAACAAGGCGCTGCTGGCGGTGCACGGCACCGAGATCTTCGAAGCCGCCCGCGCCCGCGGCGTGATGGTGGCCTTCGAGGCCGCGGTGGCCGGCGGCATCCCGATCATCAAGGCGCTGCGCGAGGGCCTGACGGCCAACCGCATCGAGTGGATCGCCGGGATCATCAACGGCACCACGAACTTCATCCTCTCGGAGATGCGCTCCAAGGGCCTGGACTTCGATGTGGTGCTCAAGGAGGCGCAGCGCCTGGGCTACGCCGAAGCCGACCCGACCTTCGACATCGAGGGCGTGGACGCTGCGCACAAGGCCACCATCATGGCCGCCATCGCCTTCGGCGTGCCGGTGCAGTTCGACAAGGCGCACGTGGAAGGCATCACCAAGCTGCAGGCCGCGGACATCCGCTACGCCGAGCAGCTGGGCTACCGCATCAAGCTGCTGGGCATCGCCCGGCGCCAGGACAGCGGCATCGAGTTGCGCGTGCACCCGACGCTGGTCCCGGCCAAGCGGCTGATCGCCAATGTCGAGGGCGCGATGAACGCCGTGGTGGTGCAGGGCGACGCCGTGGGCACCACGCTGTACTACGGCAAAGGCGCGGGCGCCGAGCCCACGGCCAGCGCCGTGATCGCCGACCTGGTGGACGTGACGCGTCTGCACACCGCCGACCCGGGCAACCGCGTGCCGCACCTGGCCTTCCAGCCCGAGGCGCTGTCGGACATGCCGATCCTGCCGATCGAGCAGGTGCGCACCGCGTTCTACCTGCGGCTGCAGGTGGCCGACGAGGCCGGCGTGCTCTCGCGCGTGACGGGCATCCTGGCCGAGCACGGCATCAGCATCGACGCGCTGCTGCAGCGCGAGTCCGCCGAGGGCGAGAAGAACACCGACGTGATCATCCTCACCCACGACACCATCGAGGGCTCGATGCGCAAGGCCATCGCCCAGATGCAGGCGCTGCCCACCGTGCTGGCGCCCATCGTGAGCCTGCGCAAGGAAGAGTTGGCCTGAACATGAAGTACCTCAGCACCCGCGGCGACGCCACGCCGCGCGGCTTCTCCGAGATCCTGCTCGAAGGCCTGGCGCCGGACGGCGGGCTGTACCTGCCCGCGCACTACCCCAAGGTCGACGACGCCACGCTCGCGCGCTGGCGCGGCCTGGCCTACGCGGACCTCGCGTTCGAGATCCTGTCGCTCTACATCGACGACATCCCGGCCGAGGACCTGCACGCCCTCACGCGCAAGACCTATACCGAGGCGGTGTTCGGCACGAAGGAGATCGTGCCCCTCAAGCCGCTGGAGCCCGGCCTGGCGCTGGAGGCGCTGTCCAACGGGCCCACGCTGGCCTTCAAGGACATGGCCATGCAGCTCCTTGGGAACCTGTTCGAGTACGAGCTCGCGCGCCGCGGCCAGGAGCTCAACATCCTGGGCGCCACCTCCGGCGACACCGGCAGCGCCGCCGAGCACGCCATGCGCGGCAAGAAGGGCGTGCGCGTGTTCATGCTCAGCCCGCACGGGCGCATGAGCCCGTTCCAGCAGGCGCAGATGTTCAGCCTGCAGGACGAGAACATCCACAACATCGCCATCGAGGGCGTGTTCGACGATTGCCAGGACATCGTCAAGGCCGTCAGCAACGACCTGGAGTTCAAGCGCCACTGGCGCATCGGCACCGTCAACTCCATCAACTGGGCGCGGCTGCTGGCGCAGGTGGTGTATTACTTCGCCGGCTACTTCCAGGCCACGAAGTCCAACGCCGAGCGCGTGAGCTTCACGGTGCCCTCGGGCAACTTCGGCAACATCTGCGCCGGCCACGTCGCGCGCATGATGGGCCTGCCCATCGAGCAGCTCGTGTGCGCCACCAACGAGAACGACGTGCTCGACGAGTTCTTCCGCACCGGCACCTACCGCGTGCGCAAGGGCGCCGAGACCCACGAGACGTCCAGCCCCTCGATGGACATCTCCAAGGCCAGCAACTTCGAGCGCTTCATCTTCGACCTGCTGGGCCGCGACGCCGACCGGGTTCGCCAGCTGTTCAAGGACGAGGTGGACGCCAAGGGCTCCTTCACGCTGACCGCGGACGAGTTCCGCCGCGTGGCCGAGTTCGGCTTCGTCTCCGGCCGCAGCACGCACGCCGACCGCGTCGCCACCATCCGCGACACGTTCCAGCGCTGCGGCGTGATGATCGACACGCACACCGCCGACGGCGTGAAGGTCGGGCGCGAACGGCTGCAGGCCGGCACGCCGATGATCGTGCTGGAGACGGCGCTGCCGGTGAAGTTCGCCGCCACCATCGTCGAGGCGCTGGGCCGCGAGCCGGAGCGCCCCGCGGCGCACGTGGGCATCGAGGACCTGCCCAAGCGCTTCGCCGTGCTGCCGGCCGATGCCGACAAGGTCAAGGCGCTGATCGAGCTCGAGTGCGCGGTCGACTGACCCGGCCGCCGCGCGCATGAAGGTCGTGGGTTTCTGCGGCCCCTCCGGCGTGGGCAAGACCACGCTGCTGGAGGGCGTCATCGCCGCGCTGCGGGCGCACGGGCAGGCCGTGTCGGTGATCAAGCACACGCACAAGCGCTTCGACATCGACCAGCCCGGCAAGGACAGCTGGCGCCATCGCCAGGCCGGCGCCGGCGAGGTGCTGCTGGCCTCCAGCCAGCGCCTGGCGCTGCTGCGCGAGCTGCCCGAGGCGCGCGAGCCGGACGTGCACGCGCTCATCGGCGAGCTGCAACCGGTGGACTGGGTGCTGGTCGAAGGTTTCAAGCATGCCGCGCTGCCCAAGGTCGAGGTCTGGCGCGCCGCGCTGGGCCAGCCGGTGCTGTACCCGGACGATGCGCGCGTGATCGCCGTCGCCACGGACGACCCCGCGGCGCTGCCGGTGCCGCCTAGCGCGCTGCCGGTGCTGCCGCTCAACAGCCCCGGCGCGGTGGCGGACCGCTTGCTCGCCTGGGGCGAGCGCTTCAACTACACAGGAGACACGCATGGCTGAACGGCCCCCGCTGCTGAGCCTGGACGAGGCCCAGCAGCGCCTGGTGGAAGGCGCGCGGGCGCAGGCGATCCGCGACACCGAGGAGCTTTCCACCTTCGACGCGCTCAACCGCGTGCTGGCGCAGGACCTCGTCTCGCCGCTGGACGTGCCCCCGGCCGACAACAGCTCCATGGACGGCTACGCCGTCCGTGCCGCCGACGTGAAGCCCGGCGAGGCGATGCCCGTGTCGCAGCGCATCCCCGCCGGCCACGTGGGCCAGGCGCTGCAGCCCGGTACCGCCGCCCGCATCTTCACCGGCGCGCAGATGCCGCCCGGCGCCGACGCGGTGGTGATGCAGGAGGACGCCACGGCCGGTGAGGGCACCGTCGCCTTCAACGCCGCCCCCGCGTCCGGCCAGTGGGTACGCCCGCGCGGCGAGGACGTGCGCACCGGCGCCGTGGTGCTGCCGCGCGGCAGCCGCCTCACGCCGCAGGCGCTGGGCCTGGCCGCCACGGTGGGCGCCGCGCGCCTGACGGTGCTGCGCCGCCCGCGCGTGGCGCTGCTGTCCACCGGCGACGAGCTGGTCATGCCCGGCGAGGTTGCGCCGCAGGACCTGCCGCCCGGCGCCATCTACAACTCCAACCGTTTCACGCTGCGCGGCCTGCTGCAGGCGGTGGGCTGCGAGGTCAGCGACTTCGGCATCGTCCCCGACAAGCTCGACGCCACGCGCGAGACGGTGCGCCGCGCCGCCGAGGGGCACGACCTGATCATCACCACCGGCGGCGTGTCGGTCGGCGAGGAGGATCACGTCAAGCCCGCGGTGCAGTCGCTGGGGCGGCTGCACATGTGGTCCATCGGCACCAAGCCCGGCAAGCCGCTGGCGTTTGGCGCCGTGGCGCGCGAAGGCGAGGGCGCCGGCGAGGCGCTGTTCCTGGGCCTGCCGGGCAACCCGGTGTCCACCTACATCACCTTCTTCCTGGCGGTGCGCTCGGTGCTGTGCGCGCTGCAGGGGCTGCCCACCGAGTTCCCGCGCGGCTTCGAGCTGCGCGCGGGCTTCGACCTGCCCAAGCCGGACCGCTTCCGGCGCGAGTTCATGCGCGTGCGCCTGGGCGCGGACGGGGCGCTGGAGCTGTTCCCCAACCAGAGTTCGGGGGTGCTGACCTCGGCCGTGTGGGCTGACGGCCTGGTGGACAACCCGCCGGGCAACGCCATCCGCCGCGGCGACCTGGTGCGCTACCTGCCGCTGTCCCAACTGCTGTCCTCGTGCTGAGCCGATGAACGTCCAGATCCGCTACTTCGCCTCGCTGCGCGAGGCCCTGGGCCCGGGTGAAACCGTGGCCGACCTGCCCGAGGGCTGCACCCTGGCCTCGCTGCGCGACGCGCTGATCGAACGCGGCGGCGCCCATGCCCAGGCGCTGGCGCGCGCCCGCAGCGTGCGCTGCGCGCTGGACCAGAAGATGAGCGACGAAGCCGCCGCGCTGCACGAGGGCGCCGAGGTGGCTTTCTTCCCTCCAGTGACGGGGGGCTGAGTCGCGACCAGCAGCCGTGCTTGAGCACGGCTGCGCGCGCGGCGAAGGGCCCTCGCTCTGCGAGGGCGCGGCCTGCAAGGCTGAGGCTGTTGCGCCGCCGCGTCGGCCCTGCGGCTGCCGACACGACTTGCAACCGGACGGGCCCGCGGGCATGCCCATAGTTGGGGCATGACGCCGTCCGACGCTTCGACGCCGCCAGCACCGTCCGCCGCCCGCGCGGCGGGCAGCGCACTGGCCGGCCATCGCATCGAGGCCGTGCTGCATGCCGGCCCCGTCTTCACGGTCTATCGCGCCGTCGATGCCTTGGGCATCGAGCGCGTCGCGCTCAAGGAGTACTGTCCGCAGGCGCAGTGCGTGCGCGACGCGGAAGGCGCGCCTGCGCTGCGCGACCCGAAAGATCCGGCAGCCCACGCCGCCTTCGAGGCCGGGCGTGCCGCCTTCGTTGACGAGATGCGCCGGCTCTCGCGGCTGCGCCTGCCCGGCGTGGTGCGGGTGCGGGACCTGATCGAGGCCGAGGGCAGCTTGTGCGCGCTGATGCCGCTGCTGCCCGGCGTGCCGCTGGACGAGCTTCCCCCCTCGCAGAACGACGAGGCGCTGCATGCGCTGCTGCTGTCGCTGGTGGAGCCGCTGGCGCAGCTGCACGCCGCCGGGCAGGTGCACGGCGCGCTGCACGCGCGGCAGCTGCTGTGGTCGCCCGGCCGGGCGCCGGTGCTGCTGGGCCTCGGCTCGGCCGCGCGCGTGCTGGGCGTGGTGCCGGAGCCGGACGACCGCGCGCCCGAGCTGCGCACGCCGGACCCGCAGCCGGGGCCGGCCGTCGGCCCCTGGACCGACGTGTACGCGCTGGCCGCCATGGTGATGCGCCAGCTCTCGGGCCGCCCCTGGGATGACGCGGCTGCGGACATCGGCGTGGCCGCGCTGCTGGAGAAGGCCCTGGGCCCGGCTGGCGACGCCGGCAAGCGCCACGTGCTGGTGAAGGCACTGCAGTCCAGCCTGGAGAGCACGCCCACTCGTCGCCCCCACCACGCCGGCGAGCTGCGTGCGCAGCTTGTGGCTGCCGGGGTTTCGCGCTCTGCCAAGGGGGGCGCTGCGCCGTCTCCATCGCAGGCGAAGTCGCCATCGGGGGAGACGGGGCGGGCGTCCTCGCGCCTGCCGGGGGCGATGGCGCGCGGCGGCCCGGAGCCCGCCATGCCGGCGCTGCGGCCCGATGGCAGCTGCGTCATCCCGCAGACGCCGCGCCGGCGCGACGACAGCCGGCGCAATGGCTTCCTGGTGCTGGCGCTGGCCCTGGGCTGCGTGGCCTCGGGCTGGTGGGTGCGGGGCCTGTGGTCGGACGAACAGGATCGCCAGCGCATCGACCGGCTGCTCGTCGGCGCTGCCAATCCGCCGGCCTGGGCCGCGGCGTCGGAAGGCAGCGACCCGGCCGGACTGCCGCCGCTGCCGCCCTTGCCCACGACCCATGGCGCGACGGCGCTGCCGCCGGGACCAGGCGAGCCCAGTCCGCTGGAGGCCTTGGCCGAGGCGCGGGCGCCAGCCCCTCCTGAAGCGAGGCCCATGGGCGCGTCCGTGGCGCGTGATGCGCCTCCGGCCGTGGTGGAGGCTCCTCCGGTCCCGGCCCCCGTGGCCGCGACTGCCGTGACGGCGCAGCGGGCGCCGGTTGCCGCGGCCGTCCAGGTTCCCGAGCCCGCCGCGGTGGCGCAGACCCCGGCGCTGGAGAAGCCCCTCGTATCGGCCGGGCCGCCGGCTACCGTGGCCACGGCGCCCCAGGCCGCGCCGGTCGTGCCGCCTCCGGTGGCTGCCGCCGCGGACAAGCTTCCGCAGGAAGCCGCCCCGAGCCCGGCCCGGGCCCAGCCGCCGTCGGCGCCGGAGATGCGGGGGGCAGCGCAGCCGGCTTCGCGGCCCTCGGCGCAGGCTGCGCGCAGTGCCGAGTCCAAAGCCAGCCGGTCGGCGAAGGCGCCGGTCAAGGCGACCGCGAGCCGCGCCGCATCGACCGCCCCGCGCGCCGCCTGCGGGACGCAGGCGAAATACGCGCTGCTGCAGTGCATGAAGCGCCAGTGCAGCCAGTCCTCCCAGCGCGACCACCCGCAGTGCCAGCTGCTGCGGGAGAACGTCATCAGCTCCTGAGGCCCGGACTTGTTCCCAGGGCGAAGCGCCCGGCGGTGGCCGGGCGTTTTGTTTTGCGGCGCGGGCCAACACTGTTTCAGACACCCCTTGCAACCCCCAGGACATGGCAGGCGCGGCCATAGTCCGGGCATGGCCCCCTTTTCAAGTGATGCCCGACCGGCCGGTGCGCGTGCCGTGGGCAGTGTGTTGGCGGGCTGCGCCATCGAGGCCGTGCTGCAGGTCGGCCCGGTGTGCACCGTCTACCGCGCCGGCGACGCGCTGGGCGCCGGCCGCTATGCGCTCAAGGAGTTCTGCCCCCAGGCCCTGTGCGTGCGCGACGCCGACGGCACGCCGCGGCTGCGCGACCCCGATGACGCCGCAGCGCGCGCCGCCTTCGAGGCCGGCCGCAGCGCCTGCCTGGAGGAGCTGCGGCTGCTGTCCCGCCTGCGCCTGCCCGGACTGGTGTCGGTGCTGCAGGCCAACGAGGAGCAGGGCAGCCTGTGCGGGCTGATGCCCCTGCTGCCCGGCGTGCCGCTCGATGCGCTGCCGCCGCCCCGCAGCGGCGACGAGGTGCGCGAGCTGCTGCTGGCGCTGCTGGAGCCGCTGGCGCAACTGCACGCCGCCGGGCTGGTGCACGGTGGCCTGCACGGGCGGCAGCTGCTGTGGGCACCCGGACAGCGTCCGGTGCTGCTGGGCTTCGGCTCCGCCGCCCGCGCGCTGCGCCTGGAGGCGGTGTTCCGCGGCGCACCGCCCGAGATGCGGCCCGACGGCGCGCACCTGCCGCGCGGTCCCTGGACCGACCTGTACATGCTGGCCGCCACCGTGCTGGACCACCTCGGCGCCTGGAAATGGGCCGGTGTGCCCACGCAGGACGAGGTGGCGGCGGCCATCGTCCAGGCGCTGCCGTCGCCGGCCGGACCGGCGCAGCGCGCGCTGGTGCCCGCGCTGCAGGCGTGCCTGCGTGTCTCGCCCACCGAGCGTCCCGCCGGGGCCGTCGCGCTGCGGGCGATGCTGGGCGACGCGGTGCTTGGGCCGCAGCCGCTGCGTCCGGCAGGAGCGGGCACTGGACGGGCAGCTGTTGCCGAGCGGCCTCCAGGCACCCGGCCCGCGGCGGACCTGCTGGGGGTACTGCCCAAGGCCCCTGCGGCGGGCGCATCGCCTCCGGCCTCGGCCGCTGGATCGGCGCCTCCGTTCGCCGCACCGCCGCAGGCCGCGGTGCAGGACACCCCACGCTCGCCGGGGTCCGAGGGTCGGCGGGTCGAGCCGGCAATGGCGTCCGCGTCCACTGCGGCGGCGGGGTGGGGTCATCCGGCGGCTTCAGCGGCCCGGACGCCGGTGGCCGATCCGGCCCTGGCCGCCGTACCGGATGGGCGCGCGGACGGAGCGCCGGTGGCGCCGCGCCGGCATCCCGCCCTCAATGGGCGGATGGCGATCGCGCTGCTGCTGCTGGCCCTGGGAGCCGGCTGGGCGGCGTGGTGGGGCCAGGGCTGGTGGGCGGCCGAGCAGGAGCGCCGGCACATGGACCGCCTGCTGGCCGAGGCGGCGTCCCGGGCCCAGGCGCCCGCATCGCCGCCGGCCGCGGCCTCTCGCGTGGCGCCGGATGCCCTCGGCCTGGGCGTGTCGCCCTCCGCGACATCCCAGGCACCGGTGGACGGGCCTGCCGCTGCGGCCGTTCCGTCCGCGGGGCTGCCGGTGCCGCCGATGGCCGGTGGCGCGTCCGAATCGGTGCCACGGGCCGGCGTGGTGCCGGGTGTCGGGGTGACTTCCCAGGCGACCGTTCCCTCCGTACCCGCTGCGCCCGCGCAACCGCGTTCGCGCCAGGGCGCAGCGCCGGCGGTGGCGTCGCGGTCGCCCGCGGCCGAGCCGGAGGCGCGTCCCGCCGAGCTGCCGGACGCGCCGCTGTCCGCCTGCGTGGTGCAGGCCAAGTCCGCGCTGGAGCGCTGCATGCGCCAGCAGTGCGCCAAGCCGGCCTGGCGCCGCCATGTGCAGTGCGAGCGCTGGCTGGAGGGGCCGGACGCGGCGCGCTGAAAGCCGGCCGCCGCCCTCCAGACCCCCGCGAACGCGGTGCGACAATCCGCCGATGGCTACGACCTCTTCCCGCGTCCTGATCCAGACCGACGACTTCGACCTCGGTACCGAGGTGCAGCGCCTGCGCGCCGGCGACCCCGGCGTGGGCGCGGTGGTCAGCTTCGTGGGCACGGTGCGCGAGCACAGCGAGGGTGCCGGCGTGAGCCTGATGGAGCTGGAGCACTACCCCGGCATGACCGAGAGCGCCATCGAGGCCATGGTGGACGAGGCCTTCGAGCGCTTCGACATCCGCGCCGCGCGCGTCATCCACCGCGTGGGCGCGCTGAAGCCGCTGGACCAGATCGTGTTCGTGGCCGTCACCTCCGCGCACCGCGGCCAGGCCTTCCAGGCCTGCGAGTTCCTGATGGACTACCTCAAGACCCAGGCCCCGTTCTGGAAGAAGGAACACACGCCGCAGGGCGCGCGCTGGGTCGATGCCCGCGTGGCCGACGACCAGGCGCTGGCGCGCTGGGGCATCGCGGCCGGCAACGCGGCGGCCTGAGCCCGATGAGCAGCGCGCCGGCGGTCACGCTCTCCCATGCACTGGCCGTGGCCTCGGGTGCCGCGGCGGGCGCGCTGCTGCGCTGGCTCACGGCCCTGTGGCTCAACAACGCCTGGGCCGGCTTCGCGCTCGGCACCCTGGCGGTCAACTGCGTGGGCGGGCTGCTGATCGGCGTGTCGCTGGAGGTGTTCGCGCGCGCGCCCAACGAATTCCTGCGCCTGCTGCTGGTCACCGGCTTCCTGGGCGGCTTCACCACCTTCTCGGCCTTCTCGGCGGAGTCCCTGTCGCTGCTGCAGGCCGGCCGCTGGAGCCTGGCCGCGCTGCACACCAGCGCGCACGTGCTGGGCGCGCTGGCGTGCGCGGCACTGGGCCACGGGCTGGCACGGCAGCTGTGGGCGCGGGGCTGAACGCATTCATGAACGTGAGCACATCCCAACCTTCCGCCGCGTCCGTGGCCACTGCGGCAGCCGACACCGGCGCCGGTACGTCCCCGGCCGCGGAGCTGCCCGGCACGCCGCTGGCGCGCGCGCTGGACGGCGCCATGGACATCACGCCGCAGGCCCTGCGCGGCGCGCTGGGCCGCTTCGCCACCGGCGTGACCATCATCACCTGCCTTGATGCCGCCGGCGGCCAGCGCGTGGGCATCACCGCCAACTCCTTCAGCGCGCTGTCGCTGGAGCCGCCGCTGGTGCTGTGGTCGCTGCGCTGCGCCAGCGCGAGCCTGGCCGCCTTCGAGCAGGCCTCGCACTTCGCCATTAACGTGCTGGCGGAGGGGCAGCTCGGGCTGTCGCGGCGCTTTGCCAGCGGCAAGGAGCCGGACAAGTTCGGCGAGGGACAGTGGAGCGAGGGCCTGGGCGGTGCGCCGGTGCTGGCCGGCTGCACGGCGGTCTTCGAATGCGAGAACGTGTCGCGTCAGGTCGCGGGCGATCATGTGCTCTTCGTGGGCCGGGTGCTGCGCCTGGCCGACGCGGCGCTGCCGCCGCTGCTGTTCCACGGCGGCCGCTACCACCTGCTGGGCGAAATTCTTTGAGGCCGCGCCCTCTTTGCGGCGGGCGCGGCGAGGAGGAGACATGGAAGAGATCTGCATTGCCGCCGGCGAGCACATCGCGGGCGACGCCTCGCGCCTGAACGACGCGCAGCGCGCCTGGGTGGCGCGGGCCGCCGAGCTGGGGCCGCGTTTCGCGGCGCGCGCGGCGGCGCATGACGCGCAGGCGTCGTTCCCGCGCCAGAACTTCCGCGAGCTGCACGAGGCCGGGCTGCTGGCGCTGGCCGTGGCGCCGGCGCGCGGCGGCGAGGGGGCCGACCTGCTGGGCTGCGCGCTGGTGGCCGCCGAGCTGGGGCGCTGGTGCGGCGCCACGGCGCTGTGCTTCAGCCTGCACGTGAGCAACACGCTGTGGAGCGGGCGGGTCGGCGAATCGCTGGACATGGGCGGCGCGCAGCGCGCGGCGCACGAGGCGGCGCGGGCCCGGCACGAGGCCGCGATCGTGGCCGACGGGCAGGTGTGGGCGCAGACCTTCTCCGAAGGCGGCGCCGCCGATGCCGGCAAGGCGCCCTGGGCCACCGTGGCGCGGCGCGTGGAGGGCGGCTACGTGGTCAGCGGGCGCAAGGTCTTCGCCTCCATGGCGGGCGAGGCCGACGTGCACGGGCTGCTGTGCACGCTGCAGCGCCCGGCGGCGACGCAGGCGGATGCGCTGTTCCTGGCCGTGCCGCGCGACGCGCCGGGCCTGCGCGTGAGCGGCGAGTGGAACCCGCTGGGCATGCGCGGCACCGTGAGCCGCACGCTGGAGTTCCACGACGTGTTCGTGCCCGAGGCCGACCGGCTGCTGCCCGAAGGGCTGTACTGCCAAGCGGCGGCGCGCTGGCCGGCGATGTTCCTGATGAACAGCCCGGCCTACCTCGGCATCGCGCAGGCGGCGCACGACTTCACGGTGTGCTTCCTGCGCGGCGAGGTGCCGGGGCTGGCGCCGGTGCAGCGGCGCATGTACCCCACCAAGCAGTTCGCGGTGGCGCAGATGCGGCTGAAGCTGGAGCAGATGCGCGCGCTGCTGTTCGACGCCCTGGCCGGCGCCGGGCCGGACCCGGACCGGCATGCACGGCTGCGGCTGCTGGCGGCGCAGCACACGGTGGTGGAGCAGGGCGCGGAGATCTGCCAGCTGGCGCTGCGCACCTGCGGCGGCCAGGCGCTGACCAAGAACCTGCCGCTGGAGCGGCTGCTGCGCGACGCGCGCTGCGGCGCGGTGATGCTGCCGTGGACGGCCGAGCTGTGCCTCGACCAGCTCGGCCGCGACAGCCTGTACTGGGCGGGCGAGGGCGAGGAGCAGATCGAAGCCTGAGCAACCATGCGGGGGGCGGAGGCGGCACGCCCCCTGCCGCTTGCTCCAGCGCAAGGCCCGTGCGGAAAGCGCTGCGCGCCGGCCTTGAAAACGCCGCCCAGCGCCCAAACTCGAAGCGCAACGGAGGACACATCCCCATGCGAATCGACAAGCTCACCACCGCTTTCCAGCAGGCCCTGGCCGACGCGCAGAGCCTGGCCGTCACCAACGACAACCCCTACATCGAGCCCGCGCACCTGCTGGCGTCGATGCTGGCGCAGCCGGAGGGGCCCAAGGCGCTGCTGGACCGGGCGGGGGCCAACACGGCCGGGCTCAAGACCGCCATGGAGACGGCGGTGCGCAACCTGCCCCAGGTGCAGGGCGGCGGCGGCCAGGTGCAGCCCGGGCGCGACCTGGTGTCGCTGCTGCAGGCCGCGGAGAAGGAAGCCAGCAAGCGCGGCGACCAGTTCATCGCCAGCGAGATGTTCCTGCTGGCGCTCTCCGACTCGAAGACCGACCTCGGCGCCGTGGTGCGCGGCCACGGCCTCACGCGCAAGGCGCTGGAGGCGGCCGTGGAGGCCGTGCGCGGCGGCGCCAAGGTGGACTCGGCCGAGGCCGAAGGCCAGCGCGAGTCGCTCAAGAAGTACACGCTGGACCTCACTGACCGCGCCCGCCAGGGCAAGCTGGACCCGGTGATCGGCCGCGACGACGAGATCCGCCGCGCCATCCAGGTGCTGCAGCGCCGCAGCAAGAACAACCCGGTGCTCATCGGCGAGCCCGGCGTGGGCAAGACCGCCATCGTCGAAGGCCTGGCGCAGCGCATCGTCAACGGCGAGGTGCCCGACACGCTCAAGGACAAGCGCGTGCTGGTGCTGGACATGGCCGGGCTGCTGGCCGGCGCCAAGTACCGCGGCGAGTTCGAGGAGCGGCTGAAGGCGGTGCTCAAGGAGGTGTCGCAGGACGAGGGCCGCATCATCCTGTTCATCGACGAGCTGCACACGATGGTGGGCGCGGGCAAGGCCGAGGGCGCCATCGACGCCGGCAACATGCTCAAGCCGGCGCTGGCGCGCGGCGAGCTGCACTGCATCGGCGCCACCACGCTGGACGAGTACCGCAAGTACATCGAGAAGGACGCCGCGCTGGAGCGCCGCTTCCAGAAGGTGCTGGTGGAGGAGCCCAGCGTGGAGGCCACCATCGCGATCCTGCGCGGGCTGCAGGAGAAGTACGAGGTGCACCACGGCGTGGAGATCACCGACCCGGCTATCGTGGCCGCGGCCGAGCTCTCGCACCGCTACATCACCGACCGCTTCCTGCCCGACAAGGCCATCGACCTGATCGACGAGGCCGCGGCCAAGATCAAGATCGAGATCGACTCCAAGCCCGAGGCCATGGACCGGCTGGACCGCCGGCTCATCCAGCTCAAGATCGAGCGCGAGGCGGTCAAGAAGGAGAAGGACGAGGCCTCGCAGCGCCGCCTGGGGCTGATCGAGGACGAGATCACGCGCCTGGAGCGCGAGTACGCCGACCTCGAAGAGGTGTGGAAGAGCGAGAAGGCCACGGCCCAGGGCTCGGCCGCGCTCAAGGAGGAGATCGACAAGATCCGCTTCCAGATCGAGGAGCTCAAGCGCAAGGGCGACTTCAACAAGGTGGCCGAGCTGCAGTACGGCAAGCTGCCCGAGCTGGAGAAGAAGCTCAAGGAGGCGCAGGCCAAGGAGGCCGGCAAGGCCGCCGGCAACCGGCCGACGCTGCTGCGCACCATGGTGGGCGCCGAGGAGATCGCCGACGTGGTGTCGCGCTCCACGGGCATCCCGGTGTCCAAGCTGATGCAGGGCGAGCGCGACAAGCTGCTGCAGATGGAGGCGAAGCTGCACGAGCGCGTGGTGGGGCAGGACGAGGCCATCCGTGCCGTGGCGGACGCGATCCGGCGCTCGCGCGCGGGCCTGTCGGACCCGAATCGGCCGCTGGGCTCGTTCCTGTTCCTGGGCCCCACGGGCGTGGGCAAGACCGAGCTGTGCAAGGCGCTGGCGACGTTCCTGTTCGACAGCCCGGACCACATGGTGCGCATCGACATGAGCGAGTTCATGGAGAAGCACTCGGTGAGCCGCCTCATCGGCGCGCCGCCGGGCTACGTGGGCTATGACGAGGGCGGCTACCTGACGGAGGCCGTGCGGCGCAAGCCCTACTCGGTGATCCTGCTCGACGAGGTGGAGAAGGCGCACCCGGACGTGTTCAACGTGCTGCTGCAGGTGCTGGACGATGGCCGCCTGACCGACGGCCAGGGCCGCACGGTGGACTTCAAGAACGCCGTGATCGTGATGACCAGCAACCTGGGCTCGCACCTGATCATGCAGATGGCGGGGCAGGACCCGGCGCTGATCCGCGAGGCGGTGTGGTCGGAGGTCAAGACGCACTTCCGGCCCGAGTTCCTGAACCGCATCGACGAGACGGTGGTGTTCCACGCGCTGGACCAGAAGCACATCGAGTCCATCGCCAAGATCCAGCTCAAGGCGCTGGAGCAGCGGCTGGAGAAGATGGACATGAAGCTGGACATCTCGACGGCGGCGCTGGCGGAGGTGGCGAAGGCGGGCTTCGACCCGGTGTTCGGCGCGCGGCCGCTCAAGCGCGCGATCCAGCAGCGCATCGAGAACCCGGTGGCTCGGTTGATCCTGGAAGGCCGCTTCGGCCCGAAGGACGTGATCCCGGTGGACGTGTCCGAGAGCGGCGAGTTCAGCTTCGGGCGCACGGTGCACTGAGCGCACTTGGAGCGACGCAAGGGAAGGGCTGGGCAACCGGCCCTTTTTTTGCCTCGGGCTTGCGTTGCATCCGCACGAGGCGATTGCTGTGGGTTGTGCTGACGGGCGTGCGCGGGGCGCTTCGTAGAATCGACCCTCTTTTGCAACACCCGCAGTGCGTGATGAACACCTCTTTCGATGCCCAGGCCGCTCCCGTCGTCATCGTGGGGGCCGGGCTGGCCGGCCTGGCTGTGGCGTTGCATCTGGCCGAGGAGCGCCCGGTGGTGGTGCTGGCCAAGCGTGACATCCACGAGGCCGCCACGGCCTGGGCGCAGGGCGGGATCGTGGGGGTGCTGGGCAAGGACGACAGCATCGAGAGCCACGTGCACGACACGCAGGAGGCCGGCGCCGGGCTGGTGGACGAGCACACCGCGCGCTTCATCGCCGAGAACAGCGCCCGCGCCGTCGAGTGGCTGGTGCAGCAGGGCGTGCCTTTCTCGCCCGATCCGGAAGGCCCGCTGGGGCTGCACCTCACGCGCGAAGGCGGGCACGCGGTGCGGCGCATCGCGCACGCGGCCGACGCCACGGGGCAGGCGATCCACGATGCGCTGCTGGCGCGCATCCGCCAGCACCCGAACATCACCGTGCGCGAGCGCTGGATGGCGCTGGACCTGATCACCTCGCGCCACCTCAAGCGCGACGAGCCCACGCGCTGCTACGGCATCTACGCGCTCGACATCGAGAGCCAGCACGTGGAGACGCTGGCGGCCTCGGCGGTGGTGCTGGCCACGGGCGGCGTGGGCAAGGTGTACCGCTACACCAGCAACCCCGAGACGGCCACCGGCGACGGCATCGCCATGGCGTGGCGCGCCGGGTGCCGGGTGGGGAACATGGAGTTCATCCAGTTCCACCCGACCTGCCTGTACCACCCGCAGGACCGCACCTTCCTGATCACGGAGGCGCTGCGCGGCGAGGGCGGGCACCTGAAGCTGCCGGACGGCACGCGCTTCATGGCGGCGCACGACGCGCGGCTGGAGCTGGCGCCGCGCGACGTGGTGGCGCGCGCCATCGACTTCGAGATGAAGAAGCACGGCCTGGACCACGTGTGGCTGGACGCCACGCACCTGGGCGCGGACTTCCTGAAGGAGCATTTCCCGACGATCTACGCCCGGCTGCTGAGCCTGGGCATCGACATCACGAAGCAGCCGATTCCCGTGGTGCCGGCGGCGCACTACACCTGCGGCGGCGTGGTGACCGACCTGGAAGGCCGCTGCGACATTCCCGGCCTCTTCGCCGTGGGCGAGACCAGCTACACGGGCCTGCACGGCGCCAACCGCTTGGCGAGCAACTCGCTGCTGGAGTGCGTGGTGGTGGGCCGCACCTGCGCCGAGCGCATTCAGCAGGACGCGCCGAAGAGCCTGCCCGAACTGCCGGCCTGGGACGAGAGCCAGGTGGAGAACGCCGACGAGCAGGTCGTGATCAGCCACAACTGGGATGAATTGCGGCTGGTGATGTGGAACTACGTGGGCATCGTGCGCACCAATAAACGGCTGGAGCGGGCGCTGCACCGCATCCATTTGCTGCGCTCGGAGATCGACGAGTACTACGCGCATTTCCGCGTGACGCGGGACCTGCTGGAACTGCGCAACCTCGTGGAATGCGCGGAACTGATCGTGCGCTCGGCGCTGAAGCGGCACGAGTCACGTGGGCTGCATTTCTCGCGCGACTATCCTTATTCACTGCCGGTGAGTTTCCCGACGGTGTTGATTGGGGACCATCGGAGGAAGTGAGCCTCTGCCAAGGAGACCGACCGCGAAAAGCTGTGACGAGGACATCGTGGCCTGGGCTGCTGAACAAGCCCAGTTGCTGCGCGCGGGTCAGTTTGAACTCCTGGATATTGAGGTGCTTCTGGAGGGGTGGTTGCCTCAATGAAATTTGATTGATGCGGCTCGGCCGGCCGCGAAGCGTGAAAACTGTCTCACTTTCGGAGCCGTCGTTCTTGATGTGCATCATCAGGCCGTCGCTGGATACATCCCATGGTCGGCGAGCTGGCCCATGATGGCAGGCTTGGCTTGATGGCAGTCCCATAACTCAACCGAATGCTCCGGACATGAACATTCTCATCTGCGGTGCCATGCGCAGCGGCAAGACCGCGCTGGCCGAATCCATGGCCAAGAGCCTGGGGTTTTCTTACCTGCCCAGCGACAGCCTGGTGCTGGCCTTGCGCGAGTCCTTTCCCGACACCGCCATCGGTGCCCCCGGCAAGAGCCTGGACGAGCTGTGTGCCGGTTTTGCCCCTTTCGTGGAGAAGCTGCTGCTGCAGCTCGGCAAGAACGGCCGCATGAACTACGTCATCGACGGGCATTTCATCCGGCCCCAGGACGTGAAGCGTTTCGGGCCGAACTGCCGGGCGCTGTTCCTGGGTTATCCGGGCGCGGTGCCCGAGGCGCGGGTGGAACAGTTGCGCACCTACGGCAAGGTTTATGACTGCTTCACCAACAAGATCGACGACAGCGAATTGCTGAATCGCGTCACGCGCTGGGTGGAGCACAGCCGGGCCCTGCGCAAGGAATGCCTTGAACACCAAGTGCCTTTCCTCGACGTGATCGGGCAGGACGGGCGCTTTTGCAATATCAGCCTGGAACAGGCGCTGAAGGCCATCGGGCTGGTGCCAGTGCCGGGCTGAAGCTGGGGTTTCCCAGGCCTATGGAGCTGCTGCTCATTCTCTTGGTCGGCGGTTTGGCCGCCTGGCTGATGCGCCCGCTACGGGATTGGTATGTGCTGGAAGTGCAGGACGTTTCGGGCGCGAGCCTGGAGAAATCCGTGTTCACCAGCCTCGACACGGCGCAGCAGGCTTTCCAGCAGGCAGCGGAGAAAGGGGCGCCAGCCGGCGCCCCATGCGTGATCCATCTCTGGCATGCCGAAGCACGCAGCCGCGGGGAGGTTTCGAGTGGGAAATTGCCCAGGGGAAAACAGCCGGATCTGGTGAGGAGCGAGCGGATTCCAGCCTGAGGCAAGGCGATATCACGGCATGCGTGGCTCCCGGCTTTCGCTGGGACGACGGCATTTTTTATTCGGCCGGCATTCAGCCGTGCAACCGTCGGGCAGGGTGGCCTATTTCCTCGGCTGCATCGTGAACCCGATCAGCCGTGCCACTACGGTGGCCAAGTACATCAGCCCCGTCAGCATCTCCACGCTGGCAATGGCCCGCGCATGCGCCGACACCGCCACCACGTTGCCCATGCCGGTGCTGGAAAGCAGGGCGAAACTCAGGTGGTTCAATTCGGACCAGGTCTTCGCCACGGAAGACGGGTCGGTGGAAAAGGCATTCGGCTGCAGTGCCTGCGTCATCACGAACAGGTGCGTGAAGGCCCAGACGAACAGGGTGAAAGTGGCCGCGGCCGCATACAGCTCGTCGGTGGTGGTGCGGTAGTCCTCGATCATGTAGGCGATGAGGCTGCCGGCAGCGTAGAAATAGAAAATAGCCTCCAGCGCGGAGGACCATGGCAGCAGATAAGGCATGTCCGCGCTCATCTGCAATACCAACAGAACCACCACCGGGGTGCCGATCAAAATGCTGACGCCCGTCCAGCCCGGCGTGCGCCGCACCATGTTGGTGGTCATCACCAGCACGAAAATGCCGAATATGTTGAAAATCGCGTGGCTGTAGCGGGATTCCTCGGTGAACGGGCCCAGCAGCACGCCCAGGATCTGCACGATCAGCAATATCGCCGAGGGGTGGCGGCGGGTGCGGACGAGGAAACGTTTGATCATCGGGCCGGCTCCTTGGCGCGTTTTGCCGGAGTATGTGCCGGCCGCCAAAGGCACGGGCCGCGCGGAGCAAGCAGCAAAACGCCCGGACCAGCCAAGCCGACCCGGGCGTTTCTCAGAGGGCAGGGCGCCTGGTGAAACTCAGGCCGCGCCGATGTTCTTCACGAAGCCGCGCTGCGGCTGCGCCAGCGCTTGCGGGTTCTTCACCACGAAATCCAGCATGCGCTCGATGCAGCCCGCCGCCTGCGTGCGGATGGGCTCCGGCACGGTGATCTCGCCGGTGCCCGTCTCCAGGCAGTCGATCACGCCCTGCAGCGCGTTCATCGCCATCCACGGACAGTGCGCGCAGCTCTTGCAGGTGGCGCTGTTGCCGGCGGTGGGCGCCTCCAGCAGCGTCTTGCCCGGCGCGAGCTGGCGCATGCGGTGCAGGATGCCGTTGTCGGTGGCGACGATGAAGGTCTGCTCCGGGCCTTCCACCACGGCCTTGAGCAGCTGCGAGGTCGAGCCCACCACGTCGGCCTGCGCCACCACGCTCTTGGGCGACTCGGGGTGCACCAGCACCAGCGCGTCCGGATGCTGCTTCTTCAGCAGCTCCAGCTCGATGCCCTTGAACTCGTCGTGCACGATGCACTCGCCGGTCCACATCAGCATGTCGGCGCCGGTCTGCTCCTGGATGTAGCGGCCCAGGTGCCGGTCCGGCGCCCACAGGATCTTCTCGCCCTGGCTCTTCAGGTGCTCGACGATGGCCAGCGCGCAGGAGCTGGTGACCATCCAGTCCGCGCGCGCCTTCACCGCGGCGCTGGTGTTGGCATAGACCACCACCTTGCGGTCCGGGTGCGCGTCGCAGAAGCGCGCGAAGTCGTCGGCGGGGCAACCCAGGTCCAGCGAGCAGGTCGCGTCCAGATCGGGCATCAGCACGCGCTTGTGCGGCGACAGGATCTTGGCGCTCTCGCCCATGAAGCGAACGCCGGCCACCACCAGCGTCTGGCTGGCATGGTCGCGGCCGAAGCGCGCCATCTCCAGCGAGTCGGCCACGAAGCCGCCGGTCTCCAGCGCCAGGTCCTGCAGGTCGCCGTCCACGTAGTAATGCGCCACCAGCACGGCGTCGTGCTGCTTCAGCAGCGCCGCCGCGCGCGCCTTGCGCTCCTCGCGCTGCGCCGGCGTCAAGGCCTCGGGTACCTTGGCCCAGGCATGGGCAACGCAGCTCTCGCCGCTGGCGTCCTGGCGGGTGTAGTCGAAAAGCACCTGGCTCATGGATGTACGGGGGAGGGGCCGCGGGCGCGGCCCAGGGTTTGGGGATTGCAATCGGGGGGCGATGGTAGCCCACGGATTGGGCCTGATGGCACCGGGCCGTAGGAGGCTGCGCCGTCGCGAGTTGTATACGGTCGCTACCATGCCTGTATGAACGCTTCCCGCTCGGACACCAAGGCGGACGCGCAGCCGCCGGCACGGCCCCACGGCGACGTGCGCACCATCACGCTGGTCGGCCTGGCGCACGGCAGCTCCCACTTCTGCCACCTGCTGCTGCCGCCGCTGTTTCCCTTCTTCATTCGCGATTTCGGCCTGAGCTACGCCGAACTGGGCCTGGCGGTGACGCTGTTCTTCGCCATCTCCGGCATCGGACAGGCGCTCTCGGGCTTCCTGGTGGACCGCGTGGGCGCGCGGCCGATCCTGTTTGCGGCGCTGGGTTCCTTCATCGCCGCGGCGCTGGCCGCCGCCAGCGCGCAGGGCTACGGCGGGCTGCTGTTCGCGGCGGCGCTGGCGGGCCTGGGCAACGCGCCGTTCCACCCGGTGGATTTCACGATCCTCAACAAGCGCGTGTCGCAGGCCCGGCTGGGCCACGCCTTCTCGGTGCACGGCATCAGCGGCAACCTGGGCTGGGCGGCGGCGCCGGTGTTCCTGCTGGGGCTGACCGAGCTCACCGGCTCCTGGCGCTGGGCCCAAGTGGGCGCGGCCTCCGTGGTGGCCGCCGTGACGCTGCTGCTGTGGTGGCAGCGCGAGGCCATCGACGACAGCCTGGGCGCCTGGAGCCATGAGAAGGCCGCCGCCAAGCCGGGCGCGGCGCCGCTGAAGCAGGAGCATCCGCTGGCCTTCCTGAAGCTGCCCTCGGTGTGGCTGTGCTTCTCCTTCTTCTTCTTCTCCACCTGCGCGCTCAGCGCCATCCAGAGCTTCGCCAGCCCGGCGCTGCACCAGATGACGGCGCTGCCGCTGTCCACCACCTCGCTGGTGGTGACGGGCTTCATGCTCTGCGGCGCGGCCGGGATGCTGATCGGCGGTTTTCTCGTGGCGCGCGCCGAGCGGCTGGAGAAGACCATCGCCATCTGCCTGGTGGTCTCCGCGGCGCTGCTGCTGCTGGCGAGCACGGGCGCTGTGCCCGGGATGGCGGCGCTGGCCGTCGTGGCGGTGGCCGGCCTGGGCGTCGGCCTGGCCGGGCCTTCGCGCGACATGCTGATCAAGCGCGCCGCGCCGCCGGGCGCCACCGGGCGCGTCTACGGCACGGTGTATTCAGGGCTGGACCTGGGCTTCGCACTGGCCGCGCCGGCCTTCGGCTGGCTGATGGACCACCATCTGAACGGCGCCGTGTTCCAGGGCGCGGCACTGGCGCTGCTGGCCGGCGTGGCCTCGGCGGCCGCCGTGGGCCTGCGCATCGCGCCGCGGCGCGCCGCTTCCGGGGTCGCCGCATGAGCGGCGGAAGGGAAGAGGCAGTCCAGAACACCCGCCCGGGCGGCCACCTGCTGGTCGAGGCGCTGATCGCGCAGGGCGTGGACACCGTCTTCGGCGTGCCCGGCGAGAGCTTTCTCGCGGCGCTGGACGGCATGCACGAGCGGCGCGACGCCATCCGCTTCATCGCCTGCCGCCACGAGGGCGGGGCGGCCTTCATGGCCGAGGCGCAGGGCAAGCTGACCGGGCGGCCGGGCGTGTGCTTCGTGACGCGCGGCCCCGGCGCCACCAACGCCGCCATCGGCGTGCACACCGCCTTCCAGGACAGCACGCCGCTGCTGCTGCTGGTGGGCCAGGTGGCGCGCCACCAGCGCGACCGCGAGGCCTTCCAGGAGCTGGATTTCCGGCAGGTTTTTGGCCCCGGCACCCTGGGCATGGCCAAGTGGGTGGCCGAGGTGGACGACGCCGAGCGGCTGCCCGAGTACGTGGCCCGCGCCTTCCACGTGGCGATGCAGGGGCGGCCCGGGCCGGTGGTGCTGGCGCTGCCGGAAGACGTGCTCAGCGGCCCGGCCGCCGCGCCGGTGCTGCCGCGCGTGGAGCCGGCGCAGGCCTGGCCCGCGCCGGGCGCCCTGCGGCAACTGCGCACGCTGCTGCTGCAGGCCGAGCGGCCTCTCGTCATCGCCGGCGGCAGCGGCTGGAGCGCCGAATCGGCGCAGGCGCTGCAGCGCTTCGCCGAGAACTGGAACCTGCCGGTGGGCTGCGGCTTCCGGTTCCAGGATACCTTCGACAACCGGCATCCGAACTACGCGGGCGACGTGGGCATCGGCATCAACCCGCGCCTGGCGCAGCGGGTGCGCGACGCCGACCTGCTGATCGCCGTGGGCGTGCGCCTGGGCGAGATGACCACCGGCGGCTACACGCTGATCGAGCCGCCGCGGCCGAAGCAGAAGCTCGTCCACCTGCACGCGGGCGCCGAGGAGCTGGGCCGCGTCTATGCGGCCGACCTGCTGCTGCAGTGCTCGCTGGCCGCGGCCGGCAAGGCGCTGGAGACGCTCACCGCGCCGCCGCAGCTGCCCTGGGCCGGCTGGACGGCCTCGGCGCGCGCCGACTTCGAGGCCAACCGGGTGCCGCCGCCCGTGGCGCCGCTGGACATGGCGCAGGTGGTACTGGCCATCGAGCGGCTGGCGCCGGCGGACAGCCTCTACACCAACGGCGCGGGCAACTACAGCGGCTGGCTGCACCGCTACCTGCGCTACCGCGGCCTGCAGCACCACGGCCGCACGCAGCTCGCGCCCACGGCGGGCGCCATGGGCTACGGCGTGCCGGCAGCGGTGGCGGCGGCGCTGCTGTATCCGCAGCGCACCGCCATCAACCTCGCGGGCGACGGCGACTTCCTCATGACGGGGCAGGAGCTGGCCACGGCCGTCGCCTACGGCGCCAACCGCGGCGCGGGACGGCTGGTCAGCATCGTGGTGGACAACGGCACTTACGGCACGATCCGCATGCACCAGGAGCGCCACTACCCGGGGCGGGTGAGCGGCAGCGACCTGTTCAACCCCGATTTCGCCGCCCTGGCGCGCAGTTACGGCTGGCGCGCGGCGCGGGTGGATACCACGGAAGCCTTCGAGCCGGCGTTCCAGGAAGCCTTGTCCGAAGGGCCGCCGATGTTGCTGCACCTGAAGCTCGACGCTGAAGTCAGCACCAGCCGCAGCACGCTGTCGCAGATCAGGGAGGCGGCGCTCAAGCGCCCGTGACCCTACGAAAAACGGCCGCATCACGCGGCCGTTCGTGCGTGGCCCGGCGGTGGCGCCGGACTCAGCGCGTCGTCACTCTTCTCGGCGTTGCTGGGAGCGGTCCTGTTGGGAGCTGTCCTGTTGCGAGCCGGACTGCTGTCCGCGCTGGCTTGGCTGGTCCTGCTGGCCCTGGCGCTGGCTCGATTGATCCTGCTGGCCTTGACGCTGGCTGGACTGATCCTGTTGGCCCATGCCGCCGCGCTGCGACTGGTCTTGCTGGCCTTGGCGCTGGCCTTGCTGACCCTGCTGGCTGCCCGTCATGCCCGATTGCGACTGTTGCCCGGTCTGCCCGCTCTGGCTCTGCTGGCCCTGGCGCTGGCTGTCCTGGCTCTGCTGACCTTGCCGTTGTCCCTGCTGGCCTTGTTGGCCCTGCTGGTTGCCTTGTTGGTTTTGTTGGCTCTGGTTGCGGTCTTGGCTCGTCATGTTGACTCCTTGGTAGTCATCAAGGCCGGCGGAATTGCCGGCACCAGAACTACGGCAAGTGAAGTGCCCACAAACAAGCGGTCCGGGCGCGCAGCGCGGCACCGGACCGGGGGATGGACTGCCCATGCTAGGCTGCCGCGCGTTGTGGCAAGCCCCGGGAGGAGCCCCTGTGAACGACCCAGTCAAAACCTTCAATACCTGTGACATCTGCGACGAGCGCAAGGCGCAGGCGGGCGACGCGCTGCGCGTGCTGCCGCCGGTGTTTCGCGACTTCGGCGCCGTCAACGCTTTCAGCGGCCCGGCGGTGACCGTCAAGTGCTTCGAGGACAACACGCTGGTGAAGGCCGCCTGCGACAGCCCGGGCGAGGGCCGGGTGCTGGTGGTGGACGGCGGCGGTTCGCTGCGCCGCGCGCTGCTGGGCGGCAACCTGGGCCGCGCGGCGGAGAAGAACGGCTGGGCCGGCGTGATCGTGGACGGCTGCGTGCGCGACGTGGCCGAGCTGGCGACCTACCGCATCGGCATCCGCGCGCTGGCGTCGCTGCCGTTGCCCACCGAGAAGCGCAACGAGGGCCAGCGCGACGTGGCGGTGACAATCCAGGGCGTGCCGGTGCGCCCGGGCGACTGGATCGTGGCCGACGCCGACGGCACGCTCGTGCTGTCGCAGCCGCCGCAATAAGCCGCTGCGGGCGGCTACAATATCCCTCTTCGGGGTGTAGCGCAGCCTGGTAGCGCAACTGCTTTGGGAGCAGTGGGTCGGATGTTCGAATCATCTCACCCCGACCAATTTCTTCATTGCCATCAATGCCTTGGAAAGCTTTCTGCAAGAAGTTTCCAGGGCTTTTTTCATGGGCGCGGCGCTGATGGCCGTTCCCTCCAGGGTGGGATGTACAAACCGATGCACGCCTCGCGGCGCCGTCTGCTGAGTTCTGCAGCGCAGGCGCTGGGCCTGTTCGTGCTGGCGGGTGCCCTTCCGGGGCACGAAGCCCGCGCCCAGGTCGACGCCTGGGACGCCGCCTTTGCCAGCCGCGATTTCAAGGGTGCGCTGCGCGCGCTGGGCGGCGAGGGCGCCGAGGCGGGCGGGCAGGTGCAGCTCGACGGCCCGGACGTGGCGGAGAACGGCGCGGTGGTGCCTTTCACCGTCACCACGGCGCTGCCGGGCGTGTCGCTGATCGCGCTGCTGGTGGAGCACAACCCCGGCCCGCTGGCCGCGGTGTTCACGCTGCCGCCGGGCACCGAGGCTTTCGTCTCCACGCGGCTGAAGATGGCCGAGAGCTCCACCGTGCACGCGCTGGTGCGCGCCGAGGGCGGGCTGTTCCTGGCGCGTCGCCCGGTGCGCGTGATCCAGGGCGGCTGCGCCGGCTGAGAAGGAGATCACCATGGGACAGCCCAGCCGGATGCGGGCCGTGGAAAACGGCGGCGTGGTGGAGCTGCGGGTGCTGATGAGCCACGTGATGGAAAGCGGCCAGCACCGCGACGCTTCGGGCGCGCTGGTGCCGGCGCATCACATCGAGCGCGTGGACATCGAGTGCGGCGGCCGCCCCGTGCTGCAGGCGCGGCTTGGGCCGGCGGTGTCGCGCGACCCCTTCCTGCAGCTGCGCTTTCGCGGCGCCAAGGGCGAGCGCGTGGTGGTGCGCTGGGTGGACGACCGGGGCGACACGCGCAGCGACGAGGCCACGGTCGGCTGAGGCCGGACCGGGCTCAGTCCGGCAGCGTCTCGCCCACGTAGCGGCGCACGCGCGGGGGCTGGTCGCCCCGGTGGAAGGCGAAGCGGCGCTCGCGCAGCCGCATGTCTGCGGCGGTGATGCGGTCGATGCGGCGCAGGTGCTCGACCCAGGACTCGTCGAGGAAGTACTCCACGTGGCGGCGCGGGTCGGTGCTGTCGTGCAGCAGGCCCCAGCTCAGCGCGCCCTGGCGCAGCCGCGCGCGGCGGCTGTCGCGCATCACCGCGGCGAACTCCGCGGCGTCGGCCTCGTCCACGAAGTACTCGATGGTGACCATCACCGGCCCGGCCTCGGGCGCGATCTCGAAGGCCGGCGGCGGGTCGAGCGTGATCGCGTGCGGCGTGAGGTCCTCGGCCGGCAGCGTCTCCAGGCGGTAGCGGCGCAGCAGCAGCACCAGCAGCACAGCGCTGGCCGCGGCCACCAGCAGGCTGGTCTGCACGTTGGAGAAGCTCGCCACCTGGCCCCACAGCGCGGCGCCCGCTGCGTTGCCGGCCATCAGCGCCATCTGGTAGATCGACATGCCGCGCGCGCGCACCCAGTTGGGCAGCGTCAGCTGCGCGGTGATGGTCAGCGAGTTGGCCACCGAGATCCACGCCGCGCCGGCCAGCACCATCGTCGGCGCGGCGACCCAGACGTTGGGTGCCAGCGCCACGCCCACCATCGCCGCGGCGTTGATGAGCGTGCCGTACTCCACGAGCTGGTCGCGGTCCCAGCGCGCGCGCAGCTGCGGCAGCGCCAGCGCTGCGGCGATGGCGCCCGCGCCCATGCAGGCCAGCAGCACGGTGAAGGTGCCCGCGCCGCCGCCGTGCAGGCGCTGCGCCAGCAGCGGCAGCAGCGCGATCAGCGCCGTGGCCTGCAGGAAGAACACGAACACGCGCAGCAGCACCACGCGCATGCCCGGCGACTCGCGCACGTGCTGCAGGCCCACGCGCATGGCGCCCACGAAGCGCTCGCCGGGCAGGGCGGAGTTGCGCGGCTCGTAGCGCCAGCGCCACACCAGGAAGCTCGCCACCAGCGACAGCGCGGCGTTGAGCGCGAACACCCAGGCGCTGCCCAGGCTGGCGATGATGGCGCCCGCGGCGATAGGCCCGGCGATGCGCGAGGCGTTCATCGCCACGCCGTTGAGCGCCAGCGCGGCGCTGAGCTCGCGCTTGCCCACGAGTTCCGGGACGATGGCCGCGAACACCGGCCAGCGCATGGCCAGCCCGATGCCGTTGGTGAACACCAGCACCAGCAGCAGCGGCGCCGTGAGCTGCCCAGCCATGGACACGCCCGCGAGCACCACGCCCACGGCCGCGACCCAGAGCTGCGTGAACATGAACCAGCGCCGGCGGTTGACGATGTCGGCCAGCGCGCCGCTGGGCAGGCCCAGCAGGAACACCGGCAGCGTGGAGGCCGACTGCACCAGCGCCACCAGCGCAGGGTCGTGGCTGAGCGAGGTCATGACCCAGGCCGCCGCGACGTCGTTCATCCACATGCACACGTTGGCCGTGAGCCAGGCGCTCCACAACATGCGGAACACGGGAACGCGCAAAGGGGCTAGGGCGCCGGAAGGGGCGTCTGGGGAGGCGTCAGAGGCAGTGGACATCGACGGTGGTCGAGGGGCGATGCGGCTGGATCATCGCAACCCCGGCAGCTAAGGAGTGGAGCGGAAACCGCCGCGTCTCAGATCCTGGGACAGGATCATCGAGCGGGGCGAATGCGGGCTGCTGTAGGGCAAGGGCCGCGCCGCTGCGCGCTGCGTCGAATGGCCTGCCCGGAGGGACTCGAACCCCCGACCTGCTGCTTAGAAGGCAGCTGCTCTATCCAGTTGAGCTACGGGCAGTGCAGAAGGTCAATTGTAAGCAGGCGCGAGGCCGGTCCTGCCGGAGTCTTCAGCGCCTGGCGTACTGCGTGGCGCCGAACAGCGTCTCGCGCGCCTTGTCGTCCATCTGCGGCTTGCGCTGGTCGGCCAGCACTTCCACGCCGCGCTGCACCGCCGGGCGGGCGGTAATCTCATCGAACCAGCCCTTGAGGTTCGGGTAGTCGTTCCAGTCGATGCCCTGGTTCTTCCACGAGCGCAGCCACGGGAAGACGGCGATGTCGGCGATGCTGTACTCGTCGCCGGCGATGTAGCGGTGGCGGGCGATCTGGCGGTCCATCACGCCGTAGAGGCGCTTGGCCTCGTTGGTGTAGCGCTCGACGGCGTAGTCGATCTTCTGCGGCGCGTAGATGCGGAAGTGGTGCGCCTGGCCCAGCATCGGGCCCACGCCGCCCATCTGGAACATCAGCCACTGCAGCACCTCGTACTTGCCGCGGGTGTCCTTGGGCAGGAACTTGCCGGTCTTGCCGGCGAGGTAGAGCAGGATGGCGCCGGACTCGAACAGGGAGATGGGCTTCCCGTCCGGACCGTCGGGATCGACGATGGCAGGAATCTTGTTGTTGGGACTGATGGCGAGGAACTCGGGGCTGAACTGGTCGCCTGCGCCGATGTCCACGGGATGCGCGCGGTAGGCCAAGCCACACTCTTCGAGCATCACGTGGACCTTGTGACCGTTGGGCGTGGGCCACGAATACACTTCGATCATCTTGGTTGTCTCCTCACGCGTCTTCGGGCGCCCCATTGTGCGCCAGCCCTCATGCTCGACGCCTTCAGACAATGGTTCTCACGCCGCGCGGGGCTGCCGGGCGAGCGTGCGCTGGCCGACTGGGCGCATGCGCAGGGCCATCACTTCAAGCGCAGCCGCGACGCCGACGGCTTCATCGTCGAAGCCCAGGGCGGCGCGTGGCGGCTGGAATGGGGCCCGTCGCAGCGGCGCTACATCACCGGCCAGGAATTGCGGCTGCGCGCGCCGCTGAACGGCGGCGCCGGGCTGCAGCTGCTCGTGCTCACGCGCAGCCTGCTCGACCTGCTGGAGAAGCAGGTGTTCGAGCAGTACACGCAGGGACTGCAGACCCGCATCGACCTGGCCACGCCCGACGAAATGCGCTGGCTGGTGCTGCATCCCAAGCTGCCTGCGGCGGAGCTGTCCGCGCTGCGCGGGCACTTCGGCGCCGTGGGCCATCCGCTGGAGGCGCTGTCGAGCTGGATCGGCGGCCCGCTGGGCGCGGCGCTGGTCGAGCTGGCCACGGCCCGCAGCGCCGGCCTGGCGCCGCTGATGCTGATCGTGCAGCGCGAGCGGCTGACGCTGCGCACGGCGCTGGAGCACGCCGAGCCCGCGCTCATCACCGAGCTGCTGCAGCTGTTCGAGGTGGCGCGCCGCGAAGCCCAGCGCGTGGCGGCCCAATGGCAGCTGGCCGGGCCGCCCGATCCCGCGGCCTCGCTGTGGCCGCATTCCGTGGACGGGCCGGACAGCCAGCTGCGCTGAAGGCCGCGTGCCGGCCATGGCCCCCGGCCGGCACGCGGGTACCCCGTGCTAGAGTGGTCCGGCTATATCGGTATGCCCGGAGGGAGGGATGTCCCGAAAACTGCTGCTGCTGAGCCTGGCTGCCGCTTCCTGCGTGGCCATGGCCACGCCCAAGGGCGACGCGGGCGCCACGGCGCCCAACGACACGAAGAAGGCTTCTCTGGCGCCGGTCACGACCGCCGAGAAACTCCAACAACGGCTGCACGCGCTGGAGGAGCGCGTGGAGCAACTGCAATCGCAGTCCAGGCAAGACCAGGAACTGCTGGAACAGGGCCGGCGCCGCCAGGCCGAGCTGGAAGTCGCCTCGCACGCCATGCCCTGGCTGCTGGGCCTGCTGGTGGCGCTGGCGGCCGTCGCGGTCGGACTGGCCTGGCGCGTGCAGGCGCTGTCGCGCCGGCGCCAGGACGTCTGGTGGGACACCTCCGCGCCGCTGGACCTGGAAGCGCCGCGCGACGAGGCGCCCGTCACCGCGGCCGTGGTGTTCAACGAACCCCCACGCGGGGAGGCGGCGAGCACGCGCCCGCCGCTGGCGCCCTTGCCGTCCACCGGGGTGCTGCCGGTGAACGAGCAGATCGCGCTGTCGCAGCAGGTCGCGCTGCTGTGCGCGCTGGGGCAGGACGACAAGGCCATCGAGCTGTTGCAGTCGCGGCTGGGCGAGGGCGGACGCACGCCGTGGCTGCTGCTCAAGCTGCTGGCGCTACACCAGCGCACCGGCCAGCGCACGGCTTTCGACCGGCTCGCGCGCCAGGTCGGTGCGCGCTTCGGCTGCACGCTGCCGGTCTGGGATGCGCTGCCCCAACCCGGACTGGACGGCGAGCCCGCGCTGCTGGCCTCGTTGCAGCAAAGCTGGGAAGCGCCGGTGGATGCGCTGCTGCTGCTGTCCAAGCTGCTGCTGCAGCCGCAGGCGCTGCCCTCGCTGGCGGCCTGCGAGGACATGCTGCTGCTCTACCGCATGGCGCATGAGCGCCATTGCCAGGAGGTGGCCGACTGCGAGATCGACCTGCCGCTGGCCTTGGCCCCGATGCTGGACGACGACCGGTCGCCGCTGCCGCCGCTGGTGGCGCCGCGCATCGCGCTGCAGCCGGCGCCCTGAAGCGCGCCGGCATCTGCCGGCCGCCGCCTTGCGCGGTGCCAGGTTTACAGCCGCGCCAGCCGCTGCAGCGCCGTCTGCAGCGTCTCGTCCTTCTTGGCGAAGCAGAAGCGCACCACGCGCTGTTCGAAACCGCCGGCGTAGAAGGCAGACAGCGGGATGGCCGCCACGCCGATCTCCGTCGTGAGAAAGCGACAGAACTCGGCCTCGGGCAGGTCGCTCAGCGCGGAGTAGTCCACGCACTGGAAGTAGCTGCCCTCGGTCTGCAGCGGGCGCAGCCGCGTGGCCTGCAGCCCGGCGCGGAACAGGTCGCGCTTGCGCTGGTAGAAGGCGCCCAGTTCCAGGTACGGCGCCGGGTCGGCCATGTAGCGCGCCAGGCCGTGCTGCATCGGCGTGTTGACCGTGAACACGTTGAACTGGTGCACCTTGCGGAACTCCGCGCTCAGCGGTGCCGGCGCGGCCACGAAGCCCACTTTCCAGCCGGTGACGTGGTAGGTCTTGCCGAAGCTGGAGACGATGAAGGCGCGCGCCGCGAGCTCGGCCACGCTCGCCGCGCTCACGTGCGCGCGGCCGTCGTAGACCATGTGCTCGTACACCTCGTCGGACAGCAGCAGCACGTCGGTGGGACGCAGGATCTCGGCGAGCTGCTGCATCTCCTGGCGCGTCCAGACGCTGGCGCCGGGGTTGTGCGGAGTGTTGACGATCAGCAACCGCGTGCGCGGCGTGATGGCCGCGGCGATCCGCTTCAGGTCCGGCCGGAAGCTGCCCGGCGTCAGCGGCACCCGCACTACCGTGCCGCCGGCGAGCTCGATGTTGGGCGCGTAGCTGTCGTAGCAGGGTTCCAGCACGATCACCTCGTCGCCCGGGTGCACGCAGCACAGGATGGCGGTGAGGATGGCCTGCGTGGCGCCGGCGGTGACGGTGATCTCGGTGTCGGCGTCGTAGCGGTGGCCGTACAGCGCCTGCACCTTGTCCGCGACCGCTGCGCGCAGCGCCGGCACGCCGGCCATGGGCGGGTACTGGTTGAGCCCGGAACGCATGGCGTCGGCAACTGCGTCCACCAGCCGCGGATCGCCCTCGAAGTCCGGAAAGCCCTGGCCCAGGTTCACGGCGCCATGCGCGTGCGCCAGGGCGGACATCACGGTGAAGATGGTGGTGCCGACCTGCGGCAGCCGGCTGGGGAATGCGGGCGTGCGCGGCGTGGCGGTCGAGGCGTCAATCTGCATGGCAAGCACTTCCGGTCGGGAGCCGCAGAGGCGGCGGTCAGAGGTCGTAGTCGTCGCCGGTGCCGGCCATGGCGCGGTTGATGAGCGTGCGCGTGAGCCGGTCCGACAGCAGCTCGGCGAAGGAGTAGACGAAGTTGCGCAGGTAAGCACCGCGCTTGAAGGCCACGCGCGAGACGTTCATGCCGAAGAGGTGGCCTGCCGGGCGCGCCACCAGGTCGCCGCCGGGCGGGTCGTCGCGCACCGCCATCTCCGCCAGGATGCCCACGCCCAGGCCCAGCCGCACGTAGGTCTTGATGACGTCGGAGTCGATGGCCTCCAGCACGACCTCGGGCTGCAGCCGCCGCTGCGCGAAGGCCTGGTCGATGCGCTTGCGGCCGGTAAAGGCCGGCTGGTAGGACACCAGCGGCTCGCGCGCGAGCTGCTCCAGCGTCGGGCGCTCCACGCCGGCCAGCGGGTGCGTGGCGGGCACCACGATCACGTGCTGCCACTCGTAGCAGGGCAGCGTCACCAGGTCGCCGTACTCGGACAACGACTCCGTGGCCAGCCCGATGTCGGCGCTGTCGTCGAGCAGCATCGCCGCCACCTGCTCGGGCGTGCCCTGATGCAGGCTGACGCTGACCTTGGGATGGCGCTTGCGCAGCAGCGCCACCGGCTCGGGCAGGACGTAGCGCGCCTGGGTGTGCGTGGTGGCGATGGACAGCCGCCCCGCGTCCTGCTTGCCGAACTCCTCGCCGATGCGCTTGAGGTTGCCCACCTCGCGCAGGATGATCTCCACCGCCTGCAGCACCTGGTAGCCGGGCTCGGTCACGCGCTTGAGGCGCTTGCCGTGGCGGGCAAAGATGTCCACGCCCAGCTCCTCTTCCAGCTCCAGGATGGCCTTGCTGATGCCAGGCTGCGAGGTGTGCAGCGCCTTGGCGGTCTCGGTGAGGTTGAGGCCGCGACGAACGGCCTCCTGGACGAAGCGGAACTGGTGCAGGTTCACGGCTGGTTCGCCTCCTTGGTCGCCAGCAGGCTCAGCGCCGCGCCGGCCATGGCCTGCACCACCGCGGGCAGCTCGCCCACGGCCGGGTGCAGCTCGAAGCGCACGCCCGGGTGCGCGGCGCGCAGGGCGTCGAGCAGCCGCGGCAGGTCCTTGCGCACGTGGCCGCCAGCGCCCAGGAACAGCGGCAGCACCTCCACAGCCTGGCAGCCGTCCTGCACCAGCTGCGCTCCCGCCTGTGCCAGGTCGGGCTGCATGAATTCGAGGTAAGCCAGCTGCAGCGGCGTGCCGGGCCGCTGGGCACGCACGGACTGCGCCACGGCTTCGAAAGGGCGCGCCCACTCGGGGTCGCGTGCGCCGTGTGCGAACAGCAGCAGTCCACGGGAGGTGTCGTTCATCGGTACCTTACCAGCCAGGTGAAGGCTGCCAGCGACAGCAGCAGGTAGAAGATGCTGGGCGCGGCGGCGGTGAGCCAGGGCGTCCAGTCGCGCAGCAGGCCCAGGTGCCCGGCGACGTTGTTGAGCAGCACGAAGCTGATGCCCAGCATGATCCCGCCGAAGACCTTGAAGCTGATTCCGCCGGCGCGCGCGTGCAAGTAGGCGAAAGGCAGCGCCAGCGCCACCATCACCAGGCAGGCGAACGGGTAGAGCGCCTTGCGCCAGAAGCGGATGGCGTGGCGCTGCGCGGCCTGCTCCTGGTCCGACAGGTGCTCGGTGTAGCGCCACAGCTCCAAGGTGCTCATGGTGTCGATGGGCAGCACCGCGGCCGCCACCACGTCCGCGCCCAGGCTGCTGGCCCAGCGCAGCTCGGGCAGCCGCTCCAGTTGCACCTGCATCCGTGACTGTGTGGCGGAGGCCGTATCGGCCGGCGGCCAGACGGTGCGCTGCACGTCCTGCAGCGTCCACACCGCGTCGGCGCCGATGCGCGCCCGCGCCGCGGCAATGCGCTCCTGCAGCCGGCCCTGCTCGTCGAACTCGAAGATGCGCACGCCTTCGAGCGTGCCGTCGGGCGCCAGGCGCTGCACGTTGAGCGAGACCTGGTGCGAGACGCCCTGGGGCATGGTGCGGCGCTCGCGCAGCCAGGCGCCGGTGCGGCCCAGGTCCTGCCCGCCGCTGGCGAGCGTCTTGACGCGCACCGCCTCGCGCTCGCTGGCCGGCACCACGAAATCGCCGACCAGGAAAGTGATCAGCGCGAAGACCACGCCCAGCACCGCCAGCAGCGACAGCGCCCGGCCCGGCCCCAGCCCGCCGGTGCGCAGGATGGTGAACTCGCTGGACTGCGCCATGCGCGCCATCGAGTAGATCGTGCCGATGAGCACTGCGATGGGGAGGAGCTCGTAGAGGTGGCCTGGGATCTCGAGCAGGCTCGACATCAGCGCCATCGGTAGCGTGTAGCCGTGCCGGCCCACGTCCTCGAGCTCGTCGACGAAGTCGATGAAGAAGAACAGCGACAGGAATGCCAGCGCCACGAAGAACACCGCGCCCAGGATGTCGCGGTAGAGCAGCCGCCGAACGGTCTTCATGCGCGGCTCCCGCGCAGCCGCAGCCGCGCCGTCGTGCCCTGCTCGCGCCACCACAGCAGCGCCAGCGCCAGCGCCAGCGCCGCGCCGTGCAGGCCCAGCAGCGCCCCGGCCAGTCCCAGCCGGCCGCCGCTCACCCAGGCCTGCGAGAGGTTGATGAGGTTGTAGTAGACGACGAAGCCGAGCAGCGCGAACAGCATGTTCCAGTTGCTGGCGCGGCGCGGGTTGGTGGCCGACAGACCGATGCCCAACAGCAGCAGGTTGCCCGCGCCCAGCAGCAGCCCGAAGCGCCAGGCCAGCTCGGCGAGCTGGCGCGGACCGGGCTGGCGCAGCAGGTCGAGGGTGGGCATGGTCTTGGGCGAGCGTTCCTGGGCGGTGCGCGCCTGGTGCTCGTCCACCACCACGCGGTAGGTGTCGAAGCGCGAGAGCGTGAGCGTGCCGTCGCTGCGGTCGGTCTCGTTGCGCTGTCCCCCTTCAAGCACCAGGATGCGGCGCTCGGGGTCGCTGTTGTTGTCGATGTGGCCGCCGTGCGCCGACACCACCGTCTCGCGCCGCTCGTCGTTGGACAGCACGAAGACGTTGCGGGCCCGCGTGGCGTCGTTGTCGCCGTCGCGCTCGACGAAGAACACGCGGTTGCCGTCGCGCGAGACCTGGAACACGCCCGGCGCCACGCGCGAGAGGTCGCTGCGCTGCTGGTAGCGCTCGCGCAGCTCGATCGTCATGCGGTTGCCCCAGGGCCACACGAGCAGCACCAGCAGCCCGATGACCAGCAGCACCGGCCAGCTCGTGCGCAGCACCGGCCGCACGAAGCGCGACAGGCTCACGCCGCTGGCGAACCAGATCGCCATCTCGCTGTCGCGGTACATGCGGCCCAGCGTGGCCACCACGGCGATGAACAGCGACAGCGCCAGCATGGTGGGCAGGTGGCTCAGCGCCGTGTAGCCCAGCAGCAGCACCACGTCCTGCGGCGCCACCGAACCCCCGGCGGCCAGGCCCAGGGTGCGGATCAGCATCATCGTCAACACGATGGTCAGCAGCACGACCAGCGTCGCACCGAAGCTGCGCGCCAGCTCTCGGCGCACGGTGGTATGGAATAACATCAGGCGATCTACGAACTTGGCGTCATTATGGACTTGCGATCCCTCGTTCCCGGCGCGGCCGGGTTGGCCGGTGTGGCCGCCGATGCACTGGTGCTGGTCGTGGCCGGTAGCGAGGCACAGCAGACGCTGGAGCCGCCGCTGGCGGCGCTGCTGGCGGAAAGCGTGAAGGCGGGCGACTTCGAATTGAAGCCGGGACGCACGTTGTACGTGCACCGGCCGGCCGGCGTGAAGGCGCCGCGCCTGGTGCTGGCGGCGGCCGCGGATGCGTCGCCCAAGGCGTTCAAGACCGCGGTGGCGGCAGCGCTCGGGGCGCTGAAGTCGCTGGGCGTGCGCCATGCGGCGGTGGCCTTCGCGGCAACGGCCAAGGAGGAGGGCGCTGCCGTGCTGGACGACCGTCACGCCGAGGCGCTGGCCATGGCCGTGGCCGATGCCACTTATATCTACCGCCACACCAAGCCCAGCGCGCCCGAAGGCGCCAAGCTGCAGAAGGTGTCGCTGGTGTGCGACAAGGCCGCGGCCAACACGCTCAAGAAGAGCCTGGCGCGCGGCCAGGCGATCGCCGAGGGCGTCACGCTGGCGCGCGAGTGCGCCAACCGTCCCGGCAACCACTGCACGCCGACCTTCCTGGCCGAGCAGGCGCAGGCGCTGGGGGCGCAGTTCGGCTTCAAGGTCGAAGTGCTTGGCCGCAAGGAGGTGGAGAAGCTCGGCATGGGTGCCTTCATCGCCGTGGCGCAGGGGTCCGAGGAGCCGCTGCGCTTCATCGTGCTGCGCTACGAAGGCGCGGCGCGCGGCACGGCGCCGGTGGTGCTGGTGGGCAAGGGCATCACCTTCGACAGCGGCGGCATCTCCATCAAGCCCGCGGGCGAGATGGACGAGATGAAGTTCGACATGTCCGGCGCCGCCAGCGTGCTGGGCACCTTCCGCGCGCTGGGCGAGCTCTCGCCCAAGGTCAACGTGGTGGGCCTGATCGCCGCGTGCGAGAACCTGCCCAGCGGCCGCGCCACCAAGCCCGGCGACGTGCTGCGCTCGATGTCGGGACAGACCATCGAGGTGCTCAACACCGATGCCGAGGGCCGCCTCGTGCTGTGCGACGCGCTCACCTACGCCGAGCGCTTCAAGCCCGCGGCGGTGGTGGACATTGCCACGCTCACCGGCGCCTGCGTGATCGCCCTGGGCGGTCAGCGCTCGGGCCTCTTCTCCCCGGACGAGGAACTGGCCGGGCGGTTGCTGCAGGCCGGCGAGGCCGCGCTCGATCCGGCCTGGCGCATGCCCATGGATGACGAGTACGACGAAGCGCTCAAGAGCAACTTCGCCGACGTCGCCAACGTCGGCCCGCGCGGCGGCGGCGCCATCACGGCGGCCATGTTCCTCAAGCGCTTCACCAAGGCCTTCCGCTGGGCGCACCTGGACATCGCCGGCACCGCCTGGAAGGGCGGCGCGGCCAAGGGCGCGACCGGCCGCCCGGTGCCGCTGCTCACGCACTTCGTGCTCTCGCACGCGCGCTGAACGGACGGGCCGCTGGCTCATCACACGGCCGCCCGAGCCCAGCAGGGGCCGAGGCGGCAAACCGAAGGAAATCAAAGCGATGGCGTTGTCGGAAGTCGCCTTCCACACCGGCGTGGGCGACAAGGTCGGCTATTGCTGCCGCCTACTGCGCAAGGGGTACCGGCAGCAGGCGCGCATGGTCGTCGCGGGCGAAGCCGATGCGCTGTCGCGGCTGGACCAGGCGCTGTGGCTGTTCGATGTGCGCTCCTTCATCCCGCACCGGCGGCTGCGTGCGGGTGAAGCGGTGCCGGCGGCGCTGCTGCGCACGCCGATCTGGCTGATCGAGCCTGGCGCCGAAGCGCCGCAGCATGGCGTGCTGCTGAACCTGGGCCCCGCGGTGGTGCCCGATTTCGAACGCTTCGAGCGACTGATCGAGGTGGTCGGTCTGGACGAGGCGGACCGCCTGGCCGCGCGCCGGCGCTGGCGTGCCTACGAGGCGCAGGGCCTGCGTATCACGCATCACGCGCAGGAAGGATTGGGGTGATTCCAGGGTTGTTGCGGGAAAGAATTGATCGGATGCATGTCAACCGATGTCCGGTTTATTTGCGTTATCGTTATTCCTGCTGAAACTGTTACCAGTTCTCTCTTTCCAACCCGGAGGTCCCGAATGCGATTCCAGTTCAATGCCGTTCTTGCCGCTGCCGCGGTGTTGCTGGCCGGTGGCGCCAGTGCCCAGGAGGTGGTGGTCAAGATCGGTCACGTCGCCCCGACCAGTGGTCCGATTGCCCACTTGGGCAAGGACAACGAAATGGGTGCTCGCATGGCAGTGGACGAGCTCAATGCCAAGGGCGTGACCATTGGCGGCAAGAAAGCCAAGTTCGAGCTGCTGGCCGAAGACGACGCGGCCGATCCGAAGCAGGGCACCGCCGCTGCCCAGAAGCTGGTGGACAGCAAGGTCCAGGGCGTGGTGGGCCACCTGAACTCCGGCACCACCATCCCGGCTTCGAAGATCTACAGCGACGCCGGCATTCCGCAGATCAGTCCCTCGGCCACCAATCCCAAGTACACCAAGCAAGGCTTCAAGACCGCCTTCCGCGTCGTGGCCAACGACGAGCACCTGGGCGGCACGCTGGGCAAGTACGCCGTGAACCAGCTCAAGGGCAAGGCGATCGCCGTGATCGACGACCGCACCGCCTACGGCCAGGGCGTGGCTGACGAGTTCGAGAAGGGCGTCAAGTCCGCTGGCGGCAAGACGGTGGGCCGCGAGTTCACCAACGACAAGGCCACCGACTTCACCGCCATCCTGACCAGCATCAAGGCCAAGAAGCCCGACATCGTCTTCTTCGGCGGCATGGACGCCGTGGCCGGCCCGATGCTGCGCCAGATGAAGCAGCTGGGCATCAGCGCCAAGCTGATGGGCGGCGACGGCATCTGCACCGGCGAGCTGCCCAAGCTGGCTGCGGGCTCCATGGCCGATGAGCAGGTGGTGTGCGCCGAGGCCGGTGGCGTCGAAGGCGAGCAGAAGGCCGGCATGGACAAGTTCAAGGCCGACTTCAAGAAGAAGTTCAACGCCGACGTGCAGATCTACGCACCGTACGTGTATGACGCCGTGATGGTGATGGCCGACGCGATGGTCAAGGCCGGTTCTCCCGATCCGGCCAAGTACCTGCCGGTGCTGGCCAAGACCAATGGCTTCAAGGGCGTCACGGGCACGATCAGCTTTGACGAGAAGGGCGACATCAAGAATGGCGCGCTGACCATGTACACGTACAAGGGCGGCAACCGTCAGCAAATCGCCGTGGTGCGCTGATCCCATACGGCATTTCCCGCCCAGCAAAAGCGCCCGCGACCGCGGGCGCTTTTTTTCTAGGACGGCAGAACTTGCTGAACGTTGAATCCTCCAAGAGAGATCGTTTGCTGCCACGCGGAGGTGTGCGATGGCGCGACTTTC
>NZ_AUMO01000069.1 GCF_000430725.1 Azohydromonas australica DSM 1124
GTTGTGAGGTTTTAAACGTCTCCGGTCCAACTGCACTATGCAGTTGGGCAGCCTGCTGAGTAGCCGGGTTGGTATTCGCGGTCTTGAGCCAATAGCGCCCACACTACACGTGCATTCTTGTTGGCCAGCGCAACGGCCGCGACGTTGGCGTGGCGCCGCGCAAGCAATTTGGTGAGCCAGTTCTCCACCTGCTCCTTTCTGCGTAAGGAGGCAGAGAGAATGGCGCGCGCACCGTGGATCAGTAGCGTGCGCAGGTACGCGTCGCCACGCTTTACTGATACCCAGCAGCACATTCTTGCCGCCGCTGGAATTCTGGCGTGGCACCAAGCCTAACCAAGCGGCAAACTGACGGCCATTTGAGAAATTCTTCGCATCGCCCACTGCGGCCACTAATGCACTAGCAGTTACAGCTCCGATGCCGGGAACCGCTGCCAGTTTGCGACTCAACGCGTTATTGCGATGCCAAGCCGCAATTTGGCCTTCGATCTCGCCGACTTGGCGGTCAAGTTCCTTTAGGTGGTCCAATAACCGCTGCATTAGATGCCGGAATGCTCCTGGCAGTTCGTTTGTTGCATCTTCGATCAACTCAGGCACACGCAGGGTGAGGTGCGCCATTCCCTGCGGAATAATAAGCCCGAACTCGGCCAACAAGCCTCGAATTTGGTTGGCCTGAGCTGTGCGGGCTTTGATAAACCCCTGGCGAGCACGGTGCAAGGCCAGAACTGCCTGCTGCTCTACATTTTTGATGGGCACAAATCTCATGTTGGGCCGCGCGACAGCCTCGCAGATCGCCTCAGCATCGGCTGCATCGTTCTTGTTCGTCTTCACGTAAGGCTTGACGAACTGAGGAGCCATCAGCTTTACCGTATGGCCCAATGCTTGGAGCTTGCGTGCCCAATGGTGGGCGCTGCCACAGGCCTCCATGCCGATCAGACAAGGCTCCATATTGGCGAAATACTCGGCAACTTGGCGGCGCTTGAGCTGCTTCTTCAAAACAGCCTTGCCGTGCTCGTTCACGCCATGTACCTGAAACACGTTCTTCGCCAGGTCGATGCCGACTGTCGTAACCTTCATGGTGGACGCCCCTCTCGGTTCAAGTGGCTGAATCAACGCTTCCACTTTGGCACGTCGATGCCGTTACGGGTGGGGGCGTCCATCCCATTGCTCTCGTTGTAGGCGTGCTTGAGGTACAGCAGCGAGACCATGAGCCGGATGGGCAGCCGCGGCCGTCCGGCATGGCTCACGCCCGCGCCGGCCACGGCCAGCGTCGGGTCGAAAAGGTCAGCGCCTTCGATGCCGCGGCCCGCGCAGTCCTTGTGCGCGAGCACCGGCGCCAACGCGGCTTCGATCTCCTTCCACGGCATGCGCGTGGCCAGCACGGCCAGCGGGTGGCGCATGTCGATCATGGTCTCCAGCCGGGCGCGGAAGAAGTCGTCGGTGCTCATCAAGCGGCCTCCAAAACTCCCAGGGATCGAATACCGATAAGGTGAATTCTGGCAGTTCCAATTACTGCCGCATACCCTGAAAAGTCGATGGTAGCGCGGACTTACAGCGTTCTGCAGGCCCGACTATCTACGAGCCGAGCTACACAGCCCGGCGATGCGGATAGTGCTTGCTGCGTAAGTCCTACAAAAATAGCCCCCTGCCGCGGGAGGCCGGGGGCTGATTATGCTTTGATTGTGCTTAATTTATCCTTTAACACATCAATCTTATTATGTCTAACCTGCGGGCGCGGATTGGTTGGCTCCACTATTTCCAAATTGGATTGCGCCTTTATTAAGCGGAATCATACAAGGGATGCTCCAATCAGAGAATCCAAATCTCTTGGTCTTACGGCTTTCGTCCGATATATAGCTGCTATCTTGAATAAGACCAATTCCCTCGCGCAAAATAAAAAAAGTGTTTTTTTCCTGGTCATCGCCGTGTAAAGCTTTTGCCTTTAACCATACCGCATAGTTGCCAGATTTCAATGTTTCACTCCGAGCGGCAGCGATAATGTGGCTCTTAATTAAAATACCGCTGCCGCTTCCGCTACGAGACTGCTCGACGGAGAAATCTCGCAATTCTATTTTCGGTGTTTTTTCGGTGGCCGATTGATCATCCTTCCCTTCCAGAACAATTTGGCTGCTTGAACATTTAGAATAGCCAAAGACGCGCCAGTCTACGTATTTGGCGGCAACACCACCGTCCGACCTGAAAGTCGTGTCAGATGTCTCTACGTTGCCAAGACCATCCCGCATATGGACTGGAACAATTTGTTTTTCATTGTTCTTGTGCGCTTTCTTGGCTGCGAGCCAGACTATATAGTTTCCAATCTTCATTGCATCTGATTTTGCAATCAAATTGCCACGACCTTTGTATGTTTGGACATATTTGGAGTCGTCACCAGTAACTACAAAATCCCTGAGTTCGAACGCTTCCGGCTGCTCTTTTGCCGCGGCAACTGCGGACTGCGAACCTTCAGAAATCAAAAATCCTTCGTTGAGACGCAGCCATCCTTTTATACTCCAGTCCGTATAACCAACTTCAGGCACGACCTTCCGTTCAGCACTGGAAATGTAATCATAGGTTTCGATGGAACCAATTCCATCGCGCATATCAACTAGATCGGTAAAGTCTTTCCCGCTGCTATGAGATTCTTTAGCAGAGATCCACACCATATAGTTTCCGGAGCGAATAGCATCATCTTTCGCATATAACACCCCTCGTCCAGTTACGACATCGCCGTATGATTCAGATGCGGTATGTGTATTGAAGTCGCGCACCTCGAATGTCGCCGCTTTGATTGCTGCGACACCTGAAAAAATTGGTGTTTGCGCAGTCGAGGCGCTGTTCTGTTGCTGGCACGCAGACAGTATGCACATACTGTATGCTGCAACTACGAATTTCTTTCTCATTTTAGGTCGCCCCCAGGATCGGTTGAAATCTAAGCTGCCTGAGATTGTAGCGTTGAAGAGCGCGCTTGAAACGGAACGTTAACGCGTGGCGCTATGGAAAAAGCTTCAATGCATAGCATGTAGCGTTAGTGGGTTGAAGTGTGTGCGTACCCAGCACGCGTAGGCGAAGTCCGTGACGGAGCCGAATACCGGCCCGATGCCGCGCCTCTACCCCCCGCGTCACAATTCCTGATGGGCGTCCAGTTTCGAGTCGCGCCCGGCCAGCGTGATGGATGGCGCTCACGTGCCGCGGTGTAGACGGCGTGGCGTGCGGCCAGGATCGCGTGGTCACGGCCAGCATGGCGGTCTGCCGGGCTGACGTAACGGATGCCGCTGTGGAAGTGCGCGGTGTTGTACCAACGCACGAAGTCAGCCGCCCAGGCGCGAGCGTGTGCAGTATCAACGAAGCCCTTGGTGGGGAACTCCGGGCGGTATTTTGCAGCCCGGAACAAGGCCTCCGAATATGGATTGGAGCGAGCAGTCAACTGCGCCTGTTGGGCCCATCGAGCGACGACCTTTTCGGGTGACCCATCCGTTCCACCCGCTGTTTGGCCAGGAATTCGACTTCGTCTTGCGCGGCCTGAACTGGCACCACGACAGAGCTGTCTTCCGAGACGGTGCGGACCATTTGCATTCCATCCCCGCAGCTTGGACGGATTTGGTCACCGAGGACCCGTCCAATGTCGTGGCAGCCGGTCGAGCCTCGTTTCGGACTCAGGAACTCCTTGATCTGGTGTGCCTGCTCAACGCCTTCCACCCGTGACACAAAGGCCGACGTGTAAGGCTGAATATGCGTTGCGCGTAAGGTTAATTACGCCGCCTCGCGATCAGACGAGCAAGGTATGTCGTTCTTGCATTAGCTATGGATGGACTTCAGAGAGAAACTTTAAATCACCTTGAATTATGGGCAACGTGCTACATAATTGATGTTACATGCCTACCCCCAACCCCGAGACAATCATGACTGCTGACCAAGGCGAGCCACTGGTCACTTCTTTCGACGCCACCTGGTTTCTTGGTTCTATGGAGGCGACAGATGGTATTGTGACGCGGGGGGCGACCCAGTTGCTAAGGCCCGCATCGAGCAATCGGGACTGTCGCGCGAATGCTCAGCCCGCGTACGGACGACGCGCGCCAACCCGACCATCTCCGTCGAATTCCGCCGGCTATGGCAAGTGCCATTGGGAATCGCCAATTCTTTCCTTCCCCGAGGAACCGGGTGTCCGCGTTTCCCGGCCCGTGGCGCTGATCCAATTCCGGCGTTTGGATCCCACGCAAGCAATCATGGTAGGGTCAGCGGCAACGCCCATGCTGACAGAGCAAAACCACAATGGTGGCGAAAACGGCCGTGCATTTCTGCATGCCGTGGACCATCCCTTGTGCCATGGGCAATGATGCCGCACCATTGGTTCGATAGAGCGGCAAGGTGACACATGTCTTCAACGAACCGATGCGGCTTATTGCAGTTGTGGAAGATTGCGTTGAGCTTGGCGCTTTTCAGTTCGCAATATGGCATGGCCGTGGAACCGAAAGACCCCGTGCTGTCACGGGGGCTGCAGCACAGCAAGGTTGGACGTTCGGTTTTGGAGGGCGCAGTCGCATCCTCAAACTTGTTGACGCACGGCCACGGGCCACGGCTGAGGGTGTCCTGGGCGAAGGCGGACGGAGACGCCGCTCCGGTTTATCTGGTCGAAAGCCGACCCGGGGCGCTGTCAACGCCTGCGGCGGTGCCGGTTAACTGCTGGTGCGTGTTTGTTAACTTGCCGGCCCTTAATGTCTGGCTTTCTGTCCACTCAGCCGCAGGCCTGCAGAAACCGGAGCCGATGTACATCCTAAGCTTCATGCTCATGCACGAGGTCGGGCACTTGATGAAGCGTACGGCTGGAGCCGAGTTTACCAATGGTAGTTTGTTTCAATTGAACATTGAACCAAGCTTGGCCAAGGCGCGGGAGGAGGAGGCAGATCAGTTCGCCGCGGAGTTGGTCCGGTACTGGGCACGAGAGACGCGTGGTCGTAATTACAATGAAGCGGAGTTGATTGCGGGCGAGCTCTTGAGCCTCAGTCAGCATTTGGCGAACCGCACAGTCGGCGACTTTTGGACATACGCGTTGGGAAGTCCTGAAGCGTACTTCGACCAGAATCTGAGCCATCCGAACTTGGCTTGGAGAATTTTTCGAAGTACCCACCTCATTTGGCAGTCCGGTTATACAAAGCACCTGTTGAAGAGTTTCGAGGAAGCTAGGCAACGGGGAGTAAAAGATCCGTTTAGGTTGCCATGGTGCCATGATGATCCATCGTCTGCATCGTGCGAAAATTGGCGCCGTACTCGCCGTAATTTGGAGCGGGCCCAAATGGGTGGGAACATGCCTGCGCCTGCGTCTCGTCCGCCGAAATGACCGCGTCCTGAGTTGGCAGATGGTATAGACGCCTGAACCAAGAGCAGAAGGGCTTGCCTCTAGTGGCGCAGCGGTGACATTACTTGTCCTCTAGCACGAATAATTTCGCCAAGGTGCTGCTGCTATGCCTTTGGTGGTGTTCGGAGCTGCTCTGTACCGCCGGTGAACCGTGGAAGTCTGCGGCACGTGGGTCTCCGCAGATTCCACCACCGTCGACAACAGCAACTCACGTGGATATTGCTGCTGCCTGTGGCTCTTGAACACCTAATCGACCCACGCCGGCTCGATCGCCCGCTCCAGCGCTACTCGCGCCATCACACTCGTGGCTTTCCGCTGCCCAAACCGTGCAAGCACTTCCTTCAGCATCGCTGGATCCAAGACTTTCAAGGTGGTGAAAAGTTGGTGCAACCAAGTGCTTGATTCATATGGGCTCTTCTTTCGTCCCGCAACCGGAGTACGCTCAGTAGCCTGCTTTGGTGCTCTCTAAGTTGTTGATTTGTATAGGGGCTTTTGAGCACCTTGAAAGCCCTGATCGCTGGATCTGAATTTACAGGTGACCCGCAGGCTTAACTGGCCGTTTCCTGAAGACCTGGAAAGAGCTGGCCCTTAGCTCCTTATCTCGACCGAACCAAGGGATCTGCAATGGGAGCTACCCTCTCCTGCTGAACGGCGTTTGGGGGGCTGGGCACAGCACCTCCTGGAGCAACACTACCCTGTACCGCTAACTCCTCCGACTTAACTTCTGCACAACGCCTGGCTTGTTTTTCCATGCCTTCAATTGCCAACGGCGAAAGGTGCCATCCCAACGGATAGCGGATACCGTCTGCCACAAGATTGAGTACCCGCACGGGAGGAAGCGACGGCCGGACATGGCCTATCGCCATGCGTAGTGTCTGCACCGCATGCACTTGGCGAGCTTCAGCCAGAATGCCGTTAGCACCGATTCCACTGACATTTAGTACTGCCAAGCCTGGACCGATAAAGTCCATAAACAGGTCCGTACTGCGGGAGCATATTGGTCGCTCAGGGCGGTAACTCATGTCACGCGCATCCGTCGGACACGATGCTTGCGAGCCACCTGCTATGCCTGCGGCATCAGGTGGACGGTTAGAGAACACCGGGCATGCATCCTTCTGTAAAGGGGGCGGCGCCGCGCCGTTGCGCACCATTAGCACCTGCGGAACTAGACGATCCCGTAACCATTGTCTCTGCCCTTTGTCCATCTTGGCGCAGCGCTCATATAGCTTGGCATCCAAGTCCCCTGGCATAACAAGCAGACAGCGTTGAAATGCATGCAGCACGTCGATAGTACTTTGTGCCCCGCTATTGTCGAAGTAGCCGCCATCGGCCAAATGGCCGCAGGTTTTCAGCGGCTTCGTCGGTTTGGAGGCATTCTGGTTGGTGCCTGCCGCCATCGCTGCGCCAGGGGCACGTTCGTCGGCTCGATCCCTGCAAGCCTCCTCAGTAGCCATAAGAGCGCCTATAGCATTAACGTACGGGAAGCGTGCCGCGTTGTGAGCTGCGGCGTCCAGTGCGAGGTCGTGCCCTGTAATGCCGAGTTGGTCTTTTGCACCCCGAAATTGACGTGAATCAATAATGAGGTCACTGGCGATCGCGCGTTCACCTGACTCTACCCAAGTCGCATTGAGCAGAAGAAAAGGTACGTGCTGGCCTTCGGCTCTAGATTCAGCTAGCCCACGGCGCATTCCAGCAGTTCCGCCCTCTATGACTTGCTCAAACCAAGCTCCGCGGGACAGAAAGCCGCAGCCAGGCGTATCGCACCAGCGCGTAGGTAATACGCGCGCAAGGGCATCCTCGAACAGCCAAGCCGACAGCAAGGGCGTCAGTAGGTCAGTACGTGCGAATTTAAGTACACAGGATTTTTGGATTTGACCATTCTCCGTGCACGCTCTCAATACTGCTGCGCCAACTGCGCCGCCCGACACACCTGATATTGAGAAGGTGCGCCGCAAGAAATCCGGGTCTTGAGCTGCAAAGCGCTGCAGCACGAGAGCGGTCCAAGCTGCTGCGCGTATTCCACCTCCCTCTGTGGAAACAAAATACACAGGCAAGGTGCCATCAGCCTTGACTAAGCTGCTTGAGGTGCAAGGATCTCCTTTTTCTTTAGCTTGACACAGTGCCTCGAGCCAGTTGACCAGCGAAACGTCAAGTGTCTGGCGTGGGTCCGCAGCGACGTGCTTTTTATCCAGCGGCTGTCGGTTACTGGCCCAACGATCACCGCCCCACAGCGTCAGTGTCACTAGACCGAGCAGGCCTAGAGGTGGCAGTGTCAGGCGCACAAGAGACTGAACTCCATTCCTTTTCCGCACATTGGGCTGGCCAGTAGCGCTTTGACGCATCATTGTCATTGCCCACCAGTACCCGAGGAGAAGAACGGCTGCTAGAAACGTTGAAAACAGCAGCATCTGCAGACTTCCCAATGGATTGGCGCCGGTCGGACCAATGGCAGGCCATACTTGGTGATTGGCGGTCCAGCCCTTTGCACCTAGGAAGCCTATGATCAAGATAAGAATGCCGACCCAGGGTATTGAGCGTGAAACTTCTGCAATTGATAACCAACCAAAGAAGCATAGCCACAGCGCAATAGCACACAGAATCACAGCGAGACTCAAGCTCGGCACGTAATCCGTAGCATCGGGAATGCCAGGCGGTAACGCATCGATCGTGCGTAACAGCAGCATTACCAAGGTCAGCAGTAGAGGCAGGGAATAAGGCGTTACTTTGCCGAAAAAGTGGAGTTTATGAGCCCTGGTTGCCTCGCCGTGCTTTTTTGAGGAATTACGCCAGAAGCCCGCCTGGATGCCCCAGTCTCTCCAAGTTAGGCAGTTGTAGTAGTAGGTTTCGCTTGCTGCGCCGCGGTTCCAAAGGAAAAGTATCCCGAGCGCAACCGAGGTCAAGCCTAGCAATAGTGCAACCAGTGTTGGAACTATCCATTCCCGCGCAACGCCACTGCCATGTGCCGACATGATATCGTGGATGACACCGGCACACAGAACGGCTACTAAGAATGCTGGCATGAAGCCCAGCAATCGCGCCCACTGTTTAGCAAATAAATCCTCGGCTCGGCTTGAGGTGCCTTTCTGTATCGGTAAAGTGCCCACGTGTTGAATTTGGCAAACGCTACGTGTCCATAACCAGGAACTGAATACCATCAGCCACACTGCGATGCCGCATGCGAATAAGGCAAACAGCATCCCCGCCAAGAGCAGCAAGTTATTCGGCCTTTGCGGCCCCTCAATAGCGCCCATGCGTAGCGGTGTTGAAGCAATGGCGTATACGACATCTCGCCCTTGATCCATGCCAACCGAAAGTACAGCCATCATTGCAAGTGCAATCAACACATAGCGGCTGCGGGCGAGCATGTCCCAAATGGCCGTGCGCAGCGCGTCGCGTGCGCTGCGTTGCGCTTGAGTCGCGGCGGCTCCCAAACGTATGCCGAATAGCCAAATCACCGCGCCAGCGGACAACATGAAAAAGATTACCTTAATCAAAAATTGCTTTCCACTGTGGCTCCCACAACCTAACCGGTCCGGCCACCACGGCAAGGAGGCAACTACATCATCTTTAGTGCAGGTGTCGGCGAACTTCCCGAAACTGAAGATGACTACTAACGCGAGGACGAAACCAACGGCCAGCCAAGGCATGCCCAGCACCGATCCGACTTTGCGTAAAGCCTGGACTTTGTAGAGCACCAGTGCAGCCAAAACCGTCACCAGTAATGCCGGCGCTAACCTCGGCTCCGAAGCGTGTGGCAAGGAGATGGGGTCAAGATCGTGGACGGCTGCCGGCGGCTGAACCAATTGTGAGCCCGGCCATCCGATCCGGTACAGACCGAAGGCGTTCTCGCCAAGATCCACCAGAAGGAGAGCCAGTATTGGTAACGCTAGTCCCCATAGGCATACGTGCTCGCCTGCTAGAACGGTAGGCGCGGCATCGCCAGCGACCGCATCGGCTAGTCTCAGTGCGATGGTCAGCAGCAGTGCACTATAAAAAGGAACAAACAATAGGCTGTCGAGACCAAGGTAAGCCCGTGCCGCGACCGTGCGCTGGCTCAGGTCCCACAAGCCGAGCATGGCATTCGCTGCTCCGCCCGTTTGGTGATCCATCCACCCTAGGAAATCCTCAATGCCCCAACCGCCAGGAACATCAAGTACAGCGCCAATGAGCATCAAGACCAATGCCACGGATGTAGTGCCTGTCGCAAGATAACCGAGCCCATGTCCACTTGTTGGTGCTTGCAAGCTGGCTGGCATGCCGATCCCCTTTTCAAAACACCAGCGTGCACTCGTCGTGCCAGTAACCGGCTGCTGGTAAACCGGGTGACCTAATTGCCGAGGCGGCCTTGCATCGTCCAATTTTCAGGTCACACTACATTTGGAAAATCGCCGGCACGATGACGTAACGATGCCTGCCGTTCATCAAGGCTGCCAGTCGCTTTTCTTTCATGCTATATTTCTAATGTTTTTTGCCACGTGACTAAAGTCAGTAGTGCAGATTGGAGCATTCTAATAACATTAAGCAAGTTTTTATAAATCTGGAGATAAGGTTTGGTTGTCGTCGATGTTATGGATAAAGTGTAGGCAATGCAGCAATGTTTCGCACCGTCGAGAGTCGCAGCGTGGGTTAATCCAGGCGACCCGCGAGGGCCCGATACTTCGCCTCAACAATCCGAGAAATGTCCATCTCCGCACTGCGGACGGCAGCATAAAATTGCACTATTTAATTCTGCTGGATTCTCGGGTTGCATACAAAGTTAGCCTGCGCTTATTACTTATGGTAGAGGGGTGCAGGATTTGTACCTCGGCGCCGCGCTTCCTCGAAAGCTTTAAGAAGGTACCGAGTCGACTCGGTGTTTTGGATGAGGTCCGCGACGCGAAGGATTCGCCAAGCGAGGTTGGGATGGCTGTAGCCATTGTCGAAGTAAACCGACGGCTTGCCGACGGCAAAAGCTCCGAACTCATCAAGCGTCCGGAAGGCCTGCATGTTCCAGCTGAGCTTTCCCAGTTCCATCACGACCCAGTTGGCGGCAAGCGAGACGTCTCCCACAGGCATTTGTTTGGCGCGTGTCTTCAGCACTTCCGCAGCGAAGTCGTCGGCCTCTTCTTCTGCCGCCTTTGCCCGGCTTGGTTCGACATTCAGCTGAGACATTTCTCCATTGCGGAACGCGGCGCCAGGAGTTCCTTTCCTCAAGTGTCCGATTTCGTGCAGGAGGATGAAGATAAGGAACTGGTCGGTGTCCAGCGTCATCCTTCCCGGTCCTGTCGAGTTCCTGAGAATCCACTCGTCCAGCACAGACGGGCTGACGAAGACACACCGACATCCTCTGGGAACTGACGCTGGGGTGACGATGCTCCCTGGACGACCTTCAACGAGATAGACCGGGACTCGCTCCCCCGAGGAGCCGTCAATTGGGCTCCAGGCCGGTACGAGGTGCGGCACGCCGTCCGGTACCAGTTTCGATACGGTCGCGATGGCGCGTTCGGCTGTGGCATGCCCTTGCGCAGCATGCTGCAGACCGCGTTCCGTCACTGGGTCCGCATGGCACACGTAGGAGACAAGGAGTGCTCCAGCGGACAGGAAGGGTGTTATGCCAATCCTGAGCAAACGCATGTGATTTCCTTAAAACGCGCCGTCGATAGACATCGATGCTGCACTGCGCTGATACTCCGCTGAACGCAAGGAGGAGGAACGGTGAAACCTGAAACTGCCTTTTGGGTTGGAGCTTGCTTGGTCGCGGCGTTGACCAGTGCTCAGGGACAGACTTCTAATGCCTCGGAGCCTCCCCCACCATCGATTGAGGTTCCTGACCTGCGAACGGTAAATCCAGTTGTCGTCTGCGGCAACTGTGACCAGCCCTTCGACACGAGCACTCACAAGGAGGTCCTGCAAGGGCTGGTGTCGAACAAGTACATCGGCGAACTGCGCAAGGCGCTGTACTGGCAGGACACCTACCACCAGTCCAAGTCCAAAGCGCATTTTGACAACTGCGCTTTCAACGAAGCCGTCGGGTACATGGAAAGTCTTCTTGCCGAAGTCGACAGCCATGTTCAATCAGCGAAGGTAGCCAACGAGCAAGGTGATGCGGCGTCCGCAGACGCTGCCCTGGTAAAGGCATTTTTCGCCTTAGGACAGACCCTGCACGGAGTCCAAGACTTCTACGCGCACACCAACTACGTCGAGTTGAGCGTCTCCCAGGTCAAGAAGTCGACAGATATCGAGGTGATCGCTCCTTGGAAGCCCGAGGGGAAACAGCGCATCGCCGAATTGGTCAGCAAGCCTCCAGGCAAGGCGTTGGTTTCCGGTGTTGTTTTCTGGGGCTTCCCGCAGATATGTCCAAACGGCACCCTGTCACATAAGGACATGGCCAAGGACAAGGCAACCACAACCAGTGGAATGCTCAAAGTCGCCCATTTGCAGAACCGGAACCAATACCAGATTGCGGTTCAACTGGCCCGGGAGGCATCACAAGAGCTCATTGACTACGCGTTTCGGAAGTGGCCTCTGATGAAGAAGGCGAACGGGGAAAACGTGGCATTCGAGGTATTGGTCGACCGGCGGGGGCTCTGACCATGCGGCTACGCAGTTGGCCTGCCATCGTAGCGTCATTACTTCTGGCGGGCACCTCGGCCGGCGCTCAGACGCCGCCCTCATGCAGGCTCGATGCAGAAGGGGCCGCAGCGGCGGGAAGGACCATTCGGATGGCACTCAAGGCCTACGCGGACTTGGGCACGCCGTTGCCCATCGACGACGTTCAAGTCAACCCCGGCTCGGTGCAGCTTCCGCCCAGGACCCTGGGCGTGTATGTGCTTTCCGATGCGTCAAAAAGTGCAGTTGGGAAAGATGGTTGCATTGCCAACGAGCCCGCATTGGTGAAAGGCGATGAGCTTGACACCAACAGCATCCGCGGTGGCTGCGTAGCAGCCTCCGACAGGTTGGAGGTCCGGTGCTCGTCAAGTGCAGTGCAGCTATTTGGTAAGCAAGGAACGCGACCAAGCCTTGCGAATCCATCTCTGCTCTATCTGCTTTCGCATGAACTCTGGCACATCAAGCAACGACGGCCGGGCGAGTACGCGGGCCGAGTTGAATTCATCGACTTGAAGCAACCGCGCGGCGTGAAACTGCAGATTTTGCGCGATTCTTGTGAGCCGGGGTTGACCAAGGCTGAAGAGGAGGCAGACCGTAACGCCGTTCGAGTCCTGGCGAAGCTGCTGCCGGATCCACCATATCGCGAGCTCACCTTCTCACCTCAGGGCTCTGTCCTTTGGGGTGCTGATCAACTGAACTTGGCGGCAAACACCTGGCGCAAGACAGTTCTGGAGCGGGAGTTCATCAGCCAAGCAAAGCCTCACAAGAGCTTCATCCCTACCGAGTTTCCAACGCCGCCCGCGATGGTGACGAAGAACGCCAAGGTCTTCGTATGCGACGTACTGACAAAGCAGTCTGGCGCAGTGGCCTACCCTGGACGAGCCGCCACACATCCGGCGCTCGAACTTCGCATGCAGCGGGTGGCTGAGGCGCTTCGCTCCTTGGCATCCGGACTGCCGAAAGCGGGGGCAAGAGAAGAATACAAGCCCATTGCCGTGCTCCAGGAACAGGTGAGCGACATCCTCACCTTCATGTATCGCGAGACAGGCGTCTATCTGGAGGCCGTGCAGGGTGCCATCTGCACCAGGGTAAACAGCGACCGCCCAGCAGAAGGCTGTGCGGCGAAGTGAGGGATGCTGGGGCAAGTCAGGCGAAGCGCTGTGGCACAACTCAAGTTGGTCACGAGCTCGACATAAGCAACATACCTGAAAACAATCAACCCTAAAACTACCACAGCCCCCTGCTGCTCTAACTACTACGAGCCCAAGCCCTTCCCACTCAACAGCTCCACCCCTCCTGCCCCGCCCTTTTCCCCCTATCCCCACCTCGAAGCCCAGGGCCGCGAAAACGGTCCAGGCTGAACGGGCCAGCGGTCTTGCCCTGACGCCCCTCACAGCCACGGCGCGCAGGAGAGACACGGCTGGGCCTCGGCCTGCCTCAAAGGGGCCAAGCCTCGAAGGAGCCCGTGGCTCGGCAGGAAGGCGGACTTCCCCTCCCCGCTTTCAACAGCGCGGCCGGAACAGAGAGGCACAAGAATGTCCGGGGTGGGCTCCGGTATGTTGTAAACACTGGGCTGGAAGTCGCCAACAGCGCGTTTGCCATCGTCTGCTCTGGCGCGTGGCTGCTTGAAAGGTGGTTCGGCAGACCACGAACCCAAAGTGATGGTTCCTGTGCGAGAACAGGTTTCGGGGCCGTTTGCGGCCTGGTCGTCTGCAGCTATGCCGCCGCGGCACGAGCGGCTACAGCGTCGTTGCCGCACAGAAACCGTCACTTTGCCTCGCACGCTCCCCGGTGGCCAAAGTGGAAGCCGGACAGTCTGGCCGCTAGCGGTGCCGGCTCGAGCGTCCACCATCGGCCCGGGCCTCTGCACCCGGCGTCGGCCTCAAAGCACCAAATGCATCTGTTTCTGCGTACCGGATCCCCCAATGCCTGGAGCCCAGCGGCCGCGCTGCTCGTTGACGGGAGTACTCGTGGCTGGTCGAGTACTGCACCGCCGGCATTCGCCTGAAGCGGCGAATGGGTCCGGACAGCGGCTTCGACACGATGCGCTTCTGAAGCACTCGTCAGGAACAGCCCCCGACCTGCATCCGTTTCTACGCATCGCCGCTACGAGATCCGCGGGTGTCACTACCAGCAGCGCGCAGGCCTTCACTGGAAGCTGAGGTAACACGTTCTGATTGCTGTTGAACCGGCACCGTGTGCCCTGTCCAGCGAATCAAAAACCGTCACCTCAACCGCCCTGGTTTGGTCAAGGTTGCAAAAAATGATTCTCTGCGGGGCTTCCACAACGGCAGATCGCAGAGGTCAGTGGTCCTCTGCCAAGTAGTTCAACGGGTCCGTGCAGGGCGAGCGCGCGTAGGCGGCACCGATCAGGCCCAGCAACCGGGCCAGCTAGCCCTGCAACACGTCGCGCTGCACGTCGGAGGTTGCAGTTTCTGATTGCAGGCCAGCTTGTGGCACGTTCTATGGTTGCAGTTTTCTGATCGCTGCTACTTTCCGTGTCTCCAAGGGCCGCAAAGGTTGCAACTATTGATCGTTGGGATCGCTTTGGCTTCAACAGCGACTTGGCGTGGTGAAGACGTTGGCTCATCAAGGTTGCTTTACAGTCAACCGTTGCAACCTTAGCCAGCTTGAGAGGGCAACGAGGTAGCAACTTTTGATTCCGTGCAGAGCACGGAGCACATCGACATGGCCCGTCCAGTGCTTCATCGCTGATCGGCGGGCCTGGAACATTACCTACTGCAGGCTTCAGCAGCGGCTTTCGCCCCTCTTGGAGCCTAGCAGCTGAACAGCACGCCAAGCCCACACCCGCAATGTCCTGCTCCGGCTGATTCGTGCACGCCACGCAGCCTGCTCATGCGGCGCCGACGTGCGCTCCCGGCGCGTCACAGCCAAGCTGTCGAGGGCCATGTGGACTCCTGAGTCGACACTGCTGGCGCCTACTCATATCCACAAACCTAAAGAATCAAAAGCGCGCACCTTCCACTCATATCCACAGCCCCAAACAATCATTTCCTGCAACCTGAAGAATCATTCTATGCAACCTTGCATGCTCTAAGTCCTTGATCCGCAAAGACTTTTCGGACCGTAAAGGTATAAAACGAAAAGGTTTTCTAAATCTAAAACAGGCAGCCCTGTCTCGAAGGAGCCTTGGAACGGCTTTTGTTGGGCATGGTTGCAGCGATGACACAGCCTGCCCTGCGGGCCCCAGTGTGCCGGTTACACTGACCGGCGAAGTTGAAACCATAGGAGCGCAGCGTGACCGCACAGGGGCGCGAGGACGTCACACCATCGGACGCGGTTGGCCGAACGCCAGCGGAGTCGCGCCCGGGGCAGGACGTTTTCCGCAAGACTGTCTATGTCGTCCATAGCCGGCCTACCAAGCAGCTCACCCTCGTGCAGAAGAAGCTGGCCAACGCTTGGCTCAAGCACGCGGTCACGTTCACACCGGACCAGGATGGCTGGTGGGAAATCCCCATTGGGCTTCTGCGGGAGGAAATCAACTTTCCTTCCACCAACACCCAATACCTGAAGGAAGCGGCGCGGGCGCTGGTGCAGATTGCCTTCGAGTGGGATCTTTTGGCGCCCGAGAACAAGCGCATTGGCTGGCAGACGCAGGTGCTTTTTCCGGCGATCGCCATCGTCCATGGCTGCATCCGGTTCAAGATCAGCACCGACATCTACAAGGAACTGCACCGGCCGGAAATTTACGCTCTTATCGACATGAGCATCGTGAGGCGGCTCAATAGCGTCGCCGCCATGTGCATATGGGAGTTCTGCGTGCGCTTCGAGAATATCGGGCATACACCTTCGATGCCATGGCAGCAATTTCGCGACGTCGTGCTCGGCGAGCAGGGCGAGAAGAAGACGCTGGAGCAGTACAAGTTCATGAAGCTCCGCGTGCTGAGCAAGGCGATCAAGGAGATCAACGAGTGCTCTGACCACGAGATTGCGCTGGTCGAGAAGACAGCGGGGCGGCGTGTCGCGGCGATTCACTTCACCGTTCGACGCAAGAACACCGGAGTTCCAGAAGGAGAACTGGCGGCCCAGAAAGCGGTTGCCAGGATGATCCAGCTTGGACTTCCGCGTACCGAAGCGCGGCGCCTAGCTTCTTCACATCCCCTGCGTGCCCTCAACGGTGCACTGGAATATACGGAGCGCCGTCTTGCCGATCCGTCTCAGCCGAAGATCGAGCAGTCCGCAGCTTATTTCCGCAAGGCGCTGGAGCAGGGCTACGGTGCACCTGTCGATATGGCAGAAACGGCCACCGCGCCAGGAAACAATGGCAAGCGCAAGGCTGAAAGGCAGTTCGACATTGATGAGGCTTTCAGCCAGTACCGGCGGGAGCAGGCTCGCGACTATTTCGCTCAACTTGAGGATGACGAGAAAAAAGAACTGCTCCGCCGCTACAACGAGCAACAAGAGCACGATCGTTTGCGTGTCAAATCGCGGCAGACCAAGATTGCAGAGACCGCTTTTATGAACTGGCTTGCCAAAGATACTTGGGGGGCGTCTTCTGCTGAGGACAAGTTGAAGTTTTCCGTAGAACTTCTAGCACGAAAGCAGTAGCCAATTAACTAGAGCGGCTGCATGAATTTGTTGAGGAATAACCTTTTCCAGGTTTTGGAGAATTTGATTATATGGCAAATAAGAAAAAATTGAAACTTAATACTGTTGTTGGAGGATCTCCAACCAATAATGCGAGTGCTCTTGGAAAACTTGATTTAGAGCGACTTTTCCAAGTGGAGGCAATGGAGCTGCTTGGTGCAGTGGACAAAGGCGCTGTGCTCCACGGCTCATATAATATAAGAGATTCCGGGGCCTCTATTGAGTCCGCATTCAGAAATATTCTTGACTCTAGGCTGCCGTCTATCTTCGGAGTGATGCAGGGATATCTTTTTGACGACGAAGTAAGTTGCACTCCACAAATTGACTGCATCGTGACAGACGCGGAGGAGTCGCACGAAATACTGAAGTCGATAGAGGGCTCAACATATGCCCCATTCACATGCGCACTCGCAGTATTCGAGATAAAGAACACTTGCTATGATTTTAGCGCTGCATTTGATCAAGTTTTGAAAATAAATAAAATTTTTCTTGAAATGAAAAATAGGGGTGAACAGAGAAAATCTCAAGACGAGCCTGGAATCAAGGTGCCGATAAGTATTTTATTGTTTGGAAAGACAGACGACTGTAGCCTTTTAAAAATACAGTCTTTGTATGAAAAGCAGTTTGTCAAAAATCCAAATTTGTTGCCTCATTACACCATATTATTAGATAAAGGAATTGTCCTCGCCCATAGGTTTGGCGGCGCGTTTTTTACTTTTCCTCGTGGCGAGTTAAAATTTGACGAATATGAGAGTAGAGGTTGCGTGCACATTTTTACTCCTAAGAAATGTGACGACTTAAAATCTGGCAGGGTGTTGCTTTGGCTATATTTTGCTGTGGTTTTTGCTATCAACAGAATTTCTGGCAAAAACTTAAAAATAAAGTATTTCTTGGATCAATTTCAGGAAAGTCACGGATTGATATCAGCGGGTGAATTGTCTAAAGCAACCACTTGGCCTTGAAATGTCCTAATTACATGCCGCTGAAGAACTGATCGCGGTAGGAATGCCCGTTACCGGGCACCCCCCGCACAGATCCGAACGTGCCCAATTTAGGCATTCGGCTCCCACCTTGGGTGTTTGACGGCGAAGCGTTGCTCTGGCCAGGGATGAAGGATTCGCGACGTGGGTAGAAATGCGTCGGTGATCCTCTTCATTCGATCCCAGTTCACCCTGGCCTTCTGACTGCGCCTGCTGAGCACGCGCCGCCAAGCCCTGGCGACCTGATGTCGGAATGCCATGAGCGACCGCATGTTGGTCGGCACGGCGTGGTACGCGAAGTACCCTGAGAGGACGCGTTGCAGCCACCGTCCTTGTTCCATCAGGGGCGTGTGCATGCGCGCTCGCAGCTGGTCCTTGATCTCATGGAGCTTCGCCCGCATCCGGTCGGCACGACTGCGCCGCTGTAGCTGAAAGCCACCGCGCCGCGCTCGGCCGCAGATGAAAACAAAGCCCAGAAACTGGAAGGTCTGCGGTCGCCCGAGTCCACGCCGCTGCCGGCGTTCAGCCGCATACCGGCCAAACTCCAGCAGACGTGACTTCTCCCCATGCAGTTCGAGCCCGAACTGCTCGAACCGCTGCCGCATCGCGTCCCAGAAACGCCGAGCATCAAACTCGTGCTCGAAGCCGGCAACCAGATCATCGGCATAGCGCACGAAGATCACCTTGCCCTTGGCCTCTCGCCGCCGCCATTGCTCCGCCCAGAGGTCGAAGACGTAGTGCAGGTAGACGTTCGCAAGGAGCGGTGAAATCACCGCGCCTTGGGGTGACCCCTTCTCACTGACGCTCCATTCCCTTTCGTCCAGGACACCCGCCTTGAGCCACTTGCGCACGAGGCGGACGATGCGCTCGTCACCAATCCGATGCTCCAGAAACCGGATCAACCATTGCTGGTCGATCTGGTCGAAGAAGCTACGGATGTCAGCGTCGAGCACCCAGTTCACGCGCCTTGCCGTGATACCCACGGCCAAGGCATCCAGGGCATCGTGCTGGCTGCGCCCGGGCCGGAACCCGTATGAGAACCCGAGGAAATCTTCCTCGTAGATCGCATTGAGCACCGTCACCACTGCGCGCTGGACGGTCTTGTCTTCCAGCGCTGTGATGCTCAGCGGACGCTGCGGAGTAGTCACCCGGCCCGCTGCGTCGCCCTGGAAATCGTCGTGGTGCTGATGGCCATGATTCCCGAGCGCCTTTGCTGGCATGTTGCCGGCCAGGGGCGAGGCAAGGCTTGAGCTTTGGCCCTCGCTGGCCACTGACAAGCGTATGAGCGGACATTTGCGCCTCCTGACGGACGAGAAGGAAAAGGGCGGCAGCCTGAAGACTGCGCGGGATGGGAAATAGGGGGAGGAGAAGCGCCCCACCCCGCTGTTGATCACCCTGGAAAGGCTCTTGAACCTTGGCGGCCGGCCCCGTGTCAGGGCACGGCGCGGCGGCGTGGCTGCGGTACGGAAGCCGCGGGCTGCTGCTGGCGCTGCGGCTGGTCCAGTCCCGCTCGCAACCGCTCATGCATGTCGCTGAGCGTGGCGCGTAGGTCCTCGTCCAGCACGTCGTGCAGCTGCTCGCCCAGGGCGTCGAGCGTGTCGGCATCGCCCTTGTCAGCCGCGCGCTGCATCTGCTCGGCAAAGGCGTCGGCGTCGAAGCCGTGGCGAGCCTGCGGCGGCGGCGCCATCGGCCGCGCTGGTGCAGGTGCTGGTGTGGGTGCCGGCGTGGCAGCCGCGGCGTCCTGGCCATCGGCAGCCGGGGCCGGAGCAGACGCGGCTGGCGGCCTCGCGCGCGCGCGCAGCGCGGCCTTCGCCTTGTCGGTGGCACTTGCAGCCGGGGCAGCAGCGCCAGCACCAGCACCCTCGCCCTGCGCGTCGTTGGCCGCCGGCGGCACTTCGACGGGCTCGAACCAATCGGCCACGGTGCTCATCTCGTCGCGCAGGCTGACGTAGACGCGTTTCAGGCCCACCACCTGCGCCGGCTGGATCGACTCGATGCGGCGCTGGATGCGGCGCTCGATCTGTTCCTTCGTCACGCCGAACTCGCCGGCGAAAGTGTCCAGCAGCCGCTTGATGCCTTCAGGGCTGGTGTCAGCCTTGGCGCGCAGCGTGGCGCTGGCCTGCTCCATCGCCATTTCCGTCACGTCGCCCGGGATCTGCGCCAGGATGCACGCCCGCTTGCGGCGCGCGGCCTGGTTGGCGCAAAGCTCGTAGATGTCGCGCTCGTCCTTGAGCCGGTAGCCGCCGTGCTTGGTGTCGCGCCAGTGGCGCACGAAGAACTGGATGACCTCGCGGTTGTTCGTTTCGTGGTCAACGCAAAACGCTTCAACCTCGGACACGCCCACGCCGTCAGGGCCGACGTAGCGGCCGATCTCGCGCCACCCGCTGCTGACGTTACCCCAGCTTTGGGCCATCGCTTCAGCGGCGCGAATGCTCGGGCCGACCACGTCGCTGCCACCACGGCTGTACTGGTACTGAGCTTTCTCGGCCAGGGTCTGCCGAGTAAAGGAATTCCTGATGCGGTCTGTGGCGCGGATCACATCGCGCGGAAACCGCTTGGCCATCATCGCCAACGCCATGACCTCGGCGCTCTCGCGCGCCTGCACGGCACGGGCTCCCGCGCCATCGGCACCGCCGCGGGTAGCGGCGGGTGCGGTATCGAACGGGTTCTGCACGACTTCGATCTCGCTCATGACGTTCTCCTTGAATTTCAGGGACGCACGGAAAAGGCGGCCGCGATCCTTCCCAAAAAGGCTCACCTGGGGGTGTCGCGGTCCAGCCCAAAAACACTCACTTTTCGTCCTTGAGCCGGAACTGCCGGCTGGGCTCGCCGGTGCGCAGGAACTCCCGATAAAGCTCCGGGTGCGCGGCCTCGAAGGCGGCGGCGTCGAAGCGCCGCGCGGGCTTGACTGCCCGCCATGTCGCCAGGGCGTGGCCGGTGGTGTCCACCAGCGTGTCGGCCTCGCCCAGCACTCCCATAAGCCGTGCCTTCAGTGCCGCCTCGGCCGCATCCAGCCGCTCGCGCTGCGCCCGGATGGCGCGCAGTTCGTGCACCGCGCGCAGCACGTCGGTGTCGGCCATCACCAGATCGGCGCGGCTGGCATGTCCGAAGCGCGCCAACATGTCGTCCAGCGTGACGGGCTCGGGCGGCTCGCCGCGCTCCACCAGGACCCAGAACTCCGCAATGCCGTCCTCGATCAACTGCTGCAGCTCGCGGTCGGCCTCAACCACGAACTCGTCGTAGTCGGCGCCGCCAAAGAGGACCGGGACGAACGACACATCGACGCCGGCCAGCAGCAGCTCCTGCTGCACCTGCAGCAGGTAGTGCAGCGGCACGTCGGGCGAGCCGGACTCGCCCCAGCCCTGCCGCGTGCGAGCGGTCTTGGCCTGCACGGAATAGAGGCCCGGCACCCAGGCATCCAAGTGCGCAAGGAGGCGCCCGCGCCGCATGGTGTCGGGCGCCACCACCAGCAGGTCATCCGGGTGCGCGCGCTGGAACTCGCTCAGGATGAACGGTTCGGCCGCCAGGCCGAAACGCATCGCCAAGTTTTCTTCAGGTTCCGGAGCCTCGCCGCGCTTGACTTGGTAGAGCTCGAACCGGGTCTGGTATGGGCTCAGGCCCAGGGCGGCGGCGCATTCCGAAGCGCCCACGCCGGTACGGCGCAGGGCCTTCTGTGCTTCGCTCAGCATCGCCTTCGCCCTGCCGTTTCAGAACGGGCAGCCATTGGGGTATCCCCAGGCACCGGCCTTGGCCAGCAGCCGAAACGATCCGCGCGAGTTCATGTCGCCGCACCACGCGCTGCCGCGCTCGAACACCACGCCCAGGCGCTGCGGCTGCACGAGCGTCACGCGCCCGATGCGCCCGTCCATGCCCTGCACCGTGTCGCCCAGCGCCAGCGGCTCGGTGTAGGGGTCGAAGGCGGTGGCGGCACCCTCCCCTGCCATGGCCGCCAGTTCATCGTTGCCCTCGGCCGGGCACACCGGCGCGAGGTACGCCGGCATGAAGGCCCAGGGCACGCCGTCCAGCATCACCAGCACCAGCCCGAGCGAGGCACATCCCGAGTGCTCGACCACCACGCCCTCACGGCCGGCCAGGGCGGCGGCCTCTTCGGGCTCGAAGGGATTCAGGTCCTGCTCCAGCAAGTCGTCGGCGGTGGCATCGACCCGCACGCGCTGCCCCGGCCGGAAGGCGGAGCGTGGCATGGCAAGCGGCCTGGCCGGCGTCGCAGCCGCGCCTTGCGGGAAGACGTAGCCCGGCACGAACGACTGCCGCCCGTCCGCTCCAGTGGCGACGCTGCCCAGCGGCGTGCTGCGGCAGGACGCCTGCGCCAGCCGCTCGCGCAGATGCGGCTTGAGCGTGGCCCTGTGGGCGTCGGTGATGCGGTTACCAGTTATGGGACCGAGTTGCGACACGGCAGGTACTCCAAGAGAGGCCGGCAAGAAGGGCCGCCAGCCACGGCCCAGGGGACTCAGTACGGAACGAAGGGCGCGGACAGCAGTGCCAGCAGTACCCCGGCGATGAAGCCGAGCATGTCCCAGGGGAAGGACCTGGCGCGGTCATCACGAGTGCAGGCGAAGGCATCGGCCACGGCTTGGCCGGCCAGGGCTTCGTCTGTGTCGTGCAGATCAGGCATGGCGTGCTTCCCTCTCGCGCACCGGGCAGCCGCCGCCGCGCAGACAGCGGTGCTCGTACTCGCAGGGCGGGCATGCAGGATCGTCGGCTTCCTCGGCCACGCAGGCGGCCTCGTGGTCGCGGATCAGGGCATCAACCCGCTGTTGCCCTGTGGGGTCCGTGGGCCGGTGTGCTGAAAGCCAGTGAATTGCGGCCCGGTGGACGGCGGCACTCATGACATGGCTCCAAGGGCACGCGCCACCGCCACATGCGCCGCTTCCACCAACACCGCCAGGGCTTCGGCGTCGGACGCGGTGGGCAGGGCAGGCAGGGCCGTGAGGGCTTGGGCAACGGCGAACAGGTCCGGTGCGGCCTTGAGCAGATGAGCTGTGGCAAGAACCGGCACCACGGCCACCAGACCGCCAGGGTTCGGCAGGTTGTCGTGATGCAGGGTTCGCCCGCTGGCTCCCAGGTAGTACGGGCCGGGCTCGAAGGCGAAACAGCCCAAATGCAGGCAATCAGAAGAAGGCTGCGGGCTGACGGTCGCCGCATGGCCCCGCGCCGGGGGCCACGGGCTCCGCTGCATGCAGAGCCCTTCCATCACAGCCCCGCGCGGCTGTAGTGGGCGCGGTCAAGCTGGGCGATCCAGCGATCCTCGGCAGCGGCGCCGGCCCAGGGGTCGGCATAGTCGTCGGGCTCGCCGTCGTCGGCCAGCAGGCCGTTGTAGTCAGCCTCGGCTTGCGTCAGCCACGTCTTGAGCTGTTCGGGGTGGAAGAAGCCGGCGTCCTCACAAAGATCAACGCCGGCTTCGCCGATGACGCAGACGGTCGGGATGATCTCGACGTCACGGCCCCGGTGGTCTTCGCTGACTTCAATCTCGTACCCAATGACGACCGGGATGCCGGCGAAGGTGCTGCCGAAGGTGAGAGTCTCGGGAGAGAACTGAAACCCGCTCATCGCTTTCTCCTGCTGCACCTGCCCTGGTGCATGGAGATATTCTAGTTTTATCCAGACTTAAATTCTATATTTTGTAGATGATGTCTCTTAATAATACGGAGAAATCCGATAGAAGCAGAGAATCGGTGGAAAAATGCCCGCGCATGGCGGGCTATCCAGTGGAAAAACTAACGTTGTCTAACCAGCGCAGCTCGCTGACTAACTCCTTGACTGGATTGCCGCGATCAATCCAGTCAGGAAACCTCGCTTCTCGCGCTCATCGCTCAGCCCACTGTTCATGGCGCGCTCTATGACGCGCACAAACTCCGACATGGGCAGTTCGATCTTGTCGGCGCAGCGAGATGAAATGGATGCGGTCGCCTCGGGAGCCGGCTTCGGGGCATCTGTGGCCGGGGCTGTCTCCAACGGCGCTGCTTCCTCAGGCTCCTTCAGCCCTAACAGTGCATCGACCGAAACGCCATAGTTCTGCGCCATCCACCGCAGCACGAAAGCATCTGGCAGGGCCCGTCCTGTTTCCCAGGTGGACACGGCCCCGTCGCCCTTCTTCAGCGCCTCGCCTACTTCAGCTTGCGTGAACCCCTGGCCGTTGCGAGCGTTCTTGCGAGCCTTGCGGAACCGCTCGCCCATCTCCCGCCGCAGTTGAGCTTCGTTGTCGTCTTCCATGCGGGCGAACTGTAATGATTCAGGCTGAAGAGAACTCTAAATTTATCGGAGTTCGCTCTTTACCCCCCTTGCCAAAGCAGGCGCGGTGCGAGCAAATCACAACCGGCCGACACTGCTGCAGATCGCCACGGAGGTTTCCATGTCGCCGCGCGCCGAGTTCGTTGATGTCCTGTTCGACCGGCTCTCACTGCGCTACGGCTGCGCCTTCCTCGCGCGCTGGAAAGGCCTGGACCTGCAGGCCGTGAAGGCCGATTGGGCGCGCGAACTCTCCGGCTACGCCGAGCGTCCCGAGGCCATCGAGCACGCGCTGGAGCTGGTGGATCCCGCCGAGCCACCGACAGCGGCGCAGTTCCGCGACCTGTGCAGCACCGCGCCGGCGCCGGCATTCCGGGCGCAGCCGCAGGCGAAACAGGCGCAGCGGGCAGCCGAAGTCCGCCGCCAGTGCCTGCGGCCAGTGATGCCGCGGATCGGGCGCGACGTGAGGTGGGCGGCCGACATGGTGCAGCGCGCCCAGGCCGGCGAGCGGGTATCCACGTACGGTCTGCGCCTGGCGCTGGACGCACTGGGGCAGCAAGGCTCGATGTGCTGACCCGGGCTCTCGCCACCTGACAGGCCGCGCTGCTTTGAACCTTTCCAGCGACCGCTGTGACGCTCTGCCCGGCGGCGTTGCGCCAGCCACCGTGGCCGATATCGAGCGCGCCGCCGCCCTGCCCTGGTTGAACGCCATCAAGCCCGACGATCTTCGGCTGCCGTTTCCCGTCGGCGTGGACTTGGCCGCATGGCTCAGGTCGGAAGCGCGCTGTGCGCAACCATCGCAGGAGGCGTGTCGGACCGCAGCGGTGATCCTTCGCGCTGACGATCGCACGTTCGCGCAGGAGGTGGCTGACGCCGCCGTGGCCGCGGCCGACGCACGCATCGCGGGCAAGTCTCGCAAAGGCAAGGTGCAGCAGTGGGTGGAGATGTTCGTGAAGCGGTATGTCGCACCCGACGGCCCTGGGCGCTCGGTGTCGCAGCTCGCGGAGATGTTTCAGGTCTCCGGCGAGCGGATCAGGCAGGTGTGCGAAAGGATGCTGCAGGAGCTCCGAGGGGACCGCTTCACCCTGCCGGCGACGATGCGTGTGCTGGAGCTCGCCCAGCGCGCCGGGCCGTGCACGATCAGCGAGCTCAATGCCCAGCTGCGGCCCCACCTGGGTGACGGCGCCGGCATCGAGGCCGCCATCCACTTCGCCCGCGAGATGGGCCTCACCGAGATCCCGGTTGAAGTCGTGAGCACGCCGGTTCGCGTCGGCTCGGACATCGTGCGGATTGCGACGGTGCAGCCCGTCGGTGGCACGCCCTGGAGCGAGGCGATCTTCCGCCTTGCCCAGCATGACGTGAGCTTCATCGGCTGCACGAGCGTGCTCAGGCTGGCGGGCCGCCTGGCGCTCGAGCACGGCGTGGCGCTGTCCCGCCAGCGCCTGCTGTCGCTCATGCAGGCGGCCCCGGGCTTCACGATGCTTGACGAGGCAGGGGGCTGGTTCACCTATGGGGACCGTGGCCGCGGCAGCCCGCTGGCCACCCGGGTACGCAAGATCATGGCCGTGGCCAGGGAATCGGTGAGGGTGGACGAGATTGCCGCGGCGCTCATCACGGACGACCACTGGATGCCGCGCGACAAGGAGCACGAGTGCTCCATGCCCGCGATGAACGTCCTGCACGCGCTGCTGCGCAGCTGGGACTGGCTCGAACAGCGCGGCTACAACCGGTTCGTCGCGCGGGAGGCCGTGCCGCTGGACGTACTCTCGGAGTCGGAGCGGCTCGCGGTGCAGGTCATCCAGGCCGGTGGCGGCATCGCCACCTCGGGGCGGATCAACGACACGCTGGCGGCGAAGCTGCATGTCGGTGTCGAATGGGTGAGCGGCATGCTCAACTCGTCGCCCATCTTCGTCAGGTTCGAGCAGGCGCTGTACGGGGTGATCGGACAGCGGGTGTCCGAGACCGCGCTGGCAGCCGCCAGGCAAGAGCGGCGCGGGCGCAGGTCGCCGCAAGTGCCGACAGCTCCTGCCGGCGGCCAGCCGGATCCTGACGGCGAGGGGGCTACGGGCGAGGAGGATGGCCTCTGACGCTCCAGAGCTGCCACGCCGCTTGTCGCCCAGGAGGCAGCCCCGGCCCACGCGTCATGAGTCGCTTTCACCGGCCCGTCGGCTTGCAGCAGCCCGGTGCCGGCACATGGTTCCTGGAGGAGCAATGCATGGACTGCACCATCGAAACGATGCGCCGCGACGAGATCGGGTTTGCCATCGAGCTGGCCGCGGCCGAGGGCTGGAACCCCGGCCTGCATGACGCCGAGTGCTTCCATGCCGCCGACCCCGGCGGCTTCCTCGTGGCCCGGTGCGGCGGCAAGGCTGTCGGCTGCATCGCGGCCGTGTCGTATGCCGGGCGCTTCGGGTTCATCGGCCTGTACATCGTCGCGCCGCCCTGGCGCGGCCAGGGCATCGGGCGCCGCCTCTGGGACGCGGGCATGGCGCGGCTGGCGGGCCAGGTGGTCGGGCTCGACGGCGTGCCGGCGCAGCAGGCGTTCTACCGGCGCAGCGGCTTCGAGCTGGCCTGGCAGAACATGCGCTTTGCCGGCACGGCGCGGCATACGCAACAAGCTGAAGCCGCGCAGATCGTGCCCATGGGCGAGGCTGACTTCGGGGCGCTTTGCGCCCTGGACCGGCGCGTCTTCCCGGCGCCGCGCGAGGCCTTCCTGCGCTGCTGGATCGCGATGCCCGATGCCACGGCGCTGGCCTGGATGGAGAGCGAGCGCATCGCCGGCTGGGGACTGGTGCGGCGCTGCCGCGTGGGCCACAAGATCGGCCCGCTTGTGGCCGACGACCCCGCGGTCGCGAGTGCCCTCTATGCCGCCCTGTGCCGCCGGGTGCCCGACGGCGACGCGGTGTTCCTGGACGTGCCCCTGCCCAACGCCGACGCGCAGGCCCTGGCGCGGGCGCAGTCGCTGCAGGGCGTGTTCTCGACGGCGCGCATGTATGCCGGTGCCGCACCCGTGCTCGAGCTCGACCGCCTCTACGGGGTCACGACGTTCGAGCTCGGATAGGAATCCGCCAGGGCGACGCGCTCCCAAGCCACACGGCGCCCGCTACGGCCCCACGGTCTGGTTGGCGCGTGGGTGCCAGTTGCTGGCGCCCTCCTTCCACGGGCACTGCGGGCAGCCGTGGGCGCCGTCGTTGCACTCGTCGGCATCGACCACCCTCACGCCCGCAAGGACGGCCGCCGCGTGGCACGCCTGCATGGTTCGCGCCCCGCGCAACTCCTCCAGCCGCTGTACTGCAGCCCGCATTCTTCTGTTCATTCGCGGCCCTCACGCTCGATCAAGCCCAAGCCGACTGCTGTCCCAGGAACGGTGACCATGAGCTGGTGCTGCAGTGCGGCTTGCGCTGGGCTTTTACCCGATCCACCAGCTTTGGGCTGGCCTGCCACATCGGCCTGGGCGGTGACCGTACCCTCATCTCGATGAGGCGAGGCCTGCAGTTTCTTGCGCTGAGGACAAGCCGAGCAGCTGCAGCAGTTGACCGGTCAAACGGCTTTCATGTAGACGCCAAGACGCTCGCCGTCATGGATGACGCTGTCCAGCAGCTGCCACCTGCGACGCTGCAGCAGGCGTTGTGCGGAGCTCGTGCCGCAATAGATGCGGTTGAAACCCAACTCGCGCGCTTGTTCCTCCAAGGCACCCAGCAGCAGCCCGCCGATGCCCTGGCCCCGCATGGCGGGATGCACCAGCCCTGCTGCCGCCCACGGCAACAAGTGGACGTGACTTTCGATGGGCTGCGCCTTGAGCGCCGCAACGCCACAAACCCGTCCTGCTTCCAGGGCCACCACCCCGACCGGCAGGCTGCCTCGATGGGCGTAAGCCCACAGGTCCAGCAACGCAGGCCCTCTGCCGCCCGGGCCATAGTAGGCCGGCCACTGCGCCTCGAACCATTCGCGCAGGACCGCAATGGCCTGCGGGATCGATGCCAGCAGCTCGATGGAGAAGCGTTCGTGCATGCGACCCTGCTCCAGCAAACAACTCCCTTGCATCACGGCGTCACGCACCCATGCCGCACAGGGCTGCGGCATGGGGAGGCGGTCCAGCCTGCCGTGAGGCCTGGCCTGCACACGGGCCAGGAGTACCTGGCTCGCGTCCCGACGCCGCAGCACTTTGCCCAGTCAGCGCCAGTGCGGCACCGCAGGCGGCCGGCCATCCCGGTGTCTGCGTCACGCACTCCCGCGGTCGGCAGGCCCCGCCGTTATTGCATTGCCGCAATCAATGTGTGCTCCAGCGCGCATGGCGCCTGCGCGGATGCAACTTACAGTGCCTCCACCCAATCCCTGCCGGAGCCGATCCATGAGCCTCTGCGCCTTGCCGTCCAGGCTGTCCCCTGTCCACCTGTACTACGCTCCCGGCGCCTGCTCGCTGGCCGTGCACATCGCGCTGCGCGAGCTCGACCTGCCGTTCCAAGCCACGGCCGTGGATCTCGCCACGCACACCACGGCCGACGGCGCCAATTACTACGACATCTCCCCTCGCGGCTACGTGCCGCTGCTGGAGCTGGCCGACGGCTCGCGCCATACCGAGGTCGGCGCGTTGCTGCAACACCTGGCCGACCTGGACCCGGCGCAGGCGCTCATTGGTGCGGTCGGCTCGGCACGGCGGCTGGCCGTCACCGGGTGGGTGGCCTTCGTCGGCACCGAGCTGCACAAGACCTTCAGCCCGTGGCTGTGGCACAAGGAGACGGCCGACTCCACGCGCAAGGCAGTCAAGGCCAAGATCGCCACGCGCTTTGCCGAGCTTGATGCAGTGCTGGCGCGGCAAGACTGCCTGGCCGGCGACTTCAGCGTCGCCGACACCTACGCCTACACGATCGTCAACTGGAGCAGTTTCCTGATGATGACGCTGGCGCCGTACCCGAACCTCAAGGCCTATCTCGCGCGCGTGGCACAGCGCCCGCGCGTGCAGGATGCGCTGCGTGCCGAGGGGCTGCTGAAGTAAGCCGGCCCATCAATGCACCCGGCACGTGAGGCACCATGCCGGTGCCCTCGCCTGCGCCGCAGCGACTCGGCGCCTGCAATGGCAGTCATCCGCGCCAGCGCATCGAGCACTTCAACCGTGAACGATCTGATGTCCGGCGCTTCGCTGGCGCGCGGCCCGGCGACGTTGAGGGCGGAAATGGCGTTGGCCTTGGTCCAGGCCCGTAGTGCCTGCCGCCAGTCCATGCCGGGGTGCAGGTGCAGCCAGGGCTTGGCGAGCCGCTCGGCAAAAAGCAGCGTCTCGTGGCTGCCGCCGGTGAGCTGCGGTGCGATGGACAAGATCAGCGTGGCGTGCGAGTCGCGCACGTTGGCCTCGGTGCGCTGGCGGTAACCGCCGCCGTCGGGCACCTCGGTGAGCTGGTAGCGCGCCGGGATGATGCCGTCCTCGGCCATGCGCCCCGCCGGACACCAGCCGCCATGCGGCACGCGGTGCGCTGTTGGCCCAGTCCAGAGCCACGCGGTCCGCTCCCGTCTGGCCACCGGAGACGATGCGCTCGATCAACACCCGTGCGCCCATGGCCTTCAGCTGCGGTTGCACACCGCCTTGGTGATGCCGCCGCCCACCGTGCCCGGTCCCGCGGTCATCCAGTCGCCAAACACCATCCCGCCGCGCGTGGGATCGCCGCCGCCCATGCGTCCCTTGTAGGCCTGGTACTGCACCAGGCGGTGGCGCCGCCCCGCGCAGTCGATCTCGTAAAGGAACTGCATGGACAAGTCGAAGTCGGTCACGGGCTGCGCCATGTCCTTCAGCGCCCAGACCTGGCGCACGGAGCCTTCGACGCGGACCGTTTCCGGATCGACGTACCAGACCGCCTTGGCGTCGTCTTGCCCGAGCGCCGTCCAGGCGCCCCAAGTCGGCGCCGTGGCCGTGAGCGTGGCCACCAGCATCAGTGCTGCCTTCATCGTGCCCTCCCCGCTGTGCGCCTCGATTTTTCGGGGGGCCCTGCGGACGACAGAAGACCGGGAAAACAGGTGTCGGCGACACGCCACGGCCACCGCACAAGCTGGCTGCGCCCATGCGACGCTTGGTTGTTGTGTTGGCCGCGGGCGCATGCGGGACGGGAAGCGCCGCGCCGGGACGGCTACACCACCGGATCGGAAAACCGCTGCGCCTGCGGGCGCGTGCTGGCGAACGAGGGCCGCTCGGAAATACGCGCGAACCACTCGGCCAGGTGCGGATGCACGGCCTTCCAGTCGAACTCGGGCAGCCGCAGTTCCAGGTAGCCCAGCACGGTGCCCGTGGCGATGTCGGCCAGCCCGAAGGCCTCCCCCAGCACGTACGTCGCGCCGGGGCGCACGGCCTGCGCCAAGGCTGCCGTGCCGGCTTCGATCTTGCGCCGCTGGCGCTCCAGCCACGGCGCGCTGCAGCCCTCGCCGCGCAGGCGCTCGAAGAGCGTGAGCACGGTGGCGTCGCACACGCCATCGGCGATGACTTCCAACCGCCGCGCGGCCAGCCGCCCATCGACGTCGCGCGGTACCAGCGGCGGCTCGGAGTACCTGGCCTCCAGCCATTCGAGGATGAAGTGCGACTCGAACACGGTGCTGCCGTCGTCCAGGATGAGCACCGGCAGCTTGCCCAGCGGGTTGTAGCGCGGCGCCGTCGCGTCGCGGTCCCAGGGCACCTCGGTGACGAGCTCGAAGGCAAGCCCCTTCTCGGCCAGCGCGATGCGCACCTTGCGCGCGTAGGGGCTGGGCGTGGCACTGAGCAGTTTCATGGGGGCGCTCCTTCACGGACAACACCGCGCCGGGCCCGCGTGAGAGACAGCCGGCGCGCGAGCTGTCCAAGATACGCCCGTTGCCCTGGGGCCATCGAACACGCGCTGGCGCTGTCGGGCCTGGACGAGCCGCTTACCGCTGCCCGACTCCGCGACCTGTGCGCCACTGCGCCAGCGCCTGTCTTCCGTGCGAGCCCCGAGCCCCGAGCGGGCATCGCTGCCACCCGCTTCCTGTGCGCCCGGGACCGGCTCTGGGTCCGATGACATGAGCGCGCGGGCATTTTGCGAAGGCGGCCGCGCCGCCGCCCAGCTCTTGCTCACCCCGGCTTCTGGTCCAAGCTGTCGGACATCAGGCAGCAATGTTGCCGCCTGAAGATAAGCGCCTAGGGCTCAACCGCATACCTTCCGGCGAGAGACAGCATGAATTGCGACCTGATCTTGATTGCCAATGCCAGCGAGGCACGGTTGCTGGCCCGCACCGGCGATGCCGCGGAACTGGTCGTGCTCGACGCTGTGCTGCGGTCTGAGGTCCACGCGCCGTCCGGCCTGGAGCAGCCAGCGGCCAACCAGAGCGTCTGGGCGGATAACAGCCTCGGTGACAGCCACGTCCCTGCAAGACCGCTGGACCCGTTTCGTGGCCGCATGCGCCGGTTCGCCGCCATGGTGGCCTGCCGCTTCGAGCAGGAACTCTCCAGCCGGCACTTCGACCGCGTGGCGGTGTTTGCCGCCTGCCCCTTCCTGAGTGAGCTCATGCGCCAACTCAGCCCCGCTACCAAGAGGTCGCTGCGAGCCGTCGTCGATGCCGACATCTCTGATCTCGATCCGACCCAGACCGCCCGGCGTAGCGAGCAAGAACTGCAGGCAGGCGAATACGCGAACCGGCAACGGGAGGCGGCGGATCGGGAACGTCGGCTGCGCCGCTTTGCGGGTGCAATACTGGAAGAGAAGGCCGCAGCCTGAATCGGCAGGCCGGGTGCGGCTTGCGGCCGGTGCTCGATGCGCTGGAGCGCCAAGCCTGCCGCGCTGACTCGCAAACGACTCAATGCCCCGCGCGCCCACCGAGGCCACGGCCCGCGCGCTGGTGCTGGTGGCCAGCGGCAGATCCGTCCAGGAGGCCGCCACTGCCGCAGGCATCGCCGTCAGCACGCTGACCCGCGCCATGAAGCGCACTGGCGTGACCACGAACCGGCGGCGCAGCCGGCGCACGGCGGTCGAAATCCAGGCAGCCATGGAAGCAGCCAAGGAACAGGCCCAGGCACTGGCGATGGAGCGGGAGGCCCGCCCACCCAAGGTGCCCACGAAAACGGCGCTGCAGCGCCTGCACTGGCTGCAGGTTGAACTGGAGCAGCAAGGCCGCAAGGAAGCCTCCGATCTGCGCGCCGTGTTGGATTGGGTTCAGAGGAAAAAGCCGCCCCGGTAAGCCGGCCGGCGGTTCAGGCAAGCGCGTACATGCCGTCCATGCCAAGAAATATGCGCTGCACATCGTTGACTGGCTCATCCAGTGAGCCTCGCGTCGGCGATGATGACGCCATACCAAGCCACACGAGTGGCATGACGAGGGAGACCCAGCCTTGAATCCGACGCATCCGATTTCCCCGGAGTTCCTGCACGACTTGCGCAGCGGCAAGCTGCAACCGATCCTGGACGCCGTCCGACTCGACGACACGCTGTTGCTGGGCCTGCGCGGCAGCTACGTCTCGGTCTACTACCGCGGCGGCAAGCTGCTGATGCTGCAGCCGCGCGCGCAGGGCAGCTACCGTGTGGGCTTCAACCACGACTATGACGTCGCGGGCGAGCTGCAAGCCCGGCTTCAGCGCATGGGCAGCGCCGCGGTGCTGGAGCGGGCGATCGCGAGTCCGGACGACAGCCGCGCCGTCGTGGAGGTGCTGTGGGAGCTCAAGCGGTTGATGGACGTGCATCCGAAGATGCGCTCGGCGCATGAGCGCGAGTTCCAGCAGCTCATCGTGCGCGAGAACAACCGCACCCGCAGCGCCAACCAGACCCACTACTTCATCACCGACATCGAGCACGCGCATGGGGATGCGCGCTTTGACATGCTGGGCGTACGCTGGCTGCATGACGAGCGCCGGCGCGGCGACCGGCTGCTGCCGGTGATCTTCGAGGTCAAGTACGGCAAGGACTCGCTCGACGGGACGGCCGGCCTGGTCAAGCATCTGGACGACATGCGCCAGCGCCTGGGCGACCAGGGCTTCGTCGAGGGACTGCGCGTCAACATCGCGGGGCAGTTCAACCAGCTCGCCGAACTCGGGCTGATGGAGTTCAACCGCAGCGCCGCCATCGAGACGTTCTCCGTGAGCATGGATCGCCCGCAGGTCGTCATCGTGCTGGCGGGGTACAACCCGCGCTCGAGCAAGCTGCGTGACGTCCTGGCCCAGCTCGACCGGTTCGACCAGCCGGACATGCCTTTTGACTTGCGCTTTTTCCACGCGGTCTTCTCGGGCTACGCCATGCACGAATGCGCCATGCTGGGGCTGGCGCAGTTCCGCGCGCTGGTCGAGTCGCTGGAGGCCAAGGGCTGATGGCGGCGCAGTCCTTCGACGCCGGCGGTCCGCCGGCACGGGTCGGCATACCGGATTCCCTATCGCGCCTCCAAGGCTGCCTGCTCGGCGGCGCGGTGGGCGACGCCCTGGGCGCGCCGGTGGAGTTCAAGAGCCGCGCGCAGATCCTGCGGCGCTTCGGGCCCGAGGGCGTGACGGGCATGGAGCCCGCCTTCGGCGGCATCGGGCGCATCACCGATGACACGCAGATGACGCTGTTCACGGCCGAGGGCCTGCTGCGTGGCTGGGTGCGCGGCTGCTGCAAGGGCACCACGTCCTATGCGGGCGTGACGGCCCACGCCTACCTGCGCTGGCTGATTACCCAGGGAGTGCGGCCGTCCTGCGCCGCTCTGTTCGAGGACCCGGACGCGGATGCCGGCTGGCTCCTGCAGCAGCCCGAGCTGCACGAGGCCCGTGCCCCGGGCCGTACCTGCCTGCTGGCGCTGCAGGCCATGACGCAGTTGGGCGAGCCCGCACGCAACGACAGCAAAGGTTGCGGCGGCGTGATGCGCGTGGCGCCCGTGGGCCTGTTCACTTGGTGCCAGGGGCGCGGCGGTGACGTGGAGGAAGCCTTTGAGCTGGGCGCCGAGCTGGCGGCGCTGACCCACGGCCATCCCAGCGGCTTGCTCCCCGCCGGCGTGCTGGCGGTGCTGGTGCAGGAGCTTGCCGACGGCCGCTCGCTGGGCGATGCACTGGACACGGCCCAGGCGTACCTGTGCACCAAGCCCCGCCACCAGGAAACGTTGGAGGCCCTGGAGCAGGCACGGGCGCTGGCGGGCTCCTCGCTGGCGCCCGAGAAAGCGATTGGCCGCCTGGGCGAGGGCTGGGTGGCCGAGGAGGCGCTGGCCATCGCGGTGTACTGCGCCCTGGTGGCGCGCGACTTCCGCCGCGGCGTGCTGCTGGCCGTCAACCACGACGGCGACTCCGACTCCACGGGGTCCATCACGGGCAACCTGCTGGGCACGCTGCTCGGCGTGCAAGCCATCCCGGCGCCATGGCTGCGCCCGCTGGAGCTGCGCGAGGTGATCGCCGAGATGGCGCAGGACCTGCACGACTTCCCGAACTGGAGCGTCGGCGAGCACTGCGCGGACAGCGAGTCCAGCCGCCGCCTCTGGCGCAAGTACCCCGGGTTCTGATCCGGGCCACAACGACCGGCACGCACGCGCGCTGCAGGCCGCGGCTGCGGCCGCGCCGGCGTCGTGGCGCCCTACGCCAACCACACCAAGGACCGACACATGCGCGTGTGCATTCACCGGGGAAGCCGCCAGATCGGGGGCAGCTGCGTCGAAGTCGAGCACGAGGGCCGGCGCCTGCTGCTGGACTTGGGCCTGCCGCTCGACGCACCCGACAACACGCCCGCCCTGCTGCCCGCAGGACTGGCGCTGGCCGACGACCCGGCGCTGCTGGGCATCCTGATTTCGCACCCGCACCTGGACCACTACGGGCTGCTGGCCCACGTGCCGCCGACACTGCCGGTGGGCATGGGGGCGGCGGCGCGGCGCATCCTGCGCGCTGCTGCGCCCTTCCTGCCGGGCGAGCCGCCACTGCCGGCGCCGGGCTGGGATTACGAGTCGGGCCGCGCTTTCCAGATCGGACCCTTCACGGTCACGCCCTACCTGGTGGACCACTCGGCCTACGACGCCTACGCGCTGCTGATCGAGGCCGGCGGCGAGCGGCTGTTCTACAGCGGCGACTTCCGTGCGCACGGGCGCAAGGCCAAGCTGTTCGAGCGCATGGTGGCGCACCCGCCCAAGGGCATCGACGCGCTGCTGCTGGAAGGCTCGTCGCTGGGCCGCCTGGCCGACGACGCGCGCTTTCCGAGCGAGGAGGACATCGAGCAGGCTCTGGTGAAGGAGCTGCGCGCCACCCCTGGTCTGGCGCTGGTGCACACCTCGGCCCAGAACCTGGACCGTGTCGTGACCATCTTCCGCGCCAGCCGGCGCACGGGACGGCGGCTCGTGATCGACCTGTACGCGGCCGCCATCCTGCAGGCTACCGGCAACCCGAACCTGCCGCAGTCGCACTGGAGCGACGTGGCGCTGTACGTCCCGCACTGGCAGCGGGTGAAGATCAAGAACGAAGGCTGGTTCGAGCAGCTCGCCGCCCATGCCAGCCACCGTATCTACCCCGAAGACCTGGCGCAGCAGGCCGGGCGCACCACGCTGCTGTTCCGCCCGCTGCACCAGGGGGACCTGGACCGGGCGCAGTGCCTCACCGGCGCGCGCTACGTCTACTCGCAGTGGGAAGGCTACTGGGAAGGCGGCAGCTACGACGGCGTGCGCGAGTGGCTTGCGCGCCACGGCATCCCGAGGGTCGCGTTGCATACCTCCGGCCATGCCAGCCCCGTGGACCTGCGGCGCTTCGTGCAGGCGCTGGCGCCGGGAAAGGTAGTACCCATCCACAGCTTCCAGCCCGAGCGCTACCCGCAGCTCTTCCCCCGGGTCGAGCCGCATGCCGACGGCCAGTGGTGGCCGGTGAAAGGCCCGGCCTGAGCATGGCGCTGGGTGCGCCCTGGACCTCGCAAGGCCCCTGCAGCGGGCCGTGGCGCAAGGTGTTGGTGCCCCCGCCCTGCACGACCCGTCCACTCATCTCCCCAACTTCCTTCCTCGGACCGACCAGATGCCCTTGATCTCTACGCTCCCCGACGCTCCTCTGGACATCATCGGCGATGTCCACGGCGAGCACGCCGCGCTGGCCGCCTTGCTGCAGCGGCTGGGCTACGACGAGCGAGGACGCCATCGGGCAGGCCGTCGCCTCGTGTTCGTGGGCGACCTCTGCGATCGCGGTCCGGACAGCCCGGGCGTGATCGATTTCGTGCGGCGTGTCGTCGAGGACGGTCACGGCTTTGCCGTCGTCGGCAACCATGAGCTCAACGTGCTGCGCGGCGAGCGCCGCGAGGGCAATAACTGGTTCTGGGGCGAAGGCTCCGAGCACGACCGCAAGTTCGGCGATGTCGCTGCGCTGCCGGCCCATCGCCGAGCCGAGGTGGCCGCCTTCCTGGGTGGGCTGCCCCTGGTGCTCGAACGCGAGGACCTGCGCGTGGTCCATGCCGCATGGCACGCGCCGGCCATCGAGCACCTGCGCAGTGCGCCGTCGGACGCGACGCTCGGCGCGCAGTTCGACCACTGGGAACGCGTGTCCGATGCCGCCATCAACGACACGGCACTGCGCCGTCTCGTCCAGGAAGAGATGACCCGGTGGGGCACCCACCTGCACGATCCACAGGCCGACATGCCGATGCTGCACGGCTGCGCCCGCAGCGACGCGGCGTGGCAGATGAGCAACCCGCTGCGGGCGCTGACCTCGGGCATCGAGCGGGTGGCGCAGCAGCCCTTCTTCAGCGGTGGCAAGTGGCGCTTCGTCGACCGCGTGCACTGGTGGGAGGAGTACACCGACACGGTACCGGTCGTCTTCGGACACTACTGGCGCCGCCCTCACGGCTCGGCGATCAAGGCCGGTCCGGACCTGTTCGGCCCGATCGACGCCACGGCATGGCACGGGCCGCGCGGCAACGTGTTCTGCGTGGACTTCTCGGTCGGGGCGCGGTTCTTGGAGCGTCGGCCCGGCAACGAGCCCGGCCAGGCGACCAAGCTGGCGGCGATTCGCTGGCCGGAGCGCACCTTGGTCTTCGACACCGGCGAGGCGCTGGACGCGTCCGCCTCGATGCCAGCAACGCAAGGGCTGCAGTGACCTCCAGGCTTGATGCCAAGGACAGTACAGCGCGAACGCTCGTCATCACGCAGCTCAGCTGCCTGGCTATTCGCACAGCGGTTCACTTCACGGGAAAACCGACATGGACAACATCATCAAGAACTTCAACAAGTGGTTCCAGCACTGGAACATCCAACTGAGCCAGGACGCCGTGGAGCAGCGATCATCGGGCGTGATCAAGCAAGGCGGCTGGAACATACGATTCTGTTTCGGGCGTGACGAAAAGGGCGAGTTCCTGGACTACTACGCCACGCACCGCCTCACGGACGACTCGCATGTGCGTCTTCACGAGGACGGCACGCGAACCTCGTTGCCAGCCTATTGGGGCTGGTGCCGCACCAGCGACGACCCGATCGAGGCGCAGCGATTGAAGGAAGCGCAGGACCGCGAGAACCACGAAGTAACGCTGCTGCTCCAGGCCAAGGGCTTCTGCTGAAACAGGCCGCACCAGCAGCAGGCCTGATGGCGTGCTGCTGCATGGTCGTCACCACAGCGCCAGTTTGCGCTCGGACATGGCAGTGCACACGCCGCGCCAGGAGCATGACGCGCTCCGGTATGGGGTTGTCAGACCGTTCGTGCAGACTGGTCCGCTTTGAGACCAAAAGGTCAAGTCCATCAACGACTTGATGATTCGCCCGAGCGTTGTCGAAAAACCATCGCAATCGAGTGCTCGCGACTGCAGAATTTGTTGCCAGCTACACCAATTGAATTAAAGACCTGGCAATCACGGCTTCTGAGGCTTGAAGACGATGCACAAACCCCTCACGACAATGTCAGGCCTACGTAGATGAATCTCTCGCTCTATGTCTGGCTGGCAGTCGTCGCAATCGTGCAGTTGATAGCTGCAGCCATTGAGTACAACGCAATCCGAAACCACGTGAACGGAGCCAACGGCCTTTTCCTCTTCACTGCAGGCGTGCTGAGCGTGGTCAGCCTTCCCGTCGGAGGAGTGATCATCTGGTTCTTGGAGGGCTGGCACTTTGCACTGGTCGGTGTCGCCCTCGTAGGCTGCAGCGCAGCGCTGCTGTTCTACGGCCTGCTCAAAGCACTCGACCGTCGCGCGCGTTCCGCGAAGCAGTCCGGGTGACGCGCCCGTCTCGTTGATGGGGCTACAGGCTCGGTGCGATAACCGAGAGCCTTTGGGCCGCCATGGACAAGCTCAGGAGAGCCTTGTCGAAGCCCTGCAGCGGCAACCGAGCGCCTGCCCTTCGACAGGGCCTGTCCTGAGCTTGTCGAAGGGCTCAGGGCGAACGGGGTTTGCTTCACCAGCGCGCGAACACGCCAACAAACGCACGCAAAAGCCAAGCCGCCGCGGTGGCGCGGATGAACAGCACAGGGGCGGCGTCGATAGTTCCGTGGTTCTTTGCTCCGTTGCGTCTGCATGCTCCTGTCTCCCCATCACCGCGTCACAGCGGGTCGCTCCTTGTCCACATGGCTTGCCCTGACCCTGCTGGGCGCGGTGCTGATCACGGCCCTCACGCTGAGCTTCGTGATCGGGCACTTTGCCCGACGCCATGAGCTGAGCCAAGCCGGCGCCGAACTCATGCAGGTGGGCTGGCAGTTGCGCGACCAGCTCGACCGCGGCATGGCCGAGCGCCATGCGGAAGTCGTGGCGTTGGCCGACTCCGAGCTGCTGCGCTCGCTCGCCGACCCAAGCCTGATACGCGACGCGCTGCAGACCCTGCAGCGCAAGGTGCCGCTGTGCACCTGGATCGGCGTGGCTGACAGCAACGGGCGCGTGCTTGCCGCCACGGGGGGACTGCTCGAAGGCCAGAACGTGTCTTCGCGTCCCTGGTTCCAGGCTGGAGCACGAGGCCCCTTCGCCGGCGACGTGCACAACGCGGTGCTGCTGGAGCGGCTGCTGCCGCCACAGGCAGAGCCCTGGCGCTTCGTCGATCTGGCTGCACCCGTGGTAGTAGGCGGCACGACACGCGCCGTGGTGGGTGCGCACCTGAGCTGGGAATGGGCACGCGACATCGAGGGCCAGTTGCTCGCCCCCGTGATGCGCGACCAGGGTATCCAGACCTTCATCGTCCAGCGCGACGGCCAGGTACTGCTCGGGCCAGACGGCAGCGTGGGCAAGAAGCTCGATGCAGGAGTGCTCGCCGCGGCCACCGGCCTGGCCGGTGCCGTGACTGCGTGGCCGGGCGAAGGCGAGTACGTCACAGCGGTGGTGGACACCCAGGGGCGCAGCAGCTACCCCGGGCTGGGCTGGCGCGTGGTAGTGCGCCAGCCGCCCGTCGTGGCCCTGGACCGCTACGCCGCGCTGCACCAGCAGCTGGTGCTGGCCACGGTCGGCGTGATCCTGCTGATGGCCGCACTCTCGCCGCTGGCCGGGCGGCGGCTGGCGGCACCGTTGGCACAGATCACCAGCTGGCTGCGCGACCCTCAAGCTCCAACGTCGCTGTCGCTGCGCGGGCACAGCTACAAGGAGGCGCACTGGCTGCTGGCCGCCCTCATGGCTGCGCGCGCACGGCTGCGGACACACGCCCACGAACTTGAGCAGCTCAACGCCGGCCTGGAGCAGCGGGTGAACGAGCGCACGCAGGAACTGCACCGCAGCCGGGAAGACCTGCAGACCGTGGCCGACAACCTGCCGGCGCTGGTGGCGCTTGTCGACCGCGAGCTGTGCTATCGCTTCGTCAACGAAGCCTACCGTCATTGGTGGGGCGTCAAGCCGGAAACCCTGCTGGGAAGCTCCATGCGTGATCTGGTGGGGGAGCCGAACTTCGTACTGCTGCAGCCGTACGTGCAGCAGGTCCTCTCGGGCCGGCGAGTGACGTTCGAACAGGAGATGCCGCTGGCGGAGAAGGCAAGGTTCGTGGAGGTAACCTACGTGCCCAACCACGACGAGCAAGGAGGCGTCGACGGCTTCATGGTGCTGGTGTACGACGTCACCGAGCGAAAGAAGCTGGAGCTCCAGTTCGCGCACGCGGCCCACCACGATGCCCTCACGGGGATGCCCAACCGGCGGCGCCTGATGGAGCTGCTGACGCTATCGATGCTGCGCACGCAGCGCCTGGGCTGTCCACTGGTGCTGCTGTTCCTGGACCTCGACGGCTTCAAGGCCGTCAACGACAACCATGGCCACGAAGCCGGCGACGCGCTGCTGCAAGTGGTGGCGCAGCGGCTGCGCCAGAGCGTGCGGCGCACGGACACCGTGGCCCGGCTGGCCGGCGACGAGTTCGTGGTGCTGCTCGAGTGCATGCCGGACGCGTCGCACAGGGCCGTGGTGGTGGACAAGATCCACGCCGCCCTGCGAGCGCCTGTGGTGCTACCCAGCGGGATACAGGCCAGCGTGGGTGCGAGCATCGGTACTGCCGAGTACCGCGGCGAGCGCCACGTGAGCGCGGAGCAGCTGCTGGCGCAGGCCGACGCGGCCATGTACGAGGCCAAGCGGGCAGCGCGTGGATACGCTGAGGCAACGAAGGGCTCAGGGCGAACGGTCATCTTTCATTCGTAACTTGAGCCTGGAATCACACCAACGAGCCTCCGGAATTCCCGGCGCGGTCCAGTCACGGGTTGGGGCACGCCCGAGGACAAGCGCAATGCCTACCAGGCTGGGTTCGATACCCATCTGACCAAACCCGCCGACCGGGCTGCGCTGGCCCGCCTGCTCAAGCCCGAATAGCCGCAGCCCTCGGCGCTGATCTGGCCTTGCTTCTCCGCCAGCACGTCCTGCGCGGCTAGGGTCAGGTTCGTGTTCTCGATGGTCATTGGGGTGTTCATTGACGCAGATAAGCGTTCATAATCTTTAGCAGTGAAATTGTTGAGCAAGTGCGCCGTAGCGCAGCAGAGCACCGGTGAACTCGGGCGCGACAAGCACTTACAGCGCCCTGCCCTACCCGCCGCGACGAGGCGACGTCCTGCCCCGGCGCCCCAGCAGCAGGAGGGGGCCCACAGGTCCTGCTCCTTCCCCTTGTTGATCCGGCCTACCTAAAGCGGAAGAGCGCGGTGTGCTCGATGCCATCGGCAAAGCGCAGCACCAGCCTGCGGCACTGGCCGCTCCAGGCCGAGGCGGTCTTCCAGACGTAGGTGTAGGTGCTGGTCGAGGCGTCAAAGCGCAAGCTGCTGGCGTCGACCTTCACGGTCCGTTCGATTTCGTCAGCGGGGGTGTTGGGAGAACACGCCACCGCGCGCGAAACCGGATAACCGCTGGCGAAGATGCCCAGACCCTTGTTGCCGCCCAGGCTGAACTTCACTGGTACGCCTGCGCCGGCCTTGAGCGTGTTGACCACGGGCAGCGCGTTCACCGGACCGAGGAAGCCGCCGAAGCGGTAGCTGCTCCTGAGCGCCACCGTGTGGTAGCCCCCGGCGTCGATGGCCATGATGTCGCGCAGCAGTTGGGGGACGCTCGTCTGGCCGTAGCCGCCTGAGCCCCAGCTGACCACCGTGCCGTCACGCTTGAGCGCCACCGTGTGGTAGTCCCCTGCCGCGATGGCACGGACACCGACCAGCCCGGCGGGGACGTCCGACTGTCCCGCCTGGTTGTCTCCCCAGGCGACCACCGTACCGTCACGCTTGAGCGCCACCGTGTTGTAGAGGCCCCCGTCGATGGCCACGACGTCGCGCAGCCCGGCCGGTACTTGCGTCTGGCCGAAGTAGTTATTGCCCCAGGCCACCACCGTGCCGTCGCGCTTGAGAGCTACCGTGTGTGTGCCTCCGGCAGCGACAGCCATGACGCCGCTGAGCCCGGCAGGAACGTCCGACTGTCCGTAGCGATTGAAGCCCCACGCCACCACCGTGCCGTCGCGCTTGAGAGCGACCGTGTGTGCGCCTCCGACCGCGACAGCGATGACGTCGCTCAGCCCGGCAGGTGGGTCCGACTGTCCATAAACGTTGCCGCCCCAACCCACCACCGTGCCGTCGCGCTTGAGCGCCACCGTATGGGAGAGATTGGTGGCGACGGCCATGATGTCCGTCAGCCCGGGCGGTACGGTTTGGCCTGTGCCGTTGGGGCCCCAGGCGACCAGCGTGCCGTCTTGCTTGAGCGCCACCGTATGCTCGGTCCCGGCGGCGATGGCTGTCACGCCGCTCAATCCCACAGGCACAGCCGCCTGTCCGTAAGTATTGTCGCCCCACGCGACCACCGTGCCGGCTACAGCCGCATGGGCAGGACCCGACATCGTGCCGATCAAGACCGCGATGATCCTCACCAGACTCAGCTCCAGGGGACGCCAGCAGGCCTGCGTGGATTCATGCGAGCCGTTCATGGAACACATCCTTTCCAGACGTCCAAGCGATATCGGCACCCAGGACTTCGCTGGGCTATGCACGATCTGCGTCGATGGATACTCCCTGCGCCGAGCTCAGCCCCGGGGCAAATCGAACCGTCGCCTGGTGACGTGCCGCGGCACGTCGAGAGGGTCGTTCGCAGTGATGCTCAGTTCTGAAGCGTTCGTGAAGGGACGGTAGCACCGGCTGCGCACAGCGTCACCGCAAGGCCACGTCAGCAGCGCCATTGGGCTCGCAGGCTTCTTTTGAGAGCCGCAACTCACTGTCCCCCCTCTTGAAACCGATCTCCGGGGGCCGTCCCGCTTCGGTGTGTGTTCCTTCTACTGCTCAGGGCTCCAGCGCCAGTGCGGCCACCCTTTCCGGCGTGATCTCAGGGATGGCCGCTCCCTTGGCGACCAACTCGTTGAGCTTGCGGTTCAGATCCGTAATCAGCTTGCGCCGCAGTTCCTCGTCCTCGATCCGACGCAAATCCATGTAAGTCGCGAACGCGAGCATGAGCTGCTGCCTGCGGTGGTCCATGGCTACCTCGCTTCCTCGGTGACGGTCCACACGATGTGACTGAGACGATCGTAGTCCCGGCAGACCACGCCTCGCATTCCAACTGGTGGCGCGGCTCGTTGGCCACGCGCAGGCCACCTTCGCGCTCGGCTGGCGTAAGGGCATGGGCAGGGGTCGGGTGAACTGCACTATGCCGACCCTCGCCAGCCACAAGGTCGCGGTCAGCCAGCAGCGCCGCATGCTTGGCGCTGGAGCCTTGTCCTTGTGGCGAGCTCGCGCTCGAGCTGCTCGATGCGCCGCTGGTCTTGCCGGGCCTGCTGCGACGTGGCGCGCTCCTCAGAGGCGCCAGCCACGGCTTGCGGGGCGCTCTGGCACCGAGCAGACCTGCTGCGTGTGCTGCGAGCTGCGCATGGAGTGCTGGTGTTGAGGACGGGCAAGTCAGGCCGCTGCCTTGCGTGGTCGGCCCCGGCGCTTCGGTGTCGGCGTAAGGCCCAGATCCGCCAGCGTCAGCTCGAAAGCGCGCATAAGGTTCCGGATCTTCACCAGCGCTTCCAGCCGGGCGCCCTCCTCCATCTCGCGCAGCTGAGCCTCGGCCGCGGCCAGCTCAGTGCGCAGCTCGGCAATGCGGGCCTTCAGGGATGCAGGCGTGGGTTTGGCTACCGGCTTGACCCAGCCGGTCGGGACTTCATCAGACATGTACATGGGTGCGTGTTGGCGTGCATCTTGAGAGAAGCAACACGGGGGAGGTTAGCAATCCCCGCCCTAACGACACCTTACGACGCCCTTGATGAGAACGCCGTCATAGTATTGTATATAGGCAATATATTGCTATAATGCAATATATGCCAGCCACGCTTCTCGCCAAGCAGAAAGAAGTCCGCGAAGACGGCTCCATGATCGAGATCGTGCTGTGGGAAGTGCCTGAGCCGGTGCCGCCGTGCCAGCACACCTTCAAGTACCGGCTCTACTTCGGTGCTGCAGGGGTGTGCCGCGTGCGCTACGACAACGAGCGCGGCAAGGGCGACCATCGTCACATCGACGAGCGGGAAGAGGCTTACCGCTTCACCACGGTGGAGCAGCTGCTGGCTGATTTCGAGAGCGACGTGCGCAACTGGAGCCCATCATGAAAGCGATCATCGAGGTAGCGCCCAGGAACTCCATCTTCAGCGCGGCGGTGCGTCAGCTTGAGCAGTCTCGGCGCGGACAGGAAGCGGACTTCTATCTGTCCTTCGAGACCGCGCGGCTGCTATTTTCGGAGCTAACGCCGGCGCGGCTGGAACTGCTTAACGTGCTGCGCGGCACGGGAGCGTCCACCGTCTACGCCCTGGCCAAGGCAGCCGAGCGCAACTACTCGAACGTGCACTCGGACGTGGCGCGCTTGGTCGAGTTGGGCCTGATTGAGCGCGACAGCGACGACAAGGTCTTCGTGCCGTTCGATGCGGTGGAGATCCGGCTGGCGCTGGCGCAGGCAGCGTGAAACGCACGGTGGCAGTGGCTCGGGAACGACGCCGCATCTTGCCCAGCGTCAGTGATGCCACCCGCCTGGTCGCTGGCAACAGTCACGGGCGCGAGCAGCCGCTGGCGCAGCTGACCGGCATGAAGGCTCGAACCCGCTGAATGCCACCCGTCGCTTCTGACGACAATCGACAATGCCTAGACAAGGAGTCGCCATGGCTGCCAATGAAAACCCCGTTACCTGGCAGTGCGACATCCTGCTGGAGCTGATGGCCACCGTGGCGGTCCGCTTGGCACGGCTGCAAGCGGCAGAGCCCTCCCGTCGGCGGCAAGCCAGATACGACAAGGCGCGCGACTTAGTTCTCGATCAGCGGTTCCAGTTCGATCCGGACGACGCGGCGCAGGTGTCGAAGCTCATTGCGCGGCACGACTGGTTCGCTGGGCTGTTGGCGGCCAGACTAAGTAGGCAATCAGCCACCAGCGTCAGCGGTTCCTGAGCTTCCAGACATGCCCGTACACGCTGACCAGCGCACCTGCCGTCCGCGCGAGATCCTGACTGCTCTGGGGCGGCGCTACCCGCACGCCTAGAAGGTGTGTGACGAGTTTCGCGCCGACAAGGGAGGCGCCCTGCCCGACTGGCCGGACTGGTGCTCCCTGCCGCTGCCAGCCATGTACCCCGTCGTGACCAATGGGCGCGACGTGGAGCTGCGCGAACACCAAGCGCTTGACCTGTACCGGCTTGCCACGCTGTCGGCGTGGCGGATGACGCAGGGAATCTACCGCTTTGACCCGGCCGTGTTCGAGGCCATTGCGGACACGCCGGTAACGGGTGACCTGTCCCATGAAATCCTGTTCCGGCTGCCCGAATGGGCCGTGTACGTCGAGACGCCGGGACTGCTCTACGCGGACGAGGCGCTGCACGGGTTCTTTGCACACCTGGACTTCGCGCTGGACACCGGCACGGCCGAGCTGCGGCTGCTGCTCGATGCCGAAGGCGCGCTGGACCCGCTGGCGCTGCCGCTCGGACCCTGGTCGCTGTCGGAGTCCATCGCACGCACGCTGGCAGCCACCGGCGCCGAAGCCGTGCGGGCGGCACCCGCAGCGGCTGGCGCTGGTGTCCGGACCGTGGTCAAGCCGCTGGTGTCGCTGCTGCTGTACCTGTGCAGCCAGGCAGCCGAGATTGGTGACGGCACTCGCCGCCCGGCCAACCCACAGCCGAAGAAGACCAAGCGCGGCCCGCGCCTGTTCCAGGCCGAGAAGCCGACCGCCTGGGACGTGGGCGTGAGGCTGGGGGCGGCCCTGCGCCGCGCCTACCAAGCTGAGCAGACGCGCAGTCCCGGCGATGGCACCCACCCCGGCCCCAAGCCCCACATCCGACGCGCGCACTGGCACGGTTTCTGGAGCGGACCGCTCGAAGGCCAGCGGCGCTTTGGCCTGCGCTGGCTGCCGCCCATTGCTGTCAACGTCGAGAGCCGGGACGAGCTGCCGGCTACCGTGCGCCGGGTTCAGTAGAGCGGCAGCGCTAGCTGCTCCGCTGCAATACAGCAGCCACTTTCACCACCCAGGGCCGGGCTCCTGCTCGATGTTTGGCTGTGGCGCGGGCTGGCGCTGTAGGTCCTGCTGCCGCTCCAACTCCAGCCCGACCACGTGCCCCATCATCGGCGTGCCCTTCACGAACGCCTTGACCTCGCCGGCCAGCGCCCGGTCGGCCGCATCCGGCGACTCCACCAGCGCCGCGTGCAAGTAGGCCCAAGCCGTGATAACGCGGTGCATGGTCTGCTCACGGGAGGTGACTCGGCCCTTCAGGATTGGCTCCTGGCGCAGCGTGCCCGCTTCGCGTGCGCGCTTGAGCCACAGCGGCTCTACCCGCTGCACCGAGCCGCGGGCCAGCCAGGAGTTCGCTTGCGCCGGCACGCCCAGCGCACGCAGCTCCTGCGCGAAATCCTCGCGCCAGCGCCGCAGGTCCGCCTTGCGCGGGTCCAGGCGCTGGGCTGTCCGACCTCGTGCGCGCACCAGCAGATGCACATGCGGGTGACGCTGGTGGGCGTGGTAGGCCAAGGCCCACTTGTGGCCGGCGAACTCGCGTGCGGCCACCTTCGCCACCGCTTCCCGCACTGCCACGGACGGCGTGCCGGGGGGCATGTCGAAGACGATCTGGAACGACTCGCGCTGCTGGCCCTCGGTAGGAATCGGCGGCCCGGCGTACTGGAACTGATCCCCAAAAAACTTCACGTCCTCCGGCGTGCGGTACTCCTGCCCCTGGTCATCGCGCAGCACCTCGCCGCGCTCGGTGATGTAGCGCAGGTGCGCCCGGATGGCCGACATGCCGGTGGCCGTGCCGGTGATCTTCACCACTGCTACCGGCGCCCGGCTCACCACCAGCCGGATGCGCTGGCGCACCGCGTCGGCCGTGACGTTGGAACCGCCTCGCCCATCGGGCAGCGGCAGCTTGCCGGCGTTGTCCATCTTTCCCATGACGGCCCGGGGCCAGAACAAGGCAGCCCCGTGCTGCACCAGCAGGGCATCAACTTGGTTGCGGTTCACCTGACGCCTCCGCGCCGCGCTGCCGTTCGCCGCGTGGCAGACAGATCGTCAAGCACCTCGGCTGCACGCAGCGCCTGTGCCCGGACAAGTCGCATCGTGGACTGCAGCTTCACCGCTACCGCCGGCTCATGCGCCCGCTGCGCCATGCCCCTCAAATCCTGCTCAATGGCCTGCAGCACCGTGTTGAGCACGCCCAGCTCGGCCACCACCTGCTGGCGCTGCGGCACCAGCGTGCCTTCGGTAACCGCTGCGACGTACTCGATCTGCGACAACCCCTCGGCCGCAGCGGCCGCACGCAGCGCCTCGGACTGCTCCACTGTCAAGTAGCCACCGAACTTCACTACCTCGGCCCCAGGCCTCCGGTTCGCCGCCACCCGCACCGTGCTCGCCGCCACCGGATGCCCCCGGTGCTCGTGCAGCGCCAGCGCTACCTGCTCCTTGATCCAGGCGCCAACCGAGCGGCTGCCCTGGATTTTCGCCACCTCGATGACCTCCGCCTTCAGCTCGCCGAAGTCCACGTTCAGCGTCTGCCGTTTCTCAGACATTAAGTTCTCCCGTGTCGCAGGGCTCCCACTACATGACAGCAAGCATGCTAGTTACGCTGGATGGCAACCGCTGCGGGTTCAAGGTGCTTCCTAAGAGAGATCGGATGAAGGAGCATGTTCACGTGAGGGAGAGTGTAGGCAAGCGTGGCACAAAAAAGGCAGTTTAGCGACTAAACTGCCCATGGATGCCTGCTTATTCAGCGGCGAACCCGACCAGTTTTACCTCCGCAGCGGGCACCGTCAACCGGCGCGGGCTGCCCGGTCGGCGCCCGTAGATGTGCCCGTTGGTGGGCGGCTTCGCGCTTAAATCCAACTCCAGCGGCTGCCCCTTGTAGTCGCCCACCAGCACCAGGACGGCCCCAGCTGGCTTCGCCGTTTGACCTGCAGCGACTGGCGCCGGTGCCGCCTTGAAAGGTGGCGTGTAAGCTGCCTTTTCGAGCTGTGCGGTCGGCGCTGGCGGCTGGGCGTGCGCCGTTTGAACTGCTACAGGTGCCGGCTCGGATTGCACCGCCGGCGCTTCCAGTTCTGCCCGGAACCTGTTGATGACGGGGCGGGTGATTTCCTTCTGCGCGGCAGTCCACTGCTCCACGGCCTCGGGGTAGTCGCGGTGCAGCTTGCGCAGTTCGTAGGCGTCCGTCAGCCCTCTAAGTCGGCCAGACCGGTAGGCGTCCATCAAGCAGTCTGGAGGATCAATCAGTGCCGTGGCTTGCGACACCAGCGCCTTGCTCTTGCCCAGGCGCTGCGCGATCTCCTGCTGCGACATGCCTTCTGCCAGCCGCGCCTTGATGAACAGGGCCAGCTCCATCGGCTTCAGCCCATCACGCTGCTCGTTCTCGATTACTTGGTCGAACGAGTCCACTTGCCGGTCGATGAAGTACGGAATGTCAGGCAAGCCCAGCAGCCGTGAAGCACGCAGCCGACGTGCGCCGAAGTTCAGCATGTACCGCCCAGGCACAGTGGGGTGAGGGCGCAGAGACACGGGCGACTTCACGCCGCCGCTGGCCTTGATGCTGTCGGCCAGCTCCTGCAGCGTCGCTGAGTCGAATTCCTGGCGTGGCTGGTTGGGGTCCTCGTCAATGAGGTCCAGCGCCATGCGCGGCGGTTCCTCGCGAGGCGGGGTGTCGTCCAGTTGATCAAGGTCCAGAAGTGGCGCCAGTCCGTCCAGCGTGATTCGGGGTTTCTGTGCGGTGGCCATATCAGGCTGCTCCCATCAGTTGTGCGATGCGCTGCATCACCGGCTCAACTTCGCTGCTCCAGACGTCCCTGGCATCACCCTTGAGCTCCCACAGCACTGCGCCGGAGTCGTGCATTGAGCGCCAGATCGTGCGGTGCTTGAGCTTCAAGAAATCGCGCCCGGAAGTGGGCTCGTCCACGAACGTCAGCAGTCGCTGCCGGTACGCTGGTGCTCCCATCAGCAGACCCAGGCACTCGCGATCAATGGCGTTGCGCTCGTCCACCATGACTGGAAGCATTCCGAGGAATTCCAGTTTGCGGTTGAAGTGGGACTTGACGGCAAGGATGCCGGTGCGCGGATCGTTGAACAGATTGGTGATGCCGCTGAGGGCTTCCTTCGTCAGCGTGATCGGCGCCAGCACGAAGTCGCTAGCTACCAGCGCTGATAGCACCCGAATGTCCTGCGCTGGATTGGTGTCGATGACGATGAAGTCGAACGCCTCGGCGTGGCGGCGCATGAAGCGGCGCACGTTGTTGGCAAACTCGTTGTAGCGGTCGGGCTGGCGCTCCAGATCCTTCAGTACTTGGTTGTCTTCGCGCATGAGCACGAAGGGCGCATCCTCTGCAGTAGCTCCTGGGTCGGTGAAAACCTTGTCGGCGGTGAGCTTCGAAACCACGCACTTGCCTGAGGTGATCAGCGGCCTGGAGAAGTCGCCTTGGCTGTCAAAGTCCAGTGCCAACACGCGCAGGCCGCGGTAGGCAAAGTACTGCGCGATGAGCACGGCCACCGTGGACTTCCCCACGCCGCCCTTCTGGTTGGTAATGGTCAGGACACGAGCAGGCATCAGGACTCTCCGTGGTGTTCAGCGAGCAGCAGCACCCGCTCGGCTTCGCCCTGTTCAATAGCTTGGCGTGGGGTGCGCCCGTCCAGAGCACCAAGGGGGGTTTCAATGAAGGCAAGAAGTGCCCAGCCTTCCGTGGTGCCCATCGCGGCTGACAGTTTCGGCAGCGTGTCCCACAGCGGCTGGTCGAACTGCCATCGGGGCATGCGATAGCCGCGCTTGGTCTGCGATAGGCCAATGGCCCTGCCGCGCTCAATCCAGATGGCGACGGTGCGGCGGTTCACACCGGCCAGTTCGGCCGCCTGCTCGGTGGAGAGCATGTCTGCATCCTCCAGGCGACGGTTGCGGGCCTCGGCGCTGCCGGCCAGCAACTCGGCTGCGTCCGGATTGGGTGTCTTTTTCGGCACGAGAATTTTGGGTAATTGGGGAAATCAGAGGCATCATAGCGCCGCTCTACCTTCCTCTACCCGGTTGTGGCGCCAAAGCCGCGATACCACCCGCGCTGCGCAGCGCTACCCCTTGCGGATGGGCTTGACGCCTTTACCGGCATTGCGCGCGAGCATGTGCTTCTGCATCAACTCGGCGTTCTCAATCAACATCCGGTTGATTTCCTTGTTCCATCTGGCTTGGTCAAATGGCTCGTTCTTTTGGGCTTCATACGCATCCCTTGCTGCCCAATACCTATGAGCCTGTTCTTCGTCGGTGGGCTGAGGCGGCGGGTTGGCGTCCACCTCTTCGGTGTTGTCAATGTAGTCATTGATGTTCAGTCGCCGCGCTTCATGGCGGCTGATTGACCCGTAGAAGTGCAGCATGTGCTCGTTGCCCTTGACATCCTTGGCGACGAACACGCCAGCGGGGCCATCACGCACATCCAGCATCTGTCGCCTGTCGAAGCTCAGCTTTTGCCTTGGTTTCTCCGTGTGCGTGAACACGAAGGAGTGCCCATCCTTCTTTATGCTCCAGTCGAACAAGTCATCGATCAGCACAAGGTCAGCGACTTCAATGCCCAAGGCAAGGGTCAGGTCGGGAACTGCGATTTCATTGGCCATACAGCACTTCGGTTAGTCGCCAGGGGAAATCATTGGAGCCAAAGGCGGTCAGTGCCCGCTGATGCACTTCAGCGTCGAGGGTCGCTTTCTTCGCTCGTAGATCGGCCACGATCTGGCTGGCCGACTTCTGCTACCTCGCCTGCGTCAGCGCGACTTGGTACTCAGCTGCCTTCCGCTTCCGGGGGTGGGTCTTGCGCCAGTTGGCTCGCATGCTGACACCTGTGTCTTTAGCCATGCGAGCTAGTGGTCAGAATTCGCGTGGCGGAACTGTTGAGTCGCAGTCGCAAAGTGCCTGCGGGTTACTTGGTCCTGCCGATAAAAAATCCAATGTGGCGCGCGCCGGCAATGTCGGGCTGGCGCTCAATTCATCTGCCACGGTTTGTCCCTGAGTTCAGGCCCAGCCATAAGCCGCACAAAGGGGAGGGCGCCACGCTCTACAGACGGAGTCAGGCTGCCCCCGAAGGCGACGACTGGCGCTGCATCAACAGCAGATCGACTTCACGCGCAGACATAGTGACTCCCGACGCCGGAACAACGACCCATTGGCCCGGTCCACCCAGCGCCACATAGTCTGAAGCAAACGGGGGCGATGACGTTTTTGGGTGCAGTCGCACCTTGCACTGCAATCTCACGTCGTCAATGGCCAGCAGTGCCGGTTCCATGGTGGCTACAAGTGCCAGCTCCATCACCTGCAGAAATGTCTCTCCGTACCGCTGCGCGAGCAACTCGATCTCGGGCGGCGTTAGCGGTTGCCTTCCGGAAAGCTTGCGGTTCGACTGGGCGCGGCTGAGCTCAAGCACCTCAGCAACAACGGCCCATTGTTTGTGCCTGACTACGCCCTGGCGATCAAGCAACGTGCGCAAACACCAAGCAGTGATTTCGGATGCGCCTTTTGGTACTTCGGGCGTCTGATTTTTTGCCATGTAAATCAGGGGGAGTGGCGCGCGATTGTGCTGCCTCTCCTCGTGCATAGCGCCGGAGTCCAGAGCGTCCAAAAGTTTCCTCCTGAGGACAAGAACCCAAACCGGTTCGCATAACAAGCACGAAATTATCGAACAACAGAGTTCGGGCCCAATCGAAGAGCTCCTTGAGCGAAACAACGAAATACAAACGAACGTGCAATGGATTTGCTGTTCATATTCACAGCTGCCTATAGTGGCGCATCAAATGAGCTGATCTAGCGAAAAATGCTGCCTTAGCGCATGCGCTGAGACCGCTGGAGTACCCCCAAATGAAGTACCTCGTGGCAACCGCTGCTCTTGCAGCGGTGGGGGTGTCTGTCTGCATGCCGGCAACGGCATTCAATGGATGCAAAGTCATCTTGTGCCTTACTGGGCCATGGCAACAGATCAGCGAGTGCGTGCCCGACGTCAAAGAAGCCTTGCGCTGCATAGCGCGTGGCCGGTGCTGGCCGTCGTGCCCGAGCGCGCCGGGCGTGACGCTGGCGCCGGCCAGCCCTGCCGCGTGCCCGCCGCAGTACGGGCTCTATGAGGTGGACGCCTGCGGACGGCAGGTGATGACGGGCTGCACGAAGAACCTGGCCATCGACGTGGCGTTCGAAGGCATCCCGTCCTGGGTACGGATCTGGACGAACACCGGGGACGGCTCGCAGGCGGTGACGCAATACAGCGAGCCGGCGCGCGCGCTGTACGGCGAGCACGTCAACCTCCAGTTCGACACCGACTACGCCAACTGGTTGGCGCTGCAGCCGACTGAGCCCCCGGTGACTTGCTTCGAAGGGGGGCACTGACGTGCTGCCCGTCGATGTGCTGCTGACCCTGGCCGCACTGCACGCGCCGGCCATCCACCCCAACACCGTGGCGCGCGTCGTGGAGCACGAGTCCGAGCGCCAGCCCCTGGCCATCGGCGTCAACGGCGCCCGACTGGAGCACCAGCCGCGCTCGCTGGCTCAGGCGATCAACACCGCGCGCGCGCTGCGCCAGCAGGGCTACGACTTCGACGCCGGCCTGTGCCAGATCAACGTGCGCAACTTCGCATGGCTCGGCCTGGATGAGGTCAGCGTGTTCGACCCGGCGTCGAACCTGCGCGCGTGCCAAACCGTGCTGCTGGACTGCTTCCGGCGCGCGCCATCTCCTGATCCCCAAGCCGCGCTGAGGCAAGCGTTCAGCTGCTTCAACAGCGGCAATCACCAGGCGGGCTTCGCAAGCGGATATGTGAGCCGCGTTGTGAATGTTCCCGCTGCCATCCCTGCCGTCGCTTCCAAGGAGCTATCACGATGATCCGCCGTCTCCAACTCATCCACCGCGTCCGCCAGCATCGCGACGCGCTGTCAGTTCTCGTGACCGCTGCGGCGCTTGCAGCGCTGCCCGGTGTGGCGCACGCGGGCCTTCCAGACATCGCCGGCAAGGCCAACGCCATCGCTGCATGGCTTGTCGGTGCCGGACTGGCCGTGATGACCGGCGCTGTCGTGTGGGCGGGCTTCCGCGTGTTGTTCCAGGGGGCCGACTTCCGGTCGTTGAGCAACCTGCTGTGGGGAGGCCTTCTCATCGGCGGCGCGGCCATCTTCGCGTCCTTCTTCCTCGGCTGACCATCCATGTTCGAACGCATCTACAAGGGCGCCACCCGCCCACCAATGCTGTTCGGCATGCCGCTCAAAGCAGCCATGCCTGTGGGTGGCATGGGCGTGGTGTTCACCTTCTGGGGTGGCTGGGCGCTGGGCTGGAAGGTGGCGCTGTCCGTTGGGCTCGTGACCATCGCGCTGCTGATGCTCATGCGAGCCATCACCTACACGGATGACCAAGCGCTCATGCGGCTGATGAAGGCACTGCGCCTGAAGCTCCTGCACCGAAATAGCGGCAAGTGGGGCTGCCGCAGCTATTCGGCCACCGTGTACCGAGGGCGTGACGATGCTTGGATTCGGTGACCTGAAGCAGCGTTGGGACGCGGCTGAGCGCGAGGTGCCGCTGTCCGCGATGCTGCCGTACAGCTCGTTTCTGACAGAGCACGACCTGGCCACGCGCGGGGGCGGATACGTCAGATTTTTCGAGTTGGAGGCGGTCCCGTTTGAAACCGCCAGCCCTGAGCAGATCCTGGCGCTGCACATGGCGCTGTGCGCGTGGCTGGCAACGTTCAGCGAGGACTTCGCCGTCTACTACTGGCGCACGCAGTTCTACGAGGACGTGTACCTGCCGCCCGTGCGCGGCGGCGGCTATGCCCAGGTGCTGGATCAGGCCGTCACGGGCCTGCTGAGCAAGCGCCCGTTCCTGAACAACCGCATCTTCATCGCCATCGTCTACCAGCCGCGCGCGACGAGCACGCACCGCAGCCGCGCGCAGATCGAGCGCGACCAGCGCGACGCCCTGCAGGTGATGCAGGAGCGCACGGTCAGCACGCTGCGCATGCTCCACGACTTCTCGCCGAAGTTGCTGGGCAACGAGCGGCGCGATGGCCGCGATTACTCGCGCCCGGCCGAGGTTGCCTCGCTGCTGGTCAACGGCAAGTGGATGCCGGTGCTCGCCGGGCGCGGCCCGCTGCACCGCCGGTTGCCCGCCGTGCGGCTGTCGGCAAACGACGGCGTAGTGGAGCTCGCTGGCATTGCCGACAGCCGCTATGCCGCTGTGCTGGCCGTGCAGGAATACCCAGATGAAGTAGAGCCCGGTTTCCTGACCGGGCTCCTATACGAGTCGCTGGAGTACATCGAGGCGCAGTCCTTCAAGCCGCAAGCCCGGCGCGCGGCGATGAAGACGATGGACCTGCAGCTGCGCCAGCTGGAAGCTGCCGGCGACAAGGTGCAATCGCAGATCGAAGCACTGCGCGAGGCCATCGACCAGGTAGGTGCAGGCGTGCTGGGCTGGGGCGAGCATTTCCTGACCGTCGCTGTCCTGGCTGCCTCTCTGGACGAAGCCAAGCACGCCGGCGAGCGCGCGGTCGGCACTGTCATGGAAACCACCGGCATCCGCATGGTGCGCGATGACATGCTTGCCGACAGCGCGTGGCTGGCCCAGGCCCCAGGCAACCTCAAGCGCCGAACGCGCGAGGCCTGGATTTCCTCCCGCGCATTCGGTGCGCTCACCTCGGGCCACGGCTTCTACCGCGGCAAGCCCAGCGGCAATGTCTGGGGGCCGCCGATCATGAACGTGCGCTCGCCCTCAGGCAGCGTAATCCACATCTCGTTCCACGCCTCGCCGTTGAACGAGGACAGCTTCGGCCAGCCGCTACCCGGGAATACCGTCATCACCGGCCGCACCCGCAGCGGCAAGACGGCGTGGGAGGCGGCCATGCTGATCCTCTCGCGCCGGTTGCCGCTTCCGCCGCGCGTCCTCGTGTTCGATAAGGACCGGGGCCTGGAGATCGCGGTGCGGCTGATGGGCGGCACCTACCTGCAGCTGCTGCCCAACACGCCCAGTGGCATCAACCCGATGCAATGGCCGGTGACGCCCAAGCTGTGCTCGTTCCTCGTGCAGTGGATCAGGACGTTGATCAGCGATCCGAACCTGCCGCTGCAGCCGGCCGAGGTCTCGGCGCTGGAGATGGCCGTGGACACGGTGCTGGGCGCCGATTGGGAACTGCGCCACCTCACCAGCGTGTACGAGCTGCTGCCGGTGGGAGGCCCCCATGGCGCCGGCAACAGCATGCGCGCCCGCCTAGGCCGCTGGATTCGCGGCGGCGCGCTGGGCTGGTGCTTCGACGCGGCCGATGATCGGCTGCCCAACACGCTCACCGTCGCTGGCTACGACTACAC
>NZ_KE387222.1:0-1550 GCF_000430725.1 Azohydromonas australica DSM 1124
GAGGTCAGCGCCGGTGCGGCCGGGGCGATGGTGTCCAGCGTGAACTCGCCGCTGCCTGCGCTGCGGTTGCCCGCGGCGTCGATGCTGACCAGCTCCACCGTCTTGGCACCGTCGTCGCCCAGCGCGAACGTCCCTTCCACCGGGTCGGCGCTGCCCGTGTCCAGCGTCCAGTTACCGCCAGCGTCGGCCGTGACCTCGAAGGTCGCTCCGCCCACCGTCACGCGCACCGTGCTGCCGGCTTCGGCCGTGCCGCCAAGCACCGGCGTGGCGTCGTTGGTCGTGTTCGTCGTGCCCAGCGTCGGGGCCGCCGGCGCCGTGGTGTCCAGCATGAACTCGCCGCTGCCCGTGCTGGCGTTGCCCGCCGCATCGGTGCTGGTCAGTTCCACCGTCTTGGTGCCGTCGCCGCCCAGGGCGAAGTCGCCTTCCACCGGGTCGGCACTGCCCGTGTCCAGCGTCCAGTGGCCACCGGCGTCGGCCGTGACCTCGAAGCTCGCGCCGCCCACCGTCACGCGCACCGTGCTGCCGGCCTCGGCCGTGCCCGAGAGCACCGGCGTGGCGGCGTTGGTCAGGCCCGTCGAGGTCAGCGTTGGCGCGTCCGGCGCCTTGGCATCGACCAGCAGGGCGCCGATGTTGACCTCGACCCCGGCCAGGTTCAGGTCCGCGTCGTTGCCCGCACCGTCGCGCAGCGTGGCGCCGTTGAGCGAGAGGGCCGAGGGCAGCGTGATGCCGTCCAGGTCCTCGTCGCCGGCCTGCACCGTGTAGCGGAAGTTCACCTGGCTGCTGCCGGCGTTCCAGAAGCCGAAGGTCCGGGTGACGCTGTCGCCGGTGCCGGTCTGGAAAGTGACGCTCAGCGTCGGCTCGCCGGCGCTGGTATCCAGCGCCAGGTCTTCGCTGAACCGCAGCGAGATCTCGACGATGCCGTCGCGCACGCTGTAGCCGTTGTGCTGTCCGTACTGGCCCATCCAGATGGAGAGCAGGACCGGAGCGGTGGTGTCGAGCATGAACTCGCCGCTGCCCGTGCTGCGGTTGCCCGCGGCGTCGGTGCTCGACAGCGACACCGTCTTGGCGCCGTCGTCGCCCAGCGCGAAGCTGCCTTGCGCCGGCGTGGCGCCGCCCGTGTCCAGCGTCCAGTGGCCGCTGGCGTCGGCCGTGACCTCGTAGGTCGCACCGCCCACCGTCACGCGCACCGTGCTGCCGGCCTCGGCCGTGCCGCCCAGCACCGGGGTGGTGTCGCTGGTCTTGTTCGTCGTGCCCAGCGTGGGCGCTGCCGGCGCCTCGGTGTCGAGCGTGAACTCACCGCTGCCCGTGCTGCGGTTGCCCGCGGCGTCGACGCTGGCCAGCTCCACCGTCTTGGCGCCGTCGGCGTCCAGCGTGAAGCTGCCTTCCGCCGGCGTGGCACTGCCCGTGTCCAGCGTCCAGTGACCGCTGGCGTCGGCCGTGACCTCGAAGGTCGCGCCGCCCACCGTCACGCGCACCGTGCTGCCGGCCTCGGCCGTGCCGCCCAGCACCGGCGTGGTGTCGTTGGTAGCGTCCGTCGTGCCCAGCGTCGG
>NZ_KE387222.1:3388-52832 GCF_000430725.1 Azohydromonas australica DSM 1124
CCGGCTTCGGCCGTGCCGCCGAGCACCGGCGTGGTGTCGTTGGTCGCCTCCGTCGTGTCCAGCGTCGGCACGGCCGGCGCCTCGGTGTCCAGCGTGAACCCGCCGCTGCCCGTGCTGCGGTTGCCTGCCGCGTCGAGGCTGGCCAGCTCCACCGTCTTGGCGCCGTCGGTGCCCAGCGCGAAGCTGCCTTCCGCCGGCGTGGCCGCGCCCGTGTCCAACGTCCAATTACCGCTGGCGTCGGCCGTGACCTCGAAGGTCGCGCCGCCCACCGTCACGCGCACCGTGCTGCCGGCCTCAGCCGTGCCGCCGAGCACCGGCGTGGTGTCGTTGGTCGCGACCGTGGTGCCCAGCGTGGGCGCCGCGGGCGCCACGGTATCGACCAGCACGCCGTCGGCGCTGACGCCGTCCAGCGTCAGCACCGCGTCGTGGCCGACGCCATCCTGGATGCTGCCGCCGGTGCCCAGCACGATCGCGCTGCCCAGCGCGATGCCGTCCAGATCCTCGTCGCCCGCGCCCACGGTGAAGGTGAAGGTCACCGTGCTGCCGGCGGTGGCGTCGTAGGTGAAGGACTTGGCAACGGCGCTGCCGCTGCCGGTCCGGAACGTGGCCTCGATCGTGGGCGTGCCCGCTACCGTCACGTCCTCGTCGAAGGTCACCGTCAGCGTGATGACGTCGCCCGTGACGTAGTAGCCGCCGGGCCGGGCCGAGGGCAGCACCTCCACGGCCGTGACCGTCGGCGCTGCCGTGTCCACCTTGAAGCCGGAGTTCCAGCCAAACCAGTTCGGGTCGACGACCACCGCGTTGCCGGCCTTGTCGCGGCCGGCCGTGGCGCCGCTGCCGGGGTCGAAGGACTCGATGGTGACGCCGTCGCCGTCCGTGTCGCCGTCCTGGACCACGTAGCTGAACGTAATGCGCCCCGTCCCGCTGCCTTCGACATAAGTGGCCTGGCGCATGACGCCGCCCACGTCGATGCCAAGCCTCGCGTTCGAGCCGACGTAGAGGTGGTCGAAGAAGTCCACGTAGAACGTCAGGGTGTCGCCTGCGCGGGAGACGTCGGCGCCGGACTTGGCGAAGTAGCTCAGGAACGGCGCCACGTGGTCCACGCTGTAGGTGGACTCGTTGTCGCCGATGACCGCGGTGTCGAGCGCGTTGCCCGCGGCGTCCTGGATGTCGCGCGGGCTGCCGGCGGCGGCGAAGCCCAGCGTGACCGAGCCCTCGTCCATGAGCGCCAGGTCGCCGCCGGAGACGGTCACGTCCCAGGCGTTGCCGCCGGCGGACACCACGCCGGTGACGGTGCCGGTGGTGCCGCTGACGCTGAAGTCGTCGGTGCCCACGTTGCCCACGGGACCGTCGAAGGTCACGCGCCACACCAGCTCGGTGGCGTTGGTCACGCCGCCGCTGTTGGCGCTGAGGCGGACGATGGACAGCACCTTCGGCGCCGTCGTGTCGAGCGTGAACGTGCCGCTGCCGCCGGTGGCGTTGCCCGCGGCGTCGGTGCTGGTGAGGGTGACGGTCTTGCCCGTGCCGTCCGCGCCCAGGTCCAGCGTGCCGGTGTGGGCGTCGCTGGCGGTGTCCACCGTCCACTGGCCGGAGCCGTTGGCCAGGGTGGTGTAGACCGCGCCGCCGACCTCGACCTTGACGACGCTGCCGGCCTCGGCCTGGCCGCGCAGCACGGGCGTGGCGCTGTTGGTGAGCGTGGTGCCCAGCGTGGGCGCGTCGGGCGCCACCGCATCGACCACCACGGCCGAGGTGTCGCCCACGCCATTGAGCGTGGTGTCGAGCGCGTTGCCCGCCTGGTCCTGGGTGCCGCTGCCGGCGTCGAAGGAGGTGACGCTGATGCCGCCGGCCCCGATGTCGCCGTCCACGACGGTGTAGGCGAAGACGGCGTCGGTGGTGCCGGAGCCGCCGACGTAGACGGCCTCGCGTGCGACGCCGCCGATGTCCAGCACCAGCTTGGCGCCGGTGCCGATCACGACCTTCTCGCTGAAGCTCACGGTGAAGCTCAGCGTGTCGCCGGCGACGTAGCTGCCCGCGGCCGGCACGTCCACGGCGGTGATGGCCGGCTCCGTGGTGTCGAGCACGTAGTCCCGCTCGAACTCGGCGCTCTCATTGCCGGCGGCGTCCACCACCTTGGCCTTCAGCGTGCCGCTGCCGGCGAGGGTGGCGTTGTCCAGCGTCCAGGCCCGTCCGCTGGCGTCGACGGTGGCCTCGTCCCAATGGGCGCCGTCGTCCAGCGACACGAACACCTTCTCGCCGTCGGCCAGCGCGGCCGTGAGGGTGCCGCTGATGCTCTGGCTGGCCGTGTTCGTGACCAGGTCGGTGCCGTCGGGACCGGTGTCGCTGGACAGGGCCACCGAGCCGATCGCGCTGGCCGGGTCGCTGGTGTCCACCGTCACGGCGTAGGCGGAAGACGCACCGCTGACCGCACCCATGCCGGTGTCCACGGCCTTGGCCGTGAACAGGTGCTGGCCATCGGCCAGCGGCGTGCTGCTGTAGTCGCTGTAGGCCCAGCTCCAGTTGCCGCTGCTGGCGGCGACGGTGGTGCCGACCTTCTCGCCGTCGAGGTACACCCAGACGGTGCTGCCGGCCGGCGCGGTGCCGCTGAGCGTGGGCAGGGTCTCGCTGGTGATGCCGTCGCTGCCGGAGCTGCCGCTGTCCAGGGAGATGCCCGTGATCTCCGGCGCGGCGACGTCGGCGGGGTGCAGGCTCGCGGTCACCGCCTCGTAGGTCGTGGTGCCGTCGTTGATCGTCACCGAGAACACGCGCGGGCCGTCCACCACCGTGGGCACCGCGTACATCAGGTTGCCGACGACGTCCTGCATCTCCTGGGCGCGGACGGCGTAGAGCGCATTGCCGGTGGCGCCGCTGATCACCTGGTCGAACAGGTTGATGCGCAGGTCGCGCCCGTCCTGCCCGTCGAAGAAGCCGTCCACGGTGCCGATGGCGTCGCCGACGTAGTACACCGTCTCGCCGGCGCCGAGGCTGTAGTCCGCCGAGGCCAGGTCCAGGCCGGCGGTCAGGATGTAGCCGTCGGCGAAACTGAACGAGCCGTCGCGCACGCCTTCGATCTGCTCCACCAGCACGTAGCCCTTGGCGAAGCTCGTGGACGGGTCTTCGCTGAAGTACGTCCAGATGTTGGAGTCCAGGTAGCTGGGCGTGTCGGGCGGCAGCAACTCGTCGTCGCCCTGCAATTCGACGAGCCCCGCGCTGGTGCTGCCGGTGTCGTCGGCCACCGACACGAACAGCTGCTGGACCACCGTGTTGCCCAGGGCATCGATGGCCGTGACCTCCACCTCGTAGGTGTTGTCGCCGTCCGCGCCGCCGGTGTCCAGCGGGTTCTCGTAGTCCGGGGCCTGCACGAAGCGCAGCACGCCGGTGCCCTCATCGATCTTGAAGAAGGCGCGGTCCTCGCCGCCGGTCACCGTGAAGCCGATCTGGCCGTGCAGGCTGCCGAGATCCATCGCGTCCCGGACGCTGGAGACCCAGGTGGTGTTCTCCGCAACCACGGGCGCGGCCATGTTGGCCACCAGCAGGGCCGGGTCCACGATGACGCCGTTGGCCGTGCGGTCGGCGTCGTAGTCGCCGCCGTCCACGAGGCTGAAGGTGATGACGTTCTGGCCGTTGACCTTGGTGGGGGTCAGGGGCGAGAGCCGGTCCCACGTGCCCGTGCGCAGGTTCTTCTTGTAGAGCACCGTCATCAGGCTGGTCGTGTCGACCGACAGCGTGACGTTGGCCGTGCCGCCGTTGCTCAGCCCGCTGACGGTGAAGCCCACCTGTCCCAGCGGCATCGTGACGCCCTTGGCCATGCCCGTCGGCGTGGTCAGGGCGGTCAGGCCGCTGAGCGACAACCCGCTGTCGACGGCCAGGTTGAAGGTGTAGTTGGTCTTGACGACGCTGGCGATGGAGCCGGTGTTGCCCGGGCCCAGCGTGAGCTTGTAGATGGCGCTGGAGTAGTCCGCGCCGTCGCTGACCTGGAACTGGGCCACCGTCACGCCGCCGCTCACCGCAGGCGTGTAGCGCAGCTTGCCCGCGGCGATGTCCGCGGCGCTGATCTCCTGGCCGGCGATGACGGCGACGCCGTCGTACTCCAGCGTGCCGGCGCTCGTCGGCTGCGGGACGTTGACGATCCTGACGAAGGCCAGCGCGTTGCCGTCGGCGTCGCTGAAGCTGCCGAAGTCGCTCGCGCTCAGCGTCACCTCGGTGGTGCCGCTGGTGGTGACGCGGTCGTCGGTGCTGGTGGGCCGGGTGTTGACGGTGTGGAAGTCCAGCACCGTGTCGCTGCTGACGGCCACGCTGGCGTTGCCCGCGCCGTCCACCAGCGCGCCGGCGTCGACGAGCACGTGGTAATGCGTGCCGCCGCGCAGGCTGGCGGTGGGGTTGAGGGTGACGGTGCTGCCCGAGATCGTGACCTGGCTGGCGTCGGTGACGTCGATGACGCGGGTGTCGCTGCCGTCGACGGGGTTGAAGATGCGGATGAAGCCGCTGCCCGCGGCGACCGCCTCGCTGAACTTGAGCACCAGGTCGTCGGCGACGGCCACGCCGGTGGCGCCGTCCAGCGGCGTGGACGCGGCGGCGTCCAGCGCGGGCGCCACGTCGTCGCTGACGGTGATGGTGAAGGCCTGGGCCGTGCTCAGCCCGCCGCCGTCGGTCGTGCGGACGTAGACCTTGTAGCTGCCCGCGGCCAGCGCGCCGGCGCCCACGTGCAGCGTGCCGCCCGAGATCGAGAACTTGCCGTTGTCGGCGTCGTTGCCGCCGCTGCCGGTGGCGAAGGCGTAGGTGAAGCTGCCCGCCCCGTCCGGGTCGGTGGTGGAGAACGTGCCCACCGTGGCGCCGGCCGTGGCCGCGCTCTGGCCCAGCGAGGCGCTGGACAGGCCCAGGGCCGTGGGCGCCTCGTTGACGTTGCCGATGGTGATGCCGACCGTGGCCGAGGCGTCGAGCGTGCTGCCGCCCGTCTCGTCGTACACCCCCACCTCCAGCGTGTAGCTGCCGGCCGCCTCGTGGTCCAGGACGGCGCCGCTGGCCACCTTGATGGTGCCGGTGGCGTCGATGGTGAACAGGCCGGCGCCGGTGCCGCCGGTGATGGACCAGGTCAGGCCGTTGGTGTCGCCGGACACCTGCATGCTGCCCACCACCGTGCCGGCGGGCGAGTTCTCGTCCACCGTGAGGCTGGCCGGTCCGTCGATGGCCGGGGCCACGTCCGTCAGCTCCAGCGCGATGCTGCTGTAGGTGGTGGTGGTGCCGTCGTGGGTGGCGACCTGGATGGCGGCCGCTCCGGTGGCGTTGGCGGTGGCGGTGAAGGTCACCGAGGCCAGCGCGGCGTTGACGGCGGTGGCGCTGCCGCTGATCTGCACCGTGCCCGTGCCGTCGCCGGTGATCACCGCGGCGCCGCCGGTGGTGACGCTCAGCGTGCCGCCGGTGGCCATGAGCGTGGTGGCGAGGCTGTCGCCGTCGGCGTCGCTGACGCGGATCTGGTTGCCGTGGCCGGCGCTCAGCACGATCGAGCCGTTTTCCGCCAGCGTCTGCGTCGCGGCGGGCACGGTGTGCACCGGCGCGTCGTTGGCGCCCGTGACGGTGATCGTCACCGTTGCCGGGTCGCTGCTGGCGCCCTGGGCGTCGGTGGCGCGGTAGGTGAAGGAGACGTTCTCGCTCTGGCCGGCGCGCAGCGCGTCGAAGGCGGTGCCCGGGTTGAAGGTGTAGGTGCCGTTGGCGTTGAAGGTGAGCGTGCCCTTGCCGGCGGGCACGTCCGACACCAGCGAATAGCTCAGCTCGCCGTCACGCACCACCGTCAGCGCGATACCCCAGTCGCCCCAGGGCTGCAGCTGGCGGGTGACGTGGTTGTTGAGGTCCTTGAACGTCAGGCGCAGGCCGTTGCCCGCGGTGTTGACGCCGATGGTGTAGGGCAGGTCGGCGTAGTTGGCGTGGGTCTGGAAGGCCGCCACCATGTCGCCGATGGAGGCGAAGCCGCCGGTGTTGCGGATGACGACGCCGTACTCGGCGTTGGCCTCGCCGTAGAACGACCAGGTGCGCTCCACCCAGTAATCGACGGCGCCGGTTTCCTGGATCTCCGGCAGCGCGTCCGCGTCGGTGGCCGCGGGCACCGAGCCGCCGAGGGTGGTGTTCTCCGCGGTCGTCTTGCTGCTGTCGGCGGCCTGCGGTGCCTGGTTGTGCACCACGTGGTAGACGTTGGTGCCGCCGCTGAGCGTGGTGTCGAGCGCGTTGCCCGCGGCGTCGGTGACGTTGTGGCCGAAGGCGAAGCCCAGGGTCACGTCGCCCGTCATGGTGTCGACGTTGCCGCTCGACACCGTCACGTCGTAGGCGTTGCCACCGGCCGACACGACGCTGGTGACGTTGCCGGTGGTGCCGCTGACCGTGAAGTCGCTCTTGTCCAGGTTGGAGACCGCCTCGCTGAAGGTCAGGCGCCACACCAGGCCGCCGGTGGCGCTGGTGGTGCCGCTGACGTTCGTGGTCTGCCGGGTCACGGAGGTCACCGTGGGCGCGACGTTGTCGGCGACGGTGATGGTCAGCGCCTGGTTGACGTAGTAGCTGCCCGCGTCGGTGGCGCGCACCAGCACGCGGTAGCTGCCCGCGGCCAGCGCGCTGCTGCCCACGCGCAACGTGTTGCCCGAGATCAAGAACTTGCCGTTGTCGGCGTCGTTGGTGCCGTTGCCGGCGGCCAGGCTGAAGGTGTGGGTGTCGCCGGCGTCAGGATCGGTAGCGGCGAGCGTGCCCACCGTGGCACTGGCCGTGGCCGCGCTCTGGTTGATCGAGGTACTGGACAGGCTGACGGCCGTGGGCGCCTCGTTGACGTTGACGAGGTTGATGGTCACCGACGTCGTGCTGTCGGCGGCCGTGTCCGCGTCCTCGTCGTCCAGGTCCACGGTCACCGTGTAGGAGCTGGTGCTTTCGTAGTCCAGGATGGCGCCGTTGGCGACCGTGATGATGCCGCCGGGGATGATGGTGAACAGGCCGCCGCCGCCGCTGAGCGACCAGACCCGGCCATTGGGGTCGCCGGAGGCGACCAGGGTGCCGATCTGCGTGCCGGCAGCCGCGTTCTCGTTGACGGAGAAGGTCCAGCTCGGGCTGACGATGGACGGGTTCACGTCCACGACGCCGATGGTGACCGTGTCGGTATCGCTGCCGCCGCTGCCGTCGCTGGTGCTGACCTGCAGCGTGTTGTTGACGCCGCTCGTGTTGCTGGTGGGCGTGTAGCTCACGCTGGCCAGCGCGGCGTTGACGTTGACCACGCTGCCGCTGATGGTGACGGTGCCGGTGCCGTTGTTGGTGATGGTGGCGCCGCCGCCGGTAGTGACGGAGACGGTGCCGCCCGTGGCGGTGAGCGTGGTGCTGAGGCTGCCGCTGTCGGCGTCGCTGACCTGGATGGCGTTGCTGTTGGCGCTGCTGAACACCAGCGTGGCGTTCTCGTTGACGCTCTGCGTGCCCGGCACGGTGTTGACCGGCGCCTGGTTGTGCGCGACGTGGTAGACGTTGTTGCCGCCGCTGAGCGTGGTGTCGAGCGCGTTGCCCGCGGTGTCGATGACGTCGTGGCCGGCCGCGAAGCTCAGCGTCACGTCGCCGGTCATGGTGTCGAGGTTGCCGCCGCTGGCCGTCACGTCGTAGGTGGTGCCGCTGACCAGCGTCAGGCCCGTGACCGTGCCCGTAGTGCCGCTGAGCGTGAAGTCGGTCTTGTCCAGGTTGGAGACCGCCTCGCCGAAGGTCAGCCGCCACGTCAGGCCGCCGGTGGCGCTGGTGTTGCCGCTGGAGTTGGTGGTCTGGCGTGCCACGGCAGTGACCGTGGGCGCCGAAGTGTCCAGCGTGTACGGCTGCGAATACACGGTGCCGTCGCCGCCGCTGTTGCTCACCTTGACTTTGAGCGAGTTGCTGCCGCCGCTGAGCGTGGCGTTGGTAAGGCTCCAGATCGTGCTGCCCTGGGCAGCCGTGGCCGTGGACCAGGTTGACCCCCCATCGGTGGACACCCGCACCGACTCGCCCGCCGCCAGGGGAGCCGACAGCGAGCCGCTGACGGTCTGCGACGCGGTCTTGGTGATGAAGTCCGTGATGCTGCTGCCGGTGTCGCTCGAAATGGCGACGGATGAAATGGTGGTGGTGGGTTTGGTGACCGGCGCCTGAATATTGGTCAGGTACACGTCGTCAACGTAAACCTGGAAAGATTTATTTGCCGTCAGCGTGAAGGTGCTGATGCCCTGGAATTTGGTATCTGCCGAGACGTCAAAGGTGCCGATGGTCGCGTCGGCGATGGTCTTGGTCGCGGTGGCGCCTCCGGCGGCGGACAGGGTGAAGGTCGTCTCGCCGGTGATGGGGGCCAGTGCCAGGCTGCTCAGGTTGAATACGTTCGGCCCGTTGATGGTGAACGTGATGGACGTCGTCGTCGGATCGGAAATGACGCTGTTCGATCCGTTGATGGGGGAGTAGCCGTTATCGGCGGACTTGTAGACCCCTTCCGTCGAAGTCAGCGTGAGCACGAAGCTTCCTACCGTCTGCGACACGGCGGGCTTGCCGCCGACCGTCAGCGCGTTGAAGCTGCTGTCGAAGTTGAAAGTGGCGTTGGCCAGCAGGCCGCCGTAGCCCTGCGCGCTCAGGGCGGGCGCATCGACGACGCCGGCAGCGGCTTCGAGCGTCCAGTCGCCGCCCTGCAGCACCGAGCCGGTGGGGTCGGTGGAGGCGGCCACGTCGGCCCCGGTGGCGGCCTGCAGGGCCGAGATGAAGCGCTGGCCGTCGGCGTCGGCGGCCACGTCGCAGCCGTAGAGCAGCAAGTCGCCGCCGGCCTTGAGCGCTTGGCCGAGCTGGGCCAGCTCGGCCCGCACCAGGGCGGAGCCCAAGCTGGACTCGGTGACCGTGTCGGTGCCCAGGTGCAGCGTGCCTTGCTCGCCGTGGCTGAGGACGTGGATGGCGTCGTAGCCGCCATGGCCCTGTGCCCAGCGGGCGATCTGGGCCAGGCCGGACGCCTGGCCATCGATTTCCACCACTTCCACGCCGGCACGCACGCCGGCTTCCAGCGCGCGGAAGCCATCGACCGAGGTATCGACGAACACGACTTCCTTGCGTCCGCCGTTGAGCGCCGGGTCCGCCGCGCGCACTTCCACCGGCGCCGGCGTTGCGGGCATCAGCGCCAGCGCGGCTGCGTCAGGCAGCGCATGGGCGGCGTCCGCCTGCGGGCGCACGGCGTCCGCGGCCGTGGCGATGGCCGCGCCGTCGAACATGAAGCGCTGCTCCAGCGCCAGGGGCCGCAGTGCGCCGCGCACAATGCGCGGGGACGAGGGCTTGAGCAACGCCGTGCCGGTGTCCGCGCCCACCGACTCGCTGCCGCCGGATTTCTTTCCCTGGCCACGCACGATTTCCGCCACGGCGACAAAACTGCGGGTCACTTCGCTCCAAACGGTACGGTGGAATTTGTTCATGGCGCGGGGAATCTCCGGAAACGCAACTACGGCTTGGGCTACGTGGAAAAGCCGCCGGCGCTGAGGACCGGCAGCTGCTGCAGGCATCGGCTAGTGCGGATACCTGGAACGGTGGATCACTGCGCCGCCATCACTGCTGACGCACCGGATAGAGGGCGTTGGTGACGACGATGCACGCCGTGACGGCCACGCGGGGGTTGACCACGCTGACCTGCGTCTGGTTCGTGGGCACGTTGTTGAACTGGTTGGTCGTCGGGCCGGCGACGTTGGTGGTCACCGTCGCCGGCGGCAAGGTCACCGCCTTGGCACTGTTGTAGGGATAGAAGGCAGCAGTGCCCAAGCCGATCTTGCCCACCGTGTTGTTCGCGGTGGTGGGCGCGGCGACCGCGCCGGCGGTTTCGGTGGTCAGGGCCGGCACGGCGACGGTACCGTTGGCTTGCAGTGCGACGTTGTGGACGTGCGCCGGCACGTCGGTGGCCTTGAGCGCCACGGTTTCCGCACCGGCGGTATTGCCGAGCGGCAGCGTGCTGGAGGTGCCCACCATCATGCGGCCCTGCAGGTCGGGGAGCTTGAAGTTGGTCCTACCGTCACCGCCGAAGTACGTCCCCAGCAGCGAATACAGCGCCTGGTACTGCGCGATCGGCAGCGTCTGGCCGGCGGCCACGAGCGTGTTTTCCGGGCAGTAGGGGATGGCCATGTAGCACACCTGGCCCAGGTACGGGTCCGCGCCGCAGGCCATCGCGCCCATGGAGGCGCCGCCCAGCACCGCCGCGGCGGCCACGGCGCGCAGCGCCGACTTCATCGAGTTCTGTTTCCGGGACATTTGTTGTTCCTTTTGATGTTCACGGGAAAGGGCGGCACCCCAACTCCAATGCCGCTGAAATGCTTCGGCCCCAGGGGCCGAAGGAAGAAAACCGGGGTGCAGCCCGCGCGGGCAGCAAGAGAACACGCGGCGTCGCCCGCCGTTCACGGCGTGCCCGCCGGCGGCGCCATCAGCACCCGCCCGCTCATGCCGGCGATGAGGTCGCCGAACTTGCCGTCGATGGCCGCGGCCAGCTTCACGGACTGGCTCACCGGGTCCACCCGGGCGCCGATGCGCAGCACCTTGGCCGGATAGGTCTTGCCGGTCTCGTCGATGGCGACCTGGAAGCCGCTGCCCGCCTTGATCCAGGCCAGCCACTTCGACGGCACGATGAACTCCAGCTCCAGCACCGAGTCGTCAAGGATCTCCAGCAGCGCCTGGCCGGCCTGCACGTACTGTTGCTCGCGCACCTTCTGCTCGGCCACGCGGCCGGCAAAGGGCGCGGCCATGCTGCACTTGGACAGCACGGCCTGGTTGGAAGCCACCTCGGCGCGGGCCTTGCCCACCTCGGCCTCGGAGACGTCGAGCTCGACCTTGCCCACCGAGTTGAGCTCGTTGAGCCGCTTGTTGGCGCTCCAGGTCTTGTCGGCGGCCTCCAGCGCGGCGCGCGCCTTGTTGAGCTGCGCCTGCTGCAGCGTGCAGTCGAAGGCCACCAGCATCTGCCCGGCGCTGAAGCGCGCGCCCTCGGCCACCGGCAGCCGGCTGACCTTGGCGCCGATCTCCGCGGCCAGCGTGGTGTAGCGCCGCGGCATGAGCTGGGCGCGGATCTCGCGCTTGTCCAGCGACGGGGCGGCGGCCGCGGGCAGCGGCGCCGCGGCGGGCTTGGCCACGGACACGGCGGGCGCGGCCGGCGGCACGGGTTTGACGGCGTCGGCCGCCAGCGCGGGTACGGCACACAGGCCCCACCCCAGGGCCAACGCCAGGCCGGTCCTGAGACAACTGCTCTTCATGGGGCGCTCCTCGTTCACTGGGCCGCGGGTGCGGCGCCGGGGGCCGCCGCGGGCGCGGCGATGTCCAGCACCTGGGCCTCGTCCCACTGCTTGAGCGAGCTGGCCACCGACTGCGTCAGCTGCGCCAGCGGCACGGCGGCGCTGCCCTCGGGCGTGGGCTCCATGCCCAGTGAGGCCTGCAGCCGCCCGGCCGCGGCATGCGCCTGCGACAGCGCCTGGTAGCGCCGCAGCTGGCTCAGGATGGCCGAGGTCTGGTTGGAGACGCGGTCGAGCTTGGTCTGCGTCTGCGCCTGCTCGCGCCGGGCCACGTGGCTGGCGATCTCGGCGTCCACCTTCCAGATGCTGTCCGCGCGCTCGAACTGCGCCAGCGCGTTGGCGTACTGCAGCCGCGCCACGTGCACCTGGGTGAGCACGGCCATCTGCGTGGCCATGCGGCGCTGCTGCGCCACGGCCACGCCGGCCTCGGCCATGCGCCGCTGCGCCGGCGCCGACAGGATGCCCAGCAGGTTGTACGACAGCTGCAGCCCGGCCTCGCGCCAGGTGTCGTTGATCAGGTAGTCGTCGGTGCTGTGGTGCGGGCCGAAGCTGAAGGACAGCCCGGGGAAGACCTTGAGCATCGTGCGCCGCGTCTCGTCGGCGGCAATGCGGGCGTTGTAGAAGGACTCGCGCAGGTCCGCGTTGCGCGCGATGGCCAGCTCTTCCATCTTCGCCGGCGGGACTTGCAGCCAGCCCCGGCTCAGCGCCTGCGCGGGCTCCGCCACTTGCAGCTTGCGCGCCAGCGGCAGGTTCACCAGCGAGGCCAGCTCGATGGCGGCGGTGGAGAGCTCCTGGTCGATGGCTTCGAGCAGCCGCACGTTCTCCAGCAGCTGGCGCTGGTAGCGCAGCGCCTCCAGCGGGTTGCGCAGCCGCTCGGCCTCGGCCTTGCGCGCGTCCTCCAGCGCCGCGGCGGCGTCGGTCAGCGTGGCGCGCACCTCGTTGCGCAGCTTCTGCGCGCTGGCCGTGCGCCAGAACGCGGTGCGAACGTCCTGCATCAGGATGTGCAGCGCCTTGCGCCGGCGCTCCTCGGCGATGAGCACGCGGTCGGCGTTCTGCTTGGTGGCGTAGTAGCTCTGGCCGAAGTCCAGCAGGCTCCAGGTGAAGCTCAGGTCCGTGGCCCAGGCGGTGCGGGCGCTGGAGATGAAGGGCGGGGCGTCGGAGTACGCGCCGGTGCTGTAGTTGCGGCTGCGGGTGATGAGTTCCTCGTCGCGGTAGCGGTAGCCGGCGTTGGCCACCACCTTGGGCAGCATGTCGTAGTGGCCCGCCTCGAACTGGCCCTGGGCCAGCGACTCTTCCAGCACCCGGGTGCGGCGGTCGAGGTTGTACTTGATGGCGCGCGCCATCGCCTCTTCCAGCGTCAGCGCGCCCGACAGCGGCTCCACGTCGCGCTGGGCCAGCGCGCGGTCCTCGGCGCTGGTGCTCACGACCTCGGCCGTCGTCAGCGGCGTCGGATTCATCGATGCGCAGCCGGACAGCAGCAGCGCCGCCACGATCCCGGCGGGAAGGGCGAACTTGGTGGTAGCAGGCAAGGAAAACTCCCCAATCCAGTCACACGGCGGGCCGGCCGGTACGGCACCCCCCGCAGGTCTTCTTCCAGCGTCCGCACCGGCCACAGACGCCGGACGGCATGAACGCCCAACAGCCGCCCTACCCACCCGGCTTTGTGACCGGGTGGTAACAGTAGGCTACAAACTCACCAAGTTTAGGGGCTTTACCTTCAGGCAACTCTTTTGGGCTGGATTTGGGTTTCGTGAAAAACGGCACGGGCCCCCATGCGCAGTCGGCCTGGCGCCAAGTGCACGCCGGCAGGCACAAGTCCGGCGTGTTTTCCTACAAAGCCCCCCGGTGGCGCCTGACCGACGCGGCCCGGAGCAATACCCAGACTGCGGGGGGTGTTCATCCTGTCCGTTACGGGCGCGGCCCCACCCGGTGCGGTGGCCGTCCCGGTGGCATCGACGACATGAGTTCTCCCCTCAACCTCCTCTGCCGCTGCCTCGCGCTGCTGCCGCTGGCCTGGTCGCTGGGCGTGGGTGCGGCACATGCCGCCACCAGGGGCAAGGCGCCCGCGGCGGCCCGGGTCGCCGCGCAGGCGCAGCAGGCGCCGGCCGCCGCGCCGGGACACAAGTCCACGGCCAAGTCGCAGGCGCAAGCCAAATCGCAGGCGAAGGCCGCCAAATCCACCGGGCGCAAGGCCGAAGCCGCCCGGGCCGCGGGCCGCGGCGCGGCGAGCGCCAAGGCGGAGGGCACGCGCTCCGCCAGCCGCGCGGGTACGCCTGCCAAGACCGCTACGGCGGGCAAGACCGGCAAGCCCAAGGTGGCGGCGGCGCACGCCGCCCCGCCCTCGCCCAAGTCGCGCCTGGACTACTCGGGCCGCAAGCGCGTGGGGCAGGCCTCGTACTACGCGCGCCATTTCGGCGGGCGGAAGATGGCCGACGGCACCCCCATGCGGCTGAACCATCACAACGCGGCGAGCAAGACGCTGCCGTTGGGCACCACGGCCAAGGTGACCAACCTGAAGACTGGCCAGAGCGCGGTGGTGAAGATCCAGGACCGCGGGCCCTACGTGCAGGGCCGCATCGTGGACCTGTCGCCGGCGACGGCACGCGCGGTGGGCATCACGTCACGCGAGGGCGTGGCGCCGGTGGAGGTCACGCCCATCGAGGTGCCGATGCCCGACGGCAGCGTGCGCCAGGGCGAGGCCGCGCACGATCCGCTGGCGAGGCAGCAGATCGCGCGGGCGAAGGACTAGGTTTTCTTCAAGGGCATCGGAGAGGCGGATGGCGCGGCTGCCGCGCCAGGGCCTCGACGGCCCTCAACGGCCGCGCACCAGCGCCAGCACCTTGCCGGCGTCGAGGCCGCGCGCCTTCTCCTGGATCGCCGGCAGGTAGCGCCCTTGAAGGCCCTGGGCCTCGGCGGCGACGCTGGCGTAGGCGTCCTTGAGCATCTGCGCCGACAGGGTGCGCCCGCCGGCGTAGTAGCGCTTGGCGACGTGGCCGAGCGCATAGGTGGAGGCGAAGCTCATGCCCGAGCTGACCGCCTGCTTGCCGAGTCCGCCGAGCATGCCGCCGCCGAGCTTGCCGAGCAGGCCGCCGAGCAGCTTGCGGCCGGCCTGTTCGAGGTACTGCGAGGTCAGGCCGACACCGACGGTGGCGAGGAAATCCTTCACGTGCCCGCTGTCGAGCTGGTAGCCGTGGGCCTGGCCGATGCGGTAGACCAGCTTCATCTGCAGCGGAATGATCGCCATTGTCGAGAGCGTCTCGGGCAGCAGCTCGATGGCGCCGTTGAGGATGGCGGCGTTCAGGATCTCCCGGTCGAGGGCAGCGTCGTCCACGGCCGGCGCCACGGCGCCCGGGGTCGGCGAAGCCGACGGCGCGCCGATCGGTGCCGCCGCGATTTCCTCGGCCTGCGCGGCAAAGCGCTCGGCCGATGCGCCCAGGCCGAGCTGGCTGCGCAGGCTGGACAGGAAGCTCACCTCGGCCGGCGACTGCGCCCCGTCGGCGTCGCAGACGCAAACCGCCATCTCGTAGGCGAGCTGGCGGGCCTCGGCGCTGCCGAGCGCGGCGACCGCGGAGGCCGTGTCCACGCGCTTCATCAGCACGTCCTGGTAGAGCGTGGGCAGGTGCACGCCATGGGCGCGTCCCAGGCCCTCCGCGATGCGCCGGAGCTCCTCGCGCTCGCGGTCATGCTTGTCGCCGTCGGCAAAGGCGGCCAGCACGGCGATGGTGACGATGGCTTGGGTGTCGGCAGGGGTCATGGGACGGGTTGCAGGCGAGTGAGCGAAGCGGGTTCGGTCGCTGCCTGGCGCGAAGGTTCCGCCTGCGGCTGGTGGCTCATGCGCACACCTGACAGGTGATAGGTTGAGACGTGGGAGAGCAGAACGAAATTCGCTTCAAGGGCTTGCTGCGTTTGGTGGGCTGGAATGTGCCCGTTGCAGTTATTCGACCCGCCATCGCGAATACCCGCCTCGCAGCGGAAGCGGGCATTACAGGCCGAGCTGTCTCCTCCCACGATTCTTCGTGGAGCGAAGAATCATGCTGACGCTTTCTGGTGGCAGAGTTACAGCCCTACGCTTGCAGAAACACCCAAGCTCAAGCCCTGGCCCGCGGCTTCATGCGGAAGCTGATGCCCATGCGGTTAATCGCATTCATGGCAGCGACGGTAAGCGTCAGGTCCACCAGATCCTTCTCGCCGAACACGGCTAACGCAGCTGCATAGGCCGCATCGGAGGCGTGTGTTTCGCTTACGCGCGTCACTTCCTCGGACCAAGCCAGCGCAACACGCTCTTGCTCGGAGAACAGGTATTCCGCTTCGCGCCATACTGGAACGAGCACGAGCTTGTCGACGGACATCCCTTCGGCGATAAGGTCGCGGGTGTGGATGTCGATGCAGTGGGCACAGCCGTTGATCTGCGAGACACGGAGAAAAACAAGGTGCGTCAGCAAGCTTGGCAGTCCGGTGCCCTTTGTGACGAAATGGTGCAGGCTGGTCATGGCCTTGCCGCCCTCGGGAGATGCCTGGTACCAAACAGCGCGATCCATGTGTCGAGTTTCCTTGGATGAAAGGGGTTGCGAGGGGGCCGACATGAGTTCCCCAACCAACAAGACGTTTGGAACGATGAAGCTGTGACAGGGCTGCCAGCTTTTCGGGATTGCGCTGTATCCGCACACGCAGAATTCGATCGCCGTCGAACTCGAACAGCTGATCCGTTCCAATCCTCGTGCTAGGGCGGTATGCCCGCTTTCAGCCTTGAAAAGCCGGTCGAAAAGACACGCTGTCCGTCCTCAATTGGCCGAATCCAGACGCCCTTCGCACCAATTTTCAGTTCGACCAAAGCAAATCCGAACCACCCCTCACCACTCCAACTTCCCGCCCACCGCCCCCACCGCCAGCAGCACCCCAAACCCCATCTGCAGTTTGAAAGTGCGAAACAGGATCGCGTTGTAGGCCAGCCCCGGGGCGCAATGGGCGAAGTCGCGCTGCAGCCGCCACGCGGCCGGCGCCAGCAGCAGCAGCAGCAGCAGGGCCCGGGTTTCAGCGGCCCAGACCAGGACCGGCACCAGCGCGAAGGGCCCCAGCAGCAGCAGCGCATGCAGCACGCGCGAGGCCCCCGGGCCGAAGCGCACGGCGAAGGTGCTGCGCCCGACCTGCGCGTCGTGGGCCCGGTCGCGGTGGTTGTTCACCGCCAGCGCCGAGGCCGCGATGCCGCCGTTGGCCGCCGCTGCCAGCACCGTCGGCAGCCCCACGTCCTGCGTCAGCACCCAGTCCGTACCCGCCACGGCCACCAGGCCGAAGAACACGAACACGGTCAGCTCGCCGAAGGGCGTGTAGGCGATGGGCCGCGGGCCGCCCATGTAGGCCAGCGCCGCCAGCAACGAGGCCACGCCGATCGCCAGCACCGGCCAGCCGCGCAAAGCCACCAGTGCCAGCCCCAGCCCGGTGGCCAGCAGCGCCGCCGCCACGATGGCCACGCGCACCTCGCCCACGCTCAGCAGGCCCTGCGCCGTGGCGCGCGGCAGCCCCGTGCGCGTGCCCAGCCGCTCGCCGCCGCGCAGCGTGTAGCCCACGTCGTTCTGCAGGTTCGTGATGAGCTGCATCAGCAGCGCTGCGCCCAGCACCAGCAGCGCCGCGACGAGGTCGATGGCGCCGGTGCGCAGCCAGCCCAGCGCCGCGCCGATGAGCACCGGGCTCACGGCCACCGGCAGGCTGCGCGGGCGCAGCGCCACGGCCCAGGCGTGCGCCGCGCTCACGGGTGCGGCCTCGCGCCGCGCGGCCGTGCGCGCGCGCTCATGCCGACGGCGCGTCCGCGGCGGCCGGCACCTTGTCGTCGCTGCGCTCGTGCGCGCGGCGCATGTAGCCCGTCCACACCAGCGAGCCGTCGGGCTGCGCCACCGGCGCCGAGCAGCTCAGCGTGCACTCGAAGCTCGCGTCGGCGCCCGAGCGCCGCGCCTGCCAGCGCGCCGTCCACGGGGTGCGCTCGGCGGCCGAGCGCTCGATGGAGGTGATGAGCGCGGCCATCTCCGCGGGCTCGACGCGGGAGAACCACAGGTTGATGTTGTCGCGCAGCGCCTCGGCCTCGCAGCCCAGCAGCTCCGACACCTTGGGGCTCATGTACGGGAAGTCGTAGCGCCCGTTGGCGCCGCGGCGGAACTGGAACACCACGAAAGGCAGCTGCGCCGAAAGCTGCTCCAGGATGTGGCCCTGGCGGATGGAGGCCTGGTCCTCGCGGCGCTGGTCCTCGTGGCGCTGCATCAGCCGCGTGAGGTCGCGCACGAAGGTCACCGTGCACTGGCGGCCCTCGTAGACCAGGCTGCTGAGGCTGATGGTGGCGCTGAACACCTCGCCGTCGCGGCGCAGGCAGCTCTGCGTGCGGTCCTCGGCCATGGGCCGCATCTGCGGCGAGTGCTGGTGCAGGCTGCGCGCGCGCACGTGGTGCGCGCGCAGGCTCTCGGGAATGAGCTTCTCCACCGACAGCCCGTCCAGCTCGCCGGTGCCGTAGCCGAAGATGGCCTCGGCGCGGCTGTTGGCCTTGAGCACCAGCCCCTTGTCGTCGACGACGACGATGCCGTCGGGCGAGAGGTGGAAGAAGTGCTCGAACTGCGTGCGGGACCGCTCCAGCGCGTGCATCTGCTCGCCCTGCCCGCGGTTGACCTGCTCCAGCCGGTCCAGCGCCTCGCGCAGCCGGGCGTTGGTCTGGGCCAGGTCCTCGGTCAGCTCCTCCACGCTGAAGGCGTGCTCGAAGGAGCGCGCGGCCCCGAACACCCGCAGGATGCCGTAGCCCAGCACCCCGAAGCCCACGGCGAAGAGGGCGTGCGCCAGCCACCACTGGTGGTTCCACGGCTTGGCCAGCAGGAAGCTCAGCGACGAGAAGGCGAACCAGACGAAGGCCAGCGCGCCGTAGCGCATCAGCGGCGAGCGCAGCCCGCGCCCGGCGTGCACGCCCAGCGCCACGCCGTAGAGCAGGATCGAGCCGATCTCCATCGACATGCGCAGCCACGGCGCGCCGGCCAGCGGGCTATAGGCCACCACGCCCACGGCGACGTTGATGGCCAGGAACAGCCCGAGCCAGCGCAGCCAGCTGCCCACGTCGGCGCGCTGCGCCGGCGCGTCGGGCGCGCGGTTGAAGCGCAGCAGCCCCGCCAGCAGGCAGGCGCTCATGACCACCCGCGAGGCCGGGCCGTACAGGATGAACAACCACAGGTTGTGCCGCGCCATCGGCGTGAAGAAGCCGTGCAGCGAGTACACGATCGTGAAGCCGGCAAAGCCCAGCGTCACCCACTTCAGCATCGCCTCGCCCGAGCGCAGGTAGCAGCGCCAGGCGACGTAGGAGATGAAGGCACCTTCGAGCGTGGCCACGCCGATGGCCACCTGGTGGAAGACATGGTCCTCGAAGCGCAGCGCCGGGTCCTGGAAGTAGTGGACGTAGGCGATGAGCAGCGCCGGCAGCAGGCACAGCCCCAGCTCGAAGGCGCGGCGCACGCCCTCGGCCCAGAAGGCAAAGCGCCTGAAACTGAAGCTCACGTCAGCGGTATGCATGTCGGCTCGTCTCCTCCTCGTTGTGGATCTCTTGGGGCGTCCAGCCCGGCCAGGCCCTCGCGGGCGGCCTGCAGCAGCGCCTCGGTGGCCTGCGCCAGGGCGAGCAGCTGCGCCGGCTCCAGGCGCCCGCCGTCATGGAGATCCGCCTCCAGCCGCTGCGCGGCCTCGCGCAGCGGCGCGGCGAACAAGGTGGCCCCCACGCCGCGCAGCCGGTGCGCCAGGCGGGAGGCCTCCTCGGCATCGCCTGCGTCCGCGCACTCGCGCAGCCGCTGCGGCGTGGGCTCGTGCTCGGCCAGCAGGGTCTGCAGCAGCCGCTGCACCGAGCTGGACCGGCGCAGCCGCTGCCACAGTGCCGCCCAGTCCAGCACCGGCGCCACGCCCGGGACCACGCCCGGCACGGGCGGCGGTGCCGGCAGGGCCGCCGCCGCGGCCGTGGACACGCCGCCGGCGAGCTTCAGGATCACCGCGCACAGCTGGTCCATGTCCACCGGCTTGGTGACGTGGTCGTCCATGCCGGCCTCCAGGCAGCGCTGGCGCTCCTGCGGCAGCGCATAGGCGGTGAGGCCCACGATGGGCAGGGCCGGGCGCAGCGCGCGGCAGCGCCGCGCGGTGTCGTAGCCGTTGAGGCCGGGCATCTGCACGTCGGTGAGGAAGAGGTCGAACTCCTCGCCCGTCTCCAGCACCGTCAGCGCCTCCAGGCCGTTGTCGGTGATGCGGCAGCTCGCGCCCTCCTGCTCCAGCAGCTCGCGCAGCACCCACTGGTTCACGGCGTCGTCCTCCGCGGCCAGGATGCGCAGCCCCTGCAGCCGCCGCCCTTCGGCGCCGAGGCCGGCGGAGCCGGCGTGCTCCTCGGCCGGCGCGCTGGCCTCGTCGAAGGGGATGCGCAGCGTGAAGCACGAGCCGCGGCCGCTCTGGCTGGAGACCTCGATGCTGCCGCCCATCAGGTCCACGATGCGCTTGGCGATGGACAGCCCCAGGCCCGTGCCGCCGAAGCGGCGCGTGGTGGAGGCGTCGGCCTGCACGAAGGGCTGGAACAGCTGCCCCACCTGCTCCGGGCTCATGCCGATGCCGGTGTCGCGCACGGCAAACATCAGCCACACGCGCCCGGGCACGGGCAGCCGGGAGACGGTCAGGCGCACGCTGCCGTGCTCGGTGAACTTGATGGCGTTGCCCAGCAGGTTGACCAGCACCTGCGTCAGCCGTGTCTCGTCGGCCAGCACGCCCTCGGGCAGGTCCGGGCCGCACTCCACGCCGAAGTCCAGCCGCTGCTGCTGCGCGCGCGGCGCCATGAGCCGCATCGCGCGCTGCACGACGGTGGACAGCCGCACCGGGCGCGACTCCAGCTCCAACCGCCCGGCCTCGACCTTGGCCATGTCCAGGATGTCGTTGACCAGCGCCAGCAGCAGCCGGCCGGACTCGTGGATCTGGCGCAGCCACGGCCGCGCCGGCACGGCCTGCGCCTCGCGCAGCGCGATCTGCGACACGCCCAGGATGGCGTTGAGCGGCGTGCGGATCTCGTGGCTCATGTTGGAGAGGAACTCCGTGCGCGAGCGCGCCGCCTGCTCGGTCTGCAGCATGGCCTGGTGCAGCGCCTCGGTGCGCTCCTGCACCAGCGCGGCGAGGTGGTCGCGGTGGCGCGCCAGCTCCAGGTCCACCAGCTTCTCCTCGGTGATGTCCTGGATGTGCCCCACCCACAGGCAGCTGCCGTCGGCCTCCACCACGGGCATGGAGGACTCGCCGCGGTGCCAGCGCCGCCCCTTGCGCGGTAGCACCACCTGCCACTCCGCCTTCCAGGGCGCGAGGGTCTTGCGGGAACGCTCGATGGCCGCCAGCAGCTGCTCGCGGTCCTTGGGCACGATGCGGGAGAAGCCCTGCCCGGCGTCGTCCAGCAGCTCCTGCGTGGTCAGCTCGAAGATCTCCGCCGTGCCCGTGCTGGCGAAGGTGAAGCTCAGCCGGCCCGACGGTGCGCGCTGCAGCTGCCACGCCAGCCCCGGCACCTGCGAGGTGACGTCGGCCAGCAGCTGCGCCTGCTGCCGCAGCAGCCGCCGCGGCTGCAGCAGCAGGTGCCGGTGCACCACGCCCAGCAGCAGGCAGAAGCTCCACAGCTTGAACAGGTGCGCGACGACGCTGAAGAGGCTCTCCGGCGCCGCAGGCGTCGAATGGCTCAGCTCTCCCAGCGCCAGCAGCAGCACGATGGACAGCATGGTGCGGTGCAGCGCGGCGTCCAGCAGATGGCGGCGCTGGTAGATCAGCACGGCCGCGCCGGCGTAGAACGCCACCAGCAGCCATTCGCACACCATTTTGAGCGGCGAAAAGAATGTGCCCGCGATGAACATCGGCCCGAACGCACGGGCCCGCACCAGCGCCACCAGCAATATTGCGGCCAAACCCGGCAATAAAAAGCCCGCCCGCTCGGCGGAGGATTTTCCGGCACAAAAAGGCGCCAGCATCAGCGCCAGTGCCTGCAGCAGCCGGGCACCCAGCCACAATTGCACGGCGGCATCGGGCGGAAAATCGCCCAGGTCCAGCATGTGTTCCTGGAGAACGAGGTGCAGGATATCCAGCACCGACGCCCAGAAGAACCCGGAGGCGACGCACAGGACGAAAGCATGGCGCGTGAGGCCTAAAGCCTGGCTGGCCACCAGAATCACCGCCCCGCCCAGTACCAGCGGCAGCAAGTCCGCCAGGGCATGGAACCACGCCGGATTCCAGGCCTGCACGCCCAGCAGCAGCAGGCCTGCCGCCAGAGGGAATACCCATTGCCGCACCTTCAGCAGCGCGATCGAGCCTCGATCAGCGGACGGGGAAGCGGCGGATGATTTCATTGAGGCCGGCCGCCCCGCGCACGCGCGGCTGCCGTGGATTCACAAATGCGTGAGTGAACACGACGGCCCGTGAATCCTGGACCGTGAAAATTCATCATAGTGCGCCGCCCGCGACCCGGTCCGGGCTCGAAGGCGGGCAAACCGTGAAATATTCCGCACCCGGCCCCACCCCGGGTGCGAAAACTGGCGCAATGCTGGTGGCGGCCCTTATTCCTCGTCTTCCACCACGCGCACCCCGGCGGCGCGGCGGTAGTCGCTGGGCGTCATGCCGAAGCGGGCGCGGAAGGCGTTGGTGAAGGCCGCGGCCGACTGGTAGCCGATGTGCTGGCCGATCTGGTTGAGCTGCTGGCTGGTGTGCAGCAGCCTGAAGCAGGCCTCGCGGTGGCGCTCCTCGCGCAGCCAGGCATAGACGGCCGTGCCGACCAGGCGCCGGAATTCATGGCTCAAATGCCGCTGCGTGGTGCCGATACGGTGCGCAAGGTCGCCCAGCGAGGGCGGACTGGACATTTCCCGCAACAATATGGCCTGGGCCTGGCTCACCAGCCGTTCGCTCCATTGCTGGGTACCCTCGGGCACCGGCGGAATTTCCGGGACGCGCTCGGGCTCGGCGCGCGGACTGCCGGACTGGTGCAGGCGCAAATGCACTCGGACCCGGGCAATGACCTCGGCCGGGTCAAAGGGCTTGGTGATGTAATCGACGGCACCGGCCTCGAAGGCGCTCAATTTGTCGTCGATTTGATGCGAGACCGTGAGGCAGATCAGGGGAATATGCTGCAGCGTGGGATGGGCCTTGAAGAGCCGAATTGTCGCCTGCCCGTCAATGTCGGGCATGTACAGGTCCACCAGAATCAGGTCAGGCGGCTTGGCAGCGGCCTTGGCGAGCCCGTCGCGCCCGTCCAGTGCGGCAAAAACCCGATAATCGTGCTGGCGCAAAATGGCAGCCAGCGATTGAATTTGCTTGGGATCGTCATCGATGAGCAGGATGGACGGGCTGCTGATCATGTTCATGAATTTTGTTCAATTTTCGCCACCAGAAAAAATTCTGCCGGCCATCGCAACCGATGGAATGGTCCAACGGATATGATTTCAATCGAACAGTATAACCACGGGCACCCCAGGTATTCCATGCAATTTTCCGACACGATCTTATTCGTGGCAGGACATGCACGGGTGACGGTGCGGCGCGATGGCTGAGGCGCCGCGCAGGCAGCCGCGCCTGGCCGGATTGCGGCTGCTGGTGGTGGACGACGTGCTGCTCAACTGCGAGTTGGCCAGCCAGATGCTGGCGCTCGAAGGCGCGCACTGCGAGAGCGCCGGAGACGGGCTGGAGGCGCTGCGCATGCTGCGCGCCGCGGCCGGCCCGGACGGCTTCGACGGCGTGTTCCTGGACGTGCAGATGCCGGTGATGGACGGGCTGGAGGCGGTGCGCCGCATCCGCGCCGACCCGGCGCTGGCGCACCTGCCCGTGATCGCCGTGAGCGCCGGCGTGCTGCCGCAGCAGCGCCAGGCCACGCTGGACGCGGGCATGGACGACTTCATCGCCAAGCCCATCCAGCTCAACACGCTGGTCAGCAAGCTGCTGCACCACCTGGCCCTGCGCCGCGGGGCGCCGGGCGCCATGCCGGCCGCGGGGCCCACGGCAGCGCAGGCGGCGGCGAGCCCGGGCGATGCAGCGGCCCGGAGCGCGCCGCCCGCGCGGGAGGCGCTGCCACCGGAAGCCGCGCCGGCCAGCGGCGGGTCCCTGCCGGCCGTGCCGGGCGTGAACGGCGAGCGCGCGGCGTGGCGGCTGCTGGGCAACCGGGTGCTGTTCCTGAGCATGCTGCGCGCGCTGCGCGAGGACCACGCCGAGGCGCCCGCGCGCATCCGCGCCGAACTCGCGCGCGGGGACGTGGGCGACGCCATCAAGCGGCTGCACCGCATGCGCGGCCTGGCCGCCAACCTGTCGGCCGAGACCGTCGCCGCGCAGGCGCTGCGGCTGGAGGACGCCCTGCGCGCCGGCGACGTGGCGGTCCGGGAGCCGGCGCTGCAGGCCCTGGCCGCGGCGCTGGCGGAAGTGCTGGCCGCACTGCCGGCCGAAGTGGAACAGCCCTACGGCGAGCCCGGCCCGGTGGTGGCCGGCAGCGCCCCGGCCGATGCCCACACCATCGGGCGCCTGATGCGTGCGCTGTCCGAGGGCGACATGGGCGCCTTCGGGCTGTACCAGGCGCTGCGCCCGGAGTTGGCCGAGCGGCACGGCCGCGACGCCGTCGCGCACCTGGACGACGCCATGGACCGGCTGCGCTTCGCGCAGGTCATGGAAGTGCTGCGGGGCTGGTATCCGGCGGCCTGAGCGGCGGTTTCCTTTGAATCAGGACGCACTGAGGTCCGAGCGCGTGGACACCGCGGCGGCGGCCGTCTGGTCGTCGAGCACGCTGGTGTCGTGGCGCTCGTAGGTGCCGATGAGGCAGCCGCTGGCGATGGCGTGCTGCTCCAGCACCTGCAGCACGGCGTCGCGGCCGGGCGTGCCGCTCCACTCGGCGCCCGGGCCCAGGGCAAAGAGCTGGAAGGCGTAGCGGTGCACGCCGTGGGCGGGCGGCGGGTCCGGCGGAATCCAGGCCGTGCGCAGGTAGGAGTTGCGGCCGAGCCGGGGCGCGCCGGACTCGTCCTCGCCGCCGTTGAGCGCGCCCTCGGCCAGGTAGCTTTCCTGGGCCGGGATGTCGTAGGCGATGGCGTGCACGAGTGGATGCGGCGTGGGCGAGTCGGCGTCCTCCACCAGCAGCAGCAGCGAGGCGGCGTTGGCGGGCACGCCGCTCCACTGCAGCGGCGGCGACAGGCCCTCGCCGTCGGCGGTGAAGCGCGGGGGCAGCGGCGCGTGGTCCATGAAGGCCAGGCTCGTGACCTGCAGCGCGCCCTGCCCCACGGGCAGCCGCACGCGCACGAAGGCGGTCTGGTCCAGGCCGGCACGCTGGCCGCGCAGCGCGGCGCCGACCACGTCGGGAAGCTTTTCGAGCATGGGCAAGTGACTCCGTAAAGCCCGGTCAGCGGCAAGCGGCGGGCCGGTACCGGAACGATGCGGATGCGGCCCCGGCCGGATGCTGCCGGGAAGCGCCGCAGCCCGGGCCTCAAGCGGCGCCGGGGTCCTTGACCAGCTGCAGGATGCGCTTGAAAGCCGGGTGCTCGCAGCTCGCGGTCCACTCGAAGAGCACCATCTCGGCCGTGACCAGCGTGAGGCCCGCGTCGCGCAGGCGGCGCATGGCCGCGCGCCGGTCTGCCTCGTGCCGGGAGCCGCAGGCCGACCCCACGACCCAGACCCGGTGCCCGTGCTCCGCCAGGCCCAGCGCGGTCTGCAGCAGGCATACGTGGGCCTCGCAACCCGCGACGACCACCTCGGCCGGCGCCGCGCCGGGCGGCCGGGCCTCGTCCAGCAGCGCAGCCAGGCCGTCGGCGCAGGCGTCGAAATGCATCTTGGGCAGCGTGAGGTCGCAAAGCTGGCGCACGGCGGGGTCGTTGGGGCCCAGGCGCGCGGGGTTCTGCTCGGTCCCGATCACCCGGATGCCCAGCGCCCTGGCGGCCCGCGCCACCTGCACGGCGGCCGTGAGCACCTCGCCCGCCCGGTCGATGGCGGGCATCAGCCGCGCCTGGTAGTCCACCAGCACCAGCGTGCTGCGCTGGGCGTTCATCTTCAGCATGGGGGTTGTCCTTTCGACTGGAAGTGCGGGGTCGCCTGCGCGGCCAGCTCGTGGTGCGTGCGGGCGATGGCCTGCGCCAGCCCGTTGAAATCCAGCGCGGGGGAATGTGGCACCTGGGACATGGGTCATTCCTCTTGTTCCCCGTCTGGAACGCCCCCAGGCAGCCCGACCAGCTTCTGGCCCGGGTTGTGACCCCAAGGCAAATGTCCAACAGCCTGTTGGACAAATGACTCGTCGGGCCAGGCCTCAGCCGAAGCCCTCATTGTTCCGCACCGGGCAGCCCAGCCCGCCCCACCGCCACCGCCCTACTCCACCGCCACCCCCGCCACTCGCACGATCCCGCCCCACCGCGCCTGCTCGGCGGCGATGAAGGCGCGCAGCGGCGCCTCGGTCAGCTCCAGCAGCGGGATCTCGCCCAGGGCGATGAAGGCGCTCATCACCTCCGGGTCGGACAGCACCTGGTGCACGGCGGCGCCCAGCCTGCGCACCGCCTTCTCCGGCGTGCCGGCGCGCACGGCGATGCCCGACCAGCTCGCGACCTCCGCGCCGCGCAGCCCGACCTCGGCGACGGTGGGCACCTCCGGCAGCAGGGCCAGGCGCCGGCGCCCAAGCACCGCCAGCGCGCGCAGCCGCCCGCTGTCCAGGTGCGGCCTGAGCGGCAGCAGGTAGTTGACGACCGCGTCCAGCCGGCCGCCGAGCAGGTCCTGCAGCGCCGAGGTCGCGCCCGGGTGAGGGTCCTGCAGCCAGCGTGTCTTCGACTCGCGCGCCAGCAGCACCCCGGCCAGGCACGTGCTCGTGCCCGGCGCGGCGGAACCGACCCGAAGCTCGCCGGGCCGGTGGCGCGCGGCGTCCAGGAAATCCGCCAGCGTGTGCCATGGGCTCGCGGCATCCACGGCCAGCAGCGGGGAGGACTGCAGCAGCCCGTGCACGGGAACGAGGTCGCGCAAGGGGTCGTAGCGCAGGTGCCGGTGCAGCGCCGGATTCACGGCCATCGGCCCGGTGGAGATGTTGAGCAGGGTGTGGCCGTCGGCCGGCCGCCGCAGCACCAGCTCCGTGCCCAGCGCGCCCGCACCGCCGGGATGGTTCTCGACCACCACCGGCTGGCCCAGCCGCTGCCCCAGCGGCCCGGCCAGCGCGCGCGCCACCAAGTCCGACATCCCGCCGGGCGCGAAGGGAACGACCCACGTGACCGGCCGCGCGGCAGACGCCTCGGGCATCCCCTGGAACATCGACATGGCAGACACCCTCGCCAGCAGTGTGCGGATCGCGCTCACCCGGGCTCCCTGGCACAGGCCCGGACGTCCGGTGCGGCTGCTCGCCGCCAAGGTTTTCACGGCCCCGTGCCGTGCATCGCCCGGGTGCGGACCAGCGCCGATCCCGGGGCCGATGCAGCCATCTTCCCGGGGAAAAGCCGAGACGCCTTGCGACCGGTCAAGCGCCCTGCGCACCGCGCCGCCCCGGCATCCCGCTGCATGCACGCCGGCAAGGCGACTAGAGCAAATACCGCGCCTTCGAGACAAAGGACCCACTAACCTGTCAAGCACCCAAGCGAGGGTCCACTAACCGACTTTACTGAATCCGCCATTGCGCGCCGCGCCGATGCGGCGTGCCCGGCCGCACCAGAAGCCATGCACCCACGCCTCGATCCGGCCGGGCTCCCAGGAACGCGCTCGCTGCTGACCTCCCTGGTCCTGGCCTGCCTGCTGCCCGCGGTGCTGGGCGCGACGCTGCTGTTCGGGCACGAGTACCAGGCCGGGCGGGCCAATCTTGATCGCAACACGGTGCAGACCGCCCGTGCGCTGACCCAGGCCGTGGACAACCAGCTGCTCACGGCGCAGGCGATCGGGCAGGTGCTGGCGACCTCGGCCGTGCTGGCCCACGGCGACCTGGCCGCCTTCCACCGGCGCGCCCGCGAGGCGGTGGCTGTGGGGGGCCCGGTCAGCAACGTCGTGCTGATCGATCCGCAGCTGCGGCAGGTGCTCAACACCGCGGTCGACTACGGCGGCCCGCTGCCGGGGCCACCCAATCCGGACAGCGCGCGGCGTGTGTTCGCCGGCGGCCGGGCCGTCATCTCCGACCTGCAGTTCAGCGAGCTGTTCCAGCGTCCGGTGATCGGCGTCGAGGTGCCCGTCGTGCTGGAGGGCCGCACCGCCTACGCGCTGCGCGTCAGCCTGCTGGCGCAGCAGCTCGACGGGCTGCTCAAGGCGCAAGGCCTGCCGCCGGAATGGGTCGCCGGCGTGCTCGACGGCAGCGGCACGATCGTGGCGCGCACGCACGCGGCCGACCAGTTCGTCGGGCACAAGGCGACCGCGCAGCTGCTGCAGGCCATGGTCGCGTCGGCCGCCGGCACCACCGAGGCAGTCACCCGGGAAGGCATCCCGGTGCTGTCGTCCTACAGCTGCTCGCCGGTCACGAAGTGGTGCGTGGCCATCGGCATCCCGCGCCAGGCGCTGCTGGGCGGCCTGGCCCGCACGTTATCCACGCTGGCCGCGGGCGTGGCGCTGCTGCTGGCGCTGGGCTGGGTGCTGGCCCGCCGCGTGGGCAACCGCATCGCGCGCTCGGTGGAGGCGCTGACCGGGCCGGCCACGGCGCTGGGCCGCGGTGACCCCATGGAGCTGCCCGCGCCCGACGTCCGAGAGGCCGCCGACGTGGCCGCGGCCCTGGCCCGCGCGGCCAGCCTGCTGCGCGAGCGCGAGGCGCTCGTGCGCAGCCGCGACGCCGAGCTGGCCGAGGCGCACCGCCAGGCCCGCGAGCAGCTGGAGGAGCTGGTCGAGCAGCGCACGGCCGAGCTGGTGCTGGCCCGGGACGTGGCCGAGGACGCCACGCGGGCCAAGAGCGCCTTCCTGGCCAACATGAGCCACGAGATCCGCACGCCGATGAACGCCATCATCGGCTTCACCCACCTGCTGCTGCGCGACGCCGGCGACGACGAGCAGCGGCACCGGCTGCAGCAGGTGGAGCAGGCCGCGCAGCACCTGCTGCAGGTCCTCAACGACATCCTGGACCTGTCCAAGATCGAGGCCGGCAAGATGACGCTGGAGGAGGTCGAGTTCGGGCTCGACGCCGTCCTCTCCCGCGTCTTCGACCTGGTGCGCGAGCCGGCACAGGCCAAGGAGCTGGAGCTGGTGCTCGACACCGACCAGCTGCCGCAGCGGCTGCGCGGCGACCCGACGCGGCTGTCGCAGGCGCTGCTCAACCTGCTGTCCAACGCGGTGAAGTTCACCGCGCACGGCTGGGTGCGCCTGCGCGCCGAGCAGCTGCAGGAGGAAGGCTCGCAGGTGCTGGTGCGCTTCGAGGTCAGCGACACCGGCGAAGGCATCGCGCCCGAGCGGCTGGGAGCCTTGTTCACCGCGTTCGAGCAGGCCGATGCGTCCGTCTCGCGCCGCCACGGCGGCACCGGGCTGGGCCTGGCGCTGACGCGCCACGTCGTGAAGCTCATGGGCGGCGAGGTGGGCGTGCAAAGCCGCCAGGGCCAGGGCAGCACGTTCTGGTTCACGGCCCGCCTGGGGCGCGCGGCCTCGCAGCCCCAGGCTGCCATGCCCGTGCGCCTGCAGGGCCTGCGCGCGCTGGTGGTGGACGACCTGCCCGAGGCGCGCTCCGTGCTGGTGGAGCGGCTCTGGGGCCTGGGCATGAAGGCCGTGGCCGCGGACAGCGGGCCGGCCGCGCTGCGCCAGGCACAGGATGCCAGCGACGGCGGCGAGTGCTTCGACCTGCTGCTCATCGACTGGCGCATGCCGGGGATGGACGGCATCGCCACGCTGGCGCGGCTGCGCCAGGCGCGCCGCAGCCCGGTGCCCATGAGCATCCTGGTCACGGCCTTCGATGCGCCGCAGCTGCAGGAACGGGCCCGCGCCGCCGGGTTCCAGGCGGTGCTGATCAAGCCCGTCACCGCGTCCGCGCTGCACGACACGCTGGTGCGCCTGCTGCAGCCGGCGCGGCCGGCGCCGGCGGGCCTGCCCGTGCACGGCGGCGAGGCGCTGCTGGCGCTGCGGCAGCGGCATGCCGGCGCGCGGGTGCTGCTGGCGGAAGACAACTTCGTCAACCAGGAGCTGGCGGCGACGCTGCTGCGCGCGGCCGGGCTGCAGGTGGACGTGGCGGTGGACGGCGAGCTCGCCGTGGAGCTGGCGCTGCTGCACCGCTTCGACCTGGTCCTGATGGACATGCAAATGCCGCGCATGGACGGCCTGGCCGCCGCGCGCGCCATACGCGAGCAGCGCGGGCCGGGCGTGCCGATCATCGCCATGACGGCCAACGCCTTCGCGGAGGACCGCGCGGCCTGCCTGGCGGCCGGCATGAACGACTTCCTGACCAAGCCCGTGGTCCCGGAGGCGCTGTACGGGACACTGCGGCGCTGGCTGGCCGGGCCTGAAGCGTCCGCGGAAGCCGGTGCCTGAACGGGACGGCGCCGGACCTGTCCGGCGGTTGGGACGGGTACCCGTAACCCCTGGCTACACTCCCCCGATGCCCGCTCCCAAAGACAAGCAAAAGGCTCCGGGCCTGGATCAGAGCAGTCTCCAGCACCTGCTGGGCTACCAGATCGCCCGGGCCGACGTTCCCACCCGCCGCGCCTTTGCCGAGCACGTCGGCAAGCCGCTGGAGCTGAGCCCGGTGGAGTTCAGCTGCCTGGTGCTGCTGGCCTTCAACCCGGGCGCCACGCCCAAGCAGCTGTCCGAGGCGCTGGCGATGGTGGCGCCGGCCGTGACGGTGCTGCTGGACCGGCTGGAGAAGCGCGGCCTGATCCAGCGCGCTCGCAGCGACAGCGACCGCCGCGCCCAGCTCGTGACGCTCACGCCCGCGGGCGACGAGACCGCGCGCAAGGCGCACGCGCTGTCGCTGGACATGGAGCGCGACGTGCTCAAGGCGCTGAGCGCGGCGGAGCGGGCGATCCTGGTGGAGCTGCTGCAGAAGGTGGCGCGCGGGGCCAGGGCTTAAGGCGCGGTCGGTCACAATCCGCCCCCCGCCGGCGCCCCCCGCGCCGGCCCGGCTCATGCCCCTTGAGTCCGGTCAAGCCCTTCCCGCGGCCGGCTGCGTACCCTGCGCGCCTTCCCGGCGCCGCAGCGCGCCGCGGTCCATGAACCCCGTATCACCCCATGCAGTCCCTTACCCGCAGCCAGCTCATGCACCGCCATCGCGACGACCTGATGGCGCTGATGACCGGCTCCCTCTTCGTCTCCCTGGGCCTGGTGCTCTACCGCCAGGTCGGCCTGCTCACCGGCGGCACCGCGGGCCTGGCCTTTCTCGGCCACTACGCCTCGCAATGGCCCTTCGGCGCCTGGTTCTTCGTCATCAACCTGCCCTTCTACGTGCTCGCCTGGAAGCGCAAGGGCCTGGAGTTCACGCTCAAGACCATCGTTTCCGTGACCACGATCTCGCTGCTCAGCGAGTGGCTGCCGCGCTGGATCGAGATCGCCCGCGTGGACCCGCTCTACGCCTCGGTCATGGGCGGCACGCTCATGGGCTGCGGCATGCTGATCCTGTTCCGCCACAAGTCCAGCCTGGGCGGGCTGGGCATCCTGGCGCTGCTGCTGCAGGAGCGCGGCAAGATCAGCGCGGGCCAGTTCCAGATGGCGGTGGACGCCTGCATCGTGCTCGCCGCGCTGGCCGTGGCGGACTTCCAGCGCGTGGCGCTGTCGGTGCTCGGCGCCGTGATGCTCAACCTGGTGCTGGCCCTCAACCACAAGCCCGGGCGCTACATGGCGGCCTGAGGCACCGCCGCCGCTTCGACGCGACCGGCTTCGCCGGCGGCCCGGGCCGCGTCCGAATCCTTGCCCTCACGCCGGGCCGCGGCACCGCCGCGGTCCTCGCGCTGCCCGCCTTCGACGTCGCGGTAGCTCTGGCTGTAGCGACCCGTGGCCCGGCAATCGCTGAACGAGGGCCCCGCCACCACGCAGCCTGGCGACACGGCGCGCGGCCCGGAAGCGCCGGCCGGCTGCTGCTGCGCCAGCACGGGCGCGCCGGCCAGCAGCACGGCGGCGGCCATCGATGTCAGGACGGAAGGCTTCACGGCGGATCTCCTTGGAAGAGGAAGAGCCGCCCACCATGTCACGCCCGCAGTGGCCGCGACCGCGACGATGTCTAAGCTGCCTCGCCCGGACGCACGCCCAGCACCATCGCGGCCCCCAGCAGCGCCGGCTGCTCCGCGCTGACCAAGTACGTGGGAATGCGCGCCAGGTACGGCGCGAAGCGCCCCTTGGCTTCGAACTTCAGGCGCAGCGGCGAGCGCTCCACCAGGTACGCATGCCCGATGCGCCCCAGGATGCCGCCGCCGAAATACACGCCGCCGCGCGCCCCCAGCGTCAGCGCCAAGCTGCCCGCCACGTTGCCCAGCAGGCCGCAGAAGGTCGCCAGCGCCTCCTCGCACCGGGCGTCCTCGCACGCCAGGGCGCGCCGGCACACCTCGGCGGCGGCAAGCGGCTGCGGTGCCACGCCGTCGAGCCGGGCGATGGCGCGGTACAGGTTCTCCAGGCCCATGCCGGACACGAGCCGCTCGGCCGACACGTGGGCATGCTCCGCCCAGGTGGCGCGCAGGATGTCGGCCTCCCGCTCGCAGGTCGGCGCGATGCTGGCGTGCCCGCCCTCGCCCGCGACGGCCACCCATTCGCCGCTGCGCGAGCGCACCAGCGACGACACGCCCAGCCCCGTGCCCGGCCCCAGCAGCACGCAGGGCGCGGACGCCACCGGCGCCCCGCCGCCCAGGGGCAGCAGGTCCTGCGGCTGGAAGGCCGGCACGGCATAGGCCATCGCCTCCCAGTCGTTGAGCATCAGCAGCCGCTCCAGGCCCAGGCGCCGGCGCGTCGCCTCGTTCGAGAAGTGCCAGTGGTTGTTCGTCATGCGCAACTCGTCGCCCTCGATGGCACAGGCGATGGCGATGGCCGCCTCCACGGGCCGGGCCCCGACGCCGTCCAGGTAAGCCTCCACGGCCGAGGCCAGGTCGGGGTGCCCGCTGGTGGACAGGGTCCGCAATGCAAAGGGCCGGCCCCGCGGGCCCTGCACCAGCGCGAAGCGGGCGTTGGTGCCGCCCACGTCGCCCACGAGGCGGAGCGGCTGCGGATCGGGGGACAGGGCGAGACGACGCTCTTCAGGCGCGGGCTGGTGCATCACGAGGGGTCGCGGCTGGGCGCGGGAACATGAACGGGATGCGAAGCGTATTAATGTTTCATTAATTTATAAACATGGGTTAAACCCGCATCCCGCTTCCAACTCCCTGCTTCCGGGCTGCTACGCCGCGGCGCCCGGCCGCAAGGGCAGCCGGACCACGACGCGCAGCCCGCTGCCGCCGGCGCTGTCCTCCAGCCGCACCTCGCCGGCGTGGCGCTCGACGATCTCCCGGACGATGGCCAGCCCCAGGCCGCAGCCGTCGCCGGTGTTCGTGCCGCGCACGAAGCGCTCGAACACCCGCTCGCGCTCCGCCACGGGGATGCCGGGGCCGTTGTCCTCGACCTCGGCCACGGCCTGCGCGCCCTCGCGCCGCACGCGCACCGTCACCTCCGCGCCGCGGCCGGCGTAGCGGATGGCGTTGTCGATCAGGTTGCTCAGCGCCTCGCGCAGCAGCAGTCCGTTGGCCAGCACCGGCACGGCGGCGGTGTCGCCCTGCTCCATGGCCGGGTCCAGGCCCAGGTCCACGCCGGCCCGCAGCGCGCGCGGCACCAGCTCGGCCGTGAGCTCGCGCGCGAGCTGGCGCAGGTCCACCGGGCTGCGGTCCTGCACCAGCAGCGACTCGGGCTCGGCGCGCGCCAGCGTCAGCAGCTGGTTCACCAAGTGCGCGCTGCGCGTGGCGCTCTGGTGCACGCGCTCCAGCCGGGCGCGCAGCTCGGCGTCGGCGCAGCCCTGCAGCGCCAGCTCGGTCTGGCTCTTCAGGCCCGCCAGCGGTGTGCGCAGCTGGTGCGCGGCGTCGCCGATGAAGCGCTTCTGCGCCGCCACGTTGCGCCGCGCCGCGCCCAGCAGCTCGTTGAGCGCGCGCGCCAGCGACTGCAGCTCGCGCGGCGCCTGCTCGATGTGCAGCGGCGCCAAGTCGGTCGGCGCCCGGTTCTCGACCTCGCGCCGCAGCCGCGCCAGCGGCGCCAGGCCGGCGCGGATGCCGGCCCACACGATCATGGTCATCAGCACGATCAGGGCCGACAGCGGCAGCAGCGTGTCCACCAGGATGCTGCGGGCCAGCTCCTCGCGGTTGGCGCTGCTGCGCGCGACCTGCACCAGCAGCAGCTGTTTCGCGCCGTCGCTGCCGCCATAGGCGAGGTAGAGCGCCGCCACGCGCACGCGCTGCGCCCGGGGTAGCTCCGGCCGGCCTTCGGCGCCGCCCATGGTGCCGTCGTAGAAGTAGGGCACGTTCAGCCGCGGCTGCTCGATGGCCGGCGGCGCTGGCAGGGTGCGGCTGCCCAGGATGAACTGCCCCGGCGGCGTGCTGACCATGTAGTAGAGGCGGTCCTCCGGGTCGGCTTCCAGCACGTCCTGCGCGGCGCGCGGGAAGTCGATCAGCAGGCCGCTCTCCAGCGGCTTGATCTGCCGCGCCAGCGCGCGCGAAGCCTGCGACAGGCTGTCGTCGATGGCCCGGTTGGCGTAGCCGGCGGCCAGCCGGTAGGTGAAGGCGCCGCCGGCCAGCCACAGCACCAGCTGCGGCAGCAGCAGCCACAGCAGCAGCTGGCGCTGCAGCGACAGCCCGCCGGCGCCCAGGCCGTGCAGCAGGCGGGTCAGGACGCGGGGCACCGGCAGGCTTCCGTGCGGCGTGGCGCGCTCAGCCCCGCGCCGCCTCCGAGGTTTCGAGCAGGTAGCCCAGGCCGCGCACGGTGCGGATGTTCAGCCCCGAGCCTTCGAGCTTGCGGCGCAGGCGGTGGATGTAGACCTCGATCGAGTTGCCGGCGCCACCGGCCTCTCCGCCCTCGCCGCTCCAGGCCTGGTTGATCTGCTCCTTGGTCACGACCTGGTCGCGCTGCGTGCTCAGCAGCTCCAGCAGCGTCCACTCGCGCGGGCTGAGCTCCAGCGGCTCGCCGGCCACGCTGGCACGCCGCGCCTGGGGCTCCAGCACCAGGCGGCCCAGCGTGCTGGAGGCGGCCACCCCGGCCGGCGCCGGCTGCGCCGCCTGCGAGCGCCGCAGCAGCACGCGCAGCCGCGCCTCCAGCTCCGGGAAGTCGAAGGGCTTGGTGAGGTAGTCGTCGGCACCGGCGTTGAGCGTCGTGACCCGGCTCTCCAGGTCGTCCAGCGCGGTGAGCACCAGCACCGGGAACTGCGGCTTCGCGGCATGCACGCGCTTGAGCACGCTCAGGCCGTCGAGCATGGGCAGGCCCAGGTCCAGGATCGCCAGGTCGAAGGGCTGCTTGAGCAGCAGGTACTCGGCCACCGCCCCGTTCTCCACGTGTTCCACCTCGAAGCCGGCCTGGCGCAATTGCGCCGAGAGCGCGTCGGCCAGGAGGGCATCGTCTTCAGCCAGCAGGAGTCGCATGGCCGAAGCTTAACGGTGTCTTGATCCCTTAACGCCGCCGCACATCGCGCGCCCCGACAAGGGTGGAGGCAGGGTTTAACCTCATATTAATACCTTAACGCCACATTAATACTTCCTCTCACCGCAGCCGATGCATCGTCGATCGCACCGGCGCTGGCGGCGGAGCGGAACAGGCCTTCGGGCTGCCGCTCCGCACAAGAGAAAACCCCGTGCCGGGCCGCCCGGCGCCTTCAGGAGACAAGACCATGAACCGATTCCGCCCGAAGTCCGCCCGCGTCCTGGCGGCCGTGGCCGCCACCCTCGTGCTGGCCGGCGCCGCCCAGGCCGGCGAGGTGGAGGTGCTGCACTACTGGACCAGCGGCGGCGAGGCCAAGGCCGCCGCGGCGCTGAAGGCCACGCTGCAGGCCAAGGGCCACACCTGGCGCGACTTCGCCGTGGCGGGCGGCGGCGGCGACTCGGCCATGACGGTGCTGAAGTCGCGCGTGGTCTCGGGCAACGCGCCGGCCGCGGCGCAGATCAAGGGACCGTCGCTGCAGGAATGGGCCGCCGAGGGCGTGCTGGCCAACATCGACGACGTCGCCAAGGCCGAGAAGTGGGACAGCCTGCTGCCCAGGCAGATCAGCGACGTCATGAAATACAAGGGCGGCTACATCGCCGCGCCGCTCAACGTGCACCGCGTCAACTGGCTCTACGCCAACCCCGAGGTGCTGAAGAAGGCCGGCGCCAAGGTGCCCGCGACCTGGGACGAGTTCTTCGCCACCGCCGAGGCGCTGAAGAAGGCCGGCGTGATCCCGCTGGCGCACGGCGGCCAGAACTGGCAGGACTTCACCGTGTTCGAGAGCGTGGCACTGGGGCTCGGCGGCGTGGACTTCTACCGCAAGGCGCTGGTGCAGCTCGACCCGGCCGCGCTCAACGGCGCGACCATGGAAAAGGTGCTCGCCACCTTCCGCCGCATCAAGGGCTACACCGACAAGAACGCGCCGGGCCGCGACTGGAACCTGGCCACCGGCATGGTGGTCAAGGGCGAGGCCGGCATGCAGCTCATGGGCGACTGGGCCAAGGGCGAGTTCGTGGCCGCGGGCAAGCAGCCCGGCAAGGACTTCATCTGCGTGGCCGCCCCCGGCAGCGCCGGCGCCTTCACCTTCAACGTGGACTCGCTGGCGATGTTCAAGGTCAAGGGCGACGACAAGGTCAAGGCGCAGAAGGACCTGGCCGCGGCCGTGATGTCGCCGCAGTTCCAGGAGACCTTCAACCTCAACAAGGGCTCCATTCCGGTGCGGCTGAACATGGACCTCACCAAGTTCGACGACTGCGCCAAGGCCTCGGCCAAGGACTTCGCCGCCAGCGCCCAGGGCGGCACGCTGGTGCCCAGCATCGCCCACGGCATGGCCGTGCCGGCGGCGGTGGAAGGCGCGATCAAGGACGTCGTCAGCCAGTTCTGGAACAACGACCGCATGACGCCCAAGGAGGCCATGACGCGCCTCGCGGCGGCAGCCAAGGCCAGTTGAGCCCCGGGCGGCCGCGCGCCGCCCCTTCCCCGGCTCCCCTCCTCCCTCACCCGGCCGCCTCGGCGGCCCACGCAACCCGCGCCCCGCGCGGCGGGTGAGGCCTGCCCACGCCTCGCAAAAGGGACCTCCATGGCCGCTGCCTCGACCCTGCGAACACCCTGGCTGCCCAAGCTCGTCATCGCGCCCGGGTTCGCGCTCGCCTTCATCTTCATCTACGGCTTCATGGCCTGGAACGGCTACTTGTCGCTGACCGCCTCGCGGCTGCTGCCCAACTACGAACTCGTGGGCTTCGACCAGTACGCCGCGCTCTTCGCCAACGAGCGCTTCCGCGTCGCGCTCGCCAACATGGCCTTGTTCGGCACCCTCTTCATCGGCGGCGCCATGGGCCTGGGCCTGCTGCTGGCGATCCTGCTGGACCAGAAGGTGCGGGCCGAGGGCGTGCTGCGCACCGTCTACTTGTACCCGATGGCGATCTCCTTCATCGTCACCGGCACGGCCTGGAAGTGGATGCTAAACCCCGGCCTGGGCCTGGAGCACCTGATGCACCAGTGGGGCTTCGAGGACTTCAGCTTCGGCTGGCTGGTGGACCCGGACAAGGCCCTCTACTGCATCGCCATCGCCGGCGTGTGGCAGGCCGCGGGCTTCGTGATGGCGCTGTTCCTGGCGGCGCTGCGCGGCATCGACGACTCGATCATCAAGGCCGCCCAGGTGGACGGCGCCTCGCTGCCGCGCATCTACCTGCGCATCATCGTGCCCAGCCTGCGCCCGGTGTTCTTCAGCACCCTGATGGTGGTCAGCCACCTCGCCATCAAGAGCTTCGACCTGGTGATGGCGCTCACCGCGGGCGGCCCCGGCTACTCGACCGACCTTCCCGCCACCTTCATGTACGCGATGGCCTTCACGCGCGGCCAGATCGGCCTGGGGGCGGCCAGCGCCACCGTGATGCTGGCGACCGTCGCCGCCATCGTCGTGCCCTACCTCTACTCCGAACTGAGGAGCAAGCGATGACCCGCCCGCTGACCGCCCCGCTGCCGCACGGTGCCGTGTCCGGTGCCCCCGCAACCGCGAAGCCCCGGCGCCTGAAGCTGCACCGCCTCGTGCTGTGGACCGCGCTGGCGCTGTTCGCCGCCTGGTTCCTGGCGCCGCTGTACGTGATGCTGGTGACCTCGCTCAAGGACATGGAGCAGATCCGCACCGGCCACCTGCTGTCGCTGCCCACGAGCCCGAGCCTGGAAGCCTGGTCGCGAGCATGGAGCAGCGCCTGCACCGGCACCGACTGCAACGGCCTGCGGCCCTTCTTCCTCAACTCGGTGCTGCTGGTGGTGCCCGCGGTGCTGATCTCCACCGCCATCGGCGCGCTCAACGGCTACGTGCTGAGCAAGTGGCGCTTTCGCGGCAGCGAGCTGATGTTCGCGCTGATGCTCTTCGGCGTGTTCATGCCGATGCAGGTGGTGCTGCTGCCGATGAGCCAGGTGCTGGGCTGGCTGGGGCTGGCCAGCTCCATCAGCGGGCTGGTGCTGGTGCACGTGCTCGCCGGGCTGCCTTCCACCACCCTGTTCTTCCGCAACTACTACGTCGGGCTGCCCGACGAGCTGGTCAAGGCGGCGATGCTCGACGGCGCCTCGTTCTGGCAGATCTTCCGGCGCATCGTGCTGCCGCTGAGCACGCCGATCCTGGTCGTGACGCTGATCTGGCAGTTCACGCAGATCTGGAACGACTTCCTCTACGGCGTCGTGTTCTCCGGCGCCGACAGCAAGCCCATCACGGTGGGCCTCAACAACCTGGTCAACACCTCCAGCTCGGTCAAGGAATACAACGTGGACATGGCCGCCGCGCTCATTGCCGCGTTGCCGACGCTGCTGGTTTACGTCATCGCAGGCAAATACTTCGTGCGCGGCCTCACGGCCGGCGCCGTGAAAGGCTGAACACCATGGGCGCCCTCTCCATCCGCCAGGTCGAGAAGACCTACGCCGGCAACGTCCGCATCCTCAAGGGCATCGACATCGACATCGAGGCCGGCGAGTTCCTGATCCTGGTCGGCCCCTCGGGCTGCGGCAAGTCCACGCTGCTGAGCATGATCGCCGGGCTGGACACGCCCACGGCCGGCAGCATCCACATCGGCGAGCGCGACGTCACGCACCTGCCCAGCAAGGACCGCGACATCGCGATGGTGTTCCAGAGCTACGCGCTCTATCCGAACATGACGGTGGCGCAGAACGTCGCCTTCGGCCTGGAGATCCGCAAGGTGCCTAGGGCCGAGCGCGAGGCCGCGGTGGATCGCGTGGCGAAGATGCTGCAGATCGGCCACCTGCTGGACCGCAAGCCCGGGCAGCTCTCCGGCGGCCAGCGCCAGCGCGTGGCCATGGGCCGGGCACTGGCGCGCAACCCGAAGCTCTTTCTCTTCGACGAGCCGCTGTCCAACCTCGACGCCAAGCTGCGCGTGGAGATGCGCGCGGAGATCAAGCTGCTGCACCAGCGCACGCGCACCACCACCGTGTACGTCACGCACGACCAGGTCGAGGCCATGACGCTGGGCGACCGCATCGCGGTGATGAAGGACGGCGTGGTGCAGCAGTTCGGCACGCCGGAGGACATCTACACGCGGCCCGTCAACCGCTTCGTGGCCGAGTTCATCGGCTCGCCGGTGATGAACATCGTGGCGGCCTCGCGCGGCGGCATCGGCGCGACGGCGGGCGGCCTGGAGCTGCCCACCACCGACGCTCAGCGCGCGGCGCTACGCGCCGGCGCCGGCGCCGGCGAGCTGCTCTACGGCCTGCGCCCCGAGCACCTGGCGCTGGACCACAGCGGCGTACCCGGCCGCCTGGCCATCATCGAGCCCACCGGCCCCGACACCTACGCCACGGTGGACACGCCGCTGGGCCAGCTCACCGCCCGCGTGCCCGGCGTACTGCACGCCGGCGTCGGCGAGAACGTGCACCTGCGCTGGCAGCCGCAGCACGCGCACCTGTTCGACGCCCGCACCGAGGCCCGCGTGGCCTGAGCCGCGCGCCGCACCGCGGCGCCCGCATCCCCGACCCCGTTCCGTTCCACGCGGCGCCGCAACGCCGCGGGGGCGGCTTCGCCCAGAAGAACTTCCGCGCACGCCGCGCAGGGAAGAGGACGCCCTTCGTCCATCAACAAGAGGAGACCAGCCGATGAACGCTTTCCACCACCCCGCCCTGCGCCGCGCAGGCATCGCGGCCGCGGCCGCCCTGTGCTGCCTGAGCGCGCACGCCCTCACCGAAGTCGCGGGCCTGGAGCTCTACGGCTACACGCGCGGCGGCTTCCAGTCCAGCAGCGGCGACACGCCGCGCGGCGGCTACACCCTGGGCGGCGACGCGCAGAAGTTCCGCCTCGGCAACGAGGGCGACCACGGGCTGGAGTTCGGCATCGGCAAACAGTTCGACATGGGCAACGGCCTGAAGCTCGGGGCGTACTACATGCCCACGATCTGGAACGGCGACCACGGCACGGCCGAGGCCTACGTCAGCTTCTCGGGCCTGCCCTTCGCGCCCGAGGTGCAGTTCTGGGGCGGCCAGCGCCGGCTGCGCCTGCAGGACGTGCACATCGTGGACAAGTTCTTCGCCGACTACGGCGACAACCTGGGCGTGGGCTTCACGGGCTGGAAGCTGGGCCCGGTCAAGCTGGGCGTGGGCCTGTTCACGGGCGACAGCATCGACAACAAGGTGTCCGACCCCAACCGCGCGCGGCGCCTGAACGTCGACGTCTCCGGCCTCGAAACCAACCCCGGCGGCACCCTGCGCCTGACCGGCACCCTGGTGCGCGGCGACTTTGCCTACGGCAAGGACGGCGCGGGCCTGTCGCTGCTGCACAACCAGAACGACTTCCTCACGCCGGGGCTCAAGAACGCGCTGTTCGTGCAGGCCGCGCGCGGCCATGCCGGGCTCAACGGCCAGTTCTTCGGGCTGGACAGCGCCGGCGGCACCAGCCTGATCGTGGGCGCGGGCGGGGTGGTGACGAGCGTGGCCAACCCGCCCGTGCCGAGCCCGGGCCAGAAGAGCTGGCGCGTGATCGACTCGCTGAGCTGGCAGTCCGGCCGCTTCGGCGGGCAGACCATCCTGGCCTACCAGCATTCCAAGGCCGACGGCGGGCCCACCGACGGCCAGGTGAGCAAGGACCTCTCCGTCGGCGGCCGCGTGTCCTATGCGTTCACCGACCATCTCAAGCTCCTGGCCGAGGCGGGCAGCACCAGCCGCGCCATCGACGGGCAGCCCACGCAGCGGCTGCGCAAGCTCACCATCGCGCCGGCGCTGTCGCTGGGCCCCGGCTTCTTCTCCCGGCCCGAGCTGCGCCTCTACGCCACGCGCGTGAAGTGGAACGACGCCGCTGCCGCCGCCAACGCCACCGGCTTCGGTGCCGGCGGTCGCACGTCGAGCACGCTGTTCGGCGTGCAGCTGGAGGCGTGGTGGTGAGCGCCACGTCCTTCGACCTGGTCCTCATCGGCGGCACCGGCGACCTGGCCTGGCGCAAGCTCCTGCCCGCGCTGTTCCAGGCCTGGCGCCACGGCAAGCTGCCCGCGGACGGGCGCATCCTGGCGGTCGGCCGCAACGAGATGGACAGCGCCGGCTACCGCGAATGGCTGCAGCAGCGCTTCCGGGACCTGCCCGGGCCGGCCCGCCCCGGCGCCGAGGCCTTCAAGCGCTTCGCGGCACTGCTGCACTACATCAGCATGGACCTGATGCAGGCCGAGCCTTACCAGCGGCTGCGGCGCTGGCTCAAGGAGCCCCAGGCGGACGAGGGCCGCGAGCGCGCCGCCGGCACCGTGGTGCTGTACCTGGCGACCAGCCCGCATCTCTTCCCGCAGATCTGCGGGCAGCTCTGCGCCGTGGGCCTAAACGGGCCCGAGGTGCGCGTGGTGCTGGAGAAGCCGCTGGGCCATGACCTGGAGAGCGCGCGCGCCATCAACCGCGCCGTGGGAGCGGTGTTCAGCGAGAGCCAGGCGCTGCGCATCGACCACTACCTCGGCAAGTCCGCGGTGCAGAACCTCACGGCGCTGCGCTTCGGCAACGCGCTGTTCGAGCCGCTGTGGCGGCGCGAGAGCATCGCCAGCATCGAGATCACGCTGGCGGAGTCGCTGGGCGTGGGCACGCGCGGCGAGTTCTACGAGCGCACCGGCGCGCTGCGCGACATGGTCCAGAACCACGCGCTGCAGCTGCTGACCATGATCGCCATGGAGCCGCCCTCCACCGCGGACGCCGATGCCATCCGCAACGAGAAGCTCAAGGTGCTGCAGGCGCTGAAGCCCTTCACGCCGGAGAGCGCGCGGCGCGACGTGGTGCGCGGCCAGTACCGCGCCGGCGTGTGCGAGGGCCGCGCCGTGCCGGGCTACGCCGAGGAGGTGAAGGTGCCGGCGCACAGCCGCTGCGAGACCTTCGTGGCGCTGCGCACCGAGGTGTGCAACTGGCGCTGGGCCGGCGTGCCCTTCTACCTGCGCACGGGCAAGCGGCTGGCGGCGGGGACGGCCTACATCGTCGTGAACTTCCGCGCCGTGCCGCACCCGATCTTCCCGGGGCCGCACCCGGCCAACCGGCTGGTGATCAAGCTGCAGCCGGAAGACGGCCTGGAGCTGCACCTGCTCGCGGCCAAGGGCCATTCGGGCGCGGGCGCGTTGGCGCCGGTGAGCCTGGACCTGGACTTCGACAAGGCGTTCGTGGAAGACCGCGTCGGCGCCTACGAGCGGCTGCTGCTGGAGGCCATCCACGGGCGGCTGAACCTGTTCGTGCGCAGCGACGAGCAGGAGGAGGCGTGGCGCTGGGTCGAGCCGGTGCTGCGGGCCTGGCGCGAGGACGACGCCGCCGGCCTGGGACCGCGCCCCTACGCCGCCGGCAGCTGGGGCCCGGCCGCCGCCAGCGCCCTGGTGGCGCGCGACGGGTTCAGCTGGGCGGAGGAGTCGTGAGGCCGCGGCGGCGCGCTCAGGGGCTGTGCCGTTCGAGCACCTGCCGCAACTGCGCCGTCCCGAAAGGATTCACCAGCACCTCGTCCATGCCGGCGTCCAGGCAGCGCCGGCGGTCCTCGGCCACCGCGCTGGCGGTGAGCGCCACGATCGGCACGCGCGGCCAGCCGCGTGCCGCCTCCTGCGCACGGATGCGCCGCGTGGCGGCCAGGCCGTCCAGCGCCGGCATGTGCAGGTCCATCAGCACCATGTCGGGCCGCGCCGCCTCGTAGGCCTGCACCGCCTGCGCACCGTCGGTGGCCTGGTGGGGCTGGGCGCCCAGGGCCTGCAGCATCGCGCAGGCCAGCTCCATGTTGACCTCGTTGTCCTCGGCCACCAGGACGCGCCGGCCGGCCAGGCTTGCTGCCGACGCGGGCGCCACCGGTGCCGCCGGCGCCGGCGGCGCGGCCGGAGGCAGCTCCAGCACGAACCAGAACTCCGAGCCCCGCCCGGGCTCGCTGTCCACGCGCAGCTCCCCGCCGTGCAGGTGCACCAGGCTGCGCACGATCGCCAGGCCCAGGCCGCTGCCGCCGAAGCGCCGCGTGGTGGAGCTGTCGGCCTGCATGAAGGGCTCGAAGATGCGCCGGCGCTCGGCCTCGTCCAGGCCGATGCCCGTGTCGCGCACGGCCACGCGCCAGCGTGCGCCCTCCTGCGCCGACAGGCGCAGCTCCACGCCGCCCGCGGGCGTGAACTTCACGGCGTTGGACAGCAGGTTGTTGAGGACCTGGCTGATGCGCAGCGGATCGCCCAGCAGCCAGGCCTGCGGGGTCGGCGGCTCCACCACCAGCCGCAGTGCCAGGCCCTTGGCGCGCGCCTGGAGCTCGAACAGCAGAACGGCATCGCGCGCCAGCCGCACCAGGTCGAAAGGCATGCGCTCCAGCTCCAGGCGCCCGGCCTCGATGCGGGAGAAGTCCCGCACGTCGTCGATTACGCCCAGCAGCAGCTGGCCCGAGCGCTCGATCAGCTCCGCCTGCTGGCGCTGCGACGGCGGCAGCGGCGCCTGCAGCAGCCGCTGCGCCATGCCCAGCATGCCGTGCAGCGGGGTGCGGATCTCGTGGCTCATGTTGGCCAGGAACTGCGACTTCACGCGGCTGGCCGCCTCGGCGGCCTCGCGCGCGGCGTCAAGCTGCAGCAGCGCGGCGCGGCGCCGGCGCAGCAGGCGGTGGATCCACAGCGCCAGCGCGGCGATCAGCAGGTCCGCCGCCAGCACGCCCGCCCCGACGTGCCGGGCCAGCTCGTGCCAGTCGCGCAGCATGAAGGCCTCGGTCGTGGTGATGCTCACCGCCAGCGGGAAGTCGGCCACGGCGTGCGCCGCCGTCATGCGCGCTCGCGTGTCGGCCGGGTTCATGACCCGCGGCGCGCTGGTGTAGCTGGTGGCGCCCGTGCGGCCCTGCGCCATCGCCTCGGCCAGCGCCAGCATCGATGGCGCCTTGGCATAGGAGCGGCCCAGCGCCTCGGCCTGCACCGGGTAGCGCGCCAGCAGCGTGCCGTCGCGGCGCAGCAGCAGGATGACGTTGTCGGACTCGCTGAGGTTGATCGAGCGGTAGAAGCGCTCGAAGTACTCCAGCTCGACGCCGGCCACGGCCAGGCCGACCATCTGGCCCGACGGCGCGCGCAGCTTGCGCGAGACGAAGAAGGTCCAGCGCCCCGAGACCCGGTTGCGCGACGGCGCGGACACGAACACCTGCAGCGCCGGGTCGGCGGCATGGGCGCGGAAGTAGTCGCGGTCGGACAGGTTCACGTCCGGCGGGGGGAAGGTGCCGCTGCCGTTGAGCGGGCGGCCGTCCATGCCGACGATGGCGATGCCGTCGAGCACCGCCACCTCGTCCACGCGCTCGCGCAGGAACTCGTGCATCGGGCGCGTGCCCAGCGCCGGCAGCAGCCCATCGCGCAGCGCGCCGGCCTGCAGCCGGTCCACCACCCGGGCGAGCACGAAGTCCACCGTGCGGAAGGTCTGCGCTGCGTGCTCGGCCGCCGTGGCGGAGAAGTTGCCCAGGTACAGCCGCCAGGTCTGCAGGCTTTCCTGGCGGCCGAGCCACAGCATCAGTACGGCCGCGGCCGTGAACAGCAGGATGACGAGCGCGCCCCCCAGCAGCACCCAGCCCTCGCGCGCGGCGGCGACGGCGGGCGCCGCATCGCGACGGTTGCGGGAATCGACGGACATCGAGGCAGCGGCAGCGGGTCGTGGCAACGAGCGCGGGGAAGCAATCCCGGCGCCCGCACCGCCGGCGCGGCCCGGTACTTGCCGTGCGGCAGCCATGCGCTACCCGGTCACGCCCGACGGTCGCTATTTCGTGGTGCGCGCCCGCCTGTGGCGCTGTACCGACCCGCGGCTCGATGAAACCGAACGGCTGCGTCTCACGCGCGAGCTGATGTCGGCGCGCAGCGCCGTGCGGCAGGCGCTGCGCGGGCAGGACGCGCCCGCCCTGGCGCAGGCGCGCGCCCGCGTGCATGCCGCCAAGGTGGCGCTGGGCGAACGCGGCCCGGTGTGGTGGAGCGACGGGGCGCCGGACCACAACCGGCGCCTGGTGCGCAACACGCCGTACCGGGGCTGGTACGAGGCGCTGGAAGCCGTGCCGGCGTCATGACGCACGCGCTGCTGCGCTGGCCCGCCGGTGACCTGGCCTGGGCCTGGTTCATGGCCACCGCCTTCAGCGGCCTGCCCTCGACGCTGTACGCGCTGCTGACCGGCAGCGACCCGATGGAAGCCACCCGCGCCGCAGGCGCGATGCTGCTGCCCGCGGCGACTTTTTTCTGGACGCTGTTCGGCGCCGCCGCCGTGGCGCATGGCGGCGTGTCGCTGTTCTGGACGCTGGTCTTCGCCGTGCTGCTGCCACGCCGCCACGCGCTGCCCGGGGCGGTGGCGGGCGCGGCGCTGGTGGCGCTGCTGGACCTGCGCCTGATCGCGCCACTGGCCTTCCCGTCCGTGGCGACGCTGGCGTTCTGGCCCCAGTTCGCCGACCACTTGGCGTGGGGCGCGCTGCTGGGCGGGACGCTGGGGTGGCGGCAGGGGCGGCGGGCCGTGGACTGAAGACGGACGCGGCCGGCATCCCGTCAGCGAGGGCGACGCCCTCTCTACGCCGCCGACGATGAGCGGGTCCCCCGAGCTGATGGCCTCCAGCGACTTCTGTGCGTGGAGCACGCGGCACGGAGAGAAACGTAGCGTCCAGCCGCGTGCGAGGCCGCCGGGCCAGGGGTGCCTGGAGACAGGAGCGGCGCGAGTCTGATGCGACCTTGGATCAACCCGCCCCGGTGGCCGCCAGCTGGTCGTCCCCGCGGCTGGGCACCAGCGAGGGCCGCCCGACGATGAGCGGGTCCACCGAGCCGATGGCCTCCAGCGACTTCTGAGCGTAGGGCAGGCGCTGCAGCAGGTAGCGCATGGCGTTCAGGCGCGCGCGCTTCTTGCAATCCGACTTGATCACCGTCCACGGCGCGTCGGAGGTGTCGCAGTGCAGGAACATCGCTTCCTTGGCGCGGGTGTAGTCGTCCCACTTGTCCAGGGAGGCCATGTCGATCGGGCTGAGCTTCCACTGCTTGAGCGGGTGCGCCTGGCGCTCCTTGAAGCGGCGGCGCTGCTCGGCGCGGCTGACCGAGAACCAGAACTTGAACAGGTGCACGCCCGAGCGCACCAGGTGGCGCTCGAACTCCGGCGCCTGGCGCATGAACTCCTCGTACTCCTGCTCGGAGCAGAAGCCCATCACCCGCTCGACGCCCGATCGGTTGTACCAGCTGCGGTCGAACAGCACGATCTCGCCGCGCGTGGGCAGGTGCTGGATGTAGCGCTGGAAGTACCACTGGCCGCGCTCGGTCTCGCTGGGCTTCTCCAGCGCCACCACGCGCGCGCCGCGCGGGTTGAGGTGCTCCATGAAGCGCTTGATCGTGCCGCCCTTGCCCGCGGCGTCGCGGCCCTCGAACACCACCACCACGCGCTGGCCCGTCTCCTTGACCCAGGCCTGCAGCTTCAGCAGCTCCACCTGCAGCCGGTACTTCTGCTTCTCGTAGCTCTTGCGCGAGAGCAGGTTCTTGTAGGGGTAGCGGCCCTCGCGCCAGCCGGCGGAGAGCTCGGTGTCGGGGTCGATGCTCTCGCGCACGGGCTGGCCACGGTCGAACAGCGCCTGGCGCAGCAGCCGCACCTCGTCGGGCGAGGCGCCGTCGATGAGGGCGCGCAGCTGCTCGTGGCGCACCTGCGGCGCCGAGCCGCCGGTGCGGCCCTCCAGCAGGTCCTGCAGCACCATCGCCTGCACCGTGCTGGCCTCGGAACGGCCGCGCTCGACCATGTCGTGCTCGATGCCGAGCGCGCTGAGCACCGGCGCCGTGTCACCGGCCTCGACGGCGCGCGGCTTGGCCGTGCTGTGCCGGCGCCGCGCACCGTTGGGCTTGGCGGACGGGCGGGCGATGGGGTTGTCCTCCTGAGGCATGCCAATGGCTCCTTGTCGTTGTCATGGGCATGTCATCTTCCGGCCGGGAGGGCCGAAGCGGTTTGAGCCGGATCAAGCCGATCGGCGCCGCCGTGCTGTAGCCAGCCCCGCCAGTGCCACGCCGACCAGCGCCAGCGAGCCGGGCTCGGGCACGGCGCTTGGCACCGGATCCACCGCACCGCCCGCGCCGGAGGCCAGCCCGCCGTCGGACGGCAAGCCCATGCCGCCGCCCGCGGCGCCGGCCAGGCCGCCATCGGGGGAGGACGTCCCGTTGTCCGGCAGGCCGTAGGGGTCGCCCAGGCGCAGGTAGGCGCTCAGGTGCGAGAGGTCCTGGGGCAGGCCGTTGGCGTTGAAGGAAGGGGAAATCCAGCTGCCCATGGCCGAGCCGTCGAACAGCACGTCCTCGAAGTAGTACAGCGCGTAGTTGGTGCTGGACTTCACCACGGCGACCATGTCCAGGCGCATCGGCCCGGACGCCAGGCTGCCGCCGGAGCCCGTCAGCAGCCAGAAGCCGCTGGAGCCCCCGGCACCGGCATCCAGCGAGAAGGCGATGTTTTGCCAGGTGCCGCGGACGTCGTCGCTGCTGCCGACGTTGTCCTTGGCCACCAGCGTCCAGCCGTCGCCCCAGCTCAGGCCCAGGTCGTTGATGCCCTTGCTGTCGTTGCCGCTGACCAGGCCGTAGTAGTCGGTGGCCGCCACGGCGTTGAGCAGGGTGTCGCGGGCGTAGGTGACGTCCGAGGTCGCGCCGATCCAGACGGCGGTGCCGCCCGGCGTCGCCGAGCCACTGCCGCTGCTTCCACCCGTGCTCCCGGCGCTGCCGTTGCCGTTGCCATTGCTGGTGGCGCCACTGTTGCCGTTGCCGGCACTGCTGCTGGAGCTGCTGGAATTGCCACTGGCGGAGCTGCTGTTGCCGTTGCTCCCCGAGCTGCCGTTGCCGCCGCCATTGCTGGTGGTGGCGCTGCTGCTGTTGCCGGCACCGCTGCTGGAGTTGTTGGAGCTGCCACTGGCGGAACTGCTGTTGCCATTGCTCCCCGAGCTGCTGTTGCCGCTGCCCGTCGTGCTGCTGCCGCCGCCATTGGCGGAGCCGCTTTTGCCGCTGTTTCCGGAGTTGCCGTTGCCGGCCGAGCCGCTGCTGCCAGCGTTGCCATTGCCGCTCTTCGAGCCGCGGCTGTCCGTCGCGGTGGGCGTGGTGTTCTTGGCCGCGGCCAAGCCGGGAACGGCCAGACTGGCCAACAACACGGCTTTGACGACGCGTTTGAACTTGGGGCTGCTCACGCTTGCACTACTCCCGATTGCCTAGCACATCAACAACCGGGCAGCAGAGCCGCCGGTACAAATTTTCGCAAAAAGCGATGCCGGGAGTGTGGGTGAGTTAGCAAGGGGGGTGTTTAGGGTCGAGGCGCAGTCAACCCGCCAGACCGTGACTTACTGCTCGAACTTGCCGTTTGCGAGCGGGCATTTCCCCCGGGCGTAGCCTGGGTGCCGCCTGGGAAGTGCCGGGTGCTCAGCCCGGCGCGGGCCTGTGGCAGTGCTGAATCAGGTATGCCGATGGCACGACGGCCCGTGCGCGGGCGCCTGCGTCTTGCGGCGCCCCAGGTGCATCCGCAACTCGTGCACCGAGCGCCCGATGCGCCCATGCCCGGTGTCGAGCACGAGATGGGCGCTGCTGCGGTAGAAGCCGTCGCGCTGGCTGAACAGCTCGCACAGGCGCTGCAGCGGGTCCGCCACCTGCAGCAGCGGCCGACTCAAATCATGGCGCAGCCGCTGGTGCAGCGACTCCGGCGTGGCATGCAGGTACACCACCGTGCCCGCGGCGCGCAGCGCGGCCCGGTTGGCCTCGCGCAGCACCGAGCCGCCGCCAGTCGCCAGCACGCCCGAGCAGACGCGCGCCAGCTCGGTGATGACAGCGTGCTCCACGTCGCGGAAGGCCGCCTCGCCGTGGCGCGCGAAGTACTCGCGGATCGGCACGCCAAGGCGGCGCTCGATCTCGTGGTCACTGTCATGGAAGGGCACGCCCAGCTCGCGCGCCAAGCGCCGGCCAATGGTGGTCTTGCCGGCGCCGGGCATGCCCACCAGGCTCAGAAGGGTCGAAGTCATGAGGAAAACGGCATCAGCCTCGGGCATTGGGCAGGAACGCACCGGGCAGCAAGCAATCGAAGACGTGATTCTCGCCTGCCGCCGTCAGCCGCCCGCCCAAGCCCACCATGGCACGCAGCCACCCAGCGCACCTGCCTGGTGCGGCGATCCTGGCGCTGATCCCGCGGTCCCGCCGCGCGCCGTGTCCGGCCTGCCGCCTGCCAAATTCGCACCCGAACGGCAGTCCTTGAAAATGAACCGTAAAGCCGGTCTATTTCCAAATCCACAGCGCCTTGAATGTTGCAAATCGTGAGTCCGGTATCGGTATCATTTTCCGGGGCATGGCGATGAATTGCGGACTCCGGCTGCTGAATTTATCTGCCGAACAATGACACCCGTTCCAGGGCTTTCAACGCAAGAGGGCTGGACATTGGTTTTCGAGAAATTCATCACGCCGGCGCGATTGATGAAGGGGGATTGAAAGCTCGCTGCAAACTTCGGTGTCAAGCAAAACACGTGAGTTTGGAAACCACGGGGCCGTAGCACAACCCGACACAAACCAAACAAAACCAAGCCGTCAAGCGGGTCCCGTCGCCGCCGAACAACAAGCCATGCCACGCGACGCTGGATTCCACTCCAGACAGCGGGAAACAAGTGTAGGACTTACGCAACGAGCACCATCCGCACCGCCGGGCTGCGCAGCTCGGCTCTTAGATAGTTGGACAGCATCTCGCGTTTGAGCTGATAGAGTGTTTTCCCGACC
>NZ_KE387223.1:0-45214 GCF_000430725.1 Azohydromonas australica DSM 1124
CCATCAAGCGAGCCGGATACATGTGTGCAGACCAGTTCCATCACAACGTAGAGCTTGCAAAAGGCGTCGGCTCCATACATTTCGAAAAAGTACGACAACCCCGGGTCAGCCAGCTCATGTGCTGTCGCTCCAGCCCATTCCAGGCTCGGTCACTGGTTGAGAGCTCGCTGGCGCAGTCAGACCGTGGCCGGGCAGTGGGTGACGCAGTACCCGCTACCCTGTCCCTCAGGAAACACACCAGCTGGTTGAGCGAGCAATCATGCCAGCCTAGCTGGAACATGGGCCGTGGTTAGCTGGGCACGCTGATGCCAGTTCGAGTGGGGGCGTCCATCCATTGCCCCTGCGCCGTCCCTATGACCACCACGGTGCCGGCGGGGCGCACGGAAGACGTCACCCTGCGGCGCTTTGAGTACGAAGAGCGGTGCTGGCTGGAAGTCGAATCTCCCGACAGCAACGTGGTTGCCGGTTGGTGCAACGCGCCGGTGTACGCGCAGTGGCTGGACAACGGTACCCGGGGCACGCCGTGCGTGCATTGAGCTGCGCCAGCAGAAGGTTTTCATCGGAACCGAAGAGGACCGAATGGAAGCTGAAGAAGTTCGCGGCATCACCCGTGCTATCACGAGAGTGAAAACCCGCAGACTTGCCAAATCCTGTAGGCACTGAAGTCTTCGATCGGTGACTGCAGTGGTGCTCAGCAGGCACTGCACGCTTGCATCCGACCAAGCCCCCTTTGCCTTCACAGAGGCCCTTGCGGCCTGCTGGGGTAGGCGTAGATTGAAGATGTCATCCGAGAGGCGGTGCCGAGCCAGAATCGGACGCCGAAAGGCCGACCAAGTACCGCTCCCGCCTCGACCTTGAGGATGACTGGCAACCCGCTTGTGCGGCCACTACCGCTGGCGGGTTGCTTCATTTCGGCAGCCTGATGCCCCAGCGGCGCTGTTGGATGGATCCCAGGTCTTGGAACGCCAAACCATGTGACGGTGGGTGATCCCGGTCAGCCGAGCCTTTCTGCTTGAGCAGACCCTGCATCTGTCCGTTCTCCCAGCTTTGGCCTGAGGCGAGTGACAAGGGAAGGAGCAGCGGCAGGTCAGCCAAGCGTTGCGCGGTTTCGAAACCCGAGCTTCAGGCCCCGTCAAAGACTGCTTGCATGGCGCCACTTCCTGGCATGGGGTGGGCAAGCTCTGCCGTGATTCCTCGATGACACGGGCTTTGCCCGGGGCGGTGGCTCGGTGCGCTGCGGACAATGGGAATTACCCGCCACACGCAGCCGCGTCAGGCTGCCCAAGCACTTGCTGCAATGCCGACAGTGCCACCGGCTTGACCAAGTGCGCATCGAATCCTGCTGCGCGCGTACGTTGACGATCCGCCGGCTGCCCCCAGCCGGTAAGGGCCACAACCTGCAGCGCTTGGCCGCCTGGCATGGCACGCAACCTCCGCACGGCGTCGAAGCCGTCCATGCACGGCATGCCCAGGTCCATGAACACCGTCTCGGGCATCGCCTCGTGCGCGAGGCGCAGCGCCTCGATGCCGCCATGAGCCACGCGCACCTGGTGCCCCAGGGCCGACAGCAGGGCCCCGAGCGACAACCCGGCATCAACGTTGTCGTCCACCACCAGCACGTGCCGTGTGGCTGCCTTGACCGGCACGGCTGGCGACAACGGCCACCCCGGTGCGGATGTCCGCGGTGGGCCCTCCAGCAGCAGTGGCAGTCGCACACTGAAGGTGCTGCCTCGGTCGGCTCCTTCGCTGTGGGCGCTCATGCTGCCCCCGTGCATCGTCACCAGGTTGCGAGCCAGCGCCAACCCGATGCCCAGGCCCCCTTCGCTGCGGCCTTGGTGCAGACGTACCTGCGAAAACAGCTCGAAGACCCGAACCAGGTCCTCACGCAGGATGCCGACGCCCGTGTCGGCCACGCGCACTACCGCCTCGGCGCCCTCGCGCTGCGCCGTGACCTCGATGCGCCCGCCAGGCTCGGTGTACTTGGCTGCGTTGGACAGCAGGTTGACGATGACCTGCGACAGCCGCTCGAAGTCGGCCATCAACCGCAGATCGTCACCCATGCACTCCACCGTGAGCGTGTGGCCGCGGGACTCGATACCCGGGCGTGCGGCTTCGATACTGCTGGCAAGGATCTTCTGCAGCTCCACGGGCTGCAGCAACAGTTGCACTTTGCCGGTACTGATGCGTCCGACGTCGAGCAGATCGTCCACCAGGCGTACCAGGTGTGTGAGCTGGCGCTCCATCATCTGCACCATGCGCTGCTGGCGCTCGTCGCCAGGTCTGGTCAGCCGCATGAGTTGGACGCCGTTGCGCAGCGGCGCCAGCGGGTTGCGCAGCTCGTGCGCCAGGGTGGCCAGGAACTCGTCCTTGCGCCGGTCGGACTGGCGTAGCGCGTCCTCGGCTCGCGCGCGCTCCACGGCGGCCCAGGTGCGCTCAGCCGTGTCCTGCACCAGGGCCACCTCCAGCGGTGTCCAGGCCCGGGGGCAGTCCTGGCAAAGCGTCAACGAGGCCACGAGCCGGCCCTCCTTGAGCAGTGGCAGCGATACCAGGGCCTGCTGCCCCAGGGCCATGAGCTGCGCCCGCTCGCTGGGCAGGAACAGTACCGTGGCGGCCGAGTCCTGCACGACGGCGGCTTGGCCTTGGCGCAGCAGCCGGTGTAGCGCGGGGAAGTCGTCCAGCCAGTAGGTCCCGGCCATGCTGGGCTGGCCATCGGCGGTGTAGTCGTGGTGTATCACGGCTTGCCCGATGCTGTCGTCGTACTCGCAGTAGTAGGCGCGCGAGGCCTGCAGATGCCGCCCCAGCAGCGCGGCGGTCATGCATTGGATTTCGGCGGGGTTCGCCAGCGCGCGCAGCGCGTCGCCCAGCCGCACCAGGAACGCATGCCGCACTTCGCTGCGACGCAGCGCTTGCTCCGCCTGTTTGCGGCGCGTGATGTCGCGTACCCGCTCGGCCACCTCGCGCACCAGCAACACTTCTTTGGCAGACCACGCGCGCGGCGTGGCATGGTTGAGCAGCAGCAGGGCGGCCAGGCGGCCGTGCTCGACCAGGGGCACGTTGAGCAGCGCCCTCGCGCCACGGGCTTCCAGCGCTGCGGCATGCTCCACAGTTCGGGTGTCGAGCCGGGCGTCGGCAATGGCGACCGCTTCGCCGCACACCAGGTCGTCGACGAACGAGCCGTCGTCACGCAGGCAGTGCGTCCCTGCCATGCTCGGGACACCTGCAGCCGTCCAGTCGCGCTCAACGAGCACCATCCCGTTGCCGGCGTCCACCACGACGCCATAGGCCACGCGGCCCACGCCCAGCGTAATCCCCACGACCTGGGCTGCGGCCAGTGCAATGTCCTGTGACAGGTCGAGATCGCGTACGCGGTCACTGAGCTCGACAAGGGCTTGATTGCGCACCGCGTCCCACCTGCGCTCGGTGATGTCGGTGAATACGCCCAGTACCTGCTCGGTGTGGCCGTCATCGCCAGGCACCATGACGCCGCTGCTGGCCACGTGACGCAGCGAGCCGTCTGGCAACTGCAGCCGGTACTCCACGTCCACCCGTACGCCGCGTGCAATGGACTCCAGGCTCAGTGCGCGGATGCGCTCCACGTCGGCAGGGTGGATGCGCGAAAAGACCTCATCGGCCGTGGTGTTCTGTGTGGCGTTGAAGCCAAAGATCTCGCGTGAGCGAGCGTCGAGTCGCACGGCTTGCGTGCGCACGTTCCACTCGAACGCCCCCATCTGCGCCGCGGAGATCGCCAGATCGAGCTGCGCCCGGCTGCGGCGGAGTTCGGTCGCAGGGTTGGCTTGACCGGTGGGGCTCCAGGCGGCAGTGCCGCTGCGCGGAGGTTGGGGTGTCATGAAAGAGCAGTCGCGGGCAAACGAAAGGACCCGCCATGCCGACAACAGCGAGCGGCATGCCATCCCCAGGGACACGCTGGCCCGGGCCGGCACGCAGTGATGTACGCCAGCGCACCAACGCACCTTCGGCAACGCCTACGGTCACCGACGCAAGAGGCGACTCACGAGCCCGTCACGACGCGTCAGCCTGACATCGCCCCGGTGTGCATTCCAATGGCCCTGGTTGAGCTGGATGGGCGGCGTGCTAACGCTGGACAGCCGCCCGGGGCAGGGCAGTACCTTCAGCGTCACGCTGACATTCAGGGTGCCGCAGGACTGATCAAGCCAGGAGCTCGATCTCAACGCTTCGGGTTGCCGTCCTGCAGCTGCGGCTGCATGGGCAGCACGCGGTGCATCTCGTCGTTGAGCACCTGCACGTCCAGCGGCTTGTCCAGGTAGCCGTCCATGCCCGCGGCCAGGCAGTCCTGGCGCCCTTGCACGGGATGCATGGCGGTGGCGGCGACGATGGGGAAAGGCGGCACCACGCCCTGACGCTGCAGCGCGCGCAACTGCCGCGTGGCCTCCAGGCCGTCCATCCCGGGCATGTGCACGTCCATCAGCACCAGGTCGGGTGGCTGCGCGCGGCAGCAGGCAATGGCCTGCTGGCCGTCCGCGGCGATCTCGACTTCGCACCCGAGCAGTTCCAGCAGACCGCGCACGACCAGTTGGTTGAAGGGGTTGTCGTCCACGGCCAGGACACGGCGCATGGCCTGCCCGTACTGCGGCACGGGAGAAGTCTGGCGAGAGCGGGCTGTCGATAAGCGCGGATCGACGTGGCGTGCCAAGGCATCGATCTCAGCGCGGCTCAGGGGTAGCACGCGGATATCCACCGGCGTTGCGCCCCGGGCCCGCAGCGCAGGCGAGCCGTTGAGCACGGCCAGGACCAGCCAGGTCGCCGGCGACAGCTGCCTAAGCCGCTCCAGGTCTGCCAGTGTCGTCGGCGCCGACTCGGCCACCATCAGCAGCATCGGCGGGCCGGCCGGTGAGCCTTCATCGAGCAGGGACTGCGCTGCGTGCAGCGAGGGCAGCAGCCTCACGTGCCAGCCCTGGCGCCTGAGCCTGTAATCGACCGAGCCGAGCCCGCCGGGGACGTCCGTGACCAGCCAGGCCGGGGCCCCGTCAGCCTGTGCGGGCGCGGGCTCGTCGATCAACCGCGCGGGCAGCGTGGCTTGCCATGTGATGGCTACCGTCTCGCCCCGCGCCTTGTGCAGGCTCAGCGCCACGTCGATGGCCGGCTGCGTCGCCAGCGGCTCCTGCCACTGCGCGTGCATGTCCGGCCCCGCGACATCGACGCCCCTGATGCCATGCCGCTGTAGCACGCAGGCCAGGGTGTCGTCCGGCGCAAAGGCCCCGGTGCCGGCGGCGGTCACCGTAACGAGCCAGCGGTCCGTGTCCGCAACGGCCGCTTCGGCGCTGAGCGTGACGAAGCCATGCGCGATCGACTCCATCAGCACCAGCAGCAGCCGGTGCATCGCCGAGCGCATGAGATCGCGGTCGATGCCGAGGTCGATGTTGGGACCGCGGTAGTCGAAGAAGGACACTAGGCCCTTGGCGTGGGCCAGGAGCCGGACCTGCCGCGCGCTTTCGGTGAACAACTCGGAAAAATCCATTGGCGCGCCTCCTTGCCCTACGACGACGTGTGCCATGCCATGCCTGGCAGGCTTGCTTCACTCGCAGGGCCGTCAGGTGGCGCGCGGCTTGCCGCGACGGCCGGGCCGGCCCTCGGCCTGCGCCGCGGCGTGCAGCTCCAGCTCGATACGCTGTGCCGCCTTGCTCCAGTCGAGGTCCGAGATGTCGGCATCGACCACCCTGCGCAAGGTTTCCTTCGTGGTCCGGTCGAACTGGCGCATGAGCTCGCCCAGGAACGGGCAGGCTGCGAACAGCGCCACGGCGCTGAAATGCCCACCGGCCAACTCCGCCTCGACGCGCCGCGCCACGATCGCTGCGAAGTCGCGCATGCGCCGGTGCTTGGGGTCCAGCGGCCTGCCGACGTTCACCGGCACACGCTGCGGCTCACCAGGCGTGGCGCCGTTTGCAGCGCGGTGCACGCTGTCCAGCGTATTCAGGGTCGCGGTCATGGCATCGCGGCTCAGCAGCCGCGCTTCACTGGCATTGGCAATCAGGATCAGCTCCGTTTTCATGGCGTCATGAGGTCTCGGTGGTGTGCGGAATGGACTTGCCGCGAGCGAGCGTACCCATGCCCGTGCGCCTGCGGCAGGGCCGCAGGGCGATGGGCCGCGAGCCCGACAGGGTCGGCGCGTCATTGCACGCCCGCGGTGCGGTGCTCGGTGCAGGCGCGCCTGGTGCGCATGCAGCCACCATGTCCGCCGGCATCGAGCCCGTCTGTGCGCTGCCGCACCGAACGCCCCGGCCCGACCTGTGGCGAGGACCGGCCTGGCTGGGGTGCTATTGCGCCGTGACGACGGGCAGCAGCCGGTCGTACTCCTTGCGCACCACGGCATAGCATTCGCAGGTGCGGCGCTCCAGGCCGGCGCGGTCCAGCACCGTGATGTGGCCGCGCCGGTAGGAGATCAGGCCGTCGCGCTGCAGTGCTCCGGCGGACTCGGTCACGCCTTCGCGGCGCACGCCCAGCATGTTGGCGATGAGCTCCTGCGTCATCGCCAGCTCGGACCCCTGCAGCCGGTCCAGGCTCAGCAGCAGCCAGCGGCACAGCTGCTGGTCCAGCGAGTGGTGGCGGTTGCACACGGCGGTCTGGGCCATCTGCGTGATCAGCGCCTGCGTGTAGCGCAGCAGCAGGTGCAGCACCGGCGCCGAGCGCTCGAACTCGTTCCTGAGCCACTGCCCGCGCACGCGAAAGCCGCGGCCGGCGCTCTGGACCACGGCCCGGCTCGGGGTCGTTTCGCCCCCCATGAAGACAGCCACGCCCACGATGCCCTCGTTGCCGACGACTGCGATCTCGGCCGACGCGCCGTCCTCCATCACGTACAGCAGCGACACGATGGAGGTGCAGGGGAAGTACACGTCGCTCATCGCGACGCCGGATTCGTACAGCGCCGCGCCCAACGGCATGTCCACCGGCTCCAGCGCGGGCAGCCAGCGCGCCAGATGCTCCACCGGCAAGGCGGCCAGCAGGCGGTTCTGTCGTGGATCGAGGTCAGGGCTCATGGACGGCTCCAGCCAGCGACGGCTCGCCGCTGTGCGCTGCTTTCAGCGGAATTGAGCCCAGTATAGGGAGAGGGGAGCCAGGGTGCGCCAGCGCACCGACGACCTGCCCGGCTGTCCGACTTCAGCCATGTGCGCCATCGCACCGACGCGCCGCGCGGCAACCCTTAGCGTCGGGACCGGGATGTGACCCAAGGAACCGCCATGGGGCTCCAGCACGCTCGTCGCTGCCAACCGCGCCCGCAGGGCCTAGGCCGACCGGCAGGCGTGACGGGCAGCGCGGCCCCATCCACTGACCCGAGGAACCCCTCATGCAACGCATCCTGATTCTCGGTGGCACTGGCTTCGTCGGCCGGGTCCTGTGCGCACGCATGGCCACGAGCCACGCCGAGACTTGCGTGCGCGTGCCCACGCGCCACGTCTCGCACGCTCGGGCCCTGATGGCGCTGCCCCAGGTCGAGCTGGAGCAGGGCAACGTGCACGACGAGGCGCAGCTCACGCGCTGGCTGCGCGGCTGCGACGCGGTGGTGAGCCTCGTCGGCATCCTGCACGGCAGCGAGGCCCGCTTTCGCCACGTGCACGCGGAGCTGCCACGCAAGCTGGCGGCGGCCTGTACGCAGGCGGGCGTGCGCCGCATCGTCCACGTCAGCGCCCTGGGAGCCGCGGCGAATGCGCCTTCGAGCTACCTGCGCTCCAAGGCCGCGGGCGAGGCGGCGCTGAAGGCTTCCGGTCTGGACGTGAGCGTCCTGCGCCCCTCGGTAATGTTCGGCGAGGAGGACCACTTCCTGAACCTGTTCGCCCGACTGCAGCGCTGGGCACCAGCGGTGCCGCTGGCAGGCGCGCAGGCCCGCTTCCAGCCGGTGTGGGTGCAGGACGTGGCGCAGGCACTGGTGCGCTGCCTGGAAGACGGTGCCACCGCGGGACACACCTTCGAGGTGGCCGGGCCGACGGTCTACACGCTGGCCGAGCTGGTGCAACTGGCCGGGCGCTGCACGGGCCACGAGCGGCTGGTGATCGGGCTGCCCGAGGGGCTTGGTCGGTTGCAGGCGGCCGTAATGGGGTTGCTGCCCGGCGAGCCGCTGCTGTCGGCCGACAACCTGGACTCGATGAAGGTGGACAACATTGCCACCGGCGGGCTGCCGGGCCTGGATGCCCTGCGCATCCGCGCGGCCTCGCCTGCCGCCGTGGCGCCGGAGTACCTGCATCCCGCCTACGACTGCAAGCGGCTGGACGCCCTGCGCGCGCGCAGGGGCTGAGGGAGGGCATGAGGCAGCGGTATGGCCGAGACGGAAAACCTGCTCATCGCGCGCCTTCCGCAGCGCGACCGGCTGCGCTTGCTGGCCCTGTGCGAGCCGGTCCAGCTGCAGCCCGGGACCCTGCTGTACGCGCCCGGTACACCGGCGCGCCACGTCTACTTTCCGCTCGATGGCTTCGTCGCGCTGGTGGCGACCCTCGATGGCCAACGCGAGCTGGGTGTGGGCATGGTGGGCTGCGAGGGCATGGTCGGCGCCCCCTGGGGCCTGGACGCGGCCGCTACGCCGCTGCATGCGCTGGTACAGGGCAGTGGCGCCGCGCGGCGCATCAAGGCCGGCCAGCTCCGTCACGAGCTGGTGCCTGGCAAGGCGCTTCACCAGGCCCTGGATCGCTACCTGCACATCATGCTGATGCAGCTGGCGACGACGGCCGCGTGCACGCACTTCCACCTCGTGAGCCCGCGGTTGGCCCGCTGGCTGCTGATGAGCGCGGACCGCGCGCGGGCCGACAGCTTCCACCTCACGCACGAGTTCCTGGCGCGCATGCTGGGCGTGCGACGCGAGGGCGTCACCCACGCCGCGGGCGAGTTGCAGCAGCGCGCGCTGATCCGCTATCACCGGGGGGAAGTCCTGGTGCTCGACCGGCCGGGCCTGGAGGCGGCCGCCTGCGGCTGCTATGCGGCCGACCGGCTTCTTTACGACACGCTGCTGGGCCGGCGCCGGCCAGGGCTCGGATCAGCTCTCGTGTAAGTGGCGCAACCGGGCATAGGCCACCGCATCGGCCAGCCGGTCGTAGTGGAAGCCCTCGTACACATAGCGGCCGTCCTCGAAGGAGACGCCCAGCGACTGCATGAGCGTGGTGTCCGCGGCGGTCGGCGGCTCCCCGGGCTCCCCGCCGTCGTCGAAGGAGCGGTCGGGCAGGTTGTCCTCGGGCAGCATGCGCGCAGCGCGCGTGCCCACCAGGTGCGCGTAGGCCACGGCATCTTCCAGGCGTGTATAGCGGTAGCCGCGAAAGTGGTAGTAGCGCCCTTCGTGGCGGATGCCCAGCGTGGCCATCAGGCGTGCCTGTTCTTCCAGGTCGGCAGCTTCGGGGCCGGCAGGGCCCTGCGCCGAATGGTTGACTGAAGTGCTCATGTGACTGCTCTCCCAGGGCGGTATGAAGCTTGTCTCCATGCCTTGGATGCGTACGGTGCGGCTCATGCTCAGGGTGCCTGGTGATGAGGAACGCCGGCCACGGGTGGAGGCCCCATCACGTGGGCGGCTTGCGCCGGTGCCGTGGCGACGGCCCACAACGCCACGGCCCAATCCGGCTGGCCGAAGGCCATAAACAAGGCCTCCAGGCCCGCGAGGATCGACACGCTGAAGCGCGTGATGGCATTCATGGTCTGCTTTGATGGACTGTCCGGATGGACACCATGCTCGGTTGCTGTGCAGCGGTCTGTGCGCTGGTGCACAGACTCGCGCGCCTGACGCACGCAAGCTGCCGGCAGCCTTTTTCCGGACTACCGAGTGGAGCCGTGATGCCGCAGCAACCGAGCGTTGCCGGCCATGGAAACGCCCAAGCCGAGCCGACCAGGAAGCCCGTGATGCGTCTTGCCGATTTCATCGAGCAACACATGCCCGTGATCCTGGCGTCGTGGGACGCCTTCGCCGCCTCGCTGCTGCCAGCGGCCGCCGGCGCCAGCAGGACCACGTTGCGGGACCATTCCGAGCAGATCCTGCAGGCCATCGTCCAGGACCTGAGGACGGCGCAAAGTCCGCAGCAGCAGGCGGCCACGGCCTGGGGGCGGGCGATCCAGCCCGCGGGCGCCGGGCATACGGCGGCGCAGACCCATGCGGTGCTCCGTGCCACGAGCGGGTTCACGATGCAGCAGATGGTCTCCGAGTACCGTGCCCTGCGTTCGGGCGTCCTGCAGCGGTGGTTCGAGGCGCATGCGCCGGGTCCGGAGTCCCTGGAAGACGTCATTCGGTTCAACAAGGCCATCGACCAGGCCGTCACGGAATCGGTGGACTTCTTTTCCAGGGAAGTCGAGCGCTGGCGCAACGTGTTCCTGGCCGTGCTGGGTCATGACCTGCGCGGTCCGCTCAACGCCATCCTGTTGAGCGCGCAGCGCATTGCCGAGCTGGGGGAGGGCTCGCCGGTCAGCGGACCCACCGAACAACTGATGCGCAGCAGCGCGCGCATGAAGGAATTGATCGACGCCCTGCTCGACTACAGCCGCACCGTGCTCGACATGGGTTTCGTGGTCCGGCCGGCGCCGCTCGATCTGGCGCTCGTGTGCCGGGAGGAAATCCAGGTGCAGCAGGCGGCGCTGCCCCACTGCCGCATCGAGCTCGCCGTGGACGGCGCGACGCGCGGCAACTGGGATGCCTCGCGCATGAAGCAGGTCGTGAGCAACCTGGTCACGAACGCCGCGCTCTACGGCGAGCCGGGCGGCCCGGTGAGGGTGACCTTGAACGGCACGGAGGCCGAGCTCAGGCTGTCCGTAGAGAACCCGGGGCCGACGATCCCGCCGGAAAGCATCGAGCAGCTCTTCGAGCCGCTGCGCCGCGGCGTGAACAGTGAACTCAACCCCGAACGCAGCAGCATGGGGCTGGGCCTGTTCATCGTGCACCAGGTGGCGCAGGCCCATGGCGGCACGGTCGTGGTGGACTCGGACCACGGCAGGACGATCTTCACCGTCGTGTTGCCCAGGGGGCCTTGTCGGGCCGCCTGAGTGCGCAGGCGGCAGGCTGCCCACGGAAGCGCCAGCAGCCTACTTGCGCTTGAACCTCGGGGGCAGCGCCGCCGGTACGCCGGCCGCAGCCGACACGGGCACCGGCGGGGGACGCTCTTGCTTGGGCTTCTTTGCTTCCTTGTTGCCGCGTCGTCGCTTGGACATCATCTGCTCCTTTGTCGAATGAGGGGGCCCACGTACCCGGTGCGCCTTCAACCAACATGCTGGGGTGCTCGCGGCAGGCGCGTCTGTGCGATGGCGCACGCAAGGGTCATCCGGCGCCAGAGCGCACGCGACACCGTGGCGGTGCCTACACTGCTCTTCCGTCGGCCGACGCTCGACGCTGTTGAGGCGGTTCCTTGGAGAACTTGTGATGGCGACGACCTGGCTGCATGCGGTCCTCTCCCCGGCCCGCTCGTTGAGCAGACGACGCCGGGCACGGGAATGGGGCGGCGCTGACCCGAACGAAGAGGCACCGCTGCGCGCCGAGCTGTTCACCGGCGAGCAGATGGAGCAGCACGGCAGGCGCCTTGCGACGCTCCACGAATCGGTGCTGATGCGCACACCCGACCAGCTGCTGCCGCGCCTGGCCGACAACGAGCGCGCCCTGATCGGCGTGTGCACGGTGCTGGTCCAGGCTGAAGGGCCGCAGCGCAGGACGGCCCCGGCAGGCGAGTGGCTGCTCGACAACCTCTACCTCATCGAGGAAGAGATCCGCATCGCCAAGCGGCACCTGCCGCCGGGCTACAGCCGCGAGTTGCCCCGCCTGCGCACGGGCCCCAGCGCGGGGCTGCCGCGCGCGTACGACCTGGCCATCGAGTCCGTGGCGCACGGCGAGGGCCGGCTCGCGGGCGGCACGCTGACGCGCTTCATCGCGTCATACCAGGGCGTGCAGCCCCTGCTGCTGGGCGAGCTCTGGGCGATACCGATCATGCTCAGGCTGGCGCTGATCGAGAACCTGCGCCGCATCGCCGTGCGCGTGGCCAGCAGCCGCGACGAAAGCCAACTCGCGGCGCAGTGGGCCGAGCGGATGTTCGACGTGGCCGACAAGGACCCCAAGGGGCTGATCCTCGTCGTGGCCGACATGGCGCGCTCCGACCCGCCGATGACGGCCCCCTTCGTGGCCGAGCTGGCCCGCCGGCTGCAGGGCCGCAGCGCCGCGCTGGCGTTGCCCTTGAGCTGGGTGGAGCAGCGCCTGGCCGAGAGCCACCAGACCATCGAGCAGCTCGTGCAGCTCGAAGCGCAGCACCAGGCCATGGACCAGGTGTCGGTGAGCAACAGCATCGGCAGCCTGCGCCTGCTGGGCTCGACCGACTGGCGCGAGTTCGTCGAAGGCTTGTCCGTCGTCGAGCGCGCGCTGCGTCATGACCCCGCCGGCGTGTATGGCCGCATGGATTTCGCCACGCGCGACGCGTACCGCCATGCCGTCGAACGGATCGCGCGCGACGGCGGCACCCGTGAGATCGAGGTTGCGCGCGCAGCCGTCGCGCTGGCAGAAAAGGCCGACTACCTCGTCGAGCCGGAGCGGGCCTGCCAGATGCACGTGGGCTACTACCTCGTCGACGCGGGCCGCCCGCGGCTGGAGCGCACGCTCGGCACGCGGCCCGGCGCGCTGGAGCGCGCACGCCGACGCATCGCCAACCACCCGCTGGCGTGGTATGCCGGTGCCGTCGCCGGCGCCAGCCTCGTGCTCCCGGTGGCGGCCTGGTGGTGGGCCTCTGCCGGTGCAGCGCAGCCGTTCACGAGCGTGCATCCCGGGGTCTGGCTGCTGGCCGCGGGGCTCGCGGTGCTGATCGCATCGAGCCAGCTGGCCGTGTCGCTCGTCAACTGGCTCGCGACGCTGGTGATCCCGCCCAGACCGTTGCCGCGCATGGACTTCTCCGCGGGCATCCCGCGTGCATCGCGCACGCTGGTCGTGGTGCCGACGCTGCTCGACACCGAAGAGGGCATCGACGAGCTGGCCGACGCGCTGGAGGTGCGCTTTCTCGCCAACCGCGACGCGCAACTGCGCTTCGGCCTGCTGACGGACTTCCACGATGCACCGGCCGAGCACCGAGAGGACGACGAGCCGTTGCTGCGCTGCGCGCGCTCGCGCATCGAGGCCCTGAACCGCAAGTACGGTGAGCCCGACGCCGACGCCGACGCCGGCGACCGCTTCTTCCTCTTCCACCGGCCGCGGCTGTGGAACGCGGCACAAGGCGCGTGGATGGGCTACGAGCGCAAGCGCGGCAAGCTCGCCGCGGTCAACGCGCTGCTGCGCGACGGCGCGGCCGAGCACTTCTCGCTGGTCGTGGGCGACACGGCACGGCTTGCGGGCGTGCGCTACGTCATCACGCTGGACACCGACACTCAGCTGCCGCGCGACTCGGCCTGGAAATTCGTCGCCAGCATGGCGCACCCGCTGAACCGGCCCCGCTTTGGCGGCGCACCGGATGCGCGCCGCGTGCTTCGGGGCTACGGCATCCTGCAGCCCCGGGTCGGCGTGAGCGTGGCCGCCGCCAACCGCACGCGCTACGGGCGGCTGCACGGCGGCGACTCGGGCATCGACCCGTACACGCGCGCGGTGAGCGACGTCTACCAGGACCTCTTCGGCGAAGGCTCGTTCATCGGCAAGGGCATCTACGACATCGATGCCTTCGAGAACGTGCTGGGCGGGCGGCTGCCCGAGAACCTCGTGCTCAGCCACGATTTGCTCGAAGGCTGCTATGCGCGCAGCGGGCTGCTCAGCGACGTGGAGCTGGTCGAGGAGTCGCCCTCCCGCTACGATGCCGACGTGAAGCGCCGCCACCGCTGGATGCGCGGCGACTGGCAGATCGCCGGCTGGCTGCTGCCGCGCCTGCACCTGCGCGTGAGCGAAACGCTCGATCCGGCCCAGGCCCGCGACATGTCCGTGCGCAACCCGCTGTCGGGCCTGTCGCGCTGGAAGATCGTGGACAACCTGCGGCGCAGCCTGGTGCCGCTCGCGCTGACCTCGACCTTCGTGCTGGGCTGGACCGTGCTGCAGCCGCCGTGGCTGTGGACGCTGGCGGCCCTGGCCGTCCTCGTCCTGCCGCCGCTGCTGGGCCTGCTCGTGGACCTCGTGCGCAAGCCCGCCGAACTGCGCGTGGCGCAGCACCTGGCTTCGATCGTCCCGCAGGCCCTGCGCAGCCTGGCCCAGGCGCTCCTGACGCTGGCCTGCCTGCCCTACGAGACGGCCATCAGCCTCGATGCGATCTTCCGGACCGTGTGGAGGCTGGTGCTGTCAAAGCGGCGGCTGCTGGAATGGCAGCCGTCCTCGGACGCCTCGCGCCGCCGCGCGGGGTCCGCGGCGACGGACCTCCTCGAAACCGCGCGCCGCATGGGGGTGGCGCCCGCGTTCGCCCTCATCGTGGCGTCCGGACTGGTGGCCTGGCGCCCCGACGCGCTGCCGTCAGCCTTCGCGGTGCTGGTGCTGTGGCTCGCGTCGCCGGGCATTGTCTGGTGGCTCAACCAGCCGCTTGAACGGCGGCAGTCCGCGCTCGATGGCGCGCAGGTGCTGGCGATGCGGGCCCTGGCCCGGCGCACCTGGGCCTTCTTCGACACCTTCGTCACCGCGGACGACAACTTCCTGCCGCCCGACAACGTGCAGGAGCAGCCCGTGGCGCGCCTGGCGCACCGGACCTCGCCCACCAACATCGGCCTGTCGCTGCTCGCCAACCTGGCGGCGCATGACTTCGGCTACCTCACCACCGGGCAGCTTATCCAGCGCACCGCCGCCACGCTCGGGACCATGGAGCGCATGGAGCGCCACCACGGCCATTTCCTCAACTGGTACGACACCCGGTCACTGCAGCCGCTGCTCCCGCGCTACGTGTCCAGCGTGGACAGCGGCAACCTGGCCGGGCATCTGCTCACGCTGCGCGCGGGCCTGCTGCTGCTGGCCGACGAGGCGCCGCGCCCCGATCGCATCCACGGCGGGCTCGCCGACACGCTGGCGCTGCTGCGCGAGGCCTGCGGCGACGCGGCCGGCACGGGCCTGCTGTCCCGCTTCGCCGCGTTGCTCGAACGCTGCGGGCCCGGGACGGGGCCAGCCACGGCCGACGACTTCAAGGCGCTCAGCGCCCTGGACCGTTGCGCGGTGGACATTCGCACGGGGCTCGACAGCCCGGACGCGAGTGCCACCGGCGACGCCCAACGCTGGGCGGACGCGCTCGTCCAGCAGTGCGCGGCAGCGCTGGCCGAGCTGGCGCGGCTGGCGCCCGACGCACCGGGCAGGCCTGCGCCCGCGTGGGACGCTGCCGCATTGCGGGCGCAAGGCAGCGCCCTGCGCGCGCTCGCACAGCGAGCCGGCGCGCTGGCCGAGATGGAGCAGGACTTCCTCTACGACCCGGCGCGCCATCTCCTGGCCATCGGCTACAACGTGGACGAGCGCCGCCGCGACGCGGGCCACTATGACCTGCTCGCGTCCGAAGTCCGGCTGGCGGTCTTCGTCGCGATCGCGCAGGCCCAGCTCCCGCAGCAGAGCTGGTTCACGCTGGGCCGCCAGGCCGCCCCCATGGGCGGCCGGCCGGTGCTGCTGTCGTGGAGCGGGTCGATGTTCGAGTACCTGATGCCGATGCTGGTCATGCCCAGCTACGAGAACACGCTGCTCGACCAGACCCTGCGCGGCGCCGTCGAGCGGCAGATCCAGTACGGCAGGCAGCGCAGCGTGCCCTGGGGCGTGTCGGAGTCGGGCTACAACCTCACCGACGCCCAGCTCAACTACCAGTACCGCGCGTTCGGCGTTCCGGGGCTGGGGCTCAAGCGCGGCCTGGCCGAGGACCTGGTGGTGGCGCCCTACGCGAGCGTGATGGCGCTGATGGTCGATCCGGCCGCCGCGGCACTCAACCTGCGCCGCCTGGCCGCTGAAGGGCTCGCGGGCACTTTCGGCTACTACGAGGCAGTGGACTACACGCCATCGCGCCTGCCGCGCGGCGAGGCGCATGCGATCGTGCGCTCGTACATGGCGCACCACCAGGGCATGAGCCTGCTGGCGCTGGCCTACGCGCTGCTCGACCGGCCGATGCAGCGGCGCTTCGAATCGGACCCGCACCTGCGCGCCACGCTGCTGCTGCTGCAGGAGCGCGTGCCCAAGGCCGTCGCGATCCACCACGTGGCCGCCGCCGAGCAGGCCGGCGAACGTGCCGCGGTGCCGGGGGACGAGACGCCGCTGCGCCTCATCGCGTCGCCCGACACGCCCTGGCCCGAAGTACAGCTGCTGTCCAACGGCCGCTACCACGTGATGCTCACGAACGCGGGCGGCGGCTACAGCCGCTGGAAGGAGCTGGCCGTCACGCGCTGGCACGAGGATGCCACCTCGGATTCCTGGGGCAGCTTCTGCTACCTGCGGGACCTGGACACCGGCGTGTTCTGGTCGAGCACGCACCAGCCCACGTGCGGGCAGCCGGAGCACTACGAGGCCATCTTCACCGAGGGCCGTGCCGAGTTCCGGCGCCGCGACCAGGGCATCGAGGCGTACACCGAGATCGCCGTCTCGCCAGAGGACGACATCGAGCTGCGCCGCCTGCGCCTGACCAACCTGAGCCGCGTGCAGCGCCGCATCGAGGTGACCAGCTACGCCGAAGTGGTGCTGTCCACCGCCGCGGCCGATGCGCAGCATCCGGCGTTCAGCAAGCTGTTCGTGCAGAGCGAGATCGTGGACGACCCGGCGGCAATCCTCTGCACGCGCCGGCCCCGTGCCGCCGAGGAGCCCGTGCCCTGGGCATGCCACCTGGTGGCGGTGCATGGCGCTGCGGCCGGGCCGGCGTCGCACGAGACCGATCGCGCGCGCTTCATCGGCCGCGGCCGGCACCTCGCCGCCCCGGCGGCGCTGCTCGATGCGGCGCCCTTGTCGGGCACGGCCGGCGCGGTGCTTGACCCGGTAATGGCGACGCGACGCGTCGTCACGCTGGAGCCCGAGCAGACCGCGACCATCGACTTGGTGCACGGCGCGGCGCAAGACCGCGCCGCCTGCCTGGCGCTGACGCGCAAGTACGCGGACCGGCGCCTGGCGGACCGCGTGTTCGACATGGCGTGGACCCACAGCCAGGTCAGCCTGCGGCAGCTCAACGCCAGCGAGGCCGACGCGCAGCTCTATGCGCGGCTGGCCAACACCATCGTCTACTCGCAGCCGACGCTGCGCGCGCCCGCGGCGGTGCTGCTGCGCAACCGGCGCGCGCAGTCGGGCCTGTGGGGCTACGCGATCTCGGGTGACCTGCCGATCGTGCTGCTGCAGGTGGGCGAGGCCTCGAACATCGAGCTCGTGCGCCAGCTGGTGCAGGCGCACGCGTGGTGGCGGCTCAAGGGCCTGGCGGTCGATCTGGTGATCTGGAACGAGGAGCGCGACGTCTACCGGCAGCGCCTGCAGGAGCAGATTCTGGCCCTCATCGCCGGCAGCCCCGAGTCGCACGTGGTGGATCGGCCCGGGGGCATCTTTGTGCGCCATCCAGACCAGATCGCGCTGGAGGACCGGGTGCTGCTGCAGTCCGTGGCGCGTGCCGTCCTCTCCGACCGCCTGGGCCCGCTGGCCGACCAGGTCGGGCGCAAGCGGGTGGCCGGGCGGCGCGTCGAAGTGCTGCAGCCGACGCGGCCGGTGGCGCCCACCGCGCCGGTGGCCGCAACGGCCCGGCCGGCCCTGCTGTTCGACAACGGCATCGGCGGCTTCTCCCTGGACGGCTGCGAGTACGTCATCGCCCCGCCGTCGGGCCAGCGTCCGCCCGCGCCGTGGGTGAACGTGATCGCCAACCCTCGCTTCGGCACCGTCGTCTCCGAGAGCGGCAGCAGCTACACCTGGTGCGAGAACGCGCACGAGCTGCGGCTCACGCCCTGGCACAACGACCCGGTCAGCGATGAGAGCGGCGAGGGCCTTTACCTGCGTGACGAGGAAAGCGGCCAGTTCTGGCAGCCGGCCGCGTTGCCCTTCCCGGGCGATGACGCCCCGGACGGCACCGCACCGCTCCACGTGGCGCGGCACGGGTTCGGCTACAGCGTGTTCGAGCACGACGAAGCGGGCATCCACAGCGAGCTCACGGTGTTCGTCGCCGCCGATGCGGCCGTGAAGCTCTCGCGCCTGGTGCTGCGCAACGACGGCGACCGGGTGCGCTCGCTGTCGGCCACCGCCTACGTCGAGTGGGTGCTGGGCGACCGCCGCGCCAGGACGGGCCCGCACATCCACACGGAAGTGGCCGCCGACAGCGGCGCGCTCCATGCGCGCAACCGCTACAGCAATCACTTCGGCGACTGGGTCGGCTTCTTCGACGTGGACGAAGCCGACCGGCGGGCCGGCACCGTCACCTGCGACCGGACCGAGTTCATCGGCCGCAACGGCTCGTTGCGGCGGCCCGCCGCCCTGCGCAACGCCCACCTGTCCGGGCGCACGGGCGTCGCGCTCGACCCCTGCGCCGCGATCCAGGTGCCTGTGTCACTGGTGCCGGGGGAGTCGCGCGAGATCACCTTCCGCTTGGGGCTGGGCCGCAGCACCGACGAGGCCGCGCAGCTGGTGCGCCGCTTCCGCGGCAGCGCGGCGGCCCACCAGGCGCTGAACGAGGTGCGGGCCTACTGGCGGCAGATGCTCGGCGCGGTGCAGGTGCGCACGCCCGACCCGGCGCTGGACCTGCTGGCCAACGGCTGGCTCGTCTACCAGACGCTGGGCTGCCGCATCCTGGCGCGCAGCGGCTACTACCAGTCGGGCGGCGCGTTCGGCTTCCGCGACCAGTTGCAGGACGCGATGGCGCTGGTGCACGCGCGCCCGCAGATCCTGCGCGCGCACCTGCTCACCTGCGCGAGCCGGCAGTTCGTCGAAGGCGACGTGCAGCACTGGTGGCACCCGCCCTCGGGCCACGGCGTGCGCACGCACATCTCCGACGACTACCTCTGGCTGCCGCTGGCGCTGTGCCGCTACGTGCAGGCCACCGGCGACCTGGACGTGCTGGGCGAGAGCGTGCCCTTCCTGGAGGGCCGGCCCCTGGCAGCCGAGGACGAGTCCTACTACGACCTGCCCGCGCGCTCGAACCAGGCCGCCAGCCTGTACGAGCATGCGGCGCGCGCGCTGGTGCGGGGCCTGCGCTTCGGCGCGCACGGGCTGCCGCTGATGGGCACGGGCGACTGGAACGACGGCATGAACCGGGTCGGCCACCAGGGCCAGGGCGAGAGCGTGTGGCTGGGCTTCTTCCTGTGCGAGGTGCTGCGCGAGTTCGCGCCGCTGGCACGTCGCCAGGGCGACGCCGCGTTGGCGCAGCGCTGCGAGGAGGAGCGCCGCCGCCTCGGCGAGCGGCTGGAGGCGTCGGCGTGGGACGGCCAGTGGTACCGCCGCGCCTGGTTCGACGACGGCACGCCGCTGGGCGCGCACGACAACGTGGAGTGCCGGATCGACTCGATCGCGCAAAGCTGGTCGGTGCTTTCGGGCGCCGGCAGCCCGGAGCGCACGCGGCAGGCGATGGACGCCGTCGCGGCGCGGCTGGTGCGGCCCGCGGCACGGCTGGTGCAGCTGCTCGATCCGCCCTTCGACCGCCAGGGCCCGAACCCCGGCTACATCGCCGGCTACGTGCCGGGCGTGCGCGAGAACGGCGGGCAGTACACGCACGCCGCCGTGTGGGCCGCGATGGCCTTCGCGGCGCTGGGCGACCCGGAGCGCGCGTGGCAGGTGACGGACCTCATCCTGCCGCCGCACCACGGCCGCACGGCCGAGGAAGTGGCCGTCTACAAGGTCGAGCCCTACGTGGTCGCCGCCGACGTCTACAGCGTGGCACCGCACACCGGGCGGGGCGGCTGGAGCTGGTACACCGGGTCGGCAGGCTGGATGTACCGGCTGCTCGTCGAGTCGCTGCTGGGCCTGCGGCTGCGCGTGGACGAGGACGGCGCGTGGCTGGACATCGAGCCCTGCGTGCCTCGGCACTGGACCGGCTATGCGCTGGACTATCGCTATCGCGGCACGACCTACCGGATCGAGATCGGCCTGCTGGACGACGACACCGAGCCGATGTCCATCGAGCTGGACGGCGAGGTACAGGACAGTCCGGCGCTGGCTTTGCGCGACGACGGCCGCTTGCACCAGGTACGGGTGCGCGCGGTCCGTTCGCGCCGGGCCGCCGCCGTGGAAGGTGCGCTGGAATGAAGAAGGATTTGGCGGGTGCGGCGCAGGCCCCGGAAGGCCTGGACACGGTGCTGCGCTACCACGAGCAGACCAAGCATCACTTCTTCCGCTACGCGCAGGGCCCCGACAGCCTCGACTGGGCGAACCAGCCCGATCCGTTCCGGCGCTACGAGGGCGCCCCGGTCGTCGCCTTGCCGCGCCTGCGGGCCGGTGACGCCCCGGCCTCGCCGCCCTACGAGGACCTGTACCGCGCTGGTGGTGGCGTCGCGGGCACGGCGCTGTCTGCCGCCAGCCTTTCGCGCTTCCTGGAGTGTTCGCTGGCGATCTCGGCCTGGAAGCAGGCGGGCAACCTGCGCTGGGCGCTGCGGATCAACCCGTCGAGCGGCAACCTGCACCCGACCGAGGCTTACCTGCTCATCGACCAGGTCGACGGCCTGCTGCCGGCGCCGGGCCTCTACCACTACGCGCCCCGGGAGCATGCGCTGGAGCTGCGCGCGCAGTGGCCGCGCGACAGCCTCAAGGCGCTGCTGCAGGTGTTTCCGCCCGGCGCGTTCCTGCTCGGACTGGCCTCGGTGCACTGGCGCGAGGCCTGGAAATACGGCGAGCGGGCGTTCCGCTACTGCCAGCATGACGTCGGGCATGCACTGGGCAGCGCCCGGTTCGCCGCCCGGATGCTGGGCTGGCGCATGCTGCTGCTCGACGGCCAGGACGACGACACGGTGGCCTCCATGCTGGGCATCGATCGCCCGGAGGACTTCGAAGGCGCGGAGCGCGAGCATCCCGACGGCCTCGCCGTGTTATGGCCCGATGCCGGCGTGGGCCTGGTAGCGCCCGAGGCGGTTTCCTTGCCGCTGTGCCTGGACAGCGGGGTCACGCGCGACGCGCCGCCCCGCGTCTGGCACGGCAAAGCCAACCGCTTGAGCCCGGATGAACCGGTGAGATGGGCGGGCATCGAAGAGGTGGAGGCGGCGTGCTCGAAGTCGCAGCAGGCATGCAGCGTCGTCGAGTTGCGCCAAGACGCGGGCACGGGACAGGCGGCGGCGGACACGGGCACTGGCCCGGGTCTCCCCAGCGCCGCGCAGGTGATCCGCCAGCGGCGCAGCGCAACGGCCTTCGACGGCACGACCGCCATGCCGGTGGACGGCTTCTTCGCCATGCTGGCCCGCACGCTGCCGCGGGTCGAGCGCAACCTGGGGCGCCGTCCAGCACCGTGGGACGCCGTGCCCTGGGCGCCGGCGATCGATCTGGCCTTGTTCGTTCATCGGGTGGACGGCCTGACGCCCGGCCTTTACATGCTCGCGCGCGATCCCGCCCACATGGAGCCGCTGCGGCGGGCGACCTACAAGGAATACGCGTGGAGCGTGCCAACCGGCTGCGCGGACGATCTGCCGCTGTTCCTGCTGCAGCAGGCGGACGTGCGCGAGTTGGCGGCCCAGCTCTGCTGCGGCCAGCGCATCGCCGCCGATGGTGCGTTTTCGCTGGGGATGATTGCGCACTTCGAGGCTGGCCTGCGGCGCCAGGGACCCTGGTTCTACCGAAGACTCTTCTGGGAGACGGGGCTGATCGGCCAGGTGCTGTACCTGGAGGCGGAGGCCGTGGGCCTGCGCGCCACGGGCATCGGCTGCTTCTTCGACGATCCGGTGCATCAGGTGCTGGGTTTCCAGGGTGCGGCCTTCCAGTCGCTCTATCACTTCGCGATCGGCGCGCCCGTGGACGACCCGCGGCTGACGACCCTGCCGCCCTACGGTCTCGAGAACGAAGGGGAGTCTCGTGCCTGACCGGATCGCGAAGCACGCCGGGTGCAGGTGGACGGGGAAGGCCGGACATGTCGTTCTACGAGTGGCTGCTCCTCCTCGGCATACACCGCGCAGGCGCAGGTGTCGCTGACGCTGTGGACCGTGGCGGCATCAATCGTCGTCGTCCATGGACTGACGGCGAAGCCGCTGATACGGCGCTATGCCACGCGGTAACGCTGCGCCGTCGTCATGGAAACGGCTTGAATCATCGGGCAGACGCCACAATTTAGGAAAATGCCGGTCCGTTTGGAAAAATTCCCAAGCAATCACCCTACCGCCTTCAACGTGCCGTCTTGCTGGCCCCTGAAAAGAGAGTAGATTGAATCTGTCGTCCAATAGCAAGGCAATCTCGGACCGGAATGCTGAGGGGCTAACCCCGTACCGCATCCGTTTTTTCCTTCTACAGGACGGCTGGCAACCCGCCTTCGAAGCAATCCGTTGGCGGGTTGTTTTATTTTTCAGGTTTTCAATGTGGGTGAAAATGGCCGGCGCAGAGGAATCATATTGGCTGCGCGATGCTGGTCTGGATGTACTTGTCCGAGTTGACCCGAGCGCTGAAGAAGAATATTTACAGCATCAAAAAGGAGATGCTATCGAGCTACATGAAGCAAGAGCTGAAAACCCCATCGGTACGGATGGCACATGTCTGAAGAGTGCCAAGAAGCGGGACTTCGGCGTCAGCTGAAGGCGCGTTGCGTAAGTCCTATTAATAAAGGTGGTGGGTTATCTGGATCATCTGCATTGCGCAGCATCCATTTGGTTCACCAAGTCGTCTTCCCGGAGCAAAAAGCCATTTGGCCGGCTTTCGGCTGCCTCAGCCCGCGAACAGCATCAGCATCAGCGCCACGGCGATGGCCATCACGCCGGTGGCCGTTCACCCGAGCAGCCGATGGCGCACGGTCATAGTGAGCTCGCCCATCAGGCGGGGCGACTGCCCAATCCACATCATCACCACCATGATCGGCACCGAGATCACGCCATTGACGATGGCGCTCCACACCAAGGCCCGGATGGGATCGAGCTCGTACACGCTCATGAGCGTGCCGATGCCCGTGGCTGATTTGTGCTATCAGCTGGCGGGCAGCTTGCTCAAGGCCTGGTTGAACCACACGATTCAGTGCTAATTTGGCGGGAGGCGTCTTTCCGCCTTGAGCGTCAATAGCTCATGCAACGGACAGCCGGTGCTTCGGGAGCGAGGTCCGGTAGTTGGTGCCGGTAGCCTGCCTCGGCCCGGCCTTCAGCGCAGTAAGCGCTGCTACTTCTGCGCGTCTAGCAGCCCCTGGTGTAGCCGGGCACGCCCTCACCGGCCCGGGCACCGAGGTTGGCGCCGGCAGCGCTGTTACACCCAGGGACCACAATCCGCTCATGATCATGGACTTCACCAGATCCGGGCACCAAGTGCCTGGAGAACATTGCGTGACGCTGTTGCGCATGGCAAGGGCTGCGCGTCCAGGTGCCGCATGAGCACGACGCCGGCTCTCATTCTGAACGTCGATGACACCGAGGCTGCCCGCTACGTCAAGAGCCGCACGCTGCAGCAGGCAGGTTTTCTCGTGACTGAGGCCGGCTCGGGCGCCCAGGCGCTGGCGAAGGTGGCGCAGTTGCAGCCGGCACTGGTGATGCTGGACGTGCATTTGCCTGACATCAGCGGTATTGACGTTTGCAGAACTATCAAGCAGCGCTGGCCGACGACCATGGTGCTGCAGACCTCAGCTGTTTTCACCAGCGCCGCAGACCGCACGCGCGGGCTTGATGGTGGAGCGGATGCCTACTTGATCCAGCCTATTGAGGCCTACGAGTTGGTCGCTACGGTGCGTGCGTTGCTGCGGCTGCATGCCGCGGAGAACCAAACCCGCCAACTCAACGAGAGCCTGGAACAGCGCATTGAGGAACGCACGCGCGCGCTCAACGACGCCAACAGCCGGCTGATGGAGCAAATGGCACAACGAGAGCGTGCCGAGGCGTTCGTGCGGCAGGTGGCCAACAGCATCCCGAGCCTGGTCACGTACTGGGATACCGGTCAGCGCTGCCGCTTTGCCAATAACGCCTGCCTCGCATGGCTTGGCAAGCAGCCGGAACACGTCCTCGGCTGTCAGCTCATCGACGTGATCGGTGCGGTGCCCTACCGCGAGAGGGCAGCTTGCATCCGCGCCACGCTACAGGGCCGGCGCCATGACTGTCAGCACGACACGCTCCAGCCGGACGGCACTCCACTGCACATACTCGCAAGCTACGTCCCGCATGTCGTGAATGGTGTGGTGCACGGCTTCATCATCGCCGAAACCGACGTGACGGCCCTGAAGCAGGCCGAGCAGCGACTGGCCTCGGTCAACCAAGCGCTGGCCGCGCGCGCCCAACAAGCCGAGTCGGCTACCCAGGCCAAGACGGCCTTCCTGGCCAACATGAGCCACGAGATCCGCACGCCTTTGCACGGCATGCTGGGTATGGCGCAGCAACTGCTGAACGGGCGGCTGCCGCCCGCACAGCACCAGCAGGCGCAGATCATCGAGCGCTCGGGCCGGCTGCTGCTGGGCGTGATCGACGACGTGTTGGATTTCTCGCGTATCGAGGCCGGCCGCCTTGAACTTGAGCGCGTGCCTTTTGACCTGGTGCAACTGGTGCAGGACGCCATCACCCTCTTTGAGCCGCCAGCCCACGCCAAGAGCCTGTCGCTGCAGCTGGTGCTGGAGCCGGCGCTCACACAGGCTTGGCGAGTCGGCGATCCGCTGCGGCTAAGCCAAGTGCTCAACAACCTGCTGTCCAATGCCGTGAAGTTCACGCCCTCGGGCAGCGTGGCACTGCACGTGAAGGCGCTCGATGGTGGGTGCTGGCGGGTGGCCGTGCGCGACACGGGCATCGGTCTGGGCGAGGCCGAGCGCTATCGCGTCTTCGAGCCGTTCATGCAGGCCGACGGCTCCATCACGCGGCGCTTCGGCGGCACGGGACTGGGCTTGGCGATCGTGCGCCGCCTGGTGCAACTTTACGGCGGCGAGCTGGGTGTGGAGAGCGAGCCGGGCCAAGGCTCCGAGTTCTGGTTCGTGCTGGACCTGCCAGCAGCGCCCGCACAGGAGCCACTGGCTCCACCGACCCCCATGCCCGTGCCAAGCCTTGCGGGCCGCCGTGTGCTGGTGGCCGAGGACAACGAGGTCAACATGGAACTGGCCCGTGCGGTGTTGCAGACCCTGGACATGGAGATTCACCAAGCCATTGATGGCGCGCAGGCCGTGCAGGCGTATGAAGCGGTGCGACCGCAAGTGGTCTTGATGGACATGCACATGCCCGAGATGGACGGCTTGGCGGCCACACAGCACATCCGGGCGCAGGAAGCCGCGCTTGGCTGGTCACGCACACCGATCGTGGCGCTCACCGCCAGCGCGCTGCCCGAGGACCGCCAACGCTGCGTGGACGCCGGCATGGATGACGTTCTGGTCAAACCATTCGGGTTGGAACAACTACGGCGTCTGCTTGAGCAACACTGCCGCTGAGCATCACGCGGCACTTCGGTCGCCCGGTGCGCCCGCTTTCGATGCGGACTTGGCACGGATAACCAGCAGCGGTGCTGTACAGATCGCCGCGAGCGGGCAACGGCGGGCGCGTCAGGGTGCAGCAGCACCAGCAAGTGCTCGATGGCCCGCGGTCCCCAATCCTTGAGTGGTTATTTGCGTTACGGCCGTGCGGACAGCTTGCTCAATTCCTGCTCGAACCATACGGTTCACGATTCCGTCCTGATTCGGCAGGAGGCGTCTTTCCGCCTGGCACATCGGCATCTTGTCGTGTCGGACCGCGGAGCCCGCATTGACGCAGACGCAGCAGGCATGACGCTGTACGCCGCAACCGGCTCCTCTGCTCGTTGCCTGGGATGTCCAGCACGTCGATCCCGCTCCACCATCCAGGTCGCGTGCAACCGGTTCAGCACCAACAGGAGGGCTTGGCATGAGCATCTGGGACGACATCGGCGACGTGGTGGACGACGCCGTGGAGGTGGTCGAGGACGTGGGCGAGGGCTTGGCCGATGCTGCGGCCTCGCTGTTCGAGGGCGCCGCACCGCTGGCAGGCATCCTGGCCATCGGGCCGGCGCTGTTCATCGCCGGCCCTACCTATGTCGTGCCGGCCTTCCTGGCCGGCGCCGGCGCTGCCGCAGCGCTGATCAGGCACCGCCCCATGGATCAAGCCGAGCGCGAGCTGGCGCGGCGGGTGTACGGCGATACCCTGCCGCTGGACCGTGTCGTGCTGACCAACCTCAGCGGACTGGGCGGTGCCGCCTTCGTGATGCCGACCATCGGCGGCGACATCCTGGTCAACCTCGGCACCGAGGTCTACGACAACCCCGCCACGCATGTCGAAGGCCCGTACCCGGCGCCAGGCAAGCTGTTCATCCACGAGCTGTGCCATGTCTGGCAGATCGCCCATGACAAGTACCAGCCGCGCCTGTGCCACCGGCTCACGGCGGGCGTGGTCGAGGGCAGCGCCTACTACTACCCGCCGGCCGACATGCGCCAGCCCTGGCCGGCGCTGAACTTGGAGCAGGAAGCCACCGTGGTGGACGAGTGGTTCGCGCCGAGCGGGCGTGGGCCGGCCTGGGGGCAGGGCGAGGATCCTGCTCATCCCTGGTGGCCCTATGTGCGCGACGTGATCCGCCGTGCCGACCATCCCGAGAGCGTCAACGGCATCCCGGTCTTCGGCGCCATCGTCGTCAAGTGGCGCCGGCTGGGCGGGCAGGGCGGCTTCCTGGGGGCGCCGCTGGCGGCCGAGGCGCCCACGGGCGACGGCACCGGGCGGCTGCAGCGCTTCACCGGCGGCTTCATCGCCTGGCATCCCGACACGGGCGCGTTTTCAGTGCACGGTGCGATCGCCCAGCGCTGGCTGGCGCTGGGCGCCGAGCGCTACGGCTACCCCATTACCGACGAGCTCGCCACACCCGACGGCCTCGGGCGCTTCAACCACTTCCGCGCGCTGCAGTTCGCAGGAGCAACCGAGGCCTCCATCTACTGGACGGCGGCCACTGGCGCCGTCGAGGTCTACGGCGCCATCCGCGCCCACTGGGCACGCCTGGGCTGGGAGCGCAGCGCGCTGGGCTACCCAGTGGCGCCGGAGGAGGCGGACGGCGCGGGCCGCAAGCAGCGCTTCGAGCGCGGCGTGATCGCCTGCTCGGAAGACGGGCACACCAGCGTGCGCGAGCCCGAGCCGTTCATCGGCACGTTCCCTGTCGGCTTGGTGCCCACGCCGTTGACGCTCTACACCGTCGCTGCCGACGGCCAGCTGGTGTGGCTGGCGCACCGCGCCGCGCGCTCGGGCGAGGCGGCCGCGTGGATGGGGCCCCGCACTTGCGGCACGGGCTGGGCGCAGTTCCGCCAGGTCGTGCCCGCGGGCGGCGCGGCGCTCTTCGCGGTGGCGCAGGACGGCGTCCTCAAGTGGTACCGGCATGACGGGTTCAACGATGGCGGCTTCGTCTGGCAGGGACCCCAGGACGTGGGCAGTGGCTGGGACCGCTTCAGCCATGTCTTTGCCGGCGGCGACGGTGTGCTCTACGGCATCGAGCCTGACGGCACGTTGCGCTGGTACCGCCACGGCGCGTTCCTGGAAGGCGGCGCCGGGGCTTGGAGCGGTGGCCATGCGGTGGGCTCAGGCTGGACGCAGTTCGCGCGCGTGTTTGGCGCCGGCCAGGGCGTGATCTATGGCGTACTGCCTGACGGTACGCTGCGCTGGTACCGCCATCTGGGCTTTGCGGACGGCGGCCTGGGGTGGCAGGAGCACGCCGATGTGGGCAGCGGCTGGGCTGATTTCGCGCAGATCTGCTCCCCAGGCGAAGGCGTGGTGCTGGCTCTGACGCATGACGGCCGGCTGCTGCGCTACGAGCACCGAGGCTGGCTGGACGGCGGCCCGGTCGAGACTTGGCAGGGCCCCCAGGAGGTCGCCAGCGGCATCCGCAACGCCAACGTGATGTTCGCTCTCATGCCGGCGAGCGCCGCAGCCGTGCCACCCGTGCGCTGAACAAACAACGCCACCGGGCTGGTATCCGGGCGAAGTCGCCATCGGCACCGTCACGGGACTCAGTACCTCCCATGAACGCAACGGGCTGCCGCGACGCCTGGTGCGACGAACAGCCGCATCAGGTTGCCCATGTCGAGTTGGCGAGACTTGTGCTTGTCAATGCCGACGTGCCGTTCGGCACTGGTCGGCGGCGTTGAGGCTGGGCATGCTTGCAGGTCTCATTTTCCTGCGAAGGACCGCCATGCACGCGCAACAAGATCGCCCCTGTCTGCGTCGTCTTCGGCCTTGCACGGTCCAGTGGCGCCAGCGTGCCGCGGCCATCACGATGGCCCTGCTCGCGGGCTGTGGCGGCGGGGTGCTGGAGTCGGCTGTCGTGGGTTTCCTGGGCACCGGGGGCGGGCAGTACTTCCAGGACGATCCTCAAGCGATGGGGTTTCAGCCGGTGGACTGCGGCGGCCAACCCTGCGCGTTGACGCTGGCGGTGGATGCGCCGCCGGACCCCAACACCGGTGTGCCCGCTGCCGTGCTCTTCGGTACCAGCTACGCCATCAAGGCCAGCGGGGAGCTTCCCAACTGCACCGACGCTTCCGGCCGGGTCGAAGGGCGCCGGGTGACGATCGGCAACTGCTTCAGTGGCCAGTATGCGTCCGTCAATGAACTGGTTTCCGACGACGGCAAGCTGCACCTGTTCAACGACTTCTTCCCCGATCTGACCACGGGTGTATGGGTGGACGTGAACGACGCGAGTCGCCGCTACAAGTTCACCGCCTTTGCCGGCTCCACGTCCACGGGTTGCGAGATCACGAGCTCCGGGCGCCGAGTCGCGACGCTGGCGGTAGTGGTGTCGAACTACGGCACCGTGGCCTTCGACCCGGGCACTCCATTGATACCCGCCACACGCATTGACAGCCTGACGGTCCAGGGCGGCGACCGCTGGACGGGCGACTTTGTCGGCGCCTCCGGCATGCGGCTGAGCAACGGGACCCGCAGCATCGACCTCGAACGTCGCAATGAAACGACCAGCTGCTCCTGAGCGCGTTTCGCGCTTGCTACGCTGTGCCCTGGCTCAGGCGATCTCGCGCTCCAGCGCCGCCAGCAGCCGCGTGGCGCGCTCGGAGAGCTGGTCCAGCGCCGCGCCAGCCTCGGCCAGGATGGCGCGGCGCCTCGCGTCGGCCGCGGCCACCGCGCCAGCGTCTGGCGGCGCCACCAGCGCCGCGTGCACCAGCTCGTGGATCTCGTTGAGGCGGTACATTTCGCCGCGGTATACCTGCTCGATGCGGCCCACCAGCTCGCGCGTGTCCTCGCACAGCCCGCGGTAGGAGGCCCAGGCGGCCGTGATGCGGTCGCGGTGCAGCGCCAGGCGCGGGATGAACACGTCAGCTACACGGTTGTAGGCCGCCACCGACTCGTGCACGTGGTCAAAAGCGGCCTGGTTCGTGGTGAGCACCGCGATGCTGTTGCCCAGCGAGGCGCGCCACTGGAAGGCGGCCTGTTTCCAGGCCGTCAGCTCCGCGGCGAAGGCATCGAGCATGCCGCGGCGCCCGAGCCCGCGCAGGCCCTCGATGATGCGGCTGGCCAGCGCGAAGAGCTGCGCGGACAGTGCCTGCGCCAGCCGCGCATCGTCGTCTTCTTCCCAGCCCGGCAGGTACAGCCGCTCGGCCAAGTCCAGCTCGTGCAGCCGTGCGCGGACGTCCTGCAACAGCACGGGAATGACGAAGGTGCGCTGCAGATCGGCCTCGCGCCTCAGCCCCAGCGCGATCTCGCGCCGCACCCATTCGCTGTCCAGGGCGCGCTCGTCGAGGAAGGCGATGAGGAAATCGCACTTCTGCGCAATGGCCTCCTCGATGTGCCGGGGGAACACCGAGCCTGGCGGCATCTCGTCCTGGTCCAGCCACCAGCTCACGTGCGGTGGCAGGCCCTCGGCAATGCGGCGCACGCGCGGCTTGCTGCAACTCTGGTGGCTGAGAAACAGGTGCATGGCCGCCCATGATGGGCCGCGCTGCAGGCGCGGACAAGACGGCTGGGCACTAGCAGGCCGTTGAAGTACCTCGCTCAGGCAGTCGCATCCTGAGCGAACATTGGGACTGGACGAAAGAGAAGAACGACGATGCGGGGAGCCGATAGCTACAACGAGAGCCTGTTCACGACGGTGCGGTTGGAGGACTTCGTGCCGGCGTCGCACCCGCTGCGCCCCATCCGCGCCTGGGTCAACGAGGCGCTGGCCCAGATGGACGAACGCTTTTCGGCGATGTACGAGGCCGATATCAAGGGCGGGCGCCCGAGCATCGCGCCGGAGAAGCTCATGCGGGCGATGCTGCTGCAGGTGCTCTACAGCATTCGCAGCGAGCGCCAGCTCATGGAGCAGGTGACCTACAACTTGCTTTTCCGATGGTTCGTCGGTCTCTCGATTGACGACCCGGTCTGGAACCACTCGGTGTTCAGCAAGAACCGCGACCGCCTCATCGAGCACGAGGCCGTGACGGCGCTGTTCGACGCCACGGTGGAGATGGCCAAAGCCCGGGGACTGTTGTCGGGTGAGCACTTCAGCGTCGACGGCACGCTCATTCAAGCCTGGGCCGGGCACAAGAGCATGCGGCGCAAGGACGGCAGCGACGATGACCGGCCGCTCGAGAACTGGCACGGCCAAAAGCGCAGCAACGAGACGCACGAATCGAAGACGGACCCCGAGTCGCGCCTGTACCGCAAGAGCAACGCAGCGCCGGCGCTGTTGAGCTACCTGGGTCATGTCCTCACCGACAACCGGCACGGCCTGGTGGTCAACGTGCACACCACCCAGGCTGACGGCAAGGCCGAACGCACCGCCGCGGCCGAGATGCTGGGCGATGTGTGCAGCGACACGCAGCGCATCACCGTGGGTGCCGACAAGGCCTACGACACGCGCGGCTTCGTCAAGGAATGCCGCGCTCTCAACGTCACCCCGCACGTGGCCCAGAACCTCAAGCGCAGCGGCGGCAGCGCCATCGACGCCCGCACCACGCGGCACGCTGGCTACGAGATCAGCCAGCTCAAGAGGAAATGCATCGAGCAGTGCTTTGGATGGGGAAAATCCATTGGCCCGATACGCCAGGTGATGGTGCGCGGTCTGGCCAAGGTGGACCAAGTCTTCACGTTGACCATGGCAGCGTACAACCTCACACGGCTGCGCGGCTTGGCAGGAGTCCGTCCGTGAGTCGGACAGCACGGCCACAAAAGGCCTGCTGGGCCGCCGGCCAAGGCCACGACAGCGCCTTGGCAGACCGCGTTGCCCGTCATGGGCCCTGCTGAACCGCACCAAATTGCACATGGCGATATCGAAGGTGGTCACAGACGGCCCGGCACCGGGTACTTCAACGGCCTGCTAGGGCTGGCACTCGGCGGCGCGCTGCGGCTGCTCCGCCTTGGGCTGGGCACGGAACGTTGGCGCGGTGCTGCACAGGCTCCGGAACTGCACAGCCGTGAATGGCTCGGCAGGGTCCGACAGCAGCCGTGCGTGCCTGATGGCCTCGGGGGCCCAGCCTGGAACCCTTAGCAACTTTCCTTGAACCGTTGCGCAGCGGAAGGCTACCCAGCCTTGCCCGTTACCCAACCGTCCCAGAAAAGGCATTGACACCATGAAGTCCGCTGCCCCGTTCGCCCTGACCGTCATCGGTCTTGCCGCATTTGCGCTCCAGACCGCACAGGCTCAGTCCGTGGCTATCACGCCGGGCACGGCGGCGATGGCGGCAGCCGAGTTCAATGACCTGGAGGTCGTCGGCGCCCGCTCGCCCATGCCCAAGCTGAAATTCCTGCCGGCCTCCGCCTTCGACTACAACGCCGCCACGGCCGAGGCCAGCTCCCGCGGGGTGCAGGCCGACCAGCCGGGCAAGCGCCCGGTGGCCAATGCGGCCACGCTGGTCCAGCACCGTGAGCTCAGCGCTGCCGCCCTGGCGGCCGCACCCCTGCATGAAACCGCCGTGCCCGAAGCCGTGGGCACGGGTGGCATCCAATTTACCTCCACGCGAACTTACCCGCGCCAGCAGGACAGAACCTATCCCAGCAGCACCGTGGGCAAGCTCTTCTTTCGCGACCAAACGGGCGCCGCTTACATCTGCTCGGGCTCGATGATCAAGCCTGGCGTGGTGCTCACCGCAGGCCACTGTGTGCACAACGGAAACGGCGCTTCCAGCGGTTGGTACAACAGCTTCACCTTCGTGCCGGGCTACAGCCGCATAGGCACCACCGAAACGCGCCCCTTCGGCACCTGGAGCAGCTGGGCCAGCGCACGCACCTCCAGCGCCTGGCTCACTGGTGGCGGCCGGGTGCCCAACGTCGGCGACTGGGCGTTGATTGTCTTCAACAAGAACGGCGCAGGCCGGCGCATCGGCGACTACACAGGCTACCTGGGCTACCTGTACCCGGCCCTGATCGGGCGCCACATGACGGTGCTGGGCTACCCCGCCAACCTCGACGGTGGCACGCAGATGCACCGCGTGGAGAGCATGGCCAACAACGGCGGCACCAACAACGGCACCTGGGGCTCGGACATGACCGGTGGCTCCAGCGGCGGCCCGGTGGTGTTGAACTTCCGCCAGGACTACACGGGCCTGTCGTCCTACACGCAGGACAACTTGGCCAACCGGCTCACCAGTGTGGTGTCCTGGGGCTATATCAGCCCGAGCCCGCAAGTCCAGGGCGGTGCGCAGTTCGACAGCACCTTCGGCGCCATGCTCAGCGCGACCTGCAGCGGCTATCCCTGGGCTTGCTGATCGCTGCGCACATCGCAGGCTCCAGGCATGAGGGCGAGGTGGCCGCTACAGTGCGGCCAGCCGGGTGATGCCCTCTGTTGCGCAGCCAGCGAGTACGTGAAGTCGCTGACTGGAGTCAATATCGCCGTTTGAGTAAGGTGCTTATCAACGCGCGGGATCGCTTTTAACGTGTACGGCAATTTGCCGTTTCCTTGCGTTGAAAGGATCTGTTATGCCTGCCGCTACTTCCACCGCCACTGCCCGCCTTGAAGCCCGCATCAGCACCGAGCTGCATGCCATGCTCAAGTGCGCCGCCGAGCTCCAGGGCCGCACCATGACCGATTTCGTGGTGGCCGCTGTACAGGACGCCGCGCAACACGCCATTGAGCAGGCGGAAGTGGTGCGGCTGGCGTTGGCTGACCAGGAGTGCTTCGCGCAGGCGTTGCTTTCGCCGCCCGAGCCAGCGCCGGCGCTGCAGCGTGCCTTCAAGCGCCGCCGCCTGCTGCGCGACGCCGAGTGAGTTCGGCGCCCTACCGCGTCGTGCCGCTTGACGCCGCAGCGCACGACCGCAGCGTGTTTGCCAGCGGCTCTGCACCACTGGACCGCTACCTGCGCGAGCAGGTGACGCAGGACATTCGCCGCCGGGTGGCCGCGTGCTTCGTGGCCAGGACCGATGAGCAGCGCATCGCGGGCTACTACACACTGGCCTCAGCGAGCCTGCTGCTGGCCGACCTCCCGTCGGCTGCAGCGAAGAAGCTGCCCAGATACCCGACGGTGTTGGCCGTGCGCATGGGGCGCTTGGCCGTGGACCATGCGCACAAGGGGCAGGGGCTGGGCGGGGCGCTGCTGGCCGACGCGCTGCACCGCGCGGCCCGCGCCGAGATTGCAACCTATGCCTTGATGGTGGACGCCAAGGAGGAGGCAGCGGTGGCGTTCTACCGCCATCACGGCTTCGTCGCGCTGCCGGATTCGCTGCAGACACTGTTCTTGCCGCTGGCGTCAGTCAGGTGAGCCGTTTGATGGCTTACGGCACTTGGCGCAGGCCTTGGACACCGGGGCCGCAGTTGCGCGGGAGCCGGCTGCTGTGGCGAAGCAACCGAGCAGGGGCCCATGCGGGCCAACCGGCCGTTCACGGCTCCAAGGCGTGCGAAGCAACCACCGACAAAGATCTGACCATCCTGTTCGAGAAAGGCAATCGTTGACGTTTCAAAGGCGACTATCCCGTGTTGCCGCTCGATCTCCTTGAGGGCAACAAGTTTAAGCATCTTGCCACCCAGAAGACTCTCGTTGCCGGTCTTCATGTAGTGATGTACCGCTCGCCAATGTCCGGGAGGTCTTTCGCATCCTCTGCTTAGCCAGGTACATGGCAACCTTCAAGTTCTCGGTTATCGCAACGAGCCTGTCGCCCCGTTAACGAGACGGACGCGACCCGGACTGCATCCCGGAACGCGCGCGACGGTCGAGTGCTTTGAGCAGGCCATAAAGCAACAGCGCCGCGCTGCAACCAACGACGGCGACACCGATCAGTGCAAGGCGCCAGCTCTCCAAAGACCAGATGATCACTCCCCCGACGGGCAGGCTGGCAACGCTCAGCACGCCTGCAGTGAAGAGGAAAAGACCGTTGGCTCCGTTCACCTGGTTTCGGATTGCGTTGTACTCAATGGCTGCAGCTATCAACTGTACGCATACGACAACTGCCAGCCAGACATAAAGTGAGAGATTCATCTACGTAAGCCTGGCATTGTCGTGAGGGGGTTGTGCATCGTCTTCAATTTTTAAAAACCGCGGTTGTCAGGTCTTTCATGCAATTGGTGCAGTAGGCAACAAATTCTGCAGTTGCGAACAAGCAATTGCGAAAGTTCTTCGACGACGCCAAAGTGAATCATCAAGGCGTCGCCGATGAGGCTCTTGATCTCGCGCGCCGCGTCGGTGGTCTTGTCTGCCAGGGCCCGCACCTCGCCGGCCACGACCGCGAAGCCGCGGCTGCTTCCCTACGGCGACGTTTCCGACATACAGCCCACGCCGCCGCAGGAATCCTTTGAAGCTCAAAAGCGCACTGCTTCCTTCAGTGAGCCGATCGAGCCGTTGGCCGGCCGCCGGCAGCGACGGACGTGGCGGCTACGCCGCCAGCATGCGCTTGTGGGCTACGCCCTGGGCGGTGAGCCCGGCGCGCGGTTGGCTGCCCATCTGGGCATGCGCCTGAGCGGCGCGGCGCTGCTGGGGCAGATGCGTGCGGCCGGCTGCGCCGCCCCTGACAGCGAGCCGCGGGTCGTCGGCATCGACGACTGGGCGATGACGCGCTCGCGCTACTACGGCACGATTGTGGTGGACTTGGAGCTGCGCAAGCCGCTGGAATTGCTGACCGGTCGCGACAGCAGCACAGTTGATACGTGGCTGGCCGCGCACCCGGGTATCTCCATCGTCGCCCGGGACCGGTCGGGGCCGTATTCGGAAGCAGTCACGCGCTCGCTTGCGGCGGCGATCCAGGCAAGCTGACCGGTGGCACCTTATGGGCAATTTGCGCGATGCCCTGGAGCGGCTGCTGCTGCGCCTGGCGCCAAGACTGCGTGAGGCAGCCCGGTTGGTGAGCGAGGAAGGAGTGCTGACCCCAGCCTTGTCGCCATTGAATAACGACACGTCACCGCCCAGACCGACTACAGCGCAGCAACTGAGCGCCCAGCGCCGCCAAGTGCGCCTTGGCCGCTACGAGGAGGTCGTGCGCCGACACGCCGCCAGCGAAACGATCCACGCCATTGCCCAGGGCATGGGGCTCAATCGCAAGACAGTGCGCATGTTCGTCCTCAGCGGACGGCTTCCCAGAGCGCGCGCCACGGCCCACTGGCCGCACCATCATGCGACGCGCATCGGCCCTACCTGCGGCTGCGCGCCGCCCAGGGCATGCGCAACGCCACGGGGCGGTGGCGCGAGTTGCGCGAACGTGGCTTTGCCGGGGGCCGCTCGACGGTCACGGCGGCGTTCGTGGGCCTGCGCTCGCCGTCGACGACTGCGGCGAGCACCGCAGTGCCCTCGGCCCGACGCGCCCGCGGCTGGCTGCTGGGATGGAGCAGACAACCCGAACGAGAGGAAGACGCCCAGACGAGAAACTACCGGCTGCACTTCGTCGCCGCGCTGTGCCGTGTCGACGCCGGCATCACCGAGGCCCGCCGGCTTGGACGGGAGCTCCTCGGAATATTGTCCCCGCACCATGACGCAGCGATGTTCGACCGTTGGCTGGCGCAACTCCGTGGGTGCGCGGTGCCTGAGCTGCGGCGCTTCGCCACTGGACTGCTGATCGACCACGACGCGGAGCGCGCTGCCGCCGTCATGCACTGGAGCAGCGGCCAAGTTGAGGGGCAAATCAACCAGCTCAAGTTGTTGAAGAGGCAGATGTACGGACGGGCGAAGCTCGACCTGCTTCGGATCCGTGTGCTGCATCCGAGCTGAGCGACACGCCTTCGTCACACGAAACTTGGAAGAACCAAAAGTCGCCGGCGTTGACAGCTGTGCGGCTGCAGGCAGATGCGCCTGTCCCTGTGCGCGAGCATCGGATCGCCGTAGTACCAGCGCCAAGCAAAGTACCTGTACCGCTCACGCCGCAGATGGGCTTGGCTTTTTTGGTCCGACCAGGCCTTTACGGCAGCGTTGTCGTCCCTGTCGTCCGAACTGCGCTCCGGCAACGAGGGCAGGGACGGCTCGACCAGGGCCGGCCGGAACCAATTGGGGATGTCAGCAGGCGCTTGAGCCGCGAAGTAGGCGCGCAGGCTGTCAGGGGCCATGCGCTGCAACGGCTGGAGTTGAATGGATGGAGCCGCGCGGGGCGCGCGCCGCATCACGGCTTGTGCACGACCCCGGGGCGCTTACTTGTGTTTGAGCCGATCAGGCTGGGCCCGTGGCAGCCCCGGCGTGGCCGACACGGGCACAGGCGGCGGACGGATCTGCTTGGGCTTCTTTGGTTCCTTGTTGCCACGTTGTCGCTTGGACATCACCGACTCCTTCGCTGGATGAGTAGGAAAACTGCGCCGCCGTCGCGGCTGAGCACAGCGTACTGCACTGGTGACAGGCGCGCCTGCGCGCTGGCCGACTCAGGATGAATATTTTCAATTGCGGCTCGCCAAAACCGGAAAACAGTCAGCAGGGGCGGCGCTTGGGTTGAGTCGCCGGGCCGAACGTAGTTTTTGATTCCCTGCTGCCCCTGTGCTCTATCCTTGCTCTTGAGGCGCAACGGAATAGATTCAAGCCGTCACCCGATGGCAAGGCGATTTCAGACCGGAATGCTGAGGGGCTAACCCCATACCGAATCTGTTTTTCTCTGCGCCAAGATGGCTGGCAACCCGCCCGTGGAGCAATCCATCGGCGGGTTGTTCATTTTCGGGAGGACCCTGCTGCGGATGTCAGCCTGCTAGACGACTCATTTGAACCCCTCCCAAGCCCCTGGGCTGGGGCCATCCGAAGCGCCCGCGCCAGCCGTTTACGACCCTTGTCACAGGTCTGCTGGATCAATGCGCCTTGCGCGTGGCACGTGCGGGTGGCTCTTCCGGTACCGCAGCGGCGGACGAACCGTTGAGGGCAGTCTGCTGCAAGTGCTCTATCATTTGGGTCGGCATCTGGCTCAGCGCCGCCATGTTGGTTTGGGCCAGATCGGTCAGGAACTGCAGGTAACTTTGCATCAGACCCTGAAGGAGGTTGGCAAAGGCTTTGGATTGCCCCACGTCCGACATATTTCCCTGGACCTGCTCAATCATTTTTCGCGGCTCCTGCGGCGTTTTGCCCGAGGCGGTCCCCTGTACGGCTTGGCTGAACATTTTTTGACCGTTTTTCAGCCACAGGCTCACCATTTCCGGCGATGCCGAAAAACTCGCGAACAACTGCATGTTACGTTGCGTCAGGCGAACATAGGGCTGCATAAACGGTTGCAGTGCGTCTGCATTGGGCATGGACGTTGAAAGGCTTGTCATGAAATTCTCCAGTGGTTCCTCCATCTCAAGCAAGCAGGGCTCCCGCCAAGCTCCAGCGAGATCATCGGCCAGTCCTTCGAGGTGTTCTATCCGCGCGAGGCCATCGACCGCGGCTTGCCCCGTGAGGAACTCGAGCGCGCCACGGCGCTGGGCCGCTTCGGGGAGGAAGGCTGGCGCCTGCGCATGGATGGCAGCACTTTCTGGGCCAGCGTCGTCATCACGGCACTGCACGACCCGCAAGGGCGGTTCATGGGCTTCGCCAAGGTCACGCGCGACCTCACCGAGCGCAAGCGCCAGGTAGACACGCTGCGCCACAGCGAGGAGCAGTTCCGGCTGCTGATAGAGGCCGTCAAGGACTACGCCAGCTTCATGCTGGACCTCGAGGGCGGGGGCTGACCTGGAACGCGGGTGCACGGGCCATCAAGGGCTACACGGCCGACGAGGTGGTCGGGCGGCACTTTTCGATGTCCTTGACCGCGCAGGACGTGGCCGCAGGCGTGCCCCAACGCGAGTTGGACAGCGTGCCGCACGGGCGGCGCAGAAACCGAGGGCTGGCGCGTGTGCAATGACGGCACGCTGTTCTGGGCCAATTATCGTCATCACGACGGTGCATGACCACACCGGCATGCTGCGCGGCTTTGCCAAGATCACACGCAACCTCACCGAGCAGCGCCGCATGGAGGAACTCAAGCACACAAGCCGGCGCATGCACGAGTTCCTGGCCATGCTCGCGCACGAGCTGCGCGACCCGCTGACCCCCTTGCGCAACGCCGGAGCTGCGGCAGAGCAGCCATCACGATCACCTGGTGTGCGTGCGTTGCGTGCGCGTGGAGGAGTTTCATGACGCCGCGATCGAGGAGCGCCAGCGCGCCGTCGCTGAAGGCATGGGCTTCGAACTGCGAGAGCATGCATTGACGCTGTACGGCTTGTGCTCGGCCCACACGTGCGGCGGCGCAGAAGCCGCCGGCAACGATTGAAGGGCGGCCCGGTGAAATCGGCAGCAGCATCTGCCCGCTGGGGTGGGCATGCCCGGTGCAGGAGGCCTGCAATCGAAGCGCAGGAGTCCGCACGCCTGACCTTGCGGATCTCCGCCGAGAAGGCTCGTCAGCTGCGTGAGGTGGCGCGGGAGCGCGGTATGAGCGTCAACAGGCTGCTCGACGAGATGGCGTCGCTGGCGGTGTTCGAGTTCGAGTTCATGCGCTCCTCGCGCCGCGATTGACGCGGTGCCCGCTTCAAGCCGCCTGGAACGGCTCGGCTTGCTGCCCGGCGATCATGTGCACATAAGTCGTTGGAGCTGTCCTTCATGCGATCAGCCATGACGGCCAGCTTGCCGCCACTGCTGCCAATGGCGCCGCCGGCCTGGCAGGGCCCCGTTTTGAAGGCGGGGCCGCCATGCCGGTTACTCCGGCGCGTGTTCGAGCATGAAGCTCAGCGTTGCCAAATGGTGCGTCATGCTGGCCTTGCCCACGTCGACAGGTGCGGACTCATGCTCTGCCTTCAGAACGTTGAGGCCCTGGTTGCGTACCGGGAGCGTGATGCGGCCGTTAGCGTCGCAGACCAGCGCTTGTGCATCGGGGTCCGTCACCACGTCCTGCCAAACCTTGGCGCGCGGTAGCGGCTTACCTTTGAAGAGCACCTGCACCGTGAGCGGCTCGTTTATGTTCTTCGGAAACGCAGCCCCCACTGGGACGATCTGCAGAGCCAGTCCAGGCGCAGGCGCCAGTGCTCCAGCAGGCAGCGCGACCAAGTGCATTGCGTACTTCATGTAGCGGCCGCTGACCGCGGCATCGCGCACTTCATCTTGTCCCTTGCCGTGCCACTTCCCCGCGGCATCGCGCGTCCAAAGGCCGTTGTTCATGACTGCGGTAAGGACGGCGGGTTTTTGCGCCAAGTCGACGAAAGCCATGCGGCCCTCGGCCACCAGTGGCGCCGCCACCGGCTGGCCCGATGCGTTGAGACCACTCATCGAGGTGAGCTTGGGCAGGCGCTTGACGACGTCCAGGTCCTCGCCGCCGTCCCCATAGACCAGCGCAAGGTTGCCTGCGCGCTGGGCGAACCAGATGCCGTGGGACTGGGCCAGGCCGCACAGCGACGTGGCGAGGGCTGCCACCAGGAGGCGCTGGGTTGCTTTCATGATCGTGTTTCCGTCCTTCGTCATGGTTCGGGAGGTGTCGGGGGGACACCTGCCGGCGTCAGAACCGGCCGGTGAGCATCAGGTGGACGCTGCGCGGATTACCTGGCGCATGCAGCGATTGCGTGCCGTCATGCCACACGTATTCGTAATACCGGTTCGCGAGGTTGCGCACCTGAAGCTCCACATCAACCTTGTCGTTAATGCTGTAGGCGGCGGACGCGTTCACGAGCAAATATTGGCCAAACTTGCCGGTATTGTTCAGCCGATCAAGATAGTAACTGCTCTGTCCGGCCACCGATCCCGAGAGACGCAGCGCATCCGTCACCTTGTAATCGACACCAAAGTTGTAAAGCAGGTGCGGTACGTGATCGATTTCATTGCCCTGCGTGGCAATCGAGGCCGCGTCGGCTTTCATGATGATGGCGCGCTGCACGGCCGCGCCGACCCAAATCCCAAGCCGCGAAGTGGGTTGCAGGTTCAATTGCAGGTCGATCCCGCGGCGCCGCGTCTCGCCAATATCCTCCGAACTGTTGTTCGGATCGTTGATCTTTCGGCGCGCTTCATTGGTCGCATATTGCTGCCACAGCGCAATGCGGCCCTCGACCCATTGCAGGGGCCGGAATTTGACGCCGGTTTCCCATCCGGTGTTGATGGAAGGCGACAGATCGTTGGTCTGGTTGATCTTGTAAGTCGCCGATCCGATGCCCACCTGGAACGTCCGGCCCCAATTGCCGTACACCGAATAGGCATTGTCCAACTTGTAGACGGCGGAAATCTTCGGCTGCCGGATCAGCCCATAATCGTTGATGTCATAAACACGATTAGTGAGTGCGTTGGTAAAGCTGCCGGACAGCTTGTCAACCCGATAGGCCGGCGTGATAGTCAGCGCCGGAATGGGCTTGTAGATGCCCTGGATGAAACCACCAACGGTATTCAGGTCGAACTGCTGATTTCGGTCCTGTGACGGTTGCAGACGGTTGACCGTGAAAAAGCGTTGATTCTCGTTATTCTGCCGTTCAGTATCGAGCCCGCCGACCACCGTGAACTGGCCGGCCGACGTTGCTTTGGGACGCCACGTCAACGTCGTGGAGGCACCGACATGATTTTCGGCAATGATGCGTTCCTGTTGCCGGCTACCCCCCGAAAAGGTCACGAAGCGGTGGTCGTCGATGTCGTTGTTGTAGAGCTGCGCCGTCCAGAACAGTTGATTTCCCAGATCGGTTTCCGATTGCAGGGCAATTTGGCTCATGCGGCGCGTTCCACCGTCGGTGGCGTTGTGGGGCGGCGACTGATCCGGGTTGGCGCGGGACTGGGCCAGTGTCAGGAAGCCCGGCTCGTCCGCCGTCACCTCGTGGTGCCGCACGATCAGGCCGTAACGGCTGTTGCCCGCATCAGGCGAATAGAACCATTTTCCTGCAAAGCTGAATTTCTCCGCATCCGAATGGTCACGGTAGCCATTGGTCTTCTGATAAGCGATGGAATAATTCTGCGAGAAGCTACCGTCGTCGATGCCCACGGCCGCCTGTAGATCCCTTGTAGCGAAGCTTCCGTAACCGATCCGGGCGGTCCGGTAATTGCCGCCAATTTTCGTCACGATATTGGCGTTACCGGAAATGTTGTGAAGCCCATACCTCGGATCATTGGTGCCCCGCACCAACTCGATCGACTGGATATCCAAGAGCGGCACCAGGTCGAGGTACGGCATCATCCCGTCGTTGGTGTTGCTGGGCACGCCGTCGATCAGCAGCTTGACGGCATTTATTTCTCCCTCGCCGGTGAAGCCGCGCATCGAGATCTTTCCCGACGTCGTGCCTTGGCCATATTGCGTTAGCATCACTCCTGGCAATTGTCCAAACAGCTGCCAGTTGTTATTGACTACCTGCGTGGAAATCTTGCTTTCCTGCAGCACGTCCACCGAGGTCAGCACGTTGCGGGTCGCCAGCGGACCGGTCGCCTGGCCGAGAACCGTAATCTGCCCGAGCGTCATGGCCGGTGTTGCACTGCCGTCCGCAGCGTCTTGTGCACTGGCGGATACACCAAACGCCATGCCGATGGCGAGAACGATCTTCTTTTTGCTGGAAACCATTTTTTGAAGACTCGGACGCGAAACGTCCTGACGGTGAATGAACACCCCAAAGGCCGCACGCGGCGAACCCGAGAGTGGGAAGGGCGGATGACGATTGCCGTGACGCAGCAGTCGTCGAGGTGATGGAATGGGGCCGCGGCACCGCCTGTCGATGCCGAAGCTTGCTGGAGCGTCGCCGTGCCGTTGTGCGGCGCCGGCCCTGTCAGCCGCTGCGGATTCGCAGCGTCATACGGCAGGCAAGACTCCATTCCCGAGCGAAAGCAGTCAGCGATGCTATCGAACCCGCCCTGCGATGTAAACTACAATGAGAATCAGTCGCATTTGTGAGACAAGGACGGTATGCGCAAGGCTGCGTCATGGTTGCATCGGTACCTGGGCCTGGCGTTGGCCGGCTTGCTGCTCGTCAGTGGCGGCACTGGCGCCTTCATCACCTTTTCCAGCGAGATCGATGCCGCCTTCAATCCCTCGCTGCGCCAGGTGGAGGCACAGCCTGAGGCGGTATCCATCGACACGCTGGCCGCCGGCGCGCGCGAAGCCCGGCCCCGAGACACCATTCGTCTCATCGTCCTGCCGACCGCGCCAGGCGATGCGGCCGAGGCCTGGTACGCAGGCAGCCGCATGCGGGCCTACCTCGACCCGTACAGCGGGCAGATCCTCGGTGTGCGCGACACGCACGACTCGCTGCTGGGCTTTCTCACCGACCTCCACATCAACTTGATAGCAGGAGACATCGGAAAAGCAGTTCTTGGCTGGGCCGGCTTGGCCACCATCGTCCTGATCGGTCTTGGCACATGGCTGTGGTGGCCTAAGCCCGGCCGCTGGCAGCAAGCGTTCAAGATCAAGTGGGGAGCTTCACCCGTGCGCGTCTGGTTCGACGTGCACAAGCTCGCTGGCGTCCTGGTTGGAGCCTTCCTTGTTGTGATCGCAACCACAGGCAGCGCACTGGCGCTGTATGACGTTGTCACGCAACCATTACTGGCCACGCTGACCGGGAAGGGGCCGTCAACGGCCCCGCCAGTTTCTTCGCGTAATGCCGGGGAAGCCGCATCGCTCGACACCATGGTCATGCAGGCCAAGGCCACGTTTCCAGAGGGCCGCGTCACAAGGATCGTGATGCCAGCCCATCCGCAGGCCGCAGTGGCCGTACGCATGCAACTGCCTGGAGAAGCGCATCAGCTCGGACGTACCTTTGTCTTTTTCGATCAATACAACGGCAAGCTTTTGCGTGCAGATAACATTTTCCAAGCCAATGCAGCTGCCCGCATCTACAGCTGGCTCTATCCATTACATACGGGGTACTACGGCGGCACGGTCACCCGTGCAATGAACATACTCTTTGGAATGTCTCTGAGCTTGCTTGCAATTTCCGGCTGCTGGATATGGATGCGGAACAAATTTGTAAAAAGAAGAGCCGATCTTCGAAAGCGGATTGTCATACGATCCAATAAAGTTGCAAATTAGACAAGCAGTTCAGCGAAGTTATCTTAGAGGGTGTAGACAGATTCAACCGGCCTACCAATTGCCACGACTCGCATGTGCAGGTCGTTGGAGGCCGGTATGTGCGCTGCCAAGAAGGATTCGCGGGCAGGTGAGCCAAACCTTGGTGGCCGACCGCGCTCGTTGAACGAAGGGCACGTGCTGGCACTGCGCGAGATTGCGTTCGAGCACCCTGGCGCGACGCTTGAGGCGGTGACGCAGCTGCTGCAGGAGCGCTGCGGTGTGAAGGTCTGCAGCATGACGGTGCGTCGGGCCTTGTACGAGGCCGGCATCGTCAGGATCAAGCCGACCCGACGCGCCGTCCCTCCCGGGCAGTCCAAAGGCTCGCCCAAGCGCTACGGCTACACGGAGCTCCACCGTCGTGAGCACACCGGGCGGGACTACAGCTGCTGCCTCACCGACGCGGAGTGGGCACTGGTAGCCGATTTGTTCGAGCACCCGGCCGGCGGCCGTGGCATGCCGCCTCGGCTGGAGCGCAGGACGCTGGTGGACGCGTGCTGCTACGTGTTGCGTACCGGCTGCGCCTGGCGGCTGTTGCCCAAGTCGTTCCCTCCCTGGACCACGCTCTACAAGTCGTTCAGCCGCTGGGCGGCGCAGGGCGCCTTCGAAGCCATGCAGGACAGACTGCGGCAACAGTGGCGCGAGCGTCTTGGCCGCCATGCCCAGCCCAGTGCCGCGGTGCTCGACTCGCAGTCCACGCGTAATTCGCCCCAGGGTGGAGAAGCAGGCTTCGACGGAGCCAAGAAGGTCAAAGGCCGCAAGCGCCACATGCTAGTGGACACACTGGGGCTGCTGCTGGCTGTGACGGTCACCGCAGCCAGCGTCCAGGACCGTGATGGCGCACCGGATGTTGTGGCGCAGGCCTGTGCCAAGGTGCCGACGCTGAAGACGCTGTTCGTCGATGGCGCCTACAGTGGGCCGTGCGCTCAAGCCCTGCAGGCTGAATACGGGCTTGATGTGCAGGTAGTTCGACATCCAGGCAACGGCAAGGCGTATGTCTTCCATGACACACGTGGCGCCCAGGCAAGCAGCGTCGTTCCCAAAGGCTTCGTTCCCTTGCCCATGCGGTGGGTCGTTGAACGCACACATGCTTGGACCGAGCGGTGCCGTCGCCTGGTGATGCACCATGACCGCAAGTCCTCAACTTCGGCGGCCTGGGTATGGCTCGCTGAAGCACAGATTCTCGTGAGCAGGCTGGCCACTCATAGTTGATTCTGTCTACACCCTCTTAATATCCACTTCCGACGCGTCGACGACGAATTAAAAATGGCTACGCCGTTATGGCGTTGCCGAAGGATTTTTCAAGTGAAAGTTATCTTCGGAACTCAGTATCAAGAGTGGTTAATAAACTCATCTACTCCCAGCTTTGGTTTGGCTTGAGCGATTGCGCAGCGGCGACAAGAAGCACCGTGGGATTGATGTTCACCGTTGTGGCTGAAACATGATGATCGCCCATGGCCGCTAGGTGTTTGGTCCCGGGATGAGATGGTGCGGGTCAACTTTGAACGTTGACGGTTCTTTGGTCCATGCATCGCAGACAGCCTGGAAGGGCGTTCGCCATCGCAATGCCTTAAGGTGCTTGGCGAAGTTGTAGGCCGTCACGAACGCCAGGACATGAGCCTTCAGCGCTTCTAGGTCCGGGTAGTGGAAGGCCTTGATGGTGGCTTCCTTTACCGTGCGGTTCATTCGCTCGGCCTAGCCATTGGTCCACGGGTGATACGGCTTGGTAAGCCGATGGTCGATGTCGTGCTCCCAGCACACGCGCTCGAAGACATGGCCGCCCATGCGATCAGTTATGCCGCCGCGGTAGCGCGGCTGCTCGGCGAACGGGGTACCGTTGTCGGTGAGCACTGTGTGGACGGCGTAGGGGTGTGAACGGCACCCAGTTGCCGGCTTGACGCCGCATCGCCATGGTAGCGGCACCAGTGACGTCCGGGCCGGTGCAGGATTTCCAGAGGCAGCG
>NZ_KE387223.1:46409-47930 GCF_000430725.1 Azohydromonas australica DSM 1124
CTCGGTGGCCTCTGCACGCGCCGCCCGCACCAGCGCCATGGCAGCCCAGGCGCTGGCGTCCAGCGCCTCTTCCACACTGGCCCCGGCCACATCGCGCAGCGACAACACCGCCTCCGGCCCCGCCACCATCGCCAGCGCCTGTACCAGGCGCCGGCGGGCAGCAGGCGAGAACTCGTCCGCGAGCGCCTCGACCACGGGAGCGATGTACTGCAGTCGCCGAGCCGGCCGCGGTGGCCGTGTGTCCGGGGTGTTGTCGAGCCACACGCTCATGAACGAGCGCTCCATCACGTGCAGCGCAGCTTCGTCCTGCAACAACAGGCGGTTGAAGTGACGCACGGCGCGGCCGATCGCTTCCACGAGGTCAATCCCGGGCTGGAAGAGCTGTGCCAGCGACGGCACCGAACGCTCGAACATGGCCTCGCTCAGCAGCGCCTCCACCGAGGCGTAGTAGCGGTACGCGGTGGCGCGTGACACCAGCGCCCGCTCGGCGACCTCGGCCAGCGTGGGTTGCAGGCCCTGGTCGTGCAGCGCCAGCGCGGCCTCAATGAGCGCACGCTGCGTGCGCCGGCGCTGGTTGGCTCGGCCCTGCGAATCGCCGCCGACCACAGGCGTCGGTGACACTGCAGCGGCCGGCTCGGCGGCGGCAACTCGAGGGGCGGATGCACTTGACTTGGTGGCAGGCATGATCTATCAATGAGACACATGTCTCATAAGGAGACGTAAGTCTCATTGTGGGCTTGTGTCCTTCGCCGATCCACCCCAGAGGAGTGAGCGATGAATGCCCTGACGCGCGAGCAGTTCGACCGCATGATTGACCGCCATTTCCAGTACGAGGCCGAGGACGACGTGGCCGGGGTGCTCAGCACCATGGCTGAAGAACTGGAGCACGAAGTGGTGGGCTCGCCCACCGGACCGGTGCACGGGCACGAGGCGGCGCACGCGTTCTACGAATCGCTCTTCGCCGATCTGCACGGCGAGAAGGTCACCTCACTGCGGCGCTACTACGGTCCGGACTTCATGGTGGACGAGAGCCTGTGGGAAGGCACGGCGCCGGGCATGCCTTTCGGCATCCCGGGCCACGGCAGGCGGTTGAGCTTTCGCCTGCTGCACATCTTCGACATGGCCGAGGACGGCCGCATTCGGCGCGAGAACGTCTGGTTGGACTTGGCGGCCATCCTGCGCCAGCTTGGAGCCGTGCCGGGAAACAACTGACTTCCAGTCATGCGCGCCCGTGTCGCTGCGAACGGTACGGTGCCCGAAGCTGCCTTGCTGGGCGACCATGGCAAAGCCGACACGATCAATACGCAGGCCCAGCAGCCGCGGGAAGTGCTTATCGATGACTTGCACGGCACGCTGAATGCTCCGTACCAGCGCCTGCGTGCGAAAGTGGTCAATCATCGACTGTCCGGCATGCAGACCGCGGGTGCCGCTGTGCTGTAGACGCGATGTGCTTCCAGGACGGGTTGCTGAAAGGCAACCGGGTCCGACCGGTTTTCAGGGCGAACTGCGGGGTGGTTGCTT
>NZ_AUMO01000074.1 GCF_000430725.1 Azohydromonas australica DSM 1124
GAGCACGCCGCGCGCATGTGAGGCGAGCATCGGCTGCTCGGCCATCAACGCCAGGCGCTGCGCATTGATGGCCTGGGCATCCCAATCGGCCTCGCTCAGGAAAAATTGCAGTCGCTGCACTGCCGCTGCCTGGGCCTGCACCACCGGTTCGGCACCGGCCAGCGCTGTGAGTGTCTTGTTGCGGTCGTGCGGCAGCAGCAGCCCAGTGAGGTACGCCCGGAAGCTGCGTCGCTGGGCCAGCGTGTGGAACAGCTCATCGAACCTCTTGGCGTAGTCTTCAAGAGGTCCAGGCGCCGGTGGGCATGGGCGTGGAGCAGTCATGGCAATGACCTCCCAAACCGCTTACAGCAATCGACGTGCCTGCTTCAACAAAGTACCGTTATTCCAATTTCAATTTGGAAGTGAACCAACGATCCAGGGCCACGCAGTGATGGAGTGAACGCGTAGGGCATCGCGTTCAAGACCGGCCAGTGCGGTGGCCAAGTGCTCCTCGACGTCTTCCAGGGTGTCGAAGAAGCGGTTGTGGAAGTGCTTCTCGCGCAGTTCATCCCATAGATGCTCCACGGGGTTGAGCTCGGGCGAATACGGCGGCAGGTGCAGTGGGCGCACGTTGGTAGGCCACTGCAGCGCGGCCTGGTGATGCCAGCCCGCGCCATCGAGCACCAGCACGACGCGCTCGCTGCGATGGCGGCGGGAGAGCTCATCGACGAAGAGCTGCATGCACTCGGCATTGACGTGAGGCAGCACCAGCGTGTCGAGTCGTCCGTCGTCGACCGACACCGCGGCGTAGGCATAGGTGTACTGGCGGCTCACGATGGCCCGGCACACGGGGCGCAAGGGCCGTGGGCACCAGCAGCGGCGCATGTCCACGATGCGCCCGAAGCGCGCCTCGTCTTGGAACATCACGCGCAGCGGGGCATGTGCCGGCACCCCGCGCCACGGCCGGGATTGCAACTCAGCCAACTTCCTGGGCAACCTTTTTTTTCCAGCGCTTTTGTGCCGGCGCGCTGCTTTGCGGATGCACTCGGTCGGGCGCCAGCTTTCGCCAGCCATGGCGTTTGAGCAGGTAGTAGATGGTGGAGGGTGCCGTGCGCCGGCCTACGCGCTGCTCGAACGCGGCGCGGATCTCGGCCACCACCACGATCTGCCCCTGGCTGGCGCGCTCGATGAATGGCGCCAGGAAAGCCGCTTCTTCGCTGCGGCTCAAATAGGCACGCGGCCCTTGCGGCGGCGCGGGCTTGCGCGGTACCAAGTGACCTGCGCTGATAAAGCGTCGGCGCAGTTGGCAGGCCCAGCCTACTGACACCCCCAGCACCGCAGCCGTTTGCTCAATGGACACACCCAGCAGCAGAGGCAGCACCACGGCCTGTGCTTGGCGCAACTCCTCTACCGTCTTAGCTTCGCGCAGCGCCTGTTGCGCTTGCTCCAGCACTTCACTACCGCTGGCTGTTCGAGGCATGGCCCAGTCTCCCTGATGGCAGACCCGGCCATTCTTTCACCAGCGAACACGCATTGGAATTAGCCCTTACCCGAGAGGAGCAGGTGCAACTCAGTAGACATAGACACCTCGCCCGGCCTTGCGGCCCAGGTGTCCGGCAGCCACCAGCTCACGCAGGCGTGGGCAGACAGGGCCGGTACTAGGGATCGCCAAACTTGGCCGGATAGACCATCCATGATGGCCAGGCAGACGTCCAGGCTGATCATGTCCGCGAGTGCCAGTGGGCCGATGGGCTGGTCGCAGCCGAGCTTCATGCCGTGGTCGATGTCCTCGGCAGACGCTGTTTCCTCGGCCAGCACGCACAGGGCCTCGTTGATCACCACGTCGATTCGGCCAACTGCATCCAGTGCGGTTCGCATGGCAGCACGGACGCCGACTTCGCCCGTGACGTCGAGCGTGACGGGGCAGACGTTCTCGCCATACCGTTCGACAAGATCGGCCAGGCTGGTCGCGTCGCGCGCTGTGGCCACCAGACGGTCGCCGGCCGCAAGGACGGCCTCAGCAATCGAACAACCCATCCCGCGGGACGACCCGGTGACGAACCAAATGCGCGCCATGGGTTCATCCTTTCATGTCGACCTCGGGCTCATCACCCGAACGTGAACGCATAGCCGCGCGCACCAGAATCGAGAAACCGGATCTCCACCGTGCGAGGTTTCACTGCGCCACTTTGGCGAATCAACTGGTAGAGGCGGCTGGCGTCGACCACACCATTGCCTTGCTCATCCACATCGGATCCGTGGTTCGGCCCGGGTGGATGCCCGTCCAGCGTCACGCGAAACCGCACGGGCATGGACGACGCAGTGCCGAGCACCAGGTTCACATCCCTGGCCTGGAAACGCACCGCCAGCGCGTCACCAGGCTGGTTCGCCTCCACCCACTCGGACCGCAGCGTCCAGTTTCCCGCCAACGACCAGGTATTCAACTGCAGCGAATCGGGCAGGTAGCTCGCCGGCTTGTCCAGCACGGCGGGGGTGGACACGCGCAAGCCGGCCGCCTTCTCGTAGCCGAGGTAGGTCTCGGCACTGCGCAGACTCTCCATGTCCGCGGCCAGGCCCACTCCGCCCGTGTCCGCCTGGACGGCCGTGGTCTCACCTGGCGCCTTTGCACCGCCTTCTTGCAACAGCTCCTCGATCACGCGTTCGGAGCTGGCGTAGTCACCCTCACCGAAGTGGTGGTGCCGAACCCGGCCCTGGGCATCAATGAAGTAGAGCGCCGGCCAGGACTGGTTGTCGAAGGCACGCCAGATGCGGAACTGGTTGTCCTGTACCACTGGGTACGAGATGTCCAGGTCCCGCAGTGCCTTCTGGACGTTGGTTGCATCCCTCTCGAAGGCGAACTCCGGGGCGTGCACGCCCACGACGACGAGCCCGCGGTCGCCGTACTTCTGAGCCCAGGCCTTCACGTAAGGGAGCGTGCGCAGGCAGTTGATGCACGAGTAGGTCCAGAAATTCACCAGCACGACTTTGCCGCGCAGCGAATCAAGGGATGGGCGTTTCGCGTTCAGCCACTGAGTGCCGCCATCGAGACTGGCTCGCGTGGACTCGATCGGCAACTTGCTCGCTCGTGGCTTGTCCGCCACGGATTCGGCAGCCAGGCTGACGGCTGCCCGCTGCGGTGCGCGTGCAGCAGGCACGGCGTGCTGCAGGAGCTCGGTCTCCAGCTCGACGGCACCTTTGCCGCTGACGTTTGCCAGGAGCTTCGTGTCCAGGCCCGCAGCCACCGCCACGACGCTGGCCAGCATGGCAGCACCGAGCATCCGGCGGCTTGCCTCAGAGGAAACGATGCGCGCCATGAAGCGGGCAAAGCTGCTCGAACCCAGCCTCGAGGTCGCCCAGAGCACCACAGTCGCACCGGCACCATAGGACAGCAACAGCAGCGACGTGTGGACACTCGGCCCGGCGAGCGCGGCGGAAGACAGGATCACACCGAGGATGGGACCGGCACAAGGGGACCACACGAGGCCGGTGGCAGCACCGAGCACCGCGGAAGCCAGCCAAGGGCTTTGCGTCTTGGTTCGCGTCAGGCGCTCGCCTGCATCGACCAGGGGGCGGCTCCACCAGGCGGCAAGGCCGGGAAAGAGGAGCGAGGCTCCAAACAGCGCCAGCAGCGCCAGCGCCAGCCAGCGGCCGAACTGGTTCAGGTCGGCCGCCCATGCGCCCGCCACGGCGCCGAGCGAAGCAACGGCCGTGAAAGTCAAGGCCATGCCCGCAAGGAGCGGTAGGCTGCCTTGCGCGAAGGAGCGGTCACCGCGGGAGAAGACGAAGGGCAGGACAGGCAGGATGCACGGGCTCAGTAGCGTCAACATGCCACCGGCGAAGGCGATGAGATAGAGCGTCATGGCGGGCAGTTCCGGTGTCCGATTCAACCGTATGGCGCCTCAAAGCCGCGTGACGTCGAGGACGGCCTGGGCAAATGCGGCCGGTGCTTCCTGCGGGAGGTTGTGCCCGACGCCTCCACTGACCGAACGGTGCTGGTACCTGCCGACGAACTTGCCTGCGTAGACGGCCGGGTCAGGATGGGGTGCGCCGTTGGCGTCGCCTTCCATCGTGATCGACGGCACGGCGATCGTGGGTGCCTGTGCCAGCCTGGCTTCCAGTGCATCGAAGCGCGGTTCGCCGCTGGCCAGCCCGATGCGCCAGCGGTAGTTGTGCACGACGATGGCCACGTGGTCTGGATTGCCGAAGGACTGCGCGCTTCGCTGGTAGGTCGCGTCGTCGAACCGCCACTGAGGAGAGGCCTGTTGCCAGATGAACCGGTTGAAGGCGGCGGTATTGGCGGCATAGCCGTCGCGCCCACGGTCCGTGGCGAAGTAGGACTGGTACCACCACGCAAATTCGGCGGCAGGCGGCAACGGCTTGGCATTGGCCTTCGGGTTTCCAATCAGGTAGCCGCTCACGGACACCAACCCCGCGACCCGCTCGGGCCAGATCGCCGCCAGGATGCACGCCGTTCGCGCGCCCCAGTCGAAAGCGCCCAGCACTGCCTGGCGGATGCTCAGGGCATCCATCAGCGCGACGATGTCCTGCGCCACGGCCCCTTGCTGGCCATTGCGCAAGGTCACGGCGGACAGGAACCGCGTGCCGCCGTATCCGCGCAGGTAGGGAACGATCACGCGGTAGCCGGCAGCGGCAAGCCGCGGCGCCACGTCAGCGAAGGCGTGGATGTCGTAGGGCCAGCCGTGCAACAGGATGGCGACGGGACCGTCGGCTGGGCCGACCTCGGCGTACTCGACGAGCAGGTCTCCCGCTGCCACGGTGTTCAACGGCCCGAACCCAGTGGATACAGCACCTGCGGCATATGCGTCCGTGGCGGTAACAGCGCCAAGTTCAGTGGCGACCAGGGTTGCTGCAGCGTTGCGAATGAAGCTGCGACGGTTTATGGAGGTGGGTCCGAAGAGGTTCATGACGACCAGCGGCGGGGTTGCGGATGAACGGATTCTTTGAGCTACCATCCGTTCGAACAAGAGCAATTTATGCAGCACTTCGTTGCCCTGAGGCGAACGGGTGTAAAGCAGCCCGCTCGGGACGATGAGAGACATCAACCACAAGCGACTCCGCTACTTCCGTGAAGTACTGCAGCACGGCTCGATCCGCGGTGCTGCGGACGCGCTCAACACTGCGCCGTCGGTGATCACCCGGCAGATCTCGCTGCTCGAGGAAGAACTGGGCCTTGTACTGTTCGAGCGGCAGGCGCGGGGTGTAGTGGCCACCGAAGCGGCGGCGCATCTGCTCGAATACTGGCGCGGCTGCCAGGCTCACCACGAGCAGTTGGCCGAGCGGCTCAGGGCCGTGGAGTCGATGGATGCAGGGGTCGCTCGCATTGTGGCGAGCGAGGGTTTCATCGACGGCCTGCTGGAGCAGAACGTTGCCTCGTTTTGTGCTGCCCATCCTGCGCTGTTGGTCGTTGTCGACGCCTTGCCGGTCGACGACTTGATCGTTGCGCTTGTCGAGGACGCCGCGCACATCGGTCTGGCCTTCAACGCTCCATCAAATCCCCAACTGGAGATCGTCGCCAGTGCCTCTGCACCAGTGAAGGTTCTCGTGCGAAAAGGGCATCCACTGACGGACGTGGAAGGCCCGCTGCGCTTGAAACACGTCCTGCAGTACCCCCTGGGCCTCATGCCTCAAGGCTACGGGGTGGGACGGCTTGTGGAGCTGCTTGAGTACGCCGAGCACGTGAAGCTCAGACCCAGCTTCATGAGCAACTCTGTCGCGGCTTTGAAGCGCTTCGTCAAATCAACCGACGGCATCACACTCATTGGTGCCGGACTTGCCGCGGCGCCAGAGATTGGCGCGGGCGAAGTTGTCGCTCTGGACTTGGCCCACCCGCTATGCAGGTCGGCCAAGGTCAGTTTGCTGGTCCGCAAGGGCAGGCCGCTCTCAGCCGCGTGCAATCGGCTACTGATGGATATCCAAAGCAAATTCTCGGTGTTCAATGATCGGTAGAACCCAGGCCGCTGATGGAGATCGACAACGGTACTGAGGGCCATGTGAGCCCGGGGTTCGGCCCGCAGGCCATCGTCCCAGCTGAAACAGACAGCGTTGACTACTGACCAGGAAGCGGCACCGCCGAATTCCCTGAGGGAACGTTGTAGGACCGTTGCATTCGGGGGGACCGTACTGTTGTGAAATCGGTGCTCCAGCAGGTTTCCCATTCAAGGCCGTCAATCGCAAATACGTCAAGCGACAGCTGCGGTTCGGTGATCGTGGCAGTAGCGCAGGCGCCGCCAGTGAACTGGCCAACTACTGTGTCATGTCGAGGCTCAGCGTGGCGGTGAAGATGCTCCCCCGGTCCAGCACGCTTTCCACATCCAGGGTCCCCTCCATCATGGTTACCAGGCGGTGGACGATCGACAGGCCGAGGCCGCTGCCTCCGAAGCGCCGCGTGGTGTAGCTCTCTGCCTGTGTGAAAGGTTCGAAGATGCGCTCCTGGTGTTCTGGCGCGATGCCGATGCCCGTGTCCGCCACTTCAAAACGCAGGAGGCTGCGAGAAGCTTGGCGCTGCAATTCGGCCACGCGCAGCGTCACGCTGCCGGCCCGGGTGAACTTCACGGCATTGCCCAGCAGGTTCAACAGGATCTGGCGCAGCCGCACCACGTCTCCCAATAGCTTTACCGGCAGGTTGGCATCCACCTCCAGCCGCAGCGTCAGTCCCTTTTCCAGAGCCTGTGGTTCGGCGATGTCCTGCACTGACTGCAGCAGTGCCAGCAGCTCGAAGCTTGTGCGCTTGAGCTGCATGTCTGCGGCCTCGATGCGCGAGAGGTCCAGCACATCGTCGGTAAGTCCCAGGAGTTGCGAGCCTGCCTGGCTGATATGCCCCACAAAGGCGTGAGCCTTGTCCGGTAGCTCCATCCTTTCCAGCAGCTGGCTCAGGCCGATGACGGCATTGAGCGGTGTGCGGATCTCGTGGCTCATGTGCGCCAGGAAAGCGCTCTTGGCACGACTGGCTGCCTCGGCCTGCAGCGTTCTCTCGCGCAGCGCCTGCTCCATTTGCTTGCGCTCGGTGAGGTCCGTGATGATGCACAGGATGCCCAGTACCCGACCGGCTGTCTCCCGCAGCATGCTGATGCTCAGCAGACCGGGAAAGCACGTGCCGTCGGCGCGGACGTACGTCCTCTCACCCCGCTGATCATCGCTTGCCGTGCCGATGCCCAGCGTGCAGGTGTCCATGGCCTTCTGCCCGGGGTGCACGTTGACCGGCTCAGCAGCCTCTTTTCGGTAGGAGATTTCGGTAATGAGCCGCCCGAGTGCCTGCGACTCGGCCATGCGAAACATCGCCTCGGCGGCCGGGTTGAACGAGGTGATATGCCCCTGCAGGTCAGCCGTGATGATCGCGCTGGCAGCGCTATTGAGGATGGCGCTCAACGCGGCAACAGGTTCCTCACGAGCTCGGCTGCTCGCCGCCGTGCCCGGTTGGCTCTCGTGCCGCAGCGCTTTGTGGACCACCCGTACGTCCCGCATCGTCGTCACCGCGCCTGTGACATGCCCTTGATCGTTGCGAATTGGCGAGACAGAGATCAACAGGTCAAGCGCAGTGCCGTGACAGTCCATGCGCTGCGTGTGAAAGGGGGGAACGTCGCGGCCTTCCTGTACCCACCGCTGCAAGCGGCGCGCTTCTTGCGCCTTGCTGGGAGGCAGCGTGAGCTGGTTGAAGCTGCGGCCTACCGCCTCGCCGACACTCCAACCCAGCAGGCGCTGGGCAGCCGGATTCCAAAAATTGACGATGCCGTCGGTTGTGCAGCCGACGATCGCGTCCTGCGCACTGGCAGCCATCGCGGCCCAGAATCCCTGCTCGTGCAGCAGCGTGGTGCGGTCGCCTTCTGCGCGCAAGCCAATGCGAGGCTTGGTGGCGTATCCAGGGTTGTCGTCAAATGCGGAAGCCATCCTTGCCACTGCGGCTTCACTGCTGAAAAAGGCCATCGGTTCGAATGAGTTGACGATCCGTCCTGCAAGAGAGCCGGCACGTCTTCGTTTTTAAGTCAACAGGATTCACCCGCAGCGCCGGCTGGCGCATGCAGTCAGCGTGACGGCCCGACCAGTGCCGCATCGGCTCTCGAATCCATGCTTTGCCCGTCTCCACGGGCAGCCATGGATCGCCGGCTTTGCAAGAGTTTACCGAGGGTGAAGATCGAACGTCTTGCAACAAGATGCCGACGGAATGCGTGAACTTGTTGTTTGATGGTGGTGCGTATGCCCGTGAGGCCTGTCATGGACCGGCCTGCTGTGGCTGAATGCGATTCGCACAGTGGGCATCCGGATGCTGGACAGCTTGCTGCGTTCGTGCATCACCGAGGCAGTAAGCGTCGGATCCAGGATAAGAAACGGGACAAGGCATGAATCACAAGGATGCGGCTGCGGCCAAGTGCGGCTGGCTGGACCAGTGGATCGAGACGATGGACGAGCTGGCGCGCCTGAAGAAGCAGGTGCACCCCATGGTCGACGCCGTGATCGAGGAGCAGCGTGGCCGCCAGATCCGCATCGGCAACCGCTGGCTCACCGACTGGGCTTCCTGCAATTACCTGGGCCTGGACCTGGATGAGGACGTGCAGGCCTCTATTGGGGAGCTCGTCGGGCGTTGGGGTACCCACCCTTCGTGGTCGCGCCTGATCGGCACGCCGCGGCCTTATGTCGACATCGAGGAGCAGCTCACGGAGCTGCTGGGCTGCGAGGACGTGCTGTGCATGCCCACCATCACCCACATCCACATGTCGGTACTGCCGGTGCTGTCCGGGGACGGCACGATCTTCCTGGACAGCCGCGCGCACAAGACCATCTACGATGGCGCAATGCTGGCCGCAGGCCGCGGCACGCGCGTGGTGCGCTTTCGGCACAACGATCCGCAGCACTTGGAACAACTGCTGCGCCAGACCAAGGGCGCGGGACCACGTGTGATCGCCATGGATGGCATCAACTCCATGACGGGCAACGCGCCGGACCTGGCGGCGTTCTCAAGCCTGGCCAGCCGCCATGACGGGTTGCTCTATGTTGACGACGCGCACGGGTTTGGCGTCATTGGCGAGCGCGGTGCCGGGGAGCACTGTCCCTATGGGGCACGGGGGAACAGCGTCTTTCGCCATCAGGGGGTGAACTACGACAACGCCGTGCTGGTGGGCGGCCTGTCCAAGTCCTACTCCTCGCTGCTGGCATTCCTGGCGCTGCCCACGCGGCTCAAGGAGGCACTGAAGGTGCTGGCGCCGCCCTACCTGTACTCGGGCCCCTCGCCGGTGGCCTCACTGGCGACGGTGCTCGCCGGCCTGGAGGTCAACCGCCGCCGCGGCGAGGTGCTTCGCGCCGAGGTGTGGCGCAAGACCGGGCGCGTCCTCGATGCGCTGCGCACACTGGAAATTCGCACCCCGAACGAGTCGGGTTTTCCCATTATCGAGATCCCGCTGGGGCACCATGAGGACATCGATGCCGCCGGGCACTTCCTTTTCGAGCGCGGCATCTACGTGACCATGGCAGCCTTTCCGCTGGTTCCCAAGAGCGAAGTCGGCGTGCGCGTGCAGGTTACTGCCGCCAACACCGACGCGGAGGTGGACCATCTCATCGAAGTGCTGGACGAGATGCGGCATCGCTTCCCGATGCAGATGCCGCATAACGTTTCAGGGTCGACCGCTCTTGCCACGACGCCCCCGATTTCGACCCAGGCTGTCTGCGGATCCAACTGACGTAGCCGGATTGCACATGCAGCCGCTGGTGCAGGGCGCACTTCGACCTGTCTCACTGGTTCAGGTCAAGAGGAGCGCCATGGCGGGCGGGCGCTTGCCTGTCAAGATCCATGCGGCTGTGCTGGCCTGTGCGTTGGCTACAGGTGCGGCCATTGCCGACGAGACGGATCCCACGCAGCTGTCGCTGGAGCAGTTGCTCGATCTTGACGTGCAGAGCGCGTCGAAGTTCACCCAGAAGGCATCGGAAGCGCCATCGTCGGTCACCGTCATCACTGCGGGCGACATCCGGCGTTTCGGCTACCGAACGCTGGCCGACGTCCTTGACAGCGTGCGCGGCCTCTACGTGCACAACGACCGCAACTACAGCTACCTCGGTGTGCGCGGATTCGGGCCCCTGGGGAGCTACAACTCGCGCGTGCTCGTGATGGTCGACGGCGTGCGGCTCAACGACCCCGTCTACGGCCAGGGCAGCATCGGACGCGAATTTCCTGTGGACGTCGACATGGTCGAGCGCGTGGAGTTCGTGCCCGGCCCCAGCTCTGCGATCTACGGCAGCAACGCCTTCTTTGGCGTGGTCAATGTCATTACCTTCAGTGGACGCGACAAGGGCGGCGCCGAGGCGTCTGCGGAGGCGGGCAGCGAGGGCGTGCGCAAAGGCCGCGTGAGTGTCGGCAAACGCCTTGATAACGGCCTGGACCTGATGGCTTCCGTGACCGGCTACCGCTCCTCTGGATCGGAGCGTTATTTCCCGGAGTTCGCCGCAGTGGGCAGTGGCAACGGCATTGCAAGCGGTCTGGATTGGGAGCGCGCCTCGGATCTGCTTTTCAAGGCAAGCCTGGGAGGCCTCACGTTGCAGGCCGTGCATGGCGTACGCGACAAGGGCGTGCCCACGGCCAGTTTCCAAGGCATCTTTGGCGACCCGCGCGAGCGCACGCGCGACTCGCAGTCCCTGGTCGAGCTGCGCTATGAAGCCGACCTGGACCGCGACCAGACGTTGAGTGCACGACTGCATCGCGGACGGTACGTTTACCGCGGCGACTACCCGTATGCGGGCCCGGTTCCTGGCAACACGATCGTGAACGTGGATCGCGCCAGCTCCGATTGGTGGGGAAGCGAGGTCAAGCTCGTGAACCGCTCCCTGCGCGACCACCGACTGGTGTTCGGAGCAGAGCTCCAGCGCAATACGCGCAAGGACCAGGACAACTACGACCTCAGCCCCGCGGCGACCTACATCGCCGAACGCCATCGCGCCACGCAATGGGGTATCTACGCGCAGGACGACTGGACCCTGCACTCGAACCTGACCCTCAATGCCGGGTTGCGGTACGACAGTTACACCACCTTTGGCAACATTTTGAATCCGCGGTTGGGCCTGATCTGGACCGTCCAGCCTTCGCTGACGCTCAAGGCGCTCTACGGGCGAGCCTATCGCGCACCCAATGACAGCGAGCTTTTCTTCTCCAGCCAGCCACTGGGCTGGAAGAGCAACCCGACGCTGCAGCCCGAGCGCATCGAGACACGCGAGCTGGTGGCCGAGTGGCGCCTGGCGAGTCTCACTCGCGCCACGGTCTCCGGGTTCCAGTACCGGATCTCGGACCTCGTCACGCTGATCACGGACCCTGCCGATGGGCAGCGTCAGTACCGCAACATCGGTGCCGCGCGCGTCGGTGGTGTGCAGGGCGAGCTGGAGCAGCTCTGGCGCAGTGGCGCCGCGGTACGTGCCAGCGTCAGCGTGCAGCACGCCCGTGACCAGGATGGCAACTGGCTGGTGAATTCGCCTCGCCGGCTCATCAAGCTGGACGCGACCGCCCCGCTGCCAGGCTCTGCGGTGCACGCAGGGCTGTCGGTGCGCTACGCCAGCTCGCGCCTGACACGGACCCAAGGCGTGGTGCCCAGCGTCCTGCGCACGGATCTGACGCTGTCGAGCGAGCGGCTCATTCCGGGTGCCGAGATTTCGGCCGGGATCTACAACCTTTTCGACCGCCGATACGATGACCCTGTGTCGGATGCCCATGTGCAGGACGCCGTTGAACAAGACCGAAGGACCTTCCGTGTCAAGCTCACGGTGCGGTTCTGATGCGGTGCATTGCCATGGGGCTCGTTCGCATGTACGGCGGCTTGCGCCGCATTTCCTTGTGCAATCGACATCGCCCAGGGTATCGCCACGCGGTTATCTGCATGTTGCTGAGCTGGGTCTCCATCGCGGCGCCCAACGCCAGCGCCGAGGTCGAGAACAGCGTCAAGGCGGCGTTCGTGTTCAATTTCCTGCGCTTTACCGAGTGGCCGGCGCAGCGCCTGGCCAGCCCGGATGCCGCCTTGACGCTGTGCGTGTGGTCCGGCAGTGCGCAGTTGTCGGATTCGCTGCGCAGCCTGGCTGGCCGCAAGGTGGACCAGCACGCGCTGAGCGTCAGCGACATCGACCGTGTTGAGGATCTCCAGCGCTGTCATGCACTGTTTGTTCCCGAAGCAGCGCAGCGCAAACTCCCGGCGGGCTTGCTGCGCCGGGCCGAATCGCAGGACGTGCTGACCATGGGAGATGCTGAAGGCTTCACGGCGGGTGGCGGCATGATGGGTCTGCTACCCGAAGGTGCGCGCTTGCGCTTCGAGATCAACGACAAGGCCGTCAAGCGCAGTGCCCTCAGGCTCAGCTCCCACCTCTACAAGCTCGGTCGCATGACGCAGGAAAACCCGTCGCCATGAGGGCGTTGCGACGGTACTTCGACGCTCTCACGCTGCGCCACAAGCTGGGCGTGATCATGGCGTTGGCGCTGGGGACGGGATTCGCGCTGGCACTGGGCGTCGTGGCGGTGAGCGAATTCGTCGAGTACCGGCATGAGCAGCGCCAGCAGCTCGAGACGCTGGCCGACGTGCTGGGCCTCAACAGCACGGGCGCATTGGCCTTCGATGACCGGGCGGCTGCCAACCAGGTTCTCGCGGCACTGCGCTCCAAGCCCGACGCGGTGGCAGCGCAGTTGCTCACTCTCGATGGACAGGTATTCGCGCAGTACCAGGCGTTGCCGGCCGGGCCGCAAACGGCTGCTTCTGGAAGCTGGAGCTTTGTGGCATCCACGCTCCTGGTCGAGCGCCCCGTCGTCCTGCGCGGTGAGCAGTTGGGCACTTTGCGTATCGAAGCCGACCTGTCCGCGGCGTGGCTGGGCTTGGCCGCTCGACTGGCGCGACTGGCGGTGCCGCTGGTAATTGCGTTCGCGCTGGTGTACCTGGTAGCCGGACGGGTCAGGAACGTCATTGCCGCACCCATCGAGCGGCTGGCACAAGCTACCACGACCATCGCCCGCAGCAATGACTACACGGTGCGTGTGATGCGCCAGGGCGATGACGAGATCGGTCGGTTGATCGACGGCTTCAACGACATGCTGCACCAGGTGCAGGTCCGAGACGACCAGCTGGCTTCACATCGCCATGACCTGGAGCAACAGGTGCTCTCGCGCACTGCCGAGATGATGGCTGCCCGGGATGCCGCAGAGGCCGCGAGCCGTGCCAAGTCCCAGTTCCTGGCCAACATGAGCCATGAGATCCGCACGCCCTTGAATGGTGTGCTGGGCGTGTCGGAGTTGCTGTTGCTCGGACCCCTGGATGCCCGGCAGCGCCAGTTTGCCCAGACCATCCGCAGCTCCGGCATGGCCCTCCTGGATGTCATCAGCGACATCCTGGACTTCTCCAAGATCGAGGCCGGTCGCCTGGAGCTCGACCGCGTGGAGTTTTCGCCCGTCGACTTGGTGGAGGACTGCGCCGTCATGCTGGCCGAGCGCGCCCAGGCCAAGGGGCTGGCGCTGATTGTCGACGTGGACGACACGCTGCCGGTACGGGTCAACGGCGACGTGGTGCGGCTGCGCCAGATGATGCTGAACCTGATCGGCAACGCCGTGAAGTTCACGGCCAAAGGGGAGGTCGTGGTGCGTGCAAGCATGACCGGCACGACTGCGAACGTGCTGCGAGTGGAAGTCGTCGATACCGGTATCGGCTTGACGCAGGAGCAGCAACAGCGGTTGTTCCAGCCATTTGTGCAGGCCGATGGCACCACCACGCGCCGCTACGGTGGCACGGGTCTGGGCTTGGCCATCACGCGGCAGCTCGCGGAAATGATGGGCGGTGCGGTCGGCGTGCACAGCCAGCCGGACGGGGGCTCGACATTCTGGTTCGAAGTGCAGCTTGATATTGTGCCGACGGGGCAAGACACAGGGCAAGGCTCCTGTGAAGGGCCGGCATGGAGGGGTCTGCGCGTGCTGGTTGCCGAAAGCAACCCCACGCAGCGTGGCGTTCTCCAACGGCACCTGGGCCTTGCCGGCATGGATGTCTGCGGCGTGGGGGAGGGTCCTGATGCGTTGCATCGACTGCGCACGGCCGCTGCCGCAGGGCTGCCATTCGACCTGGTGTTGCTGGATCGACAGCTGTCGCGCCTGGGTGGCCTGGAGCTTGCACGGCACATCGTCGCTGATCCAGCGCTTCGCGGCACGCGGTTGATGCTTCTGACCACGCTCGCCCACGATAGCGCTGCCGCTGCTGAGCAGGCTCGCGTCGCGGGCTTCGGTGCTTGCTTGAGCAAGCCGCTGCGGCGTGCCGAGCTGCTGAAGCTTGTGGGAACGGTGGCGGCCGGTATAGCTCATGCGATGCCAGGCGCGGGGGAGGCTCAAGATTCGCTGCTGCCGACGTTCAACGCACGCGTGCTGGTGGTCGAAGATCAGCCAGTCAACAGCATGCTGGCGGCGGCAATGCTTGAAGCCTTCGGCTGCCGGGCGGATGTGGCAAGCGACGGGCGCGCTGGCGTCGAGGCCGTCCTGTCCAGCCGATATGACTTGGTACTGATGGACTGCCATATGCCGGAAATGGATGGCTTTGAGGCTACCGAGGCCATCCGCCGCCACGAGGCCGTATCGGGAGCCAGACGGGTGCCCATCGCGGCACTGACGGCCAACGCGGTCGCAGGGGACCACGAGCGGTGCGTGGCGGCTGGCATGGATGACTACCTCAGCAAGCCCTTCACACGGGCTCAACTGGCACAGCTACTGCTGCGTTGGGTCGCACCAGTTCACGGCTTATCGCCGACCTCGACAGTGGCCAGTGCGCGACTTCTCGAAGATCCATGGAGAGCGGCTGGAGACGAAAATTCACCTGGCAGGAATACCGGCCTGCATTGATGAGTTGCGTTTTCAACAAACAACGGTGTGTGACGTTCTGGATGCACGGGTGCCAGAATTCGATTGCATGGGCATCCGCAGGATGCTCGTCGCACCGAGCTGCCGGCGTGGGTGGCTGTCAGCACCGCGACATGAGGCACCACGTCAGCAAAGAGAGTCAATTCCGAAAATAACTTGCGAAGCCTCAGCCACTTGGCGCAAAGCGTGGCCGCATTCGAGCGGTATACCTGTCTCTTCTCCCGAGCGGTACCATGGTCCAGTGTTCACTCCGACTGGATGGCCATGGACCATTACCGCGATATTGAAACCGAGACGAGGATCTCCAGCAGCGGGTTGAGGTACACGGCCAAGAAGCCCGGTTCAACCTTTGGTCCCGGCTGCTCGGCCACGATGTCGTGCTTCTGGTGCGGTCGCCACAAGCCCATCTCGGCCATGGCGAACAAGAAGATCCTCGGCCGCAATCAGAAAGTCTGCGCGGTGAGTTGCCGCAAGAAGACCTGAGTACCAGCGCTGAAGGCGACATCACCTGTTTTGGCGTCTATTGCGCTTGGAGTGGCTGTTGTGCCGGCGTGAACCTGTCGAGCCTTCAGCCCTTGGCCCACAGCATGGACGGGCCGGCAGCTGCTGCCCTGGGGTCAGTGGTTGGAGTCGCCGGCCAGGTCCGACACTGGTCCCGGCCCTGCCAGCCCTCAGACTCGGCACAAAGATTCAGGGAAAAGGGATCTTGCTTTTGCAGGGAACGCGCAAGTGCAGCAGGGCAGCCCTGACGCCCCGGTCAAAGCGGCTGCTGTGGCTGCCAGGGGCGGTTGCAGCGTAAGCGCGCAATCTTCCCCGCACTCGTCCGCCAGTACGGGGAAGATTGCGCGCTTACCGTTCAGGTGCTGGTTCGTCGTGGATGTGCCCGCACAGTTCGTCGCCGCGGTGGTCGGGAGCAACTGCGGCAGCGACATGGCTGAGATGGCTCCCATGCACCAGCAACTCATGCAGCGCTACGGCCATGTGCCCGAGCACTGGCTGGCCGATGGCGGCTTTACGAAGCTGCAGGCCATCGAAGCGCTGCATGCCCAAGGCACCCAGGCCGTAGTGCCGCCGCCGCGCAGTCGCAACCCCGCCTCCATCCCTTTGCGCCCAAGGACAGCGACAGTGCCGTAGCTGGCGCAGTGGCGTCCTTCATGGGCAGCCACGACGGCAAGGTGCTGTACCGTCGGCACGGGGCCACGGGGGAGTGCGCCAATGCGCAACTGTGCCGCCGGGGCTTGCAGCAGTTCAACGTGCGTGGACTGCTCAAGGCACATGCCGTGCTGCTGTGGCACGCGCTGGCGCACAACTTCATGCGCATGCGCTCGTTGGGCCTGGCCTTCGTGGCGGGCTGACGCTGCGGCCAAGCCGCAGCGCGCTGGCCTGAGCGCGCCGCGACAATCAAGGACTCACATGGCAGCCCTGGCGCACGCACTGCAAGCGTTCACGGCCCGCATGAGCGCGATCACGGCTGGCAGCTTCAATACTGCTTATCCGGCCCCGCGCAGCTAAATCGTTCACAGCTTCTCACACCCTCAGTTGGTTGTTCAGACCGGCGAAGCACCGGCGGCGGGAGGTGTTTGCTGCAGCAGCTGAGTGCACTGGAGCAGGTGTGCCAGAGCGGTGAGATCGCCCGCGTCGAGATGCCGTCTCCTTTCATCCTGTCCAACACTGCCGAATGAGATTCCGCCGGACCGTGTACATGCCCGTGCGCATCCCGTGCGGCTGAACTCAGCAGGTGCCGTGTTGTGACACGTCCGCAGAACGTCAAACGAGGTGCGGGGGCTGCCAGGGGCCGCGTGCGGCAGCAAGTGCGAGGATTTCACTCGCTGTGCATCGAAAGAAGGGCCGTTCGTGCCGCCGAGTAATGGTGAGCGCCACGCGCCATTCGGCTCAAAACCGGCGTTGCTATAGTATAGCAACCTTATAAATCAACAACTTAGCTTTTCGATTCGGTGAAGTTTCCCCACGCTAATGCCTTGAGAGGGCACGCTTGACCACATACGTGGTCTTGGGGAAGTTTGCGCAACCGTGAGAGGTTTTGTGCGGGCCAATTGGCACGGCGTTGCGCTCGTGCACTGCGGTAAGACCAATCTGTGGGAGATTCTGTGCAGGAGTGGGCCGGCCTCCGGCGCAGCCGTACACGGTCTGCTGCAGCGCCCATGGGGAGCAAGCCCCCGTGCGGAGGTATTGGCCCCGACAGCGCGGCGTGAGCGTGCCATGTATCAGGCCGAAGCCCTGCGCAGGCGTGGGGTAACGCCCTCCAACCAGCCAACGTCCGGAATGCTCAAGGCCCGCATTGCTGAGCCGTGTACTGAACCGGCCGAGGCTGGAAAACTCGCTGCACAAGATGGAACAGGGCACCCGGGCTGGAGGTGCCGGTGAAGGTGCGCAGCCTCATGCGTGCGTTCGCCCTGATGTCGGCCGATCTCGGGCTTGAAAGACCGCCGCGGCGCTGCGGCAGGCTGCGCAAGGCCACAAGCATGCGAAATGCCTGCGGGCCCTGAACCAGCCAGTGTCAGAGGCCTTTGTGTCCGGCCAGGCCAGGGACTCGGACCGTGCTGTGCTGCAGTCGTCACAGTGACTTGAGATACAGGACCAGGGCTGCGATTTGCGCATCGGTCAGGTACTGCGCCTTTTCCGCTTGTAGGTGTGGATGACCTCCTCCGACGTCGCTGCCGCGCTATTGTGGAAATGGGGCGGGTGCTGCCATGCGCCGCGCAGCTCGGCGCGCCGCCGGGCTCGGGTTCGCTGACCACCTCGCTGGGCGCGCGCAGGCGCCGATTCGAGTTCGTGAACGCCAGCCCGCTGTGGCGGCTGGCGCAGGTACCCTGCTTGGTGTTGAAGACCAAGCGCCCGCGCGCGGCCGCTGCAGGGTTGAAGCTCCCAATCGGCGGCTGCAGCTTGAGCCCGATGACGGCAGGCAGGTTCAGCACCCGGTGTGTCGAATCGTTGGCAAACCGGGGCCAGGCAGCTGACGACGATGCTTTATCGTTATTCCCTTTTGCATCCGTGGCGAGTGCCCGCGCATGCAAGTTGCTACCCAGAACGGCTGCCATGATCGAAAACGACCATCCCCGCCGCGCCGTCACCGGCGTTCTTGGCCTTGACGACGTGCTGCACGGTGGGCTGATCGCGCACCGTCTCTACCTGATCGACGGCAATCCCGGCGCAGGCAAGACCACGCTGGCGCTGCAGTTCCTGCGCGAGGGCGTCCGCGCTGGCGAGCGCTGCCTCTACATCACGCTGTCCGAAACTCGGGACGAGCTGCTGGCCGGTGCCGCCTCGCACGGGCTGGACTTGAACGGCGTCGAGATCGAGGAGCTCATGGGCCGCGAGGGCGAGCTCGACGGCGATGCCGAGCTCACGATGTACCACCCCTCGGAAGTGGAGCTCACCGAGACGACGCGCCAGGTGCTGCAGGCCGTGCAGCGCGTGAACCCCAGCCGCATGGTCTTTGACTCCCTGTCGGAGCTGCGGCTGCTGGCGCAGAGCTCGCTGCGCTACCGGCGCCAGATCCTGGCGCTCAAGCAGTTCTTCGCCGCGCGCCACTGCACGGTGCTGCTGCTCGACGACCGCACCGCCGAGGGGCCGGACCTGCAGCTGCAAAGCATCGCCCACGGCGTGATCGCACTGGATCAGCACGCGCCGAGCTATGGGCAGGCGCAGCGGCAGCTGCGGGTGGTGAAGTTCCGCGGCAGCGACTTCCGCAGCGGTTTTCACGACCTGGCCATCCGCCATGGCGGCCTGCAGGTGTTTCCTCGTCTGACCGCCGCCGACCATGGCGCCGCCTTCGAGCGCGAAACCGTGCCCAGCGGCGTGGAGGCCCTCGACGCGCTGCTGGGCGGGGGCATCGACCGCGGCACGGCGACGCTGCTCATCGGGCCGCCGGGCAGCGGCAAGTCCACCGTGGCGCTGCAGTACGCGCATGCCGCCGCCGCGCGCGGTGCTCATGCGGCGGTGTTCGCCTTCGACGAGTCGCGTGCCATTCTCCTGGCCCGCTGCGCGGGACTGGGCATGCCGCTGACAGAAGGCACCGGCGCGGGTCAGGTCCACGTCCGCCAGATCGACCCGGCCGAGATTGCGCCCGGCGAGTTTGCCTCGCTGGTGCGCGAAGCCGTTGAAGTCTTTAGGGCCCGCGTCATCGTCATCGACAGCCTCAACGGCTATCTCAACGCGATGCCCGACGCGCGCTTTCTCACGGCGCAGCTGCACGAGCTGCTGAGCTACCTCAACAACCACGGCGTGGCGACGTTCCTGGTCGCGGCGCAGAGCGGCCTGATGGGGCCGAACATGCAGGCGCCGGTGGACGCCAGCTACCTGGCCGACACCGTCGTCATGCTGCGCATGTTCGAGCACGGGGGCCGGGTAAAGAAAGCCATCTCGGTGCTCAAGAAGCGCAGCGGCCGCCATGAGGAGACGATCCGGCAGGTCTGGTTCGATGGCGGCGGCGTGCACCTGAGCGAGCCGCTGGAACATTTGCGCGGCGTGCTCTCGGGCGTGCCCGTGGAAGACGGGCTGCGCAGCGCCGGCGGGCTGTCCTGAGCGGCCCGGATCCGATGCCTGCGGCCTTTCCCTCATGAGTTCGCCAGGACAACGCGTGCTGGTGCTGCCCCCGACGCGCCGCGATGGCGAGGTGACGCGGGCCCTGCTGGCCAAGGCGGGCCTCGATGGCCTGGTGTGCTCCACGCCGCACGAGCTGTGCGAACACGTGGCGCTGGGCGTCGGTGTGGTCATGCTCACCGAGGCCGCGCTGTGCGACCCGGCCATCGAGGAGTTCGTGGCGGCGCTGGCGCTGCAGCCGCCCTGGTCGGACCTGCCGGTGGTGGTGCTCGCGCGTGACCGCCAGCCGCCGGCGGTGGTGGCCCAGGTGCTGGAGCGGCTGGGCAACGTGACACTGCTGGACCGCCCGGTGTCGGCGCGCTCCATGCTCAGTGCCGTGAGTTCCGCCTTGCGGGCGCGCTCCCGGCAATACCAGATCCGTGATCACCTGTTGTTGCAGGAGCGCACGGAAGCCGCGCTGCGTGAGAGCGACCGGCGCAAGGACGAGTTCCTGGCCATGCTGGCGCACGAGTTGCGCAACCCGCTGGCGCCCATCGCCAACGCCGTGCGGCTGCTGGACAAGGAGCTTCCTGCGGAGCGGCACCGTGCGGTGGTGGAAATGGTGCGGCGGCAGTCGGCGCACATGTCCCGGCTGGTGGACGACCTGCTGGAGGTCTCGCGCGTCACGCAGGGCCGCATCGAGCTGCGCAAGGAGAGGCTGCTACTGGCGCATGCCCTGCTGCCCGCACTGGAGGCGGCACGGCTGATGGCGCGAGAGCAGCGGCAGTCGCTGATCTTCGACGTGCCGCTGGACATCGAGCTGGAAGCCGACCCCGCGCGGCTGACGCAGATCGTAGGCAACCTGTTGACCAACGCAGTGAAGTACACGCCCGCCGGCGGTCATCTGCGCTTGAGTGCCCGCGTGCTGGCGCACTGGGTCGAGATCCAGGTGCGAGACGACGGCCTGGGGTTGGACGCGGCGTTGCTGCCGCGCGTGTTCGACTTGTTCGCTCAGGGTGCCACGACGCTGGACCGCTCGCGCGGCGGACTGGGCCTGGGGCTGACGCTGGTGCGGCGGCTGGCGGAGTTGCACGGCGGTGAGGCCGAGGCCACCAGCCTCGGGCCGGGACTGGGCTCGACCTTCACGGTGCGGCTGCCGTGCCTGCAAGGCGCCGAAGCACCCGGCGGCGCGGCCATGTTGGCCACGTCGCCGCAGTTGGCGCCCACGAAGCTCCTGGTGGTGGATGACAACGCCGATGCGGCCGACTCGCTGTCGCTGCTGCTGCAGATGGATGGCCACGAGGTGAGGATCGCGCGCACCGGCCCGGAAGGACTGGACGTGGCGCGCCAGTGGCGACCCCGTGCGCTGCTGTTGGACCTGGGATTGCCAGGCCTGGACGGCTACGCCGTGGCTCGGGCGCTACGCGCGGACCCCGCCATGGCTGGCGTGGCGATCGTGGCCGTGAGCGGCTACGCCCAGGACAGCGACCGCGAGAAGACCCGCGCGGCAGGCTTCGATGCGCACCTGGTCAAGCCGATCGATCTGGAGGAAGCCTACCGGGTGCTCGCGCGAGCACTGGCGCCCTCAACACTGGGTCGGCAGTTGGCCAAAGGTGCAGGGCTTCATTGACTGAGGTGTCCTGACAAGAGTGGACAGGCCTGTTCTAGGCATCGTCGGGCAACGGCTCGATCCAGCACATCGCCGGCGAACTCTTCGGGCAGATGACGAAGGTGCCCGTGACCCATGTGTCCTACACGGGGCCCGGCCCGGCCATCAACGACCTGATCGGCGGACAGGTGGACGTGTTCTGCAGCCGCGCTGCGACGGCCATGCCATGCCGGCCTGGCAAGACAACCCGGCCGTGCGCTCGGGCATCGCGCAGCTCCCCCGCTATCTCGACACGCGGGCGCGGCAAACGGCACGCTGACGCACCCGGCCCGCGCGCCGCATCACCACGGCAACAGGGATCTGGGCCGCCGCGCCGCGCGGCGGTGGCGGCGGGGCCGGAAGAACCAGCGCTTGAGGCTCTCGGCCGACACCAGGTAGGCGGCGGTGAGCCCGCCCACCAGGGCCAGTACCGCAGCAGGCAGTGGCACGAAACCGAAGGCGCGGCCCAGCGGCAGGTGGGGCAGCGCCAGCGCCAGCGCCGCCACGCCCAGGCTGGCTGCAACGACCCAGGGCGAGGGCCGGTCGCGCCATGCCGGGCTCGGCGTGCGGATGACGAAGACCACCAGCACCTGCGTCGCCATGGACTGCACGAACCACGCGCTCTGGAACACCGCCTCCGTGCTGCGCATCACGCCGTAGAGCAGGGCGAAGGCAGCCAGGTCGAACAGCGAGCTCAGCGGCCCGAACCAGAGCATGAAACGGCGTATGCGCGCGATGTCCCAGCGCCGCGGCTTGAGCATCTCGGACTCGTGCACGCGGTCGGTGGGCAGTGCCAGCTCCGACAGGTCGTACAGCAGGTTGTTGAGCAGGATTTGCGCCGGTCGCATGGGCAGGAAGGGCAACCACAGCGCGGCGACGGCCATGCTGACCATGTTGCCGAAGTTGGAGCTCGTGGCCATGAACAGGTACTTGTCCACGTTGAGTACCGTGCGCCGGCCTTCGCGAACGCCCTGCTGAAGCACGTGCAGGTCGTGCTCCAGCAGCACCAGGTCGGCCGCCTGGCGTGCCACGTCCACCGCCCCGTCCACCGAGATGCCGACGTCGGCCGAATGCAGCGGCGCGGCATCGTTGGCGCCGTCACCCAGGTAGCCGACCACGTGGCCGCGTGCCTTGAGCGCCAGCACGATGCGGTTCTTCTGCTCGGGCGTGACGCGGCAGAAGAGGTTGGCGCGCGTCACCGCCGCACGCAGCCCGTGGTCGTCCAGCCGTGCGATGCGGTCGCCGGTGAGCACGCCGCGCACCGGCAGGTCCAGCGCCTGGCACAGGTGGCGCGTGACCAGTTCGTTGTCGCCGGTGATGATCTTGAGCGCGACGCCATGCGCGCGCAACTCGCGCAGCGCGGACGCGGTGGACGCCTTGGGCGGATCGGCGAAGGCGATGAAGCCCGTGAACACGAAGTCGTGCTCGTCCGCGGCCGACACGTCCACCGTGCCTGCCTGCACCCGCCGCCTGGCCACGGCCAGCAGCCGCAGGCCCTGTGCGCTGTGCGCCTCGAACAGCGCGGCAATGTGCGCGCGCGCTGCCTCGTCCAGCGGGGGCTCGGCCTGGCCGTCGTCCCAGGCCACGCTCAGGCGCAGCACGTCCTCCGGCGCGCCCTTGCAGATGAGCAGTTGCTCGTCCCCCCGCTGCAACAACACCGAAACCCGGCGGCGCTCGAAGTCGAAGGGCACCTCGTCGAGCTTGCGCCAGCCCTCGGCCGCGGGCGTGCGGTGCGCGAGGATGGCATCGTCCAGCACCGAGCGCACGCCGCTTTCGAAACGGCTGTTGAGCCAGGCGAGCTCGAACACCGCCTCGCAGGGCTGTCCTTGCGCATCGACGGTCCGCTCCAGGCGCAGCGCGGCCTCGGTGAGCGTGCCGGTCTTGTCGGTACAGAGAACGTCCATGGCGCCCAGGTCCTGGACGGCCGAGAGCCGGCGCACCACCACGCGTCGACGGGCCAGACGCATTGCGCCGCGCGCCAGCGTGACCGACACGATCATGGGCAGCAGCTCCGGCGTCAGCCCCACGGCCAGCGCCACCGCAAACAGGAACGACTCCAGCAGCGGGCGCTGGTACAGCACGTTGAGCAGCAGCACCGCCAGTACCAGCGCCACCGTCGCGCGCGTGAGCATCATTCCGAAGAGACGTGTGCCGCGCTCGAACTCGGTCGGCGGTGCAGGGCGATGCAGGCTCCCGGCCATGCGGCCGAGCTCGGTGCGTGCCCCGGTGGCGTCCACGCGCATGAGCGCCGACCCGGACACCACCGAGCTGCCCATGTAGAGCACGTGCGGCGACTGCAGCGCCGTCGACGCTTCATCTTCAACACCCTGCGCCTGGGCGCCGGCGCGCGCGGCGTGCTTTTCTACCGGGACAGCCTCGCCGGTGAGCAGCGCCTGGTTGACGAAGAAGTCGGTGGCTTGCAGGACCGTGCCGTCTGCGGGCACCAAGCTGCCGGCTGCAAGCTCCACGACGTCGCCTTGCACCAGCTCGCGCACCGGGCGCTCCACGGTCTGGCCGTCGCGGCGCACGCGCACGCGAAGCGCCACGGCCTGCTGCAGGGACTCGATGGTGCGGTCCGCGCGCTGCTCCTGCACCAGGTCCAGCACCACGCTGGCGGTGATCACCGCCGCCACGATGCCGAAGCTCAGTGCATCGCCCGTGAAGGCTGCGATGGCGGAGGCAACCAGCAGGACCAGCAACAGCGGGTTGGCCAGCCGCGCGATGAAGCGCCGGGCCAGCGAACGCCGCCGCGATGCCTGCAGCTCATTGGGACCCTGCTCGGCCAGGCGTTCGCGGGCCTGACTTTCCGGCAGGCCCGAGGATTCGCCGTGTGGGCCAGGTTGACCAGGCACGGCGTTGGCGCTGTTTGCTGCAACGGGTTCGGAGGCGGTGTCCATGGCCGACAGCGTGCACCATTGACGGAGCTTGGCGGCCTGCAAAAAATCAAGCTGGGCTTCAAATTCGGGGCTTCAATGCGGCTGTGCGTCCAGCCGGCACAGCTTCTTGGGCAACAAGCGCATTTGGGCCGCGTGCCCTCCAGTGGCCGTGCAGCCTGCTCACCTTGAGGTTGAGGCTGGTGCCGACGAATTCCTTGACGTCGAAGGAAGTCCTTGCCGCTCCCTACATGACGAAATGCACGGCAACCCCAAGCCGTCCGATTTCTCTAACGATTGCGGCGATGGGTGCCGTCGCGTGCCTTGGGTAATTTCAGCAGTAATTCACCCAATCCAACGACATACAAAGCAAGACTGCCTGGCTCAGGAATGGGAGCCGTTGAGACACGAAGGTAATCAATCGACACGTCGGTTGGATAATAATTTCCTGGCAAGCCAATGGATTGACTGAAACCAACTCGAACGCCTGATTGATAATCGGACAATAACTGGCTGACACCTATGCTGACAAACTTGCCTGGACCCGTGTCTGGTTCTATGGATGCGGACACTCCACCGTTGCGGGAAGCCTCCAAAACAAAGCGGTACCATGTATTGTTCTGGAATTCAAATGGAAATTCGGATCCGCTGCCTTGGCTGGTGATGGCCGAGAATACGCGCTGTCTGCCATAGTCGGGCGCAAGCAGTGCCCCCTGCGCATAGTGCTGAATATTGTCGCCACCAATCAGCCACAATTCCAGCAGTTGATCGATGGACGTGGCAGGCGATTGCACCATGGTGTTGAAGCGTACTTCCAGGCGCAGCCCATGCGCAGTGTCGAAGACTTTGTCCGTGCTCCAACCCTTACGCTGAGCGTCGCCCATGACGTTGTTCATGCGCAGGACACTGGCGCCATCCAGAGTTTGAAGCGTCGCTTGCGCTGGTCCGATGTACTGGGCCTCATTCAAGTTCGACCCTGCGTAGCGCCACGGCGCCGTCGGCAGCGCGGTTTTGTAAGCGCTTCCTGGCAACGTGTTGAAGTCATCGAAGAAAAGCTCCTGTGCTGCTGGCACGTTTGAGGATATGCCCAGCAACACCAGTGCGGCGGACAGTGAACGGTTGCAGGGCAAGATAAATCGAAGCATCACAGGCCTCCAGCAAACAGACCAAGGCGTTTCCTGAGCCACGAGAGCGCCGGGACAACGCCGGGACAACGTTCTCCCACTGCTCCATCACGAATACTCTGCGCTTTTGACTGCTACCGTTTCAATACCAGTCTCCAATTTCTTGCGTATCAGACTTTTGCTCACACCAAATGCGTCTAGCGCCGCACTTGGCAAGTATTTCGACTCAAGGTTTTAAGAAGTGGTAATGTAACCATGGCCTCATGGTCGGCGATAAAAATGCTTTCTAATGCAAATTGTCGACCTAGCAATTGGAAATCATTGTCGCATGCCATGCTGGGAATCAGCGTCTGATCCGGGCAGCGGGGATATGCAGCAAGTGGCGAAAGCACTGGTGCAGGATATGACGGCGCGTACTTGGAAGCCCGTCGATTACGACTGCACACAGGCCATGCTCCGCGATGGGCTTTCGCAGCATGGGGGGCCTGTCCATCATGCGGCGGCTGGTGGACATGCCGGCAGCCGAGTGCGGTGATGCAAGCCGAGCTCAGTTACTTCTGCTGCGGCTTCGGCCAGATTGCTCACCTGCTGGATCCTTTCGCAGCGGTAGCCGTGACCGCGGACTATCTCCTTGAGATGCATGCAGACAAGCTGCTGGGTGCGTCAAGGGATGAAGTGGTCAGCGGCTATCTCTATTCATTCTTGGATACCTTTGAAGCTGCTGCCTATGCCAACCCGGAATTTGGTCCCAACGACGTGAGGCTTTCGGGGCAGCTCTCGGCCACGTTCCTGAACGACAGCAACCGGGTGATTGTTGTCAACCATATTTTCGCCAGTGAGTTCGATGCCCGACCCGCGGCGCTGATTCCGGAACCTGCCACCGGCGGGCTGTTCGCGGCCGGGCTGGGGCTGGTTGGGCTCTGGATCCGGCGGCGCAAGCGGTGATTGAACTGCGTGTCCCATCCCAGGTGGACACCGTAATTGCCGACGCGTCTCAAATAGTGGCGGTCGTAGAAGATGCCGATGCGGAAGAGTGTCTGATGATCTGGCGTCGTGGTGGGTATTGAAATATTGGTAATTGAGGGAATGAAATCGGCATCCGGCCTGGATGGCGGCAAGGCAAAAGGTCTACGGTGCCGGCTGTGCGCCCAATTCGGGTCGAAGCAGAGTCGGCGCAGCCGAAGCCCGCAACTCGGCCCGTGCCGGGGCCAATAATGGTCCCATCGGACACTCGGGACGCACCTGTTCGGCGCTGAGCCGCTGCAGTACCGGCCTTCCATGGCTGCAACGCTTCTGGCGCCAGTTGAAGTCGTCGGCGATGGAGCGGGCGCCGGCCGGAATCGGCGGCGGCGCTGGCCGCTTCATACCGCGTTGCGGCTCCAACGCGTTCCAGAGGCCCTGCCTGGTGCAAACCCCGGACCGTCGTCCAAGGTTGATATGACACGCCAACCGCGGCCGTCGGATCGGGTAAAAGGCGCAGCGCACCCGCACTGGTGTCCGTTCATCGACCTCACGGCCGCAGCGGTGGTGCCAGGCAAGCCGCTGCGCGCTGCGGCCCCAGCGCGGTGATGGCCGCCGAGCCCACGGAGCGCACCGCCACGGCGGCGCTGCGGGTGAGCGTCCTGTCCACGCCACGCGCGCAGTTCGACCGCCTTTTCCCGTAACCAGTCTTGGACGTCGCTGACTTCCTCATGAGCACTGAACCCGTCATCCACCTCAAGCAGTGCCGCGTCATGATCGTTGGCACTGAGCAGCCGGCTGCGCCAGCGCTGGCCCTCGCCAAGGCCAAGGTGCCCCAGCCACTGCTCAAGCTCAAGGCCAGGCCCTCGACGCTGGCAGCGGCACTGCCGCCAGCCGAGCCAGCGGCTGCCGCGGGCGCGCCTCCTGACAGCCCCCGGCAGGAGCGCCTGAGCCCGACCGAGCGCGAGCGCTGCCAAGCGGCCCAGGCCACCCCCTTGCCGACCTTATGAGCTATCCGACCCGACACCCCCTGCGCGGGATCGCCAGGCGCGACCTGCTGCTGGCCCTCGTCGTCGTTGCGCTGCTGCTGGGCGTGGCCGCGCCGCGGCTGATGCAGCGCCAGCAGCGTCCGGAAGCCTCGGTGGCTCGCGTGCAGCTGGAGGCGCTGCACAAGGCGTTGCAGGCCTACCGGATGGACGTCGGGCGCTACCCGAGCGACGCCCAGGGACTGCAAGCGCTGGTACAGCCGCCGGCGGACGTGGACCGGGCGCACTGGCGCGGCCCGTACTACCCGGATGCCCCCGCGCTGGATCCCTGGGGCAGCCCCTACGCCTATCGCTTCCAGGGCGGAATCGGGCGGGGCTACGAGGTCTACAGCCTGGGACGGGACCGCGCGCTGGGCGGCCAGGGCGAAGATGCGGACATCGGCCGTTGAGTGGCTTCCGGTACACCTCATGCCTTGCTGACGCGGTCGCTTCAGGGACACACGATGGATCGAATTCGGGTTTTGGACGCCTGTCGTCGCGATCGCGCGCGGCTCGTCCTGGCCTACCGGCTCGGCCGCATCGAGCCCGGTGCCATCGAGCTGTGGCCTGAGAGCGCGCCCGAGCCACCCGCGAGCCAGGGCGCCGCTGCCTTCGATGTCTCGCCCTGGCTGGACCACGAGCTGTTCGGGCTGCTGCCGCTGGGCTGGCACGCGGCCACAAACGAGCGCGGTGCCGTGCGGCTGTACTGCGAGCCGCAGCCCGGCGAGTTGCTGATCGAGGCCGGCAACCTCATCGAGCGCATGGCCGCGGGCAAGGAGCCCGCGCCAGTCGGCTGGGGGCGGCTTTCGCAGGATCAGCGCTCAGACGTGCTGGCCCGGCGGCTGACGGTCGAGTCCGACGCCGCGCGGCAGATCGCGCAGCGCGTGATGTGGCGGCTGGCCAGGCTGCAGCCCGAGGGCGGGCACGACGGGCCGAACGGGCGCTGATGGCGGCAGGCAGGTACGGCTGCGGCGGGAGGGCCAGCGTGCTGCCCTCCACGGCAGCGCTACACCGCGAGCCCTACGGCCCGCGTGCCAAGCGCCGCGGACGCAAGGCGAGCGTTGGCGCCTCTGCCGAAGCCGGACCGCGCAGCCCGCGCGCTGGTCATCCGGACCGGAGGCGCCATCGCAGCCACTGCCCACCTCTCGGCCAGCAGAATGATCCAATTGAAAATGTTCAAATATATTTGAACTCCATTGCGGCTCAAGAGAAAATAAAGCGTATGTCGCGCGCCCCGAAGCTCACCGACGATCTATCCCCCCAGATCGCCAAGGCGCTGCAGGAGCTCGCCGCCAACCTGCACCTGGCACGCCAGCGGCGCGGGCTTTCGATTCGCGCGCTGGCGGCCGAGATCAACGCTTCGGTGCCGACCGTCATGGGCATGGAGCGCGGGGAGGCCACCGTCAGCATCGCCGTCTACGCCGCGGCACTGTCCTTCTATGGCCGCCTGGAGTGGCTGCCCGACCTGATGGCGCCTGAGTTCGACCGCGAGGCCCTGCGCATCGAACTGGCCGGCATCCGGCCCAGGCCGGGAAGCAGGCGGTAGCCTGTCGCCCTGGTGCAATGGAAAAAGGAACCAGGCATGCCCCAGAGCCCCGTGAAGATGATGCTCGACGCGGCCTTCGGGCGGCAGCAGCCAGGCAGCGCCAGCGGCACGGACGCCGCGGCCCTGCAGGCGGTTGCCGAGGCGGCCGCGGTCTGGTGGATGGCGCGCAGGCCCGACGGATGGTCGCTGGAGCGGCACTTGGCTGATCCGACGGTCCATTGCGAAGATGACCACGAGCGACAGCTGGCTGCCGCGGCGGCACGCTGGATATCGCACCGGAAGTGATCGCACGAGGCGGGCCGGGCCCGTTGCCGTGCGTCCTCGCCGTGGGTCCTGCGCAACGCATTCCAGGCGGGCTTTCCTTACTGCCGACAGCGCTGTGACACAGTGGGCTGCCGGCCCTCAGGCCCTGGCTTTTTTGCACCGGCCTGCCGCCGCCTATCGCTCCTGGCGGCGCAGGGTCCACCGCGCCCACATCAGCGGCCTTAACGCACGGCCGCTGCCTTGGGTCCGCCAGGTGGCCTCGGCGTCGGGCGGGCGGCCGGTGGCCTTGCGCATGCCGCGCCGGCACCGCTGAAGCGGACCTGGCGTAAGCAGCGTCAACGCGCCGGCTGGGCACTGCGTTGAGCGGGCAACCGAAATGGCTTGCGCAGTTGCCTAAGACGACGACGTACAGGGAAGATGCAATCGAGCAAGGGCAAGCATGGTGCGGTTGCTGCAGTGGCGCTGTCCATGGTACCGACCGTCGGGCTGGAAGCCTTGGGCGGCGCAAGCGAAGGACCACGTGGCGCCAAAGGAGGCCTGGGCCACCGTCCGCGAGCTGCCTTGAGCCGGGGTCGCATGGCGGGGCTGTAGCTGCCTATTTTTGTGGCAATTCTGCGCAACTCTTGTTGAATCAACGACTTGGCTGAGCCATAGGCATATACACCACAGACTTGTCCACAGCGGCAGGGGATAACTGCCTTGGCAGACGGCCGGACCAGCGGGTCAGGCGTCAACCGTCAATTTCAGTTTGGTCCGATCCTTCAGGCCAGGTGCCACGGTGTCACTTGTACCAACGGCGCATTTCCTCCGGCTGTTCGCTTTGTTCTTGCAGCAACAGGGCATTCAGCCAATGGACCATGAACATGAAGCTGCCGACCCAAAGCGACCACATCATGAGTCCGAGGGTGTCGGCGTAGAGGCCGAACAATGCCCCGCCCAGAGCGATACAGAGCCAGCCTGCGGCGACCCCCTTGCGGAGCAAGACGCCTCCCGCGCCAGCGCACAACAGCGGCAAGCACCACTGCGCAAGGGCTGCACCAACCCGGAGCGACGGCGGCAGAAAATCCATGCTGGCACCTCCTACTGCTGAGTCCGACAGCACGATACGCTGGCTTGGTCGAAGCTCGAACAGCATGGCCTTATTGGAAGGAAGGGGGCGCCGACGTCGACAACATGCTTGTCTTGTGTCGAAGCCTGTCCGAGCTTGCCGGCGCGGCTTACGCAATGCAGAACGCGGCGGTGTTCCCAACCGCCGGCGGCCAACAATCCGGCGGTGCCGATGCCACTACGAAGCAGCAGCCCGAATGCTGACGCAATGGGTGGTGGGTGGGCATCACGCTGGCCGAGTTGCGCGCGCAGGACATGGCTAGCGCGTGCGCCAGTCTCGCGAGCACTGGGTCATCCGGCCGCGCGACCACGTATGCCGGTGGCGCCATGGAGCGCGAGATGGCACCCTGCATACTGGCGCTTCCTGCCGCCGTCCGGACGTGGTGTGCCATGAGCACACGCAGGTAGGTTCTCACTGAGCTTTCAGGCCAGGCACCAACGATGCACACCACAGCTTCAGAAACATCACCGGTACGGCTGGCCCCTGGCAAGGCTAACGGCCAGGGCCTTGCCGTGCTGGCCGAGTCGCTGTACCTGGTCAATCTGCTCCTGGCTCCGGGGTTGGCATTTGCCGTGCTGGTGTGGTTATGGCTGCGTCACCGCCACAGCGCGCCGCCGCTGGCCCGCAGCCACTTGCGCCAGGCGACCTTTGTCAGCATGGTCGCTGGGGTGCTGATTGCGTGCCTGTCCGGTGTCATCGTGAGCCTGGGCGGTTGGCGCTGGTCCTGGACCTGGGTTGCGGTACTGACCTACTTCGTCTGCATCCACGGTGCACTGGTCCTGCTGGGTATGTTCGCGTTGGCCAAGGCCATGGCGGGCAAAGCTTGGCGCTATCCGGTCGTAGGGCCGCGAGAGGATTGAATCGCCATGGAGCACAGACATCGCCAGCGCGTGCACTATCGAGCAGTACAGCAAGCACACCACGGCGTGCTTCGGCACGTGGGCTGAGGGCGCCGGCGAGCAGTTGCACGAGATGTTGTCGCGCATGGAGCAAGCTCATCCCATGCGCAGCTGCAAGCAGGACGGGTGTTCGCGGCACGAGGCCGCCCGGCCGACTGGTTTTCGTCCGGGTTCTGGGACGAGCTCGCCGTGCCATTGGTCGCCATGGCACTTGACCGTGAACGGCGCCCGCCGCGACCGCCGCCCTACAGCGATATGGGCGGACCGACGCCGAAGCGATTTCGACGTGGGTCCCTTCCCAGGGGCCGAGTGTGCTTGGAGGGCTGGTTGCAGCCTGGCTTGGTGCAGCAGGTTGGGGAGACGGACGCGAAGGTACGCGAGCGTGCCCAGGCTGGGCCGAATCTGAATTCGTTGCGTTCACGAGGCTGCCGATGGGCCGCCTGCACGCACCCAGGCTGCTACAGCAGCATCGCGTGCTGCGTGCCGGTGTGCAGGTCACGCCAGGCACGGTTGAGCGCAGTGCGTGGATCGGCGGCGGCCAAGCCGCACAGGGGATAGATGCTGTCCACGGCCTCACGTGCCGTGTGCGCCCAAGCCAGCGCCGCGTCACGCAGCGGCCTCTCGTCTACCGGACAGCCGTCGCGCTGGACCTGGCTCCACGCCTCATCGAGCAGCTCCAGGCACCGACCACGCGCGCCGTCGAGCTGCTGCATGGAGGACTGCAGCTGGGCACGCACCTGCAGCCGTGCGCCCAGGGGCTGCCGGCTGGGCCCGACGGGGCGCTCCAGCACCAGCGGCGTGGCCAGGCGCAGGAAGCCGCGCGCCATGCCACCGAGGTTGGCCGCCAGCGTCACGTACGCCAGCGCATCGAACGGGAAGCGGTAGAGCGCGCCCGGATGCGTTGCAGCGGCCGGCTCGATGTCGAAGACGTTCGTGTCCGACACCACCTGGTCGCAGATCGCGAACGCGTGGCTGGCGCTGGCGCGCAGCCCGATGGCGGCCCAAGTGGGCAGCACCTGCACGCCCGCGGCCGGCACGATGAAGGCCCGCACGCGCGGTGCGCCTGACGCGTCGCGCAGTGGCTCGCCATCCTCGTGCAGCATGGCATTCAACGTGAAGTGGCTGGCGTGCGGAGCGCCCGTGGCGTGCCCCCAGCGGCCGGTGATGCGCCAGCCGTCAGCCGTACGCTGTGCGACGCCGGTTGGCGCGCCGCTGCCCGCCAGGCACATCCCCGGCGTGGCGACCACTTCGCGCGCCAGCGCCAGCGGCAGGAAGCCGGCGAACCAGCCTGCGCCGGCGCACAGCGTCACCACCCAGCCGCAGCTGCCGTCGGCCTCGGCAATGGCCTCTTGCAGCCGCACGGCCTGGGGCAAGGCCAGCTCCAGGCCGCCGAGGGCGCGCGGTGCCAGCAGCCGGAACCAGTCGCGGCGCCTGATGAGCTCCAGCTGCGCCGGCGCCAGGTGCCCCAGTGCCTCGGCCTGGGGTGCGGCCTCGCGCAGGACGCGGGCGTCCTCGTCGGTGATGGTCATCAATGTTCGGTGGAAAAGCGAGGTGCCAGTTTTCGATGGTGCTTGGGTCAATGCTGCGCTGGCGGGGCTGCTGTTCCCGGGCCGCCACAAGGTGCTCGCGAGCTACCGAGAAGTCTCCTTGGCGAACCGCCTGTACTCGGCCTGCCACGCAAGATGACGACAATTAAAAAGATTTCAAGGGCGCGACTGGCTTTCGGTGCCTCGCATGGACAGTCGGAGCGCTCGCCCGGTGCTGCTCGACCCCCTCCTGATCGCAGGCGGGTGATCCTCATTGATTGCTCAACGGCCTGCACGCCACCGAGCGTCGATGGGGTGTGAGGCACAGCGTGATCGTGGGATCGGGCTATCAGGAGTGGTTCAAGTACAGCAGCCGCTGCGCCTCACGCAGCCGATTCTACGGACTTGCCGGCCATCTGACCGCCGGGTGAACCGATTGGCTGGCAGGTCTGCGGTGCGGAACACCAGCCAGCGGCCGGTAAAGTTGCGCAGGCACGCACCGGCTGCACCGTAGGCAGTGGGTCGCCGACCAGATCCGCCCGACAGCCTGGGACCTGGCCGGCGTTGCCGTGGCGTTGGCTGGCATGGGCATCATCATGTTCCAATCGGCCCGGCAGGACTTCAACAAGAGTCGGCCTGGTTCGGGAAGAACCCTCAGCAAACTTGGAGCGACCTATGACCGAAGTCACCATCTTCCACAACCCGGCCTGCGGCACCTCGCGCAACACGCTGGCGCTCATCCGCCACGCCGGCATCGAGCCAACCGTCGTCGAATACCTGAAGACGCCTCCCAGCAAGGACCAGCTGCGCGAGCTGGTGGCCGGCACGGGCCAGGGCGTGCGCGCGCTGCTGCGCGAGAAAGGAACGCCCTACGCGGAGCTGGGCTTGGCCAACCCCAAGTGGTCGGACGAACAGTTGCTGGACTTCATCGTGCAGCACCCCATCCTGATGAACCGACCGGTGGTCGTGACGCCGCTGGGCACCAAGCTGTGCCGCCCGTCCGAGGAAGTGCTGGCGCTGCTGCCGGTGGGCCAGCTGCCGCCCTTCACCAAGGAGGACGGTGAAGTGGTGCAGGACAGCGGGGTGCGGCGTGGCTGAGCTGAACCAGACGCTTCCTGCGCTGGACGCCTCGCTGTTCCAGGTGCCGACGGTCGAACAGTTGACGGTGCGCGAGCCCTCGCGCCACGCGCCGCGCTTTCTCATGCTCTACGGCTCGCTGCGCCAGCGCTCGTACAGCCGGCTGCTGACGTTCGAGGCGGCGCGGCTGCTGCAGGCCATGGGCGGCGAGGTGCGGATCTTCGAGCCCGCGGGGCTGCCGCTGCCCGACGGCGCTCCAGACACGCATCCCAAGGTCCAGGAGCTGCGCGATCTCGCGGCCTGGTCCGAAGGCATGGTCTGGTGCTCCCCGGAGCGCCATGGCGCGATGACCGGCATCATGAAGGCGCAGATCGACTGGATCCCGCTGTCGGTGGGGGCGGTGCGCCCGACGCAGGGCAAGACGCTGGCGGTGATGGAGGTCTCGGGAGGCAGCCAGTCCTTCAACGCCGTCAACCAGATGCGCGTGCTGGGGCGCTGGATGCGCATGATCACCATCCCCAACCAGAGCTCGGTGGCCAAGGCTTTCAACGAGTTCACCGAGGACGGCCGCATGAAGCCCTCGGCGTTCTACGACCGGTTGGTGGACGTGATGGAGGAGCTGTTCAAGTTCACGCTGCTCACCCGCGACGTCGCGCCTTACCTGGTGGACCGCTACAGCGAGCGCAAGGAAAGCGCCGAAGAACTCTCCAGACGCGTCAACCAGCACACCATCTGAGCCTTTGCGCCAGTTCGCCGCACGCTGCCCCGGCGCTGGCACACGCTCTTTCCCTTCGCAGGCATGGATGGCGAGGATCTCGCCATGGGCAGGGAAAGCGGGGGCGCTGAGGTCCATGGGCCCTCCTGTCGTGAGGCCGCTCCGCATGGACGCGCCGATCGTGCGCCGCTGCAAGCTGCCGCGTGCAACCCGCCCACTGGGTGGGGTACCGGGCTTCAGGCGTGTCCCGGCGGGTACGTGAAGCCGCCGCCATGCTCCCTCTCCAGCCGCGCTTCCTCGCGCAGGTCCTCCTGTACCGGATCGGGCGCTCCACCGCCCTTGAGATGGTCCTCGTACCAGGCGGAGATCAGCTGGCCCACGAGCGGCTGTGGCCCTTGCACGATCTCGTCGATGTCCAGCGCGCTGGCCTCGCAGATCGCCTCGATGGGTGCCATCGCAAAGCGCACGAGGCCGTCGTCCACGTTGCGCGACAGGCGCAGGTCAGCAAATTCCACATCGTCCGGAATCGTCACACGCAGTTTTCTCATGCTGTCTTCCAACGTTGCAGCACTGCAGCGCCATGGGCAGGCGCTGCGGCGCTGTACTGCGGGTGTCATGGCGAACCCATGCACCGGGCGGCCGAAGCCGATGGTGCACGGATTAGAGCAGGACCCGTTCCTGACCTCTGGAAGCCGCGGATGGGTCCTTGATGCCTACGGCACGACCCAGCGCCCGCTGCACCGTCCGGCACGGCATGCGCACGGTACATTGACCGTGCCGCACCCGACGAGAAAGGGCGCCATGAATCGATCCAGCCCCGTGGTAGGGATGATGCTGCAGTTCGCATTCGGCCCGGGTGCCGCGGGCGTCACGCCTTCCAGCGCCGCAGGTTGCGGACAGCGGCGCAGCGATGGCCGGCGAGATGTCGCCGCAGATGCTGGCACTGGCCCAGGCCGTTGCGGGCTGGGTACGGCAGGGCGGCTGACAGCGCTCCTTCCCGTACTGGCTCAGCGTGCCTGGACGCCGGGACAGCGGGCTCTCACGAGACCCGGCCCCGACGCCCTGCGTGCCGGCCACGCATGGAGCGCCAGGGCCATGGCGACCAGGCCGGCACCCATGATCTCACTGGCTTGGGGCGGCGCGCCGAGCAGGGCACGGACGGCGATCACGGACAGGGGCACGACGTTGAGGAACAGCGTGCCGATGGGGGCGCCGAGCCGGCGCACGCCCAGATTGAACGCCAGTGCCGCGGCCACCGTGGGCACGACGGCGACGTAGAGCAGTTGCGGTGCGAATTCCGCCAGTACCGCCGGGGAGGGAAGCGGAATCAGTCCGCACGCCGTGGCCAGCGCCGCGCCTGTCGCCAGCCATGGCAGTGCCGCGGCGGCCGTGAGCGCGGTGTACTCTAGCGGGCTGTGGTCAGGCAACGAGGCGGCGCCACGGGTGTAGAAGACCCAGCCCAGCGTGCCCGCCAGCGTGATCAGGTCCCCCAGCTGCGAGGTGGCGGTGACGCTGGCGCTGCCGGCCAGCAGCTGCGCCACCGTGGCCACGCCGGCCAGCGCCAGCGCCGCGCTGACCACGGCCCGCGGCGGGGGGCGGATGCCATCGAGCAGCCAGCGCAGCCCCAGCGTCGTGAAGGGCATGGTCGCCATCAGCACGGACCCGTGCGAAGGCGCCGACAGCCGCAGGCCGACGAACACCAGGATGCTGAAGGCGCCGTAACCGGCCAAGCCCAGCATCGTCAGGCGCGCCAGGTCCGCCCGCAGCTTGGCCCAGGGCGAGCGGCCGAAGCACTGCACCAGCATGAGCAGCAGCGCCGTGGCCAGGGCGTAGCGCACTACCGTGAACCAGACCGGGTCGATCACGCCGATGACGTGCTTGCCAACAAGGAACAGGCTGCCCCAGGCGGTGGTCGCGAACACCAGCGCCAGGCAGGCCAGTGAGGCCGGAAGAGGAGCCATGGCGGCCATCCTTTGCGAGTGGGAAGTGCCCGGCAGTCTCGGCACCCCGATGAGCGCGGTCCATTCGTTTGGGCGGACTGCCGCGTTTGGAAAATCAACACGCGCCGGCAGGCCGCGCTGCCGACAATGGCGCCATGGAGCTCTACCAACTCAGGACCTTCGTGGCCGTGGCCACCGAGGGCAACCTCACGCGGGCGGCGCAAGCGGTCTTCACGAGCCCGCCGGCGGTGAGCGCGCAGCTCAAGTCGCTGGAGGACGAGCTGGGCGTGCGGCTGTTCGACCGGGTGCCGCGCGGGATGACGCTCACGGGCGCTGGCGAGCGGCTGCTGGTGGAGGCGCAGCGCACGATCGCCGCGGCCCAGGCGATGCAGGCGGCCGCGGCGCGGATCCGTGGGCAGGCCCGGGGCACGGTGCGCATGGGCACGGTCAGCGATCCGGTGTCGCTGCGGCTAGGCGACGTGTTCGTGCGCCTGGCCGAGCAGCACCCGCAGGTGGCGCTGCAGCTGCACCAGGCGGTGTCGATGCGCACGCTGCAGGCCGTGCGCCGCGGCGAGCTGGACTGCGCCTACGCGCTGTGCGACCAGGCCGAGGTCGACGGCCTGGAGCTGGTGCGCCTGACCGCGTGCGACATCGTCGCCGTCCTGCCGCCGCGGTTTGCGGGCGCCCCCGCGCCGGAGACCCTGGCCGAGCTGGCGTTGCTTCCCTGGGTCACGTCGTCACCGGAGTGCGGCCTGCGGCCCCAGCTGGAAGCGCTGTTCAAGGAAGCAGGCCATGGCGTGCCGGCGGGCACCATGGCCGACACCGAGGGCGCCGTGCGCGGCATGGTGGCCAGTGGGCTGGGAGCCGGCTTGATGCGGCGCGACCAGGCCATCGAAGCCGAGCGCGCGGGCCAGGGGATCGTCTGGAACGGCTGGCAAGGCCGGACATGGCTGTGCTGGGCAAGCACGGGCACGGCGCTGGAAGTGCCGGCAGTGGCTGCGGTACGCGACGCGGTATCGCAGGCTTGGACGTGACGTCAACGGGATTGCTGGCTGCAGCGGCGCGGCATGGCACCATGGCAAGTTGTTTGCGTTTGCCCCAATCGCGCTTATGTCAATTTAATTTATAACGCAACCAGCAAGTAGAAAATATGCGGAGCATCGATTGGCGTGTGTGCAGTTTGTCGAAGCTGAACCTGTCCTGCACATGGCGATTACAGGAAGGACTTCAGTGTTCTTGTCGGATCGCAGGCCAGCGCTGGATCGGGGCTGATGCCGGCGTCGAGCAGCTTGCGTGCAGCCATGTGGTCCAGCGGCGCATTGACCGACTCCACGCATGACAGGCGCTTGCCGGCGTAGTGCAGGATCGAGAAGCTGGTATCGCTCGCCCCGGGGCGGTGCTGGCGGACGCCTTCGGCTGGCATCAGCCCCGCCATCTGCAAGCGCAGGCTGCCCTGCTCGGACCAGAACCATGGCAGTGCCCGGTATGGCTGCGGGGCGCCGGTGAGTGTTGCCACTGCGGCGCGCGCCTGGTCGTTGGCGTTTTGCACCGACTCCAGCCGCAGGCGCCGGCCGGTGATGGGCTCGGGAAAGCTGGTGCAGTCGCCCACGGCCAGGATGGCCGCGTCGCTGGTGCGTAGGTGCTCGTCCACCACGATGCCGTTCTCGCATTCCAGCCCCGCGTCATCGGCGAGCTGGTGCTGCGGTACGGCGCCGATGCCCAGCACGAGCAGGTCCACCGGATGCCGCACGCCGTCCACGCCCAAGGCCGCCAGCCGCGTGCCCTCGACCTCGAAATGGCCCACCGCCGCGCCCAGGCGCACATCGATGCCCGCGGCGCGGTGCGTGTCCAGCACGTGCTGCGCCAGCTCGGCCGATACCGAGCGCATCAGCAGCCGCGGCGCCGACTCCAGTAGCGTCACCGCCTTGCCCAGCGCGCGCGCGGTGGCCGCGACCTCCAGGCCGATGAAGCCGCCGCCCAGCACGGTGACCTGCGCTGCCGCCTCCAGCAGCGCACGCAGGCGCTGCGCATCGCCGGCGGTGCGCAGCACCGCGACGTTGTCGAGATCGGCGTGCAGGTGGGGCAGCTGCCGCGCGCGCGTGCCGGTGGCAAGCACGAGCCGGTGGTAGGGCAACTCGCGCCCGGAGCGCAGCCGCAGTCGTTGCCGGGCGCGGTCAATGGCCACGGCCGGATCCGCGCGGTGCAGCGTGATGCCGGCGTCGGCGAACCAGCCCTCGCCGCGATGCTCCTGCAGCGGCTCCTGAGGATTCTTCAGGAAGGACTTGGACAGCGGAGGGCGCTGGTAGGGCAGCGGCGCCTCCTCGCACACGAGATGTACGCGGGCGCCTTGTCCCAGCGCGGCCAGACCCGCGCACACCTGCACCCCGGCATGCCCGCCGCCAATGATCACGATCGGTCCGCGGCCGTCCTGCTCGCTCATAGTCGCCTCCCTCACTGCTGCCGCTCGGGCAGCCGCAGCACCAGGCCGTCCAGCGCCGCGCCGAGCTTGATCTGGCACGACAGCCGGCTCTCCGGGCGGCGCTCGTCGGCCGTGCATTCGAGCATCTCCAGCTCGTTGGCCAGCGGCGGCTCCAGCCGCTGCAGCCACGCCGGCTCGACATACACATGGCACGTGGCGCACATCGCCGAGCCGCCGCACTCGGCCACGATGCCGGCGATGCCCGCGCCGGTGGCGGCCTGCATGACGCTGGTGCCCTCGGCGGCCTGCACGGACTGTTCACGGCCGTCGGGATGGATGAAGATGATTTGAGGCATGGGAAGTCTCTTCGTGAATCAGGCCGGGATCAGACGCAGCGGCAGCGTCTCCAGCGCGCGCAGCGTGTTGTTCAGGCGCCGCGTGGGCTCGCCCGTGAGCTCGATGCGCTTGACGCGCCGGGCCAGGGCCGAGAGCACCACCTCACCTTCGAGCCGGGCGATGGCCTGGCCCACGCAGCCGTGGATGCCCGAGCCGAAGGCCATGTGTCCCACGGGGCGGCGGGTGATGTCGTAGCGGTCGGGGTCGGGCCACTTGCCCGGGTCGCGGTTGGCCGCGGCCAGCATGCACAGCACCTTGGTGTTCTCCTGCACCGGCACGCCGGCGATCTCGGTGTCGCGCACGGCCGTGCGGTAGAAGGTCTGGGCGGTGGACTCCCAGCGCAGCGCCTCCTCGAAGGCGGGGCGCGCCAGTGCAGGGTCGACATGCAGCTTCGCGTACTCGCCGGGGTGGCGCGCCAGGCTGTAGAGCGCATTGCCGATGCCGTTGATGGTGGTGTCCACGCCGGCAGACAGGAACGAGCGCACCAGCAGCGGTGCCTGCTCCAGCGTGATCTCCCCGGCCTCGGCCGCCTGGTAGATCTGGTCACCGAAGCCGCCCGGGCGCAACTGCGCGCGCTGGCAGTGCTCCATGATCCACTGCGTCACAGGGCCTGCCCGCTCAGCCGACTTCGCCAGCAGCTCGTTCCTCGGCCCCATGGAGTTGAAGACCAGGTCGCCGTAGAGCAGCAGGTTCTCGCGGCCTTCGCCGTCCAGCCCCACCGCGTCCGGAAAGACTTTCAGCGGGTAGGGCTGCGCCAGGTCGTGGATGCCGTCGATCTTGCCTTTGTCCACGCAGCGCTCGACGAGCGCCTCGGCCTCGGCCGCGAAGGTGGCGCGGATCTGCATCACCGTCTTGGGGCTGAGGATGCGCGACAGGATCGCCCGCGTGGCGGTGTGCTGCGGCGGGTCGGCTTCCAGAATCAGGCTGGGCGGCCGGAAGGGCTGTTCCTGCCTGAAGTTGGTGAGTCCCACGCCCGCGGAGGAGATGAAGGTGGCGTGGTCGTTCAGCACCGCATGCACCTGCTCGTGCCGCGCGCAGGCCAGCACGGTCGGGTAGGGCGCCAGGCGCAGCACCGGGCCGGCCTCGCGCATGCGCTGGTGCATCGGGTAGGGGTCGAGCAGGTTCTCAGGCGCGTAGGGATCGATGTCCAGCTCGGGGATGGCGGCGGTCTCGTTCATCGTGGGTCCTCGGGGTACTTGCCGCATGGCCAAGACGCCATGGCGGTCGCTATTGACTTGATGATGCTACTTATTGATATATCAACTAGTTGGGAGTTTCCCGATGAACGGACGGCGTTCATCAGAATGCGTGCCGCACGCCTACGGCCAGCCCGGTCTGCGAGCCGCCCGGCACGGGCAGGCCTCCCGGCGCACCGCCGCTGACCGAGAGCGCGAGTTGACCGTCGTTGTCGATGCGCCCGGCCGTAACGTAGGCCGCCGTGCGCTTGGACAGCGTGTAGGTGCCGCGCAGCGCCAGCAGCGTGGCCTGCGCCGGGCTGTCGCGGTAGTCCAGCCTGGCAACCTGCCCCTCCAGCGAGAAGGCCGGCGTGACGGCGTAGGCCGCCTCCACGTAGCCCAGGTTGCTGCGCCGTGCCACGGCGGTGGGACTCTCGTTGTCGCGGCGGATCCAGCCTGCGCCCACCTTCCAGGCGCCGAGCTTGGCGTAGGCAGTGAGGAACAGGCGCTCGTCGGTCAGACCGCTGGACGTCAGCCCCGCGGCGGCCCCGGTGCCGCCGCGCTGGCGTTCCCATGACACGGCAGCACCCCAGGCGGCGGTGTCGTACTTCAGCATCGCCGAGGCAGCGCGGCAGGCCTGCGTGTCGGTGGCGCTCTCGCCGCCGCAGCCCGTGCCCGCCGGCGGGGCAGCCACGTCACGGCCCAGGCTGTAGTTGGCGCCGGCGCTCACCGGGCCCCAGCGGCCCTGCCAGGCTACTGTGTTGTCGAAGCGCGCCTGCGGGATGTAGGGGTCCAGCGAGCCGGTGCCGTAGATGTTCGGGCCCAGGATGCCGGCGTCCAGCATGGACAGGAAGTACATGCTGTACTGCCGCCCCAGCGAGACCGTGCCCCAAGTGAGGCTGGACAGGCCCACATAGGCCTGGCGCCCGAACAGCCGCCCGGCCTGGTTCGAAGCGCCGGTGTCGGCACCGAAGCCCGACTCCAGCACGAACACGCCGCGCAGCCCGGCGCCAAGGTCCTCGCTACCGCGCAGGCCCCAGCGCGAAGGCAGCGAGGCCGTGATGCCGGGCATGCGCGTGAGCGAGCCGCCGGCGGGCGTCACGTGGTTCAGGCGCTCCACGGCCACGTCGATCAGGCCGTAGAGCTGCACGCCGGGCGCGCTCGCCTGCGCCTGCGCGGTGCCGGCCAGCATGGCCAGCAGGGCGGCCAGGATGGTTTTTGTCGTCATGTTGTCTCCTGAGGGTCTTGTTGCTTATGAAACGGCAACCCCGACGTGGCGGTCGAGGATGTCGGGGCTTTGCAGCAGCGCCTGGCTGCTGCCGGCGTGCACGATGGCGCCGTGATCCATGATCAGCGCGTCGTGCGCGAAGCCCAGCGCCTCGTGCACCTGCTGCTCGACGATGACGACGGACAGGGCGCCGTCCGCGGTGAGCGCCTTGAAGGCATGCAGCAGCTCCTGCCGGATCAGCGGCGACAGCCCCTCCAGCGGCTCGTCGAGCAGCAGCAGCCGTGGCTGGCCCAGCAGCGCGCGCGCCACCGACAGCATCTGCTGCTCGCCGCCGGAGAGGTGGTTGCCGGCGTTGCGCCGCCGCTCCTTCAGGCGCGGGAAGAGCGCATAGGCCTCCTCCAGCGCGCCGCGCGCCCGGCGCTTGAGCCCGGCGATCAGGTTTTCCTCCACGCTGAGCGAGGAAAAGATGTCACGCGTCTGCGGCACGTAGCCCAGGCCCAGCTGCGCGCGCTCGTGCGGCGGCAGCTGGGTGATGTCCTGCCCGTCGAAGACGATGCGCCCGGCGCGCACCTGGGCCAAGCCCATGACGGCCTTGAGCGTGGTGGACTTGCCCACGCCGTTGCGTCCCACCAGCGCGGTGCGGCTGTTTGTGGCCAGCGACAGGTTCAGGTGGTTCAGCACCGTCAGCGGGCCGTAGCCCGCGACGACCTCGTGCATCTGCAGCAGCATGCTCATGCCTCGCGCCCCAGGTAGGCCGCCCGCACGATGGGGTGGCGGCGGATCTCGTCCGGCGTTCCCTGCGCCAGCACGGCGCCTTCGGCCAGCACGACGATGCGGTGGGCGAAGCGGAACACCAGGTCCATGTCGTGCTCGATGATCAAGACGGCCAGCTCGGCCGGCAGCCTGTCGAGCGCCTGCAGCACCGTGTGGCCCTCGCCGCGCGGCACGCCGGCCATGGGCTCGTCCAGCAGCAGCACGCGCGGGCGCAGCGCCAGTGCCAAGGCCAGCTCCACCAGGCGCTGTTCGCCATAAGCCAGCGAGGCCGGCGTGTGCGCCGCCAGGTGCGCGAGCTTCAGGTCGGCCAGGACCTGCAGCGCCTCCTCACGCACGCGCGGGTAGCCATCGATGGAGCGCCAGGCGCGGTGCGCCAGGCCCTCGCGCTGGTGCAGCGCCATCTCCACCTGGTGCTGCACCGTCATGTGCATGGGCAGCGTGGTGATCTGGAAGGTGCGCGCCAGGCCCGCGCGCACGCGCTGCGCCTGCCTCAGGGGCGTGACGTCGCGGCCGTCGAGCTCGATGCGGCCCGAGTTGGGCTGCAGCACGCCGCTGATCTGGTTGACCAACGTGGTCTTGCCTGCGCCGTTGGGGCCGATGAGCGCGACGCGCTCGCCGCGGTGCAGCGCCATCGACACCTGGCGCGTGACGTGCAGGCCGCCGAAGCGCTTGTCCAGTTGCCGGACCCGCAGCACGGGTTGCTTGAGGGTGCTCATGCGTGGCGCTCCTTGGCGTCCGGGGTGGCGAGCGCGCGGCCGGGCCGCAGGCGCCGCAGCGGCGCCACGAACCACCGGGCCAGCTGCTGGCGCGGCAGCAGCACCACCAGCATCAGCGCCGCGCCGACCACGAACAGCCAGTGGTACGGGTTGATGGCAGCCGCGGTGTGGTGCAGCACCATGAAGACGGCAGCGCCGATGAGCGCACCGTACAGCCGCCCGGCGCCGCCGAGCACCAGCATCACCAGCGCCTCGGCCGAGAGCGCGAAGCCCAGGCTGTCCAGGCCGACGATGGTGTTAACCTGCGCCGACAGCGCGCCGGCCACGCCGGCCAGCGTGCCGGCCACCGTGTAGACCACGAAGAGCTGGCGCCACACCGGCGTGCCCAGTGCCGCCATGCGGGCGCGGCTCTGGTGGATGCCCTGCAGCGAGAGTCCAAACGGCGAGTCCACCAGCCGGCGTGCCAACCCATAGCCCAGCACCAACACCGCCAGCGCGTAGCAGAAGGCCAGCCGCCCCTCGAAATCGAACTCCAGGCCCAGCAGCGGCTGCATCACGTAGCCGGAAAGGCCGTCGTCGCCGCCAGTCCACTCGCGGTACTTGCTGGCGAGGCTCTGCACGATGGAGGCTATGGCCACCGTCAGCATCAGGAAGGTGAAACCCTGGTAGCGCAGCAGCAGCAGCGCCGAGAGCGCGGCCAGCGCCGCCCCGGCGCCGGCGCCCACCAGCAGGCCCAGCAGCGGGTCGGCGCTCCAGCGCAGCGCGGTGATGCCCGCGGCGTAGGCGCCGGCACCGAACAGCGCCGCATGGCCCAGCGTGGCCAGGCCCGCGTAGCCCACCAGCAGGTCCAGCGACAGCACCAACAGCGCCATGATGGCGATGCGGCTGAGCAGGCCGAGCTGGTCCGGGAAGGCGAAGAACGCGGTCGCGCCGGCGGCGGCGATGAGGGCGCAGTGGCGCCAGGCCGCGCCGCGCAGCGGGGCGCGCACGCCGGCAAAAGCAGGTGTGGTCGTCATGGTCGTTAAAGGGTTTCAGCGCCGCAGCAGCCCGTGCGGGCGCCAGGCCAACAGCAGCGCCATGGCCACGAAGAAGAAGAGGCTGCCCCACTCGGAGGCCAGGTACTTGCTCGCGGTTTCGACACTGCCCAGCAGCAGCGCCGCGGCCAGCGTTCCCGGAATGCTGCCCATGCCGCCCACGGCCACCACCACCAGCACCACCACCAGGTACTTCAGCGCGTAGTGCGGCTCCAGCGGCATGAGCTCGGCGCCGAGCACGCCGCCCAGTGCCGCCAGCCCCGCGCCGAAGGCGAAGGCCAGGCCGTAGACGAGCTGGATGCGGATGCCCAGCGCCGCAGCGGTGCCGCTGTTGTCCACCGCCGCGCGCAGCCAGATGCCGAAGCGCGTGCGCGTGAGCAGCAACCAGCTCAGGAGCGCCACGGCGGCGCCAGCGACGATCACCAGCACCCGCTGCGCCGGCAGCGTGCGCACCCCCAGGTCCACCGAGCCGGCCAGCAGCGGCGGCAGCGGGATGAGCTGCACCTGGTTGCCGAAGAACAAATTGACGGTGGCCACGAGGAAGAAGCTCAGCCCGATGGTGAAGAGCACCTGCTCCAGCTCGCTGCGCCGGTACAGGCGGCGCAGCACCAGCGCCTCCAGCAGCGCGCCCAGCAGGGCCGTGCCCAGCACCGCCAGCAGCAGGCCCGGCCAGAAGCCCAGCCCCTGCTCGCGCATCAGCCACGCGGCCAGGTAGCCGCCGACCATGGCCAACGCCCCATGGCTGAGGTTGATGAAGCGCATCAGGCCCAGCGTGATCGACATCCCCACCGAGATGACGAACAACACCATGCCGTACGACACGCCGTCGATGAGGATGTTGAAGAAGGTTTGCAGCATGGCAACGCCCGGGGCGACCGCCTTGGGCAGCGGTACCCTGCAAGAAAAATTTGTGGGAAGGGAAGAAGGAGCCGCGGCTTACTTGGCGGCCAGCCCGTGGTCGGGCTGCGCTCCGAAGCTCTGCACCTCGCGGTTGACGAGCTGGCCGCCGCTGCGCTCGACCTTGCGCAGGTAGACGTTCTGGACGACGTGGCGCGTGGCTGGGTCGATCTTCACGGGCCCGCGAGGGCTTTCCCACTGCAGCGCCTTGGCTGCAGCCATGGCCTTCTCCGGGTCGCGCTTGCCGCCGGTGGCCTCGATCATCTTGTGGATCACGGCCATGCCGTCCCAAGCGCCCACCGAGGCGTAGTTGGCCACCGCGTCGCCCGCCTTGGCCTTGAGCGCGGCGGCGAACTTGCGGTTGGCCTCGGAGTCGTGCGCCGCGGAGTAGTGGAACGCGGTGGTCAAGCCCAGCGCTGCGTCGCCGAACTTCTGCAGGTCGAACTCGTCCGTCTCGGCCGTGCCGTAGAAGGCTATGCCCGCCTGGCGCAGGCCGTTGTCAGCATAGGCCTTGACGAAGCCAAGGTTGGGCGGGCCACCGGGCAGGAAGGTGTAGACGGCCTGCGCGCCGCTGGCCTTGATGCGCTGCACGAAGGGCGCGAAGTCGGTGGTGGCCATGGGCATGCGCACCGAGCTCACCACCTCGCCGCCGTTGCGAACGAACTCCGTCTTGAAGGCATTTTCCGCGTCCACGCCGGGGCCGTAGTCGGTGACGGCAGTGGCCACCTTCTTCACGCCGTTCTTGGCCATCCACTGCGCCAGCGGCACCGTCACCTGCCACAGCGTGTAGGACGTGCGCAGGTAGTAGTCCGACTTCGTCGTGATGTCAGAGGCCGCGGCGTTGAAGATGACGGTGGGCGTCTTGGACTGCTGGATCAGCGGTGCCACGGCCAAGGCGTTTGGCGTGAAGACGAAGCCGCCGAGATAGTCCACCTTGTCCTTGACGATGAGCTCCTGCGCCAGGCTGCGCGTGCCGGTCGGGTTCGGGCCGCTGGTGTCGCGGTAGATGAGCTCCACGTCGTGGCCGGAGAGCTTGCCGCCCTGGCTGGCGACATAGGCTTCCACCGCGTCCTTGAACAGCTTGCCGTAGTGCGCGTAGGGACCCGAGAAAGGTCCCACGATGCCCACCTTGACGGTGGCGGCTTGCGCTTGCGCGGCACTGATTGCGAAGATGGCCGCCAGGGCCCACTTGAATGCTTGCACGGCTTTTCTCCTTGGCTTGGTCCATCCGACGCCGGTCGCAGGCGCGGATTGATGTGGCGCAAATATAGGCAGATCATTTTGATTTATCAACTAACTGACCTACCAACTTTCCCTAGCGTCAACTCGTTTTCAACTGCAGTGGTGCTGTGCCTTGGGCTACAGTGACGGAGCGGTCCCTGTGGCTGCCGGTTTTTGTTAAGCAATCCTGAATGCACCAGACACCATGCCCACTCGCCAAGCAACCTCAACCAAGGTGGCCGCGGCCGTCACTCCCGTGACGGACACGCCCGCCGGCGTCGACCTGGAGAATTACGTCCCGGCCTACCTCACCTGGATTGCCAACAAGCTCTCCAGGGGGGCGTCGCAGCATTACCTGGCCAACTTCGACGTGGGCATCGAGATCTGGCGCTGCCTGGTACTCCTGGCAGTGGAAAAAGAGGTGTCGGCACAGCAGATCTCCCGGGTCATCGGCCTGGACAAGGGCGCGGTGAGCCGCTGCTTCAAGGAAATGCAATCGCGTGGTCTGATCACGCTGGGGCTCGATGCCAACGATGGGCGGCTGCGCATGGCACGGCTGACGCCCAAGGGGCGCCGACTGCATGACCAGATCAAGGGCGTGGCGCTCGTGCGGGAGGAGGCCCTTCTGTCAGTGCTCACGCCCGAGGAACGCCAGACCCTCGTTGTCTTGCTGCGCCGGCTGCATGAAAACCTGCCGGAGGTTGAGGTGGCCACCGAGCGCTACTTGCAGGAGCACGGGCCTGCTGCGAAGAAACGTTCACGCCCCGCTGCAGCCATCCAGGACAGCGCCTGAGGCAGGCAAGCGCATTTCTCCTCAGCGGGGGCATCCTGGCCCGGCAGCAGGGCCGGGCGCTGAGGCCGCTATGGTCGTGGAGCAGCTTCATTCCAAAGCGCTATTGAGAGTGAAACAAATGGCTGGGTCTGCCACTGCGGGGACACGGCCATGTCGAGAACAGCGAGCGGTAGCGAAGTGCTGGAGCAGGCGCAGCAGGCGTTGCGCGAGGCCAAGACGGTGGAGGAGCTGCGCCAGGCGCAGGCGGTGGTACTGCCGCTGCTGTTGGGCCTGTCCATCGAGCAGACCGCTGCGGCGCTGGGCGTCTCAGTAGGCTGGGCGTGCCAGCTGCGCCGGCGCTTCATCACTGCGGGCCACCTCGTGCGGCGCACGCGGCCTGCGCAGGGGCCACGCGCTTACCTCAGTCGAGTCGAGGAAGAGGTCTTGCTGGAGCCCTTCGTCGAGCGTGCACGCCAGGGCCAGATCGTCGTGGCGGCCGAGATCCGCGCAGCGCTGGAGCAGCGTCTGGGCAAGCGCACGGCACCCTCCACGGTCTACAACTTGTTGCGCCGCCATGGCTGGCGAAAGCTCGCACCCGACCGGGTGCATCCGCAGGGCGATCCGCCAGCACAGCGGCGGTGGAAAAAAAAGGTTGCCCCGAAAACTGGCTGAGCTGCAGACGAGGCCTTGGCGCGGCCTGAGCGAGCGCGCGCCGCTGCGCGTGATGTTCCAGGACGAGGCACGCTTCGGACGCATCGTGGATCTGCGCCGCTGCTGGTGCCCCAAGCCCTGGCGCCCCGTGTGTCGCGCCGTCGTCAGCCGTCAGTACACCTATGCCTATGCCGCTGCATCGATCAGCGACGGGCAACTCGACACGCTGGTGCTGCCACACGTCAACGCCGAGTGCATGCAGCTCTTCGTCGATGAAGTGGCGCGGCGCCACCCCAACGAGCGCATCGTGCTGGTCATCGACGGTGCCGGTTGGCATCACGAGGCGGCTGTGCAGTGGCCGCCCAACGTGCGACCGCTGTTCCTGCCGCCTTACTCACCCGAGCTCAACCCCGTGGAGCACCTGTGGGACGAGTTGCGCGAGAAGTACTTCCACAACCGCTTCTTCGACAGCCTCGAAGCCGTCGAGAACCAGCTCGAACACGCGCTGCGCAGCCTCGAACACGATCCCCAGCGCGTGCGATCCATTACCGCTTGGTCTTGGATCATTACTTCACTTCCAAATTGAAGTTGGAAT
>NZ_AUMO01000075.1:0-4732 GCF_000430725.1 Azohydromonas australica DSM 1124
TAAGAGCCGAGCTGCGCAGCCCGGCGGTGCGGATGGTGCTCGTTGCGTAAGTCCTAGAAGAGTGGTTGCCAATTCTATCTATTAATTTTAGATCAAACCAGTCTTCGAGTGGAACGCAAGCGCTTTTGATTGGGAATTTTCCTCAGAACGGGCTCACTTCGCGAGCTACCAAAGGCGTAGGGAACCTCTGCATAAAGCCGCTGTAAGTGTGCTGAGCGAACATCCCAGGCATGAAGCAGGCTGATCTCGGGCTGAACCTTTCGACCAAGCGCACGCGCAAGCGCGAGTTCCTGGAGCAGATGGACCGTGTGGTGCCATGGGCTGCTCTGGTGGAACTGGTGTCGCCCTATGCGCCCGATGGTCGTCGCGGCCGTCCGCCGTTTTCCATGCAGACGATGCTGCGCATCCATTTCATGCAGCAGTGGTTCACGCTGAGCGATCCGGCCATGGAGGAATCGCTGCACGACGTACCGCTGTTTCGTGAATTTGCCCAGCTCGATAACTGGGACACGCGACTGCCCGACGAGACGACGATCCTGCGGTTTCGCCGCCTGCTGGAGCGCCACAAGCTGGCCGAGCAAATCCTTGGCGTGGTCAACGAGTTGCTGCGCGAGAAGGGGTTGTTGTTGCGCACCGGCACGGTGGTGGACGCCACGCTGATTGCGGCGCCGAGCTCGACCAAGAACAGCAAAGGCGAGCGTGATCCCGAGATGCACCAGTCGAAGAAAGGGAACCAGTGGTATTTCGGGATGAAGGCCCATATCGGCGTGGATGCCGAATCAGGCCTGGTGCACACGGTGCGGGGCACGGCGGGCAACGTGAGTGACGTGGTGGAGGCAACCACCTTGCTGCACGGAGACGAAACCGAGGCCTGGGGTGATGCCGGTTACCAGGGCGCTCACAAGCGCCCTGACGCCAAGGAAGGCGTACGCTGGAATGTCGCCATGCGCCCTGGCAAGCGCGCAAAGCTCGATTCCAACAACAAGCTCGATCAGCTCGTGAACCAGTTGGAGAAGATCAAGGCCAGTATCCGGGCCAAGGTCGAACACCCCTTCCGGGTCATCAAGCGCCAGTTTGGCCACGTCAAGGTGCGCTACCGCGGGCTGAAGAAGAACACGGCCCAACTCTTCACGCTGTTTGCGCTGTCGAACCTGTGGATGGCCCGGCACGAATTGATGGAGGCCCGGGCATGAGTGCGCCCGGAACTTGGGAAAACAGCCCGGCGGGGCTCGAAAAGCTGCCGAACGATTGCCTTGGAGGCTGGAACTGAGACCCGGCGGCTCTGACAAACCCCTACGGATTCACTGACGCCTGGCCTGCCATGGTCAAAACTGGATAAAGCAGATGGTATGGGCGACCCCCTCCTAACCGCGGTGCGCAGCTGGAGATCCAATTAACGAAGAGATCCCCCGGCGACGGCATCGCAGTGCCAGAGTGGAGATGCAACTCAACCACTGAGCCGGAGGATCCGCCATGGAGCTTACCGTCATCGCAGTCGATATCGCTAAGAAGGTATTCCAACTGCACTGGGTTGACCCAGACACGGGCAGCATAGAACGCATGAAGCTCAAGCGAGCCCAGGTGCTGCCCTGGTTCGCAAACCGGGAATCCGCCATCGTGGCGATGGAAGCTTGCGGCGGAGCTCACGAATGGGGCCGCCAACTCATGAAACTCGGGCATGAGGTGCGGCTGTTGCCACCAAAGATGGTCCGCCCGTTCGTCCATCGAAACAAAACCGATGCTGCTGATGCACGGGCTATCTGGACGGCAAGTCAGCAGCCGGACATGCGCTTCGTTCCCGTGAAAACCGAAGCCCAGCAGGTGGTGTTGGCCTTGCATCGCATACGAGCCCAGCTCATGAAGATGAGAATCATGCAGACCAACGAATTGCGCGGTTTGCTCTACGAGTTCGGGATCGTGCTGCCGGAAAGCCATCGAGCACTACTGGAGGAGTTGCCCGGGGCTCTGCGCGATGCGCAAGGCAAGCTGCCAGCCATGCTCATCGAGAGCTTGAACGAGCAGTTGCACAGGGTCCGTCAACTTGATGCCGACATCGGTGCCGTGGAACGGCGCTTGGCGCAGCACATGAGGGAGATGCCGGCATGCAAGACGCTCGCTGAAATACCGGGTATCGGCCTGCTCACGGCCACGGCTATCGTGGCCAGCATGGGGTCTCCCACGGCATTCAAGGACGCACGCGAGTTCGCGGCATGGATCGGACTGGTACCCCGCCAAGTAGGCACTGGAGGACGAGTTCGGCAGCTGGGCATCAGCAAGCGAGGAGATGCCTACCTGCGAACCTTGCTGATGCATGGCGCCCGAGCATTGGTGCGCTCAGACAAAGGTCAAGCTTGGCCTTGGCTGGCCGAATTGCTCAAGCGGCGGCCTTACTGCGTCGCCGTCGCCGCGGTGGCCAACAAGCTGGCCAGGACGATCTGGGCTGTACTGGCCAAAGGACAGGCCTGGAAAGCCAGCGCGTGGTAGCCAGCATGACAAGGACCGAATGAACGGACTACCGCTTTGAAGGAGAGCAAGCGACCGAGCGTGTGATGGGACAGACAGGTTGGACCGGGACGGGATCACTCCGGTAGGAACGTGGAGCACCAAGCTCGTAAAGCAGATGGGGAACCTCGTCGGCGAATGCCATCAGGGCCAGCAGGCTTGCCAGCCTGCACTACAGGCCGGATATAAGACTGCAGCCCTGCCTCCTGCTTCATCACTCGACAACGTTACTTGCGATCCGGGGGTCGCCCATATAAGAGCTTCCCTAATGGCGCTGTCTGCTGAGGATCATTTCTAACCAGGCCTTATGTCAAGTGAAGCGACCGGCGCGGAGTGTCAGCGAAGCCCGAGGCAGGCAGGGCACCAGCGTCCCGCGTCGTTGTGCGACCGACTTCTGCAACACCAAAGCCCTTGTCACGCTTGGGCCGACGATCCCTCGCAAAAAGGATCGGCCTTGCGACAGACAACACACTTGCGACTGACACCTTATGAGGGTTGTCGTCAATTTCTTAATCAGGAATACTATCTCAACACCAGCCAAGGAGAAAATAAATGGCTACTGGCAGCGTAGTGGAGGATATCAAGACAGCAGCTATTGTTTTTGGAGGAATTTTCTTCATTTACAAGTTTGCTCTTGGCTATCTAATGATTAATGTGACACTGAAGCCAACTTTGAGACGGCAGCCACTTGACGAATCACATGATTTAATTGTTGTTAGCGCAGGCGTTGTTAAGGGTGATAGGGAATGCCTGCAGGTTAATGAGATTAAGGTTTCTGTTGAAGGTGAAGGTACGCACTCTTTTTTAACTCCGGCATTGATAAAATTCGCGACACAAGAAGCTCCGGGCGGCCTCCTTCGTCTTAGTCCCGGTGAGGAAACCAGTTTTGAGGTGGCGTTGAAAGTCCCTAAAGACCAAGTTACTCCTATCAATATAGTTCTTAGGGGATGGTCTGGTCCTATCTCGCGTCGGATACCGGGTTATTGGCGTGCGTCTCTTGTATCGGAGCCATATTTCGCCAAGAGTAAATAAGTTTGAGCTCACGCTAAGTCTTTGACAGATTTGAAAAATCCGCCTCAGGCCTTCGGCAGCCGTTTTCGACGTCAGAAAGTATATATTGAATTAGTGGAATTGTGCAATTAAATTCAATGGAGATTGTCAACACGGGAGGCGGCCCCGGGCCAGCGACCCGCCGCCGTGCAGTCATGCCGTTAATGCACCAGCCGCCTGGCACGGCTCACGCCGTTGAGGTCAAGTCACCGCGACGATTTTCCGGCGGAGCTTGGTCCAGTTTTTCAAACGTATTTCGCCCCATCCTATCTTGCCATGCAGCAAAATCCCGATCAAGATCCTTCTCGGGCGTGTCGCCTTTGAGAGAAAGCAGCCTTGCATAAGCTCGCACGACCGCTGTCTGTTCCATTAATGGTCCCAGCATTATTATGGCCTCAATGAAAGCGGGAATCCCAAAAATTCCAGTGGAAATAATGTATAAGTCAAGCGCTTTCTTGTCCACAGGCGTGGGCATGCCCTCGATATAGGGCCTTGCCTCATGGTCAAGTGGCCTGAGGGTTGGGCTGATGTCTGACCTGTGAGGCTGTTGCCCACTCGGGTTGTCAGGCGTACAGATTCGGAAATCCACCTTGATCCTCAACGTGGCACCGGCAGCTTGATCGTTGATTCTCATGGTGCAACTCTTTTTAATGTGGCTGGTGTCGCGGCGCCTGCAGTACAACGGAAAAATGGCCAGTCTATCGGCTGCTTTGACAAGTTTTTGTCTTGAAATTAATCGACTGACTTGGGCGAGCCGGCGAGAAGAAACTGGAGGTATATATCTTCCACCTGTCCATCTGCATACAAACTTGGATCCACGAAGCTAAGAAAAAGCTCGAATTGTCCTTGTTAGGACTTACGCAAAAGTTTGATAGAAAATCATAGAAATCCCATGAATTAATTTCAACTTGAACTTCTTGAAAGCATAGATCATAGTTTTGTCTTTCACTAGGCGGCGACATGAATCCATCCCGCGTGGACTACTGTCAGTTCCTGTTATCGAGTCAGGTCAACTTCACCTTGACGCACTATGCCGAGCATCATGCCCACTTCAGCCATGACGCCCTCAATCGGTATTTGAACGGCGAGCGCATCACATCACGCATCATTTGGGAAAACATTCGGCCGCACGTGATTCCCAGCGCTCATGGCTATCTGATTTTTGACGATACCGTACTCG
>NZ_AUMO01000075.1:4742-46477 GCF_000430725.1 Azohydromonas australica DSM 1124
CCAGCCTGCACTACAGGCCGGATATAAGACTGCAGCCCTGCCTCCTGCTTCATCACTCGACAACGTTACTTGCGATCCGGGGGTCGCCCATATAACCTTCCTTAGCCTGATGGCATCGGAACACTGGACTCAACATTGGCTGCGAATTGGGCACGGATGCCCCAAGTGATGCCGCTCTAGGACTTGCTGCACAGTTTAGAAGTTGAGCGCCATGCGCGCACCAGCGCATTTATCTTCGTATTCCATTCGCCGATATTCAACGGGCGTTACGTCAAATAGCCTGCGTGTCGTAACGCTTGTGGTGGACGATCCTCTCAGTTCCGGTAGTAATGTCTACTACCTTGCGCATGCTGATGCCAGTTCGAGTGGGACGTCAATTCGGTTACTCCAGATCGATCGACTGCACATGCAAATATTTTTTAGATAATATTTAACTCAAGAACTTGGACGCCTCCGATAGCGTCACCGACAAAAATTTTCGTTTCGTCGTTTGAGACAACTGCAGCAGTGACAGTGGCATCAGAGGAGTAAATCGCTATTGGTTGATAGGACTCCAAGTCCCAAAGCCGTATTGTCCTATCCTCGGACCATGAAACTGCAAAGCGCCCCTTATTTATAAGGCGCACACCATAAATTTTTCCATTATGGCCACAAAGCGTTTGTGGCTCTGCATTGGGTCGATCAAGCTCCCAGAGTTGCAATTTGCCATCTTGAGACCAAGATATTAGCCCTTTTCCTTTTTGCAGGATTCTTGCGCCGTAAACGGAGGACGTATGTCCTGTAAGCACCAAAGAGTTGTGGGTTGAATCCTGTAGACTCCATAAGCGCAGCGTGCTGTCTTCTGACCATGACAATACTTTATGGCCACCAGTCCCATCGGGCAACAGCATTGCGCCGTTGATCGATCCTTTATGCCCTTCCAATATCTGAAGTTCAGTGCCGCCTAGCTCTATATTCCATAACCGTAATGTGCCATCAGCTGACCATGACAACATCCTTTTGTCGCAGGAGAACAATAGCGCGCCATTTACCGTGCTTTCATGCCCTCGAAGCACTTTCGGCTGTGTAATATGGGTGAAATCCCATATCCTTAAAGTAGAGTCTTCAGACCAGGATACTGCGCCTTGGCTTCCAGGTAGCATCAGGGCTCCATATACCGATTCGCTGTGCCCCTCCAAGACGCATGGTGCGGCATTGGGGTTCAACAAATCCCATAAGCGAAGTGTCCGGTCTTCAGACCAAGAAAGTACCTTACTCCTATCGGGTAGCACTACTGCACCAACGACTGCATTTTCATGCCCCGTAAAAACCACTGATTTAGCGTCTGGTAACGTCAAGTCCCATAATCTCAATGTTCCGTCCCATGAACATGACAATGCCTTATTAAGGTCATTCAAGACTTCTACATCTTCAATGCCACTATTGTGGCCAGCCATAATTCTTGGCTCAGCATTGGGTTGATCCAAATCCCATAGGCAAAGTGTTTGGTCTATCGACCAAGAAATCACGTGTTGACTGCCTTTGACAGTAGCAACGCCTTGAACTTGGCCATTATATCTAGCCAACGTGGGTAATTCATAGAGAGGTTGCTCCAAGTCCCATACTCTTATCATTGTGTCCACTGACCAAGAAATGGCTCGCTGCTCGCCGGGAAGTAATAACATGCCGCCAACTTCGTTCTCATGCGCGTGCAACACGCGCGACTCAACTTCCGGATGCTGTAAATCCCACAGTCGAAGTGTTCCATCCATTGATCGTGACAATGCTCGTCGTTCATTCGACAGCAATAGGACACCGTAAATCGGCCCACTGTGCCCAGAAAACACTCGCGGATCGGCATCTGGTTTTGCAATATCCCATAACCGAAGCGTGCCATCTGCGGACCATGACAATATCTGTTCACCACCACCCAAAGCTAGCGCACCGTTGACCGTCCCTTGGTGCCCTTCGAAAACTAGAGATGCAGCTTCTTTCTCATCGAGTTGCCATAAACGTAATGTGCGATCTAGCGACCATGACAATGCTTGACTTCCACCAGGCATTATCAGAGCGCCGCACACACTACCTTTGTGTCCTTGGAAAACTCTCTCTTCGACCTTCAACTGCTGCGTGTCCCACAGACGCAATGTGCCATCACGTGAGCACGACAGAATGCGGTGACCATCTGGTAGTAACAGCACGTCATCAATGCTCCCTTCATGACCAGACATTACTATAGGTTCAGCGTTGGGCTGTGTTAGGTCCCATAAGCGTAGCGTACGATCCCAAGACCAAGATACTGCATAATGGCCATCTGATAACAATAGTGCGCCATCGACTTGACTTTTATGCCCTTCCAATGAACAGCAAGGAAAACCCGGCCGGTCTAGGTCCCATAATCGCAATGTAAAGTCTCGTGACCACGATAGAACTTGTTTTTTGTTTGGCAACAACAGTGCGCCTGCAACACTTCCCTTATGTCCTCGCAACACCTGGGGTTCGGACTTAGCTTCAGTAAGACGCCATAGCCGTAATGTGCGGTCTTGAGACCAAGATATCAGTCCTTTTTCGTTATCAATCAAGAGGGCGCCATGGACACCATCCAGATGTCCAGACAGAACTCTTGATTCAGATCCCGGCTGTTCCAAGTCGTATATTCGCAGGAAGCTGTCCCATGACCATGACAGGACCTGCTTTCCGTCGGACAATATTAATATGCCGTTTACTTCTTGTGTGTGTCCAGTGCAAACTTGAAGCAGCGCGGAGGGTGACTCAAGTGTAGAACGACAAGGGATCCATGCGTCATGTTGTCTAATATATTTATGGGCCACATTACTTAATGCGCTGATAGCTGCTTCCGCATGCCTTCCTAAGCGACCAAAAAGCTGTTGCGCTAGAGTTTCTGGATATTGTGCAATCACGTGCCCTGATGCTGCAATTGCGCGGCCCACGAGTTTAGTTTCAGGCCTAGCAGCATAACGCTCGTAATCTCTTTGCATCGCACCGATATCGGCAACACACTGGGCGTTTTTTTGCCGCATTTCGGACGCTAAGCGTGCCGAAATCCATTCAAAACTAAGTAAAACCTCGTAAAGCTCTTCACTGCGGTTGGCGGCCACTAAATGCATCGCTAAGTGACGCCATATATAAATTTCGTCTAACGGTAGCTGGGCCCACCCCTGTCCTTTCAGCGGCAAATTAAATGCATGCCTATATGCATCCAGCACCTGCGCGTGAAGCACTGACAGGTCATCACAGCGTAAGCGTAAGAAATCCCGCTGCAGGTCGTGCAACGTGATGCTTCTATTCGGCGCGTCACCTGCCAGGGAGAGGAGTGCTTTGCGCTCCAACCGAGCCAGCAGTTTCTCGGTGGCTGCTGCATTCAAACCACCGGTGTACTGCCACAGACGCGCCACCACCGGCTCGGCAATGGCTTCCTCCTCGGGGAACGCTGCGAGATCCAAGTAGCGCTCCTGCTCAGTGTCCGAAAGATGGTCAAAGCTGCGGCCCAGACTTACGTAGACGCTGGCGTACGGATGGTCTAGGAAATCGATCTGCCCTCGGCGCAACTGCTCAACCAGCGTGCACCAACTCACGCCGTCGGCCACCTGGGCTCCCGCCAATGCCAAGGCCAGCGGCAGACCACGGATGAGTTCGACCACCTGGCTGGCCGGCTTGGGCAGTTGCCCTACCGGGCAGCCACTCCAGCGCGCGAGCAACTCCTGCGCGGGTGCCAGCAAAAGGCGGTGCAGCGGATGAAGGCGAGCACCGACCTGGGTCAGGATCGATGCGTCGCGGGTGGTCACTAGGACACGACCTTGCGGACCTACCACATCGAACGGCTCGAAGTGCCGGGCGTCCCAGATGTCGTCCACCACGATCAGTACCCGGCGCTGCTCCAGAGCATCACGCAGTTGCTGTCGAGCCTTGGAAATCCCGGTTGCGGGCGCAACCGCGGACGTGAAGTGACGCAGCAGCTGGTTCTGCAGCGCCAGCACATCGGGCTGCTGGCCCAGGGCCAGCCAAGCGATGCCATCCGGGAAGGCAAGGCCAACCTCAGAGTCATGGCACAGCGCCTGGGCCATAACGCTTTTGCCCATGCCCCCCATGCCATGCAGGCCGAGCCCGGGCGCGGCACTCAACCCGTGAGTAATGTCCTGTCCATGGAGCAGCTGAGTACGAATGGCGTGCAGTTCGTCATCGCGCGCAACGAAATGCCGTGGCAGTGCAGGCACCTCGAACAGCCGGCGTTGCTGAGGGGCGTTGCCAAGCTGGGCCTGTACTGGCACGACCGGCACGCCTTGCCGGCCCGCTGGCGGGAGCACTGGTGGTGTTGCAGTAGTGGTCCCGGCTGCGCCGTAGGCCTTCTTCACGGCAACGGCTACTTCAACCAGCGTGCGCTCACGCCGCGTCTTGCTCAGCTCGTTCAGCGATATATGCAAGTCATGGGGAAATTGAAACCCCGCCAGCCCGTGCTCGAGCAGCAATTCCGGGTCGACGGGACCGATGAGCATGCACACCAATGTGATCCGACCAGCATGTGCATCGGCAATCAGGCGCGGCAACTCCTGCTGGCAGATGTACTCCGACGCAAAAAAGGAGTGGTTGACCAGCAGCACCGCTACACGGGTGCGCTCGATGGCGGCCAGGATACGGCTGTGCCACTGCTCACCTATCCGAATGTCGTGGTCCGACCAACCAACCAGAGATGCAGTGAGCCGGTAAGGCTCCAATGCACCTCGCACCAGCGACAGCCAGCGCTTTCCCTCAGCGTCGTGGCGATAGCTGAAGAAGACCAGATCGCGCTCGGGCGACCCGGATGAAGCATTCACAGCGGACATGGATGCTGGCCCGAACGCTAAACAACGCGTGGCGTGATAGGTGCTACGGTCTCATAGCTATTGGTATATGCCAAGGCCAAGAAGTCATCCGGGCAGGTTTCAGCAGATCTTAGCCAAAGCAACTTAACGCAGATAATCATTCATAATCTTTTATAAGAAAATGCCGTGACAAATGCTGCCTGCTGTCGGATCAGCTCACGCGTCTAACAGAGGCAAGCACTTGAAGCGCTTTGCCTCGCCCTGTTCGCCGGGCCGACGTGACTCTCAGTTGCCCCGGCGACGAGATCGGCCCGCTGGTCCTTGTCGCGGTTCGGGCTGAGCCCGAGACCTACCTGAACTGGAAAAGCGCAGTGCGCTCGATGCCATCGGCGAAGCGCAGGACCAGCCTGCGGCACTGGCCGCTCCAATTGGAGGCGGTCTTCCAGAAGTAGGTGTAGAGGTCGGCGGCAGGGTCGTACCTCAGGCTGTTGTCGTCAACGTCCACGGCGTGCTCGATCTCGTCCGTCTTGGCGTCAGCACGGCACGGAACTGTCCTTGAGCGCGGGTAGTTGCCAGCGAAGATGTCCGAGCCCTGATTGCCTCCCAAGCTAAACCGCACGGGCACCGCCGCACCCGCCTCAAGCGTGTTGACAACTGGCGGTGCGTTCACCGGACCGCGCAAGCCACCGAATTCATAGCTGCTCTTGAGTGCCACCGTGAAGTGAGCCCCGGCAGCGACGCGCATCGCGTTGTGCAGTCCGACGGGAACGCTTGCCTGGCCTGTCTCATTCCAACCCCACGCGACTACCGTGCCGTCGCGCTTGAGCGCCACCGTGTGAAGGGTTCCGATGCTGATGGCTCGCACGTTGTTCAGCCCCGCGGGCACGGACGTCTGGCCTTGGCTGTTGTCGCCCCACGCCACCACGGTGCCGTCGACCTTGAGCGCCGCCGTGTACTTGTAACCGGCAGCGATGGCCTGTACACCGCTGAGTCCGACGGGTACGGTTGTCTGGCCCTGGCTGTTGTCGCCCCAAGCCACCACCGTGCCGTCTTCCTTGAGCGCCACCGTATGCCCGTCCCCGGCAGCAATGGCTCGCACATTGTTGAGACCGGCAGGGACGTCCGTTTGGCCCAGTCCGTTCCACCCCCACGCCACCACCGTACCGTCGCGCTTGAGCGCCACCGTGTGGAAGGTTCCACAATCGACTGCCTTGACGCCGGTGAGCCCGGCAGGTACGTCGGAGGCTCCACCCCACACCACCACCGTGCCGTCGGTCTTGACCGCTGCCGTGTTGAAGAGACCGGCGGCAACCGCCTTGACGCCAGTGAGCCCGGCGGGTACGTCCGTCTGGCCCGCATGGTTGTAACCCCAAGCGACGACCGTGCCGTCGCTCCTGAGCGCCACCGTGTGGAAGCCGCCCGCAGCAATGGCAACGACGTCGCTGAGCCCCGCAGGTACGTTCAACTGGCCGTCATCATTGTTGCCCCAGCCCACCACCGTGCCGGTTACGCCAGCTTGGGCGGGGCCCGGCACGGCGGCCAGCCATGGGCCGACGAGGATCAGAACCAGGGCGCGCAGGCGCGCGCGCGCGAATTCATGCGAGGTTTTCATCGGGCGACTCCTTGCCCGTGACGGGCGTCGCCACTTTGCTCCGCTGCTGGCTCGCCATTTTGAGATCCATCAGCCGAGCAGCCGGCGGCGGCGCGCGCACCGGCCGAATCCACCCGGCCTGACCTCGCGCGCGCTGCGCGTTCAAGGGTGCTTCACATCACGCCGCATGCCGATTTTTCGAGCCCGCCGGGTGCCCATTGTTGTCCCAGGCCATGCACGACATGGTCCGCCTGGGTAGCCCTTCCCGGTGCAGTCCCTGGTCTCGGCAGTTGCAAATGCGATATCGGCAGCGGCGGCCATTGAGGCCTGTTATTCCCGATTCGACGCATGCAGATCACGGCGCCGGCAGTGAGCCAGCCGGGAGCAGCACCTCCCAGTAGGGCGGCGTGCCAAAGGCGTCCCTGAGGCACTGCACGAAAGCCCGCAGCTTGGCCGAGGCGCGCCGCCCTTCCGGATGTGCCACGTAGATGGTCTCCGCCGCGGCCTGCAAGCCCACGTCGATCACGTGCAGGGCGCCCGAGCGGATCGCATCGCCGGCGATGAAGGTGGGCAGCAACGCAATGCCCAGCCCTGCCACCGCCGCATCGCGCATGACATCGCCGTTGTTGACGCGCAAGCCCATGCCCGCACGTACAAGTTGCACACCCCGCGGACCCGTCAGGCGCCAATCCGCCACGCCGCGGTTGGCGTAGAAGATGCCGCGGTGGCGCTGCAGTTCCTCCAGCGAGCATGGCGTGCCGTGATGCTCCAGGTAGCCGGGTGCCGCCACCAGCAAGCGCCGGCTCGGTGCCAGCTCCCAGGCCACCAGGCGTGAGTCTTCCAGCGCCCCGTGGCGCACCACCGCGTCGAAACTGTCTGCAGCGGCATCCACGCGCCGGTCGTCGAGCTCCAGCGTCAGCTCCAGCTGCGGGTGCCGCTGCAGGAACGGATAGAGCGCCGGCCCGAGATGCAGGCGGCCGAAGGTGACCGGCGCCGAGACCCGCAAGGGGCCGGACAACGTGCCGCGCCGCTGGGCCATGTCGGCCGTGGCCTCCTCCACCTCGCGCACGATGCGCGCGGCCCGCTCCAGAAAGGCCATCCCGTCCTCGGTCAAGCTGAGCTTGCGCGTCGTGCGGTGCAGCAGCGGCGCGCCCAGCGTGCGCTCCACCTCGGCCAGCCGGTCGCTGACCACCGACTTCGACAGTCCCAGCCGCCGCGCCGCCGCGCTGGTGGAGCCGGACTCGGCCACCGCCACGAAGCTGGCGAGTCCATCGAGCTTCAGCATTGTTCGGACTTTCCGGAAAGCAGGTCCATCTCCCGCACTCTATTCCGAACGGTTTCGGCCGCCCACACTGCGCCGCACCCTTCAACGTGCTTCAGGAGATCACCATGGGACGCCTGTCCGGAAAAGTTGCCCTCATCACCGGCGCCAGCGCAGGCATCGGCCGCGCCACGGCCCGGCTCTTCGCCGCCGAAGGCGCACACGTCGTCGTGGGCGCCCGACGCCGGGGCGAACTCGACGACCTGGCCGCGGAGATCCGCGCCGCGGGTGGCCAGGCGGCCGTCCTGGCCGGCGACGTGCGTTCGGAGGACTACGCCCGGGCGCTGGTGGCGCAGGCGGTGGAGCGCTTCGGCCGCCTGGACATCGCGTTCAACAACGCCGGCACGCTGGGCGAAGGCGGACCGAGCACCGCAGTGTCCGAGACGGGGTGGAGCGACACCCTGGCCATCAACCTCACCGGGGCCTTCCTGGGCGCCAAGCACCAGATCGCGCAAATGCTCCGGCAAGGCGGTGGCGGCTCGGTCATCTTCACGTCCACCTTCGTGGGCCACACCTTCGCCTTCCCGGGCATGGCGGCCTACGCCGCCAGCAAGTCCGGGCTGATCGGGCTGACCCAGGCACTGGCCGCCGAGTTCGGAGCGCAAGGCGTGCGCGTCAATGCCGTCCTGCCCGGTGCGGTGGACACCGACATGTACCGGAGCAACAACAACACGCCCGAGTCGCAGGCCTTCGTGACGCAGCTGCATGCGCTCAAGCGCGTCGCCAGGCCGGAGGAGCTGGCCCGCTCGGTCCTGTACCTGGCCTCGGACGACGCCGCGTTCGTCACCGGCACGGCATCGCTGGTGGACGGCGGCGTGTCCATCACCCGCACCTGAACTGCAAGGCAAGCGCATCATGCTCAACCACCTCAGGCACGGGCTCAGCGCTGGTTTGATGGTGCTGGCGGCCGCCGCGCTGCCGGCCCTGGCGCAGCCCCGGCCCTATCCGGCCAGCTTCAAGGCCCAGCGGATCCAGGCCGCCGGGGGCGCCACGCTGCACGTGCGCGTCGGCGGCAGCGGGCCGGCCGTGGTGCTGCTCCATGGCTTTGGCGACACCGGCGACATGTGGGCACTGATGGCGGCGGCCCTGGCCAGGGACCACCGTGTCGTCGTCCCCGACCTGCGCGGCATGGGGCTGTCCTCCAGGCCCGCAGGCGGCTATGACAAGAAGACGCAGGCGGCCGACATCCGCGCCGTGCTGGACAAGCTGGGCATCGACAAGGCCCATGTCGTCGGCCACGACATCGGCACCATGGTGGCCTACGCCTACGCGGCCAGCTACCCGGACAAGACCGCCACGCTGGTGGTGATGGACGCGCTGGTCCCTGGCGTCCCGCCCTGGGAGCAGATCGTGCGGCTGCCGCTGCTGTGGCACTTCGACTTCGGCGGCAAGGACGCGCTGCGCCTGGTGCGAGGCCGTGAGCGGATCTACCTGGACCGCTTCTGGAACGACTTCGCGGGCGACCCGCGCAAGGTCGACGAAGGCACGCGCGCGCACTACGCCAGGCTCTATGCCCGACCCGGCGCCATGCGCGCCGCGTTCGTCCAGTTCCAATCGATCCGCAAGGACGCGCAGGACAATGCCGAGCTCGTGCGAACCAGGCTGACCATGCCGGTGCTGGCCATCGGCGGCGAAAAATCCTTTGGCGCCAACGAGGCGGTGGTGATGCGCAATGCCGCTTCGGACGTGACGGAACTGGTCGTGCCGGGCACCGGCCATTGGCTGATGGAAGAGGCGCCCGACGCGACGGTCAAGGCGGTGCAAGAGTTCCTGGCGTCAAGATAGGGAAGGCGGTGTTCCCGAGCCGTTGGGCTCGGCAAACACCCGCAGCCGGGGAAGCGCCTGGCCCTTCAACGGGCGCTCCGGCGCTTGAGCACCATCCCGCGCAGAAGCTGCGGAGGCAACTGGCCTGACTTAACGTCCATCAAAAAAGCCTGACACAGACAGTCACTGCCTGCCGCCGCCTCGAAAACGAGGAATGACATCCATAAAAACAGCCCATGCAGCGTTTCAAAAATCAGACGCCAGGGTGCAGAACAGGCGCTGTAGAGGCTCAACGCTAGGCTTTTCCCAAAAAGGCAGTGCTTCCGCGATGTAGTCGATGGCCCCGCCCCAAACAAGGCCAGCGAATTTTTCACGCACAGCCCGGAGCCAAAGGTGCTACATTAATTCACTGGCGCTTGTAGCAAGTGACCTTGCAAAAGGTCACTTTCGATGCGGCGCCCGGATCACGAGTTGATCTCCCTCCTGCTCCAGAGCTGCTGATTGCTTCGGCGATCTCAATGTTCTGGTTGCCCTTGGCTCGCAGCGAATACCCCTGCCAGCTTGGCGCCCGGACCGAGTTCATCCGCCGCCTGTGCGTGCACCTTGCACGCCACTTCAGTCAGACCCGGCCGGCCCCAAGTGAGGGCCGGACCGCCGAAAGCCCCTCATTAATAAATCTTTACGGGTAGGCAAGTACCTTGTCTCCCCATTGACCCGACATCTCGGGCCAAGCCGCTACGCCGCCTCCGTTTCCATTCGCAGCGGGCACGGCAGCGCCACCCACGACCGCGTCATGCGCTTCGTACCGGAATTCAACTCCGGGGAAGCTGCCCTGCAGTACGCCACCGCTCAAGGACTGGATTGGATCAGCCGTGCCGCTGACCATCAGGCCCCGGCCGGCGCTGCCCGAATTTCTCGTCCTTTACACACACCGGAGTAACTCCATGGCCAAGGAAGAACTGATCGAAATGCAGGGCGTGGTCGGCGAGGTCCTGCCGGATTCGCGTTTTCGCGTGAAGCTGGAAAATGGGCATGTGCTGGTGGCCTACGCCGCCGGCCGCATGAAGAAGCACCACATCCGCATCCTGGCGGGCGACAACGTCTCGCTGGAACTCTCGCCTTACGACCTCAGCAAGGGTCGCATCACGTTCCGGCACCTGGAACGCCGTGGACCGCCCATGTCAGCCCAACAGCGTAGGCGTTGATGCTCCAGGCTGCAGCGACACCCCACGACTTTGGCTTCCTGGCAAGGAAGCTGATTCACCGCACCAGCAAGAGCTGGGGCCTTTCCACTTTTTCCTCCCCCATCCCAACAAGGATTGACGACATGACGACCGAAACTGGCACCGTGAAATGGTTCAACGAAGGCAAGGGCTTTGGCTTCATCGCGCCTGACAACGGCGGCAAGGACCTGTTTGCCCATTTCAAGGAAATCAAGGGTAGCGGCTTCAAGACGCTCGCCGAGAACCAGCGTGTGGAATTCGAAGTCACGCAGGGCCAGAAGGGCCCGCAGGCTTCCAACATCCGCGCGCTGTAAGCCCCCACGGCCCCCTTTTATCCAACTGTTCCTGCAAGGATTGACGACATGACGACTGAAACCGGCATCGTGAAATGGTTCAACGAAACCAAAGGCTTTGGCTTCATCACGCCTGACAACGGCGGCAAGGACCTGTTTGCCCATTTCAAGGAAATCAAGGGCGGCGGCTTCAAAACCCTCACTGAGAACCAGCGTGTGGAATTCGAAGTCACGCAAGGCCAGAAGGGTCCCCAGGCTTCCAGCATTCGCGTGCTTTAACCATACTCCCCACACGGCTTACGGCGGTCATTTCCGTGGCTTCCTGAACGCATCGACTCGACCGATCGCACCGTGAAATCACTGGGGGCACTTGCGGCACCCCGTGTTTTCGAACTGTATCTACAAGGATTGACACATGACCACCGAAACCGGCACCGTGAAATGGTTTGATGAACCCAAGGGCTTTGGCTTTATCACGCCTGATAACGGTGGCAAGGACATGTTTGCCCACTTCAGCGAAATCAAGAGCGGCGGCTTCAAGACACTCGTCGAGAACCAACGCGTGGAATTCGAGATCACTGAGGGCCGGAAAGGGCCGCAGGCTTCCAATATCCGGGTGCTGTAGCCACGGCAAGCGCTCGCCCCTGAAGGGTGTTGCCTGCCCACGTCCTGAACGCCAACGCCCTGGTGGACGGAACGCCTCACCGCTCAAGGAGTGCTTGCCATGAACCACAGTCCCTTGAAACCGCCCGAATCCATCCTGCTTTCGGCGGCCCGCATCGGGACCTTCAATGGGCAACAAGCGCTGACCGGGGCCAGCGGCTTCTTCTTCGAACGCGAGAGCCGACTTTATCTGGTGACGAGCCGGCATGTGGTCATCGATGAGCCGAGCCAGCATTTTCCCGACCGTATCGAGATCGAGTTACATACCGATCCGGACAACCTCACCCGCTCTACCGGGCTGTCCATGCTGCTGTACCGCGAAGGCCAGAGCGTATGGTGCGACGGTACCGACGGTGGTGGCGAGATCGACGTCGCGGTAATCGAGATCGAGCGCGCTTCGCTGCCACAGCACTGCGTGCTGGAGGCCTTCACGCCGGCGCATCTGCCAACGGTGCACGACGAGATCGAGGTCGGCGCGGCGCTGCTGGTCGTTGGCTTTCCCCTGGGCTTCCACGACCTGTTGCACCACCTCCCGGTGGTGCGTCAAGCCGTCATTGCATCCTCCTACGGCATGCGCTTCCAGGGCAAGGGTTACTTCCTGACAGATGCGCGCACCCACCGCGGTACCAGCGGAGCGCCGGTGCTGATGCGCGATGCCAGCCCGTCCCCAGCTGCCCACGCCCTTCCATGGAAACTGCTGGGCGTGCATTCGTCGCGCATGGACATTGCCGACCGCGACCAGGGCCAGGACGAGGCACTCGGACTGAACTGCGCCTGGTACGCCGACATCCTGCTCACGCTCACCGAGCCTCGGACAAGTTCGACCTGAACACCGTGGCGTGCGCTGTTCAGCTGGCTACGCCGTGCATCTGCGGCAGCGGCTGCACGCCAGGCCGCGTATGAGAACTGAAGCTGGCACAGTCCAGAGCGTCAACGCCATCAGGGCCGTGGACGCGGACATCAGTTGGCGCTACTGCCTGCCATTTGCCCGGCAAGGCACGGCACCAGTGGCTGTGCGCCAAGCCGTTGACTTGGCATGCATTTCAGGAGCGGTTGGTGCCGCAAATGCCGGTCTGGCGGCTCGCACTGACCATCTCAGAAAGCCCGGGGCCTCATCGGGATCGTCCATCCGCGCTCAGCCCCATGCCGAGCACAGCCGGGCATCGGCCCGGCCGGCCCCCTGGCTCAGGCTTCCTGGAGAACGTCCTTGCTGACGTTGAACAGCGGCAACAGCTGACCAACCCGCACCGGCGAGCCTTGGCTGTCGAGCTCGACGTACCCGGACACGCCCAACGACTGTTCGCTGCTACTTACCGAGATCGACAGCATGGGACCAGAGGGGGCAAGCCCTTCGCTCTCACCAGCCCTGCGCACAACCATGGACTGCTGCGCCAGATACATGCTGACGATGATGACTTCAACCCCCGCGCCGGCGGCCAGCATTGCATCGGAATCGAACTTGTCCTTCGCCTCCAGAACATCGTCTTGTGGTGGCTCGATGTCGAGCAGGGGACGCTCCACGCCGCGCTCAAGCTCGTCAGCCTCGAAAGCCAGCCAGCGGCCTGGGAAATCGGAAAACCGCATGCCGGCACTGCTGTAGCTGGTGGCGAAGCGGTTGAAGATGGCAGTCAGCGACTCGGGCAACTGCAGTGGGGATGAAATTTGCATGTGCACGCACTGTGCCATCTTTTGTCCAGCCTCGTACGAAAGATCGTGAACAGCCACTTCAGCGGCGCCCCGAACCGTGAACAAGCTGCTTCGAGTCGCTTGGCCCGGGCTTGTCGCGATAGCCGAGGCCTTCACGCTTGAGCACTCCCTGTGACCAGCCGTTTTCCCAAACTCGGCTTCAATCGAATCGCACGCATGGGCACAGCTGCCTCCAACAAGCATTTCGCCCATGGAGAAGCCTTCGCGCCAGATTTCCACCCTCGGCTTATGACACTGGGACGCCCTTCGGGGTCGAAGACAAGCGCTCCTGCACTTGTGCGACCCCCAGAAGGTCAGCTGCTGACGCCGGCTCTGGATTGCGCCTCCGCGGCGCGTCGAACCGTTGCAGCTCGCGCGCTGGCTGAAGTCCGCAGCGCACCGTCACGGCCAGCACCGTCTTCAGGCAGCCGTTTCAGCCGCGCGGGGCAACAGTGCGGTGAAGGTGGTGGCGCCGTTGGCGGATGTAACCGTCACCGATCCGCGGTGCGCACGCGCGATCTCGCGAACGATGAAGAGGCCCAGGCCGACGCTGTGCGTTCCCTCCTGCGCGCTCTGGCCGCGTGTCATGGGGTCGAACAGGTGCGGCAGCAGCTCCGCGGCGATGACAGCCCCTTCGTTGCCGACGGCGATCGAGAACGTCCTGTCGTCAATGGCCGAGGTCACGACGACGGGCTTGTCCGGCGCGCCGTAGGTGATGGCGTTGGCGACCAGGTTGCCAATCATCTGGACCAGGCGGTCACTGCTGGCGACGCAGGCGCCGCGTCCACGCTGCTGGTGCACGATGCTGCGCCCCTCGAACGCCAGCCGCAGGTCCTCGACGCTTTCTGCCACCAGCGCATGAAGGTCGATCGGCTCCAGGTGGACCTGCAGCCCGTTGCCCAGCCGCGCCTGGGTGAAATCAAGCAGGTCCGCGATCAGCCGCGTGGCACGCAAGGTCGACGCGCTCAGCCTGCCCAGCGCCCGCAGCTGGTTGGACGACAGCTCGCCCATGCCGATCAGGTGGGTGCTCATGCGGATTACAGACAGCGGGTTGCGCAGGTCGTGGCTCACGATGGCCATCATCTGCTCCGCGAACAGGGCGCGGTCCTCGGCCACCGTTTTCTGCCGGTCGCGCTCCTCCTGGGCCACGGCCAGCGCCCGCTGCGCCTCCTGGTGGCGGGCAAGCAGTCCCTCAGCGCGCTTGCGCTCCAGCAGCAGCTCCTTCTCGTACTTGTGGCGGTCGTGGGCAAGGAACACGGCCAGCTCGTGCCACGTGCCAGTCGCGCTGGTGTGCCTGACGGCGTTGAAGACCATCGGCAGTGGCCGGCCGTCACGATGCAGCACGTCGAGCTTGACCTCGGCAACCGAGCCCTGCATCGCGAGCAAAGGCGTCCAGTGCGTCTGGTGAAAGATGCGCCCGCCCATGCTGAGCAGGTCCTGCACCTTGGCGCGCCCGACCAGCTCCTCGGCCTCACGGCCCACCCAGGCGCAGAAGGTGTGGTTGACGCGCAGGATGACGCCGTCGGCCAGCGTCACCAGAAGGCCGCAAGCGGCGTTCTCGTAGAGGGACTCGGCATCCGCTTGCGGTAATGCCCCGGCAGTCTCGCGCTGCTCCATCCTCAGCCCAACACCAAGCCCAGGAACTCGTTGATGGCGGTCGTGCTGGCACACGGCGCGCTCAGGTGCGGACAGTGCCCGACGTTCTCGACCACGCGCAGCGTGGCGTGCGGCAGCGCGCGGCACATGTATTCACCGACGGCCCTCGGGGCGATCAGGTCGTCACTGCACTGCAGGATGAGCGTGGGGGTCTGCAGCCGGGGCAGATCGGCGCGGTTGTCGGACAGGAACGTCACCCGCGCGAAGTGCTTGGCGATCTCGGGGTCGGTGCGGCAAAAGCTGTTCGTCAGCTCGGCGCCCAGCGCCGGCTGGTCGGGTGCGCCCATGATGGCGGGTGCCATGGTGCTGGACCAGCCGAGGTAGTTGCTCTCCAGCGTCTCCAGGAGGGAGCCAATGTCGGAGCGGGTGAAGCCGCCCACGTAGGAGCCGTCGTTGATGTAGCAAGGTGACGGCCCGATCATCACCTGTGCCGCGAAACGCCCTGGCGCCGCGAGATCCGCCAGCATGCCGATCATGGCACTCACCGAATGACCGACGAAGACGACCGGCCCGTTTGCGAACCGCTCCGCAATCTCGAGGACATCGTCCGCATGGCCTTGGAGGGTGCCGTACTTGGCGCGGTCGTAGGCCGCGAGGTCGGACAGGCCGCTGCCGACCAAGTCGAACAACACGATCCGGAAGCAGTCCTGAAACGAGGGTGTCATCAACCGCCACATGTTCTGGTCGCAGCCAAAACCATGCGAAAACATCATGGTCGCCGGTCCCCCGCCCATCACATGAACGTTGTTCCTCCGTCGCACATCCATGTCTGTCTCACGCCTTTCGCTACGCTGCCGGAATAGGCACGCCTCTGGAAGACTCGCTACAAGGCGTCGCCATGCACCATCTGGCGCAGCGCGGCCATGACCTGCTGCGGTGTCGCAGGATAACCAGCCAGCGCTGAGCGCGAATGCACGATGGACATCACGGCCTGTCGCTCTTCCCAGGACGCGCAGCGGCAGACCTCTGCCAGCGCGTCTCCAGGGAACCGCGCATCGGCAAGCCGCACCGCCTGCTCAATCAGCGCCACTGCCCGGAGCGTGTGCATTGGATTCCTTCCCGGCGTCACCACCGAACCAAGGTCATTGTGCGATGCAACATGCAGTCCAGGTGGGTACGGCGCGCAAGACCTTCGATTCGCGTTTATGCAACACCGTCATGAGCCTGACGGTCGATGTGCCGTTTGACGTGACCGGCACGCTGCTGGGCCACGCCGGTCTCATGGCGACCCCCGGCAAGTACGTGCCGCCCGGCCGCACTGGGTGTCCCAGGCGAGGTGAAAGCTTTGGAAACAACAGGCTGGCTGGCAAGTTGGGAAGACGGTTCCCAGGTGCTGTTGCATGCTTGGCGGTCCACCAACCACCGTGAGCCACCGCCGCCTATGTCCCCCGACGATCTACGCGCCCACTTTGCGGCGCAAGCGCCCACCGAGATCCCGAGCTGGTTTCAGCCGGCCATGGATCACCTCTCGGTACCCTCGCTGCCCGAACGCACCTCGGACGACAAGCAGGACAACGCGGCCGTGAAGGTCTGGTCCGACCAGAAGAACCAGGCCAATTTGCAGCGTGAGCAGTACCGGTACTTCACCTGGCGCTGGTACTACGCCGACCAGATGTTGGCGCACGCCGGAACGGAAATCAGGCTGCAGCCGCATTCCTGACCTGACGCCACCGGGCGGCGGTACCGCATCACCGCTGCTACCGACCCGCCCGAGGCACTCGGCCGTTGCCGCCATGCTGGCGCCGTTCTGCGCGCGGCACGCGCTCACAAGCACAGGTCCGGCAGACAGGAACCGTCCGAGCACGCTGGCCGGCCGCGCACCAGTTGCGCGTGTCAGCGCCCAATCCGTGTCCAGCCGCGTGGAGCCGCCTTGAGCACCTGCTGCTCGTAGCCTGCTCGCCAAGCGTCGTACCGGCGTCCCCATTCCTGAAGTGCCTCGCCTGTCGAGGCGGGCATGTTCCGCTGCTGCAGCAGCGGATTCGATCCTGCCTCGTCACCGCGCACGGCGGCCTTGGCACCCTGTCTCTCAAGCTCGGCCTGCTCGCCTGGTCTCATGGCGTTGCTCCCTGAGCCACGACCCTGTCGTGCACGATCTGTCCGGCCGGCGTCAGCAGCAGTGCGCCGCGGCTCCAGTTCATCCACCCCAAGGTGACGAAGTCGTCCAGGCTGCCCTGGGGCACTTCCCAGGCACGGCGGCGCCACAAGGAGGCGATGGCTGCGGGCAATTGGTGGCTCAGCACCTCGCAGCGAGCTGCACTGAACCCGCCGAGTCGGGCGCGGACGAGAACATCGGGAAAAACAGGTTGCATGGTCAAATAGTCCCAGGCACACGTCGGCGCGCCAAACGGGCCTGTCGAGACACGAGCAACGCTGCTACCAGTGCCGTTTCAAGCTGGTGGGTTTCACGACTCGTTCACGTCTCAGCGTCATCGGGAAAGCTGCAGTGCACCCTACCACGTCGGGGTCGCCCTTGTACGCGCCCGGCAAGTTGCGGGATGCCGTTCCCGGAAGCGGATGCATGCTGCGTGGTTCTTCGAACACCCCGGGTCGCTGCACGTGGTTTCCGAAGATCTGCGTGCCCCCTTTACTGCTGCCACCGACACCCCCGGATGTTCAGTCAGTGCGGCGCTGCTGGCGCGGCGTCGTGGGCAGCACGACGGTGAATACCGTGCGGACAATTGGCCAAGTCCATGCTCACCATGCCGCCGCGGGCCTGGGCCACCTGCCGGACGATGAACGGGCCCAGTCCCGTGCTGGTGCGCTCGACCTTGGCGTGGCCGTGGGCGGCCCGGCGCAGCGGCTCGAACAGGGCCTCAAGGCGGCAGCCGGGCAGCGCGGCTCCCTGCAATTCGACCTTCTCCTGGCACAAGCCAGATCGCAAGGCACTGGCCACACCGGCAGCCCGAGGTCCAGCGACGTGCGGCTGCAGTCAAGCAGGTCGTCCAGCAACGCCTTCATGCGCTCGCCACTGCGGATCAGTCGCGCGGTGGGCCCGCTCACCGGATGACGACAGCGATGCCGTTCAGGCGCGGCCACCTTAGAGACTGCTCACTGAGCGGCGATGGACGGGATCGGCGCAGGGGGCTGCGAAAATGCACGATGAGCAACATCACACCGCCGCCGGCCCAGCCACGCAATCCACTCCATGGCATGACTCTGGAGATGATCGTCACAGCACTGGCTGACCATTACGGCTGGGCCGGTCTCGCCGAGCGGGTGCCTGTGCGGTGCTTCAGCAGCCAGCCCAGCGTGTCGTCGAGCCTGAAGTTCCTGCGCAAGACGCCATGGGCGCGCGAAAAGGTGGAAAGCCTTTACCTGTTCATGCTGCGCGAGCGCCGACGTGAGCAGCGGGATTGAGAACCGGTCTACCGCTACGGCAAGCGCGACGACAGCGGTCTGCCCTGCTGTCCCAACTCGCGCAGGAGCTCGTGCGCGAAGGAAGGCTCCTCCCTGACAAGCCCTCGGCCCTGGCAACGGCGGGCCATGGACCAACGCGGCGCCCAGGTTCGCGAGGTTGTCCATCGTTGTTCGGTGGTCCGCTCACGGCCGCGACCAAGCGAGAACCGGAGTGTGGCGATTGCCAGGCCATGCCTTGGTCCAGAGAGTGGGCATGAAATCCCCTATGCGCCCGGCCTTATCAAGCGGCGGTTCACTGACTCGTGCAGCGCTGCGCAGATTCGTGCTGGTTGCCTGCAGCGGGTGATCCGCATGGCGCGCCATGCGCGCTGCCAGCGTCTGGCTGGCTGCATGGAAGGAAGAAGTACATGAGAACCGGGAAGGACTGTGTCCCGGTGGTCGATGACACCTGGACGCCGCAGAGCACGCGGCCTTCATGGCACGCTACAAGGCCGCCGCGCTCTTCACGCGACGGGCACGCTCAACACCGCGCCGCCCACAACCGTCCCCGGGAAGCACGTGCACGCAGGCCGAGCCGGCCAGCGGCCGCCGCACGCATGCACGCGGTGAGGTTCACGACCCGGGCGGCGCTCCGATCCGCCCCGACATTCCCAGCACAGTGATCTGCAGGAAGACCAGCGTCCCGGCCATCACCCGCTCCTCGTACTGCCTGGCCGCCCATTGCGGCATGTCCGCAAACCGTGCGAGAAAGACCCGCAGGATCTCCTGCGCTCGTGCCGGATCGCCAACGAACTCGACGAGCCCTTCCCCGCTCACGCTGGTCCAGTCGAACACGCCCCGCGTGGCCGAGTCGTCCATCTGGAAGGACACCCTCGGATTGCGCCCCAGCATTTGCGTCTTCCGACCCGGGAGGGTGACGCAGCAGATGCACCCGTCAAGCCACACGTAACCCAACGGCACCAGGTAGCGTTCACCGTCGGCATCCAGGCCCAGGCGCAGGATGCGCTCACGCTGCAGGAACGCGTGCATTTCCTCGTGTGTAAGGGCTTGGAGGTCCATGGCGATCGGGTCCGGCCTGATCCCGAATCGGGAGGCCCGGCGTGGTGGTCCGGTCAGCGTACTACGGTGCCCGGCATCCCGGTTGAGCGCTCCAACACGGGCAACGCCGAGCAGCAGTCCTGCATGACCACGGAGTCTTGGCTCGATCGCACGCCGGTGACTTCAACATCCCGGTGCAGCCCGATGCGCAGACGTTTGCGCAGACGGTCGGTTCCTGCCGAGCTGGCTGCCTCGGATTGCCGGGCCACCCGTGCCAGGCCCGCGGCGCCGAGGTCGGTGAGCACGTCGGTCTGGCGCCGGCAGGTCTGCCCGCGGCTGCCATCCAGGGACACGAGGTCGTCGTGGCAGACGGCTGCGGCGGCAGCCGCCACAGCACAGGCCGGCTCCTGGGTGCGGTCCCATGCGTGGCGGGCGATGCCTTCCTGGGGAGTGACGTCGGGGCCGACCGTTTTCAGCGGGTCGAATGGCGAGGCGAGCGGGACGAGCGCTTCCTGCTGCTCGGGCGCCAGGTGCAGTTCGCGGATGTCGCCGTGCAGCACGCCAGGCACGCTGGCCAGACCGGCGGACTGCACAGTGGCGCACGCACGCAGCTCACTCAGGCCGACCGCACCAGCGCGACGAGCGTGCGGTGGTTCTGTTCGCAGGTACGGCGGAAGTCGTCGCTGATCCTGGAATCTTCCGAGGCGCGCAGCCAGAAGTCCTGTGCGGCGACCGCGGCAGCCTCCCATGCCGGGCGCTCGACAGGCAGGGGCAGTTGCGGCGAGAAGTGCCTTGGTGGCAGCTCCACACCCCGGGCCGGCGCGTACAGCATGGGCAGCATGTCGTAGGCCGGCGCCAGGGTCAGCCCGGGCCTGAACGACAGGTTGCCGTCATGCATGTCGGTGTTGGCAATGAGCCTGCCGAAATGCCACAGCTCGTCGATGGCCGAGCGTGTCGCCGCGTCGACGAGCTTGCGGCCGTGCAGCGCCGCCGCAGCGCCCGTCCATGGCATGCCGTTGGCACCGAAGAGCGCCGCATTCAGGGCCGCCCAGGAACACACCGGCGAACGACCGAGGTAGCCATGCCGGTCGAAGCGGTCGACCTCCAGGAAGGTCCGGCCCGCGGCTTGGTGGATGCGGCTGCTTGCGGCGTCAGCTTGCAGGTGCTGTGCCACCACGGTCAAGGCCAGGTGCTCGCACACGAGCAGGTCCGACCAGCGCCGGGTCCCGGCCGAGCCGTCCGAGCCGGAGAACTTGACGATGACATGTCGCAGCACGCCGTCGCTGCTGCGCATGGCCGTGAACTTCGGGAATTCGCCACCAGCGGACGAGCCGACAACGCCAAGGTTCATCGCCTGTTCGGCCAGGGCGGGGTAGCCGGCCTCGACATCCTCGTCGCCCAGGGCAGCCGGCTCCTGCCGCGAGCGCTCCAGCCATTGCCGACAAGCCGTCTCGCCCAGGATGTAGCTGCCCGTCTGGTCGACGCCCAGCAGGGACAGCGCATGCAGCACGTCGTCTTCCGACCAGTCCTGGGGATGCTCGCTCACCTGCAGCAAGGCGGCGTGGTGGCGTGCGAAGTTGCGCCCGAGGAAGCCCTGGGGACGCATGTCGTCCAGGAAGTACGGCACGCCGTCGAACCAGCCGTCGCGCATGTCCTCGTCCAGCGGCCACGCCAGAGACTGTCGGAACGCCACGGCACATCCGTCGGGATAAGTGGGCAGGAGGCTGGCCAGTTCATGCAAACGCCCTTGGGGATCCACCTCGAAGAGTGGCAGCGGCTGCATGCTGCCGCGCAGCGCGCGCCGTGCGGCATAGGCCGTGCGGCGCGCTTTCCCGAGAGCGACCACCGAGGACCCCAGTGCCTCCACCGCGCGCTTGAGCGTTGCGCGGCTGATCTGCAGTCGATCGACCAGCCGCCCGGCCGGCGCCCGCTGCCAGGTCCGCAGCGTATGGAGAAGATCATCGGGCAACGGCATGAAACGATTTTAGTGATGATTTGGATCCATACCCTCGAGGTGACTTGCATGTTCCATGCATGTAATGCAAAACGATTGATGAAACGATCAAAAGACCTTCATCACCGTTTGCGGTGTCATGGGGTGCTGTTGGCGGCGTGCCATCGACCATTGGCATGCTGCATGGCCTTTTCGCCGAGGGCGACAAGGCGCTGAGGCCGTCGGTCCCGTGCAAGCGGCTTATGCGGGGCCTGGAACTCCGCGCCACCATGCAGCAGGCCGGCCGGTCTGGGGCTCATGAATCAACCGGCATGCGGCGGCGCTTCAGCGTCGGCGTGGACACCCCGGTGCGCCAACCTCACTTCAAGGCCGCGCATGGTCGTGCGGGTCTCCTCCGACGCCATCCGGCAGTGAACGGAAACGCCCGGCCTCCTCGTGACGTCTATCTCCCACCAGCCCTGCCCGAGCACACCAGCTTCACGTGCGTGCCTCCAGGGTGGCTTTGGATCGGAGGTCACGATGAAACTGTTCCGGCTACCTGCTTTGTGTACCGTGCTGCTCGCCGGTTGTGGCGGCTCGGATCCCGGCAACGTACCGCAGGCGCCGATGTCCCTGGCGCGGGAGGAGCCACAGGCCGCGACAGCACCGGACCCGGATCGGGGCCGGTACATCTTCCGGCGCCAGACCTTCGGCGACGAGACGTTCTGGAGCGACCGCCTGCGCCTGCACGAGGTCGTGGGAACCAAGGTGTCGCCCAAGACCGCACTGTCGGTTGGCCTGAAGGTGGACGTCAGGGCCCTGCCGCCGGAAGTCCGCCAGGGCATCGCTGATGGCAGCGTCGATCTCGCCAGCCCCGAGACCACGGTGGCGCTGCTCAAGCTCGATGCCGTCATCGGCCTCAAGGGCCGGGTGGAGACCGTAGGCGGCCGCGACCGGGTCACGCGGCTGGGCGTGACCTGCGCGCTGTGCCACTCCACCGTGGACAACTCGTTCGCTCGGGGTATCGGCAGGCGCCTGGACGGCTGGCCCAACCGGGACCTGGACCCGGGCGCCATCATCGCCCTGTCCCCTGCCCTCGGCGAGGCCACCAAGGCCATCTACCGCTCGTGGGGCAAGGGCCGCTACGACCCGCGTTTCAACCTGGACGGCATCAGCGCCCCTGTGCTCATCCCGCCCGCGTATGGCCTGCAGGACGTGCACCGCATCACCTACACCGGCGACGGCCACCGAATCGCCTACTGGAACCGCTACGTCGCCGTGACGCAGATGGGCGGCCACGGCAGCTTCCGCGACCCGCGCATTGGCATCTCCGTCACGAACGGGACTGACGACCTGGTCAGCAGCCGCTTGCCGGCGCTGCAGGCGTACCAGCTGACGCTGCAGCCGCCGGCGCCGCCGGCCGGCAGCTTTGATCCTGCGGCGGCCGCACGCGGGCGGGTGATCTTCAACACCAAGGGCACCTGCGCCAGCTGCCACAGCGGGCCGGCGTTCACGGACGCGAACCGGCGCTTGCACGCGCCCAGCGAGGTGGTCAGCGAGCCCGAACCGGGTGACGCGCCGAGCTACGCGTCGCGCAGCGCGACCAAGATGTACCGCACCACACCGCTGCGCGGCGTGTGGCAGCACCCGCCCTACTTCCACAACGGCACGGCGGCGACGCTGGAGCAGGTCGTGCAAACCTACAACCGGAAGAAGGCGCTGTACCTGACCGAGGCGGAGATCGCGGACCTGGTCCAGTACCTCCAGTCGCTGTGACGACCTTGCGTCGAGCGGCCCCAGTCCCCGGCTCGGCTGGGGCGGGGCTGCCGACGCCAAGCGGCTCAGTACCTGCCGGCGGCGTGTCGGCTTGCCGCCTTGTGCAGCACAGCCCCGGTGTTTCGGACTCGGCGTGCGCCCCCAATTCGGCAGTGCCAGCTCGACGGCGGGCATGAGGTTCCCAATCTTCACCAGCGCTTGCAGCCGGGCGCCCACCGTCACCTCGCGCAACAGGCTCCGGAGCCCTGGCCAAGTCATCAAGCGGCTCGGCAGTACAGGCGTTGAGGGACGCCCGTGTGGGCTCGGCTCGGCTGGTCGGGACTTCGTCGCCCCCGTGCTGAATGGTCCGTGAACCGTTGGGAACCGCCGCGGCTTCATGCGTCAGCGGCAGCCCAGTTGGCCCGGGCAATGCCTTCGGCGCGGTGTGGAGGTGCCTTCAAGTCTGAAGGGTGCTCTTGCGTGGACGACCACCACTCCGTGACCCGGAGCTGGGCCCTCACCTCACCGGCCGGAAGTTTGTCGATGTGGACGTTGACGTGCAGCGCCCAGGCCCGCAGCGCGCGGTCCAGTTCGCTGGCTTCGTAGGACTCAATGCCTTGCGCCATTGCTCCTGCCGTGACGTTCTCATGCGTGAGAAGACGCGGCTGTTTCACTCTGCTCTGAAGCTTGATATGGCCTTCAGCGATGGCGTATCCCCCCGGCTCTGCAGAGCCGGGTTGTTCGACCAGCCAGCTGGCGCCACGACAGCCTTGGTGCAGAGACAGCACCCGCACACTGCTCAAGCGCAGCACTGCGGTGACGGCACGGCCCAAAACGAAATTCCGCAGGCAGCCTTGGCTGTGAGCGCACACGACCAGCGGGTCGCGGGCATCGAAGGCGTGCCCGTACGGCAGCGGCGCATGACCTGGTCGCTGGGGGCGCTTTACGGTAAAGCGCCCCTTGATGCGGCCTGCTGAACCTTGTGCACGGATGTCCCCGGTCAGCCGTTGGATGCATCGCCAAGGGTGCTTTACCGTAAAGCACTCGCCCCGACGCAGCTGCCGTATGGGTGGCTCACCGCACGCTCTGCCCAGTACAGGCACCATGGGACAGAAGGCTTTTCACCGTAGCGCTGCACCAGTCCAGCAACGTGGCCAAGGACCCCTACCGTGGGCTTGTGCCTCGCGGCGCAGGCCGGCAACGGCAGCGATGCCTTTGCCGGTCGTCGGACTGAGATTTCGTCCCCGTCGCAGCGGTCGAGGCTGGCAGCCGCGCGTGCAGTGACAAGACCTTGCTACCCACCAAGTGAGCAAGCCCAATGGAGCGGCCCCGCCGCTACCCGGCCTCAAACGATCCGGGCCATGACGATGTTGCTGGTCTGTCAATGTGCAATATCGCCGCACGGGCCTCGGCATTTCGCCGGGCTGATCATGGATGAAGTTCAGGGGTGCTTTACCGTAAAGCACTGTTTGGCGCCAACCGGATCATCGCGCAATGGCCATGCCGACAGGCTGCGACCTGGCCGGCGAGGCGGGCTCGTTGCGGCCCCGCCGCGCCACGCACGATGCGTGTCTTCAACGAAAAAGGGGCCGAGGCCCCTTTTGCTTTCACCAACCATCCCGATCAGCCAAGCAGCTTCTCGACGAACTCCCTGAGCCGCTTTTCCTTTGCGTCACCAAGAACGCCAGCCTTGAGGCGCAACGTCACGTTGCCCTTGGCGTCCTTGTCCCAGCTTCCCAATTGCTTCCCGCCAACCATCAAGGGAGTCCTCGCAGCTGCGGGCGTCACGGTGGACTCATTGCCCATGAGCCGATCCAGGACGTCCCTGGCCGGCAGCTTCGGCTCCATGGCGGCCAGCTCACGCGCCCGGTCGAGCACGGCTTTGGCGTCACGCTCCAGGGCCGGATTGATCGTATCGAGCGAGCGGTACTGCAGCTCCAGCGGCGACGCGAAGGCACCGATGATCTCGTCCGGGAGCGAGGCCAACTGGATGGCACGACTGACGTTGCCGCTCTGTGCACCGATGGCCGACGCCAACTGGCGCTGTGAAGCAAACAGGCCCATTTCCAGCGCCCGCTTGTACATCATCCCCTGCTCCCACGGAGAAAGGTTCTGACGCTCCCGGTTCTCGCGATCCATCTCCGCGAACAGCCGCGAGTCGTTCATCTCCTCGACGATGGCGGCCACTTGCAGACCCAGCTCCAGGCAGGCGCGGTGACGGCGGTGTCCGTAGGCGATCTCGTATTCCGGGGACTGCCCGGGCTGCACCGGCAGCGGACGGACCTTGATGGGCTGGACGTTGCGCCCGGCATCGGCGATCTCCGCCTTGAGCGTGGCGAACTCGGGTCCCGAGAAAGACAGGGCGTGCCGGTTGGCCCAGCGGCTGGGCTTGACCAGCTTCGGGTCCAGGAACTCCACGAACGTGGCGTCCTCGAACTTCTGCAGCTTGGCCTTGAGCGCCCGGTTCTCGGCCTCCACGCCGCGGCCAAGGGCCAGCGACGCACTGATGGCGCCCATGGCCGTGCGCGGCTTGTCGGCCACCGGCGCGGGAGCAGGGGACGTCGCGTCGTCTTCGTCCTCGTCGAAGTTGATGCCCTTGGCCTTTTCCGTCAGTTTGCTCATGCCTGCGCCTCCTCCACCGCGACGACTTGGCGCAGCCACGCACCGACCATCTGCGATTCCACGGTCTCGACGAACTGGTCATAGGCATCGAGCGCGCGCTTGATCGTCTTGCTGCCGGCGGATCCGGGCTTCATGTCGTAGACCGAGCCGAACTCCGCGCTGGCGGACGCAGCCGTGGAAGTCTTGGGGATCTCGAAGGGCAGGACCTTGGCGCCATACGCGGCGCTGATCCACTCGCGCACGACGCTCGTGGCGATGTCGCTTGCATCCACCTTGGCCAGCAGGACGTCGATGAACTCGAATTTCTTGGTCTTGCCGCGGGAGACCAGTTCCTTGGTCAGGTCGTAGAACAGGTCCCAGAACTGGACACTGGAGGCGAAGTCCAGTGCATTGGGCGGCAGCGGCGTGATGACGCCGTCCGAAGCCATCATGGCATTGATGGTGACGTACGACAGGGCAGGGGGGGTGTCGATGATGATGACGTCGTAATCCTGGCGCGCCTGCTCGATACCATAGTGCAGAACGTTCCAGAACTGGAACGACGGGCCCTCGTCGCGCTGGCGGCCCGGCAGGGCGAACTCCGCGCTGAAAAGCACCGACGTCGCCGGTACCAAGTCGATGCCATCCCAGTAGGTCGGACGGATGGCGTACTCGATGCTTTCCTCCTCGCCCAGGCACAGCGGCAGGATGGTGTGCTGGGCCTCGACCTCGGCATCCGGCAGGATGCCAAAGAGCGTGGTGAGGCTGCCTTGCGGATCGCAGTCGATCACGAGGACCTTGTGTCCGCGGATGCTCAGGCCCTGGGCCAGCGTCACGGCCGTGGTCGTCTTGGTGACGCCCCCCTTGAAGTTGGCCACCGCGATGGTGATGGCCTCGGCATTCTCCGGGCGCAGCCGCAGCTTGCGCAGCTCACGCGCCCACTGCCGAACCTCCGGGAGCTGGAATTCGCGCCTGGTACCCGCCGCGTTGAGGCCGCCGCCGGGCAGCTCACCCTTCTTGGCGCGGTAGTCCACCTGCCGGGTGTCGAGGTTCACCAAGCTGCCCAGCTGCGCGGGCGAGAAACGTGGCGCTTCCTTGGTGGCATTGGGAGCCAGCATCGCCTTCCTCACGCGAGCAAGGATCTTCTTGGCTCTTTCTGCCTGCGAGCCGATATCCGCAAGTTCCACCTGCTCTCGGCCTTCAACCACGATATTGGTCATCTAGCTTCCTGTGGTTTGTTTGAGCAGATTGTATGTTCGAAGCGGCCTTAGACCGTGAACACACAAATCGGTCGGGCTACAGGGCCAAAGCCACACTTGGCGGACATTGCCGCTGTCTGTGCATGACGCCTGATCCAAGAACGCCAGATCTTCAATACGTTTGACTTGTTTAGATAGTTTGATTTCCAAAAAAATCATGCAGGTCAATGAGTTGGATAACTTGATGTCCGCCAAGTGCGGCTTGCTCGTCCGGTGACTGTGGCTTGTGCGTCCGCCAAACGTGGCATGGCTGTCCGGCATATGTGGTCGGTGTCCGGCTCCTGAGGCCGAAGTTATCCACAACCGCGGCGCCCAGAGATTGATGGCCCCTGTCCGGCAAGTGTGGCTTGGAATGGCCGCGAAGGGTGCGGCGGCCGGCAGGGGGCAGCCACATGCCAGGAATACCGGGCAAGCTGGATCGAGCCATGGTGTCCAACCTGCTTGGACTTACACTAGTGGCCATGCCAAAGCCTGCAAAGGAGAAGCCGCAAGTTCCCTCGGCGGTCCCGTCCGGAGCGTCCGGGACGTTGAGCAAGTCTGTCTTCGCGCTGGCCATCGAGCCGCTGACGATGGCGCTCACGGTCACGGGTCGCAAGGCCTACGACGTGATGCTGTGGCTGGCGCAGCGCAGCACTCCCAATGCCGATGGGGGCTACACCAGCCCGGTAAGCACCATCCTCAGGAGCTACGGGTCCACCACCAAAGCTTCCGAGCGCGTGCAGCGGTACATCGAGCAGATGGTGCAGACGACCGTCGTGTGGCGGCCGCTGGCTGCCAGTGAGCAGGGCACCATGCTGCTCGACGGCTTCGAGAATGGAGCAGCGCCGCCCATCACGGACGAGGCGCGCACCTTCGCGTTGCTGGCCGAGGCGCGCCTGTTCATGCGCGGTGGCGAGGCCTGGGTGACCTGGTACTACCCGCCGTCCATCAAGGAGCAGCTCATCAACCCCGAACGCTGGGCCCAGATCGAGCTCAACTCGATCGCCCGGCTCTCGACCTACACGGCCGTGGCGCTGTACGAGATCTGCGCGCGCTACAAGGACAGCCCCGGTGGATTGACGAGCCGGCACGACCCGGACTTCTGGACCCGGGTGTTGCGCGAGGGGGGCGGCTTGAAGCCGCGGGAATTCCGCAAGTTCAAGAACGAGCTGCTGGTGCCGGCCATCGGGGAAATCAACGACAAGACCGAGATCGTGGTGGAACTGGTGGAGCACCGGGAGCAGACGCAGCTGGTGTCGGTGCAGTTCAAGGTCGCTCGGCGGCCGCGCGAGAAGCCGCGCATTCCCGAGCCGGCCGACGTGACGCAAGCCCTGCGCGCGGGCAAGCTGGGCCTGCGCGAGGAGGATCTCGACGCTCTGGTGCTGCGCTACGGTGACTTAAGGGTCAACGAGGCGCTGGACGCTCTGGAGAGCTATGTCGAGAACCCGAACGCGGCGCGGATCAACAACAGGCTGGCATACCTCAAGGCCATCCTGGCCAACAAGGAGCCGCAGCCTTGCGCTCCGGCCGCCAATGCGCCAGACAAGGACAAGGCCGTCGTGTTGCAGGACCCACGCAAGGACCAGGAGGAACTGGCCCTTGCGTGGAAGGCAAGCCGCATGCGCCAGCTCCGCGCGGAGTTCGCCGAACTGTCACAGGAGGAGAAGGTGCGCTGGATCGACGAGGCCGCACCGGTCATCCTGGGTTCCGTCGCCACGCCGGGCATCCGGCGCCGCCTGGCTGACAAGGACTGGGAGTCGCCGCTCATCAGCCGCGTCGTACTGGACGTGTATGGCAAGGGGCGCTACGGCAGCCAGTGGCTGGAGCCCAGCGAATTGGACCTGATGTTGTTCTCCGCGGCCGAAGGACGGGCGCAATGAGAAGCGCCCGCAAGCAGACGACGGCCGGCCCTCTGCCCGCTCAGTGGTGGAGCGGGCGGGTACCGGACTTTGGATGGCCGAACAGCTCGAAGCGGGGTTCGGGACGTCACCCGAGCCGCCACGAGCGGACCGGCGGTATGCCTGCTGTTTAGCAGTTCAGCGCCCGGGAGGCGTCCATACCGTCTACTTGGCCGGCAATGCAACATCTCGACGTTGCCTCGACATGTTGCATCGGCCTCAATCCAGGCGGGCACCCGTGGCCTGCACCACCGGCTCCCATTTCTTCATCTCGTTGCGTATGTAGGCGTTGTACTCGTCCGGGCTCGTGGCCAGCGGTTCCTGGCCGATGCTGCGGATGCGCTCAGCGACTTCGGGCAGCTTCATCACCGCGGCGAAGTCGTCGCGAATGCGGCTCACCAGGGCCGGCGGTGTGCCGCTGCGCGCAACAAGACCGAAGACGCCGGAGAAGTCGTAGCCCGGCGCAACGCTGGGGAACAGTGGCACGCCGGGCGTCAGTTCGGCCGGAGTGGCACCGAGCGTGCCGATCAGCTTGAGCTTGCCGCTCTTGACATGCTCCAGGGTGCTCTGCAGCACGGGGTCCACCATCAGCAGCGTATGCCCGCCGATCAGATCGTTGATGGCTTGCGCGCTGCCCTTGTAGGGCACGTACTGCATCTTCACGCCCGTCTTCATCTCCAGCAGCGCCATGCCGAGGTAGCTTTGCGTGGTTGCCGAGGCGTAAGCCACCTTGCCCGGATTGCGCTTGGCCAGCGAGATCAGTTCGGCCGGCGTGCTCGCGGGCAGCGAGGGATGCGCGTACAGCGCCATGTGGAACCGGGTGAGCGCCATGACCCCGGTCAGGTCCTTGAGCGTGTCGTAGGGCAGCTTGCTGGACAGCAGCGGATTGGTGACATGTGAACCGGTCACGATGCCCAGCACGTGGCCGTCAGGCTTTGATTTGGCCACCGCATCGGTGCCGAGGGCGGTATTCGCGCCCGGCCGGTTTTCCACCAGAACCGGTTGTTTCCAGCGCTCGGCCAGCTTGTCTCCCATGAGGCGAGCGAGCGCATCGGTGGCGCCGCCTGGCGGAAACGGCACGATCAGGCGCACCGGCTTTTCAGGAAAGGCCTGGGCCCATGCAGGCGCCGCGGCGGCAAAGCTCAACGCGGCGGCGGCCACGGTGAACAGGCGTTGGATCGGGTTCACGCAATGTCTCCTGAACGTCATGCGATGCGGCGTCACTCGAACCGGATGTGGTTGTCCTTCACGATCCGGTTGAAGCTGTCGTACTGCTCCTTGAAGAAGGCGGCGAACTCGGACGCTCCCATGCCGTAGCCCTCGAAGCCCTGCGCAGCGAGCTGCTCCCTCACGTCGCTGCGCCTGAGTGCGGCCTGCAGTTCGCCGTTGAGCTTCGCAACGGTTTCCGGCGGCATGCCGGCCGGGCCGAAGACGCCCGCCCAGGCCCGGATGGTCAGCTCGCCCAGGCCGGCCTCGGCTGCAGTGGCCACCTCGGGCAGCAGCGGGCTGCGTTGCGGCTGCAGGGTGAGCAGCGCCTTCGCGCGGCCGTCCTTCACGAAGGCTGGCGCCGAGGTGCCGGTAGTCCAGATCATGTGGACATGGCCGCCGACCAGGTCGGTCAACGCGGGCACGTCGCCCTTGTAGCGCACGTACACGGCCTTGCGCGGCCCGAGCAGCTGGATCATGGCCAGCTGCGCCGCGCTGTTGCTGAAGGCAGCGTTGTACCGGTCGGGATGCGCGGCCACCTCATCCAGCAGCGCCTTGACGTGGTCGGCCTTCACTGCGGGGCTGGTGACGAGGAACATCGAGAACTGCCCCGCCGAGCTGATGGGCGTGAAGGCCTTGAACGGGTCGTACGGTGGCTTGGCGCGTGTCGAGGGCACCTGGACCAAGGCGGTGTTGGTGCCCCACAGCAGGGTGTGTCCATCGGGCGCAGCGCGCTGCACGTCCTGCGCGGCCAGGATGCCGTCGGCACCGGGCTTGTTCTCCACGATCACCTGCTGGCCCAGCTGCCGGCCCAGTGCCTGCGCAATCACGCGAGCAATGCTGTCGGCCGCGCCGCCGGGCGCAAAGCCCACCACCAGGCGCACGGGGCGACCCGCTGTGCCCTGGCTCCACACGCTGGTGGCCAAGGCGCTGGCCGGGAGCGCAAGAACGGTTCGGCGTCTCAACATGGGTCTCACTCCACAAGGTGGTCAACACAAGACGAGTCCTCGCCTGCCCGCGCGAGCGGGCAGGGCATGCTTTCGTTCGGTACGGGCGCGGGGCCGCGCGGGCGCTACTTCGTCTCGCGCACCAGCACGGCGCCTTGGGACAGCGGCCCGACGTTGCGGCGGTAGATCTGCAGCCAGCCGCGGTCGAACAGCGGGGCAGGGGGCTGCCATTGGGCGCGGCGCTGCGCCAGCTCGGCATCGCTCAGGTCCACATCGACGCGGCGCGTGTCGAGGTCGATCGTGATCGTGTCGCCGTCACGCACCAGCGCCAGCGGTCCGCCCAGTGCGGCCTCGGGCGCGACCTCGGCCACGACGAGGCCCTTGCAGACCAGGCCCGAGAGGTGGCCGTCGGTGAGCATCGCGACCTGGTCGCCAAGGCCCTTGCCGTCGATGCCGAACACGACACGCGACGCACCGCCGCCCATCGCGGGGCCACCGCAAGCGCCGGCGCCGCGCATGACGATCACCTGACCGGGGCGCACGCGGCCATCGTTCATTGCCGCCAGCGCCTCGTCCGAGGTCGAGAAGCAGATCGCCGGACCGCTGAAGCGGCGTACCTTGCGCTCGACGATGCCGGGCTTGCTCAGCGCCGCCTCGGGCGCAAGGTTGCCCCGCAGCAGGACAACCGCGGGACGCGGCGCCACCGGCCGGCTGGCCGGGCGGATGACTTCCTCGTCCCGCACCTGGACCGTGCCGAGGTTGTCGGCTACCGTTGCGCCGGAAACCGTCAGCGCGGTGGTGTCCATCAGCGCGCCGAGCTGCTTCATGACGCCGCGGCAGCCGCCGGCATCCTCGAACTCCTCGATGAAGCGCTCGCCGATCGGGCGGATACCGGCAACGACCGGCGTCTCGGGCCCGAAGCGCTCGAACATCGCATAGACGTCGATGTCGCTGCCCGCCTCGGTGGCCACCGCCTGCAGGTGCTTGACCGCGTTGAGCGAGCCGCCGATGGCCAGCACCGCCTTCACCGCGTTGGCGAACGCACCTTCGCTCAGGATGTCGCGCGGCTTGAGGTCGTCCCACACCATCTGCACGATGCGCGCCCCGGCCGCCCTTGCGTCCTGGAACATCTTGTCGGACAGGGCGCGCACCGGCGCGCTGCCCGGCAGCGCCAGGCCCAGCGCCTCGCAGGCGACATGCATCGTGTTGGCCGTGCCCAGGCCCGAGCACACGCCGGGGGAGCGGATGGCGCAGCGGCTCATCTCCACCACCTCTTCGGCCGGCTTGTTGGCCGTGACGACGTGCATGGAGTGGATGAACACCTCCTCGATGTCCACGTGCGCGCCCTTGTACTCGCCGCTGGCCTGGTAGCCGCAGGGCACCAGGATGGTCGGCACGTTCAGGCGCGCCGCGGCCATCAGCTGCCCCGGCACCGTCTTGTCGCAGGAGGTCAGGCACACCATGCCGTCGAGCTGCGCCCCTTCCACCGCGACCTCGATGTCGTTGGTGACGAGGTCGCGCGCGGCGAGCATGTAGGCGCCCCGCGCACCCGCGCCGGTGACGAAGTCGCTCGGTGCCGCGGTCCGGATCTCGAAAGGCACGCCGCCGGCGGCGCGGATTGCCTCCTTCACGACCTTGGCGACCTGGTCCAGGTGGCTGTAGCAGGCCGCCAGCTCGGAGCTGGAGTTGACGACCGCGATCTTGGGCTTGTCGCAGTCCTCCTCGGGAATGCCCATCGCCTGCCACTGCGCATTGCGCACGGCCCACAGGTAGGAGCCGCGAGGGAAGTTGCTGCGCAGCTTGCGCTTGGGGGTCTGGTCACTCATCGGTGGATCGCCTGGTCACTTCGACGATGCCGCGCTCGGCATCGACACGCACCCAGTCGCCGGTGCGGATCACTTGCAGCGGGTCCTGGTCGAAACCGGTCAGCGCCGGCGCGCGCGTCACCACGGCGCCGAGCGCGATCTTGGTCGTCATCTCGTTGAACAGCAGGGCCGCCGGCGCGGTGCCCATCAGCCGCGTCATGTGGAACTGGTTGGACCAGCCCGACGAGCCCTTGGCGCCTGGAAACACAAGCACCTTGCCGGCGAAGCTCACGCCGCGCAGCGGGTGGCGCGTCTCGATGACGCTGCCCGTGCGCGGGTCGATGCCGCCCCAGCCCGAGATGCGCTCGGTGGTGACCAGCGCCTCGCCCTCGGCGATGCCGCCGACCACCTTGCGGCCACGCAGCACGATGGTGCTGGTTCCTGTCGTCGTGCTCATGCCAGCCTTCCGTTCCAGCGGCCGGTACAGGCCGCGTCGATGCAATCGGCGGTGGTGCCGAACCAGGCCTGCACGCCCATGATCGCGGGCAGGTAGTGCGCGTGCTTGGCCGAGTCGAGCGCGGCCACCTTGGTGCCTTGCGGCATGGCGCGGCTCATGGCCGAGCAGGTGTCGCTCATCAGGTGCCCGCCGGCGTCCTCGATGATCCTGGTGTAGCCGTTCTGGTCGGCCAGCGCCTTGATGGCACGCGGGGTGAAGATCCACAGGCTGCTGTTCTCGTGCACCTTGCGGCCTTGCAGCAGCTGGCACGCCTCCCAGATCTGCTCGATGCTGTAGTGGGGGCAGCCCAGCATCACGTAGTCCACCTCGTGGTCCCGTGCCGTGCTGTTGAGCTTGTCCCAGGTCGCGCGCCGCTCGGCCTCGCCGAAGCGCAGCCGCTGCACGGGCCGGTTGCCGCCCAGGGCTTCCTCCACCGTCGGTGCCTCGGGCGTGACGCCGACCAGGTGGTACATCTCCACGCCGCCGGAGGAGGAGGCCGCGGCGCCGAAGTGCTTGAGCCGCTGCAGGTTGGGCGCCTTCAGGAACCGGCCGCCGCGTGCCACCACCACCGGCACGCGCTCCTGCACCAGCTCGCCCATCCAGTAGCCCAGCAGGCCCCACTCGAAGGTGGACTCCAGGTCGATGTCGAGCTCGACCAGGTGCGTGCCCCGGCGGTTCTCGTCGAGGTGGTAGCCCCAGTAGGGAATCTTGCCCGTGAGCATGGCCGCGCCGGTGCTCTCGCGCCCTTCGGTGTTGATGCGCCCGCCCAGCACCGAGTTGCAGTACACGACCGCCGACGACTCCATCCAGGCGCAGTGCTCGCCGCGCGTGGGCACGTTGCCCACCTGGTACGGCGTGCAGGTGTTGCCCAGCTGCACCCCGCGCCCGGCCGTGAAGGCCTCGCCCTTGCGATAGAACTGCACCACCTCCTCGGCGATGCCCATGCGCTGCGCCTCGTTCGGGTCGAAGCCCAGCTGCAGGTGGGTGCTGTACACCTTGACCGGCGGCACCTCGACCACGGTGTCGCTGTCGAGGTTGAACTCGGAGAACACCGCGTCCATGCCGCCTTTTTGCAGCGCGAAGTCGCGCATGAAGGGCGTGCTGGCGCTGACGGTGCCGCACACGTTGCGGGTGTCCACCAGCCGCTCGGCGCCCAGCGCGTCGCCGTAGCGCACCAGCAGGTCCATCGCCTTGCTCACGGCCGCGCCGTCGCGGCCGTCGAGCATTGCCTTTTCGTCGTCGTTGAGTCGCATAGGGTGGTCAGGATCGTGGTGGCGGCACGCTGCCGCCGATGTCGGCCGCCAGCACCCGTGCCAGCTCCACCAGCCCTGGCGCGACGCTGTCGCGCAGGACCGGCTCGGTGAACACGAACGCGGGGCCGCCGCAGTTGAGCGCCATCACCTCGCCGTTGGGGCCGATCAGCGGCACCGATACCGAGTTGATCTCGCGATGGAATTCGCCTGCCGAGCTGCAGTAGCTCAGCCGCGCGGCTTCGTCGAGCGCGCGGCGCAGCCCGCCCTCCAGGGAGGGCCAGTCGCTGCCGCGCGCCAGCCGCAGCGACTCGATCAGCGCCTCGCGCTCGCGCGCCGGCAGGGCCGAGAGGTAGGCGCGCCCCAGTGCGGAGTTGGCCATGGGTGCGCGCGAACCCACGTCCAGGCGTGCGGTGAGCATGGTCGAGCGCGGCCGGCAGGCCTCGATCAGCACCATGTCCAGCCCATCGGGCACGGCCAGGTAGACCGCGCCGCCCACGGCCTCGGCCAGGGCCTGCATGCGCGGGCGCGCCACCGCGCGCACGTCCAGTCCGGAGAGGAACACGCGCGCCAGCGACACCACGCCCGGGCCCAGCATGAAGCGCTCGCCACCGGGCTCCTGGGTCATGAAGCCCAGGGTGACCAGCGTGGTCGCCAGCCGGGTGACGGTCGGCCGCGGGATGCCGGTGAGGCGCGCGAGCTCGGTGGGCGTGAGCTGGCGATGCTGCTCGTCGAAGCAGCGCAGCACGGCGATGCCGCGCTCCAGCGCGCTGACGGTGTCGGGCCGCTGGGCCTGTGGGTTGTTCTGCGGGTCTTCTTGTTCAGCCATGGTGAAATTCCGCGGCCGCACCCTTGCGGCCTCACCCGGCACTGTAGGACTGCGCATGGCCCGAACGCGTCGGCGCCTCAGGCCACCGTGGCGGTGGCGTCCGCGGTGCGCAGGAAGACCCCCTGCCTGACCAACGCCCGTTGCAGCGAGGCGATGTCCACGGCGCGCGGCTGCACGCCCTGGGCCACGGCCAGCGCGGCGGCCGCGCCGGCGGCCTGGCCGGTGATCCAGCACTGGGGGATCTCGCGCATGAAGCCGTGCGAGTTCTTGTCGCACGAGAGGTGGCGGCCGCAAGCCAGCAGGCCATCGACCCGCTCCGGCACCAGCGCGCCGTAGGGAATGGAGATGTTGGGGAACTTGGGCGACACCGCCGGCGACACGCCCACCTCGTCAGGCAGCGCGATGCCATCGGGCCACTGCGTGCGCCGCACGGCGCCGACGCCGCGCAGCCGCCGCGCATGGCGCACGCCGATCTGCGGCGCGCTCTGCAGCAGGTAAGCGTTCTCGAAGCCCGGCGCATGCGCACGGAAGTGCTCAAGGTGCGCCGCCATCGCCCGGTGCGACTTCACCTCGACCTCGGTCAGGTCGTCCACGTCCAGGGCCGAGTACCCCGACTGGCGCGGCCCCATGAACAGCGCGATGTCGTTGCGCCAGGACACGAAGGGGCGCTCGAACAGGCCCAGCGCGTCGCGTCCGCCCTGCATGAACGCGGCGTGCCGCTCGGGCTCGCCGCTCTTGAAGTCGATCCAGCGCTTCATGTCCACGCCGCCGAACAGCCATGAGGTGTTCATGCAGTGGTGGACGTCGGCCTCCTCGATGTCGTTCTCGTAGGCGGCGCCGGCGCGGGCAAACATGTCGCCGTCGCCCGTGGCGTCCACCACCACCTTCGCGAGGATCGCCATGCGGCCTTCCTTGCTCTCGAAAGCGACGCCCTTGACGGCACCGCCCTCGACGATCGGCTCCGCCGCCCAGGAGTGGTAGACCAGCTGGACCTTGCGCTCCAGCACGATGTCCTGGCTCAGCAGCTTCAGCCGCTCGGGGTCGATCGTGGGCGACCAGGTCACGACACCGTGGTAGGCCGCGGTGCGGTTGCTCCAGTACGCGGCCTTGGCCGGATCGCGCGAGCCCCATTCGGCACGCGACGGTCCGGCCACCGCGTCGGCGGGCAGCCGGTCGAACAGTTCCTCGGCGAAGCCGCGGATGACCAGATCGCCGGACCAGTCGGTCATGCGGTCGATCCAGATCACGAGGCCGCCGGTGGACAGGCCGCCCAGGTGGTTGTAGCGCTCCAGCAGCACCACGTCGGCGCCTTCCTTGGCCGCGGCGGCCGCCGCCGCCGTGCCCGACGGGCCACCGCCGACCACCAGCACATCGCAGCGCCGGTACACCTTGACGTCGCGGGCGGCCTCGCGCCAAGTGCCCAGGTCGGGCCGCTGGCGGCGCGTCTCGCGCTCGAAGATGTCCGACTGCAGGATCCGCTCGTCGGTGCGGGTGATGGTCTTCATGGGGGTCAATGCTCCTGTCGCGTTGCCAAAATTTTGGACGTCGAGACCGAAAAAAGCAAAGTTATTCGATGAATTGACCCTGAAGTTTGAAAGGTGGATCGGTAAAGGCTTGAATAAAACGGTCGCTGCGTCCAAAGTTTCGCAAACATGATCGGAGACAAGATGATTCGCAGATCGTTGCTGTGCGCCGCCGCCATGAGCTGTGCACTGGGCCCGACGGTGGCCTGGGCGCAAGGCGGCTTCCCGAACAAGCCCGTGACGCTGGTGGTACCCAACGCGCCCGGGGGCGCGGTGGACATCCTGGCGCGGCTGCTGGAGAAGCAGCTCAACGCGATCTGGAAGCAGCCGGTGCTGGTCGTCTACAAGGCCGGCGCGGGTACGGTGCTGGGCACCGACTTCACTGCCAAGGCCACGCCGGACGGCCACACCATCGGGCTGGTGGTGACGTCGCATGTCATCAATCCCAGCCTGCGCAAGAACCTGCCTTACGACACGCTCAAGGACCTGACCGGCGTGTCGATGCTGGCCACCTCGCCGGTGGTGCTGGCGGCTTCGCCCAGTCTCCCGGCCGGCAACCTCAAGGAGTTGATCGCGCTGGCGAAGAAGGAGCCCGGCAAGCTCACCTACGCATCACCGGGCAGCGGCAGCTCGATGCACCTGGCCGGTGAACTGCTCAAGACGAGCGCCGGCCTGGACATGCTGCACGCCCCTTACAAGGGCTCCGGCGGCGCCTACCCGGACGTGTTTGCCGGCCGCGTGGACCTGCTGTTCGATCCGCTGTTCTCGTCGCTGCCCCACATCAAGGCCGGCAAGATGAAGCCCATTGCCGTGCTGAGCCCCAAGCGCGAGGCCATCGCGCCCGACATTCCGGCCGCCGCCGAAACCTTGCCCGGCTTCGTGGTGCAGAGCGTGTTCGGTGCGGTGGTGGCCAGCGGCACGCCGCCGGAGATCGTGAGCCAGCTCAGCGCCGACCTCGCGCGCGCGCTGCAGTCGCCCGAGATGAAGGCCCGCATGGCCGACATCGCGTTGACGCCGGTGGGCAGCAAGCCCGAGGAGTTCAACGCCTACATCCGCAGCGAGATCGACCGCTGGGCCAAGGTCGTCAAGGCCTCAAGCGCCACCGCTGACTGAACCCCAATACCCGCCGACGGACACCGCCATGAACAGATTCGCAGCCGCGCGACGCGGCCTGCTCGCCGCCGCATGCCTGCTTCCGCTGTGGGCTGCCGCGCAGCCCGGGGCCTGGCCCGCCAAGCCGGTCAAGCTGATCGTGCCATTCGCCCCTGGCGGTCCCACCGACCTCGTGGCCCGGCTGCTGGCCGAGCGGCTGCAGGCGCAGTGGGGACAGCCCGTAGTCGTGGACTACAAGCCCGGCGCCGGCACGATGCTGGGCACCGACTTCGTGGCCAAGTCCGCGCCCGACGGCTACACGCTGGGCATGGCAATCACGGCGCACATGATCAACCCGGCCCTGCAGCCCAAGCTGCCCTATGACACGACGAAGGATCTCGTGGGGGTGGCCCAGGTGTCGCAGGCCCACTTCGGCTTGTTCGCCCACCCGTCGCTGCCCGTGAGCAACGTGTCCGAGCTGATTGCGTACGCGAAGAAGAACCCGGGCAAGCTGTCCTATGCCACGCCCGGCATGGGCACCGGCACGCACCTGGCCGGCGAGATGCTCAACCACATGGCCGGCATCGACATGGTGCATGTGCCCTACAAGGGCAGCGCCGCGGCGCAGCAGGACGTGCTCGGCGGCCGGGTGCCGCTGCTGTTCGACGTGCTGTTCTCGTCCATGCCCTTCGTCAAGGACGGGAAGCTCAAGGTGATCGCGCTGTCGAGCCCCAAGCGGGCGCTGGCCAGTCCCGACATCCCGCTGGTGGCCGAGACGGTGCCGGGCTTCAGCGCCATGAGCTTCATCGGCGTCATTGCGCCGGCCGGCGTGCCGCGGCCGCTGCTCAACCAGATCAGCGCCGACATCGGCAAGGCGGTGCGCTCGACCGAGCTGTCGGGGCGCCTGGTGGAGCTTGGCATGGAGCCCGTGGGCTCCTCGCCCGAGGCCTACGACGCCGTGATCAGGTCCGAGATCGACAAGTGGAGCCGCGTCGTCAAGGCGGCCAACATCAAACCCGAGTGAAGGAGACTCCGATGAGCCTGCAACTGAAATCCCTGTCGCCCTTCGCCGCCGAAGCCAGTGGCATCGACCTGACTCAACCGCTCTCACCTGAGCAGGTGCGCGAGATCGAGCACGCGATGGACACGCACGCGGTGCTCGTGTTCCACGGGCAGCCCCTGACGCAGGACCAGCAGATCGCCTTCGCCAAGCGCTTCGGTCCCCTGGACCTCGGGCTGCGCAAGGTCAAGGGCGGTCCGCACCGCTTCAAGTATGCCGAGCTGGCCGACATCTCCAACGTCACGGCCGAGGGGGAAGTGGCCGGCCGCGAGCACGCGAAGATCATCGGCAACATTGCGAACCAGCTCTGGCACAGCGACAGCTCCTTCCAGCGCCCGCGCGCCAAGTATTCGATGTTGTCCTGCGGCATCACGCCCAGCTTCGGCGGCCAGACCCAGTTCGCCGACCTGCGCATGGCCTACGACGCGCTGCCGGGCTGGCTCAAGCAGAAGATCGACAAGCTGCAGGCGGTGCATTACGCGCTGCATTCGCGCTTCCTGCTGGGCGACACCAACTACACCGAGGAGCAGCGCAACGCGATCGCGCCGGCGGTGTGGCCGCTGGTGCAGACCGACCCGCGCTCGGGCCGCAAGATCCTGTTCGTCGGCATTCACTGCTGCGAGATCGTCGGCATGACCACGGCCGAAGGCCGCATGCTGATCATGGACCTGCTCGAACACGCCACGCAGCGCGAGTTCGTCTACACGCACGAGTGGACGCCTGGCGACCTGGTGATGTGGGACAACACGGCCACCGTGCACCGCGGCCGCTGGTACGACTTCTCGGAGCGGCGGGAACTGCGCCGCGCGACCACCGAGGAGGTCGTCCTGTCGCCCGAGGCCGTCGCCGCCTGAGCCCGACGCGACGCTGGCCGCGCCGACGCTGACTTGCGCCGGCACGCCCTCAGCGCCCAACCCGACCCCAGCCGCCCCGCATGCGGTGGCTGCGGCGCAGCACTGCCCGGTCCCTGGCGCCAGTGCTCCTCATCGAACCGAAACCAATCAACTCACCACCGGGAGACAACCTGATGAAACACCCCGCCATGGCCGCCGCGCTGCTGGCTTGTGTTGGCAGCGCCGTTGCGCAGTCCAACGTCACCCTCTATGGCGTGGCCGACGTCTATGCCGAATCCACCCGCGTTTCCGGCCGCGGCTCGTTGGCGCGTCTGGGCAGCGGCGGCCTCACGGCTTCGCGCTGGGGCATGCGGGCCATCGAGGACCTGGGCGGCGGCCTGAAGGCCACGGCGGTGCTGGAAAGCGGCGTCGCGCTCGACACCGGCACTTCGCTGCAGGGCGGGCGGCTGTTCGGCCGCCAGGCCTATGTGAGCCTGACCTCGGCCAGCCTGGGCGAGGTCCGGCTGGGCCGGCAGTATTCGCCGCTGCACTACTCGCTGCTCTTCAGCGACGTCGACGCCTTCGCCGTGTTCTCGCCCATCTTCGCGATGTACCTCTCCAACGGCGAGCAAAGCCGCCAGGACAACCAGGTCAGCTACTGGACGCCGAACTTCAGCGGCTTCTCGGGCATGGTCGCCGTGGCTGCCGGGGAGCGCGCGGCCGTTGCCCCCGGCGCGGCCACGCCCTGGATCCCAGCCGCCGGCACGATGAAGCGCAACGTCGGCGGCATGCTGCGCTACCAGGCCGGGCCGATCGACGCCAACGTGGGCTACGTCCAGGGTGGCCAGGAGTTGGCGGCCGGCGACGCCGACCAGCGCGCCTTCAACGTCGGTGCCACCTACAAGTTCAGCGCGTTCCAGCTGGGCGGCAACTATTGGGACTACCGCAACGAACTGCCCAGCGGGGCCACGCCCAAGGTCCGGGGTGCGAGCATCGGCGTGAAGGTGCCGGTGGGCCCCTCCTGGAACTTCGTCGCCCAGGTGGGCCGCGTCCAGGATGACGGCCACGAGTACACCACCGGAGCGGCCAAGGCCAAGGGCCGCAACACCTACGTCAACCTGGGCGCCAACTACGTGCTGTCCAAGCGCACCGACATCTACCTGCGCTACGCCCACATCGACGACAAGAACGGCGGCTTCAACGGCCGTGCCACCACGGCGCTGTACGGCGTCTTCGGCCCTGGCAACACCCTGCCGGCCGGCGGCTCGGCCAGCACCGTCGCGTTGGGCCTGCGGCACCTGTTCTGAGGCAAGGGCGGTCGGATCTTGCGCCCCAGGTGTGGCGCATTTCCGACCGCGAAGCAGCCTTGGATCGGTCAAGCGCTCTTGCATTAGGCCCCGGCACGATCCGGCTCAGCGCTCAGCGCTCAGCGCTCAGCCATGCCGGGCATGGTCTGCCTCCAGAGCGCGTGCCAAGTCGGGCACTGCCGTGAAGACATCGGCTTCCAGGCCGTAATCGGCCACGCTGAAGATGGGCGCCTCGGGGTCCTTGTTGATCGCCACGATGACCTTGGAGTCCTTCATGCCCGCCAGGTGCTGGATCGCGCCGCTGATGCCGCACGCGATGTAGAGGCTGGGCGCGACGATCTTGCCGGTCTGGCCCACCTGCCAGTCGTTGGGGGCGTAGCCCGCGTCCACCGCGGCACGGCTGGCGCCCAGCGCCGCACCCAGCTTGTCTGCCAGCGGCGTGAGCACTTCGGTGAACTTCTCGGCCGAGCCCAGCGCCCGGCCGCCCGACACGATGATCTTCGCGGCGGTCAGCTCGGGGCGGTCCGACTTGGTCAGCTCGCGGCCGACGAAGGCGCTCTTGCCGCTGTCG
>NZ_AUMO01000076.1 GCF_000430725.1 Azohydromonas australica DSM 1124
CCATCGAGTCGATGTTCCAGCGCCTGGAGTCGGTGCTGTACAGCGAAGTCGCCAGCCTGGGCCAGCCGCGCGCGGCGCTGCTGGCCTTTGGCGTGGCGGTGCTGGCGTACAACGTGCTCGCGGTGCTGCAGGCGGCTGTGTACGCGCGCCATGCGAGCGCGCTGACCGACGTGGACGATGTCTCGCTGTACTACTTGGCCAGCGAGGTCCGTGCGCATTACGCGGGCATGCTCGTGGCTGTAGAGCCGCAGGCCTGGCTCGCCTATGAGCAGCTTGATGCTGCGGCACTGGCGCAGGCGCTGCTGGACGTTGCGGCGCATGTCCAGCCCGCCCAGTTGCGCCGCCATCGCCGCGCGGCCAAGCCCGCGGCCAAGAAGAACTACGTCACGCACCGCAAAGCCTCTCGCCATGTCGCCACAGCGCGTGTTCTGGCCCGTGGCCGAGTTGACTGAGGAACTGACCTTGAAAGGGGTGGCGTTAAGCGCCCCGCGACAGCCGCTGGGAGTCTGGCGGCGCAGTACCACTTGACCGTGGCCGTGGTGCCGCCGGTGCCCGGCCACAGTGGCATGTCCTAAGCCTAGGGATGGCCGCGTCGTGCCCGACGGCAACGTACAGCAGCAGCGCCAGGCTGGCGCCGTGTCCCTGATGGTGATGACTGACGCGCGGCTGACGCCGTATTCACAGTAGCCCGGTGCCGGCGTGGTCCTTGAAAAGCTCGGCCGAGCGCACGTAACCACGCACGGTGTTCAGCAACCGCTGGCACGACATCGCCCCAGGCCAATCGCGGTAGAGGCGACCTGCCGTTTCGCACAGTCTCATCCAAGCGCACACCGTTTGATAGGTTGGATGATGGGTATATGTGTTTCACGGCCCGATTCTCCCTATACAGTGTGGTGGACACTGCTTCCGCCAGTAGTTCAATCAGGTCAACTACTTAGGCGGCATTCGAGCTCTATCCCACTGCGCCGCAGCAGCCGCCACAGCGGCTCGCACAGCTTGGACACGGCCGTGAAACCAATGCGCTCCGGCGCCTGCAGCCACTGCTCACCCCACCAGGTGATGCCGTACGGCGTGCGGCTCATGAAAGATGCCGCCTCATCGATTCGTCCCCGTCCGCTCCTTTGCCCCCGGCCTCGGCCGTGCATGTTTCACGTCTTCGCGCGACGCGGCGCGGCGCGCCAAAGCGGCGGAATCATGGCGGTACCGTGTCGGCGCCCTTCCCTTAAAGAGCCTTACATGCCACATTGGCTCGACGCCGGACGAGACCGGCGTCGGGAAGGACCGGACCATGAAGCACCCCCACCAGACCGCGCAGATCGCAGTACAGCGCCGCCGCGTCCGTGCCCATGACGACCCCGCCGTCACCTTTGTATGTGGCTCTATCTGGGCGTGTTGTTGATGCCGCTGGGACGGCTGCTGTGGCAGCTGGCCAGTTGAGGCGCCGGGCACCGGGCTGACCCCGGCCCCGCTGCCCGGCCGAGGGCCACTGCGGCGGCACCGGCGCTGCTAGCTGGCCGCAGCCTGCGGCGAAGCCTCGTCGTTGGCGCCCAGCACGCCCATCCACACGGCCTTGCCGGTGAGCACCGTGTGCTGCAGCCAGCGCTCCAGCTCGCCGGCCAGGCACGGGCGGCTGAACAAGTAGCCCTGCATGATGCTGCAGCCCAGGCGGTTGAGCACTTCCATCTGGCGCAGCGTCTCCACGCCCTCGGCCACCACGCGCAGCTTGAGGGTGCGTGCCAGCGCGATGATGGCCGTCACCACCGCCGAGCTCTGCGGCGTGATGCCCAGGTCGCGGATGAAGCTGCGGTCGATCTTGAGCTCCGAGATCGGCAGCGTCGTCAGGTACGCCAGTGAGGAATAGCCGGTGCCGAAGTCGTCGATGGCGATCTGCACCCCAATCTCGTTGAGCCGGTGCAGCGAGGGAATGACCTCCTGCAGGTCCTTCATCAGCCCGGTCTCGGTAATCTCCAGCTGGATGGCGTCGGTCTTGACGCCGTACTCGCCCACCGCGCGCTCGATGTGCTGCACCAGGTCCGAGCGCTCGAAGAGCCGGTTGGGCAGGTTCACGGCGATGGCGTCGGTGAAGCCAAAGCTTAGCTCCCAGCGCTTGGCCTGGCGCGCCGCCTCGTGCAGCGCCCACTCCGACATCGGCACGATCAGCCCCGTCTCCTCCGCCAGCGGGATGAACTCCGCCGGCGACACCAGCGTGCGTCCGCGCTGCCAGCGCATGAGCGCCTCCACGCCCACCATGCGCGCGCTGCGCACGTCCACCTTGGGCTGGTAGTACATCACCAGCTCGTCGCGCTCGATGGCCTTGTGCAGCGCGCTCTCCAGCTCCAGCTTCTCGCGCCCGCGCCCGGCCAGCATCGGGCTGTAGCTCGACGCCGCGTTGCGCCCCTGCGCCTTGACCGCGTACATCGCCACGTCGGAGTTGCGCATCAGGTCGGCCACCGTGGCGCCGTCGCGCGGGTACAGCGCGATGCCCACACTGGCGGTGACGAAGCACTCCTGGCCGCCCACGAAGATGGGCTCGCGCATCACCTCCAGGATGCGGTCAGCCACGCGCTGCGCGTCGGTCTCGTCCAGCACCTCCGGCAGCAGCGCGATGAACTCGTCGCCGCCCAGGCGCCCCACGGCCTCCAGCAGGCGGTGCGAGCGCGAGCCCACCGCCTCCAGCGTGCCCTCCTGCACCGCGTCGCAGTGGCGCACGCAGGCCTTCAGCCGCCGGCCCACCTCAACCAGCAGCTCGTCGCCGGCGGAGTGGCCCAGGGTGTCGTTGATGATCTTGAAACGGTCCAAGTCGATCAGCAGCAGCGCCGCCGCATGCCCCAGGCGGCGGCCATGCTCGATGGCCCGGTCTGCGCGCCACAGCAGCTGACGCCGGTTGGGCAGCCCGGTGAGCGCGTCGAAGTTGGCGAGGTGGCGGATCTTGTCCTCGGCCTGCCGCCGGTCCGTCACGTCCTGCACGATGCCGGTGTAGCCGGTCTGCACGGCGTGCTCGTTGAACTCGGGCTCGGCCTCAATATGCAGCACGCGGTGGCGCCCGTCGGGCAGCGTCACCGGCACGTCGGTGGCCAGCACCGCGCCGTGCGCAAGCGCGTCGCGCAGCAGCTGCAGCAGCCCGGCGCGGTCGGCGCGCTCGGCCAGGCGCAGCAGCTGGTACAGGCCCGGGCGGTCGCCGGCGGCGTAGCCGAACACGCGTAGCCCCTCAGGCGACAGCAGCAGCGCGCCAGGATGGCCGTCCACGGGGTGGCGCCAGTCGAAGCTGCCCATGCGTGCGATGTCCTGCGCGCGCGCCAGCCGCGCCTGGCTGCGTTCGAGCTCGCGTCGCGTGCGCGCGCTGCGCAGCAGGTACTGCAGCCGTCCGGCCAGCAGGCTCCACTGCGAGCTCTTGACGTAGAAATCGGTGGCGCCAGCCTGGTAGGCGCGGGCGATGGAGGCGTCGTCGTTGAGCCCGGTGAGCATGAGCACGGGCATGTGCTCGAAGCCCGGGGTGCCGCGCAGCCGGCGGCAGGTCTCGAAACCGTCGACTTCGGGCATCAGCGCGTCCAGCACCACGATGTCGAAGGGCGCCTCGGCCAGCAGCGCCAGCGCCTGCGCGCCGCCGTCGGCCTCCGTGACGGCAAAGCCGCGCTGGCGCAGCGCCGCGCCCGTGAGCATGAGCTGCACCTTGTCGTCGTCCACCAGCAGCACCTTGGGCTGCTCCGGACCTTCGTCCGCGCCCAGCGGCAGGGGCAAGTTCATCGGCTCAGGCCGCGGGCAGCAGCGGCTGCAGGGTGGACAGCAGCTGCCGGCATTCGGTTTCGAGATCGTCGAGTAGCGGCTGCAGGCCGTCGCTGCGCTGCTCGCGCAGCCGCTGCTCGGCATCGGCGCACAGCTGCGACAGCCGCAGCGCGCCCACGCTCATCGAGGAGGACTTGAGCGTGTGCGCCACCATGCGCTGCGCTTCCAGGTCTCCCGTGGTGCGCGCGCTCACGAGCTGCTCCAGCAGCCGGCGCGTGGAGCCGTCGAAGGTGCGCAGCACCTTGGGCAGCAGGCCGTGGCGGCCGCCGGGATCGAGCTCGTTGAGCCGCTGCAGGGCCTCGGCATCCAGCGGCGGGCTCAGCGCGGCCAGCAGGGCCTGCGAGGGGTCTTGGTCGGTCATGTCGGGCGCTTGCTTGGGCGTTGCCTGCATTCTGCCCCGCGAAACGGGGGAGCAGGCAACGCCGCCGCCTGGGCGGCATTAAAGCGATGTCGGCCTTTGCCCGGTGCGCCTTGGTGCCGGCCGCATTCAGCCGATGTGATTGAAGATCGAGAGCTTTTGCACCATCGAATAGGTCTTGAGCGCGATGTCGTAGTTGGTGCTCTGCAGCTGCATGTCTGCCAGCGCCGCCATCGGGTCCAGGTCCTCGGCCTCGCTGCGCACCGTCTGGGCCTGGAGCTTGGCTGTGCCGTTGCGATCCTCGGCTTGGTCGATGTGCACCAGCGCCTCGCCCACGCGGCTGCGCAGCGCGCTCAGCACGTCGGACGAGCGGCTGACGCCGGCCAGTCCGTCCTGAACCGTCTGCGACAGCTGCGCACTGGTGCGCCCCGGCGTGCGCAGCTCCTGGATGGCCTTGTCCAGCGTCTCGAACACGTTGTGCCGAGGCTGCGACAGCCGCACTTCGAACACATCGCCGTCCGTGGGCAGCCCGCCGATGGAGAAGCTCATGCCGTCGAACTCCACCGCCTTGGCCGTGCTGCCGCCGGCCCACGGCTTGTCCGTCGCATCGGCCATCGCCGCGCCGTTCTTGAGCACGGTGTAGGTCAGTGCGCCGCCGGCGCTGCTGAACTGTACCTTGTAGTCCGGCGGCGGCGAGGTTTGATTGAAGAACGTCTTCGGGTCGGTGACGCGGCCGCCGTCCGAGTACGCCGTGGTGCTGTTGGGGGTGGTGGTCTTGAAGAAGCCGTTGCCGTCGGCTGCGTTGACCCAGGCCGCGGCACCGTCCAGCGTCAGCGGCAGCGCCTCGGCGCCCGCGGTGGCCTGCTCCCCGCGGTCGCCCTTGAAGGAGACCTTGCCCGCACCGTCCATCATGAAAGGCGGTGTGCTCGCACCCTGGCCGCCGAAGATGTAGTTGCCCGAGCCGTCCTCACGGTTGGCCAGCACCAGCAATTGGTCGCGCAGGTTCTGCAGCGTCTGCGCCACCGTGGCACGGTTGGCGTCGTCGAAGGCGCCGTTGCCCGCGCTCATCAGTGCCGTGTAGGCCTCCGTCAGCAGCTCGCCGGCGTTGCCCAGCGTCGATTCCGCCTGCGTCATGGCGTTGCGGCTGGCCTGCAGCGAGCGCTGCTGCGCGTCGCTGCTGGCGATCTGTCCACGCGCCCGTTCCGCGCGCGCCGCCGCGACCGGATCATCGCTGGCGCGCAGCACACGCTTCTGGGCACCGATGTGCTCCTGCGCGTCTTGCAGCTTGCGTTGCCGCTCCTGCAGGTTGGAGACGCTCTTCTGGAAGGCGGCGGCGGTGGTAATCCTCATGGGCGGCTCCTGGCGGCACGCGGGCCGTGGTGCGGAAAGTTCTGTTCAGTCAGGGTCGTCATGCTGGGCGGACGGCACGTCAGCGGCCGGAGGTGGCATCCAGCAGCGTGTCGAACACCGACTGCGCCACCTGCAGCACCTTGGCCGCAGCCTGGTAGCTCTTCTGGAAGGCGAGCAGCCTCGCGCCCTCCTCATCGAGGTCCACGCCGCTCTGCACATCGCGCCGCGTCAGCGCGTCGGTGGCCACCCGGGAAGAGATGTCGCTGGCCGTCTCGGCCACCTGCACCCGCGTGCCCACGCCGGACAGCGCATCGGCGTAGGCGTTGATGAGGGTCGAGCCGCCGCCGTTGCCCGAGGCGCTCCAGCTGCGTCCCACCAGCGCCTCGCTGGCCAGTGCCGCCAGCGCCTTGGCATTGCCGCTGTTGGTGCCCGGGTACGGCGTGGACTGGAACCCGAAGGTGTCGCCGGACTTGGGCTGGCCCGTGAGCTTGAGCTCAAGGCCCGGCAGCGACAGCGGCTGGCTGCCCGTCCAGGTGCCGGTCAGCGCCGTGCCCACCGGGTCGCCGTTGGCGTCGATCTGCGACCACGTGTAGGCGCCGGCATCGTCGGTGAAGGTGAGCTTGCCCGGCATCCGGGCCTGGACGGAAGCCGCGTCGCCGGTGACCGTCAGGGCCGACACCGCAGCCGTGCCCTTGTTGGTGCCTGCGGCCGTGACCGTGGCCGGCGCGGCCGCGGCCACACCCTTGGGTTCGTTCAGCACGCGCTCGATCCGGGCAGCGGCCTGGCCCACGGGCTGCAGCAGGAAGCGGTCGCCCGCAGCCGGGGTGCCGCCCAGCTGCAGCGTGAAGCCGGGGTGGAAGTCGCCGCCGGAGGCGCGCTTGAAGGTGGCACCGCCATCGGCGCTGGAGAACTGCTCGCCGTCGCTGCCGCGCGTCATCAGCAAGGTGCCGCCGGGCTGGGCCTCCAGCGTGTACTCCTCGGCTTCCAGCAGCGAGGCGTCCGTGATGTGGATGCCCACGTTGGTGAGCGTGTTGCCCTGGGCCGGCAGCGCCTTGAGCCCGCCGGCGAGGGACTGCGCGACGAAGTCGGTGAAGATCGGTGCGCCCGCCCCGGACGGGTTGCCCAGGTCCAGGCCGCGGGCCTGCTGCTCGTTGGTGCGCGTGGCCAGCGCCAGGGCCATCTGGCCCAGCGAGTTGCGCGCGGCCACCAGGTCGTCGTTCTGGAAGTGCAGCAGCGCCCCCACCGAGCCGCCGCTCTCCAGCAGCCCGCTGTCGAGCCGGCGCACGCTGCCGTTGGCCTCGCGCAGCGCCACCGTGGCGCGCGAGCCGTCCAGCTTGTCGGCCACCACTTCCAGCTTCTGCGCCTTCCCGCCCAGCACCAGGCTCTGGCCGCCGGCGGCGAACACGCTCAACGCGCCGTCGTCCGAGGCCAGGGTGGTGACCTGCATGAAGCCGCTGAGCTGTTGCACCAGCTGGTCACGCTGGTCGAGCAGCTCGCTGGACGGCTGGCCCAGCGCCTGCTGGCGCACGATCTCGTCGTTGAGCTGCGCCAAGCTGCCGGTCAGGCCGTTGACGCTGTCCACCGAGGTGCGCAGCTCCGCCACCACGCCGGACTGCAGGGTCTCCAGCGTCTGGCCCGCGCTGGAGAAGCGCTGCGCCAGCTCGCCCGCGCGCGACAGTACCGACCGCCGCGCGGCGGTGTCGCCGGGAGCGCTCGCCAGATCCGACAGCGCGGTGAAGAAATCGCTCGCCGCCGCGCCCACACCCGCGTCGCCGGTGGCGAAGGCGCTTTCCAGCTGCGACAGCAGCCCCAGGCGCGTGCCGTCGAAGGAGGCCTGCGAGCGCGCCGTGGTCACCTCACGTGTGAGGAAGGCGTCGTGCGCGCGCGTGATGCTGCCCACCTTCACGCCGCTGCCCACGAAACCCGAGCCTAGGGGCTGCCCGGCCGTGGTGCGCAGGTTGACCTGCTGCCGCGAATAGCCCTCGACGTTGGCGTTGGCGACGTTGTTACTGGTGGTCTGCAGCGCGGCGTAGTTGGCGCTCATCGCGCGCGCGCCCACGGACAACAGGGAGAAGGCCATGCGGAAGCTTCCGGTAGGTGCTGGTTCGTCTGGTGCGGCTTCAGGTCAGCGTGCGCTGCAGCCGCAGGGTGGTGTCGATGACGCGGCCGAGCTTCTCGGCGTAGGCCGGGTCGGTGGCGTAGCCCGCACGCTGCAGGCCCTGCGCGAAGCCTTGGGCACTGCCGCCGTTGGCCACGACGTTGGCGTAGCGCGGGCTGTTCTTGATCAGCCGGGCGTAGTCGGCAAAGGACTCCTGCGGGCTGGCGTAGGCGCGGAAGCGCTGCACGACCTGGCGCGGCTGGCCGCTGAAGTATTCGGTGGTGAGCACCTGGGCCACCGGGCCCTTCCAGTTCGGCCCGGCCTTGATGCCAAAAAGGTTGTGCGAGGGGCTGCCGTCGGCCATGCGGATGTCGCGCCGGCCCCAGCCGGTCTCGTGCGCGGCCTGCGCGATCATGAATGCCGCCGGGATGCCGGTGACGGCCTCGGCCTCGCGCGCGGCCTCATGGTGCGCGGCCACGAACTCCTGCGCTTGGCCGCCACGCCCCACGGCAGCGCCGGCCTGCGCCGGGGCGGAGCGCGCGGGGGCGCCGGCAGCCTGCCCCGGCAGCGGCGCGGCCAAGGCACCGCGGCCACCGGCGGCGCCAGGCAAGGTGTCCGTGCCCACGCCCAGACCGCGTTCAAGCTGCCGCAGCAGCGCGCCGCTCAGCCCGCCGGGCAGCCCGCTCATCTGGGTCGCGAGCTGCTGGTCCAGCAGCTCGGTGCCAAGCTGCGTGCCCTCGTTGTCGAGCAGCCCGCTGGCCTGCGTAGCCTGGCGCATGCTCTTGAGCATCTCCTGCATGAACAGGGCCTCGAACTGCCGCGCCACCTCCTTGGCAGCGCCCCGCGGGTCGCTCGCGGCGCGGCCGCGCAGCGAGTCCAGCGAGCGCGCATCGGCGGCCAGGCCGGCCGGCGCCGCCCCGCTGGCGCGCGGCAGCGTCGTCATGGCCGCCTCCCGAGCGGCCAGGCGCGGGAACCGGCGCGGCGTGCCTGCAGGGTTCGCATCAGATCACCTCCAGCTCGGCGTTGAGCGCGCCGGCGCTCTTCATCGCCTGCAGGATCGCCAGCAGGTCCTGCGGGGTGGCGCCAAGCAGGTTCAACGCCTTGACCACGTCGGCGAGCTTGGTGCCCGCGGGCATCTGCACCAGGTTGCCGCCCTGCTGCGTGATGGAGATGTCGGACTTCTGCGTCACCACCGTCTGGCCCTGGCCGAAGGCATTGGGCTGGCTGACCTGCGGCGTGGTGTTGATGGTCACGGACAGGCTGCCATGCGCCACTGCGCAGGCGCCCAGCGTCACCGCCTCGTTCATCACCACCGAGCCGGTGCGCGCGTTGAGCACCACCTTGGCCGCCGGGCGCGCCAGCTCCAGCTGCAGGTTCTCGATGTCGGCCAGGAAGGCCACGCGCTCGCCGGCCCCCACCGGCATGCGCACGCGCACCACGCGGCCGTCCAGCGCCATCGCCGTGCCCGTGCCCTTGGCGCGGTTGATGGCCTGGGCCACCTGGCGCGCGGTGTCGAAGTCAGCGGCGTTGAGCCCCAGGCTCAGCACCTCGCCCTGCTGCAGCGGCGTGGCCACCTCGCGCTCCACCGTGGCGCCCTCGGGGATGCGCCCGGCGCTGAGGTGGTTGATCTGCACCTTGGAGCCGTTGGCCGAGGCGCCGGCGCCGCCCACCACCAGGTTGCCCTGCGCCAGGGCGTAGATCTGGCCGTCGGCGCCCTTGAGCGGCGTGGCCACCAGCGTGCCGCCGCGCAGGCTCTTGGAGTTGCCCATCGAGGAGACGTTGACGTCGATGGCCTGCCCCGGCACCGCGAAGGGCGGCAGCACCGCCGTCACCATCACCGCCGCCACGTTGCGCAGCTGCATGGTGGTACCCGGGGGCACCGTCACGCCCATCTGCTGCAGCATCGCGTTGAGGCTCTGCGTGGTGAAGGGGGTCTGCGTGGTCTGGTCGCCCGTACCGTCCAGGCCCACCACCAGGCCGTAGCCCGTGAGCTGGTTGTTGCGCACGCCCTGCACGGCGGCGACTTCCTTGATGCGCACCGCGTGCGCCGGCACGGGCAGCGCCAGCGCCAGCGCCAGTACGCAAAGCAGCGCCCCCAGCGACAGCAGCCGCGGCAACAGCCGCCGCGGCTCGAAGGGGGACAGCGCCATCTCGTTCATGTCTTGCTCGGAAATCAGAAGGGCAGCACGTTGAGGAAGAAACGGCCCAGCCAGCCCATGAGCTGCGCGTCGGCCTGCTGCCCGCGGCCACGGTGCTCCACCCGCACGTTGGCGATCCTCGCGCTGGGCACCATGTTGCCCGGCTGGATGGCGCGCGGGTCCACCTGGCCCGAGAAGCGCAGCACGTCCACGTTGGCGTTGACGCCGATCTGCTTCTCGCCGGCAACGAGCAGGTGCCCGTTGGGCAGCACGCCCGTGACCATGGCCGTGATGGTTCCGGAGAAGTCGTTGCTGCTGGCCGTGGCGCCGGCGCCGGCGAAGTTGTTGCTGGAGCTTGCGCCCGCACCCAGCCGGCCCAGCAGCGAGGACGAGCTGTTGAGCAGCGGCAGCTGGCTCACGCTGGCATCGACCTTGCCGCTCTTGTCCACGGAGCTGGTGGACTTCTGGCTGGCGCTCACGGCCTCGACGATCTGCACCGTGAGCGTGTCGCCGGGCAGCCGCGCGCGGTGGTCCTCGAACAGCGGCCGGTAGCTCGCGCCCTGGAAGATCGCGCCGTTGGCGGCGGCCGGCGCAGGCGGCGGCGCAGGCGGCACGGGCGCGGTGTCGGGCATCTCCACACGCGGGGCGCGGTACTCGTTCACCGAGGCGCAGCCGCCCAGCGCCAGCAACGCGGCCAGCGCGGCGGCGGCCAGGGGCATGGTGCGCGGAAACTTCATGGCACGGAGCGGTTACTGCGATGCTTCAGAGCTGCGTGAGCTTCTGCAACATCTGGTCGGAGGTGCTGACGGCCTTGGAGTTGAGCTCGTAGGCGCGCTGGGTCTGGATCATCGACACCAGCTCCTCCACCACGCTGACGTTGGAGGTCTCGACGAAGCCCTGCGCCAGCGCGCCCAGGCCATTGGCCTCCGGGTTGCCGGTGGTGGGCGTGCCCGAGGAGGCCGTCTCGACGAACAGGTTCTGCCCGCGCGGCTCCAGCCCGGCGGGGTTGATGAACTGTGCCAGCTGCAGCTGGCCCACGCGCGTGGGCGCGGCCTGGCCCGGCATCTGCACCGAGACCACGCCGTCGCCGCCCACCGTCACGTTGGTGGCCGTGGCCGGCACGACGATGCCGGGCTGCACGGTGTAGCCCGAGCTGGTGACGAGCTGGCCGGTGCTGTCGAGCTGGAAGGCGCCGTCGCGGGTGTAGGCGGTGGTGCCGTCGGGCATCTGGATCTGGAAGAAGCCCTGTCCCTTGACGGCCAGGTCCAGGTTGTTGCCCGTCTGCTGCAGGTTGCCCTGCGTGAAATTGCGCGAGGTCGCCACCGGGCGCACGCCCAGGCCGAGCTGCAGCCCCGTGGGCAGCTGCGTCTGCTCGGAGCTGGCGGCGCCGCTCTGGCGCAGGTTCTGGTACATCAGGTCCTCGAACACGGCGTGCGTGCGCTTGTAGCCGTTGGTCGAGACGTTGGCCAGGTTGTGGGTGATGGTGTCCAGCTTGGTCTGCTGGGCTTCCATGCCGGTCTTGGCGATCCACAGCGAACGGATCATGGGGCGCTTCTCCTCGATGCTGCGGGCGATCTTCGCGCGCCCCCGGCCCGGGGCAGCGCGCGAATAACAAGGTGTTTGTCGCCCAGTTATCGGCCGCGCCCGGCGGGGCTTGAGCCGAGGGGGCCGTCAGCCCTTCGTTGGCATTGAAACGAAACCGTTCGGGCAAGGCTTGTCGAAGCCCCTGCTGTGCCCGCGCGCCAGCGCCTGCCCTTCGACAGGGCCTGTCCTGCGCTTGCCGAAGGGCTCAGGGCGAACGGATCAGGGGACTTACGGAGGCGGCTGAAAGGAACTTGCTCAACCCGTGCTGTTGGACAGCAGCTTCTGCGCGCCCTGCTCCTGGCGCTCGGCGGTCTGAATGAGCTTCATCTGCTGCTCGAACTGCCGCGCCGCGGAGATCATGGCCACCATGGTCTCGATGGGGCTGACGTTGCTGCCTTCGAGCGCGCCGTCGCGCAGCCGCGCGCCGGGGTTGGCCGGCAGGTCGCCGGCGGCGCCGCGGAACAGTCCATCGCTGCCGCGCAGCAGCGGCGCGTCGGGCGTGACCAGCTTGAGCCGGCCGGCCCTGGTGGTGCGGCCGTCGGTGCCGGTGGCGCTGAGCGTGCCGTCGGCGGCGATGCTCACGCTGCTGTTGGGCGGCACGTCGATGGGGCCGCCGTCGCCCAGCACGGGCAGGCCCGCGCGCGTGACGAGCTGGCCCTGCGCGTCCACCTCCAGCGAGCCCGCGCGCGTGTAGGCCTCGGTGCCGTCCAGCGCCTGCACCGCCAGCCAGGCGCCGCCTTCCATGGCCACGTCCAGGTTGCGCCCGGTGGTCTGGATCGGGCCGGGCTCGGGGTTGTAGCCTACGGTGGTCTCCAGCGCCGGCACGCGGGTGCTGGCGCCGTCGCCGCGCACCGGCACGGCACGGAACGCCGCCATCTCGGCGCGGAAGCCGCCGGTGGAGACGTTGGCCAGGTTGTTGGAGAGCACCTCCTGGCGCTGCAGCGCCGCCTTGGCCCCGGTCATCGAGAGATAGATCATGCGGTCCACGGCGACGCTTCCTTCTTTGGTGGCGTGTCAGTCGCGCTGCGCGTCAGCGCAGGTTGATCAGGGTCTGCATGACTTGGTCCTGCGTCTTGATCGTCTGCGCGTTGGCCTGGTAGGAGCGCTGCGCCGTGATCATGTTGACCAGCTCGCTGGCGATGTCCACGTTGGACTCCTCCAGCGCCTCGGATTGGATCTTGCCCACGACGCCGCTGCCCGGCGTGCCGCGCACGGGCTCACCCGAGGCCGGCGTGCCCGCCCACAGGTTGCCCGACAGCGGCTGCAGCCCCTGCGGGTTGACGAACTTGGCCAGCTCCACCTGACCGGCGGTGAAGCTCTTGCCGTTGCTGTAGAGCGCCAACACCGTGCCGTCCTCCTGGACGTTGATGCTGGTGACGTTGCCCGGGGCGTAGCCGTCCTGGTAGGGCTTGCTCACCGCGGTGGTCAGGCTGCGCTGGGTGGCCTTGGACAGGTCGAACTGGACCGTCAGCGGCAGGGTCTTGAGGCCGGCGCCGTTGTCAGTGCCGGGGACGGCAAGCTGGAAAGCCGAGGGCGAGCCCGTGACGGGCTTGGAGCCGTCCGCCTCGAAGGTCAGCTCCATCCGCACGTTCTTCTTGTCCGCGTCCACCAGCGGCTGGCCGTTGGCGGAGACGAAGACGCTCCAGCTCGTCTGGTTCGTCGCGGGATCGGTGGTGCCCTTCTGGAAGTAGTAGTTGAGCGTCACTTCCTGGCCCAGCGCATCGTAGGCCGTCTGCGAAGTGGCGTAGTTGTAGGTGCTGGTGTCGGCGGGATCGAAGGCGTTGATGGCAGCCTGCTTGGCCGTGGCCAGCGCAGTGGCGGCATTGGTGGCCGCGGTGTTCGCCGCCTCTGCGGTCACGACTTTGGTAACAGCAGCAGGAGCGTTGGGGAAACCTGCCGTGACCAATGCAGCCGACGCGTCATCGTCGGCCTGCTTCGCCGCTGCATAGCCGAGGTCACTCGGGTCAAGGCCCAGCAGGGCGGCTGCAGTGGCCCTCTTGTCCGCGACGAGGGCCGGCACGACTGCGTCAGCATCAGCGACGTCGGCAGTCACAGTCGCATCAACGGCCTCGTCGGCATTGACCTTGGCCGTTTGGGCCGCATTCGCGGCGCTCTGTGTGGTCGCCAGCGCCGCGTTCTTGAGCGTGGAGCGCGAGTCCAGGTTCATTTCCAGCTTGATCTCGCTGGTGGCGCGGGGCGCAACGGTGGCGGTGGGCACGCGCAGTCCCTGCAGGGTGCCGGACATGATCTGGCCGTTGGCGTTGACGCCATAGCCCATCAGGCGCAGCCCGTCGTTGTTGACGATCTCGCCCGAGTTGTTGACCTTGAACTGGCCGTTGCGGGTGTACATCGTCGGGTTGATGCCGTCGCTGACCTGGAAGAAGCCCTCGCCGCTGATGGCCAGGTCGGTCGACCGCCCGGTGTCGGTGATGTTGCCCTGCGTGAACTGCTGCGACACGGTGTCGACGCGCACGCCCGCGCCCGCCTGCACCGTCCCGCCCTGGCCCAGGGCCGCCGTGTACACGTGCGAGAACTCGGCGCGCGAGGTCTTGGCGCCGAAGGTGTTGGCGTTGGCGATGTTGTTGCCGATGACTTCCAGGTTCTTGCTGGAGGCGTTGAGGCCGGAAAGGCCTTGCGGGAAGCTGCTCATGGCGAGTAGTCCTTGTTCTTCAGTTGAAGGCCTTGACGGCGTCGTAGCTCACGGTGCCGCTGCGGCTGAGTTGCAGCTGCAGCGCCTGGCCGCTGGTGCTGACCGCCTCGACGAGGTCGCTCATCAGCGCCGTGGTGGTGAGCTTGGTTGCACCGCTGGTGGCGGCGATGCGGAAGGTGCTGCCCGCGGCCTTGTCCGCCGGCTGCGCCCATTCGAAGGCATGGCGGCCCGCGGTCTGCGCGCCCAGCGGCACCGTGTCCAGCACGTGCCCGGCGCCGTCGAGGATCTCCACCTGCACCTGGTCGGCTGCGTTGGCAAGCTCGAAGCCGCCTTGCAGCTTGGTGCCCTCGGCGTCGGCGGCGGTGAGGCGGTTGCCCTCCACCACCACGCCGCGCCCCACCAGGCTCGCGCCCTGCAGCGTCTGCATCTGCATGAACTGCGTGCTCAGCGCGGCGATGGACGCGTTGACCTTCTCCAGGCCCGAGACGGTGTTGATCTGCGCCATCTGGCTGGTGATCTGCGCGTTGTCCATCGGGTTGAGCGGATCCTGGTTCTGCATCTGCGCCACCAGCAGCGTGAGGAAGCGGTCCTGGCTGCCGGCCTCGCTGCTCTTCTTGGACGAGCTGCTGGCGGTGCTGTCGGACAGCGCCGCGAAGGGATTGGTGGTGTCGATGGTGCTCATGCGATGGGACGGGGGGTTGGTCAGGACTGGCCCATCTGCAGCGTCTTGAGCAGCAGGCTCTTGGCGGTGTTCATGACTTCGACGTTGTTCTGGTAGGAGCGCGAGGCCGAGATCATGTTGACCATCTCCTCCACCGGATTGACGTTGCTGAAGGTCACGTAGCCCTCGGCGTCGGCCGCCGGGTGCTTGGGGTCGAAGGCGCGGCGCCCGGGCGTGTCGTTCTCGTTGATGGCGCTCACGCGCACGCCGGCGTGGCCCTGGGCGCCCATGAGCTCGGTCTGGAACACCACCTGGCGCGCCTTGTAGGCCTGCCCGTCGGGGCCGGCCACGGTGTCGGCGTTGGCCAGGTTGGAGGACACTACGTTCAGCCGCTGGCTCTGCGCGCTCACGGCGCTGGCGGCGACGTTCAGGATGTTCAGAAGGCTCATGCGGCGTTCCTTGCGTCGGTGGATGCGGCGGCAACGGCACCGCTCACTGGCCCTTGATGGCATCGAGCATGGTGCGCACGCTGCCGTTGATGAAGCGCAGCGTCGCCTCGTACTTGACGCTGTTGTCGGCGAAGGCCGCGCGCTCGCGGTCCATGTCCACGGAGTTGCCGTCCAGGTTGGTCTGCGCGGGCTGTGCGTAGGACAGCCGCGCGGTGCCCACCGTGCGGTCCAGGCTGGCGGGTGCGGCGTCGAGGTGGCCCGCGGCCGTGGTGGCCAGCCGCGCGACGCCACCCATGGACGTGACCGTGAGGTCGCCGCCCTGGCCGGTGGCCTCGCGCAGCGCCTGCGCGAAGCTGATGTCGCGCGCCTGGTAGCCCGGGGTGTCGGCGTTGGCGATGTTGCTAGCCAGCATGCGCTGACGCTCCGAGCGCAGCGTCAAGGCCTCGGACTGGAAGTTCAGGGTTTCGGTGAGGCGGTTGAGCATGGCGGCGCGGGTCTTCCGATGTCTGGCATTGTGGTCAGCCGCGCGCACGCCACCCGTGAAATAAGCGGCATGAACCGGGCGCAATTCCGGCGCATGCCCCGCGCCGGTGTGCCCTACAGTGGTCCTCGTGAAATGGTTGCACCTCCACCACCTGCTGGCTCTGGGCTTGGCGTCCGCGGCGTGTGCCGCCTGGGCGCAGTCCAGCGCGCCGGCCGCCGCGACGCCGCTTGATCCGGCGCTGCTGGCACGGGTGCGCGAGCTGGCACAGCAGGCGGCGCAGGCCGGTGTGGCCGAGCTGCCGGGTGCACGCGTGCAGCTGGAGCTGGGCACGCTCGACGCGCGGCTGCGCCTGGCGCCCTGCGGGCAGGTGCAGCCCTACGTGCCGCCGGGCCAGCGCATGTGGGGCCGCGCCCGCATCGGGCTGCGCTGCGCGCAAGGCGCGGCGTGGAACGTGTCGCTGCCCGTAACGGTGAAGGTGTTCGCGCCCGCGCTGGTGCTCACGCAATCGCTGCCTGCGGGCACGGCGCTGGAAGCCGCGCACCTGGAGCTCAAGGACGTGGACGTGGCCGCGGACCGCAGCCCCGCGCTGATGCAACCGGAACAGGCGCTCGGACGCCCCCTGGCGCAGGCCATGAACGCGGGTGACACGCTACTGCGCGCCAGCCTGCGCACGCGCCAGTGGTTTGCCGCCGGTGACACCGTGCGCCTGGTGGCGCAGGGTGCGGGCTACAGCGTCAGCGGCGAGGCCCAGGCGCTGGGCCACGGCCTGGAAGGCCAGGCCGTGCGGCTGCGCACCGAGAGCGGCCGCATCGTCAGCGCCATGCCCGTGGCGCCGCGCCAGGCGGAGGTCACGCCATGAGCCGCGGGCCGCGCCACTGTGAAAACCATGCATACGCGCCGGTTGCCCGCAAGCGGTTCCCCCCACCATCGGTAGTTCAACCTAAAGTTCTCCAAACCGTGACCGATACCACGGACATGTTGGTGGGGCCCGCTCAGCCCGCACCTGGAGAACGCTCATGAAAATCGGCCACCCTGACCTTCCGTCCGCGCGCATCACGGCAACTGGCGAACGCCCCGTCGCGCGCTCGTCGTCCAGCAGCCCGGCCAGCGCCAGCAGCAGCACGCAGGTGGCTCTGTCTTCCACCGCCTCCGCGCTGCTGGGCGGGGAGGACACCAGCTTCGACGCCGCGAAGGTCGAGCGCATCGCGCAGGCCATCCGCGACGGCAGCTTCCGCATCAATGCCGGCGCCATCGCCGACAAGCTCATCGACAACGCCCAGGAGATCCTGGTGCGTCCCCCTCAGCACTGAGAAACAACCTGCTGCAGACCACCTCATGAACACCCCCCTCGCCGACACCACGTCCACCGCCGTTGAGCTCGAAGGCACGCTGGCTGTGCTGGAGGCGAACCTGCAGGGGTTGAGCGACTCGCTGCGCGAGCGCGACGCCGCCGCGATGGAGTGGCAAGCCGAGCAGCTGCACCAGGCACTGGCCACGGCCGTGAACCGTTTCTCGCAAGCCGCGCGCAGCGGCGGCGTGCCGCAGGCACTGCGGCTGCGCCTGGCGCGCGCGGGCAGCCAAGTGGCCGCGCAGCGCGAAGCGCTGGCACGCGCCACCGCCGCGCTGGACCGCGCCATCGAAGTGCTGCTGCCCGGCCTCAACGCCGGCCCCGTCTACGGTGCCGGTGGCTTCTCCGACCGGCCCACGCGCAGCGGCATGGTGCGCGCCTGAGCTGCGCCTGCAACCAGTCTTGAACAGGCCCGCGTGAGCGGGCCTGTTCTTTCAGCCCTTCACCGGGTTCACTGCCCGCCCACTGGCGCCAGCCGCCACACCTGCGTGCGCACGTTGCTCTGGTTGTTGTCGCTGGAGGTGCTAATGTAGAGCGCGCCGTCGGGGCCTTGCCGCACGTGGCGCAACCGTACATTGATATCCTCCAGCAGCGGCGTGACCGCGCTCGCGGCGTTGCCGGTGCCATCAAGCTGCAGCACCAGCAGCCTTCGCCCCGACAACTGCCCGATCACCAGCGCGCCGGACCACTCCTTCCAGGCCGCACCCGTGACGAAGCCGCCGCCACCCGTGCCGCGCGCGGGCAGCCCTGAGCGCCAGGCCGGACGCAGCGCTCCGGGGTACAGCTCGGTGTCGGTCATGGGCGTGCCGGCATAGCCGCAATAGCTCAGCGCCTGGCCACTGGGGCACAGCGCGTCCGGGCTGCCCAGCGGGCGCGGACGCGGGTCCCAGCCGCCATTGCCCGCGCGCAGCGGCGTGACCTCGTCGTTGTTGCCCGAGCCGTGCTCGATCAGGTAGGGCCGCCGCGTTCCCGGCTGCACCGCCAGGCCCTGCCCGTTGCGCAGGCCCAGCACCCAGATGCGCGCATCGGCCCCGGCCGGCGCCTGGCCGGCGGCCGATGCCCGGCCCTCGCGGTCCACGCGCAGCACCTTGCCGCCCAGCGACCTCAGGTTCTGCGGCACCGGGCCATCGCGCAGGTCGCCCGTGCTGATGAGCAGCTCGTTGCCCACGAAGGCCAGCGCGCCGCCCGAGTGCTGGCCCACCAGCCCGACCTTGCTCTGGAACGGGATGCCGGTGACGATGTCCTTGCGCGAGTCCACCCCCGACCAGTCCGGCTTCACGCGCAGCCGCACCACGCGGTTGTCAGGCGTCCCGCCAGCACTGGAAGCCATGAACACGTACACGCGGCGGTTGAGCGCGAACTCCGGGTCCAGCGCCAGGCCCAGCATGCCGCTGTTGGTGGCGCTGACGAGGTCCGCCGGCGCGAACAGCCGCCGCTGCGTGCCGCTGGGCAGGCGCGCCCACAGTCCCCGCCCGCGCTCGGTGTAGAGCATCACGCCGCCGGGCGCAAACGCCATGTCCCAGACTTCGAAGACGTTGCGCATGTACACGTCGCGCACCAGCGTCGGCGCGCCCGCGGGCAGCGCCGTGGCTTCGAGCTGCGTACTGGCGTAGCCGGTGGCGCGCACGTCCAGCGTCTGCGGCCCCTGCCCCGGCCCCAGCCGCCAGAGGCCGGCATTGGCGCGGCCGTCGGCGCCGCTGACCACCGTGCCCTGGCCGATGCTGCCGCCGTCGCTGGGCGTGAAGCTCACCGCCACGCCGCTCACCGGCTCCCCATTGGCATCGAGCACCAGCGCCACCGCCGGGCGCGGCAGCGCGGCGCCCGCCGGCGCCATCTGGTGATTGTTGGCCTCCGGCGCCTCCAGGCGTGCGCCGTCGGACAGCGCCGTGGCCCAGATCACGGCCTCGGCCAGGCCCGGCGTGCTCACGGACAGCCGTTGCCGCCCGGCGACCGGGCCCAGCGTCCAGCTGCCCAGCCGTGCATTGCCCTCGGCGTTGGTCGTGGCGAAGGCGCCGGTGATTGCGCCCCCACCGTCCACCACCCGGAAGCGCACCGACACACCCACCACTGCCACGCCGTTGTTGTCCACCACCCGCACCAGCGGCGCGACCGGCAGCCGCGTGTTCACCAGGGCGACCTGGCCCTGGCCGCGCACGATGCGCAGGTCCGCCGGCGTGCCGGCCGCCTCCGCCGACACCAGGCGCCAGGCCTGGCTGCAGTCCGCGCTCAGCGCCTGCGGCTGCGCCGCGGCGCCGTCGGCATCGGCGGCGGCACCCAATGCCAAGCCGCTGTGGCGCGAAACCAGCCGCACCCAGCCGTCGCCCAGCGGCTGCAGCAGCACGCGCTGGCTGGCCAGCTCGGTCCATGCACCTTGGCGGAACGCCGCCCCGGCGCCATCGAGCACCAGCTCGCTGTGCTGTGCCGTCAGGCGCCAGTCCCCTTCGGGCAGCCGCTCCAGGCGCCAGCGCTGGTAGGCCTGCGACTGCCATCGGCCCAGCTGCAGCGCGGCCTCGGCCTGCGCGGCACCGCCCTGCACTTCCAGCACGCGGCTGTCGCACTGGTTCTCCAAGCGGTACACGCCATCGGCCGGCAGGCCCGGCGCCGCACCCGCCGCGGCCCCGCCGCCCAGCATCAGGACGACGAGCAGCCGGCACGGCCATTTCCAATGGAAACGCATGTCAATCCCCCGACACCCACCACAGCTGGGTTCCGGGGAAGCGTATGCCGCTGCCAGCGCACGCACACCCGGGAGCGCGTGCGGTTACGTTTCAAAGCGTTGGCTTGCCGCGGCGCCGACAGGCGTGCGCCGCGCGGGCTTACCAGTCGCGCAGCCGCGCGCGCAACCGGGCGATGCTTTGGCTGTGGAGCTGGCACACGCGCGACTCGGTCACGCCGAGCACGGCGGCGATCTCCTTGAGGTTCATGTCGTGCTCGTAGTACATGCTCATGACGTACTGCTCGCGCTCGGGCAGGCACTCGATGGCCGCCACCAGCGCCTCGCGCATGCGCCGGTCCTGCAGCCGCGCCATGGGGTTGGCCTCGGCATCGCTGATGTGGCGGTCCAGGAAGTCTTCTTCGCCGTCGCTGCTGCTGCCGGCCATGTCCTCCAGGTACAGCAGCTGCGTGCCGCGCACCTTGCCCAGCAGCTCCTGGTAGTCGGTGAGCGCGAGCCCCATCTCGACGGCAATCTCGCTCTCCAGCGGCGCGCGGCCGAGGCGGTGCTCCAGCCGGTGCACGGCGGCCTCGATCTCACGCTGCTGCCGCCGGCTGCCGCGGCTCATCCAATCCGCCCCGCGCAGCTCGTCGAGCATCGCGCCGCGGATACGCTGGGTGGCGAAGGTTTCGAACTGCACGCACTGGTTGGCGTCGAAGCGCCCCAGCGCGTCGTTGAGTCCGATCATCCCGGCCTGGATCAGGTCGGAAACCTCCACGTTGGCTGGCAGCTTGGCAATCATCTGGTGGGCCAGGCGCCGTACCAGCGGGCTGTACTGCGCCAGCAACGCATCGTTCTCCAAGCGGCCTTTGACGGTGTACATGCTCCAACGCTCCCAGGCATCCTTGTTTTTCAATTTCGTGCGGACGAGGTACTGCCCAGCGCGGCGTCGCCGCCCGGATGCCAGCCCTGGTCCGCTTGCCGTTCTTCGGTTTTGAGCAGCGCCGCGGCCAGCCGCGCCAGTGGCACCGGCACCGCGGAGGCGTCCGCCCCGCACGCCGGGTCCACGGCCACGCCCTCGCGCAGCACAGCGCCCGGACGGTTGCGCGCCCAACCGGCGAGGTGGCGCACGGCGCGCGCGGCCTGCGGCGAGGACATCGGCGCGCCCAGCAGCAGGTCGAACTGCGTGCAGCGGTGGCGTGACCCCAGCAGCCGCAGGCTCGCCAGCGCGTGCGCCAGACTGTCAGCTTCTTCGCCGGCCAACAGCAGCGGGTTCACCGCGCGGCCTTCGAAGAAGCGGCTGAGCTCGGCGGCGCCGGCATGCACCATCAGCACGTCGCACTGCGGCGCCGACCGCGCCAGGCACTGCAGCCACTGCGCGGCGCTGCCTTGGGCTGCCAGCAGCCGTGCCGGCAGGCCGCGCGCTGCCAGGTAGGACAGCCCGTTGCCCAGCGGCTCAATGCCCAACGCCGGGTCCTCCAGCACCGCCGGCGCGGCTTCGGGCGCGCTTCCGGTCGTGTCGATGATCAGCGTGTTGCCGCCCTGCGCGGCCAGCGCCGTCGTCAGCCGCTCCAGCAGCAGCCCCACGCCACTGATATGCGGATTAGCCGCCACGGGCACGAAGCGCTGGTGCGCACCACCGCTGAAGAGACGGCGCAAGCCCGCGGCCTGGTCGGTTCGGTCGCTCAACAAGGGTTGTCGCCGGGAAAGCAGACTGCGCATGCCTTGCCTTCTCCTCAGGCCAACATCGAGGCCGGGTTCGTAGCGGCGCGACCCGTACCGCAAAGCACCAGGCTCACGTCATCGGCGTGCAGCCGGTACACCGCAGCGCCGGCCGGGCGCAGCGCGCGCTCCACCAGCATTTGACCCGACAGGCGGTGCCAGTCCTCGGGCACGCGCTGGCCGGTGGCCACGCCCACCACGCGCAGCCGGTGGCGGATCACCGCATCCAGCGCCGGCGCCAGCTTCACCGCCTCGTCCAGCTTGGACAGGATCACGCCGCGGCACTGCGCAGCGCGCCAGGCGTGCATCACATCGTCGATCGTTTCACCCTGCGAGGCGGCGTTGACCACCAGCAGCCGCTGGATCGACGGGTGCACCAGCATGTCCAGCAGCTCGCGCGTGCGCTCATCGCGCTGCGCCATGCCGGCCGTGTCGATGATCACCATCTTCTTGCCACCCAGCAGTGACAGCAGATCCTCCAGCGAGGTGCGGTCGTGCGCGGTGTGCACGGGCACGCCCAGGATGCGGCCGTAAGTGCGCAGCTGCTCGTGCGCGCCCACCCGGTAGGCGTCCAGCGTGATCAGGCCGAGCTGACCCGGGCCGTGGCGCGTAGCGCAGGCCGCGGCCAGCTTGGCGGTGGTGGTGGTCTTGCCCACGCCGGTGGAGCCGATGAGCGCGTACACGCCGCACTCTTCCTCCAACGGCACCTCGCCCTCGGCCCCGCAGAGGTTGCGCTGCAGCACGCCCGCAGCCCAGGCCAGGGGGTCGCCCGCGTCCGGCGGCAACCCCGAGCCGAGCTTGCGGATGAGCCCGGGCGAGAAGCCGCACTCCAGCAACCGCTGCGAGAGCGCGGCCTGCGCCGGGTTGCGCTGGAGCTGGTCGGCATAGGCCAGCGCGTCCAGGCGCTGCTCGATCATCGCGCGCGCCGAGCGCAGCTCGTTGAGCATCTCGCCCTGCTCGCGGCGCAGGTCTGCCATCACCGGCGCCACCGCCTGCTCCACAGCCTCCAGCGCCATGGGCGCCACCGCTTCCGGCGACGACACCTGGATCGCCTCGCTCAGGATCGGCAGCTCATGCGCCGGCGGTGCCTGGAACGGCGCTACTGACAGCGGCGCTGCCGGCACCGGCTGCGCTGCCACCGGCAACACGGGCATCGACGGCATCGTGGCCGGCGACACCTGGATCGGCCGCACCGGGACTGGCGGCACCTGGATCGACTGCACCTGCACCCGTTGCGACTGCACCGGCCGCACGGGGTGGGCGGTAGCGGCCATCTTGCCGACTGCGCTCACGGCAGCCGCCATCGGCGTGAGCACCGGCGCCTCCGCGCGCGACATCTCGGCCTGGCGCCGTTTGAGCATGCGCTCGCGCACGTATTCCTGGAACGACAGCGTGCTCATGCCCATGCCGCCGCCCACGGCGGGCTGCGGTTGCAGTGGCTGGAACTGCTGAGGCTTGCGGGCCTGCTGCGGCTGCGGCCGCGGCCGCGGCGCGGGCACCGGCTGGGGCGGCTGCCGCACCGGAAGGCCCGTGGCCATGCTCTCGATCTGGCGCATGCCGTCGTGCGGCATGGCCAGCACTTCTACACCTTCCGGGCACGGACGCGTGGACAGAACGACGGCCTCGTCGCCGAATGCCTGCCGCACCAGTTGCAGGGCTTCGCGCGGGCTGCGCGCAGTGAAGCGTTTGACGTTCATGTTGTGCCTCCGATGATCGAGGCGATCCGGATGGTGTGGGTTTCAGGAATCTCGCTGTGCGCCAGCACCTTCAGGCGCGGCGCGGCGCGCTTGAGCAGGCGGGCGATGGGCGCGCGGATGGCGTCGGGCACCAGCAGGCACGCGGGCTGGCCCAGCTCCTCCTGGCGCAGCGAGGTGTCGGCGGCGCCGCGGGTCAGGGCCTCGGCCACGCCGGGGTCCAGTGCCGCGCCGTGCGGGGAGTTCAGCGCCTGCGTCACCAGGCGCTCCAGCCCCGGCTCGATGGCGATCACGTCGAGCTCGCGCACCGGGCCGTAGATCTGCTGCACGATGGCCGGGGCCAGGTGCACGCGCACGCGTCGCGCCAGCTCAGCCGGATCGGCGGCCACCGCCGCGTTCTCCGCCAGGCACTCGACGACGGAGCGCATGTCGCGGATGTGCACCCCCTCCTCCAACAGCAGCTGCAGCACCTTCTGCAGCACGGGAATGGCCACGATCTTGGGAACGACGTCTTCGATGAGCTTGGGCGCAAGCTTGGCCACGTGATCCACCAGTTGCTGGGTCTCGGTGCGGCCCAGCAGCTTCGCGGCGTGGACCTGCATCAAGTGTGAGAGGTGCGTGGCGACCACGGTCGAACAATCAACCACCGTAAAGCCACCCATCTGCGCCTGCTCGCGCAGCCGCTCCTCAACCCACACGGCCGGCAGCCCGAAGGCCGGATCGGTGGTGGAGGTGCCGGGCAGCTTCTGCGTGGCACCGCCGGGGTTGATGGCCAGCAGCATGCCGGGGAAGGCCTCGCCCTCGCCCACCACAGCGCCGCGCAGCGTCACGCGGTAGGCGCTGGGGCGCAGCTCCAGATTGTCGCGGATGTGCACCGCCGGCGGCAAGAAGCCCACGTCCTGGGCGAATTTCTTGCGCACGCCCTTGATGCGGCTGAGCAGGTCGCCGTTGCGAGACTTGTCCACCAGCGCGATGAGGCGGTAGCCCACCTCCAGCCCCAGCGCGTCCACGGGCACGAGGTCGTCCCAGCTCGCCTCGGCGTCGCTGCTGCGCGCGGCCTCGGGCTGGGGCGCGGGCTGCGCTTGCTGATGCCTGGCGGCCTGGTGCATGCGCCATGCAGCCGCGCCCAGCGCCGCGCCCAGCAGCAGGAACACCAGGTGCGGCATGCCGGGGATTAGCCCCAGCCCGCCCACGATGCCCGCGGTCATCCCCAGCGTGCGCGGCGAGCCGAAGAGCTGCGCGCCGATCTGGCTGCCCACGTCGGCGTCCTTGCCCACGCGCGAAACCACCATCGCCGCGGCCACCGAAATCAGCAGCCCCGGGATCTGCGCCACCAGCGCGTCGCCCACGGCCAGCAGCACGTAGGTGTTGGCTGCCTGCGCCGCGCCCAGGTCGTGCTGCACCATCCCGATGACGAAGCCGCCCACAATGTTGATGAACAAGATCAGCAGCCCCGCGATCGCGTCGCCGCGCACGAACTTGCTGGCGCCGTCCATGGATCCGAAGAACTCGGCCTCGTCGCCCACCTCGGCGCGGCGGCGCTTGGCCTCGGCCTCGTCGATGAGCCCGGCGTTGAGGTCGGCGTCGATGGCCATCTGCTTGCCGGGCATGGCGTCCAGCGTGAAGCGCGCGCCCACCTCGGCGATGCGCTCGGCCCCCTTGGTCACGACGATGAAGTTGATGACCACCAGCACCGCGAACACGATCAGGCCCACGGTGAAGTTGCCGCCGATGAGGAAGTGGCCGAAGGCCTCGATGACGTGGCCGGCCGCGCCGGTGCCGGTGTGGCCCTCCAGCAGCACCACGCGCGAGGATGCGACGTTGAGCGACAGGCGCAGCAGCGTCGTCACCAGCAGCACCGCCGGGAAGGCGGCAAAGTCCAGCGGACGCACCATGCTGGAGGCGGTCAGCATCACCATCAGCGCCATCGCGATGTTGAAGGTGAACAGCAGGTCCAGCACGAATGCCGGCAGCGGCAGCACCATCATGGCCAGCACCATGACCACGAACAGCGGCGCCGCCAGCGTGCGCATGAAATCCTGCCTCACGCCCAGCACCGCCTGCAGCCGGGCGAGATAAGTGTTCATGGGCCGAGATTGTTCCCAGCCCGCGCCAAAACTTGAGCCGGATTAGCGGGCCGAAAACGGCGCTGTTCGCAGGGCTCGGACGGCGCGTCGGCGCTTGGCTTGCGCGCCTTAAACCAGGCCGCAAGAAGTCGCGAAGTCAAGCAAGAGAAATCCGTCACGCCTGCGCAGAACCGTCGCCGCGCAGGCAGGGACGGGTGTCCACGAGCTTCGCGCAGCGTCCGGGTCAACGTGGATGCCCGCCTTCGCAGGCATGGTGGAACGCCTTTACCGGCGATCGCGCGCCGGAATCAGCCTTGCGCGGACTTGGTCTGCGGGTCCATGTCCGGCGGTACCGGCAGCGCCGGCAGCGCCGCGGGCATGGTGCCGCGCCCGGCCATGGCCGCCTTGAGCTGCCACACGTAGGCCAGCACCTGCGCCACCGCGGCGAACAGCGCAGTGGGGATCTCTCGTTCGAGCTCGCCGTGGGCATACAGCGCGCGCGCCAGCGGCGGCGCCTCCAGCACCGGCACCTTGTGCTCTCGCGCCAGGTCGCGGATGCGCTGCGCCACCAAGTCGGCGCCCTTGGCCACCACGCGCGGCGCGGCCATCGTGGCCTCGTCGTAGCGCAGCGCCACGGCGTAGTGCGTCGGGTTGGTCACCACCAGGTCGGCCTTGGGCACGGCCGCGAGCATGCGCCGGCGCGATGCCTCGCGCATACGCTGGCGGATGCGGCCCTTGACCTCCGGACTACCCTCGGCCTGCTTGTGCTCCTGCTTGAACTCCTGGTGGCTCATGCGCAGCCGCTTGAGCAGCATGAAGCGCTGCAGCGGCACGTCCACCAACGCGAACAGCGCCAGCACCCCCACCAGCAGCGCCAGGCCGCCGTAGATCCGCCCGCCGCTGTCGGCCAGGGCCTGGGGCAGCGCCTGCGTCAGCAGCGCCGTGAAATCCTGCAGGTGCGCGCGCAAGTACAGCGCGCCCACCAGCCCAAGCACCAGCGCCAGCAGGCACGCCTTGAGCGTCTGCACGAGCTGGTCCTTGGAGAACAGCCGCACCACGCCCGTGAGCGGATTGAGGCGGGTGAAATTGGGTTGCAGCGCCTTCGTGGTGAAGTTCCAGCCGCCGCCGCCCAGCGCCGCGGCCACCGCCACCAGCGCCATCACTAGCCCCAGCGGCAGCACCACCAGCAAGAACTGCAGCCCCAGCTCGGACAGCCGCTCCAGCATCATCTGCGAGCTGGCAAGCGCGTGCGCATCGAAGCGCAGCCCGTGCGCCAGCAGCTGCCGCAGCCGCTCGACCAGCAGGGGCGCGAACGCCACCAGCACCGCGCCGCCCACGGCCAGCGCCGCGAAATGGCCCAGGTCGCGCGAACGCGCGACCTGGCCCTCCTCGCGGGCCTTGCGGATCTTGCGTTCCGATGCGGGTAACTCGCGGTCTTGGCCGCCTTCGTCAGCCATGGCGGCTCTTCAGTGGGCGAATGCCCTCAGAACCCCAGGCTCGCCAGCAGGTCGTCAACCTCGCTCTGGTCGCTGACGACGTCGGTGCGGCCCGCGGGATCAACCACCGGGCCGTCGAGCTCCTGGGCCACGGCGGCCAGCGAGGACGGCGCGTGCAGCTTCTCGCGCTGGTCGGGCGGGATCACCTGCACCAGCAGCTTGACCAGCCCGTCCTCAAGCTCGTTGGCCAGGTTCACCACCTTTGCCACCACCTGCCCGGTGAGGTCGTGGAAGTCCTGCGCCATCATGATGTCGGTCAGATGAGCGTCGATGCGCGCCGAGGACTGCTCGACGTCATGCATGAAGTTCATCACCGCGCCGGAGGCCACGGCCTTGACGGGGTTGGCCACCATGGCCGCGGCCATCTCACGCGTGGTTTGGCTGATGCGCTGCTGCTCGGCCTTGGCCTGGTCCACCGAATTGAGCACCTTGTTGGCGGCGTCGGCGGTCTTGGTGGCGATGTACTGCAGCCGGCTGCGCGCGTCGGGTAGCCCGTCGGTGGCGGCCTGCAGCCGCGGCATCACGTCGAGCTGCTGCATCGTGTCGTGCAGCATGCGCGTGATGGCACCGAGCTGCTGGAACACCTCGGGTGAAACGATCAGCGGCGCGCTCGGCGTGGGCATTTCTGGAAGATTCATGTCGCGCTCCATCACTTCAGGCACTTGCAGCCATCTTCTGCAGGATCTTCTGCACCTTCTCTTCCAGCGTGGCCTTGGTAAAGGGCTTGACGATGTATCCCGCCGCTCCGCTTTGCGCCGCGCGCACGATGTCCTCTTTGCGCGCCTCGGCCGTGACCATGAGCACCGGCAGGTGCTTCAGGGAAGGATCCGCCTTCACCGCCGACAGCAGCTCGAAGCCGTTCATGTTGGGCATGTTGATGTCGCTGACGACGAAATCGAACTTCTGGTTCTTGAGCATGCTCAACGCGATGGCGCCGTCCTCGGCTTCATCGGCGTTGTGGCAACCCATCTCCTTGAGCAGACCGCGCACGATGCGGCGCATGGTGGAAAAGTCGTCGACGATCAGGAACTTCAGATCGGTGGGGGTGCTCATGGTGTGCGTTGCGGGCGAATGGAGGGAGGCGCCGGGGTTATCGGCGGGACGCCGGGAACGCTTGAGTCCTTGCCGTCCAGGCTCTGGGCCAGGCCCGACGCGCTGTGGAAGAAGCGTTCCTCGGCTTCGCGGTTCATGACGATAATGCTGATGCGCCGATTTTGCGGGTTCAGCGGGTCCTGCGGGTCGTACAGCACGCTTGATGCGAGACCTTGCACACGCACTACGCGATCTTCGGGCAGGCCCCCGGCAATGAGCTCGCGCCGGCTGGCGTTGGCCCGGTCGCTGGAGAGCTCCCAGTTGCTGTAGCCGCGGTCACCGCCGGCGTACGGATGCGCGTCGGTGTGGCCTTCGAGCGTGAGGCGGTTGGAGATGTCAGCCAGCGTCTGGCCGATTTCGCGCAACAGCTCACGCATGTAGGGCTGCACCACCGCGCTGCCGCTGGCGAACATGGGCCGGTTGTGCTCATCGACGATCTGGATACGCAGCCCGTCCCGCACCATCTCGACCTTGATCTGCGGCGACAGCGAATTCAGGCGCGGATTGTCGATGAGCTTCTTTTGCACGCGCAGCTTGAGCGCTTCGAGCTGGCGCACCTCGGCGCGGGCCTGGTCGCCCTTGAGCGGGCGCAGCGCGTTGTGGTTATTCACGGGGTCGATTTCGCCGCGCTTGATCTGGCCGGTGCTGCGCGAGAGGTCCTGACCGCCGCCCTTGATGATGCTCGTGGCGTCGCCCGTGCCGGTGCTGGTGCTGCCGCTCATCGAGAACTTCATGGGAGAGTTGAAGTAGTCGGCCAAGCCCTTGCGGTCGCCCTCGGTGAGCGAGCCCATGAGCCACATCAGCAGGAAAAAGGCCATCATCGCCGTGACGAAGTCGGCATAGGCGATCTTCCACGCGCCGCTGTGCGGCGCGTGCGTGCTCTTGCGCACGCGCTTGATGATGATGGGCGGCTGCCCCTTGACGTCACCCGCCATGGCTCAGCCCTGAACGTCCCGGCGCATCATTTCTTGCCCTTGACGTGGTTTTCGAGCTCGGCGAAGGACGGCCGCTCGGTGGAATAGAGCACCTTGCGCCCGAACTCCATGGCCACCTGCGGCGCGTAGCCCTGCATCGAGGCCAGCAGCGTGGTCTTGATGCACTGAAGCTCCTTGGTGGCCTCGTCGGCCTTTTGTTCCATGAGCCCGGCCAGTGGCTCGAAGATGGCATAGGACAACAGGATGCCCAGGAAGGTGCCCACCAGCGCCGAGCCGATCATGGCGCCCAGGACCGCCGGGGGCTGGCCCACGGAGCCCATGGTATTGACCACCCCCAGCACTGCCGCGACGATGCCGAAGGCCGGCAACCCGCCGGCCACGCGCGTCATCGCCGCCGCGGGTGCATGCGCCTCGGCGTGGTGGGTCTCGATCTCGCTGTCCATCAGGCTCTCGATCTCGTGCGCGTTGAGGTTGCCCGAGACCATCATGCGCAGATAGTCGGTGATGAACTCTACGGCGTGGCGGTCGGCGCCGACGACGGGGTAGCGCTGGAACAGCGCCGACTCCGCCGGCGCGTCCACGTCATGCTCGATGGCGATAAGGCCTTCCTTGCGCGCCTTCTGCAGGATGTCGAAGAGCAGCGCCATGAGCTCCAGGTAGCGCGTCTTGCTGTATTTGGAGCCCTTGAAGCACGTCTTCAGGCTGCGCAGCGTGGCCTTGAGCACCTTGGGCTGGTTGTTGGCCACGAACGCGCCCAGCGCCGCGCCACCGATGGTGACGAGCTCGAAGGGCAATGCTTGCAGCACGATCACGATGTTGCCGCCGTGTACGACGAAGACGCCGAAAACGCAGCTCAGCGCCAGGGTCCAGCCGATGAGAACGAACATGAAGTGGGGTGAGTTGGCGAGTCGGCCTAGTATCGGCCCCCGCCGGTACGACTTGAGCCCGCCGGGGCGGCACGCAACGGATCAGCGCAGCAGCAACGCCAACAACTTCTCGTGATTGGGCCGCTCGTGCACGTCGGCCGGACTCAGCGATGTCTTCACGGCAAGGGTTGCCTGCGTCGTATCGCGCAGCCGCGGCTGGGCCAGCGCCGCGCCGTTAGCGTCAGCGAACGAGGCCACGCGCGGCGCATGCGCCCGGCTGCCGCGCGCCAGCACCAGCGCGCACTCGCCACTGGCCAGCCGCACGAAGCTGCCCGGCGGGTACATACCCACCGTGCGCAGCAGCGCCGTGCCGATCTCGTCGGGCTTGCCGTCAGGACCTACGCAGGCTTCGCGCACGGCCCGCAGGCCCAGCATCGGCGCGCGGTGGCCGCGGCGGCTGAGCTTGGCACAGAAAATATCAACCCGGCGCAGCAGCCGCGCGGCCTGCTGCGCCGTGGACAGCCCTGCCAGCGGCTGCGCGTCGAGCTGGCTGTCGTGATGCAGCATGACCGCGCCCAGCCACACTCCGTCTATCACGCCTGCGGCGGCCAGCAACCTTGCCGAGTCGCGCGGGTGTTGTGCCAATTGCGCCCGCAGCCCGGCACTGATGCCCATGTCGCGCAGCGCCAGCATGTCCTGCATCCGGCGGATGGAGACGTTCATCGTCAGCGCCGCCAACTCCAGCGACTCGATCCGCCCGCTGTCCCAGCCGAGTACGCGCGCGCACTCGCCGGCCACGACCATGCAGCGCAACGACTGGTGGCAGCTGTAGAGGTTGGTATGCAGGCCACCGGTATGGATGAGGTGGCACACCGAAGCGTCCAGCGAAATCTCCACCAGGTGCCGCGCGCGGGTACGCAGCTCGCGCACCGCGCGAATCCACCGGCCATCCTCACGCGGCTCACGCAACGCCGCCTCCAGCGCCATGGCCGCCATGGTCCACTCTTGACTCAGGCTCCTGCGCCGTGACGACAGCAGATAGTCCTCGCTGGCGCGGCGCGCGCGTTCCTTGCGTTCCTCGGCCAGCTGCTCCATTTGCTCGCGCCAGGGCTGGGATTCCGTCTCTTCGGCGTACACCGCCCAGCGCAGCAGCTGCAGCCGCGTTCCGTAGTCGATGGGCGCGCCGGCCGACAGCAGCAGCTGGCCCTGCACGTTGAAAACGTCGAAAGGCAGCTCGGTGATGTCAAAGAGGAGTTGCGACGGCAGGCGAACGAGTTTCACGAAAAGCGCGGCGGAACAACGACCAACAAGGACCGCGGCCAAGAGCTTATCGGCACGTCCGGCCCAGACTTGAACCCGGCCGGGCACGCCCCGGGGCGCTCAATGCATCGACAGGCTGCCCGCGGCCTTGCCCTTGCCCGCGCGCGCGGGCGGGTTGCACAGGCCGCAAATGTAGTGCTTGGCGATCTCGTGCGGATGCGTCACGAAGCGGCCGGCGCAACGGCTGCAGGTCGTCAACGACAGCATGCCGTTGTCCACGAACTTCACCAGGCGCCAGGCGCGCGTGACCGACAGCAGCGGTTCCAGGCCCTGGCACTGCGTCTGCTCCAGGTACAGCTGGTAGGCCTTGATGATGATGTCGATGTCCTCCAGCGCCGCGCTCTTGTTCAGGTACTCGTGGATGTTGAGGAAGAGACTGGCGTGGATGTTGGGCTGCCAAGTCATGAACCAGTCCGTGGAGAACGGCAGCTGGCCCTTGCTGGGGCTCTTGCCTGACACTTCCTTATATAGGCGCAGCAGCCGCTCGTAGCTCAGGTCGGTCTCGCTCTCCAGCACCTGCAGCCGCGCGCCCAGGTTGATCAGGGTAACGGCGCGCTCGATCTGGCGGGCTTCGGACAGGATGCTCTTGTTGCGGGCCATGGCGATGATGCGGTGACGGTTGCGCGATGGGCGGGCGGCCGTGGCGGGCTCAGGCCGCTTCCTGGTGGCGCCCGGCCATAAGGATCGAGGCATGCAGCCGGCTCACGCCGTCGTTGGCCGCGCCGCGGCCATGGTTGGTCAGCAGGCTCCACACCAGGTCGTCGTCCATGCGGAAGCGGCACAGCAGCGTGTTGCCCGAGGCGATCTTGAGCATCTGCGCCGGCGTGAGCGCGGCGATCAGGCCCGCGGTCTCGTCGGAGACGCCCAGCCGGTACAGCGCCTGCTCACGGTCCATGCGGATGAGGCTCTGCGCCAGCATCAGGTACGACAGGTTGGCTTCGCGGATCTCGGCAAGGATTTGGTCGGTGTTCATGGCGGTCTCTGACAAGAGTCACGGTCTGTTTGCAGCGTGGTACGAACTGTAGAAGCCGGAACAGCGGGCGAATATCGGCCCATCTCGGTCACTGGAGTCCCTTTTCTTCCAGGGGCCGTGTCAGGCAAATTCCTACAAGCACTCCACCCCGTGGAGGCGACACGCGTCTGGCGCTCAAGCTTGCCTAGGCCCGGCCGATGATGCGATGACAGCCCGGGTTTCGCCCTCAGGCAGCACGCTCCAAAAAGGCTGCAAATTTTCGTTGACAGGCCCTCAAGTTCCGGCGCGAGACGGCCGATACACCAAGCAACGGATCGTCAAATGAACAAACGGTCCGCAGTCCGCCAGCAGTGGCCGCAATACCGGCGTCTGACTGAGTCAACCAAGACATACGGAGCTACATCATGGGCATGTCCGTCAATACCAACCTCTCCTCGCTGAACGCCCAGCGCAACATCTCTTCCAGCCAGGGCTCGCTCGCCACCTCGATGCAGCGCCTGTCCAGCGGCCTGCGCGTCAACAGCGCCAAGGATGACTCCGCCGGCCTCGCCATCGCCGAGCGCATGACCGCGCAGGTCAAGGGCATGAACGCCGCCATTCGCAACGCCAACGACGGCATCTCGATGGTGCAGACCATGGAAGCCGCCTACGGCAAGATCGGCGACTCGCTGCAACGCATGCGCGAGCTGGCCGTGCAGTCCGCCAACGACAGCAACAGTACGAGCGACCGCGTGTCGCTGGACAAGGAATTCGGCAAGCTGGCCGAGGAAATCAACCGCGTGCTCGGTGGGACGACCTTCAACGGCAAGAGCATCCTGGGCGCTAATGCTGGAGCCGGTCTCACCATGGCCGATGTCGAGACCGCATATCGCGACAATACGGCGGTACCCGACAACACCACCATCACGGACCCCACCTCCAAGGCGCTGTCCTTCCAGATTGGCGCCAACATCAGCACCGACGATCATGTCGAAGTGAAGGTGAACAACTATGCGTCCACGCATAACGGGATCACGGCCGTGACAGGCTTCAACGCCTCCCAGGAGCTGACCGCAACTTGGGACATGAACAATGACGGTGATAATACAAACGATAAGGTAGCTGCCGGCTCGGCCATGTTCCGGGCCAGTATTACGGGAGACGCTGACGCCACCCGGCTCGTGATCGACGACCTTGACACCGCCATCGACCTGGTCAACGAAGAGCGCGCTAACCTGGGCGCCTACCAGTCGCGTTTCGACTCAATCATCTCCAACCTGCAGTCCGCCTCGGAAGCGCAGTCGGCCGCCAAGAGCCGCATCATGGACGCCGACTACGCGACCGAGACGTCGAACCTGTCGCGCTCGCAGATCCTGCAGCAGGCTGGCCAGGCAATGCTGGCGCAGGCCAACCAGCAGCCGCAGCAGGTCATGTCGCTGCTGCGCTGATTGCGCCGCTCACGCCCGGGTTTGCGCCCGGGCGCGGTTGCCTGGGCAACCAAACAGCCCCGGCAGTACCTCGCCGGGGCTTTTTTTCATCCGGCGCGCGAACTGTGCCACGAACCACCCTTTCCTCCACGCTTTGACCGGGGCCTTTTCGCCCAAGAATCATCCCCGTCACGACTTCGCCCAGCCGCGACTCGGACCCTGCGCCGACCTTGAAAAAAGAATCCCGCCATGACGCTCAACACCAACTTGGCCGCGCTCATCGCGCAGCGCAACATCGGCAATAGTCAAAACTCGGCCGCCACGGCGATGCAGCGCCTCTCCAGCGGGCTGCGCGTCAACAGCGCCAAGGACGACGCCGCCGGCCTTGCGATCGCCGAGCGCATGACGGCCCAGGTGCGTGGCATGAACGCCGCCGTACGCAACGCCAACGACGGCATCTCGCTGGCGCAGACCGCCGATGCCGGGCTGGGCAAGGCCAGCGAGGCGCTGCAGCGCATGCGCGAACTCACCATCCAGGCCGCCAACGACACCAACAGCACGTCCGACCGCGAAGCGCTGGACAAGGAGTTCGGGCAACTGGCCGAGCAAGTGCAGCTGCTGCTGGGCGGCACGACCTTCAACAAGATGAAGATCCTGGGTTCCGATGCACTCCCTGCTCCCACGGGTAAGGACCTGAGCTTCCAGGTCGGTGCCAACGGCACCTCCAACGACGCGATTACTGTCAATATCGTCGACATGACCGAGGATCCAAGCGTCAAGCTTGCAGCCGGCAAGGCCAGCAGCAGTCCCAGCGTCCCCCGCGCGACGCTTGAGCCCATGAATCCCGTGTACAGCGAGACGATCTCCAACATTGACAAGGCGCTCGACAACATCAGCAACCAGCGCGCGACCATGGGCGCGGCGCAGTCGCGCTTCGAGGCGGCCGTCTCCCACCTGCAAATCTCGGCGGAGGCCCAGAGCGCAGCGAAGAGCCGCATCATGGATGCCGACTACGCTGCCGAGAGCGCCAACCTCGCACGCTCGCAGATCTTGAGCCAGGCCGCCCAAGCCATGCTTGCGCAGGCCAACCAGCAGCCGCAGCAGATCATGAAGCTACTGCAGAGCTGAAGCTCCGTTGGCGCGGGCCACACCCGTCACAGCCTGCGCCACGGCTACCGCAGACGGCTTTGCATGGCCCGCGTCACCGTCGGCACGGCCTCAAGTTGTTGCAAGCGTCGCCGATCTGCCACCTACAACCCTCACCAGGAGCGGAGAACATGACCATCTCGTCCGCCGGCATCGGCAGCGGTATCGACGTCCAGAGCCTCGTCTCGCAGTTGATGGCAGTCGAGCGCAAGCCCATCGAGCAGCTCAAAACCGCGGCCAGCAGCATCCAGACGCAGGTGTCCTCCTACGGCAAGGTGCAGAGCCTGATGTCCACGCTGCGCGACTCGGCCGCGGCGCTGTCCAAGAGCTCGTTGTGGACCCAGGGCACGGCCACCGCCTCCGACACCACGGTGCTCACCGCCACCAGCAGCGGCAGCGTCAGCGCCGGCGAGTACGACGTCGAGGTCAGCCAGCTCGCCCGCGCCCAGTCGCTTTACTCCAGAGCCATGCAACCCTCGGAGCCTCTGGGCGCGGGCTCGCTGACGATCGGGCTGGTGGAAGACTATGGCCCGCCGCCCAAGTACAAGGAGGGCACCAACCCCGTGCCACTGGAATTCACAGACCCCAACACCACGCTGAGCCAGGTGCGCGACCGCATCAACGCGGCGGGTGCCGGCGTGGTCGCCTCGCTGGTCACGAACCTCGACGGCACTGTCCAGCTCTCCCTGACATCCAAGAACACCGGTACCAAGGACCAGATCGAGATCGCGGGCAGTGGAGGCATGGGCGAATTCAGTTACGCCGGCCTCAACGATGTCGGCGGAACGATGTCGGTAGGCCAGGAAGCCCAGAACGCGGCCATCACCGTCAACGGCGTGCCGGTGGAGTCCACCACCAACGAGTTCAAGAACGCCATCGATGGCGTCACGCTTAAGCTCCTGAAGAAGATCAGCGCCCCGGTCAAGGTGTCCTCCACCTCCGACGCCACGGCCCAGCAAAAGGCCGTCGAGGACTTCATGGCCGCCTACAACGCGCTCAACAGCTACCTGCGCGACCAGACCAAGTACGACGAAGCAGCCAAGAAGGGCGCCCCGCTGCAGGGAGACAGCACCGCGCTAGGCCTGCGCAGCCAGATGCGCTCGCTGCTGCAGGGCACCAACGCGGCCTCCCCGGTGTACGGCAGCTTGGCCAGCATCGGCTTCAGCACCTCCAGTGACGGTACGCTCAAGCTCGACACCGCCAAGCTCAAGGCTGCGCTGCAGCAGCCCGAGGAGGTGGCCAAGCTCTTCTCCAGCACCGACGACACGATGGCCGGAAACAACGGCTTCGGGGTGCGCTTCAGCACTCGTATCGATCAGATCACCCGCAGCGACGGCGTGCTGAGCACCCGCACCGAGGGCCTGCAAAGCAAGCTCAAACGCAACCAGACCGAGCAGGAGAAAATCGAGGATCGTGTGGCCCGCACCCAGGCTCGACTGGAAAAACAGTACCAAGCGCTGGACACCAAGATGTCCTCGCTCAACGCACTGGCGGCGCAAGTCACGAATCTGAGCAACCTCTACTACACAAGCTGAGTTCCGGTTCTGCACCTGCCGCCGTAAGTCCGTTCGCTGCACGCTGCCCAGCATCTCAGGTAACGGGTCACACTGGTGGCAATCGCAAGCACCCGCAACTACTTTTCACGCCATCGTCATGTTCAACGCGAATTCCTCCTTTACCCCCACTCGTGGTGCGGCTGCCGGCCTGGCCCACGCTTACCACAAAATCGGCGTGGAAACCGGGGTGAGTGCCGCCTCGCCGCACAAGCTCGTGACCCTGCTGTTCGAGGGCCTGCTCGACTGCCTGGCCAAGGCCCAGGGCGCCATGGCGCAGGGCGAAACCGAACTCAAGTGCAGCGTGCTCAGCCGCGCCGTGCGCATCGTTGACGAAGGGCTGCGCAGTGCGCTCAACCGAGAGCAGGGCGGGCAACTCGCCTCGGATCTGGGCGACCTCTACGCCTACATCTCGCTGCGCCTGACGCAGGCCAACCTGCGCAACGACCCTGCGCTGCTGGACGAGTGCAAGCGCCTTATCGAGCCGATCATCGAGGCCTGGGTCGCCATTGGCCCACAAGTCGGAAGCACCCGCTGAGGCCGCAAGGCCGCCGCCCTGCGCATCCATCGCGCACGCCATGACCACTTCGCTGCTGAGCTACTACGAAGCCATTGAGAAGACCAGCGCCGACATGCTGTCGGCCGCGCGCCGTGGCGACTGGGATGCGGTCATTCAGCTCGAAAGCGCATGCGGCGTGCTGATCTCGGACATCAAGCAGGCCAAGGTCGCACTGGCGCCGGAGCAGGCCAAGCTCAAGATGCGCATCCTGCAGCGCATCCTCTTCAACGACGCGCAGATTCGGCGCCTGGCCGAGCCCTGGCTCGATGAGCTCGACGGGCTGCTGGCCGCGCGGCTCCGCACCGTGCACTGACTCCAACAAAGACCACTGCAGGCGCCAGCCCGGCTGCGCCTGTCTCGTGGCACCACCAAAGGAGGAAGCCCCAGTTCATGAAGCGTCCTCCCCTGCCCCGGAAGCCGTTGGACTTGGCCCTGGTCGTCATCGCCCGCAACGAGGCACGCTGCATCCGACGCTGCCTGCTCAGTGCCCGCGAGCACGTCAGCCGCATGCTGGTGCTGGACACGGGCTCGACCGACGACACCGCCGCCCTTGCCAGGCGCTGCGGTGCTGAGGTGCACCATGCCGCCTGGAACGAGGACTTCTCGGCCGCCCGCAATACGGCCCTGGAGCTGGCGGCTGCCGACTGGAATCTCATCCTGGACGCCGACGAATGGATCAGCAGCGGCGCACAGTGCTTGCATCTCGTTGAAGAAGCTACCGAGCCGTTCACAGGTGTGGTCTTGGTTCGAAGCGACTTCAACATCGGTGCCCGGCGCGAACACAGCCATACCTGGCTGCCCCGGCTTCTACCGCGCGGCGTACGCTACCAGGGGCGCATCCACGAATCACCGGTTTCGGCCTGGCCCAGACGGCCCCTTTCGTTGGTGCTGGGGCACGACGGCTACTTGCCTTCACAACTGGCGAGCAAGGCGGGACGCAACCGCGAATTACTGCTGCGGGAAGTGCGGGCCCGTCCGGACGATCCCTACATGCAGTACCAGTTGGGCAAGGACTTCGAAATTGGCGGCGAGTTTGCTCAAGCCTGTGACCACTACGTCCAAGCATTGGCGCTGACTCCCGTGGATGCCAGCTACCGCCAGGACGCTTCAGTCCGGCTGCTCTACTGCCTCTCCCAATCCGGCCAACTGGAACAGGCGCTGGTCCTTTCCGGCGACATGCTGGACGGGCTCCAGGAAAGCCCGGACTATTTCTTCACCCTGGGCAACTTGCTACTGGACTCGGCCGTCCAGCATCCGGCGCAGGCGTTCGGCCATTGGCTGCCGCTGGCTGAGGCTGCCTGGCTGCGTTGCCTGGAGATCGGCGAGCGCCCCATGCTCGATGGCGTGCCGGGCCGCGGCAGCTATCTGGCGGCCCACAACCTGGCTGTCCTCTACGAGGGCATGGACCAGACCGACAAGGCCACGCACTACCGGAAGCTGGCCAGGCAGTTGAGGGGCTAACCTGCCACGGCCGCTCGTCGTGTTGTTGACAGCCCCTGCGCCGTCCGCCGAGATAGCCCTCCTTTTGCCGCTTGATGCACCGATCGCGTACTGCCGCTGCTCTCCACAATTGCCGCAGAAGTCTTATGCCTGCCGGCCCTGCCATGTCCTCACAGACCGTTTCGCCCCCTGCTGTCCGCGAGGCCGCGCTCGAGCAGTTGTTCGCCCAGGCCCGCTCGGGCCGGATGCCGCTGCCCGAGCTGTTCGACAGCGCCGGCCGGCTGACGCAGCAGGGACTGTCGGAAGCCTCCGCACGGCTCTACGAGGACTGGCTCGCGCACACCGCCTCGCCGCTGCGCCATCTGGCCTGCTTCAACTGGGGCGTGGTCCTGGGCACGCTTGGGCGTGCGGCCGACGCGGAGCAGGCTTACCGGCGCGCGCTGGAAACGGCGCCGGACTTCGCGCAGGCCCGGCTCAACCTGGGCCACCAGCTCGAACAGCTCGGCCGCCACGACGAGGCATTGGCCCAGTGGCGCTCCATCGCCCTGCAGTCCGCGCCCGATGACGCCACGCTGCAGCTGCGCCTGCACGCCCTCAACAACAGCGCACGGTTGTGCGAGCAACTGCGCCGCTTCGACGAAGCCGAATCCTGGCTGCGCCAGAGCCTGGAGCTCGCCCCCGCGCAGCCCGGCCCGATACAGCACTACGTGCACCTGCGCCAGAAGCAGTGCGCCTGGCCGGTGTACCAGCCTGTGGGCGCGCTCACGCACTATCACCTGCTGGCCGGAACCTCGGCGCTGGCCATGCTCAGCGCCACCGACGACCCGGCGCTGCACATGCTCGCCGCGCAGCGCTTCGTGCTGGAGCGGGGGTACAAGTCGCTGTCAACGCCGCTGCACGCCAAGCAGCCGCTGCGCACCGGCAAGATCCGCATCGGCTACCTCTCGGGCGACCTGCACATGCACGCCGTGGGGCTGCTCACCGCCGAGCTGTACGAGACGCACGACCGCGAGCGCTTTGAGGTGCATGCCTTCTGCTGGAGCCGCGAGGACGGCTCGCCGCTGCGCGCGCGCTTGAAGGCAGGCGTCGACAAGGTCTGGCCCATCGGGTCCCTCTCCGACGAGGCCGCCGCGCAGCTCATCGCGCAGCAGGGCATCGACGTGCTGGTGGACTTGCAAGGCCTGACCAGCGGCGCGCGCCCGGCCATCCTGACGCAGCGCCCGGCGCCGGTGCAGGTGAGCTACCTGGGCTTTCCCGGCACCTGCGGCATCCCTGGCGTGGACTGGGTGATCGCCGACCGCTACGTCATGCCTCCGGAGCTGCTGCCCTACAGCAGCGAGCGTCCAATTTACCTGCCCGGCTGCTACCAGGTCAGCGACCGCCAGCGCGAGATCGGCGCTGCACCCACGCGCGCGCAGTACGGCCTGCCCGAGGACTCATTCGTTTTCTGTGCCTTCAACAACAACTTCAAGTTCACCGAAGAAGTGTTCAGGCTGTGGATGCGGGTACTGCACGCAGTGCCGAACAGCGTGCTGTGGCTGCTGGCCGACAACGAGTGGGCGCAGGAGAACATGCGGCGAGCCGCCGATGCCCAGGGCGTGGCGCGCGAGCGACTGGTCTTCGCCCCGCGCGTGGCGCCGCCGGACTACCTGGCGCGGCTGCCGCTGGCGGATCTGTTCCTCGACACCTTCCCCTACAACGGCGGCACCACCGCCAGCGATGTGCTGTGGATGGGGCTGCCGCTGCTGACCTGCTCGGGCCGCAGCTACATCTCGCGCATGGCCGGCAGCCTGCTCACGCACGTGGGCTTGCCCGAGCTGGCGACGGGCTCGCTGGCCGAGTACGAGCGCATGGCCGTGCTGCTGGGCAACACGCCCGCGCGCGTGGCCTCGTACCGGCGCTACCTCACCGAGCAGGGCCGCCAGTCGGCGCTGTTCGACACCCCGCGCTTCGTGCGCGGGCTGGAAGCCGAGTTCGAGCGCCTGGCGCTTGAGCACCGTAAGAGCTGATGAGCACTGCCCTGGGCCCCGATGCCGCCGCGGCGGCCGACCCGCTGCTGGCAGCGCTGTTGTGGCTCACGCGCCACCATGGGCGCGAGCACAGTGCGGCGTCGCTGCTGGCGGGTGAAGCCCTTGAGGGCCGGCTCGACACCGTGCAGGCCCTGCGAGCTCTGCAGGCCGCGGGCTTCAAGGCCGGCGTGGTGCAGCGCCCGCTGGCCCAGCTCAACGCACTGGTGTTCCCGGTCGTGCTGCTGCTGCACGAGCGCGGGGCCTGCGTCGTGCTGCGCCGCCTGGACGAAGGCGCGCGCTACGAGGTGCTGGACCCCTGCACCGGCCAGGCCACGGTGCAGGAAGCGAGCGCGCTGGCCGCGCGCCACAGCGGCTTCGCGCTGCTGGCCACGCCGCAACCGGTGAACCCGGCGGCCTCGGCCGGACAGGACAAACCGCACTGGCTCTGGAGCGTGCTGCGCCGCTTCGCGCCGCACTACCGCTCGGCGATGATGGCGGCGCTGCTGAGCAACGTGCTCACACTGGCCATGGGGCTGGTGACTGCGGTGACCTTCGACAAGGTCATCCCGCACCAGGCCTTCGTCACGCTGTGGGCGCTCACGGCCGTGGCGCTGGTGGCGCTGGCCTTCGACTCCGTAGCACGGCAGTTGCGCGCCCACCTCATCGACGTGGCCGGCAAGAAGGTCGACCTGCTGGTGGGCACCGCGCTGTTCCGCCACACGCTGGATGTGCGCATGGAGCACCGCCCCGCCTCATCCGGCGCCTGCGCCCATCAACTGGCGCAGATCGAGCTGGTGCGCGACTTCACCACCTCCGCCACCATGTCCGCCGTCACGGACTTGCCCTTCGTGCTGGTGTTCATCGTGGCCATCTTCGCCGTGGCCGGGCCGCTGGGCTGGGTCATGGTGGTGGCAGTCCCGCTGATCCTGGGCGCCACGGCGCTGATGCAGGGTGCGCTGCGCCGCGCCATGCGCTCCAACCTCAAGCATCAGGCCGAGCAGCAGGCCGCGCTGGTGGAGGCGCTGGAGGGGCTGGAGGACGTCAAGGCCGTGGGCGCGCAGGGCCGCTTCGCGCAGCGTTTCGAACAGGCCACCGCCGCCGCCGCCGAAACGGCGCTGCGCTCGCGCCGCGTCGCAAGCTGGAGCAGCAACCTCACCACGGGCTCGCAGCAGGCGATCACGCTGGCCATGCTGGTGTGGGGCGTGTACCTCATCGCCGACAAGCAGATCAGCGCCGGCAGCCTCATCGGCGCGGTGATGTTCGCCGGCCGCGCCATCGCGCCGCTGTCCAGCGTGGTGAGTCTGGCCACGCGCTACCAGGGTGCACGTGCGGCGCTGCGGGCGCTGGAGCAGCTCATGTCGCTGCCCACCGAACAGCCCCCCGGCGCGGCGTCGCTGCCGCCCATGGCGCTGAGCGGGCGCATCGCGCTGCGCGATGTGCAGTTCGCCTACCCGCCCACTGGCGCCGCACCGGCGCCGCAGGTGCTCAGGAACGTGAATCTGCGCGTGGAACCGGGCGAGCGCGTGGTGATGCTCGGGCGCATAGGCAGCGGCAAGTCCACCATCCTGCGCGTACTGGCGGGCCTGTACGAGCCCACACAGGGCCGCGTGGAAGTAGATGGGCTGGACCTGCGCCAACTCAACCGCGCCGACTTCCGTGCCCAGGTGGGTTTCGTGTCGCAGGAGCCGCGGCTGTTCACCGGCACGCTGCGCGAGAACGTGGCCATGGGCCGCCCCGGCGTGGATGCCGCAGCCCTGGCCGAGGTGGCCCGCCTTACCGGGCTCGACCGTATGGTGGACGCGCATCCCCAGGGCTGGGAGATGGAAGTAGGCGAGATGGGCGCGCTGCTCTCGGGCGGCCAGCGCCAGCTCGTGGCCTTGGCGCGCTGCCTGGTCACACGCCCGCGCATCCTGCTCATGGACGAGCCCACCAGCTCCATGGATGCGCAAAGCGAATTCCTGTTTCTTCGCCAGCTCGCCGCCGCCGTGGGCGACCGCACGTTGGTGATGGTCACGCACCGCCCGGCCGTGCTGGAGCTGGCGCAGCGCGTGCTCGTGATCGACAACGGCCAGGTGGTGCGCGACGGCCCGAAGGCCGCCGTGATGGCGTCGCTGGCCCCGCAGCCACAGCCGCAGCCCTCCCAACAACCACAGCAACCCCAGCCGCAGCGGCAGGTGACCGCGGGGCAACCCGCCTCGGCCGCCGCGGTGCCGCTGCAGGCGGCGGCACAGGCTTGAGTGCTGCGCCGCACCGTGGCTTCCCTTCTTGAGACGTACCCCTCATGGCCGGCAAGAACGCTTTGAGCCCCGCCGAGGCGCAATACCTCTCGGAGCTGCGCGCCGCGCAGCATCTGGACGACCTGCCGCGCGGCCGCTGGGCCTTGTGGCTGATGGCGGCGCTGCTGGCGACCCTGGTGGCCTGGGCGTCGCTGGCGCGCGTGGACCGCATGGCGCACGTTGACGCGCGCGTCATTCCCGATGGTCGCGAACAGTCCATTGCGAGCCTGGAAGGCGGCCTGCTGGCCGAGCTGCTGGTGCGCGAGGGCCAGCCGGTGCGCGCGGGGCAACCCCTGGCGCGGCTGGACCCCACGCGCTTCCAGGCCCAGCAGAACGAGGGCGTAGCCAAGCAACTGGCACTGCAGGCCACCATCGCACGGCTGGAGGCCGAGGCCTCGGGCGGCACGCCGCAGTTCCCGGCCGAGGTGGCGCGCCACGCCGCGCTGGTGTGCTCGGAAACCGAGGCCTTCCAGGCCCGGCGCCGCGCGCTGGACGGCGCGCTGGCCGCCATACGCCGCAGTGCTGCACTGTTCAGGCGCGAGCTGCAGGTGGCGCAGGACATGTCGGCCCAGGGCCTGCTGTCGGAAGTGGAGGTCATGCGGCTGCAACGCCAGCTCAACGACCAGGAAATGCAGGGCGAGGAGCGCATCAACCGCTTCCGCCAGGACGCACGCACCGATCTGCTGCGCGTGCGCGCCGACCTGGCACAGCTGATGGAGCAGCAGGAAGGCCGCGCCGACGTGCTGCGCCGCACGGTGCTGACCTCGCCGGTGGACGGCGTGGTCAAGAACATCCGCACGGTCACGCTGGGCGGCGTGGTCGCGCCGGGCGCAGCGGTGATGGACATCGTGCCCACCGGCACGCAGCTGCTGGTGGAGGCGCGCGTGAAGCCCTCGGAAATCGGCTTCCTGCAGGTGGGCCAGAGCGCGGAGCTCACGCTCAACACCTACGAGCCTTCCATCTACGGACGGCTCATGGGCCGCGTGGAGCACATCAGCCCCGATACTCTGGGCGACCCCGACCGCGTCGCCGGCGACAACACCTACTACCGCGTGCTGGTGCGCACGGACGAGGCGGCCCTGCGCACCCCGCGCGGCGAGTTGCTGCCCGTGATCCCGGGCATGACCGGTGCCGTGGACATCCGCACGGGCGAGCGCTCGGTGCTGAGCTTCCTAATGCGCCCGCTGCTGCGCTCCACCGAAGCGTTCCGGGAGCGCTGAAGTGAGGCCCGCAAAACCTGGGCGCGCCGCGCCGCGCCCTGCCCTGGCCGCGCTGCTGGCCGCCACGCTGGTGCTGCCCGCCGTGCCGGCGCACGCCGCGGCCGGCATCTGCAGCGACGCGCAGGCCGCCCCCATGGCGGCCACTGTGAACCCGCAGGCCACCACCGAAGCGCGCCGCGCGCTGCAGGCGCTGCTGGAGCAGGCCCTGGCGCGCAGCCAGTCCGTGGGCGCGGCCCGCTTGCTGGCCGAGGCGGCGCAGGGCGACCTGCAGGAGGCGCAGGCCGCGCCGCTGCCGCGCGTGACGCTGGGTGCCGCCGCCAGCGGCCTGTCGCAGCATCACTCCACGTTGCGCCAGGAGGGGCTGCAGGGCCAGCTCAACGTCAACGTGAGCGCCCCACTGTTCGACGCCGGGCGCAGCGCGGCGCTGGTCAACTGGCGCGAGCGGCTGCTGGAAGCCGCTCGCCTGGGCGAGATCGAGGCGCGCGAGCAGGTGGCGCTGCAGACCGTGTCGCTGTCGCTGGAGCAGCAGCGCTACCGGCGCCAGGCCGAGGTCTACGCCCGCTACGCCTCGCGCATGGGCTGCCTGGTGGGAGCGCTGGAGCGCATCGTGGCGGCCGACCGAGGCCGAGCCAGCGAGCTGCTGCAAGTGCGCAACACGCTGCGCCAGGCAGAGCTGGCGCTGGCACTGGCGCAGTCGCAGCAGCGCCAAGTGGAATCGCGGCTGCGCCGTTTCGTGGGCGAATCGTTGCCGCCGCCGGCGCCGCTGGAGGCGCTGTTGCCCGGCCCTCCGGCGCTGGAGCCGCTGCTGTCCGAGGCCGCCGCTGCCAGCCCCATCGCCCAGCTCAGCGCGCAGGCGCAGGCACAGGCCCACCTGGCGCGTGCCACGCGCGCGAGCGCCCTGCCGCAAGTCAGCTGGAGCGTGAGCGGCTCGCGCCAAGCCGGTGCGACGGCGCCCACCACGGTGTGGAGCGGCGGCGTGAGCCTGAGTGTGCCGCTGGTGGACCGCAGCCTGGAGCCCGCGCAGCGCGCCGCGGCCCTGCGCGCCGATGCGGCGCTGGCGCAGCGCGACGACGCGCTGGCGTCACGGCTGCAGCGCGTGGCCGAGACGCACGAGCAGGCGCGTGCCGCCTTCGAGCGCGCACAGGCCAGCGCCGAGGTGCTGCAGGGCAGCCAGCGCTTGCGCGAAGCCACGCTGCTGCAGTGGCAGCAGCTGGGACGGCGCTCGCTGTTCGACGTGATCTCCGCCGAAAGCGAGTACCACAACCTGCAGGTCACGCGCGTCAACGCGCTGCTCGACGCGCAGCAGGCCACGATGCTGCTGTGGTCGCTGGGTCGCGGCGTGGCGGCGGGGATGGATTACTAAAACCGGCGTAAGTAAAGTCTCATGCTGAGGCGTAGCGGCAGGTCGGTGCGTGGAAGAAGCTCGCAACCACCCGAGGCAACTTCTGTAGTCGATGCAAGGTGCGGTAGACCGTTCGCTTGAGCTCGTCCTTGGTCCGCGCTGTCGCTTTGGCCACGCGGGTCGTCATGTGACCCCAGACGAGCTCGTCGGGATTGAGCTGCGGCGCGTACCCAGGCAGGAAGAACAACTCCAGCCGCTCGGCGTTGTCCTCGACGAACTGCTTGGTCAGCTTGGAGGTGTGTGCGGGGTGTCCGTCCACCACCAGGAAGATCTTGCGGTCCATGCCCGTGATCAGGCGGCGCAGGAACTCGCAGAAGGTTTCTCCATTGAGCCGGCCTTCGATCGTCATGAAGCGCAAGTGACCCTTGGCAGAGATGGCCGAGAGCATGTTCAAGCCATATCGCGCGCCCGTGGCCTCGACCACCGGTGTCTGGCCCTTGGGCGCCCAGGTCGTGCCCGCATGGTGGTCTGCCCGAATCCCTGACTCGTCGGCAAACATCACCAGCGCCCCCTCGCGCTTGGCCCGTGACGCGATCTTGGGGTATTCGTGCTCGCGCCA
>NZ_AUMO01000077.1 GCF_000430725.1 Azohydromonas australica DSM 1124
CCGTCGCTGTGCTGCTCGAAGAACGGCCCCCAGTGCGGGTGCTGGTTGTAGTAGCCCGGATGGGGCGCATGTGCATGCAGGTCGATCAGCATGGTGCTCAAGCCTCGTTGTGAAAGTGCGACGGCGGCCAATGAGCGTCGTCGCAGGGATCGGGTAAACCGCATCATGCCGTTGTTGGTCATTTTTCGCAATTCTGTTCAACTTATGGTTTTCGCCAGGACGATGGGGTCCTGGGACAGGAGAACTCGATGAACTGCATTCGACGCATGGACCATTTCACGGTCGTCACGGACCGGTTGGCGCAGACCCAGGCGTTCTATGAGCGGCTGGGCCTGCAGGTCGGCGCACGGCCTGACTTCGGGATCGGCGGCGTGTGGCTGTATGCCGGGGAGCAGGCGGTGTTGCATGTGGTCGAGGTGCAGCACATGCCCGCGCTGCGCCGTGGTGCGCTCGACCACATGGCGTTCCATGGCGACGACATCGTCGCCACGCTGGAGATGCTCAAGCGCGAAGGCGTTGCCTACCGACTGTTGCGCCTACCGCGCCCGTGGAGCACGTGGCAGGTCTTCTTCGAGGACCCCAACGGGGCCGAAGTGGAGATCGATTTCGATGCGGCGCAGAAGGTGCCGCCGCATCTCAAGGACGGCTCGGTCGCTCAGAGCAGCGCGTCGTAGGAACCCCCGTCGACCTGCAGGTTCTGACCCGAGATGAAGGATGCCTGCGCCGAACACAGGTAGGCACAGGCATCGCCAAACTCATGCGGCGTGCCAAGCCTGCGCGCACGCACCATGCGCGTCTGCAATGTGCGGGCCTCTTCGAAGCTGATGCCCCGGTCATGCATCATGCGCCGGGCCATTTCCTGCTGCCGGCCGGTGTCGATGTGCTGTGGCAGCAGGTTGTTGATGGTCACGTTGTCAGCCACGGTCTCGCGCTGCAGGCCCTTGGCAAACGCCGTGAGGCCGGTGCGCGCCGTGGTGGACAGACTCAAGCCGAAGCGCGGCGTCTTCACCACCGCCGAGGTGATGTTCACGATGCGGCCGAAGCGCCTGCGGCGCATGCCCTCCACCACGGCCGAGATCAGGTGCACCGGTGCCAGCAGGTTGGCCTCCAGCGCCGCCAGCCATGCGTCGTGGTCCCAGTCGGCGAGGGTACCCGGCGCAGGGCCGGCGTTGTTGGTCACCAGGATGTCCGGCTCTGCACAGGCAGCCAGCAACGCATTGCGTCCGGCTGCAGTGTCCAGATCGGCGGCCACGGCGGCTGGCCTTCGCCCCGTGAGGCGCTCGATGCCATCGGCCGCCTCGGCCAGGCGCCCTGCGTCTCGGCCGTTGAGCGTGACGTCGCATCCCTCGCGAGCCAGCGCGGTCGCGCAGGCCAGCCCCAGACCACGTGAGGACGCGCACACCAGTGCGCGCCGTCCTGCAATACCAAGATCCATGTCGTGTTCAGTGCCCAGTGCAGGCCACGCCGACGCGTCGGACCGCAAGGCCTCGCGCGGTGCAGTCATGCTCACCGGGGACACGGGTGCCCTCGGCGCAGCAGCACACGCCCTGGGGCTTCCTGCCCCCGCCCAACCGGCCCGGCCACCGGGTGGCCGCGTGGTGTAAACCCTTGGATTTGTACATATTGACTGAATGTGTTCAGCAATTAAACTTCCTGTGCCGAACGACGTCAACCAGGAAGCCCCTTGCGATCCGAAGTCCGCTCCCACTGTCCTCCCCGCCGCCTGCTCGATGGCCCTGCCGGGACTTGGCTTTTCCTGGCCTCAGGAGGGCAACTCGACTGCAGCGCTGGCGGCACTACCGCGACAGCGCCTGGCGTGTGCAACTCGCCGGCCGATGAGCGTCATGCGTCCGGGCTGCCGGGCGCGGCAGCTTGAGAGCGGGAGCAGGCCATGCCACGCAAGCTCCCGGCCCTCACGCCAGACACCGCGCCGTTCTGGCAGGGTGGCGCGCGGGGCGAACTGCTGATCCACCACTGCACTGGCTGCCAGCGCTTCTTTCATCCACCGGCACCGGTATGCCCACGCTGCGGCAGCCTCGATGTGGCCCCGCGCGCGGTGTCCGGGCGGGCGCGGGTGCTCACCTTCACCGTCAACCACCAGGCGTGGTCGAGCGAGCTGACGCAGCCCTACGTGGTGGCTATCGTCGGCCTGGATGAGCAGGATGACCTGCGCCTGCTCACCAACATCGTTGGCTGCAACCCGGCACAGGTGGCCATCGGCATGCCGGTGCGCGTGACCTTCGAGCCGCAGGAAGATGTGTGGATTCCGCTATTCGAGAGGGCCGCGTGATGGCCGTACCGCTGTACGAAAAGAATGTCGCGATCACCGGCATCGGCCAGTCCGAGGTCGGCCGCCCCTCCTCCAAGTCAGCCATGCGGCTGACGCTTGACGCCTGCCTGGAGGCCATCGCCGACGCAGGCCTCAGGCGCGAGGACATCGATGGTGTCGCCTGCTGGCCCGGTGACAACAACAACGGCAGCAGCTTCTCGCCGGTGGGCCCCAACGCGCTCATGAGCGTGCTGGGCCTGAAGGTGAACTGGTACGGCGCCGGCTACGAGGGTCCGGGTCCCCTGGCGGGCGTGATCAACGGCGCGATGGCCATTGCCGCGGGATTGTGCCGGCATGTGCTCGTCTTCCGGACCATCACCGAAGCCAGCGCGCGGCGTGTGAACAAGGCAGAGGCCGCGCTGACCAACAAGACCGTCGGGCGCGACAGCAGCTACTTCTGGCAGTGGTACACGCCCTTCAACGTGCTCTCGGCCATCAACCTCATGGCGATGTACGCGCAGCGCCACTTCCACGAGTACGGCACCACGCCCGAGCAGCTGGCACAGATCGCCCTGACCTGCCGCCGTAACGCCGCGCTCAATCCCAAGGCGCTGTTCCGCACGCCCATGACGATGGAGGATTACTTCGCTTCGAAGATGATCTCCACGCCGCTGCGCATGTTCGACTGCGACGTGCATTGCGACGCCTCCACGGCCATCGTGCTCTCGCGCGCCGACGCTGCGCTTGATGGCCGCAACACGCCCATTCGCATTGAGGCCATCGGCGCCGCGCTGCACCAGCCGTGGTCATGGGACCAGATCTCGTTCACCGAGATGGCTGCCTTCGACGTCGGCCGCATGATGTGGTCGCGCACGGACTACAAGCCCTCGGACGTGCGCAGTGCACAGCTCTACGACGGTTTCTCCATCCTGACCATGATCTGGCTCGAGGGCCTGGGGCTGTGCCCTCGCGGCGAGAGCGGGCGCTTCGTCGAGGGCGGCAGCCGCATCGCGCGCGACGGCATGCTGCCCATCAACACCAACGGTGGCCAGCTCTCGGGCGGACGCACCCACGGGTTGGGCTACGTCCACGAGGCCTGCACACAACTGTGGGGCCGCGCCGGGGAGCGTCAGATTGCACCGCACCAGGTGGCGGTAGCGGCGGCCGGCGGCGGGCCGTTGGGCGGCAGCCTGCTGCTCGTGAAGGATTGACTTGCGAGGGCGCCACCCGCGCCCGCATTGAAAAAGGATGCCTCCATGTCTTTGAACTCCGTGGTGATCGTCGGCGCTGGCCAGGCCGGCTTCCAGGTGGCGAGCTCGCTGCGCCAGGACGGCTACGCCGGGCGCATTACCATCGTCGGTGATGAGCCGGGCGTGCCCTACCAGCGTCCGCCCCTGTCCAAGGCCTACCTGCTGGGCAAGATCGGCGCGCACGCGCTGCGTTTCAGGCCGCCGGAGTACTTCGACGAGCACCGCATCGACCGTCTCCACGACAGCGTCATTGCCATCGACCGCGCCCATCGCTGCGTGCGTTTGACCTCGGGAACGAGTGTCGAGTATGACCATCTGGTACTGGCCATGGGAGCGCGCAACCGCGTGCCAGCCGTGCCCGGGGTGGAGCTCGACGGCGTGTTCGGGCTGCGTACATTGGCCGACACCGATGCGCTGTCGCCGCGCCTGGGGAGCATCGAAAACGCTGTGGTGGTCGGTGCCGGCTTCATTGGGCTGGAGTTCGCGGCGGTGGCTGCGGCCAAGGGCATCAAGGTGCACGTGCTGGAGATTGCTGACCGGCCGATGGCGCGCGCGCTCTCGCGGCCGATGTCCGAGCTGTTCGCGCAGGCCCACCGCGGCTGGGGCGTGACACTGGACCTGCAGCAGGGCCTGGTGCGCATCGTCGGCAAGAGCGGCAAGGTCACGGGCGTGGAGACGTCCGATGGGCGTCACCTGCAGGCTGACCTGGTGGTCTATGGCATCGGCGTCCTGCCCAACGCCGAGCTGGCCGTGGCAGCAGGTCTGGACGTCGCCAATGGCATTCGTGTCAACGAGCTGCTTCAGACAAGCGACCCGGCCATCTCGGCCATCGGCGACGTGGCCAGTTTCACCAGCCCGTACGCGAACACCCCTATACGACTGGAGTCGGTGCAGAACGCGGTAGACCAGGCCCGCTCGGTGGCCGCAAGGCTGATGGGCAAACCCGTGCCCTATGCCGCCCTGCCCTGGTTCTGGACCGACCAGGGCGAGCTCAAGCTGCAGATCGCCGGTCTGTCCGACGGCCACGACGAGACCGTGCTGCTGGGCTCGCCCGAAAGCCGGCAGATGAGCGTGCTGTGCTTCCGCCAGGGACGCCTGATCGCTGTCGAGTCGGTCAACCGTCCGGTGGACCACATGAGCTCGCGCAAGATTCTCGGGCGCGCCGTGACCCTCACGCCGGCGCAGGCTGCCGAGCCGGGGTTCGACCTCAAGGCCTACGAACTGGCCACGCGCGAGCACCCCTGACGGCGGCACGCCTGGGTCGAGGCGTCGTTCAAAAGCCGAGCAAGGCGGCGTGCCGCTTTGGCGGCATGCATGGCAACGCAGCGACAAGGCCAACCTGGGACAAGGAGTTCCGTACCGGGAACAGGCTCAGCGGCCTGCAGGAGAGCCACGGCTGGTGCACCAGTGAAGCGGCAAGCACTGCCCCCTATCCAAGGCGCGTGCAGGCTCCAAAGGAGCCCATGGCACGCCGGGCCGCCTGGTGGCGAGCCCGGCGTGGTGTAGCCAAGGTCACAGGCCGAGGAAGTCGGCCTTGCCCAGGTCCACGCCGGCGTGGCGCAGCAGCGCGTAAGTGGTGGTGGCGTGGAAGAAGAAGTTGGGCAGTGCCCAGCGCTGCAGGAAAGTCTCGCCAGTGAAGTGCAGCGACTCTCCGCTGCGCTGAGGCAGCACGATCTCGCGCGCATCGGAACCGTCGATGCTCCGGGGATCGATAGAGCGCACGAACGCCAGCGTGTTGCGCACGCGTTGCGCCAGCGCCTCCAGCGTCGTCTCGTCATCGGGGAACCTCGGTGCGTCCACACCCGCCAGGCGTGCCACGGCGAGCTTGGCCACGTCGGCGGCGATGCGCACCTGCGAGGCAAAGGTGAGCATGTCTGGCGCCAGCCGCAGTCCGAGGTAGTTGGCGCTGTCAAAGCGCCGGGACTCGGCATGGGCCTGGGCCTTGGCAAGCCAGGTCAGCAGGTTGTCCAGCATGCGCTCGAACACGGGCACGCTGGCCCCGTACATGGACATCGTCATGGTGCGTTCTCTCCCTCAGAGCTTGTTGGAGCCTTGCCGCTCGAAGTACTGGCGCAGCGGCACCATGGCCGGCGAGTGGCTGGTGAAGCCGCCGTCCACGGGGATCACGGCGCCGGTGATGAACGAGGATTCCTCGCTGGCGAGGAAGGCCACCACGTCGGCGATCTGGCGCGGACGGCCCAGCTCAGGCGTGAGGTGCTGCTCGAGCAGGATCTGCTTGATCTCCTCAGGCACTGTTTTCTGGGCATGATCGTTGATGACAAAACCGATCATGATGGCATTGGAGCGGATGCCCTGCTTGCCATACTGCGCCGCTACCGAGCGCGCCAGCGCCATCAAGGCCGCCTTGGACGCGGCGTAGGCGGTGAGCGTCACGTCGCCGAGCTGGCCGAAGCCGGAGGTGGCGAAGATGATGGATCCGCCGCCCGCCTCCAGCATGTGCGGCACGACATGCTTGCAACACAGCATCGCGCCGCGCGCGTTGACATCGAGCGCCTTGTCCCAGGCAGCGACGTCGACATTGCACACGTCGCGGTCGGACTGCCGTTGGGCAGTGTCCAGCGCCGCGGCGTTGTTGTGCAGCACGTCGATGCGCCCGAAGCGCTCGACGACGGCGCTCACCATGGCGCGGATCGATTCTTCCGAGGTGACATCGACCTGCACTGCCAGCGCCTGTCCGCCCGCAGCATCGATCTGCGCTGCCACGCCTTGCGCGGCGGCCAGTTCGATGTCCACCACGGCCACGCGCGCGCCCTGCGCCGCCAGCACGCGAGCGGTCTCCGCGCCGATACCGTGGCCCGAGCCGGTGACGATCGCCACCTTGCCTTCCAGTCTTGCTGTCATCGCTTCTCCTCAATGGCCGGTGAACTGTGGCGCGCGCTTCTCGCGGAACGCCAGCGCCGCTTCCTTGACATCCTGCATCGGCGCCAGCATCGCAAAGAGGTCGAGCTCCAGATCAAGTCCGCTCTTGAGGTCAAGCTGTTGTGCCGCGCGCGCAGCCTGCTTGACATAGGCGGTGGCCATCGGTGGCTTGGCGGCGATTGACTGCGCCAGTGCGGTCACCTCGGCCAGCAATGCTTCCTTGCTGGATGCCACGCGCGTGACCAACCCGATGGCGCTGGCCTCCTGCGCGCTCATGCGTGCGCCGGTGAGCAGGATGTCCAGGGCACGGCCCGGGCCCACAACGCGCGGCAGCCGCTGCGTGCCACCACCGCCCGGGATGAGGCCCAGCCCCGTCTCCGGCAGCGCCAGCACGGCGTCCGGTGCTGCGAAGCGGATGTCGCAGGCCAGCGCGAGCTCCAGCCCGCCGCCCATGCAAAAGCCGTGGATAGCAGCGATGACGGGCTTCTCGACGCGGTCCAGCGCCTCGATCCAGCGTGCCTTTTCCATGCGGCGGCGCACCTGCAGGGAGTTCTCGGCCTGGCGCTGCTCCTTGATGTCAGCGCCGGCGCAGAAGCCGCGCGGGCCCTCGCCGCGGATCACGATCACACGGATCGCTGGGTCGGCCTCGATCTCGGCCAGCGCCGCGGGCACGCCGCGGCGGATGTCGTCGTTGATGGCGTTGATCTGGCCCGGGCGGTTGAGCACGATCCAGCCCACACCGGCTTCGCGCTGCACGCGCACGGCGTTCTCCACCGCCGCATCGCCGGCCATGGCGGCCTCCTTGGAAACCATCGTCATGGCCATCTCAGACCTCCTCGAACTCGACGAGCTGGCCCTTCAGGTCAGCCGGTTCGACACGGATCAGCGGCTTGCCACCGACGGCCTCGCACTCGTCAATCCAGGTGAAGCGCGTGCCGCGCCGGCGCAAGTCCTCGGCCTTGGCCGCCAGGCCGTTGACGGCAATGCGGATGTAGTACGGACCCGGCCCCCAACTGTTGAGGTACAGGCCCGCCTCGCCGTTCCAGCGCGTGGCCTCGATCACGTCCAAGGAGGCACTGTTGGGCAGCGCGAACTCCATGGTCGCGCGACGGTAGCCCTCGCGCTCCAGCAACTCGACCGCCCCGTGGGGTTCCCAGTCCAGGTTCGCGGAGCAGCGGCGCAGCGTCTCGTCGAGGTTGCGCACGAGGAAGCCGCGCGCCGATACGCGCACCATCTCGCCAGGCTCCGGGCTGCGGGGCTTGGGTGCGGGCGTGGCGAAGGTGTCGGCCGGCAGTTGCAGCGGCTCGGTGGGCATGATCTCGATGCACAGGCCACCGTCGACCGAGGGGTCGTAGCGGGGATCCTCAGGCGTGGCACCGAGCCACAACCGGTCGAAGGGCATGTCGGGGGTGCGTTGTGCCATGCGGAAGCGCAGCCGTCGCCGCATGAGCTTTTCCACCAGCGCATCGAACCGCGCACCCTGCAGCGCCAGCACGATGGAGTGGGTCAGCATCGGGCGATGGCGGCCCTGGTAGTCCTTGAGGCTTTCCAGGAACTCGTGGAACATCGGGTCGCCCAGATTGGGCTTGTCCAGGTGTCCCTGCGGCTCCACGCGCGTGGGCGAGACGGCCAGCGACTTGTGCACGCGCAGGAAATGCGCGATGTACGGGTGGTCATCGAAGGCTTGGCGCCACCGCTCGTGCTTGTGGATGCCCAGCTTGGCGGCCAGCAGGTCGGCCATGGCATCGGGATCCGACACCATCATGTCAGCGCTCAGCAGCAGGTCGAACATTTGCGACTCCTTGTTGTCGAAGAGTTGGTTCAGGCGGCCGGACGCGGCTGCACGTGGGCCACGGGCTCACGACGCCTGGGATTGAGCAGGAAGTGGGACAGCGCAGGAATCAGCACGAGCGCGCCGAGCATGTTCCACAGGAACATGAAGGTCAGCAGGATGCCCATGTCGGCCTGGAACTTGATGGGTGACCAAGCCCAGGTGATCACGCCGGCGGCCATCGTCAGGCCGACCAGAGCCACCACGCGCCCGGTGAAGTCCAGCGAGCGACGGTAGGCCTGTGCCAGCGTGGCGCCGCGGCGCTGCATGGCGATCTGCACGCTCAGCAGGTACAGCGCATAGTCCACGCCGACGCCCACGCCCACCGCGATAACGGGCAGCGTGGCCACCTTCAGCCCGATGCCCAGCCACACCATCAGCGCCTTGCACAGGATGGAGGTGATGATCAGCGGGATCATCGCGACCACCGTGGCGGCGATGCTGCGGAAGGTCAGCAGGCACAGCAGCGCGGTGGCACCGTAGACCGCCAGGTACATCTTGACGATGCCGCGCTCGACCTCGATGTTGGTGGCGGCCTCGATGCCTGCGCTACCCGCGGCCAGCAGGAACTGCGTGGGGGTCCTGGCGTCGGGCGCGGTGTTGTGGCGCTGCGCGAAGTCCTCGCTTACCTTCAGCACGCGTGCGAGCGTGTCGGCCTTGTGGTCGCTCAGGTACGCCACCAGCGGGGAAACCGAGCAGTCCTGGTTGGTGATGTCGGGCGTGGCGATCATCGCGGCACCGACCGCGGCGTTCGTGATGGCCTGGTCGCGGCTGATGGTGAGCCACTTTCCACTGCCTTCGGACAGGCCGGCGGTGAAGAAGCGGGTCGTCTCGGCGACCGAGGTCGTGGTCTGTACACCCGCGGTCGAGCGCAGCGACTGCGCCAGGTTGTCCATGAGCTGCAGCGACTCGTACAGGCGGCAGCCGTCGGCGCCCGTCTTCATGATGACGACGAACTGGTCACTGGACAGGCCGTAGTGCTCCGTGACGTAGGCGTTGTCGAGGTTGTAGCGGGAGTCGGCGCGCAGCTCGGGTGCGCCGGGATCGAGGTCGCCGATGCGCAGTTGCATCATCACCACCGAGCTGATGGCGGTGACCACGAAGGCGGCGCCAATGGTCAGCGATGCGTAACGGCGCTCGGTGAGGCGGTCCAGTCCCAGCCACAGCCGGGCCATCAATCCTTTGCCCTTGCTTGTGTCGTGGTCCTCGGCCAGCGCGCGCTTGGCCGCCGCGGGGCTCACACCGATGTACGACAGCGAAACCGGAATCAGCACGAGCTTGGTGAAGACCAGCACCGAAACGCCAACGCTGGTGGTCAACGCAAGGTCACGGATGACGGGGATGTCGATGATCATCAGCACCGCGAAGCCGACGATGTTGGTCAGCAGCGCCGTGAGACCGGCCATGAACAGCCGACGGAACGTGTAGCGCGCTGCCACGTACTTGTGCGTGCCCCGGCCCACGTCCTGCAGGATGCCATTCATCTTCTGTGCGCCATGCGACAGCCCGATGGCGAAGATCAGGAACGGCACCAGGATGGAGTACGGGTCGAGCTCGTAGCCGAGCAGCTGCATCAGCCCCAGCAGCCAGATCACGCCGGCCGTGGCCACCGTCACCAGCAGCACGGTGGAGCGCACACAGCGCGTGTAGGCCAGCACGAATACCGCCGCCACCAGCACCGACGCGCCGAAGAACAGCATGACCTCGTGCAGGCCGGCGATCAGGTCACCCACGATCTTGCCGAAGCCCACGATGTGGACGCCGACCTTGTCGCTTTCAAAGGAGCGGATCTTCTGTTCCAGCGCACGCGAGAAGGCACCGTAGTTCAGCGGCTTGCGGGTGTTGGGATCGAGCTCCAGCAGCGGCGCGACGATCATCGTGGACTTCAGGTCGTTGGCGACCAGGCTTCCCACGATGCCCGCACGCGTGATGTTGAGCTTGAGCTGCTCGATCGACTCGGGCGATCCGCTGTAGTCCTGCGGCATCACCGGCCCGCCGCTGATGCCCTCCTCCGTCACCTGACGCCAGCGCACGATGGGCATCCACAGCGACTTCATCCACGAGCGGTCGACGCCCGGGATGAGGTAGAGCGTGTCGTTGACCTTGCGCAGCGTCTCGAGGTACTCGGGATCGTAGATGTTGCCGGTCTTGTTCTCGACGACGATGCGGATGGTGTTGCCCAGACCGGGCAGCTCCTTGCGGTTGTCGAGGTAGTTCTTGATGTACGGGCTCGACGTCGGAATCATCCGGTCGAAGCTCGCATTGACGTCGAGCTTCAGCGCAAAGAAACCGAAGACGACCGTGGCCAGCAGGCACAGCGCCAGCACCAGGGCACGGTGGTTGAAGATCAGGCGTTCGGCCCGGTTGCCGGAATGGACGTCGAAGTCCCGCGGGTCGGCGATCACCGGCATGCCGCCGGTGTTTTCGGTATGGCCGCTCATGGCGTGAGTCCTTGAATCGTGGTGCGCGCGCGCCAGGTCATTGCAGGGAGTAGCCCATCAATTCGACGACGCGGATGCCGTTGATCTGCCCGAAGACCAAGCCCTTGCTGCCGGCAGCCACAGCAGAGAGAACCTCGCTCGTGAAGGGCACCTGCAGCGGCTGTACCTTCAGGCTCCCGGGCTTGAGGGCGAGCACATGTCCGGCTTGCGACACCAGCAGCAGGCGGTCGTCGCCGGCATTCACGGCGGCGACGATATGGGCATCGATGCCGGTGTCGACCTTGTCCCACTGCTGGCCGTCGTTGCGGCTGAGGTAGACATTGCCGCGCAGTCCGTAGGCCAGCAGGCGGCCGGGCTGCACGTCGACGCCGAAATACGTGCCCTTGTACGGCGTGTCCACCTTGACGAAGCGGCCCTGCTGACGGTCCAGCCGCAGCAGCAGCCCCTGCTCGCCGGCGACGTACAGGCGCTCGGCCGTACCCGACACACCGTAGAGGTGGAAGCGGCTGTCGTTGTCCACATGCTCGATCCACGGCGCCCAGGTCTTGCCGTGGTCGGCCGTGCGCAGGATCAGGCCGAACGCGCCCACGAGGTAGCCCTCGCCGTTGGCCCCGAACCAGACGTCGAGGAAGGGCGCAGGCAGCACGCCGGGCGTGGCCGACTGCTCCATCGCCCGATCAAACTCGTCCAGCATGCCCTTGGCCCGGGCATCTCCCGCCTGAGCGGCGGAGCCATAGGTGGACCGCAGCAGCTTGAGCACCGAGCGGCCGTCGAGCACGCGCTCCCAAGTCGCACCGGCGTCCACCGAGCGCAGCGCCACGGCATCGTGGCCAACGGCCCAGACGGTATCGCCGGCGGCGAACTTCACCGACACGAGGTCGGCGCTGACGGGCGCGGGCACCTGCTTCCAGCTGCCACCGCCGTCGACGGACAGCAGCACCAGACCCCGGGGACCGACACCGACCAGGCGGTCACCGCGCCGGGCAAGGCTGCTGACCATGCTGCGTTGTGCGCGCGCCGACGGCGCCGACGGCGTGTCGAGCACATCCTGTAGGGGCGCCGGCGGGGTTGCAGGGCCGGCGGCCATGACCGCCGCCATGGCCACAACCAGCCCCGCTGCCGAGACGAGACGATGCAAGGAAGGCATTGTGCTGAGACTGTTTTCTGTCAGCGCGCCGTCTCGCGCGTCACGATCGACTCGGGGTTGAGCTCACGCTCGGGCGCTGCCTTCGCCGCGATCGTGTGTCCGCCCACGTTCACGTCGTTGAAGTAGCCGTACATGTTCTTGTTGAAGTCGAAGATGACGTTGCGCACCGCCCAGGGCAACTTGTGGTCGTACAGCTGGACCATGCCGTTGAAGATGGAGCGGTAGAGCTGGCCGTTCTGGTCGAATGCGTCGTACAGGCCGGCGCCGGTCATGTCCTCGTCCAGGTAGTAGTTGCGCTTGGAGTACGCGTGGCGCATGCCGGACTTGAGGGTCGCCTCGACGACCCAGACGCGGTGCAGTTCCCAGCGGTGGCAGTCCGGATTGACGTACTTCGGCTTGAGCGCCATCTCGACCGTGGGGCATTCGAACGAGCCCTTGTACTCGTTGTAGGGGATGTACATCTCCTTCTTGCCCACGAGCTTGTAGTCGAAGCGGTCGAGCTTGCCCGAAACGATGAACAGCTCATCGAACAGCGTGAGGCCACCCTGGCTGGCCACCGGGGTGTCGTAGGAGAACTCGGGCGACTGGCGCACGCGGCGTTGCCCCGGCGTGTAGCTCCAGGCCTTGCGCGGCGTGGCCACCGGGTCGATGAAGTCCGTGAGGCCGGTGGCGGCGCCGGCCAGGCGGGCCGGTTGCTTGGTCACCGAGAACACGCGCCACGCCATGTTGGGATCGCGGTCGGTCAGGTCGGCCTGGTACCACACCGGGTCGGTGTACGTGCTCTGCTCGGACGTCATGGTCGGCTTGCCCGACGTGTCAACGACCCAGGAGCGCGACGCCGAGGTCGTGATCGCGGTGTCGCCCTGGTAGTGCAGGATCTGGTTCCACATTGCCTCCAGGCCGTTCTTGGGGATGGGGAACGGCAGGCCGCCGCGGCAGGCCGTATCGACGGCGATGCCGTCGCGCAGCGTCTTGCAGCTGGTCGCATTGCGCACCGTGGCCTTGAGCATCTTTTCCGGATAGGCCGCAGAGCGGCGGCTCGGATAGATGTCGAGGTAATACTCGGGATTGTTCTTGAGCAAGTGCTTCTGGCCGTCGCTGAGCTTGTCGGCGTACTTTTCCCAGTTCTTCGAGTCGATCCGGAACAGGGGCTTGTCGTCCTTGAACGGGTCGACCCACTTGCCGGTGCCGGGCTTGAAGCCCGCCGGCGCCGTGGTGACGCCACCGGTGTAGGCAGGGATGGAGCCGTCGGCGTTGCCGGCCTTGGTTGCGCCGAACTCGGTCAGCGTGTTGCCCAGCTGTTTGGCCTCGTCCGCCGAGACTGCGGCCAGCGCGGGTGCCGCCAGGGCGGCAAGCGCCACGGCGCCCAGGGTGTTGTGCAAGTTCATGTGTCGGTCTCCGTAATCTGTGTTCAGAACGCGGTGCGGTAGGTAAAGACGAGCCAGCCGCGGTCGGTTGCGCCGATGCTGCCTCCCGATGCGCCCCCGCCGATGAGCGCGGTCCCTGCGGCGTTGTATTTGCGCGGCGCGCTGATGTCGGCGTACCGCAGTGAGAATTCGTGCTTGGACTGATACGTCATGTTGGCGCCGATCGACCAGGTCAACAGCTTCTCGAAGCCGCCGCTGCCCGAGGGCGCCACGCCCTTGATGCCGTAGTTGACGGTAATGGGCACCGACAGGTCCCACGACGGCAGGATGCCCAGGTACTGCGGCGTGAAGTTGAACGCGACCTGCCAGAAATTGCGGCTCGAGCACGCGTCGGACTCGTCGCCGGGCACTGCCGGCACGCCGCCCGAGCCGGTGCCCGTGCGCACGCAGCCGGCATAGCCCACGCCCTTGTACAGCTGCTCGTTGGTAGTGACCTTGTCCAGGCGGCTGTAGGCAATCTCGGCCGCCACGCTGCCGGTTTCGAACAACGCGGTCTTGGGCAGCAGGTACGTGCCGTTGGCCACGGCATGCCAGGTGTTGCCGCGCGCGCCAGTGTCCAGGGTCGGGGCCGCGTAGCTGCCGACGGTGTTGAGCGCAGCGTTCTTGCGGTACGAGAGATCCGCGCCGAAGCTCACCGGGCCGATCGGACGCGCCAGGCTCAGGCCGATCAGCTTGGTGTTCTGCGGGTAGACGAAGCGGAAGGTCGTCGGCAACGGTCCGGCGAAGCTTCGGAACTGGATACCGTTCTCCGGGTTGTAGTCGTCGAACTCCCGGTAGTACAGGCCGATCGTCGAATTGATGGGCTCGACGTTCATGCGCGCGCTCAGGCCCCAGTTGCCACGTTGCCGGGGCTTGCGCGCCTCGACGTTGGTGGCAGCGATGCCGTTGGGGAAGGCCGCGTTCGGCCCCACGATGCTCAGGCGGTCGACGTTGGGCGAGGTATCGGAGCCCGACAGGTAGGTGCCCCCGTTGGGAGCACGGGTTTCCTCCCACTCGAAGAAGTACTGGCCTGCCAGCGTCAAGTCGCTGGTGGCCTGCACCTTGAACGAGACCTGGTTCAGCGGCAGGAACAGTTCCTTGGTCTCGATGCCGGGGCTCGCCACTGCCTTCTGGCCATCCAGCGGCGCCTGGGAATAAGAGATCGCATGGGCACCGATGAGCAGGCCCTCGCCCCACACGAGGGAGTGCCGCCCCAGCCTCACGTTGACGGGCACCTCGCCCACGTTGAAGTTGGTCCAGACGAAGGCATCCAGCAACTCGCCCGACGGTCCGTTGATGTAGCGCTTGACGTGGTTGTTGTAGGTGTTGTTGAAGTAGCTGGTCACGCCACCGGCGGGCGACGTCACCGTGCGGTCGGAATAGGCATCGTCGTACCAAGCGGTGGCGCTGATGCGTGCGCCGAACTGCCCCTTGTAGTTGAGGTCGAATTCGCTGAGCAGGTCAAGGCGGTTGGTGACGATGTCGTGCTTGCCGAACTTGGCGTCCGACTCGTCGTAGGGCGCGCTGGCCAGGATCCGCGGATCCTGCTTCTCCATGCGGGTGCCAAGGTTGTAGCGCAAGGTGTTGTCCCATCGGGCCTTCAGGTCCGGATTGCCGAAGTCCAGCTCCATTGCCGAGGCGTGGGTGCCCCAGACCGCCAGCACTGTGGCCACGGCACGCAGCCGGCGCTCATCCCTCTTGGTCCGCGTGAACTTTTTCATGTGCCTTGTCTCCATCGCCTGGTTAACTTTGTCGGGTACGACAGCCCGGCCATTTGAGGCCAGGAAGGGCTGCGATGCATGTGCGCAGGATCAAGGCCCCTGGGCCCGGCGACTGCCGCAATTCTGCATTGCGATGGGAATTCTAAGAATAGAATTTGAACAGATGCTCAGAGTTTGTACCTATACAACTCCCCAACGTCTGCTCTGCAACCTTGTGCTTGCCTGGCTGCTGCTACCAGGAAGGAGTCCATTCACTTAGCAATGCAACCCGGGTTTGCCCCAGACAAGCAAGCCTGTTGCAAGCGAACGTGCAGGCACGGAACTGCTCGGCAGGCTCTCTGAGCCAGCGATGCAGTACGGCGCACAGCAGCGCTAGTGCCGGATTCTGGTGAGGGCGCCACTCCTGCAGGTCGGCAAGAGCCTTGGCGTTGTGCTGCAGAGTGAGGTCAGGTGCCAGTTGGCAATAGCCCCATCAGGCGGGTCCGGTCTACTCCGACGACTTCCTGTGTCAATAAACAGATTCTTGGAATCTGTTCACATGTTGTTCTATCATCGATACGCACAGCGACTTCGCCGCATGTCCATGCGTACCCGCCGTGGCCCTGCGCGTAGCGCGCTTCCATGACCGCGGCCGTGGCATCTCTCGTCACAAGGCCCGTGCGCCGATCCAACCCGACTTTGAGCTGCTAGCAAGGAAACGCCATGCCCCACATCCACTATGTCGCTGCCGATGGCAGCCGCACCGAACTCCAGGCCGATGCCGGTGTGAGCATCATGCAGGCCGCCCTCATGCGCGGCCTGCCCGGCATCAACGCCGACTGCGGCGGCGCCTGTCAGTGCGCCACCTGCCATGTCTACGTGGACGCAGCCTGGACATCCAAGTTGCCCCCGATGGAAGACATGGAAGATGCCTTGCTTGACTGCACCGCGGAGCCGCGCCAGCCGGGCAGCCGTCTTTCGTGCTGCCTTACGATGAGCGCGGAACTTGACGGTATCGTCGTGCACCTGCCCGCCGCGCAGGCCTGATTGGCGCTTCACGGGTTCCGGCACACGCTTTGTCGGGCCCCGCTTCCCGGCCGCACGGCCCCAGCCCGCATATCCCAAGGTCCTGTGCCATGCGCGGCACCACGCTGCGCGGCAGCGTGGCGTGCAAGTTGCAGTTTGCAGCGTGTGCGGGCGAAGAACTTCCTCCTCATCCCTGCTCTGGCGCCGCTGTGCTCGACAGGCCAGCCCGGACGGGCCACCCCGCTTGCAATCGACCCTGCCATTCGCCCTTTAGCACGAGCCTGCTGCGTTTCAGTGACCTTGGGAACGCATTGCAGATCTCAGAGTAAACACCAGTGTCACCATGACGAAAGATGAACATACTACACACATCTGTTCATTTTCGAGTCCGTCATGAGCCGCACTCTTCCTGCCGCCTCTGAAGCGCCTGCCGATCCCGTGGCGGTGGCCAAGTCCCTGGCACCGTTGCTGGCACGGCACGCCGAGGAGGCCCAGGCGTTGCGCCGCCCCACGGATGGGGCCATTGCGGCGCTGCGCGAGGCGGGCCTGTTGGGGATGATGTTCCCGCGTCGCGCAGGGGGCACTGGCCACAAGCTCATCACACATGTGGAGACGGTGGCCGCGCTGGCCCGTGGCTGCCCGGGCACGGCGTGGGCGTTCGGGCTGCTTTCGGGGGTCACCGCCTCGGCCGCGTCCATGCCGCCGGCAGTGGGCCAGCGCGTGTTCAGCCGTGGAGACGAACTGGTGTGCAGCGTGGCGGGTCAAGCCGGTACCGCCCGGCCTGCCAAAGACGGTTACATCATCAACGGCACCTGGGGCTACGCCTCCGGTTGCATGCACGCGGCGTGGGCACTCAATGGCGTGCGCATCCTTGACGACGCGGGCAGCGTGGTGGATGCCGGTTTCGCCTTCCTGCCCCTGCCGCACGGGCCGCATGCCGATGCTACCGTATCCGTCCTGGACACCTGGCATGTCGCCGGGCTGGCGGCTTCGGGCAGCCACACGGTACAGGCCAGGGATACTTTTGTGCCGAACGTGATGGTGCTGCGCTTCTCGCAGCTGCGCGCAGCAGCGGCCGGCGCACCGGCCTCGGCGCTGGAGCCGCGTGACCGCTGGCCGGTCGAGCCGTTGTTCCCGCTGGGAGTGCTTTCGCCCATGCTCGGAGCGGCCGAGGAGTTGCTCGAACAGGTCAAGGCCAACCTGCCGCGGCGCACGACGGTGGGCTGGAACTACTCGACCCAGGCCGATTCCCAGACGCTGGTGGGGCAGCTTGGCGAGGCGGCGCTGGAAGTTGACTCCGCCTGGCTGCACATCCGCCGCGCGGTGGCGATGATTGACGACACCGCGCAGCTGCGTCCGCTGTCCGGCCGGGAAAAGGCACGCATCCAGGCCGACTGCGGCTATGCGATGCGGCAGCTGCGCCGAGCGGCTGATCGTCTCATGGACATCGCCGGCCCGGGTGCCTTTGCCACCTCCAGCGCGCTGCAGCGCCTGTGGCGTGACTTGAGCCTGGGCAGCCGCCACACCGCGCTCAACGCGATGTTGGGCAGCGAGCTCTATGGCCGCGCGCTGCTGGGGCAGCCGTCGAATCTGGCACTGCTGGCCGACATCGGGGCGCCGGCATGAGAAAGCACGCCGTCGCGGCCGCAGGCGAGCCGCTGCCACAGGGGCACACCAACGCCGATGCATCGCCTCCTCAGGACCACCGCGTGCGCGTCGCCGAGATCAAGCGCGAGCGCATGCGCGAGCGCCTGATCGAGGCCACCATGGCGGCGTATCTCGAGTGTGAGCCCGGCCACCACCCGGTGGTCGACGACGTGATCCGCATCGCCGAGGTCTCTCGCGGCAGCTTCTACAAGCATTTCGAGGCTATCGACGAGGTCTTTGCCGAGATCGGCCGGCGCATGGCCCGCGAGATGCTGCAGACCTATGGACGCCTGACCGCGTCCTTGCAGGATGGCGCCGCACGCATGGCCCTGGGCCCGCTCATGGCGCTGGTGCGCGCCGCGATGGAGCCCCGCCACGGCGCCTTCATCGCGCGCGTGGACTTCATCGAGTTCCTGGCCAGTGATGAGCCTCGTGCCAGCCTGGTCGCGATGAGCCTGCACGAGGGGCGCTTGCATGGTGCGGTGACCTTCGACTCGATACAGGCCGCCATGGACCTGGTCGTGGGCACCACTGTCGAAGGTGCACGACGCATCGTGCGCACGCGCACGCTCGACGGTGGCTACATCCGGGAACTTGCAGGCATGGTGCTGCGCGGCCTGGGTGTCTCACCGCTGGCCGCAGACCGTGCTGTGAGCCAGGCGTGGCAGCGGCTGGTTGACGAGTCGGCCACGCTGTCCTGGTGGAAGCCGGTGAGCCCGGCCTGAATTTCAACTCGGCGCATCCTCGCAAGGAAACGTATGCCTTCAAGCACGATCTACGACACCGCCATTGTCGGCGGTGGCCACAACGGGCTGGCCGCAGCCTGCTACCTCGCCGCGGAAGGCCGCAAGGTCGTCGTCATCGAGGCCTTCCACAAGGTCGGCGGCATGGCGTCCTCGGGCTACTTGATACCGGAGGCACCGCAGCACCTGGTGCATCCCTGCGCCCTGGACCTGATGTCGTTGCGAGTGCATCCCATGATGCCGCAGGAGCTTGAACTCGACCGCCATGGTTTCCGCCACGTGGAGATGACGCCCGCCTACGCCTACCTGCATCCGGACGGCAGCTCGCTGGTGTTCTGGCGCGACATCGAGAAGACGGCGGCCGAATTCCGCCGCTTCTCCGAGTCCGACGCCAAGGAGTTCCTGGCACTGATGCAACTGGTCAACGCCTTCATCGACATGGCGATTCCGATGATGCGGGTGGACCCGTCGCAGCGCAACCTGGGAGCCAAGTGGGAGGCGCTCAAGGCCGTGCTGCGCAACAGGCACCTGAAGCCCGAGATCATGGCGCTGGTAGGCTCCCCGGCCTACACGTCGATCATGGAGCGCTTCGAGCATCCTGTGACCCAGTCGGCGCTGTGCAGCCTGCTGGGCGCGGCCGGTCCGATCACCAACGAAGCCACGGGCATCTACTTCGCACTGCTGGGCTTCATCCAGCGTTTCGGCGTGGGCCGTGTCATCGGCGGCATGCAAAGCATCTCCGACGCCCTGGCCTCGCGCTTGCGGGAACTCGGCGGCGAGATCCGTGTGTCCTCGCCGGTGGCGGAGATCGTCGCGCGCAACGGGCGCGCGCAGGGCGTGCGCCTGGTCGATGGCAGCATGGTGCATGCCAGCGCCGTGATCGCTTCCATCCACCCGAAGGTTGCTTTCGAGCTCGTCACGCCCGGGGCCATCGAGCGCAGGCTGCTCACCCGCATGGCACTGGCGCCGGCCAACGCGCATGGTGCCTCGCCGCTGAAGGTGGATGTGGCTCTGCGCGGCCAAGTGCAGGTGGGCAAGCACCAGGCGATGCGCACCGACGGCGTGGACCTGCGCAAGTGCGTGCTGCTCGTTGGCACGGTGGAGGCCGTGCTCGAGAACTTCCGCTCCAGCGCTCGCGGCGAGGTCCCCAAGCTGCCGTACCTGTGGGTCACGGCGCCCAGCGCGGTGGATCCGTCGCAGGCACCCGAGGGCCAGGACGTGGTGTACCTGTACCCGGTGGCGATGCCCGTGAACCCCAACGAAGGCTGGGACGCGATTCGCCAGCGCGTGGGCCAGATGGTCATCGACCAGGCCGACGCGTACATGCACGGCATCAAGACGCTTGAGATCGGCCGCCGTGTGGAGGCGGCGCCTGACCTGGCCCACCGGCTCAACGTACACAACGGCTGCGTGGTGCACATCGACACCGCCACCACCCGCTCGTCGCTGATGCGCCCGGCCGCAGGACTGGGCGGCGATACGCTGCCGGTGGCGGGGCTTTTCCTCGGCGGGGCCGGTATCCACCCGGGTGGGGGCATCAACGGGCTGCCGGGCCGCATCGCCGCCGGCCGCGTCCAGCGCTACCTGGCCAAGGCGCCCAAGGCTGTCGCTTCCGGGACCGTGCAGGACGCTGCGCGCGACAGTGCGCCGCAGGCGCGCTCCTCCTACTGAGCCGTCCATTCCGAGGTGACCGAGGTGACCCAGCCACCAAGCCAGCCCATGCCCGAGGCATCGCGTATCCGCAGCCCCCTTTTCGACCAGGTCTTGCACTGGAAAACGGGCCGCAGGCAGGCGTTCATGGGCCTGTATCGCCGCATGGCCCACGCGGGGAGGACGCTGGAGTACGTCGGCAAGCACCAGGCCAGCGGCGATGGGGCCTGGGCTGCCGTGGAGCCGCGGTCGGACACCTGCAACCGGCAGCCGCAACTGCAGATGGTGGAGTGTCTGGTCAATGGCTCCGAGGCCGCACGCTGCCTGCGCAGCCGCTGGCCAGGGCCGCAAACCTTTTCCATTGGCATCGAGCTCCACAGCTTGCGTGCCGGCGCGCCGCACGCGCGGTTCTTTCATTGATTCCATGGAGGCAGCGATCGTGAAACGATTCGAAGGCAAGTCGGCGCTGGTCACTGGTGCCGGCCGTGGCATCGGCCGCGCCATTGCACAGGCGCTGGCCGCCGAAGGAGCGCGTGTGCTGGTGTCGGCGCGTACCCGCGCTCATGGCGAGGCCGTGGTTGCGGCCATCCAGGAGCGCGGTGGCGAGGCCGTGCTTGCGGTGGGCGACATCGGCGTGCGCGAGGACATGCGTGCCACGGTGGCTGCAGCCGTGGAGGCCTTTGGCGGCCTGGACATCGCCGTGCACTGTGCGGCCGATGCAGCGATGGGGCGGGTGGCCGACATGGACGAGTCTGCGTTCGACCGCCAGGTGCACGCCAACATCCACTCGCTGTTCTGGTTGGCCCGTGATGCGCTGCCGGCGCTCTCGCGCGCAAGCGACAAGGGGCGGCTGATCTACATCTCCTCGGGCGCGGCCAACCGCAGCTTCACGCCGGGGCTGATCCCCTACATGGCCAGCAAGGCCTACATGAACGCCTTCGCGCGCGGCCTGGCCAACGAGGTGGGCCACCAAGGGGTGCTGGTCAACGTGGTGGAGCCCGGGTTGATTGCCTCCGACCGCATGCGCGAGCACCTGAGCGACGACTTCAGCGCCCGCATTGCCCGGCCCTTCCCCGTGCCCCGCCCGGGCCTGCCCTCGGAGATCGCGGCGGCGGTACTGTTCCTGGCCTCCAGTGATGCGGCCTACATCACCGGCACGTCGTTGTTGGTGGACGGCGGCGCGACGATGGCGCCCATCGCGGGCATCGAGGACCAGCTTTGAAGCCCGTGGCCTCGTCTCACAGCCAAGCTGGTCTGCCGGCCGGCCCGCACGGCGAGATCCGGCGCGGCTGGCCCGTGCTGTTCATGGCCCTCGCCGGTGTGAGCACCAGCGTCAGCGCGCTGCTGCTCTACAGCTTCGGTGCACTGGTGGTCCCACTGCAGGAAGCCTTTGGCTGGACACGCGCCGAGCTGCAGCTCACCTCCAGCTTCATTGCCGCAGGAGGGGCGTTGTCCGTCAACGCCGTGGGCTGGCTCAATGCACACCATGGGATGCGCCGCATCAGCGCCGTGTCGCTGCTGGCGCTGTCGCTGGGGCTGCTGGCCATGACGCAGCTGCAAGGCTCCATTGGCTGGCTCTACCTGGGCTACTTTCTCCTGCCCTTCCTGGGCCTGGGGACCACGCCGGTGACCTGGACCCAGTGGGTCAACCTTTGGTTCGAACGCCACCGCGGGTTTGCGCTGTCATTGGCGCTGTGCGGCACCGGCGTGGCTGCGGCTGTGCTGCCCCCGGCCATGACCTGGGCCGTGGGTCGGTGGGACTGGCGCGCCGGCTACGTGGTGCTGGCCCTGCTGCCCTTGCTGCTGACGCTGCCCTGGGCCCTGCGTGCGCTGCCAACCCGGTCCCAGGCACAGGCAGGCGCCGCGGCTGCGTTGCCCCTGGCGGGGATGCGCTTTGCGCAGGCGGTGCGCAGCCATCGGTTCTGGTTGTGCAACGTCGCGCTGGCGCTGGTGGTGGCAGGCGTGGTGGGCATGGTGGCCAACACCGTGCCGCTGCTGCGTGACCTGGGTCTGTCGGCGACTGCGGCCGGTGCCGTCTTCAGTGTCTTCGGCGCGGCGCTCATCGCCGGGCGGCTGCTGGTGGGCGTGCTGTTGGACCGCCTGTGGGCGCCGGGCGTGGCGGCCGTCACGCTGAGCCTGCCGGCACTGGGCTGTGCCATTTTCCTGCACGCCGACGCCAGCACACCTCTGGCGCTGCTCATGCTGGGCACCGCCTTGGTAGGCGCAGGCTCGGGTGCGGAGTTCGACATCGCGGCCTACCTGGTGGCGCGCTACTTCGGGATGCGCGACTACGGCAAGGTCTTCGGCGTGCACCTGGGCGTGGCCACGGTCGGCTCGGCTGCGGCGCCGTTCCTGTTTGCGGCGCTGCTGCGCTCGGGCGGCGGCTACGGACCGTTGCTGCTGGTGTGCATCGCCTGCTTCCTCTTCGGTCCCTTGCTGCTGCTGGCACTGGGCCGCTACCCGCGGTTCGACACCGCCGTGGACGAGCCTTGCGCCGCCGGCACGCCCGTGCGGGCCACTTGAGTTCTTACCCTGAGACAACCACTGGAGACCATCATGAGCAACGTATCGAACGCTGAAAAGCTGGAGCAGGCCTACGCCAGCGTGTCCGACACCTACCGCGGCTTGACCGAAGACCTCTACGGCGCGTGCCGCCAGATGCGCGAGACAACGCCCGTCTACGAAGGCGACTACATCGCCAAGTTCCTTGGCGTGCCGACCAACGCCGGGTTGCAGGCCGGCACCAGGCCGACCTACGCGGTGTTCAAGTACCAGGACGTGATGAACGTGCTCAAGGACGCCAAGCGCTTCACCAGCAGCTTCATCCTCGAGGGCATGGGCAAGGTCTGGGACGGGCTGATGATCCTGGGCATGGACGGCGAGGCGCACCGCCACGTGCGTGCGCTGCTGCAGCCGGCCTTCATGCCGGACAACGTGAACAAGTGGCGTCCCAAGATCGATCGCGTGGTGCGCGAGGATTTCGTGCTGCCGATGCTGCCGAAGAAGAAGGCCGACCTCATGGACATGGGCCTGCACTTTCCGGTGCGGGTGATGTATGCGCTCGTCGGCTTCCCCGAGAACGACGCCGACGAGTACAACCAGTACGCCGCCTGGGCGCTGTCGATGCTGGCTGCCAACCAGCTTGACAAGGCCAAGGCCGAGGAAGGCCGCAAGATCGCCGCCCAGTCGGTCAAGAGCCTGTACGACGCACTGATGGTGCAGGTCAAGCAACGCCGCGCCGAGGGCGCCAAGGGTGACGACCTCATCAGCCGGCTCATCAACGCCGAGTACGAGGGCCACAAGCTCGACGATCACGAGGTCGCCACCTTCGCCCGCTCGCTGCTGCCCGCCGCCGGTGAGACGACCACGCGCACCTTCAGCGCGGCAATGACGTTCCTGCTCACGGTACCGGGCCTGGTGGAGCGCGTGCGCAGCGACCGCACGCTGGTGCCCAAGCTCATCGACGAGGCGGTGCGCTTCGAGCCGTCGTCCACCTTCAAGGTGCGCGAAACCGCCGAGGACGTCGAGATCGGCGGCATCACCATTCCCAAGGGCTCGTTCGTGCAGTGCATGGTGGCCTCGGCCAATCGCGACCCGAGCGTGTTCGAGAACCCCGACGTGTTCGACATCGACCGTCGGCAGAAGCCGTCGTTTGGCTTCGGCTTCGGGCCGCACATGTGCATCGGCCAGTTCGTGGCGAAGCTCGAGTTGCTGTGTGCCATCAACGCGCTGCTTGACCTGTGCCCGAACCTGCGCCTGGACCCGGAGCAGCCTTTGCCCAGGATCGAGGGCGCGCACCTGCGTGGCGCCAAGAGCGTGCACGTGATCTGGGATTGAGGCTGCGGCCCGATCCGCGACCGCCCGTACGACAGCAACCCGGACAGGACACGACCCATGCGTCACTTCACGAACGTCCCCGAGCGCGCCGACTTCGCCTACCAGTGCCTAGTAGGTCCGCAGAAGGTCAGCGGCACCAAGCTTGCCGACCTGCGCGACCACTTCGGCCTCAAGCTCACCAAGCACATGCCCTTCGGCAGCGTGCGTGACGAGGAGGGGCACATCTACTCGATGGTGCGCGCCCTCAACGCGCCCGGCAGCACGCCAAACCCCACCAAGTTCATCTACCAGAGCACGCGGCTGGACAACAAGCACATCCGCGTCGACAAGGAGAAGATCGCGCCGCGTGCGCTGACCATGTTCCCCGCGCGCGGGCTGGACAACGACACCGCCTGGTGGTCCAGCCTGGAAGGCGAGCCGGGCCAGCCCTGGCACCTGACCGCCTCGGGCAGCGCCTTCAGCTGGCGCGAAGAGGGCCTCTTTGACCTGCATGGCAAGCTCATCGGCAACGGCATGCAGTGGTATCTGCCCGGCGTGGACTGGGGCACCTTCTACGTCTCGCAGCTCTACGACGTGGCGGGCACCTGCGAGGGCCGCAAGGTCAAGGGCGTCATCGCGCTGGACCAGGCCTGGATGGCGGAGGGCGGCGCCATCCACATGAGCAAGGACCTGGTGGTCAACCACAAGATGCACGTCATCTGGTGGAGCTTCGCCACCATCTACAAGGACGGCACCTGGGATGCCGGCTCGTTCATGGTCGGGCATGACAACCTCGGCTACGCCATCTTCCAAAACGAGAAGGGCGAGATCCGCTGCACCACCGACATCGAAGGGACGGTGCGGCACAAGGATGGCAGCTGGTTCGCGCAGGACGCACGCATCGTGCTCGAGGGCCAGGAGGAATGGGAGTTCGTGCCCGATCCCAAGGGCGAGATGATCGACTTTGTCGGTGGCTTTCCCATCACCGCACAGCAGGAAGGCCGCTGGCGCCGCGTGGGCGACACGCGCGAGCCCGACCGCTGGATGGCCTGGGGCGAGAGCGACAAGCGCAACGGCAGCGCACGCAACGTGCGTGGCCAGGAGGTCTGAACAGCATGGACGCCCGAGCCATCGAAGGCTTCCTGCACGCGCAGGTCAAGGCCTGGAACGCCGGCGACAAGGCGGCGTTCCTTGCGGCCTACCGCACGGCTGCGCCTGAGGGCCTGGAGATCGAGTACGTGGGTCGCGGCCCGGCCGCCGACGGCTGGGCGGTGCTCGAGGGCATGTGGGCGCAGCAGAGCGCACGCATCGAGATCGAGGAGGTCGCCGCCGTCGTCAACGGCAACGAGGCGGCCTGCCACAACCGCAACCGGCTGCGCGGCACCTCGACGGCCATCGAGACCATCGAGCTCTACCGCTTCGATGCCGGGCGGCTGTCGGTGCGCTACTTCGTGCGCCAGCCGTGAACGCGGTCGCTCCCGTGGAGCAGCAGCCCACCGCTCCTGCGCTGGACCCGCGGGCGTTCCGTGCCGCGCTGGGGAGCTTCGCCACCGGCGTGACCGTCATCACCGCGCGGGCGGCCGATGGCGCGCCCGTCGGCCTCACGGCCAACAGCTTCAACTCGGTCTCCCTGGAGCCGCCGATGGTGCTGTGGAGCCTGGCACGCAAGTCGCTGAGCCTGCCGGTGTTCGCACAGGCCCAGCACTGGGCGGTGCACGTGCTCGCTGCGGATCAGGAAGCGTTGTCCACGAGCTTTGCGCGCTCAGGCACGCACAAGTTCGCAGGGCTGGCGATGGAGGACGGTCTCGGGGGCGTACCGCTGCTCGAAGGCTGTGCGGCGCGCTTCCAGTGCCGCACGGCTTTCCAGCACGAGGGCGGCGACCACCTGATCTTCGTGGGGGAGGTGCTCGCCTTCGATCGGGCCGAGCGCGCGCCGCTGGTTTTCCATGCCGGGCGCTACGCGCTGGCCGCGCGGCGTGACCCGCAGTTGCCGCAAGCCCGCAGCGCCCGCGTGGCCGGGGGCTTGGGCGAAGACCTGCTGGGCTACCTGCTGGGCCGTGCCTACTTCCAGTGCCACCTGGAAATGCGCGAGCGTGCCGCCGCGGCCGGCCTCGATGAGCACCAGTGGGTCATCGTCGCGGCCCTGACCGTGCGCGACGGCGTCGGTGTCGCCGAGCTGGAGGCGGCGCTGGGCTACGTGCTTGACGGCCCCGTGGAGCCCGTACTGCGATCCCTGCGGGCTCAGGGCTGGGTCATGGCCACCGGCAGCGATCCCTCGTCTACCGCCCGCTACACCCTGACCCCTGACGGCCGTGACCGCTCGCTGCACCTGCTGGCCGCGGCCAAGGCGCACGAAGCCGAGCTGCTGGCGCGCTTCGGCTACGACGAGGGCGCGCTGCTGAAGCTGCAACTGCAAAAGTTCATTGCCGCCACCAATCCCGGGCTACACGACCTCTGGCACGACGCCTGAGGGCAGCCCCTTTCCTGGAGACACCCCCATGCACACCGTGGACCCCGCAGCTGTCGAGCGCTTCATGCTCGGCCAGGTCGCCTGCTGGAACGCACATGACAAGGCTGGCTTCCTGGCCCTCTACCGCGAGATGGCACCGCAGCGGCTGGAAATCGAGTACGTCGGCCGCGACGAACAGGCCGACGGCTGGTTCGTCATCGAGGAGATGTACGACAAGCACAACCACCAGATCACGCTCGACGTGGTGGCGACCATCGTCAACGGCAACGAGGCTGCCGTGCACCACCGCAATTGCATCGTCGGCACCGACCTGGCCATCGAGAGCATCGAGACCTACCGCTTCGAGCCCGGGGCGCTGTACGTGCGCTATTTCCTCAAGCCGCCCGCACCTGGTGCGCTCGAGCTCGATCAATTCCGAGGCTTCGCCGCCGCCAAGGAGGTGTCGGCATGAGCCCCGCTTCAAACCTGCCTGGCCCGCATCCCGGTCGCTTCGAGGATCAGGTTGCCATCGTCACCGGTGGCGCCTCGGGCATCGGCGAAGCCACCTGCCGCCGCCTGGTGGCCGAAGGCGCGACGGTCGTGATCGCCGACGTCAACGAGGAGCGCGCGCAGGCCCTGGCCGCCGAGCTGGGCCCTGCAGCCCGTGCCCAGGTGTTCGATGCCGCCGACGTGAAAAGCATCGAGCGCCTCGTGCTCGGCACGGTCGAGCGCCTGGGCCGCCTGGACGTGCTGCACAACAACGCCGCGCTCAGCGCGCCGGATATCCACAGGCGCGACAACAACGCCATCGACATCGAGTTCGAGGTCTGGGACCACGTGATGGCGGTCAACCTGCGCGGCTACCTGGCCGGCTGCAAGTACGCTTTGCCGACCATGATCGCGCAAGGCGGCGGTGCCATCGTCAACACCGCCTCCACCGGCGGCTTCGCCGGCGACATCACGCGCATGGCCTACAGCGTGTCCAAGGCCGCCATCATCGGCCTGACACGCCAGATCGCCACGCACCACGGCAAGCAGGGCATCCGCTGCAACGCCGTGGCACCTGGGTTGGTGCTCACGCCCGGCACCCGGGGTGCCGCGGCCTCCGTGATCGAGGTCATGCAGCGCCACCTGCTGGTGCCGGAGTTCGGCGAGCCCGAGGACATCGCCGCGCTGGTGTGCTTCCTGGCCTCCGCTGAAGCGCGCTACATCAACGGGCAGACCTACATCGCCGACGGCGGCATGCTGGCGCATAACCCCACGATGGCCGACCTCGTCGACATGGCACGCCGCGGTGGCTGAGGCCGCGACGCCCGGGCTGCGGGCCCCCTTGTCACGCCCGGCGTTTCGCATGCTGTGGCTGGCCTGGCTGGCCGGCAACATGACCATGTGGATGCACGAGGTGGTCGCAGCTTGGCGCATGGCGCAGCTCACCGATAGCCCGCTGCTGGTGGCCGGCGTGCAGGCTGCAGGCACGCTGCCGCTGTTCCTGCTTGGGCTGGCCAGTGGCGCATTGGCCGACTCGCTGGAGCGCCGGCGCTTCCTGGCCTTCGCACAGGCCTGGATCGCGCTGACGGCCGCGGTGCTGGCCGTGCTGGCGGCAACCGACGCGATGACGCCCGTCACGCTGCTGGTGTTATGCCTGCTCAATGGCGTGGGTCTGGCGCTGCGCTTTCCAGTGTTTTCTGCGCTGGTGCCCGACATGGTGCCGCGCGAGCAGCTGGCCGCAGCGCTCACGCTCAACGCCGTGGCCATCAACCTGACGCGGGTTGTCGGTCCGATCGTGGCTGGGGCCGTGCTGGCCTCGTTGGGCACCGTGGCAGTGTTCGTCCTCAATGCTGCGATGTCGGTACTGGCATGCTGGCTGATCCTGCGTGCCCGCGTGGCCACGCATGCCAGGCCCGTGGCACGCACGCCCATGCTGTCGGCCATCGGCCAGGGCCTGCGCCATGTGCACGGTTCGCCCGTGCTGCGGGCCGTGCTGCTGCGCGCCTTTGTCTTCTTCACGCAGTCGGTAGCGCTGGTGGCCCTGCTGCCACTGCTAGCCAAGCGCATCGGCGCCGACGCCACGACTTACACCGCGCTGCTGGCGGCCATGGGCGCCGGGGCCGTGCTGGCCGCGTTCGCCCTGCCCCGATTGCCGGCCGCGGCGGCGCGTGATCGCATCGTGGACGCCGGCGTGTGGCTCTACGCCGCGGCTACCGTGGCCGCCGTGTGGGCTCCCGATGCCTGGACACTGGCGCCGGCGCTGGCGCTGTCGGGCGCGGTGTGGCTGTGCGTGGCCAACACGCTGACCATGTCGGCTCAGCTCGTGCTGCCCACCGCGCTGCGCGCGCGCGGCATGGCGATCTACCAGATGAGCATCATGGGCGGCAGTGCCGGCGGTGCGGCGCTATGGGGTGCCGTGGCGGATCGCTCCTCGCTGACCACTGCGCTGCTGGGGTCGGCGGCCGCAGCCGTGCTGCTGCTGCTCGTGACCCGGCGTGTCAGCATCGATGAGCGAACTGCCCTTGAGCCGTGCCACCCCCCTGGCGCGGCAGCGGTGGAGTGACACCGAGCAGGAGCTCATTGCAGGGTTATCCCGGTGCTCAATGAAATGCAGAACGTGAACGGTTTGGCAATCCGCCGTTCACATTCCTGTGGCCGATTGCCGATACCGCAGCAGGCGTCAGCGAACGCACCTGGCTCGGGCAGTGCCTGACAAGGGCTTCCCGAGCAGCCCGCTGCCTGCGTGCCGCCCCTCAAGCCCGAAGGGCGGCGCGGTGACGCAATCAAGAACGCGATGTACGAGACATTCCCTTCCATGCGCACGGTGGCCGTGTTGGCTGCTCTGGGCGCGTGTGCATTCAGTGCCTGGGCCGAGGCGTCCTTCACTTTCGGCGGCTATGGCACGCTGGGCGCAGTCAGGGCCTCTACCGACGAAGTCCAGTTCCGCAGCAGTCCCCGCCAGCACAAGGGCGCGGACCGCTCGGTGGACCTTGGCGTGGACTCGCGCCTGGGCCTGCAGGCCACACTGCACGTCGACGAGGCCTTCTCCGCCGTGGGCCAGGTGCTGACCAGCCGGCGTGATGGCCGGGAAGGTCCCCAGCTTGAGTGGCTGTATGTCCAGTCCACGCCGATGCAAGGCCTGGACCTGCGCGCGGGCCGCTTGGTGCTGCCCATCTTCATGGTCTCGGACACCCGCAACGTCGGCTACGCCATCCATTGGCTGCGTGCTCCCAACGAGGTGTACGGTCCTTACGCGCACACGTCCTTCGATGGCGCACAGCTGCTGTGGCGCAGCAGCGACGGTCCGGTCAACCTGGGCGTGCAAGCCTCGGCAGGCACCAGCGAGGCGCCGCTGTTTCTGGCAGTCAGGACCGACCTGAAATACCGGCGGCTTTACTCGGTGGCGGTCACGGCGGAAAGGAACGCGTGGACGTTGCGCGCCAGCAGGACGCTGGGCAAGGGGGCGACGTTTTCTGGTACCCCGGTCCCCAGCGGCGACGACACCTTCACCGACATCGGCGCGCAGTACGACGACGGCAGGTTCATTGCGGTGGGCGAATACATTTGGCGCAGCTACAGCGCCATGGGTCTTCTCGACCACGCCGCCTTCTACGTCAGTGCCGGCTTGCGCCTGGGCAGCTTGACGCCCTACGCGACCTATGCCCGCTTCATGCCTGAAGGCCTTTCTTTCGGCGTCAACGCGCCGGACGGCACGACGCGAGCGGTGGGCCTGCGCTGGGACGTGGCCCGCAACGTGGCGTTGAAGGCCCAGATCGAAGCCACACGGCACTCGAAATACGCCTTCGTCGATCCGACGCCGGGCTTCACTGCCAGACAACCCAGCGTGCGCGCGATGAGCGTGGCCATGGACTTCGTGTTCTGAAGCAGGCCATAGCGATGCGCAAGAAGCAAGTCGTTGCAGGCGTCGCATTGACGCTGGTGCTCACCACCGCCCACGCCGGCATCGTGGTCGTCGGCCACCCGTTGGCCCCGGCACTGAGCAAGGAGCAGGCGGCCGCGATTTTCCTGGGCCGGAACACCTCGCTGACGCCGCTGGACCAGCCGGATTCGTCCCCCATCCGCGCCGCTTTCTACAGGAAGGTGGCCGGGCGCGACTTGGCGCAGGTGAAGGCCATCTGGTCGCGCCTGCTGTTCTCGGGCAAGGGACAGGCGCCCAGGGAACTTGCGAACGCCGCCGAGGTAAAGAAGACCGTGGCGGCCAACCCCAAGGCGGTAGGCTACATCGACAAGGCGGCCGTGGATGACAGCATCAAGGTGCTGCTCGACCTCGATTGAGCCCGACGCGCCTGGCGGCATTCCCTTCCTGCGTCGAGCCCTGTGTGCAGGGCCGACCCGCGGCCGCGCGTCCTGGGCATGACATGCGGCCCGGGCGTGTGCAGCAGTGCACACGCTGCAACCGCCGCGGTATCGAGCCGGCTGTGCAGCGGCCGATAGCGCAAACATGCATGCCCTGACCCTGATCGACACCCCGGCCCTCGTTGTCTTCAACATCATCCTTGCCTCGGCCATGGGGGTGGTGCTGCTGGTCACGCGGCTGGGCCTGGATACGGCCGCGGTCCGGCTCGACACCTGGCTCATCGGTGCGTCCTTGTTGATCCTCTCCCGGTTGATGACCCCGCTGGAGGAGGTCTTCGCGTTCCTGGGCCTGCATCTGCCGGGCATGACACTGATGCTGCCGCTGATGCTGTGCGGCCTGTACTGGCAGGCGATGGGGCTGCGTGGCCTGCGCGGGCGCGAAGTGCGCCGCAGCCACCTGCTACGCCACTCGCTGCTGGCGGGTATCACCGTAGTCGCCTTGGATACCGTGCTGGACATCACGCTGTTTCTGTACATCTTCCTGGCCGGGCTGCTGCTCGTGGGCATGCTGCTGCTGCGCGAGGCACTGATGCTGGCACGCCGCACCTGGGGCGGACGGCTGCTGGCTGCGACGGCGGGGCTGATGTTGATAAGCAACCTGCTCCTGCTGGACACGTCAGCCGCGTCCTCGGAACAGGTAGCCCGGCGTGGGTTGCTGGTAGAGATGCTGTGGGCGCTGTTCAGCACAGCAGGTTTCCTGCAGTGCCTGTACCAGGACCTGCGCGAAAAGCTCGCCGCCACCGCAATGACCGACGCGCTCACCGGTGCGCTCAACCGTCACGGCCTGTTGCCGCAACTCGAGCGCGAGCTCGCGCGCGCCCGTCGCGGCCAACCGCTGTCGGTGGTGCTGTGTGACCTGGATCATTTCAAGAAGATCAATGACCAGCACGGCCATGACGTAGGCGACACGGTTCTCAAACGCTTCGTGGCACGCGCGCGGGCCGGGTTGCGGCGCAGCGATCTGCTGGGCCGCTGGGGCGGCGAGGAGTTTCTCTTCGTGCTGCCCGATACCGCTGCCGCTGAAGCCGTGCGCGTGGCCGAGCGCGTACGAGCCAACCTCCTGGCCGACAGCGCAGCGCCCCCCATTCGCTTCAGTGCAGGTGTGGCCAGCACAACGGAGCCCGCGCTGCAGTGCGACCTGCAGCGCCTGTTGAGCTGCGCTGACCACCGGCTCTACATCGCCAAGCAGCAGCGTGACCGGGTCGTCGGCAACGACGCCGATGCACTCGACAGGCATGTCGGCTGATCGCTGCTGCACGTCCCGTGCGACTGCGCATCGATCTGCTGCACGACACAGGGCCATCGGCTGGCCTGGTCCAGAAGCTGCCGAAGCGCAGCGGGCATGCGCACTCGGCCCTGCGCACCAGGGGCATCGGTCGACAGCGCGATGCAGTGACGGGCTGTGAGGAACCGCCGCCGCAGCCCCTCGCGCCATGCATGTCGAACACGTTCAGCCCGTTGGGGACTGGTCCGGATCGGCCGCGGCCTCACCAATGGGAAGCTCCAGCGTGAACACGCTGCCGCCAGCTGCCCCCCTGGCGGCGCGCAAGTCGCCGTGCATGAGCTGTGCCAGCCGTCGGGCGATCACGAGCCCGATACCGGTGCCTTCGACCTTAGAGCGCTCGGCACCCAGGCGCTTGAAAGGCTGGAACAGTTGCTCGAGCTGCTCGTCGCTCAAGCCTTGACCGGTGTCTTCCACGTCAAGGCGCATGCGATCGCCGACAACCTGGGCCGACACGCGCACCCAGCCACCGCGACGGTTGTACTTCACGGCATTGGACACCAGGTTGAGGAGCACTTGGCGCAGCCGCAGGGCGTCGGCCTGTACCGCCGGCAGCCCGATGGGGACATCGTTGGTGAGCAACACACCGGCAGCCGCCGCCTGAGGCTCCATGACGTCCAGGCTGGCCGTGGCTACCGCGTGAATGTCCAGCAACTCCAGGCGCAGCTCGATACCCCGGGCCTCGATGCGGGCAAGGTCCAGCATCTCGCTGATCATGGCCAGCAGGTGCTCACCGGCAGCATGGATCTTGCGCACCCACTCGACATGGTTGGGCGCCAGCGGCGTCTGCGCGTCCAGCTGCATCAGCTGCGCAAAACCCATGATGGCATTCAGCGGCGTACGCAGCTCGTGACTGATGTGCGTAAGGAATCGGCTCTTGGCCTGGTTGGCCTGTTCCGCTGCCTCGCGCGCAGCGCGGTCGCTCTGGGCCTGCTTGAGCTGCGTGACATCCCGGAAGAACACCGTCAGGCCCTCCTCAGCGGGATAGGCCGTGATTTCAAAGTGGGCGCCCAGTGGTGCGAACGGTTCCTCGAAGCGAACGATGCGTCCGCTGGCCAGGCACTGCTCGTACTGTCGCTGGAACTCCGAGCCGGCTGCCTGCGGGAACTCCCGCCAGATGTTGCGACCCAGCAGTTCGTCGCGTGGGCGCTTGAGCATCACCTCGGCCTGCCGGTTGAGCAGCGTGAAGCGCCACTCGCGATCCAGCGCGAAGATGCCGTCCGTGATGCTTTCCATCGTGGACTCCAGCCGACGGGCCAGCGCACGCGCCGACTGCTCCAGCCGCTTGTTGTCGTCGATGTCGATGGACGATCCGTACCACTTGCGGGTACCGCACTTCTCGGTGGATACCAGCACTGCACGCGCCAGGTGCCAGCGGTAGACCCCGTCAGCCCGCCTCAGCCGCATCTCGACCTCTAAAGGCTGTCCAGTCTGGACTGCCCTGTTCCAGGCGTCCCTTGCGCACGCCCGATCCTGCATATGCACCAGGGCATCAAAGCCTTCGGACAGCAACCGCTCGCCCGGCAAGCCGGCATAGCAAGAAAGTGCCGGACTGACGTAGTCGACCTGCCCATCGGGGCGCGCCGTCCACACGATCAGTGGCATGGCCTCGGCCAGAAGACGCCAGGTTTCTATCTCGGCGCGCCGCTCGGTGATGTCGCGGAAGTAGACCGCCATGCCTTCGTCAGACGGGTACGCGGTGACGTCGTACCAGCGATCCTGGCGCAGGTAGTGGTACTCCAGCCGCGCAGTGCGGCCGCTCGCCATGACGTCGCGGTAGGTGCGCTCGAGCTCCGAGCCGACAATCCCGGCAAATACCTCCCAGACGCGCCGCCCCAGCACCGCGGCGCGTGGCTTGGCCAGCACCTGTTCGGCCGCAGCGTTGAAGTAAAGCATGCGCCAGTCGCGGTCGAGGAGGTAAAAGCCGTCGCTCATGCGCTCCAGCGTCGCTTCGAGCTGGCGCCCGACGCGGTTTCTCTCCTCGACGGCGTGCACCTGCTGCGTGATGTCCTGGAACGCGCCTTGCACGCGCACGACACGGCCTTCGGCATCCCGCACGGCCTCGCCGATGGAGCGCGTCCACAGTGCTTCGCCGCGGGTGTTGGTCATCCGCAGGACCAGGTCGTAGGGCTGTGCGTCGCGGCAGCAGCTCTCGAACGCGGCGCGCAGCAGTTCCCGATCTGGTGGTGCGAAATGCTCGAAGACCTGTGCCACATCGGGCTGCTGGTGCACGTCGAAGCCGAAGATGTGGAATAGCTCCTCGTCCCAGTGCAGGGCCTGCTGCAGGACATCGAAGTCCCAGGCGCTGAGCCGGCCCAGGCGACAGGCCAGGCGCAGGCGCTGGCTTGCCAGCTCCAGCGCCCGTGTGCCGACATGGCTCACGGCCTGCAACTCCTCCAGCCGCTGCGAGGTTTCCTGGTATCGCCGGCGATCCAGACGCGCCTGCAGCAGGCACACCGCCTGCCGCGCTTGGAGCCGTAGCAGGTCCGCGGCCTCGGCATCGAGGTGTCGGGACACGCTATCGAATATTTCCAGCAGGCCCACGCGCTCCCCGCCCTCCAGCACCAGCGGCATGCAGGCGTAGAAGGCGATGTGCGGCGCCTCCTTCACCAGGAGAGTGTCCCGCCAGCGGGTGTCGAGCCTGGCATCCTCCAGCACGAACAGACCACTGCCGGCGATGGCCTGTGCGTACAGCGACACCCCGTGTGCCACCTCCGGCATCACTGCGCCAAAGCAGGCCTTGACCCAGGTCCGCTCCCCATCCACGAGCGTCAGTGCTGCCGAGGCCGTGCCGCACAGCCGCGCCGTCACCCGTACGAGGTCGTCGTATTCGGGCTCGGGCGCGGTCGCCAGCAACGCCAAGTCGCGCAGGCTCCACAGGCGATGGGGGTTGTCCATCATTCTTGTTTTAGGAGCAAATTCCGAAGCTGCAAGAGCCGGGCGGCCTTGTGCAGGTTTGCACCACGGGCTGCCGTGTTCGTCCCGGAGAGTTGCCAGCAACCCTTGTATTTTCTTCTTTCTGACATCCGGCCTCTTGACTTGTGACAAGTCTTAACTACACCAGCCTGTCGGCCATCGATACGTCAGGTGCGTTCGGCGATAGACAAAGCTGAGCGCAGCAGTTGTCCGCGTCGCAGGGCGCTCGCTACGCTGGCTGCATGCTCCAGACACACGCAGCCGACGCCTCGCCGCCCACGGCATCGGACCGTCCCTACCCCACACGCCAGGGCCGCCTGCCACGCCACCTGCACGAGGTCAACTCGCAGTGGCTAAGCCGCCTGCTGGCGCACCGCTACACCGGCATCGAGGTGCATGGCCTGTCGGTGGTGGAGATCAAAAACAGCCACACCACCAAGCTGCGCGTGGCACTGGAACTCAACGAGGTTGGACGAGCCGCCGGCATTCCCAGCCAGGTGTGCCTGAAGTCCAACTGGTCGGAGGGATTTGAGAGCGGGGATATCTGCGAGTTCGAGGCACGTTTTTACCACCTGATGCGTGACCAGTTGCAGGCTCCGGTGCCGCGCTCGTACTACGCCGACTGGGACGGCGACGGTGGGGGCCGGGGCGTTGTGGTGATGGAAGACCTGGGCGTGGCCGAAGGCGACTTCGGCAACAGCGCGCACCACCTCGGCGTGGACGGGGTGGCCAGGGGCCTGGAGTCGCTGGCGGCGCTGCATGGCGCCTTGTGGGACAGCCCGCTGCTGGCGGCACAGTCCTGGCTGCAGACCTCCATGAACACGCCGGTCGACACCGATCAGGTTCTGCGCATGTACAACTACATCAAACTGAACCTGGCCAAGCCGAGCTACCAGGCCTTCCTGCCGCGCTGGCTTTACGACCAGCCGACGCTGCTGGCGCACGCCTTTGACGAGCTGGCGGAGTTCGCGCGCACGCAGCCCGGGCCACGCTGCCTGGTGCATGGCGACTCGCACCAGGGCAACAGTTTCCTGCGTGCCGGCGGCGAGCGTGTCTGGCACGACTGGCAGCTGGTGCGCCAGGGCCAGCCTTGGCGTGACGTCACCTACTTCATGCTGGGCGCCCTGACGATCGAGGAGCGTCGCACCTCGGCGGCCGAGCTCATCCGTCACTACCGCGAAGCCTTGTCGGCCACGGGTGCGCGCGACGTGCCGGACCAGGACAGCGCCTGGGCACATTTTCGCCGCTGGCCGGTCTACGGCATGCAGGCCTGGCTGGCCAACGTCGACCACTGGGGCCAGGGCGGCATGCACATGGTCGAGCGCTTCTTCTGCGCGGCTGAGGACCTGGAAACCATCCCGCTGCTGACTGCTGGCAAGGCACCGCGGCGCACCGTGCGTCTGGGCCAAGGGGCACGGCCGATCGCCTCGGGGCTGCGCAAGCTGCTTGGAGCCGGCGTTGAGCCGTAACCATTCCATGTTGAAGGAACATGCCGCTCCCCTCAGCACCGCCGCTCTGATGGAACGCCTGCGCGGCTGGCTGCCCACGCGGATGCCTGGCGCCTGCGACCTGGACATCAGCGACCCGGTCGAGCCGGCACAGGGATCGTCGAGCCGGACCATCCTGTTCAAGCTGAGCTGGCGGGAGCAGGGCGTGGGGCACGAGCGGGACCTGGTGGCTCGCATCCAGCGCGGAGCGGCCTGTCCGCTGCAGTCCGACGTGCTGCATCATTACCGGACCATGGCCGCGATCGCCGATGCTGCCGACGTGGCCGTCCCGGGCCTGTTCCTGGCGCAGGAGGATGCCGGGATCCTGGGGGCGCCTTTCTTTCTCATGGAGCGGGTCGAAGGACGGGTGCCCGCCGATTTCCCGAGCTACCACGCACAGGGCTGGTTCGCCGCTGAACTGACGGCCCCACAGCGCGAGCGGGCATGGTGGAACGCCATCGCGGAGATGGCCAAGCTCCACCGGATCGGCTGGCAGCACTTCAGCTTCATGGCGCGGGAGCTGCAGCAGGCGCCGGATGCCGGCTTCTACCTGGAGCACTTCATCGGCCGGTGGCTTGCCTGGGCTGCGCAAGGCGAGCCCTATCCGCTGCTGGACCGGGCGCTGCGCCATTTGCTGGAGCATCGGCCGCCAGTGGAGCACGCCGGACTGGTCTGGAACGATGCCCGGATGGGCAACACGATGTTCGCAGCCGACCTGCGCGTGGCATCGCTACTGGACTTCGAGGTGGCGACGCTCGGACCGGCCGAGATCGACCTGGCCTGGTGGCTGTACGCGGAAGACCTCTTCAGCTTGCGCCTTGGTCACCAGCGCATCGCCGGCATCCCCGACCGGGAAGCCGCGATACGTGGCTTCGAGCGTCTCTACGGCCGTCCGATGCCGCATTTCGAGTACTACGAAGCCATCGCTGCGCTCAAGCATGCAGTGATTTCCATCCGGGATTTCCGCAACGGCAAGAGCGTCAACCGGTCCGGGGCCTTGCTCGACTTCGCCACGCAGCGCCTGTCGCGGTATCTGGACAGTGACCGCCGGGCCTAGGAGCAACACCGTGACCACGAAAACCACATCGGGATGCGCCACGCTCGTGGGGGTGGGCGACGTGATGATCGCCCGCTACGACGCGACACTGCTTGACCCCGCCGCCCCCGTCCTGCAGGCAGCCGACTTCACGTTTGGCAACTGCGAATGGCCTTACGCGGAAGAGGCAGGGGACACTCATCCCGTCGAAGCGCACCTCAACGACGACGTGGAGGGCGAGGACCTGTTCACTCCGGGGGATCCGCAAGCCATCCGCCTCAAGGCAGCCAAGGGCTTCGATGTCCTGTCCTTCGCCAACAACCACTCGATGCACGCCGGTTACCGGGCCTTCTTGCGCTCCATGGAGCTCATGCGGGAATCAGGCATCGCGCCGGTAGGCGCAGGCCGCAACATCGCCGAGGCGCTGGCGCCGGTGGTGCTGGAGCGCAATGGCGTGAAGGTCGCATTCGTGGGCTGCACCGCCGCACTGCTGCCCGGTGCCCACGCCGGGCGCCGCACACCCGGCGTCGCCCCACTGCGACGGCACAGCTATTTCCACAACCCCAACTGGAACGACTGGGGGCTGGCGCCGCAGATCGGGACACTGGTGGACCGCAAGGACCTGGCAGCGGTCTGCGCCAGCATCAGCGCGGCACGTGAGCAGGCCGACATCGTGGTGCTCAGCGTCCACTGGGGCCTGCTGGAAGACCGCGTGGCGATCGGCGACTACCAGCGCGAGGCCGCGCGTGCCTGCATCGACCATGGCGCCGACCTGATCCTGGGCCACGGCACGCTCGTGACCAAGGGCATCGAGGTCTACAAGGGCAAGGTGGTCTTCTACTCGCTGGGCAAGTTCCTGATGAAGGGGCCACGCGACACCGGCGACACGCCCATCGGCGTCAGAGCCGTCGTCGGCAAGCACAAGCGCAAGGGCCTGGCGGCCAGGATCGACATCGAGCACGGACGCATCGCCCGGGTCGCCTTCACGCCGGTGTTTGCTGACGAGGCCACACGGCCCTCCTTCCTGGATGCCAACGATGCGCTGTTTGGCGAGATCGCGGACGAGACCGAGGCGATCAGCGCGGCGGCGGGCCTGCAGGCCCGCTTCACCCGGATGCACGACCGCGTCGTGATTTCCTGATTTGGCGGGTGCCGCAGCACCCCGCCTCAGGCGCGGCGGCCTGGTCCGGCCTCTTGGCCGGCGGGCTCCAGCAGCCGATGGCGCAGGGCAGCCATACCATCGCCACCGACGCCCAGCGCCTCGTGCATGTAGCCCAGCACCGAGCCGTGCCGGGCCTCGACCGCCCTGAGTGCGCCCTCCAAATAGGCCGGATGGCACTTCAGCAGCGGGGCGCGCAGGTTGGGCGGCATGGCCTGCAGGTAGGCGAAGCCAGCGGCAGCGGCATCGGAGCCCGCTGCACGCGGGGTTGCCACCAGTGCATCGATGTCGAGGCAGCGGTCCGTGAGCAGGTAGTCGGCGAGCACCGTCGCTTCCGGGACACCCAGCACCCGCAGGATCAGGGCGGCCAACAGCCCGGTGCGATCCTTGCCCGCCATGCAATGGAACACCAGCGGCACGTCTCCGCTGACAATGTGGTTGAAGACGCATCCATACGGGCCGGCAAAGTGCCAGGGCATCTTCCGGTAGGTCGCCGCCAGCGCATCATGCACATCCTGCGGGGTGGCTTCCCGGGCGGCAGCGACTTGGCGCAGGCGGCTGTGGCCGGCGTCGTAGTCCCAGCCCCGATGCCACGCGCTGAAGCCGGTGACCGATGGCTCCTTCTCGCGCTCCACGGGTGTACGCAGGTCGCACACGACCCGGATGCTCTTGGATGCCAGCAGCGCCACGTCCTGCGACGTCAGCCCCGAGAGCTTGCCCGAGCGGTAGAGGACATGCCGGCGCACGCGCTGGCCGTCCGCGGTTTCGTAGCCTCCAAGGTCGCGAAAGTTGTGCCCGCCTGCCAGCGGCAGCAGGCGATGCTCGTCAGGTGTCACGGTCGATGCAGGCATGTGTGTCCTTGGGTCCTGGAAGGCGCCTGGGGAGCCGCCAGGCTCGCTCAGCACTCCTCGCTGCTGTCTCGGCAAACGGGGCACCGGCCAGGGCCCGGCTGATCAGGGCCGGCGTGGCCGCTTGGCCGCTCACAGCGCCAGTGCGCCGTGTCGTCACATCGCCCCCCGAAACGCCGCGCGCTGCGGGCAGGGGCACAGCAGGAAGCTGCGCGGCGGGACCGAAGGATGGGGCGTGCGGGGCGCCCCCATCCGCTTCGGCGGCTGACCTTGCTCGACCCTGCCCGTGAGCAGCTGCAGCGCCTGGTCAGACACATCCTGCGGTCCCGCGCCGCCGGCCGCAGCGCAGCACACCGGACACGATGAGCAGGCTGGAGCGGCGCTGCAGTTGCTCCATGCCGTGGCGGTGTACCGTCGGGTGTCGGGTCACGGCAAAAGCGCAGCGTGTTGAACACGGAAATGCCGCGGTCGGCCGTGCGTGGCTAGCACCGCGGCCCACGTGACAAGGGCCTCGCTGCGTGCTCGCGGCCTCGTACAGCGCGCTGGGCCCGCTGCGCGGGCGGATATGCCCTTGCAATGAGCAGCGCCATGGCAATGGTGTCCGCGACGGTGCGCAGCGCAAACGCCACAGCAGTTCGAGTCTTTCCCGTCATCGTCTCACGCGTTTGCGCAATTGACGATGGTGCCTGAGAAATCAGCCCAGCGCCGCCTCGATGGCCGCGCTCAGACGCGCATCGTCCGGCGTGATGTCGGGTGCAAAGCGGCCGATCACGTGGCCGTCACGGCCGACGAGGAATTTCTCGAAGTTCCATGTCACGTCGCTGGCGTGCTTGGGCAACAGGCCGTGCTTGCCCAGCGTTTCGTGCAACTTGGAGTCGCCGGAGGGCTGTGCCTGCGGCTGCGCGGCAATCAGTGCCGCGTAAAGCGGGTGCCGGGGCTCGCTGTTGATGTTGAGCTTGGCAAACAGCGGGAACGTCACGCCGAAGCGCGTGTCGCAGAAGTCGCGAATGTCCGCCGCACTGCCGGGCTCCTGCGCAGCAAAGTCGTTGCACGGGAAGCCCAGGACCTGCAGCCCGCGGTTGCCGTAACGCTCGTGCAGCGCCTGCAGGCCTGCGTACTGCGGCGTGAGGCCGCACTGCGATGCCACGTTGACCACCAGCAGCACCTGCCCCTTCCAGGGCTCGAGCGTGGTGGGCGCCCCGTCCAGGGCCTGCAGCGGGATGTCGTACAGGGAAGTGGTCAAGGTTTCTCCTCGTAGGCGCGCTGCACCAGCGTCATGCGGCCACCGGCCAGCATCAGCGCGCAGAACATCTGCAACTCCACGATCTCGGCGGTCGTGAAGTGGGCAGTCAAGTGGTCGAAGTCGCCATCGTCGATGGCATGCGGGTCCACGGCAAAGCGCTCGGCGTAGCGCAACGCCGCGCGCTCGGCCGGGCTGAAGTGCTCGCTGTCGGCATCCTGGCAGGCCAGCGCCGCCAAGTCCCGGGTGTCGACCGCGTCGCTCTTGCGGGCGACCTGGCAGGCCTGGCACTGGGTGAAGGTGGCAATGCGCAGCCGCACCAGTTCGCGCAACCGCGCATCGAGCACACCATGGTTGTGGAATTGGTCCAGCAGCGCCAGCCAGGCCAGCGCGACCTGCGGGCGATGCGCCCAGACCTGTACCGGCACGGTGGAGCTGAGCATGCGGGTGGCGCGGCCATGCCGCACCGCCTGAGCAAGCTCGCCCGGCAAGGCCTCCAGCGGCACCAGCGGCAGCCGCGCCACCGTCACAGCCGCTCGATGATGGTGGCCGTGCCCATGCCGCCGGCGCAGCAGATGGACTGCAGCGCGAAGCGGCCGCCACGGCGTTCCAGCTCGTGCAGCATCGACGTCATCAGCCGTGCGCCGCTGGCGCCAAGCGGGTGGCCCAGCGCGATGGCGCCGCCATTGACGTTGAGCCGTTCGTGCGCCACGCCGATCTCCTTCATCCACACCAGCGGCACCGGCGCAAACGCCTCGTTGACCTCGAAGAGGTCGATGTCGTCAAGCGTGAGGCCGGCGCGGGCGAGAACCTTGCGGGTGGCGGCAATCGGGCCCGTGAGCATGAGGGTCGGATCCGAACCGACAGTGGTGACCGCGCGAATGCGCGCACGGGGCTTGAGGCCCAGTGCACGGGCCTTGTCGGCCGACATCAGCAGCAGCGCCGCGGCGCCGTCCGAGATCTGCGACGAGTTGCCCGCGGTGAGCCGCCCGTCGGGACGGAAGCTCGTCTTGAGCGTGCCGAGCTTTTCCATCGCCGTGCCGGGGCGGATGGTCTCGTCGGCCTGGAACAGCGCTGCCTCGTCCTCCAAGCCCTTCTCCCGCACCTGGGCCACCGGCACCGGCACGATTTCCTGGCGGAAATACCCAGCCGCGGCCGCGGCGGCGGCACGGCGGTGGCTCTCCACGGCATAGGCGTCGAGCTCCTCGCGGCCCAGGCGCCACTCGTCGCACAGGCGCTCGGCGGCTTCGCCCTGGCTGGTGAGCTCATGGCGATCCGCGGCCATCCAGCCGAAGGCCTCCCCGTGGATGGCACGGTTGCTGCCCATGGGCACGCGGCTCATGTTCTCGGCCCCACCGGCCACGACCACGTCAGCCGCGCCGCAGGCGATGAGCCCGGCGGCCACATGCACCGCCTCCTCGCCGGAGCCGCACTTGCGGTCGATGGTCAGCCCGGGGATCGAGACGGGCCAGCCCGCGCCCAGCAGCGAGGTCCGCGCGATGTTGGCCGACTGCTCGCCGATTTGCGTGACGCAGCCGAAGATCACGTCGTCCACCACCTCGGGCTTCAGGCCGCTGCGGCTCACAAGCTCGTTGAGGACCACGGCCCCGAGGTGGTCGGCGCGTACGCCGGCCAGGCTGCCCTTGAACTTGCCAACGGGCGTGCGCGCCGCGCCGACGATCACGACATCGGCGGCGCTCACAGCACGCTCGCCTTCAGGCCGGAGCCGGGGATGCGCTGGCCATTCTCGTCATAGCGGTAGACCCCGGCGCCAGCCTTGCGGCCCAGGCGGCCGGAGGCGACCATCTTGATGATCAGCGGGCAGGGGCGGAACTTCTCCCCCAGCGTCGAGTGCAGGTAGCGCAGCACCGACAGCCGGGTGTCCCACCCGGTGAGGTCACCCAGCTCCAGCGGGCCCATGGGGTGGTTGAAGCCCATGCGCAGCGCCGTGTCGATGTCCTCGGCCGTGGCGACGCCCTCCTGCAGCATCCACATGGCCTCGTTGCCGAGCATGGCCGACATGCGGCTGGTCGTCAGGCCAGGCGCCTCGTTGACGACGATCGACGTCTTGCCCAGCGCGTCGCTGTACTCGCGCGCACGGGCCACGGCCTCGTCGCTGGTCGCGAGCCCGCGCACCAGCTCCACCAGCTTCATCTTGTGCACCGGGTTGAAGAAGTGCATGCCCACGACGCGCTCGGGCTGCTCCACGGCCGTGGCGATCTCGGTGACGCTCAGCGCGGAGGTGTTGGTGGCGATGAGCGCGCCCGGCACCATCTTCGGCGCAGCGGTGGACACGACCTGCTTCTTGACCGCGAGGTTCTCGGTGACGGTCTCCACCAGAAGCGCCGCACCCTCGGCGGCCACGGCCAGGTCCGCCTCGACCGTCAGCCGCGCCTTGCCAGCCTCGGCAGCCGCAGCCTCGACCTTGCCCAGCCGCACGCCGTCGTCCAGGATCTTGGCCACCGCCGCCAGCGCCTTGTCGGTGGCTGCAGCATTGCTGTCCACCAGCACGGTGGTGAAGCCACTGCTGGCAAAGGCATGCGCGATGCCCGTTCCCATCAGGCCGGCGCCGACGACGACGACCTTGTTGTTCGTGATGCTCATGAAGTCTTTCTTTCTGTCTGGGTTCAATCCATCAACGTGACGACGTTGCGCAGCGTGCCGATGCCCTCCACCTCGGCCTCCACTACATCGCCGGGCTGCAGGAACTTGCCGCTGCCTTGCGCCGTACCCGCCGGGGAGCCCGTGAACATGACGTCCCCGCACTCGAAGCTCGAGCGCTCATCCACGAAGGACACCAGCTGGCCCACGTCCCAGGTCATCTCGGCGGTGTTGCCGTCCTGGCGCACGTCGCCGTTGACGCGCAGCAGCAAGCGCAGCTTCGGCGAGCCTTGCGGGAACTCGTCGCGCGTGACGATCCAGGGCCCCAGGCCCGTGGTCTGGTCGGCGCTCTTGGCGGCGAACAGGTCCATGCCCACGCCGGGCGGGCCGCTGCGCTGCAGGTCGCGCGCGCTGACGTCGTTGCCCACCGTGTAGCCCAGCACGCTGGACAGCGGGTTGCTGCGGTCCACGCGCTCGGCGCCGATCACCGCCACCAGTTCCACCTCGTGGTCGAGTTCCTTGGTCAGCGGCGGGTAGCGCAGAGCGTCATTGGCGCCGATGAGCGCACCATGGGCCTTGAGGAAGGCGATGGGCTGGCTGTGCGACTTGATGCCGAAGTCGGCCGCCAGGTGCTTGGCGTAGTTGGCGCCGGCGACGACGACACGGTTGGTCCTCTCGATGGGTGGCAGCAGCCGCACGCTGGAGATGGGCCGCTGTGCGCCGGTGAAGCGCAGCGCGGCTTCCCCTTCGCCTCTCGTGAGCGCAGGCCCCCATTGCGCGACCGAGCCTTCGATGGGACGCAGCGTCCCCTTCTCGGGCTCGACAACGGCCCAGAACGGCGCGCCGCCGTCGGTACAGCGGGCAAGCTTCATGCGCTCACCACCGCCGGTTGCGTTGCGGGCCGGCCCAGCTTGGCCGGGTCCAGGTGCAGCAGCTCGCAGGCGTTCTTCCAGCGGATCTTGTCCAGGTCCGGCTGC
>NZ_AUMO01000078.1 GCF_000430725.1 Azohydromonas australica DSM 1124
TCGCGTTCGATGTCCAGGCACGGGTAGGCCACGCCCGGGGAGTAGGCCAGCGACAGGTCGCGCTGGTTGGACAGCGGCTTGGTCGGGGCGATGGAGATCTTGCCGCGCGAGGGCGAGCGGTGGTACTCGCGGGCGGCATCGCGCAGGGCCAGCTCGGCCGGGGACATGGTGTGCTCAGTGGACATGAAAACTCGATTCAAGCGGGCAATTGAGCCCTTCGGTTGACATTGGAAATGCCTCACGGCGTACGGCCCCTACCAATGGGTTGGCTGCCAGCCCTGGATCACTGTGAGTAACGGCACGCCGAAACAAGGACCATCGGTGAATGCGGCGCAAGCACGTTCAATCGGCTCGGATACCGCGCTCGGTGATCACTCGCCCCCACTTGTCCATCTCGGACTTCAGGTGCACGCGCAGCTGTTCTGGTGTGCTTCCTACCGGCTCGGCACCGATCAGCGCCAGGCGTTGGCGTACCTCTGGCTTGCGCAGCGCGTCGAGCAGCGCCTGGTTGAGCTTGGAAGTCACGGACTGCGGAGTGCCCGCGGGCAGGTACACGGCGAACCAGGGTGAGGCTCGTATCCCGGATACCCGGCTTCCGCAACGGTGGGTATCTGCGGCAGTGCGGTGGAGCGCGTGCGCGTGGTCACAGCCAGGGCCCTCAGCTTGCCGGACTCGATGTGCGGGCGTGCTGAAGTAATGCTGTCGAACATCAGGTCCACCTGCCCGCCCAGCAGGTCATTCATCGCCGGGCCACTGCCCTTGTAGGGCACGTGCAGAAGCTTGACCATTGCCATCGAGGCAAACAGTTCGCCCGCCAAGTGCAGCGAAGTACCGTTGCCGGCCGAGGCGTATGTGATGGCGCCCGGCTTGGCTTTGGCCTGAGCGATCACGTCGGCCACCGAGCGCGCCGGATTGGCCGCTGGCACCACCAGCACGTTGGGCACGATCGCCACCAACGACACGGGCTCGAAGTGCTTGACGGCGTCGAAGCTGAGCTTGCTGTACAGGAAGGAGTTCACCGCCATGCCGTTGGCCACGATCATCATCGTGTAGCCGTCAGCTGGCGCTTTGGCGACGAGGTCCATCCCGATGTTGCCGCCAGCTCCCGGCTTGTTCTCGGTCACGAAGCTCTGACCCAGTGCGCGACCCATGTGCTCGGCGAGCGCGCGCGCGATCACGTCCATGGCACCCGCTGGCGGAAACGGGACGATCCAGCGCACGGGCTTGGATAGGAACGCCGGATCCTGTGCAAAGGCATGGCCAGCGCAGGCCACGCTCAAGGCAGCCATGACGGTTCGACGGTTGGGCATATGCCTCCTCCTGGGAGTGATACGGATGACGCTTACCCGGTCACAAGCGCCATGGGCTTGCTTGCTGATGAAGAGCTGAGCAAGGCCTATTGAAAGCCGCTGACGCGCTCCAGCTCCGAGCGCAGGAGCCGGACCAGCGTCGGGTCATAGCTCTGAAGCACGCGTTCCACCACCGGCCGCGTGGCTTGACGCATCCGTTCGCGCTCCGAGTTGGATACCTCGTTGAACTGCATGCCGGACGACCTGAGTTCCTCTACGGCCTTGCGGGCTTGCTGGCGGCTTGCCTGGCGTTCATGGTCGCGGGCTTCCAGCGCGGCGGTCTGCAGGAGCTGCTGTTCCTGGGCAGAGAGCTTGTCCCAGAACTTCTTGCTCACCAGCACCACGATGACGCCATACGCATGGCCGGTGGCACTGAGATACTTCTGGGCCTCGTACAGCTTGGCCGTGCGCGTGATCAGGTACGGGTTCTCCTGTGCATCGAGCGCCTTGCTCTCCAGGGCGCCATGCAGCTCCGCGAAGGACATGGGCACCGGATTGGTCCGCAGCGCCTTGAAGGTGTCGATGAAGACCGGGTTCTGCTGCACCCGGATCTTCAGACCATCGAGGTCTTCCAGCCGCTGAATCGGCCGCTTGCTGTTGCTCACGTGGCGGAAGCCGTTCTCCCAGAAGGCCAGGCCGACCAAGCCCTTCTCCGGCAGCTTGGCGAGCAAGGCCTGGCCGAACGGACCGTCCAACAGGGCATCCGCCTGCGCCGGCGTGCTGACAAGGAACGGCAGGTCCAGCAGGCCGAACTCCTTGACCATGGTGGCCACCGGCGGAGTGCCCGGCGCGAACATCTCCTGCACGCCGCCTGCCAGCGCGGACAGCTGCTGCATCTCGTTGCCCAACTGCAGTGCCGGGTACTCGCGTACCTTGACCTTGCCGCCGCTGCGGGCTGACACGATTTCGGCAAACTTCTTGGTGCCGATGCTGATGGGATGATCCGCGTTGACGGGATGGCCCATGCGAATCGTGCGCTCCTCGGAGCCTTGTGCCTGCGCCGCGGCGGCAAGGAACACAGCCGCTGCGATCAGCGTCCGGCGTGCGATCCCGGAAATGTTCATGTGGTCTCCAGTTGAATGGGTGTTGAGCGATCGATTACTGGTGGAGCGTCTTTACGGCGCACTGCGACAGCGCCTGCCGTCCGAAACGCGCGCTGGGTCCGCCTCAAGGACCGATCCATTTGGCATAGGCCCGGCAGGACGACATTGCTGCGCGGCCAGCCTCTGCATGGAATGGCACGCATGTTGCGAGTCAGTTCTGCAGTGTGCTCAGCACAGCCAGGCTCATGGCCTTGACAGCCGTCTTGATGGACGGTTCGGGCACCGGCGCGAAAAACGGCGAATGGTTGCCTGGCAGTGGCTTGCCTTGCGGCTGGCGTGCGGCCTCGACGTCCTTTGGGTCGTACACGCCAACGAGAAAGAACATCGACGGCACGCCTGCTGCGCCGTATTCGGCGAAGTCTTCGCTTGCCGTGATGGGAGGCAGGCGCTTGACCTTGGCACCGAAGGCCGCTTTCAGCGAGGCTTCGGCACGCTCAACCAGGGCTGTGTCGTTGATCGTCGCGTCACCGCTCGGGACGAGTTTCACGTCCGGCTCGGGCGCACCAGACATGGCTGCAGTGGCGGTCGCGGTGCGCTGTATGCCCTCGCGCATCTTGGCGCGTACGGCCGGGTCGTAGCTGCGCAAGGTGCCCCGCAGCAGCACGTTGTCCGGGATGATGTTGCCAGTGGTGCCGCCCTGGATCGAGCCGATGCTGAACACGCCGAACTGGAACGGGTCTTTCTCGCGGCTGATCACGCCCTGCACGTCGACGACAAAACGCGACGCCATCAGCACCGGATCGATCGACTTGTCCGGGGCCGATCCGTGCGCACCGCGCCCGTGAAACCGCGCCTCGAAGACGTCGGAGCTCGATGTCACCGCGCCGACGTTGAAGCCGATCTCGCCATAGGCCATGGGCCAACTGTGCAGCGCGAACGCGAAGTCCGCCTTGCCGAAACGCTTGAACAAGCCATCTTCCAGCATCGCCTTTGCGCCACCCAGGACCTCCTCCGCGGGCTGGGCCACGAACATCAGCGTGCCCTGCCAGCGGCCCTTCAGACCCGCCAGCGTCTTGGCGGTGCCGACCCAGCTCGCCATGTGCAGGTCGTGCCCGCAGCTATGGGCAACGAAGGTTTCCTTCCCCTCGTAGCTGACCCGCTTCTTGCTCGCATAAGGCAGGCCGGTTTTCTCTTCCATCGGCAGCGCGTCGAGCTCGGTGCGCACCAGGATTGTCGGACCGGCCCCATTGCGAAGCAGTCCAACGACACCAGTCTTGCCAACGCCCTCCGTGACTTCGAAGCCCAGCGTACGCAGCTCGCTGGCGAGCGTGCGCGCGGTGCTGACCTCCTCGAACGCGAGTTCGGGATGCGCATGGATGTCCTTGTAGACACGCTCCACGCTGGCGTAATGACGCTCGATCTGTGCATCGATGTCCTGGCCGAAGCGCTCGGCTGTGCTCATGGGCTGAGCTTGCACCGTGGCGACAAGCGCCCACGCTGCTGCGCCAGCGCTGGCACGCGCACGGATTGTCAAGGTGTCCATGTGGCTGCCTCGCCTCGGCCTCACTTGCGCTCGATGCCAGCACCCATGGGCGCCGGGCCGGAGCCAACCACCTTCACACTCTGCTGGTGTGCAGAAGCAGCGCGACCGTGATTGATCATCGCCACGGCGGCCGCGGCAATCACCGCGGGAATAGCGATGGCGATGAAGTTCTGCTGCAGCGGCAGTGTCATGCCAACCAGCGCGCCAATCACGATCGGCGCCAGGATCGCGCCACTGCGGCCGACGCCTGAGGCCAGGCCGATGCCGGTGGAGCGGATCGCCATCGGGTAGAACTGCCCGGCGTAGGCGTAGGTGACGATCTGCGTGCCGATGGTCGAGGCACCAGCCAGGCCAACGACCAGGAACAGCGCCTCAGTAGGCATGGGAACGCCAAGCAGCGTGATCGACACGGCCGCCAACACGTACATCGAGAACAGCACCCACTTGATGTGCAAGCGGTCAGCCAACCAGCCGCCGCCCACCGCGCCGATCATGGCGCCGAAGTTCAGCGTCAGCACGAAAGTCAGCGCCGATCCCAGGCTGTAGCCGGCGCTGGCCATCAGCTTGGTCAGCCAGGAGCTCAGCGCGTAGACCATGAACAGGCACATGAAGAAAGCGATCCAGAACATCACCGTGCTGAAGCCGCGACCATCCTGGAACAGGTGGCGTACCGGCGCGTTGCTGGCCTTGTCCGCCGTGGGCAGCGCAAAGTGGTCGCTGGCCGTCGGACGAAAGCCAGGATCCAGCCGCGCGACGATGGCCTTGAGCTCGTCGTGGCGCCCTTGCTTGAGCAGGAAGGGCATCGACTCTGGCAGCGACTTCAGGATGAACGGGATCAGCACTACCGGCAGCGCCGCCGCCAGGAACACGGACTGCCAGCCGTAGCTTTCGATCAGCCCTTTGCCCAGGACCGCGGCGAGCATGCCGCCCACCGCATAGCCGCTGAACATCAGCGTGACCATCGTGGAGCGCACCTTGCGCGGCGAGTACTCGGTCATCTGTGCGACAACGTTAGGCATGACGCCGCCGATGCCCAGCCCCGCCAGGAAGCGGGTGGCACTGAACATCACCGGGTCGTTCGTCATCCCGGCCACGGCGGTGAACACGCTGAAGAGGGCGATGCAGATCACGATGGCCCAGCGACGGCCGATGCGGTCGGCGATGGTGCCCAGGAAGATGGCGCCGAACATCATGCCGAACAGCGCCGAGCTGACCATGAAGCCGGCCTGGGTCGGGTCCACGCCCATCTGCTTCATGATCGACGGCAGCGCAATGCCGGCGACCGCGAGGTCGTAGCCGTCGAAGATGATGATGAGTGCGCACCAGAAGAGGACAAGACCGTGGAAGCGATTGAACCGGGCCTCGTCGGCGATCTTGTGGACGTCAATCTGTCTCATAGTGTTGTCTCCGGGAGATTTTGTGATGTAGGGATGAGGCTCAGCCGATGTCGCCGCCGCCCACGGGCAGCGTCACGCCGGTGATATAGGTTGCCTCGTCGGAAGCGAGGAACAGGATCGCGCCGACCTGCTCCTCGATGGTTCCGTAGCGCTTCATGAGGCTCGAATCCACGGTCTGGTCCACGATCTGCTGGTACCAGGCCTTTTCCTGCTCAGTGGGCACTTCCGCGTTGCGCGGGATGCGCCGCGGCGGAGCCTCGGTGCCGCCGGGGGCAGTGGCGTTGACGCGGATGCCGCGCTGCGCGTTCTCGAAAGCCAGGCACGCCGTGAGCGCGTTGACGCCGCCCTTGGCTGCACCATAAGGCGCGCGGTTGACGCCGCGTGTGGCGATGGAGGAGACGTTGACGATGGAGCCGCTGCCCTGCTTGAGCATGTGCGGCAGCGCCGCATGACAGCACCATAACGTTGGGAACAGCGAGCGCCGCACCTCGGCCTCGATCTCGTGCTCGCGGTAGTGCTCGAAAGGCTTGGCCCAGATCGTGCCGCCGACGTTGTTCACCAGGATGTCCAGTCGACCGAAGCGGTCCACGGCCTCGGCGATCACGCGCTCGGCGTCGGCGTTGCGCTCCAGGTCGGCGGTCAGCGTCAGCACCCGATCGGCGACGCCGGGCAGGTCTCGCAGTTCGTGGACCAGTTCGGAGCGGTCCACCGCCGCCACGCTCCCCCCCTCCTCCAGCAGCCGTTCGACGACGCGCCGGCCGATGCCCTGCGCCGCCCCAGTGATGACGGCAACCTTGTTCTCGAAGCGTTGGTTCATGGTATTCATCCCGAAAAAAAATGGCCCGAGCAGCCGGTTGACCGGTACGGGCCAGAAGGAGACAACTCAGACGCTGGCGGCGAACTTCTCGTAATGGAAACTGGCCGGCTGGATGCCGCGCTCACGGATGAAATGGCTCACCGCTTCCACCATCGGCGGCGGCCCGCACAGGTAGACGTCCACTTCGCCTTCATGCAGGTGCGCCGGCTGGATGTGGTTCGTCACGTAACCCTTGTTCGGGTAGGAGCTCTCGGGGCTGGCCACGCAGGCGGCGAAAGTGAAGTTGGGGATGCGCTTGGCAAAGTCCTCCAGCTTGTCCATATCCACCAGGTCGGCGTCGTTGGTGACGCCGTAGATCAGGTGCAGCGGATGGCTGCTGCCGTCAGCGGCAATCTTCTCCAGCATGGCGGTGAAGGGCGCCAGGCCCGTGCCGCCGGCCAGCAGCAGCAGCGGCCGCTTGATCTCGCGCAGGTAGAAGGTGCCCAGCGGACCGGTGAGCGTCATGCGGTCACCCGGCTTGGCCTGGCCCGTGAGGTAGCCGCTCATGAGGCCGCCGGGTACGTTGCGGATCAGGAACGACACCTCGCCGTCTCGCACCAGCGAGCTGAAGGAGTACGCACGGGTATGGCTGCTGCCGGGTACCTGCAGGTTCACGTACTGGCCCGGCAGGAAGGCGAGCTTGTTGAGCGACTCGTCCTTGAGCGTGAGCGAGAGGGTGCTGGGCGAGAGCTGGCGCACCTCACTGACTGCAGCTTCGAGCGCTGCTTGCTGGGTGCGGCACACGGCTGAGGACGCAGGCACCTGCACCACGCAGTCGCCTTGGGCACGCATCTGGCAAGTCAGCACGTAGCCCAGCGAGGCTTCTTCCTCGCTGAGCGCGTCCTCGATGTAGTCACCCATCTCGAACTTGCCGGATTCGGCAAGGCACTTGCAGGTGCCGCAGGCGCCATCGCGGCAGTCCAGCGGGATGTTCACGCCCTGGCGGTACGCAGCATCAGCCACGGTTTCCGTCGGGTTGGCGTCGATGAAACGGGTAACGCCGTCTTCGAAACGAAGGGCAATCTGGTGGGGCATGGCAAAACTCCTCCACGCGGCTAGCGCCCTGCTTGGCGCAGGGCCCCAGCTGCTGCAGACTCAGATGTGGTACACGTCCAGGACGTGGTGGATGTAGTCGTTCTTCAGCACCACATGCTTGCGCTTGATGAGCGGTTGGCCGCTGCTCAAGTCGAGCGTGTAGTAGCTGGTGCCGAAGTAGCCGTCCACGATCTTGTAGCGGTAGCTCAAGGTGTGCCAGTTGAAGCGCACTTCGAGCTGGTCACCCTGCTGCGACACGATCTCCACGTTGTGGATGTTGTGGCCCGTGCGCGGCTCGGGCATGCTGGCCGCCGAGCGTTCAGTCTTGATACGAAAGACCCGGTCCTCCAGGCCGCCCTTGTTGGCGTAATAGATCAGCGAGATCTCGCGCTGAGGGTCCGTGGTGAGTTGGTCGTCATCGTCCCAGGAAGGCATCCAGAAGTCGACTTCGGGGTGGTAGCAAGCGAGCCACTCGTCCCACTGTCGGTCGTCCAGCAGCCGGGCTTCGCGGTACAGGAAGGCCTGGACTTGTTCGATGGTCATCATTTTTCGCGTCTCCTTCAGGCGTGGTCGCAGGCTTGGCTGTGGTCACAAACGACGTGCTCGACGCCCGCGGCCTGACGGGCCTCCTCAACCTCGACGGCACGCTGCATGGTTTCCAGCCAGTACCGGTGCTGCTCGGTATAGAGGCCCTCGTCCTCGGTCTTCACGCCGGAAAGCGTGGGGTTGAGTCCGATTTCCTTGGCTGCTTCGTCGGGCCCTTGCACCCAGTGCGCCGCGCCACGGCACATGTCGTTCCACTCCAACGCGATGCCGGCGTAGCCCTGCTGGCAGGCGCGGAACTCCTCCAGGTCGTCCGGCGTGGCCATGCCGGTAGCGTTGAAGAAGTCCTCGTACTGACGGATGCGCCGGGCGCGCGCCTCGGCCGACTCGCCCTTGGGCGCGATGCAGTAGATGGTGACCTCGGTCTTGTCCACGGCGATGGGGCGCAGCACGCGGATCTGTGATCCGAACTGGTCCATCAGGTAGACGTTCGGGTACAGGCACAGGTTGCGGGAATGGCCGATCATCCAGTCGGCCATGGCCTGGCCGTACTTTTCGATGAGCTGATCGCGAATCATGTGGGCCGGGCGGTCCTCGGGGTTGGCCCACTTGGTCCACAGCAGCATGTGGCCGTGCTCGAAGGAGTAGAAGCCGCCGCCCTGCTTGGCCCAGCTGCCCGCGTCCATCGCCTTGATGTTGTCGCCCGCGGCGGCGAGCTTGCGCTGGTTGGTCGTGGCGGCGTAGTTCCAGTGCACCGAGCTGACGTGGTAGCCGTCGGCGCCGTTTTCGGCCTGCAGCTTCCAGTTGCCGTCATAGGTGTAGGTGGACGCTCCGCGCAGCACTTCCAGCCCCTCAGGCGACTGGTCCACGATCATGTCGATGATCTTGGTGGCTTCGCCTAGGAACTCGGTGAGCGGCGGCACGTCGGGGTTGAGGCTGCCGAAAAGAAAGCCCCGGTAGCTCTCGAAGCGCGCGACCTTCTTCAGGTCGTGGCTGCCTTCCTTGTTGAAGGTGTCGGGGTAGCCTGCGCCGCTGGCGTCCTTGACCTTGAGCAGTTTGCCGGAGTTGTTGAAGGTCCAGCCGTGGAAGGTGCAGGTGAAGCTGGCCTTGTTGCCCCGCTTGTGGCGGCACAGCGTGGCGCCGCGGTGCGAACAGGCGTTGATGATGGCGTTGAGCTCGCCGGCCTTGTTGCGGGTGATGACGATGGGCTGACGGCCCATGGTCGTCGTGAAGTAGTCGTTGACGCCCGGGATCTGGCTCTCGTGGGCCAGGTAGATCCAGTTGCCCTCGAAGATGTGCTTCATCTCCAGCTCGAACAGCTCCTCGTCCGTGAACGCGGCGCGGTGCAGGCGGTAGATGTGCTGGTCCTTGTTCTCGACCAGCATGCCGGCCAGGCGCTGCTTGACGCCGGCAAGGGATGCGGAAGTGCTCATGCTTGTCTCCATGCCCGGTCAAGCGGGCGGCATTGGGGCAAGGCTTCGCCCAGCCCGGGCACGGTGCTGTTGCCCGGGTGGAGGAAGTTCCTTAGTTGGGGATTGGCACCGCGCGGGGTGCCGGGATCAATGCGTCAGGCCGCAGCGCGCGGGCGCTGGAAGTCGGTGGCCGGGACGCTGTCCTTGTCGGCGTGCAGCGTGAAGTCGAACTTGATCTCGTAGAACGGCTTGGCCACGCCCAGCGCCTGCATCGCGGCACGATCCGTATTGGTATGGATCGGCGGCACCAGGCCCTCACGCGTGCCGAAGGCGAAGTCGTCCCAGAGGTGCGGATCGTTCTCGAGGTTGATCTGCGTGGTGAGCTTGCGGTGGCCCGGGGCGGTTACGAAGAAGTGGATGTGCGCCGGGCGATGGCCGTGGCGGCCAAGCTGCTGCAGCAGCCGGTCGGTGGCGCCGCCCGGGGGGACGCTGTAGCCCACCGGCATGACGCTGCGGAACTTGTAGCGGCCCTGCGCGTCGGTCACGATGGTGCGGCGCAGGTTGAAGTCGCTCTGGGTCTTGTCGAAGTAGGAGTAGTTGCCCACGTCGTTCGCGTGCCAGACCTCGACCTTGGCACCGGCCAGGGGTTTGCCATCCTCGCCGCGCACCACACCCTGCATGACCACGACCTCACCCGGCGTGTTGCCGTCATCCAGGCGTGCTTCGCCTTGCACCACCGGGGCGCCGGCCACGTACAGCGGACCCTCGATGGTGCGCGGCGTGCCGCCCTTGAGGCCGGCCTTGGCCTCGGCCTCGTCCATGCGCAGGTCCAGGAAATGCTCCAGGCCGGTGCCCGGGACAATCAGGCCCAGCTCGCCGCTGCGGCCCGCGTCGCCCAGGTAGTTCAGGCCAGCCCAGAACTCCTCGGGCGTGATGTCCAGCTCTTCCATGGCGATCATCAAGTCGCGCATCAGGCGGCGCACGATCGTCTTGATGCGGGGGTTGCCTTCGCCGACGACACCGGTGGTCTCGAAGCGGTTAAGCAGTTGGTCGATGGTCTTGGTGTCCATGGGATGTCTCCTCAGTCGAGGTGGGTGAAAGAACGGTTGAGCGGGTCTGCCGCGGGAGTCAGCGATCGTCGTCGTGGATCGACGAAGGGTGTCGGCACAAGGCCGCCACTTCGATCTGCATGAAGGGAAACAGGGGCAGCGTCGAGAGGATCTGGTGCAGCTCGTCGGCGCTTTGCACGTCGAACACGCTCACGTTGGCGTAGCGCCCGGCCACGCGCCAGAGGTGCCGCCACTTGCCGTTACGCTGCAGCTCTTGCGCGCGTTCGCGTTCGGTCTTCTTGAGGGCATCGGCTTGGGTTGCGGGCATGTCATGCGGCAACCGCACATCCATCTGAACCTGGAACAACATGGAAGGCTCCTCAGGGTAGGTTTGGGACAGGTTGCAGCAGCAACCCGCCCGGTGGATCAGCGGTCGCGGCGCAGGCGCGCGAGCTTGTCTTCGTCGATGTCGATGCCCAGTCCAGGCTTGGCAGGGATCTGCAGCGAGAAGTCGCGGTAGGCCAGCGGCTCGCGCAGGATCTCCTCGGTCAGCAGCAGCGGCCCGAACAGCTCGGTGCCCCAGGCCAGCTCGTGGAAGGTGCTGAAGAGCTGCGCCGAGGCCATGGTGCCCACGGCGCCCTCGAGCATCGTGCCCCCGTAGAGCTCAATGTTGGCGGCCTTGGCGATGGCTCCCACCTGGGCTGCACCGTGCAGGCCGCCGGACTGGTTGATCTTGACGGCGAAGATGTCGGCGGCTTGCAGGCTAGCGACCTCGAAGGCATCGCGCGGCCCGTGCAGTGCTTCGTCGGCCATCACCGGGATGATGTTGGCCTGCGTCAGGCGCTGCAGCCCGGTCTTGTCGTGGGCGACGATGGGCTGCTCGACCATGTCGATGCCCGCATCGGCCAGCATTTGCATGCCTTCGAGCGCCTGCGACACCGACCAGGCCTGGTTGGCATCGATGCGCACGCTGGCCACATCGCCCAGGGCGCGCTTGATGGCAGCCACGTGCGCCACGTCGTCCTTCACCGAGCGCAGGCCGATTTTGAGCTTGAAGATGTTGTGGCGGCGGCTCTCCAGCACGCGCTGGGCCTCAGCAATGTCGCGCTGCGTGTCGCCGCTGGCCAGGGTCCAGGCCACGGGGATGCTGTCGCGCACCCGGCCGCCGAAGAGCTCGCTCAGCGGCACGCCCAGGCGCTTGGCCTGGCCGTCGTAGAGGGCGGTCTCCAGCGCGCACTTGGCGAAGCGGTTGCCCTGGATACGGGCACCGACGTCGGCCATCAGCCGCGCCACGCCGCGCGGGTCCTGACCCACCAGCATCGGCGCGATGTAGGTGTCGATGTTGGTCTTGATGCTCTCGGGGCTTTCCTCGCCGTAGGCCAGGCCGCCGATGGTGGTGCCCTCGCCCCAGCCCACGATGCCGTCGCTGGCTTCAATGCGCACCAGCACCAGCGTCTGGTGGTTCATCGTCGCCACCGACAGCTTGTGCGGCCGGATGGTGGGCACGTCCACCAGCAGGGTCTCGACCGCCAGGATTTTCAGTTCAGAGTCCATCTGCGAAGCTCTTTGAAGGCAAGTCCCGGCCCGTCTCAGGCCGCTGGAACCAACCACTGCGTAAATGCGGAAATTGCTTCCCGCCCGGTTTTCAAGGGCAGCACTGCCCTGTCCGGTATTCCCTGAGGATCCGGCGTTGCATGTGCTGTGTGCCTTGGATGAAGCGAATCTTAGAAAGCCGGTTGCTCAAAGTCCAAGACGCTTTTAGACTGAATCAATACTTAAAAGGCATGGAATGGAATTGCGCCACTTGCGCTACTTCGTGGCGGTCGCGGACGAGCAAAGCTTCACGCGTGCGGCGCAGCGGCTGAACATTTCCCAGCCGCCGCTGAGCCGGCAGATTCAGGATCTGGAAGAGGACCTGGGTACAGCGCTGTTCGAGCGCGGCTCGCGACCGCTCAAGCTGACAGAGCCGGGCCGCTTCTTCTACGGTCACGCCACGCGGCTGCTGGAGCAGGCAGCGCAAGCCACACGAGCCACACGGCGCGTTGCGCGCATGGAGCGGCGACTGGTGATCGGCTTCGTGGGGTCAACGATGTACGGCGCGTTGCCGCGATTGGTACGCCTGTTTCGCGCCGCACGTCCTCAGGTCGAGATAGCACTGGAGGAGATGTCGACGCTGGACCAGATGGAGGCCCTGAAGGCCGGGCGCATTGATGTGGGCTTCGGGCGGATCCGGCTGGACGATCCCGTCATCAAGCGCGAGGTGCTGCGCGAGGAACGTCTGGTCGCAGCCATACCTATGGAGCATGCACTCGCAATTCCAGATAAACCAATCATTATTTCTGCCCTGGAAAATCAAGATATTCTCGTTTACCCTAAACGACCGCGGCCGAGCTATGCGGACCAAGTGCTGTCGCTGTTCCGCGACCAGGGCCTGCAACCGGCGGCCGTGCACGAGGTGCAGGAGATCCAGACCGCACTGGGGTTGGTGGCCGCTGGCATGGGCATCTGCGTGGTGCCGACCGGCGTGAGCCGGCTCCGGCCGGACGAGGTGGTCTACCGCCCGCTGAGTGATCCGCAAGCGGTGTCCCCCGTCATCATGAGCACGCGGCTGCATGACAGGAACGACGATATCGGCGTGCTGCGCGCGCTGATCGACCTGATCTACAAAGAGCAAGCCGAGGCCCGACAGCGTGCAGCGGCCGAGGACAAGTCGCTCTAGCGGTTGACGGCGCGGGTGACCGGCTCGGTTTTGGGCGCCGTTGGTGCGGTCGGCCGCTTCCAGCCCAGCACGGCATGGGCGCAGCCGCCAATCACCACGCCCCAGAATGCCGCGCCGAGTCCCCACAGGCTCATGCCGGACGCCGTCACGAGGAAAGTAACGATGGCCGCTTCGCGGTGCTCGGAGTCGCTGACCGCGCCCTGCACGTTGGCCGTGATGGCGCCGATGAGCGCCAGCCCCGCCAGTACAGCCACGAACGCCGCGGGCAGCACGGTGAACAGGCCGATGATGGTGCCCGCCAGGCAGCCGCCCACCAGATAGAACACACCGTTGGCAATGCCGGCCACGTAGCGACGGCCTGGATCCTCGTGGGCCTCGCGGCCCGTGCACAGCGCCGCAGTGATGGCTGCCAGCACAGTGGTAATGCCGCCAAACGGCGCCGTGAGGAGCGATGCCACGCCAGTGGCCACCAACACGGGCCGCGCCGGCGTGGTGTAGCCGGCGCCGCGCAGGATGGCCATGCCCGGCAGGAACTGCCCCGCCAGGCTCACCACAGCCAGCGGCACGGCCAGGCTCAGTGTCGAGGCCCAACTCCATGCGGGTGCGATGAACACCGGACGCGTCCATTCCAGGCGCAGCGCGCTCCATTCAACGCCTCCCAGGCCCGCGGTCAGCGCGATGCCCAGCGCCAGCACCATTACCAGGTGGTAGCGCGGCCAGAACCGCCGTGCCAGCAGGTACCCCGCCACCATACACAGCGTCGGCAGCGGCATCGCCTCCACCGCCTTGAAGGCTCGGGCACCGAACTGGAACAGGATGCCGGCCATCATCCCGCAGCACACGCCGCGGGGAATGTGCCGCATCAGCCAGTCGAAGCCGCCCGTCAGGCCAACGATCAGGATCAGCGCAGCCGCCGTGATGTAAGCACCCACCGCCTCCTGCAGCGGCAGATCCGGGAAAAGCGTGATCAGCAGTGCCGTGCCCGGGGCGGACCATGCAGTGATGACGGGCACCCTGAGCCACCAGCTCAGCGCGATACCGGAGACGGCCGCGCCGATCGAAATGGCCCATACCCAGGAAGCCATCATTTCCGGTGGCGCGTGGGCCGCCCGCGCGGCCTGGAAGAAGATCAGCAGCGGGCCGGCATAGGAGATGAGCACGGCCAGGAAACCAGCCGTGACCGCAGGAACAGACCAGTCGCGTCGAAGCATGATGTGGAGTCTCGTATGAGGCGCAAAAGAAAACGCCCGCGGGCAGCGGGCGCTCATGACGGTGAAAACAGTGGTCAGGCCGGCAGGGCGCGCAGCCAGTCATCCAGCGCCGCACGGAACGCAAACGGCTGCTCCAGCACACTCAGGTGCGAGGCAACGGGCAACACCACCAACTGCGCACCCGGAATGCCTTGGGCGATGGCGCGTGCCATCTCCGGCGGCGTGCCCTGGTCCAGGGCGCCGGCGATGACAAGCGTCGGCACCGCGATGCGCGGCAGCCGCGCCGTCGTGTTCACGCCGGCAATGGCTTGGCAGCAGGCCACATAGCCAGAGGCATCGCAGCTGAGCACGCGCGCACGCCAATGGGCCATGACCTCGGGGTGCTCGGCGTGGAAGCCCTCGTGGAACCAGCGCTGCAGTGCGCCGTCGACGATCGCCTCCAGGCCACCGCGCTCGATACCCGCAATACGTTGCACCCAGCCGGCTTGCGCCTCCGCGGGATAAGCCGACGTGGTGTTGGCCAGCACCAGCGCCAGTACCTTTTGCGGATGGCGCAGCGCGAGTTCCTGGCCGATCATGCCGCCCATCGACAACCCGATCCAGACAACGGGTCCGACGGCCAGCTCGTCGATCAGCCGCGCCGCATCGTCGGCCAGCTCGGCCATCGTGTAAGGGCCCACTGGCGCCTCGCTGCCACCGTGGCCACGCTGGTCGTAGCGCACCACGCGGCCATGCTCGGCCAGGTGATCCGCGAGCGCGTCCCACATCGTCAAGTCACAGCCCAGTGCGTGCGCCAGCACGAACGTGCGGTGCGCCACGCCGCCGTGCCGAGGACCACGTACCTGGTAGCGCAGACGGGGCGCGCATCGCGTCAGCCCCGAGATGTCTTGCTTGCCGGTATCCGAGGTCATACGCGCTCCAGCACCACGGCAATGCCCTGCCCCACACCGATGCACATCGTGCACAACGCGTAGCGCCCGCCAGAGTGATGGAGCTGGCTGACGGCAGTGGTCACCAGCCGTGCGCCGCTGGCACCCAGCGGGTGGCCCAGCGCAATGGCACCACCCCATGCGTTGACCCGAGGGTCGTCATCGCGCAACCCCAGGTCGCGCATCACGGCCAAACCCTGCGCTGCGAACGCCTCGTTGAGCTCGATGACGTCCATCTGCTCCAACGTCAGGCCGGTGAGTGCCAGTACCTTGCGCGTGGCCGGCGCCGGACCGATCCCCATGATGCGCGGCTCGACGCCGGCGGTGGCCATGCCCACGACACGCGCCCTCGGCGTCAGGCCGTGGTGTGCGGCGGCCGCTTCGGACGCCAGGATCAGCGCGCAGGCGCCGTCGTTCACGCCCGAGGCGTTGCCCGCAGTCACGCTGCCGTCCGGGCGTACTACACCCTTGAGCCGAGCCAGTGCCTCCATCGACGTCTGGCGCGGGTGCTCGTCCTTGGCCACCACCAGTGCCTCGCCCTTCGTCTGCGGCACCGTCACCGGCGTGATCTCGGCGTCGAGGAAGCCAGCCTCCTGCGCCGCCACGGCCTTGAGCTGCGAGGCCAACGCCATCTTGTCCTGGTCCTCGCGGCCGATGCCGAATTGCTGTGCCACGTTCTCCGCCGTCTCCGGCATGGAGTCCACGCCGTAACGCTCCTTCATGTGCCGGTTGACGAAGCGCCAGCCGATGGTGGTGTCGTAGACGGCGTTGTCACGGCTGAAGGCGGAAGTCGCCTTGGGCATGACAAACGGCGCCCGGCTCATGCTTTCCACCCCGCCGGCGAGCATCAGCTCGGCTTCGCCACTCTTGATGGCGCGCGCTGCACTGCCGATGGCGTCCATGCCCGAGCCGCACAGGCGGTTGACCGTGCTGCCAGGCAGCGCCAGCGGCAGGCCCGCGAGCAGCAGCGACATGCGCGCCACGTTGCGGTTGTCCTCGCCGGCCTGGTTGGCACAGCCGTAGATCACGTCGCTGAAGGCTTCCCAGTCCAGGTTGGGATGGCGCGCGGCCAGGGCCTTGAGCGGCACGGCGCCCAGGTCGTCGGCACGCACGGACGAGAGGCTGCCGCCATAGCGGCCGAAGGGGGTGCGCAGCGCGTCGCAGATGAAGGCGTGTTGGGTCATGGCTGTCTCCAGGAATGCGGTGGTTCAGGCCTGCTTCAGCGTCACGCCGGGCGTGAGCGCCTGCAGGTCACGCAGGGTGAGGCCGGGCACCATGTCAATGACGATGGCAGCGCCTTCGGCCAAGTCGATCACCGCCAGATCGGTGTAGAGGCGGCTGACGCAACCCAGGCCCGTAAGCGGATAGGTGCACTCGCTCACCAGCTTGGCCTGGCCACCCTTGGTGAGGTACTCCATCATCACGAAGGTCTTCTTCGCGCCGATAGCCAGATCCATGGCACCGCCGACCGCCGGAATGGCGTCGGGCGCACCGGTGTGCCAGTTGGCGAGGTCGCCCTGGGCCGAGACCTGGAAGGCACCCAGCACGCACACGTCAAGGTGGCCGCCGCGCATCATGGCGAAGCTGTCGGCATGGTGGAAGAAGCAGCCGCCCGGCAGCAGCGTCACGGGCTGCTTGCCGGCATTGATGAGGTCATAGTCCTCCTCACCGGCAGCCGGGGCCGGGCCCATGCCGATAACGCCATTCTCGGAATGCAGCACCACTTCCTTGTCGGCCGAGAGGTGGTTGGCCACGGCAGTGGGCAGCCCGATGCCCAGGTTCACGACAGCTCCGTCAGGGATGTCGCGCGCGACACGCGCAGCCATCTGGTCACGCGTCCAGCGGGAAAAGGCTGCATTGGTTGGGGTGGCTTGATGATTCATGGGAAACTTTCCTGGTTCAGGCGGCGCGCTTGAAACCACCGGCGGAGGTGGCGACGCGGTCGATCTGCACGACCCGCTGTACGAAGAGGCCCGGCGTGACAACGCTCTCCGGGTCTAGGCTGCCGAGTTCGACAACCTCGTGCACGGTGGCGACGGTGGTCATGGCCGCCATGGCCATGACCGGCCCGAAGTTGCGCGCCGTCATGCGGTAGGTCAGATTGCCCCAGCGGTCGCCCTTCTCGGCCTTGATGAGCGCGAAGTCGGCGTGGATGGGCGACTCCAGCACGAACATGCGGCCATTGATCTCGCGTGTCTCCTTGCCTTCGGCCAGCGCGGTGCCGTAGCCCGTAGGCGTGAAGAAGCCGCCGATGCCCGCACCCGCGGCGCGGATGCGCTCGGCCAGGTTGCCTTGCGGCACCAACTCCAGCTCGATCTCGCCGGCGCGGTAGAGGGCATCGAAGTGGTGGCTGTCGGCCTGCCGCGGGAAGGAGCAGATGATCTTGCGCACCCGCTTGAGCAACAGCAGCTTCGCCAGCCCCGTGTCGCCATTGCCGGCGTTGTTGTTGACGATCACCAACTCGCGCGCGCCGGTCTCGATCAGCGCGTCGATGAGCTCGTTGGGCTGCCCGGCGGTGCCGAAGCCACCGATCATGACGGTGGCACCGTCGCGGACGTCGGCCAATGCCGCCGCGGCCGAAGAAACGATCTTGTCGATCATGGGAGTGCTCGGGAAAGGAGGAAACCGCAGCCACCGGCTTGACCTTCAGCTGCCCGAAGTGTTCTAATTGCGAACTTTCATTCGCTCATAGAACAAACTAGGCGCGCAGACTACGGGCATACAGCCATACCTGTCAAGGCATGGCCGCGTCGAACGTGCGCCAACACTTGCCACGAGAATTGCCATGGCCATACGCAAAGCGGCTGCTGATGTCGCAAACGAGAGCGAAGAGCTCAGGCCCAGCGACAGCTACGTCCAGTCCTTCGCGCGCGGACTTGAAGTGCTGCGCAGCTTTGGTCCTGGTGCGCCCGCGCAGACCTTGTCCGAAGCCGCCGAGCGGGTGGGGCTCACGCGCGCCGGAGCGCGCCGCATCCTGCTGACACTGCAGACGCTGGGCTACGTCGAGCAGGACGGACGCCAGTTCCGCCTCACGCCCAAGGTGATGGAGCTCGGGTTTGCCTATCTCAGCGCCCAACCGTGGTGGCACCTGGCGCAGCCGTTGATGGAGGAGCTCACGCAGGAGATCAAGGAATCCACCTCGGCAGCCGTGCTCGACGGCGACCAGATCGTCTACGTACTGCGCGTGCCGGTACACAAGATCATGTCGATCAACCTCGGCGTGGGCTCTCGGCTGCCGGCCTGGTGTACATCAATGGGCCGTGTGCTGCTGGCAAGCCTGGCTGAGGAGGAACGCGAGCGACGCGTGCTGGCGATGACGCTGGAGTCAATGACTCCAAAGACCGTCACCGACCCCAAGAAGCTGTTGCGCACGCTGTCGCAGGTGCGGCGCCAGGGCTGGGCCCTGGTAAGCGAGGAACTGCAGTTGGGCCTGATGTCGCTGGCGGTGCCGATCCGTGACCGTGCCGGCCGGGCCGTTGCCGCCATCAACGTGAGCAGCCGGCCACAGCGGCAGTCGGGGGCTGAGATGCAGCGGCGCTGCCTGCCCGCGTTGCAGTCAGTGGCCGAGTGCATCAGCGCAATGCTCCCCAGCTGATAGCGGATGCCACGTGAGAGTCGCAGCGATCCCCACGAGCCCCATTGGCGCAGCCTCAAATCATGTCCGTCATGGACAGCCTGTTCACTACGGCCCTTCTTGGATTTCGAGTGCTTGACCTCGGCAGGGCCAAGGGCAGGCGGAGCCTGGCCTTGACGAAGTTGAAGTCACCGCCACGCTCAAGGGCTCGGACACGGCAACGCCTTCGCCTGGCCTGCAGACCCGTCTGGCGGCGACGACCGATTGCGCCCATGGCGGCGCGACAGGGGTAGGGAGAACTTGAAAGCCCAGCTCACCTCGGTCTCTTTTCTTCACCGACGAACCACTCGCCCTTCGACAAAGCAGCGATCAAAGGGGCTTCACACCGTCGGCAAGATGATGGAACGGTCGTAAGCCGGCCTGCCTGGTACAAATGCGTGCCGAGCCAGATATGTGCCCTGGCAAGACCGCTGGCTGGTTGCCGACGTTCGGGCTGCTATTGAGCTGTTACTGCCACTGTCCAAGCCGCTCCCTACGGGGCCATGCAGGTCGAAATCCGGCCCAACCGCAGGGCTGCCTCTCCGGCACCGTCTTCATTTGTGCAGTGATGCGAGACGACTGAAGGTCTCTGCTGAGCTCACCGTCCCACTGCTTGCACAAGCACTGCCTTAGCTGACCGCCGTACGCCCGCAGGTTTGTCGTCGAGACTCCACCAGGGCCAACACGCGAGACGCCAACGCCGCTCGGTTCTGGGTCTGCAGCTTCTTGAAGGCATTGGCAAGATGGAAACGGACGGTCGGGTATCCCACTTCGAGCCGTTTCGCGATCTGTTTATCTGGGCAACCGCAGGCCACCAGCCAGGCCACCTCGGCCTCCCTCTGGCTGAGGTGCGCAGAGCGTTGCAGCACCTCCTCTGCACGTTCCGTGGCTGGCGACGTTGGGGCACTGTGGTTTTCCCAGTGCAAGCGCCCAAGTGCACCGGCTATCGCTGGCTCCACCATGCGCAGCAATTCGAGTTCGTTCTGCTCGAAGTTGCCGCGCTCACGCTGGCGGAAGACTCGGAAGTCGCCAACGCAGGTCTGTCGGTCGTAGAAGTAGACGTTGATGCCCCAGTGCATACGCTCAGGGCGAAGAAAGTCATTGAAGAACTCGGTCTTCAACAGATCCTGCTGTGGCAGGACCTGGGTCACCAAGGTGGGGCGGCGGCGCTCCATCATGGGGAATGTCAATGGATCAATGAGCCTGTAGTAGCTGTCCCAGTTGCGCAGGCTGTCCACAGACATGTTCAAAGCCGTGAAGCGTTGGAACCGATTCAGTTCCCCGTTCCACACCATGGATACGTACTGGTCTGCTCCAAGCAATTCAATTACCGGCAGTGCAAGCGCCTCGCGCAATGCGTCGCCATCAGTGGCCTCGGCAAGCAACCGGACCACGTCGCCAAGTGCCCTGGTTTGGGTAGTAGACAGATACATGGCAAGAGTGGAAGCAAGGTTCATGCAACTAGCGCAGCGCAATAGTAGGTTTTCTCATTCCTTGCACTTATCAGTGCAGACCCACCCCTAGCGATCTTGATAGGTGCTCGCCGGCGTGGCGGCTTCTACGCTCCGGCCCACATGGTGATCGCCGGTGATACTCATCGGCCGTGTTGCCAGAGAGGAGGCGCAAGGTCGCTTGTTGCAAGCCTGCAGCCCTGCTCATGGAAACCAGTCCAAGTCTTCGACGCGGCGGCCTTCTCAGACTTTCGATTCAGCATTTGACGGAGAACCTATGAAGACAGCAGTATCGGGAACGAGCCGCCGGGGCTTTCTGAAGTCGACGGCGTTGCTTGCAGGGGTGCCCAGTATCGGCGTATCCCTTGGCGCGTGTGGTGGCGGCGATGACAACGACGGTGCCATGGATGATCAGCAAATGTTCAGCCTAACGGCATCCCAGGCAGTCGATTCGATCGCCTCGGGTCAAATGACCGCCGAGGCCTATGTTCGGGCCCTCCTGTCGCGCGCACAAAGCCTGTCGAATCTTGGCGCTTTCATCACGCTGAACGCGGACGGCGCGATCGCTGCGGCGAAGGCCATTGATGCAAAGCGCCAGGCGGGTCAACCACTCGGTGCCCTGGCCGGCTTGCCCATCGTGGTCAAGGACAACATCAACACCAAGGACTTGCCTACCACCGGGGCGACTCCTGGCCTTGCAGGGTTCCGGCCTTCGGCCAATGCAGCCGTCTTGCAGCCCTTGCTGGATGCGGGCGCCATCATCATCGGCAAGGCCAACATGCACGAGCTCGCGTTCGGCATCACGAACACGAATTTCGCCCCCTTTGCGGGCGTTGCTCGAAACGCGTACAAGAGCACGCACATTCCAGGCGGCTCCTCCGGCGGCAGCGGTGCGGCCATTGGCGCTCGAATCGTCCCTGCCGGCCTGGGAAGCGACACCGGGGGATCGGTGCGAATCCCTGCCGCGCTCAACGGCATTGCCGGCATGCGTCCGTCGGTAGGCAACGGTGGGGCAGAACGTCGCTACAGCGGCAAGGGCGTGATCCCGTTGAGCCATACGCGTGATACGGTGGGACCCATGGGGCGCACGGTTGCTGACATTGCGCTGCTGGATGCGGTAATCACCGGCACCAGCCGACCGGCACCGCTGCCGCTCAGGGGCCTGCGGTTCGGCATCCCAACGGCTTATTGGGACTTGGTCGACAACGAAGTCCTGGCCATGATGGAGGCCGCCAAGGCCAAGCTCGCTGCGGCAGGCGTGGTGTTCGTACAGGCGGAGCTGCCGAACGTGCGCGAACTTCTGGAGAAAACCGGTTTTCCGATCGTCCTGCATGAAGCAGGCGTCGATCTGCCCGTGTACCTTGCGGAAAGCGGCGCAACTGGAGTCACGGTTGCTTCCCTCGCCCAACAGGCTGCCAATCCCGAAGTTCGGTCTGCCTTCCAGGCGGTCGTGACGGACGCCTTTGGCCCGCAGTATCCGGACGCGCTGAACGTCTACCGGCCGCAGATGCGCGCGCTCTACGACAACTACTTCAGCAGCCAGGGCATCGATGCCATCTTCTTCCCGACGACGCCTTTGCCCGCCGTCCCCATCGACCCGATCAAGGGTACGTCGACGGTAACGGTGAATGGCGGTGCGCCGCTCGACGAGTTCGAAACGTTCATCCGGAACTGCGATCCCGGGAGCACGACCGGCCTGCCGGGAATCACGCTGCCCATCGGACTGACGAAGGATGGACTGCCCGTGGGCATGGCGCTCGACGGTCCGGTCGGCAGCGACCAGCGGCTGCTGTCCATCGGCATGTCCGCCGAAGCGCTGTTCGGGCTCCTGCCCGCACCCAACCTCTGACATCACTGGACGGCCGCTGTCCTGACCCGTATCGGGGCAGGATAGCGGCCTGCCCACTCAGGCCGCGTAGCGGGCTACCGCGGCCTCGTCCCAGTCAATGCCGGTACCGGGCACGTCCGGCGCGATGGCCGAGCCGTCCTTGAAGGCCAAAGGCTCGCGCAGGATGGGCGCAGCCAGGTCCATGCGCTCCAGCCAGTGGGCCGTCGGGGTCACGCCCAGCAAGTGGACGCTCACTTCCTGGAAGATGTGGCTGGACATGGGAACGCCATGCGCCTGCGCCAGCGCCGCCGCCCGCAGCCATCCGGTGACGCCGCCGATCTTCATCGCGTCGGGCATGGCTAGGTCGCAGGCACCAGCCTTCAGTGCCTTGGCCATCTCGTCCGGCCCGCACCAGTTTTCTCCCATCTGGATCGGCAAGGTAGAGGCGCCGCGCAGCACGGCGTGACCAGCCCAATCCTCCTGCAGCGTCGGCTCTTCCACCCATGCCACACCCTCACCCTGCAAGGCGTGGATACGCCTGCGTGCCTCGGGAATGGTCAAGCTCTGGTTGTAGTCCACCATCAGCTGCACACCCTCGCCCGCCGCACGGCGCAAGGCGCGAATGACGCGCAAGTCCTCTTCCAGCGTGGCGTAGCCAATCTTGGTCTTGATTGCCTTGAAGCCCGCGTCGCGCGCGCCTTCGGCACGACGCACGCCCAGTTCCACGCCGTCCATGCTGTGGCTGTCGTAGGCCGGCACGGGCCGGCGCCGCCCGCCCAGCAGTTCCACCAGCGGCTTGCCATGCTGCACCGCCAAGGCATCCCACGCTGCCATGTCGATCCCGGCACAGGCCATCAACGCGATGCCGCTGCGCCCGAGCAGACGCAGCCTGCTGGCCAGCAATGCGTCGAGGTCGAAGGGCGACACCGGCTGTCGCTCAATGGCGCTGCCCAGCGCCAGAACCATCTGCCGTGTGGACTCCAGCGCCAGCGGGGTATAGGTGAAGACGTAAGAACGCCCCACCAGGCCACCACTGGTTTCCATATCGATCAGCACCAGCGGCGCAGTGGCCACGATGCCGACGCTGGTCTTGACCGGGAACTCCAGCGGCACGTTGACGCCGCGTGCCTTGACGGCAGTGATAAGCAATGGTTCGGACATGAAGCTCTCCTTTTTCAAAGTCCTAAGTAAGCGGCCTGCACGCGCTCATCCCGCAGCAACTCCTGCGCGGGCCCTTCCAGCGTGACATTGCCGGTCTCCAGCACGTAGCCCCAGTCGGCAATCGATAGGGCTGCACGCGCGTTCTGCTCCACCATCAGGATCGACAGTCCCTCTGCACGCAACTGCTGCACCACGTGGAAGATTTCGCGCACCAGTAGCGGTGCCAGACCCATCGACGGCTCGTCGAGCAGCAGCACCCTGGGCTCGCACATCAATGCCCGCGCGATGGCCAGCATCTGTTGCTGTCCGCCCGAAAGTCCACCCGCAGCCAGCTCGCGTTTCTCCTTGAGCACGGGAAACAGGGTGTACATGCGCTCCATGCGCTCTTGCACACCATCCCGTTTGGTGTAGGCCCCAAGCAGCAGGTTGTCCTGCACCGACAGCGGCCCAAACACCTGGCGGCCTTCAAGCACCTGTGCCATGCCGGCGCGCACCCGTGCGTCGGGATCCAGTGCCGTGACGTCCCGGCCATGCAGCCGCACGGTGCCCGCGCGGATGCCTTGCAGCCCGGAAATGGCGCGCAGCAGCGTAGTCTTGCCCGCGCCGTTTGCACCCACCAGGGCAACGAGTTGGCCAGGAAGCAACCGCAGGTTGGCACCGTGCAGCACATCAATGCGCCCGTAGCCAGCCACGAGGCTGCAAACTTCCAGCACCGGCTCCACCGTGCCTGCCGCGCCCAGGCCGTGCTGGACGGGTGCAGGCGTTGGCGTCGTACGCTTCGAAAGCGTCACTTCCATGGCTGCCTTCCTATTCCGTGCCGAGGTAGGCCGCAACCACCTCAGGATTGCTGCGCACTTGCTCAGCCGTGCCCTCCGCCAGCCTCCTGCCGTGGTCAAGCACCAGGATGTGGTCCGAGACGCTCATGACCATTTTCATGTCGTGCTCGACCAGCAGCACCGTGATACCCGAGGCCGCAATGCGGCGGATCAGCTCGGCGATCTCGTGTGTTTCCGTGTCATTGAGACCAGCGGCCGGTTCGTCAAGCAACAGCAGCCGCGGGCGGGACGCCAACGCGCGTGCAATCTCCAGGCGCTTGAGCACGCCGAAGCTCAGCTGCGAGGCGTGGGCGTCGGCGTAGGCCCCCACGCCTACCTCGTCCATCAGCTCGCGCGTGCGCTGGTGCAGCGTGCGGTCCGCACTTCGTGTCATGCCCAGCAGCGCCGGCAGCAGTCCACTTCTCGTGTGGAGGTGCGCACCCAGCGCCACATTTTCGCTGGCGCTCATGTTCATGCACACCTGCAGGTTCTGGAACGTGCGGCTCATGCCGCGTCGCGCGAGACGCTCAGGGTCCAATCCTGCGACATCCTGGCCATCGAGCAGGATCCGGCCTGAGCTGGGCGTGTAGACACCGCTGAGCAGGTTGAACAGCGTCGTCTTTCCCGCTCCGTTGGGACCGATCACCGAATGAACGGCTCCCTTGGTAACGTTGAAACTCACATCCTCCACCGCAGCCACGCCGCCGAAGGACTTTGATAGCGACTGGACCTGCAGCATCACGGCCTCCGCTGTAATCTGAGGGCCAGCGATGGCACGAGACCCTTGGGCAGGAACATCATGGTCAGCATCAAGATCAGCCCGAAAAGGATCATTTCGTAGCCCTGCAGTCCACCCAGCAGCTGCGGCAGCAGCGTCAGCAAGGCCGCACCAAGCACGGCGCCGAACGTCGAGCCCATGCCGCCCAGCACCACCATGGTCGCCAGTTCCACCGAGTGCGTGAATGCAGACAGCGCGGGGCTGATGAAGCCCAGGTAATGCCCTGTCAGGCTGCCGGAGACGGAGGCAAAGACCGCCGACGCGACGAAGGCGCGTACCTTGAAGCTTCCGACATCCACGCCAGCAACGCGTGCCGCCACTTCCGAGCTGTTGAGGCCGCGCAACGCGCGCCCGGCCGGCGACTCGAACAGGTTGAGCGACAGCACCACCGCCGCAAGCAACAGCACGGCAGCCAACACGTACCAGTGCAGCACCTTGGCGAACACGAAGCCCGCCACCATCAGCGGCGGCACCGGCACGCCGTCGGGCCCTCCGCTCCAGCTAACCTCGTTGATGAGCACCATGTTGACGATGATGCCCAGACCAAGCGTGGCCATGGTCAGCGGGTGTCCCTTGAGGCGCAGGATGGGCTTGGCGATGAGCCAGGCCACCAGCGCCGCACCCAGAGCGGCCACCGCGACGGACAGCAGCGGCGACCAGGCCAGGTGCTGCGTTGCCAAGCCGCTGCCGTAGGCACCGATGGCGACGAACGCGGCGTGCCCGATGCTGATCTGGCCGGCAAAGCCCATCAGCAGATTCAGGCCGATGACGGCGACGGCGGCCAAGGCCACGCGCACCGCGATGTCCAGGGCGTAGTTGTTGGGCAGTACCAGCGGCAGCAGCAGCAGCACGGTCGCCAGCGCCAGCAGTCCGGGACGGGGAAGAAGATGCTTCATCACACTCGCTCCGTGACGCGTGCGCCGAACAGGCCATGGGGCATGGCCAGCAGCACGACGATGATGAGGACGAAGGGGACGGCATCCTTGTAGGCCGAGGACACGTAGCCGGCAATGAGCGCTTCGAGCAGGCCGACGATGAGCCCGCCGACCACGGCCCCGAGCGGGCTGCCCAGGCCGCCCAGCGTTGCGGCAACGAAACCCTTCATGCCCAACATGAGCCCGATGTCGTAGACCGTGGTCGTGATCGGCGCAGCGACCACGCCAGCCACCGCGCCCAGCAGCGCCGACAGGCCAAAGGACAGTTGCAGGATACGCGTGGTCGGGATGCCGACGGCACGGGCCGCGAGGCGGTTGGCCGCCACCGCCAGCATGGCCTTGCCGCTCAGGGTACGGCGGAAGAACACCACGCAGGCTACGACCAGGAGCGCTGCCACGCCGCACATCCATAGACTTTGCGGAAGCACGTAGGCGCCCAGCACCTGCAGCGCCTCGTCGCCACTGAAGGCCGGCAGCGTGTGCTGGTTCTTGCCCAGTACCACCTGTACCACGCCCTGGATGAAGATCGAGGCGCCGATGGTGACGATGATCAGAGACACCGCGCTGGCCTCGCCAGCAGGCCGGATGGCCCAGCGGTAGAGTATGACGCCCACGAGCACGGTGCAGGCCACGCTCAGCACGATGGCCACACCGTAGGGCATGTTCGCTCCAAGCAGGGCTGCTGCGATCATGCCCCCGAGCATGAGAAAGTCACCCTGCGCGAAGTTGATGACGCCGCTGGCGTTGTAGATGAGCGTAAAGCCCAGCGCTGCCAGCGCGTAGATGGCGCCGATGGTGAGGCCCGAGAAGACAAACTGCATCAGGTCGGACATGGCGCCGCTCCTTGAAAGCTCATGACGTGATGAGGACGGATGCCGGGCGGCTTGCTGGTGCCAATGAACCCCATGGCGCACTCGACTCCCGTGGCGGCGCCCACATGGTCGTAGACGAAGCGCGGCGGCCGCTGCCGGGCGCGGCAGCGGAGATCCTCGACGTTGAACATCGCCGCTCCAGCGTCAGCGCACTTCCTTGAAAGCAGCGTTCTGGATTTCGATCATGCGGAATGCCGAGGTATCCAGGCCCATGTGGTCACTGGCGGACATCCTGTAGATGCCGCTGACGCCGATGAAGCCGCTGGTCTTTTCCAAGGCTGCGCGCACCTTTTCCTTGTCGGTGCCGCCGGCGCGCTTGATGGCGTCGGTGACCATGAGCAGCGCATCGTGTGCATAGCCGCCGAAGGTCGAGACGTCGGACTTGTAATTGCCCTCGTAGGTGGAAACGTAGGCCGTGCTGACCGGGCGCTGCGGGTCGTTGGACGGCAGCTGCTGAGCCACAAGCAATGCCGGCGAAGGCATGCGAATGCCCTCGGACGCCTTGCCAGCGATGCGCACGAACTCGGTCGAAGCTTGGCCGTGCGAGGTATAGAGCGGCTGCTTGAGCGCGAGCTGCTGGTAGTTGCGCGCCACGATGGCAGGCGCCTGGCCGGTGCCGAACACGAAGATGGCTTGCGCGGACGAGGACTTGATGCGCGTGAGCTGCGGCGTCATGTCCGTGTCCTTCTCGCCGTACTGCTGGTCCTCCACGACCTTCAGTCCCATGGCCTCGGCCAGCTTCAGCGTCTCTGTGCGCCCGGACTTGCCGAAGCCGCCGGTGTCCGACAGCAGCGCGAACTGCGTGACGCCGCGCTTCTTCATGTCGTCCAGCACCTTCTGCGCCGCCATTCGGTCCGAGTGCGGCATCTTGAAAACCCACGGCCTGACAGGCTCGACAATGACGGATGCCGCGGCCAGCGACACCATCGGCACCTTCGCGGCTTCGATCTGAGGCACCATGGCCATGGTAGAGCCGGTGGTGGAAGGCCCGATGATCACGTCCACCTCATCCTGCATGATCAGGCGTCTCGCAAAGGCGTTGGCCTTGTTGGCGTCACTGGCGTCGTCGTACAGCACCAGCTCCAGCTTGCGGCCGAGCACGCCGCCGGCAGCATTGATCTGGTCCACGTACATCGCCAGCGTCTTTTGCTGCGGATCGCCCAGGAACGAAGCAGGTCCCGTGGCAGAGACGACAGCGCCGATCTTGATGGGGCCACCCTGAGCCAGGGCAGTCAGCGGCACGGCAGCCGCCATCGCGAGGAGCACACCGACGGTGCGGCGCGAAACGAAGTGGTTCATGACTTGTCTCCTTGGTGTAGTCGTGCTGTGGTCAGGCATGTGTGCCTGCCTATGAGGCCGCTGCCTTGCGGACAATGCGGATGGGTTGCGCCACGGGCTCGGGTACCGGCAAGCCCAGCGCAGCGGCGAGCTGGCGTCCCTGCGGATCCGCCATGGCCGCTTGACGGGCCTGGCGTACCCGCTCGGCGAGACCGGGATCCAGAGCCTGGTGCTGTAGGACGTCGTCGAGGATGGCGCAAAGGTTGCGGTGCCCCCGCTCGCTGGTCTGGCCATAGCCCTTGACAAGGTTGCCGCACAGCGCCAGCTCATGTGCCAACTCGGGCGAGCTTTCCAGCGCCAGGTGCACGGCCTGCAGCCAGTGCTGGATCATCTGCTGCTCGACCGCGTAGCGCGCGCTGTGCCGCCGCCAGACCTTGAGCGAGCGCAGCAGGCACAGCAGCGCGAAGCCGCTGACCGTGTCGGTGCGCAGGTGCAATCCCACACCGAGCTTGTGAGCCTTGTGCTCCAGACGCCGACGCAGCCACGCCGACATTCCTGGAGGCAGCACCGAGCAGACCTCATCCAGGCCGGGCTTGAGGAACTCCGTCAGGCGCACCGGCTCGTCCTGGCGCGCACCCACCTCACGGCGCACGCGCTCCAGGCGTGAGCGGCGCGTCTTGAGATCGGCTACACGGATCACGTCCTCGTAGCTCATCCACAGCGCCAAGTAGCGGGCAACCTCGCGCGTGACCTCGAAGGTGGAGGAGCCGGCCAGCCGCTCGGCTTCGCACAGCCTGCGCACCCGGTCGAGGTACAGCGATGCGTAAGCCGCATCTTGGTAGTCGCAGGTCTGCTCCACTCCTGCGGCGGCAATGTCGTGCAGCGGCTCGGGCAACTCACGCACCTGGGAGCCGATGCCGGCCAGACTCTGTTTTGTGGGGACTGCCTTGGTTTGGGGCAGACCCTGTGTTGCCGCTTCCCATCCCGCCGCAAAACCGCGCAGGCTGGCATCGACCGCCTTGCCAGCGTGCCGGATGGCGGCCTCGCAGGCTTGGCGAGACAGCGGCAGCGCGCCCGAACCCGCCATGGCACCGAAGACGACGGTGTTGATGACCGTGCCATGCTGCTGCGCCAGGGCCCGCATGTCGAAAAGGATGGCCTGCTTGGCAAGGCGCTGCGCAGCATCGAGCACTCGCGTGCCGTCATAGCGGCCGTCGGCCATGGCGGTCTTCTCCGACACCGCGAACTCGCGGTGCGTGGACGCCACCAGCACGGTGCGCCCCGCGTTGACGAAGCCGCGCTGCATCATGCGGCCCGCCTCAACCAGCTCAGAGGCGGCCACCAAGTCCACGTTGCCCGGCGCGGGCGTGAGCGACAGCACCGGCCGGTGCGCGCCGAGCACCGCACGCGACACCGGGAACACCTCCAGGTAATAGGTCGTGGCGCCGGTGCGCTGCGCGACTCCAGGGACCGACGTGCTCTGCACTGGAAAGTCGTGCGCATTGGCGGCATCGATGATCCAGTCGGCCAGGACACCGCCACCTTCGCCCCCCATGGCAGCGATCACGATGGAGATGGGGCGCACATTGGCGTAGCTGGCAATCATGCGGCGATCTCCGATGTGGCACGGCCGCGGCCGGCCATCAGGTGGATGAATCGCGAGCGCAGGCGGTGGACGGCACGGTCCCAGGGCGACGGGTTCTGCACGACTTCCGCCTTGTAAAAGGAAGGGCACAGCGCGGCCGCGTGCGCGTTCTCGCCGCACAGGCCGCAACCTACGCAGCCTTGGTTGACAGTGGCGACCGGATCGGTACGCAGCCGGCTGGGATTGGGTTTGATAGTGAGCGACGGGCAGCCCGAGAGCCGCATGCACGAGTGGTCGCCGGTGCACACGTCATCGTCCACACCGAAACGCGTGCGCACGACGCGCTCCTTGCGCTTGAGCTGCGCGGCGATGACGGGCTTGATGCGACGCTGGCGCTCGAGCTGGCACTCGCCGTCGGCAATGATCACCTTCAGACCGGGCTGCTCGGTGGTCATGGCCTCGTCGAGCACACGGGCCATCTCCGAGACCCTGTAGCTGGGCACTTTACGCACCCACTGCACTCCCACGCCCTGCAGCGCACGCTCGATGTCCAGCGTCAGCGGCTTGGACGCGGGCTGGGTTGGCGACGAGGGAATAGCCTGCGTGCCGGTAGCGGAGGTGTAGCCGTTCTTAAGGATGACCAGCACCGAGTCCTGGCCGTTGTAGACAGCGTTTACCACGCCACTGGTGAATCCGTTGTGCCAGAAGCCACCGTCGCCCATGATGCTGATGGTGCGGCCGGTAATCAACGGGCCAATGCCCGACGAGCTCGCCAGTCCCAGCCCGTAGCCCAGCACCGTGGAGCCGATGTTGAAGGGCGGCAGCGTGCCGAAGGTGTGGCAGCCGATGTCAGCATTGACATGGATGCCGCCCAGCCGCTCCTGCGTGAGCTTGATGGCCGAGAACACTGGCCGCTCCGGGCAGCCTACGCAGAAGCCGGGTGGGCGGTTGGGCACGGGCACGGGGAAGGCCTCGGCCGCCTTCTGTCGAGTCTGCTGCAGCGAGGTGCGCACCTCAAGGGCTTGCTGCAGCTCCACGCCTTGCGGGCGCGCAAGCTCCAGGAACGTTGTCAGTGCCTTGACCAGCACGTCGCCCGTGTACTCACCCGCCATGGGCAGCAGGTCCTTGCCGTGCAGCGGGGTATCCACGCCAGCACGGCGCAGCATGGCGGCAATGGCTTCCTCGATGTGGTTGGGCTGCCCCTCTTCCACCATCAGCACCGCTGACTTGCCCTTGCAAAACTCCACCAGCTCCTCTGGCACCAGCGGGTACACGACATTGAGCACGAAAATGGGCAGCTTCGAGCAACCGAACGCATCGGCCAAGCACAGCTGCTGCAACGCGCGCACCAGCGCGTTGTAGAGGCCTCCCGGCACGATCAGACCGACGTCCGAGGCATCTGCACCGAACACCTCGTTGAGCCGCTCGCGGCGGATGAATTCCACCGCTGCCGGCCAGCGTCGCTCAACCTTCTGGTGCTCGTGTTCATAGGTCGATGGCGGCAGGTTGATGCGGCCGTAGTCAAACGTGGAGCGCTGAATGGGCTGCTGCGTTGAAATCGCCGGGCGGCGGTTGTCCTTGCAGGTGAAGCTGCCGTGCACATGGCAGGCGCGGATGCGTAGCTGCAGCATCACGGGGGTCTGGCTGGCCTCCGAGAGGTCGAAGCCGCGCTCCACCGCGTTCACGATCGAGGGCAGGTCGGGCTGCGGGTCCAGCAGCCACATCTGCGACTTCATGGCAAAGGCGTGGGTGCGCTCCTGGATGATGCTGGATCCTTCGCCGTAGTCCTCGCCCAGGATGATCAACGCACCGCCCTTAACGCCCGCGGACGCCAGGTTGGATAGCGCGTCCGACGCAACGTTGGTGCCCACCGTGGACTTCCACGTCACGGCCCCACGCACTGGATAGTTGATCGAGGCGCCCAGCATGGCGGCTGCACCGGCCTCAGAGGCGCTGGCCTCGAAATACACGCCCAGCTCGTCCAGCAACGGCTTGGCGTCGCCCAGCACGTCTATCAAGTGGGACACCGGTGCGCCCTGGTAGCCGCCGATGTAACTCACGCCGGACTGCAACAGCGCCTTGGTCACGGCGAGGATGCCCTCGCCATGGAATTCCTGCCCGCAGCCAAGCCGCAGGTTCTGCACCTCGGCAGCGAAGGATCGCTCCACTTGCTTGTCTCCGACATCTATCTGTTTGGGAACAGGTTAGGTGGCAGGACTCATGATCACAATCTATACTGCTGTTGTTACAAATCGATCTACTCTATGGAAAAGGACCGGTTTGATCTGAATTTGCTGCGGGTGCTTGTCGCGGTTCATGAAGCGTCCAGCGTGACTGCGGCTGCTGAGCGGCTGGGCGTCACGCAGCCCTCAGTGAGCTATGCCTTGGGAAAGCTACGCTGCGCCTATGCCGATCCGTTGTTCGTGCGGGGGGCGAGCGGCTTGGTGCCCACGGCGGTCTGCACGGAGCTGTACCGACTCTTCAGTGACATGCTCGCCAACGTGGACACGAGCCTGTCGGCGCGGCGCGATTTCGATCCTGGCCGAGCACAGCGACGAATCCGGCTGGTGATGTCGGACATTGGCGAGCTGTACTTCACGCCGCTACTCCTGGCCCGATTCAGTGAGGTAGCACCGCACATGGAGTTGGAAGTCATTCAGGCCTCCACGGAGCGAATCGACGAGGACTTGGCCCTGGGCCGGGTGGATGCCGTGATTGGCAACCTGCCACAGTTGCTGGAGAGCACGCGCAGCACCGTTCTGTTCAAGGAGCACTACGTCTGCCTGCTGTCCGTGAAGCACCCGGACATTCATGAAGAGATGACGTGCGAGCAGTTCACCGCAGCCCGGCATGTCATGGTGGCTTCACCGTTTTCAGGCCACAGCGTTGTCGAGAACGTGCTCACCCGGCACGGCATCGTGAGGCGCATTGCCGTTCGCCTGCCCCACTTCACCGTGCTGCCGGAACTGGTGGCCAACAGCGACCTGGTGGCGACGTTGCCTTCCCGGATTGCTGCGCTGTATGCGTCACGAGGCGACTTGCACGCCCTGCCCGTACCGGTGCCCATCCCGGCGTTCCAGGTGCGTGTGCACTGGCATGCGCGCCAGGAGGCCAATCCTTTCAATGCCTGGCTGGTCGCGGAGATCACCAAGGTGCTGAGACTGCTGTGAAAATGGTGATCGCTGCTCTGGCCTATTGAACGCCGGGCATCTTGCCAGGGCCTGCGCGCGCAGCGCGTCTGGCAGCCCGCTGAGGGAGCCCCGATTCCAACCGCTTGGGGATCCTGCTCTGCGCCGACTGGGTCACATGCAATGCCTTCCCGGCACACCGGAGGCGTTCGGCCTCTATCACCACGGTGAACAGCTCCAGTTGCGCCAAGTCATACGTCATGCAGGAAGGTTATGACTTTTCCTCAAACTGGCAATGCCCGGTCTTGCCTCGCTTCTGCACACTGCGGCTGCAACAAAACCAGGGCTTGAGCCTTATCAAGGAGACATACCGTGAAGCTCGTGCAGACGCTGCTGCGTGCCATCGCATGCACCGCCCTTTCCGTCTCGGTTGCCCACGCAGCTGATGTCTTCCCAAGCAAGCCGATCCGCTGGGTCGTCCCGTATTCGGCCGGCGGCGGATCCGACGCACTGGCTCGTACCGTGGCCAGCCAGATGTCCACGCAGATGGGACAGCAAATCATCATCGACAACCGACCTGGTGGAGCGGCAGTCATCGGCACAGGTGTCGTGGCCAAGGCACCCGGCGATGGCTACACCATCGGGAGCGCCGACAACGGCCCGCTGGTCTTCAACACGGCTCTTTTCAAGTCCCTTCCCTATAACCCCCAAAAGGACTTGGCGCCTGTCGGCCTGATGGTGCGGTTCCCCCTGTTGCTTGTCGTCAATCCGTCCACCGGGTATGCCTCTGCCAAGCAACTCATAGACGACATGCGAAAAAACCCCGGCAAACTCAGCTACGGCACCGCCGGGGTGGGTAGCCCTCACCATATTGCCATGGAAATGCTCAAGGAGCGGGCCAAGCTTGATGCCGTGCACGTGGCTTACAAGGGTGCGGCGCCGGCAATCCAGGATGTCGTCGGCGGGCAGTTGCCGTTGATGGTGGTCGATACCGCAGCGGGCATGCCCATGATCAAGGCCGGCAAGCTCAAGGTACTGGCAACGTTTTCCAAGTCCCGAGTTTCCTTGCTGCCTGACGTGCCCACTCTCATGGAACTTGGCTACACCGATGTCGAAGCTGTGGCTTGGCAAGGGCTGGTCGTACCTGCGTCAACCCCCGCGCCCATCACCGAGCGACTCAGCACGGAAATGCAGAAAGCCATCAGCACGCCCAGCGTCAGGACACGCCTTCTGGAGTTGGGGCTGGAGCCGGTGGGTTCGGATGCCTCAGCCATGACCACGCAGTGGAAAACCGACGCGAACTTCTGGCCAAAGCTGATCCGCGAACGCGGTATCAGCCTCGAGTGACGCAAGTACAAACGCGATTCTCTTGCCGAAACTGATTCGCGAGCGGAACATTATTTTTGGCTGAAAATATGAAATTGCTGCGATCGACATGACACGGAAAGCATGTCGAGGCTTCTTAATGCCGATCGCCATTCATGCCATGCCTCTGAAAGGTATAAAGTGAAAAATACACCACTGATCCGATACAAGGCTGCAGCGGTGCAAGCCGCTCCGGAGTTCTTGAATTTGAACAAAGGCGTTGATAAGGCCATATCGTTGATCGAGGAAGCAGCCAGTGCCGGCGCAAAACTGATTGCCTTCCCGGAAGTTTGGCTTCCAGGATATCCTTGGTGGATCTGGCTGGATTCACCAGCCTGGGGAATGCAGTTCGTTCAGCGTCATTTCGATAACTCGCTTGTCATCGGGGATACCCATTGGCAAAAGATTTGCAACGCGGCGGCAAAAAATCAAATTTTTATTGTTCTTGGCTTCTGCGAGCGCCAAGGTAGTTCGCTCTACATTGCACAAGCAATTATCGACGATAAAGGACAAACCGTAGCAACCAGACGAAAGTTAAAGCCTACTCATGCGGAACGTACTGTTTATGGAGAAGGCGACGGTAGTCACCTTGCAGTACACGAAACCGACTTGGGTCGAATGGGCGCCCTGTCTTGCGCAGAACATCTCCAGCCGCTGAGCAAGTATGCAATGTACGCGCAACATGAACAGGTCCATGTTGCCGCTTGGCCCAGTTTCTCCATTTATCGCGGCGCCGCCTTCCAACTCAGCGCTCAAGCTAATCTTGCTGCCAGTCAGGTTTATGCCCTCGAGGGCGGCTGCTATGTGCTCGCACCTTGTGCCATAGTTTCCAAGGAAATGATCGACATGTTGGTAGACACGCCTGCCAAGCAACAATTACTATTAGAGGGCGGTGGATTCTCACAGATATTTGGCCCCGATGCCAAGCCCCTGTGCAACCCTCTGTCAGAAACGGAGGAGGGAATAATTTACGCAGACATAGATCTTGGCGCCATCAGCGTTGCCAAAGCCGCCTACGACCCTGTAGGACACTATTCGCGACCCGACGTTGTTCGACTCTTGGTCAATCGAACTCCTGCGGCGCCAGTTCATCCGCTCGATTTGAACGCGTTTCAAGAATTTTCCGCTGTGGCACAACAGCCCTCGTGATTTCCGCTAGTTTTTAGAAGACCTTGCCCTGTCCAATACAGATGTATTGAAAGGGCAAGGCAGATCTCAGCCATTCAGTGGTACAGGACCCAGCAGTGCCAATACATCAAAAGACGCATAGTCTTGATTGTTTTGCTGCGATGAATCTCCATCCAAACCATATCGCAGAACTGAATCTACGATTCGGCATTGAGATTCAATGTTCCATGCTCTGAATCAGCGACTTTCTGCCCCGGATAATTATCAGCGAGCAACTGCAAAACGCCGTAAGAGAACTCGCTCGTTGTACTGCTTGTTGCGCCCGTCCACTTGCCTGGAGTAATGGTGTAATAAAGCATGTTGGCTGGGTCAGCTGGCGCTAGCTCTGCAAGCTTGATCGATGACTTGTAGACCGCACAATAACCCACGGTAGCAAGCAGCGTCACAGCACCGCTCAGTTGAGAGAAGTAGGCTGCAGCGGAGTGCGCAACTTCTTGTCGGTCCCATCCAGGGGTGGCGACAGTTGTGTCTCGCGTGTATGGCCAAGCACAAACATGAATATTCGGCAATTGAGCCATCACGTTGAACGTCGACTGGGGTCGCAAGTGATCCCAGCACATCAACATGCTTATCCGTCCCAATGGCGTAGTCACCACATTGAGGTTGCCCGCCATTGGCGCGTCGCTCCAGTAATTTCGTTCGGCACCGGATGGGCGTACCTTCCTACGCTTGTTCCAGACAGTACCATCATTGCCAATGAGCGCTTGGGACATATAGTAGTATTTATCAGCCTTTTCACTGAACCCAAAACTTACCGCGACGCCGAGAGACCGAGCAGCATCGAGCAAACGGATCCAGTTGCCATCTCCTATGCTAAGGGAATTCGCTTTGATGGTGGGCCACATCTTGGTTGCCCAGTCCGTGGTGTAGTTAATATTAACATCATAACCAGGCAGATACAATTCACCTGCGACCACTAGACTAGCGCCTGTAGCCTTGGCTTCTGCCATAAATGAAATAAGGCTGGTGACCGCCTCCGAGATGTCGAAAGTTGACGACGCCAGCTTATGAACCAACGCCACGGTAAACGGCGCTGTGGTTATACTTATGGACGAGGAAGGTGCGGTACTGCCGTCGGTTGCTGCAGGTGGAGTAGACGTGTCTGGTTCGGCAGCATTTGCCCCACCACAACCTGACATTTGACTGGCTGCCAGCGGCAGTCCGGCAATAGACAAGCCACGAAGCAATCTACGGCGCGAAAGACTGACCTCACTCTCGCCATCTCTGGCATCAGGGTTCTGAAAAGAATCAGGTTTGATCGACGGAATGGCCACGATGCGACGGTAGTGGTTAATGACGACGCCATTATTCATTCCTTTCACCAGCACAATTTTCCAATCGAGACATCAATGTGTTTAAATTGGGACATTAACGACTTTTTTTGGAGAATCCAAAATGGTGCAACAGTCCCCATCTTGGAGCATGCGGCACCAAAATGGATGCATCGAACCAAAGCAATAGATTATTGACTGCCGACGCTTGATATTGGAAAATACAACTGCTCAGATAGTGAAATCACATGAATTCCTTGCACCACAAAACGTTTAATCTTGCCCTTACAGAAAGGCCTGCGATCTTTTCTACAAAAGACGTGGAGATCAGCAGGCGCTTTGATTACTGGATTGAAATGCTGGACATAACCTATGTGCGATTGGAAAGTTTGCGAAGCAATAGAGATGATTTCTATGGCAGCATCAAGAGAATCCCGTTCGGACATGTAGATCTCAGTATTGTCCAGTCGACATCACCTCTGGTGCGCCGTACTGCAAGTTTGGCAAAGCAATCGCACGAAGAGTGTCTGCTTGTGCATTGCGCTCATACGGGTCGTGCACAAGTTCAGCAGCAAGGTCGCCTTGCAGAACTTGCACCAGGAGACATTACAACGTACCTAAGTACGGAGCCGTACGACTTGAAGTTTCAAGGCTGGTTTGATACCCGCGTCATCAAGATACCTGCAAATACTATCAAACCGTATGTTCGAAATCTTGAAGATCTCACCGCTACGACTATCAGTGGTTCTTCGCTGGAAGGTACGATGCTTCGTTCGATGGTAAGCAACCTTTGTAATGGTCGTACTTCTGAATGCAATCCGACTGATTCATTGTTGACCGATGCCTTGATTCAAGTGGTGCGTGCTGCCTTGCAGTCGCTTTCAATGACACAGGGACGCGCCACATCCAACTTAAATTCATATTATACATCTCGCGCAAAAGCTTATATTGTAAAAAACTTGCGCAGCGAAACTCTTGGCGTCGATGAGGTGGCCTCTGCACTTGGCATATCGAGCCGGCATTTGTCGCGAGTCTTTGACGCCGATCACCTCTCGGTGGCCAACTATATCTTGACAGAACGACTTGAGGCGTGTGGTCGTGAGTTGGCACGACTTTCCAGTGCAAATAAAAATATAGGCAGCCTAGCCTTTTCCTGGGGATTCATTAACACAAGTCATTTCTGCAAAGTATTTAAAGCACATTTTGGAGCCACACCGACAGAGTGGCATCGCGCGCAAGGTCGCAATCGAGCGAAACCGACTCAATATTAAAAGCAATAGTAAGCATGGCGCTTGCACGTTAAGGGCAAACTTGGCCTGATCCGGTATTTACAATTTTGCACAACAGATAGACTGACGCGTGCCAACACAAGCTGTCCGAGTTGTCTGCTGCCGCGGCGCACCGACTATTCTTTCGACGATGCCGAGTTTGACCTGCGTTTAGCGGTCCTAGAAGGATATCTTCTCGTCGCAGCGGGAATCTGCCTGGCCCGCTTGCGAGGGCGAAGCTGGCACAGGTGTCGCTGCGGCTACAGCGGCCGGTTAGGGCGAATACTGTTCAGTATACGGTATGCGGTCAATCGACGACTCCATTGAAATCGGCAGCGGCTGTTGAGAAGGTACGTGCCCGCGTAGGCGGATGGGCACGTACGTTCTCTACACCCGCCGCGATCCTCAAGACGTGGTTAATTGCGCGCATACGGCAGCTCGGTGACCCGCGTCCAATCCCGCCCCAGTTCGGTGGCCAGCCGCATTGCGTTCAGGCGGCCGCTGCTGTCGCCGGCAGGGCGTTGACGCGGGAAGACTGTGGGCGCGCGCTTCGGGCGATGGTGCAGGCCATCGCGGCCGACTGCCGCCGAACCGTTGTTTCCTGCTCAGCGGCTTGTGATGACAGCCAAGTTGTCAAGGCCGGCCTTGAACACGCCTTGAACCAGCTTCTCAGTGGCCGCGTCGTCCTGGTCGGGCTTGGCGTTCTCTTCAGGGCGTTGGAACTGCCCCTTCCAGTGCACCACCGAGCCACCGCCTGCAGCCGGCTTCACCCACATCTCGGCCACGTAGTTGGCAAGCGGCAAACTGGTCTTGATGATGCGGTAGCGGTACCACTTCTTCTTCTCGTCGTAGGCGAGCAGCTCACTGATCACGGACGCACCGCCCTTGACCTGGAACTCGCGCACGGCCAGCGGCTTGCCGTTTTCGCCCACCAGCAGCTTGGTGCCTTCGGTGGCGGGGTGCCATTCGTGGATCTTGTCGAACGTCTTGATGGCATCCCAGGCTTTCTGCGGCGAGGCTTTGAGCGTGACTTGGCTCTCGTACTTGAGAACCGGGCGCTCGGCGTGCGCCAGCGGCGCGGCGAGCGTGATTGCCACGGCGGTCAGCAGCGACAGGGGCGAGCCGGCAATGCGTGTGATGAATCGGTTCATGAGGTCTCCTCTGGTGTGATCGTTGAAGGTTCAGAGCGGGAACACGGCCTTGAGCCAGAACGCACTGCCTTCGGGGCGGTTTCGGACGGCGGACTCCTTTTGCCACTTGGCAGCGATGAACCATCCCTTGCCGCTGTCGTACTTGACCGACGGGCCAATCGCGAATGCTCGCCCCTTGCTGCCGGACAGATCTGTACCGCCCTGATTGTCGTCCGTCATCTGGCGGTAGAAAAAGCCTCCGACGCCGGCCGTGATCCCGTTGCCGAAGCCCCAGCCCAGGGCGTAGTCGAAGTGAAATTCTTGTCCGGTCCGGTAGTCGGTGTCCTTATTGCGGCGGTTGACCATGTACCCGAGCTTGATGTCGGCATTCGGGCCGTTCGGGTCGACGTAGCTGGCGGCGTAAACCGGCTCCCATGCCAGGTAGTTGCGACCTACGTTGGCCAGCCGTGCGCTGTCAAAGCTGCCGGTAGGCAGATAGAAGTCGACGGCTGCGATGCTGTGCAGGGCTTGGCTGTGGTGCCAGGCGACGCCGCTGCCAACCAGGATGTCTCCAAGCCCGGAGCGCGATTCCGTGCGGCCCGCAGCGCTCACCTTCAGGTCAACGAGGGGAATAATTGTTGAGGTCACCAGGTCGCCGCCGAGCAACTTCACACCCGGCAACCAGACGAGGCGCGGGGCGATAATGTTGGCCGTCACCTTGAAGCCTGGCACGTTGAGGTTGTTGCCGTTGCTGTCCATCAGCCGGTCTGCGCTGTAGCCATTGACATAGACGATGCCGTAAAGACCGGGGGGCGGCAGGGCTCCCATGACGAAGTTTTCGACGCCGTTGGGATACGCCCCGCCGCCGCCTTCTCCGGCAAGGGCTGGAACTGCCGCAGTGCCGGCTAATGCCATCGCGGCCATAGCGCGGCCAATACACAGTCGATTCATGTAGGTGTCTCTCTGTGGTTATGGAGATATCAGAACGGGTATGTGATGGGCTCGGCCATCACGCTGATCCATTGGCCTTGCGTGAATGCCTCCAGGTTGGCCGGACCGCCGAAGCGTCCGTGGCTGCCAGAGGCGCCCATGCCGCCAAACGGCACGTGGAACTCGTTGTTCACGGTCTGGTCGTTGATGTGGATCATTCCGGTGTGCAGCCGGTCGGCCAACGCCATCGCGCGCGAGACGTTGCCACTGTGGATGGCCGCGGCCAGTCCGTAGGGGGACGCGTTGACCAGCTCGGCCGCCTCCTCATCGCTGTCGAAGACAGTGATCGGTGCCACCGGGCCAAAGATCTCCTCATCGAAGGCAGGCATGCCGGGTCGCACATCCGCGAGCACGGTGGCCTGGTGGAACAGCTTGTCGTGCGTACCCCCGGCAAGAACGCGCGCGCCCTGATCCACCGAGCACTGCACGAGCGCGGCGATGCGGCTGAGCTGCTGCGCGTTGATGATCGGTCCCAGGTGCACGGCTTCGGTGTGCGGGTTTCCCACCCGCAGCGCTTGCGCACGTTGCACCAACCGCTCGGCGTAGGCTTCAGCCACACGGCGATGCACCAGATGTCGTCCGGCCTGCATGCAGATTTGACCCTGGTGCAAGAACGCGCCCCAGGCGCCGCTGGAGCTGGCTGCATCGAGGTCAGCGTCGTCAAGCACCACGATGGCATTGTTGCCGCCGAGCTCCAGCGCCACCTTCTTCAACAGCCCACCGCAGACCTCCCCGATGCGACGGCCCACGACAGTGGAGCCAGTGAAGGAGATCATCTCTACCAGGGGGTGACGCACCAGCGCATCGCCAGTGTCCGGGCCGCCGGGCAACACGTGCAACACGCCCTCCGGCAGTCCGGCGTCGGCGAACAGCTGCGCGATCAGCTGGCCACCCGTGACGGCAGTGCGCACGTCGGGCTTGAGCACCACTGCGTTGCCCAGAGCCAACGCCGGTGCCACCGAGCGCAGGGACAGTAGCAGCGGGAAGTTCCACGGCGCGATCACGCCCACCGTGCCCAGCGGCACGCGGCGGCTCAGGTTCATGCGGCCTGGCATGACCGAGGGATAAAGCTGTCCGTGCGGCTGCATAGGCAACGCCGCAGCTGCAAGCAATTGCTCATGGCAAGCGTTGAGTTCCCATTCGGCCTTGGCCCTGACGGAGCCGCACTCGCGCATGTTCCAGCTGTTGATTTCCTCGGCACGCTCCTGCAGCAGCCGGGCGGCCTCGCGCAGCACCGCCGCACGCCGGTCAAACGGCATGGCGGCCCAGGCGTCTCGTGCCGCATGCGCACTTCGGGCGGCGCAACTCACGTCCACGCTGTCAGCAACACCAACCGTTCCCAGCACGGCACCGGTGGCGGGCTCGACCACGTCGGTCTGGCCTCCATGGGCGGCAATCCAGCCGCCACTGTAAATACGGCTGGTCCAGGCCTGGGCCTGCGTCTTGGAAGCGGGCGATGCGCTCATCGTGGGTCTCCTGTTGGTTGTGGAACGGCGGCGTAGACAACAGCGCTCCACATGAAGCCATCCAACGCAACGCCCATGCCACGCTTGCATCAAAGTGCCTGCGTACGACTATTCACTGGGAAAAGCCATGAGGCGCCTTGACCTTGCCCCCGAAAAACGTAGTTCTTGCCTGATGGTCAAATCAGAGTAGGAGCTATTGCATGAAAGAGAAGCAGACCCGCGCCAGGTACACGCTGGAGTTCAAGCTGGAGGCGGTCAGGCTGGTCAATGACGGGCAGTCGGTAGGCGTGACGGCGAAGGTCCTGGGCGTACCCAAGGCGACGCTGAGCAACTGGGTGCGCGAGGCGGCCAAGGGAACGCTGCAAGGCGCTGGCGACAAGGTTGTGACGCCCGAGCAGATGGAAATCGCACGGCTTCGCGCTGAGCTCGCGCGCGTGAAGATGGAGCGCGACGTCCTGGAAAAAGCGACGGCGTACTTCGCGAAAGCGCGGGGGTGAAGTACGCCTGGATCGAGCGTT
>NZ_AUMO01000079.1 GCF_000430725.1 Azohydromonas australica DSM 1124
GCCTCATCACCCACAAGCTGCCGCTGGAGCGCATCAACGAGGGCTTCGACCTCATGAAGCGCGGAGAGTCCATCCGCGCCGTCGTGGAGTACTGACGCGACTGATAACAAACTCGAACTGAGGTTGCCACCAACCCGGAATACATGCTTGGGTGGCAGCCAAGTGGTGGGCAAGCGGCCCTTCATGTCGGCAATCAGCGTACGGGAAGCACTGCAGGACGCGACGGTGGCAACACACGGTGCGCGGCGAGGTGCACATGGTTGCAAAAGCTACTAAATACGTGCTGGTCATCCAGGGCGTACGTCGTGCTCATGCCATGCAGCTGAATGTGGGCTGGAGGGCAACAGCCTCTATCAAAGCCAAGGAATCAGAGACCAGGAGTCCACCAGATGAGCATTCCTAGATTGCAGTTGGCGCACATTACAAAGCGCTATCCGTCGGTTGTTGCCAACAGCGATGTATCGCTGACCGTCCAGCCCGGAGAGATTCATGCCGTGCTTGGTGAGAATGGAGCCGGCAAGTCGACGCTGATGAAAATCATCTACGGCTCGGTCAAGCCCGACCAAGGTACCGTGATGTTCGATGGGACACCGGTACATATTGCCAATCCGAAGGAGGCACGTGCGCTGGGGATCAGCATGGTCTTCCAGCACTTCAGTCTGTTTGACACTCTGACCGTTGCCGAGAACGTCTGGTTGGGCCTTGGCAATCACCTGACACTCAGCGAAGTCGCCGGCGGCATTGAGGCCAAGGCCGCGGAATATGGGCTAGACATTGATCCATCCCGCCCAGTGCACACCTTGTCCGTGGGCGAAATGCAGCGGGTGGAGATTATTCGGGCGCTGCTTGGGAGTCCGAAGCTACTGATCCTGGACGAACCCACTTCGGTGTTGACGCCGCAGGCGGTTGAGAGGCTATTCGTCGTACTGCGAAAGCTCGCTGCAGAAGGGTGCAGCATCCTGTATATCAGTCACAAGTTGCACGAGATCCGCGAACTCTGCACTGCATGCACCGTATTGCGCAACGGCAAGGTCACCGGGGCTTGCAACCCGAGCATGGAGAGCAATGCGTCGCTGTCTCGGATGATGATCGGTTCCGAGCCACCGGCGCTCGAACATCATGCCCGTCAACCAGGCGCCGTGGTGTTGAATGTTCAAGGACTGTCCCTGCCGCGCGAAGACCTGTTTGGGGTCAACTTGCACAACATTGCGCTCGATGTCCGAGCGGGTGAAGTGGTTGGCATTGCGGGCGTTTCTGGCAATGGGCAGCGAGAGTTCCTATACGCTTTGTCGGGCGAAGACCGCCGGTCAGATCCCGATGCGATCCGCTTGAGTGGCAAGTCCGTGGGCCGATTGGGGCCGGTGCAAAGACGCCGCCTCGGCCTGCACTTCGTCCCCGAAGAACGCCTCGGACGCGGGGCTGTGCCTACTCTCAGTTTGGCACAGAACCTCCTGTTGACCCGCACCGACGCGCTACGCACTGGCGGTTGGATCGATGTGAAAGCAATGCACCGCCAGGCGGCCGACATCATCTCCCGTTTCAACGTGAAGGCGGGTGGGCCGACGTCTCAAGCCAAGTCGCTGTCCGGTGGCAATCTGCAGAAATTCATCGTAGGCCGGGAAATCGACGCCAAGCCGAAATTGCTCATTATTTCGCAGCCCACCTGGGGGGTGGACGTGGGGGCGGCAGCCCAGATTCGCGGAGAAATCCTGGCGCGGCGCGACGAGGGTTGCGCGGTGCTTGTGGTTAGCGAGGAACTGGACGAGTTGTTCGAAATCTGCGACAGGCTTCACGTGATCGCCAAGGGGCAACTCTCCCCATCGATCGATCGCGCGCAAGCAACCATTACACAGATTGGGGAATGGATGAGTGGTTTGTGGACGGGGCAGGGGGGGCACGCGGCCACTGTCGACGCATCGGTGGCACCGGACGTGAGCAACGCACAGCAGGGAGTACGTTATGTTCAAGCTTGAGGTTCGGCCCGCACAATCACGATTTTGGGGCTTTGGCTCGCCGATTCTTGCGGCGGTTTTCACTGCTCTTCTGGGCATGTTGCTGTTCAAGGCGCTTGGCAAGGACCCCTTGAGCGGCCTGCGGGTGTTTTTCTGGGAACCGCTGTCCTCGGCATACAGCCTGGGTGAACTCATGGTGAAGGCGACCCCTTTGCTATTGATTGCTCTGGGACTGGCTGTCTGCTACCGCTCGAACGTTTGGAATATTGGCGCCGAAGGCCAGTACATCATTGGGGCGGTTGCCGCCACCGGTGTAGCGCTCATGGCCGGTAATGACACCGGCCGGTGGATCGTAATTCCCGTGTTGCTTGCGGGGGTGCTGGGAGGCATGGTTTGGGCAGCGCTGGCTGCACTGCTTCGGGACAAGTTCAATGCAAGCGAGATCCTGGTTACGCTGATGCTGGTCTATGTGGCCACGATGGTCATGAACTACTTGGTGTTTGGCCCCTGGAAGGACCCAGCGGGCTACAACTTCCCGCAGACAGAGATGTTTGCCGCTGCGACTCAAATTCCGAGGCTCATGGACGGGTCGCGCCTCAATATTGGTTTGTTGATTACCCTTCTGAGTGCAGTTGGTTTGTGGGTATTCTTGTTCCGCACTCGCCTGGGGTTTGCACAGCAGGTGGGAGGAATGGCCCCGGCAGCGGCACGGTATGCAGGATTTTCCTCTCGCAAGGCACTGTGGCTTGCCTTGTTGATTTCTGGGGGTGCAGCAGGCCTTGCGGGAGCACTGGAAGTGGCTGGCCCTCTCGGGCAACTCACGCCACACTTGCCGGCGGGCTACGGCTTTGCCGCGATCATCGTTGCCTTTGTTGGGCGACTGCATCCGGCAGGCATGGTGCTTTCCTCGATCCTGATGGGCATGTTCTATATCGGCGGCGAACTTGCCCAGTCTCGTTTGGGGCTGCCCAAATCATTGGGCGGCGTATTTCAAGGCTTGTTGCTGTTCAGTCTTCTTGCCTGTGACACGTTGATCGTCTATCGAGTCCGGTTCATGCCGGGTTCTCCTGTTCTGAAGGAAGCATGATGGAACAGTACGCACTGCTTTTCGCCGCCTCGCTCAATGCCGGTACGGTCCTAGCCATCGCGGCGCTTGGCTTGCTCATCAATGAGAAAGCTGGCGTTGTAAATCTCGGAGCGGAGGGCATGATGCTGTGCTCCGCAATTGCTGGATTTGCCGCAGTTGTCCACACTGGAAACGATTGGCTGGGCTTTCTGGCCGGTATTGGGGTAGGGGCACTGACCGCCGCCATCTTGGGTGTGTTGGTGATCTGGCTCAATACGAACCAGTATGCTACGGGCCTTGCCCTTTCGCTGTTTGGTGCAGGTTTCTCAGCGTTCGCTGGCATCAGCTATACGCAGGCGAAGCTGCCTGAACGGGGCCACTTTGCGTTTCCCGTGCTTAGCGACATTCCATTCATTGGAAGCGCCTTGTTCCGTCAGCATCCGATGGTCTACTTCGCCATCGGCCTTGTGATCTTTTTGATGTGGTTCCTCTACCGGTCCAGATCAGGCATGGTCTTGCGGTCGGTCGGAGAGTCGCCTGAATCTGCTCATGCACTTGGCTACAACGTCCGAAGGATTCGCATGGCAGCAGTAGTGGCTGGGGGTGCCCTGTGCGGTTTGGCAGGTGCCTATATCGCTGTCATTTACACGCCGCTCTGGGTCGAGGGCATGGTGGCGGGTAAAGGCTGGATTGCTTTGGCTCTGACTACGTTTGGAACTTGGCGTCCGATTCGCATTCTGATGGGCGCCTATTTGTTCGGAGGCGTCACGATGCTGCAATTCCATTTGCAGGGCGCCGGTGTTCAAGTTCCAAGTGAATTCTTGAACATGCTTCCTTACGTCGCCACGATCGTCGTCTTGGCCATGATCTCGCGCAACCCTGCTTGGATTCGCATCAACATGCCCGCTTCTCTGGGCAAGCCGTTTCACCCTGGGGCGTGAAAAGCCCTGGAAATTAAGCTTTGCAGGAAGCCGATGCGCTGGACAGCGCATCGCGCTTTTCTTGCAAGGCAGCCGCTGGCCGTGTCACGATGGTCACGGCTTTCGAAGGACGGCAGTTGAAGACGCAACGTAAGTATTGAAGGAGTCGATTTCCGTGATGCTCTTGCTGATGAGGTCGATGTAGGTGCGAAGCTTCTTCCCCATGTAGCGTTGCCGCTGGTAGGCGCAATAGACCCGACGCCGTTCAGGTTTCCACCCTGGCAAGACAGGCACAAGAGAGCCGTGCTTGACCTCAGGATGCGCAAAAAAATCGGGCAAGAGCGCGATTCCAAGACCATCGATACAAAACGTCTTCATCACCCAGTAGTCGTTAGTGTGAAGGGCAGGACGGGCCGAGTAAGCATGAGACTCATCGCCGCAATGGAGAACCGTGGTCCCAGGTGCCGGATTCTCGCGTATCCTGATTGACGCATGTTCCGCCAAGTCCGTCGGCGAGGCCGGCATACCATGTCGCTGTACGTAGGCTGGACTTGCATAAAGACCATAGCCCAGCCTGCCCACCAACTTTCCCACCACATTTGGTAAGTCTGGGGCTTCTGCACATACATAACAGTCCGCTTCTTCCACGCTGGGTGAATCCGCACGTCCGCCCACGTGAAGCTCGCATTCGATATTCGGGAACAGCTCTAAAAAAATTCGTGTGACGTGAGAAACAAAAGTGGTGGTGAACTGGTTGTCCGAAAGAATGCATAACCGTCCTCTGCCACCTGTGTTCATCTCCTGAAGTTCAGTGCTTGCGGCCTCTATTCGGGCCGTGATCTCGGTAAGCAAGGCTTCGCAGTGGCTATAAAAAGCTCGCCCCGCTTCAGTCGGAATCACTCTGCGCGATGACCGTACGAGTAGCTGAACGCCAAGCTGCTCTTCGAGCCGTTGAAGTTGGCGGCTTAGGGTCGCCTTGGATATATCGAATTGAGATTCGGCCTTCGATAGGCTGCCCGATCGCACTATCACTGCGAACGCTTCTACGAGTTTTATGTCAATGTGCATGAACTACCTCTAATCCATTGTTTCACACTTGAAACGCTTCGTCCATAGCAAAATCCTTATTTTGGGGTAAACCATGATGGAGAATTGAAGATTGATCGAAAATTTAGGCGTTTCCATCCATCTTTTGGCCTTCGCTCGAAACATTCAAATCATGCTTATGAGGACGCCGGCAAATTGTTTGCCTGCGGCGCGGTAGCGCACGGTGCTTTTCTACGATCCAGTATTTGCGCCAGAGCGCGGGTCTTTTAGTCGAACCACAGTATTGACTGCTGCTTTAAAAGCAGCTTCTGCAAGCCGGTTCTGACGCTGGCATGAGGCCTGACGGTGCCCGCCTCCATTCTTTCAGGCCTGTCGGCGGCCCACCGTCTGCCATGCCGACAGTAGGACGGGGAAGCCACATGCAGACGTTCCTTTGCCGTCGGCCCGCCACCGATTGGCTTGCAGCCGCACCTGACGCTTGACGTTGTCAGCCGCGTACTTGAGCGCGTTGGTCACCTCGTTGCGTACCATCGTGACCGTGCGCACGAGTTTGCCGCCCACGTGGTGAAACTGCGCGAAGACGTGCTCGTCACGTCACGGGAGCGCTGAAGTAACCTTCCCGCGGGCCTTGCTAAGCTCCCGCCCCGGGCTGGCCTTGCACGCGCAATGCCATCCGTCCAACCATGCTTGGCTAGTATCTGCGGGTTGGGCTGCTGGTCGTAGCCACTGTCGGCGTACAGCCGTGCTGCCGCGCGTCAATCTGGATGAGGTCTCTCATCCTGATCGCCGCGCCATAGCCGTGCAGCGGTATTACCCTGGTCCAAGACCTTGGGAAGAGTCTTTCCGTCATCCACGTTCGCTGGCGTGACCACCCAGCACCGGATGTTAGCGGCGGTTTACAAACGCGGTTCTTGGCGGTGACGACGCGGTTTTCTGCGGCCGTGGAGGCATGCTGGCGCATGACGCTGCGCGCTGGCGCACTGTCGGAGAGCTGTAGCTGCCACCGTCCGCCAGCTTGGATCACGGAATGCCGTCCCGGCCCCATGCGCGGCGAAGGAAGCTACGGCGTACGTAGGGCGTGAGCGGCCGCCGACAGCAGCTGCAATGCCATTGCAGGCGCCTTGGTGGCGCTTCAGGAGCCACGACCGTGGCAGTGGACGCTGGTCCGTCGAGCTGGCCCGCCGAGCAACTTTGGTGCGTCACGGTGCCGGTGGCCTCGCTCTGGCCAGCTCCGATGAAGGGCAACACCGCGCCCTGACGCGCGCGCCAACGCCGCGAGCGCTCGGCATGGAGCTGGCGTCCGCGCACGCTGCGCTGATAGCGCTGGGCCGCCTCACAGCCGCGCTCGCGTCCAGTCTGGCCGGAGCACTCATGACCGCAATACTGCCGTGCAGCGGTCGCACTGCCTGCACACCAGGACCTGCGCGCGGCACTGGGCACTGCAGGAAAAGACGGGCAGATCCGTTCGCGGGCGGCATGGCAGCACGGGCTGGTAATCACGCGGGCACAACGGGCCTCAGGTAGCGCGCGCTGTTAACGCCCAAGTAACTGCACGGACCACAGGTCGAGCGTCCCGTTCCGCCACCGTTGCCGCCCTGCAGTTATCCCCCCGAGACCGGCATACATAGTTGGTCTGGGAGCGAGCCTCCTGGCCCTTCTGTGGCGATGTTGCCGTGCCGTTCAGCCTCCGGGCAAGTCGAAGCCATACCCTGGCCGGATGTGCAATGTGCCGTTGGTTTTGCAAGCCGCCCACGAGCGCGTCGCGCTTGTAGGCGGACTATGCGGTCCGATGTATGGCTTCGTCCTCAATCAGTGTCGTCCAAGTCGTTGTAGGGCGTCTCGGAAATGGCGGTCACTCACCAACTATGCATACATTGGGTACAAGTCCTGCACGGCGGCAACGGTGGCGGGCTCCTTCAAACTCGCCACCTGAAAAGCGCGCCCGTCACCACCGGAATTGCGCGCTTTCTGACCGCCGCCTACACCTACTGCCTACAACGGCGAGCGGGTTTGGCCGCGTCATGCAGACAGCTTTGATGGGAGATCTGTACGCGGAGAGCCGCTTAACTGGGCCCGCTTCTGTGAGGTCCCGCGGTCCTGGCGACCACGACGAATCTTTGAGGCGTCGCGGCAGCAGCTGCCCCTGGCCCTGGCGTGCGAACTGGCTGCAGGGACGCCGCAGGACACCGACGCTGGACGAATTGTGCGGGCGTGCGGTGCAGCAAGGTGTGGTGAAGCACATCAGCCGCAGTTACCTGCAGCGCAGCTTGTATGCCGGCGATATCCGACTACACCGGGTGCAGCAGGGGCTGCACAGTCCTGACCCGAAGTTTCGCGACAAGGTCATTCCATCTGTGAACTCTACTGCCAAGCGCCCAAGGACTCGGTGGTGCGGAGCTTTGACGAGAAAACCGGCATCCAGGCCATCAAGCGCAAGCGTGCCGACCGCGCGCTACAGCCCGATCGTGTACGCCGCCGGGAGTTCAAGTATGTTCGCCACCGCAAGCAGGCTTCGGTCGCCGAGCTCTGGCCGGCTGCTCGGTCGCTGCAGCGATCGACGAACACAGGCCGACTTGGTCGCGTTCACGGAAGAGGTGGCGCGCGCGTACGCATCCGTCGGGCACCGTTCATGTCGTCTGGGACAACCTGAGCACGCACCGCGCGAAGGCAGTATGGGCCGACTTCAACGCCCGGTAAGGCGGACGATTCGTCTTTCACTTCAGGCCGCTGCATGCCAGTTGGGTCAACCAGATCGAGTCGCTGTTTGGCAGCTACGTGTGCCGCGTGCTGTGCCATCTCAGTCACGCCACCGATCATTTGCGCCAATGCACCGAGACCTTCATTGCACGGGGCAACGTCTCACCGAAACCGTTCGAATGGACATTTGCCGGCTCGAACTGAAGACTGGCGAATCCAGCAAATTCTCCCGCTATGTCCGTACCCCCGCTCCAAGGCGCCGCCGCTGAGCTGCAGCGCCACCTTGCCGATCTCAACGGCCACACTGCCGCTCACGTGCGTCCCTACGGCAAGCATCTGCTGATCCGGATGCACGGTGACAACACCGTCGAAACCGTGGCGCGCTTGACCGAGGCTGCCCCCCAAGTACACGGCGGCGCTTCACAGTCACGCCGGTTGCTGGGAGCCATTGTCGGCTCCAGCAGCCGATATGAGGTCAACTGTCGAAATCGTTACCACCCTGCTTGCGCCACACCTGAAACCTTTGCGTAATGCCCTTTCGGGGATGTTGTAGTAGATGAAGAAACTATGGTCGCTGAATCGATGACGAAGAAACGTAGTTGTTGAATGTATCGATGTCTTCGATGCTTTTTGCAACCAGATCAATGAACGCACGAATTTTGGTGCTCATGAATTTCTGTCGCTGGTATGCACAAAACACTCTGCGCCTATCCGGCTTCCATTGCGGAAGCACAGGAACCAAGCTGCCTACCCTGACTTCAGGGCGAACAAAGAAGTCTGGAAGCATGGCAATGCCCATGCCGTCGAGGCAGAGCGTTTTCATGACCCAATAGTCATTCGTATGAATGCTGGAGCGTGTGCTGTATGGGTGCGAGGATCGATCCGAATACAGAATGTGCGACGCCAGTTGGGTGTCCCGTAGCTTGATGGAGGCATGATCTGCAAGATCTTTGGGGACGTTTGGTGTTCCCTCCTTGCAAATGTATTGAGGGCTCGCGTAGAGCCCGTAGCTTAGCCGTCCGACCAACTTGCCGACAAGATTGGGCCGGTCAGGTGCCTCCGCGCAGACATAGCAGTCGACTTCCTCCACATCTGGCGAATCCTCACGGCCTCCGACGTGAAGCTCACATTCGACGTTCGGATACCTATCCAGGAATACCCGCATCACGTGAGAGACAAATGTCGTCGTGAACTGGTTATCAGCAAGGACGCACAGTTGCCCACGGCTACCGCTGTTCATTTCAAGAACTTCCTTGCTTGCCGCCTGCAGCCTGGCATTGACAGCTGAGAGCAAGGCATCGCAATGTGCATGAAAAGCCAGACCGGCTTCTGTGGGTACTACTTTACGTGACGTGCGCACGAGAAGTTGGACTCCAAGTTGCGCTTCCAACTGCTGTAGGTGGCGGCTCAGAGTTGCCTTTGATGTCCCTGAATGAGCCTCAGCCTTCGTAAGGCTTCCCATTCGCACGATCAGCGCAAAGGCCTCGACAAGCTTCATGTCCATGTGCTCAGTTTGAGCACGAAACCCGTTCCAAGAATGAAACGCTCCGTCTAGCCGGTGGCCTTTCAATCGCATGTGGGCGTCGATATTCTGACCGCCAAGTCAACCGGCGCCATCACACTCGATGGCGCCGAATTAAAGAGCGGTCTGCGATGAGCGGACATAAGGAGACATAGCCATGCAAAAGCAGTCGAGCTGGCAACCTGTCGCGCCATCGCACCATCTTCGCGCGGCAGACAACATCGTGGCCGGGTTCGTTGATGGCGAGGAGCTCGCCTTGTGGCGTGCCGCCGACGGCACGGCGCAGGCATGGGAGAACCGCTGCCCGCACCGCGGCACGCGGCTGACGCTGGGCCGCATCCTCGACGGTCGGCTGTCATGCGCCTACCACGGCTGGGAGTTCACCGCCAACGGGGGGCGCTGCACGTCGATACCGGCGCACCCTTCCACCCCGGCGCCCAAGAACCTCAACGTGACCACGTACCCGGTCCTCGAGGCGGCGGGCATGGTCTGGGTGCGCAAGCGCGCGGCCGACGGCGGCGAGGCAGCGGCCCCGGCATTCGAGGAGGCCGGCCACTTCTGCCGCACGCTGAGCGTGTGTGCCACCGAGGCACGCGTCACGGAGCAGCTCATGGAGTTGCGGTTCAAGCAGGTGGCGCCCCGGACGTGGACGGGGGAGCTTGCGTCGCAACATTGCACGGTGTTCCTCAATGCAGCCAGCGATGCGCTGACCTTCGCGCACGTGTGGCTGACGCACAGGCCGCAGGCCCCGCAGCTCCTTGCGGTGATGGCGACGCTGGCCAGGCTGCGTGAGCGCGCCGAACAACCTCAACTCGCGGGGAACGCATCGTGAGCTTCCATACCACCGATCCCAACATGCTCGATTCCTGGCTCACCATCGGGCCGGCGAGTCGGCTCAAGGACGCCAGCCAGGCGAGCCCCTATCGCACGAAGCTGCTGGGCGCCGACGTGCTGGCCTGGAGCGATGCCGGCGGCAACCCCGTGGCCATGGCCGCGGGCAAGCTGCTGCCGTTGCAGGCCGCTTATGGCTACCTGTGGGTGTGCCCCAGCACGCGTCCGGCCAAGCCGCTGTTCTCGTTCCCGGAGTACGCCGAGCCGGGGCGGCGCCTGGTGGACTGCGATGGCATTGGCGTGGCCGTCTCGGGCCTGCGCATGGTCGAGAACTTCCTCGACATGGGGCACTTTCCCTACGTGCACGCCAGCTACCTGGGCGAGGTGCCGCAGACGGAGGTCGCGCCCTACGAGGTCAGCATCGACGAGGTGGCCGACGAGATCTGGGCCACCGAGTGCCGCTTCTTCCAGCCGCGCACCTCCAAGTCCGCCACCACTGGCATGGAAGTGCAGTACCGCTACCGGGTCATGCAGCCCATGAGCGCGATCCTGTACAAGACGGCGTTCACCTATCCCGGCCACATGGACGCCATCGGGCTGTTCGTGCAGCCCGTGAGCGAGGAATCCGTCATCGCCTACTGCATGCTGGCGTTCTTCGATGACGCCACGCCGGAAGTCGACATGATCGCGTTCCAGCACACGATCTTCGGGCAGGACAAGCCGATCCTGGAGAACCAGCGGCCCAAGCGCATGCCGCTCAAGCCCGGCATCGAGATCCCCACCCGCTGCGACGCCACCTCCGTGGCCTACCGCCGCTGGCTCATGGCCAAGGGCGTGACCTACGGCGCCATCGTTTGAGTGAGTCGCGAACATGGAACGCAGACCTTTCGTCGTACGCCGCAAGTGGGAGACCGCTGAAGGCATCTGTGGCCTGGAGCTGGTGCCCGAGGATGGATCGCCGCTGGGCGACATCGAGCCCGGCGCCCATGTCGAGTTCATCCTGGAGCGCCCGGGCCTGCCGCCGCTGGTGCGCCAATACTCGCTTTGCAACGCTCCGGGCGAGCGCGATGCGTATGTCTTCGGCATCAAGAAGGAGCCCTCGTCGCGTGGCGGCTCGTTGCACCTGCATTCGCTGAACGAGGGCAGCCGCCTCGTGCTGGGAGCCACGCGCAACCACTTCCCGCTGGCCGCCGACGCGCAGTCGCACCTGCTGCTGGCCGGGGGCATCGGCATCACGCCGATGCTGTCGATGATGCAGGCGCTCGGCGCGCAGGGCAGGCGCTACGAGCTGCACTACTTCGTGCGCGGGAGCGAGCATGTGGCGTTCAAGGATCGGCTGGAGGCCGCACGCCAGCAGGGCCTGGTGCACATCCACGCCGGGCTGGACCCCGCGCAGACGCGCAAGGTGCTCCAGGAGCTGCTGGACCAGCCCGCTGCCGGTGCGCACGCCTACTGCTGCGGCCCCGGCGTCTTCATGGACACCGTCGAGGAGATCACCGCCGCGCAGTGGCCTGCACAGCAGGTGCACTTCGAGCGCTTCCAGGCCGACACCCGCCTGACGGCGCAGCCCGAGCAGGCCTTCACGGTGGTGCTGCACAAGCGCGGCACCCAGTGCCAGGTCGAGCCGGGCCAGAGCATCGTCAGCGCGCTGGCCCACGTCGGCTGCGAGGTCGACACCTCGTGCGAGCAGGGCGTGTGCGGCACCTGCCTCACCCGAGTGCTCGAAGGCACGCCCGACCACCGCGACGCCTACCTGAGCAAGGCGGAGCGGCAAAGCAACACGCAGATCCTGCCCTGCGTCTCGCGCTCGCTCTCCCCCGTGCTCGTCCTGGACCTCTAGCAGCCCGCTACCCATGAAGCTTTACGACTACGAACTCTCCGGCAACTGCTACAAGGTCAGACTGCTGCTGCACCTGCTGCGCGTGCCCTGCGACAAGGTGGCGGTGGATTTCCACCCCGGCAGGCAGCACAAGTCCGAGTGGTTCCTCAACGAGGTGAACCCGCTGGGCCAGCTGCCCGTGCTCGAGGACGACGGACAGCTGCTGCGCGACGCACAGGCGATCCTGGTGTACCTGGCCAGCCGCTACGACAGCTCGGGCCAGTGGTACCCGCAGGACGCGCGCGCGCGCGGCGAGATCCAGATCTGGCTGGCCATGGCCGACGAGCTCACCCGCACCGCCTCGGCCGCACGGCTGCACGACGCGCTGGGCTACACGCAGTTCGACATCCAGGCGTGCCGTGCCGGCGCGCGCGCGGCGCTGCGCGTGCTCGACGACCACCTCGCCCAGCGCCAGGCCCTGGGCCACACCTGGCTGGTGGGGGCGGCACCCACCATCGCCGACATCGCCTGCTTCCCCTACGCCGCGCTGGCCAATGAGGGCGGCATCTCGCTGGATGCCTTCCCGGCACTGCGCCAGTGGCTGTGGTCCTTCCGCAGCCAGCCCGACTTCATCGGCATGGCGGGAATCATGGCCGTGCACCTGCACACCGCCGAGGCAAGCGCGTGACAACACGAACTCCGGAGACAACGATGACCAGACCGCTGATCGAAGACCGCAGCTTCCTGCGCCACTTCTGGCACCCCGTGTGCACCCGTCAGGAGCTCGAGGCCGCCCACCCATCCGGCCGCGGCCCCATGGCAGTGACGCTGCTGGGCGAGAAGCTGGTGGTGGCCAACCTGGGCGGCAAGATCGTCGCGATGCAGGACCGCTGCGCGCACCGCTTCGCCGCGCTGTCCAAGGGCAGCGTCGACGGCGACAAGCTGCGCTGCAACTACCACGGCTGGCGCTACGACGCCGGCGGCCGCGCCGTGCACATCCCGGCCTGTCCCGAGCAGCCCATCCCGCGCAAGGCCGTTGCCACCGCGTACGAGTGCGAGGTGCGCTACGACCTGGTATGGGTGCGCCTGGACAGCTCCTGGCAATGCACCGAGATTCCCTACTTCAGCGAGTGGGAGCAGCCCGGCATGCGCAACGTGGTGGTGCCTTCCTACGTCTGGAACACCGCCTCGGAGCGGCGCTGGGAGAACTTCACCGACCTCTCGCACTTCGCGTTCGTGCACCCGGGCACGCTGTACGACCCCGCGTACGACCGCCCGCCCATCCCGGCCGTGGACCGCGTGGACGGCGAGATGCGCTTTGCCATCGAGCCGCCGCCGGAGATGCTGGAGAACCTGCCGCAGAACTGCCCGATCGGCTCGTTCACCTACCGCTGCGCGATGCCGTACTCGATCAACCTCGTCATCCGGCTGTACCGCGACGACACCACGTTCACGCTGTGGACGACCTCCAGCCCCATCGACGAGACGCACTGCCGCAACTTCCTGATCATCGCGCGCGCCGAGAAGGACGACGACCCCGACCACCAGCACATCGCCTTCCAGAAGCTCGTGCTGCAGGAAGACCAGCCCATCATCGAGTCGCAGTGGCCCGCGGAGATCTCGATGGAGGAGGTCTCGCTGGTTACCGACAAGGTGTCCAACCAGTACCGCAAGTGGCTGCGCGAGCTGTCCATCGCCGCAGCCCAGGGCAAGGATGCCTTCGTCAAGGCCTTGCACACCTCGGTGACTGACTCCGCGTCGCTGCCAACCGTCTAGCCCCCTGAGCACCCCAGGGTGCTCCACCTTTCGTAAGGCTTGCAACAGCCATGGCCGGTGGCCAGGGCAGGGCGTCGCTTTGCGCACTCAACGACCAACTGTCAAGGGATGACATGAACCTTCGTACTACCTGCCGCGCCGCAGTGACAACGGTGCTTCTCGCAGCGGCGGCTGCTGCCAATTCAGCAGAGTGGAGTGACACCTTCATCGGATACAGCAGAGGCAGCGGCTTCAGAGACCCAGGTGTCGACACAAAGGTGCGAAAGGACATCGTCAACCTCACGCATGTCAGCGGCTACAGCCTGGGAACGAATTTCTTCAATGTCGACATGCTGAGGTCGGACGATCACCAGAAAGCTCACGACAGTGCGCGAAACGCACAAGAGGTTTATGTAGTTTACAACACAACGCTGAGCTTCGGAAAGCTGCGTAAATCGCCGGTCGCCTTCGGCCCGGTGCGCGACGTCGGATGGGACGCTGGCTTCGATTTCAGCTCAAAGAACGATGCCTTTGGCGGTGCTGTCCTCAAGCTCCTTACTGGCCCCAGGTTCGACTTCAACGTGCCGGGCCTGTTCGCGGTTAGCGCGCTGGCCATGCAGAGTTGGGGAAACAACTCCATTTCGGGCGCCGACATCAAGTACGACCTGGCTTGGCGCTTGGCAACTGTCTGGCGTTTCGACGTCCCGCTTGGCCTGCCCGCGGTCTTCAAGGGGTGGGCTACGTACACCGGTCCCACGGGGCGCGACGGTTTCGGTAATGACACACATCCGGAAACTTGGATTGAAACCTCCCTGCTGTGGGACCTGGGGTCGCTGGCGGGGAAAGACAAGGTTTTGTACGGAGGGGTGGGATACCAGTACATCCGCAACAAGTTCAGCAATGCAAAGACCATCCCCGGAACAAAGACCTCAACGCCAATGCTCAAACTCGAAGTTCACTTTTGAAAGTGCATTGAGATCGCATTTCACATAAACATCGCAGTGATGTTTATTTGATGTTCACCCGTGGTTGCAAAGGAGACCAACATGCAAGTCAAACCGCTCATCAAGGACAATACCTTCCTCAGGCACTTCTGGCACCCGGTGGCCACTGTCCAAGAACTGGAGCAATCCAGCGCTGACGGCCTGGGGCCGATGGCAGTGCGGCTGCTCAACGAGAACTTGGTGGTCGCAAACCTCAATGGCGAATACGTGGCCATGCGCGATCGCTGCCCGCACCGCTCGGCCAAGCTGTCCGATGGCAGCGTGCACGGGGCCGAGATCCAGTGTCCTTACCACGGATGGCGTTATGGCGCCGACGGCGCTTGCAAGCACATCCCGGCTCTTCCGGAAGGCCCCATTCCCAGCAAAGCGAAGGTCGAGAAGTTCGCATGCCAGGAGAAGTACGGTTTGCTGTGGGTCCGCCTCGACTGCTCGTTCGACTGCACAGAAATCCCGCATTTCAGCGTGGCGGGTGACACCAAGTTCAAGACCATCGTCCACGAGCCCTACTGGTGGAAAACTTCCGCCGCACGCCGGTGGGAAAACTTCACCGACTTTTCCCACTTCGCGTTCGTGCACCCGAAGACGCTGTTCGATCCGAACGCGGCTCAGCCTCCGCTGGTGCCAATGGATCGGGTGAACGGTCAGTTCCGCTTCGTGTACGACACGCCACGCGGCATGGACGTCGCCAAGATCTCCGTCATCGGCAAGTTCTCGTACACGTGCAGCATGCCGTTCGCCATCAACCTGTCGTCCGAAAAGTACAGCGATGGCACGACCAGCGTGCTGTTCAACGTTTCTTGTCCCGTGTCCGACACGGAAACGAAGAACTTCCTGCTCTTCGCTCGCGAGAAGCATGACGACTCCGATTGGCCGCACATTGCCTTCAACAACCTGGTGTTCGATGAAGACCAGCCGGTCATCGAAGGCGAGTCGCCTCAGTACATCCCGGACGACGAAGTTTCCGTCGTGACCGACAAGGTCTCAACGCAGTACCGAAAGTGGCTGCGGGAACTGGAAACCGCAGCACTCGAGGGCAAGGAGGCTTTCAAGAGGGCTCTGCATACCCGGGTCATCGAAAGCGATCGGACCTACGACTAACGACGTTTATCAAGTCGAGGATGGGCTCTCGCATTTGCCTCTAGCAAGAGAGCTCGGCTGGTCTTGATCTCCGGCAGCCGCCTCCGAGCGGCGGCTGCTATTTCGCATCGAACCGGAGAACCACTTATGTCTTTGCTCAAACATGCGCTTGTCGCTATCTCGCTGGTCGCTGCAAACATGGCAGTCGTTGCGGCGGAACCGCTGAAGATCACCTTTGTCTACAGTGCGCCCATCGGCGATGGTGGCTGGAACTTCGCGCATGAGAAGGCGCGCCGTGAGGTCCAAGCCAAGTTCGGCGACAAGATCAAGACCAACTACCTCGAGGGCGTTGCAGACGGGGCGGACTCGGAACGAGTGATGCGGGACGTGATTGTCCAAGGCAGCAGCATGGTGGTCGGCACGAGCTTCGGCTACATGGGCCCGATGCTCAAACTGTCCAATGATTTCAAGAACGTGAAGTTCGAGCACGTGTCCGGGTACAAGACCTCCCCGAACATGCGCACGTTCAACAGTCGGATCTATGAGGGCTATTACCTCGCTGGCGTGGTTGCCGCGAGCATGACGAAGACCAACGTGTTGGGCTTCGTTGGTGCAGTGCCCATTCCGGAAGTATTCCGCAACCTCAACAGCTTCACGCTGGGGGCTCAGTCGGTCAATCCGAAGATCACCACCAAGGTGGTGTGGATCAACGAATGGTTCAATCCGCCCAAAGAGACTGAGGCGGCCAACTCGCTCATCAATGCCGGCGCCGATGTTCTGATGCAGAACACGGCGTCGTCCGCCGTCCCGCAAGCGGCGGAAGCGCGCGGCAAACGGGGCTTCGGCGTCTACTCGGACATGAAATCGTATGCGCCGAAGGCCATGCTGGGGTCCGCAATCATCAACTGGACGCCGTACTACACCCAAGCGATCGAAGACCTGCTCAATGGGACGTGGAAAAACACTTCGAGTCTTTGGGGCGTCAAGCAAAACTCCATAGACCTCGTTTCGGTCCCGGACGACGTGCCGGCATCTGCGAAGCAAAAGCTGGAAGAGGTGAAGGACGGTCTGCGCAAGGGTACCTTCGCCATTTGGAAGGGCCCTATCGTCGACCAGGCCGGCAAGGAAAGGGTGGCATCCAACGTCGAGGCGACCGATCAGTTCCTGGAGCGCATTGACTTTTACGTCAAGGGCGTGGAGGGCAACCTCCCATCGTCGGCGAAGTAGGACGAGTCGAACCCATCGGCGTTCACGCATGAAAACCAAAGCAGCAGTGGCCTGGAAGGCGGGTTCGCCGTTGACGGTCCAGACGGTTGACCTCGAAGGGCCCCGCTTCGGGGAGGTGCTGGTGGAGGTGAAGGCCACCGGTATCTGCCACACCGACTACTACACCCTGTCGGGGGCCGACCCGGAAGGCATTTTCCCCGCCATCCTGGGGCATGAAGGCGCGGGCATTGTCGTGGACGTCGGGCCTGGGGTGACGAGCCTCAAGAAGGGTGACCACGTCATCCCGCTCTACACGCCGGAGTGCCGGCAGTGCAAGTTCTGCCTGTCCCGCAAGACCAACCTGTGCCAGCAGATCCGCAGCACCCAGGGCCGTGGCCTGATGCCTGACGGCAGCAGCCGCTTCTCCGTGGAAGGCCAGCCGATCTTTCACTACATGGGCACCTCCACCTTCAGCAACTACACCGTCGCGCCGGAGATTGCCCTGGCCAAGATCCGCGAGGACGCGCCTTTCGACAAGGTGTGCTACATCGGCTGCGGCGTGACCACCGGGCTGGGGGCGGTGCTCTTCACGGCGCAGGTCGAAGCCGGTGCCAATGTCGTTGTCTTCGGCCTCGGGGGCATCGGCCTGAACGTGATCCAGGGCGCCAGGATGGTGGGCGCCAACAAGATCATCGGCGTGGACCTCAACCCGGCTCGCGAAGCCATGGCACGCCAGTTCGGCATGACGCACTTCGTCAACCCCAAGGACCACGACAACATCGTCGATGCGATCGTGCAGCTCACCGACGGGGGCGCCGACTACAGCTTCGAGTGCATCGGTAACACCAAGGTCATGCGCCAGGCGCTGGAGTGCACGCACAAGGGCTGGGGCCGCAGCATCATCATCGGCGTGGCCGAGGCCGGGGCGGAGATCTCCACGCGGCCCTTCCAGTTGGTCACGGGGCGCAAGTGGGAAGGCTCGGCCTTCGGCGGCGCGCGCGGCCGCACCGACGTGCCCAAGATCGTGGACTGGTACATGGAAGGCAAGATCGACATCGACAGCCTCATCACCCACAAGCTGCCGCTGGAGCGCATCAACGAGGGCTTCGACCTCATGAAGCGCGGAGAGTCCATCCGCGCCGTCGTGGAGTACTGATGAAGCAGCCGGAAGTCCTGAGCCAGCACCGGTGTTTCGGCGGCAGGCAGATCTACTACCAGCATGAGTCAAGCGCGATCGGCCTGCCGATGCGCTTCTCGGTTTACTTGCCTCCTGCCGCCGAGTACGCCAACGTGCCGGCCGTCCTTTTCCTGGCGGGTCTCACCTGCAACGAGACCACGTTCATGATCAAGGCCGGGGCCCAGCGCCTTGCCGCAGAGCTGGGCTTGGCGCTCATTGCGCCCGACACCAGCCCACGCAATGCCGCTGTGCCGGGAGAAGCCGATCACTGGGACTTCGGCATTGGCGCAGGGTTCTATGTCGATGCGCAGCAAGTGCCCTGGTCTCGCCACTACCGGATGGAGAGCTGGATCCTGGAACTGCTGCAGGTGGCCACGGCGTCGTTACCAGTGGACAGCAAGCGCATCGGTATCAGCGGTCATTCAATGGGTGGGCACGGTGCGCTCGTCCTGGCCCTACGCCACCCTGGTGTCTTCCGCAGTCTCTCGGCGTTCGCTCCCATTGCGAATCCCACCCAGTGTGCCTGGGGCGAAAAGGCATTCAGCGGCTATCTTGGCAGCGACCGAGCGGTGTGGAGTGAGCACGACGCCAGCGAACTGATGCACCGCCAGGCCAAGGTTCCCTACCCAGCAGGCATCTTGGTCGATCAAGGCACGGACGACGAGTTCTTGCAGGCGCAACTGCACCCGAATGCGCTCGTGGCTGCGTGCGAGGCTGTCGGTCAGCCCATCCAGATGCGCTGGCAGGAAGGATATGACCACGGTTATTTCTTTATCCAAAGCTTCATTGGCGATCATTTGAACTTCCACGCGAAGCAATTGCGCGCCGACTAGAAAGAGAGCGCCGTGCAATGGATGTGCCCAAGTACGAGAGTACAAAGGGCGCACTCAAGGGCCGCGCCGGCGTTCGCTGAGAGGCTCTGCCGTCATCTGCATCGTCTTGGTAAATGTTGGACGACTGCAAACGAGAGCCGGGCGCATCCATTGCCTTTCTTCCCTGCGGCGAAAGAATCTTCCATCTAGGCCGCTACACGATATCCTAAAGACCAGCCGCAGCGGTTGCGGACCAAGGTTTGCCCCTCGGTTTTGAAACGCGGCTTTCAACTGCTCAGAGCGCCCGCGGTGGTGAGTAGGCTTCAGTTTCAATTGACATGGAAAATCTTGCCCTCGACTGGGTCAACCTGCTGCTGCGCTGGTCCCACGTGATCACCGCAATTGCATGGGTCGGTTCCTCATTTTATTTTGTTTTTCTCGATTCCAGCCTTACCAGGCCGGCCGATGTCCGATTAATGAGTGAAGGCGTCACTGGTGAACTGTGGGCCGTTCACGGCGGTGGTTTCTACCACCCTGTGAAATATGCGGTATCTCCTCCCCGGTTGCCGTCCCGCCTGCACTGGTTCTTCTGGGAAAGCTATTCCACTTGGTTAACGGGCTTCGCCCTGTTCACCGTGTCCTACCTTTGGCATGCGGGAACGTACCTCATTGACAAGTCGTTGATGGATTGGTCTCCCAATGGGGCGATCCTGGGTGCCCTGTCATTTCTGGTGGTGTTCTGGGTCCTCTACAACACGATCTGTCGACTGTTCGGCGAGCGAAAGCATGGAGACGCGGTGGTCGGGGGGCTTGTGGCTATCCTCGTCGTGATCGCCTCTTGGCTTGCCTGCCACTGGTTCGCAGGTCGTGCCGCCTTCTTGCTCGTAGGTGCAATGCTGGCAACGGCTATGAGTGCCAACGTGTTTTTCTGGATCATTCCAGGGCAGAAGAAGGTGGTGGCGGCCATTCGGGAAGGGAAGCCTGTTGATCCCGTTCATGGCAAACGCGGCAAACAACGCAGCGTGCACAACACATACTTCACGCTCCCGGTGCTGTTTGCCATGCTGTCCAATCATTACAGTTTCCTGTGGAACCATCCGCAAAACTGGTTGGTCTTGGTGCTGATGATGTTCGGCGGGGCGGCCATTCGGCAGTTCTTCGTCGCGCGGCATGGCTGGCAACTCGGCCGCAACCGGAACCCGCTCCCGTACGCGTTGATCGGATCGCTGACCATTTTCGCGGTGGCCACTTGGGTCGTGTCGGCGGCGACCGCAGAGAACCATGCTGCCGCCTCACCACCAAGCATGCAGCAGCAGGTTAGCTTCAGTGCAGTACGCCAAGTGTTGGATCAGCGCTGCGGCCAATGCCATGGTGCTCAACTGCAGATGAAGAATATCCGGCTCGACTCTCCTGAAGCGATCAAGCAGCACGCGTCATCGATCTATCAGCAAGCCGTGATCAATCGTGCCATGCCGATGAACAACGCCACCAAGATGACGGATGGCGAACGCGCACTCCTCGGACAGTGGTTCCAGGCCGGCGCCCCGAGTCAATGAAGTCCAGGGGAATGGCGAATCAGCTCTCCTGCGCTTGCAAGCGGTCCATCTGCGTTCACGAAGATCAACTGCGGCATTCAGTACCAAGTGTGTAGCCCAAGATACCTGACCACGCAGTGCTGTACCGCTACATCAACGTTGACAGAACCCTGTCCAGGGCTAGCCCTTCTCTGGAACGCAGATGTGAGATTCACTATCAAGCATATCAACGCGGCAGATCATGCATAAAAGACAGTGGCCTGTCTGTTGGCAAGCGCAGGTGGCCAGACCCGTCCTGGACATCGCCGGTCTGATAGATATAAACCGTGCTCTCCAAAACGCCAGCTCATGCCTGTGGCCACATCCGACGGGGTAACACGCTGGGTTATCGAGCTGGCATCTGAAACCTTGAGAGATTATTGCCAGCAAACAGTACGGTCACCCAACAACGCACGCTTCCAAGTTGACACAGCTCGCTATGAACGGCGGCGATGCTCACACATTTGCAGCGTGCATCGGATTGATATGCCATAGGCGGTATTCCCATGGAACTCAGCCACAACCCTGGTGGGCACCGCCATCGCGTCATTCCAGTTCTTCGTTGGAAGTGAAAGAAAACCGTTCGGGCTTGCCTGTTGGAGCGCTCGGAGCGAACGGTGATCTTTCACGTTCAACTTGAACTTGGAATCAGACAGATCGGCGCAGCACTACCGGCTTGCCTCCCAAGGTGCGCTTGGTTATCCAGGCCGCTAACGCTGAATCGAGGTAGTCGGCATGGCCCGGAAACCAGTTGAACAGCTCCATCGCAAGGTCCTGCACCACGTCCAGCTTGATCCGGCCTTCAGCGTAGCCGGCACGGACTTCACGCACCGACTTAAGCACCGCAGCGTGTTCCTCAATGTGACAGTCACGCGGCGGAAAATCGGTGCTCAGCATCCACGTCTCCTCCTGTTCAAAGTGCGATACCGCGTGAGCTTCGAACGCCTCGAGCGCTTCCAGCGCGTGCGCCTCATCGCAAGTCAGCAGCCGAAACGCGACAGCATAGAACTCCTCATGCGTGTCATCCATTGGCTTGAAGCCGAGCAGGCGTGCATCAGACCAAACCAAACTATTGTCACTGTGACGGCGCGGCGCTTCGCCGTCGCGGGCATGAAGGTGGGACATGGTGCGTGAAAAATCAAAAGACAGAAGGCAATTATCCGCTAGCGGTGGCCTCCACAACCGAAAAAGCCCTGTCTCACCTGAGTATTCATGCGGGGCTGATCGGGGGCGGGTGAAGTCTGAGCAGGCGCTAGTTGAGCGAAAACGATGCAGTTTTCAATCACCATTGATTCGGCTCTCCAGCGAACGGAAGCTGCGCGGGCACCTGCGTGTAGAAAGGCCACAAGCGATTGGCTGGGCTCAGAAGAGCCAACACGGGCCCGTGCGTGGCGAAGCAAACGGTACCCTTGGAGCAGATGCTGCCTGCAGCGCGCCGTTGTTGTGAGTGTTGCGGAGGGGGGTGATTACAGTCGGCGTGATGTAAACGAAACGTAGGCGATGGCCGCAGGGAAATACGTTACTCAGGATCGTGCGTGCTGCGTGGGCCATAGCACGCAAAGCAGCGCGATCACGATCATGCCTATGCCGGCCCATTGCCAGTAGGTGACTCCCTCATCCAGCAACAGCATTCCTGACATCAAACCAACGACCGGGATTCCCAAACTGAATGGCGCAATTCTGTTGGCTCCGTATCGCTTGACCAGCGCTGTCCACAAGTTGTTCCCAACCACCATCCCCGACCATCCAAGATACGCCGCGGCAGCCCATGCCTGCCAAGGTGCTTCAAGCCATCGCCAGCGCATCGCGGGGGGGTCTAGCAACAAGCTCAACAATACGAACGGCACGATAGGTACTGTGCTGCACCATACAATAAATGACAGAGAATCGAAATCCGGAGACTCCTTTTGTGCCATTTTAACGATGATATTGGATATTGCCCACATGGCGGCAGCTCCCAAGCACAGAGAAAAGCCTATCACAGTGCCTGTCGCGGCCAAGTCCGCCTGAGGCACCGCATAGTTGAAGACAAAGCACCCTAGCGCAAGTGCGGCGAACACCATGCCGCTCCAAAGGCGCCTGCTAGGCCGTTCATTTAAAAAGACCGCGCTGAAAAGCGCAGTAAAAAATACTTGACTCTGCAATAGCACTGATGTTAGCGCGGCCGTCATGCCGAAGCGTAGTGAAAAGAACACGCATCCAAACTGGAACAGTCCCTGAAATAGTCCGAAAAGGACCACCCACTTCCAGTGAAGCCGAGGCGGACGAACAACAAGAATTAAGGGGATCATGCCAAACAGATAACGCGCTGCACCCAACTGAAAAGGAGTGAAGTTCTGCAAAACAAGCTTCATCACCACAAAGCTTGTTCCCCAGATCACAACAATTAGGCCGGCAGCCGCGATGTCTTGGTCACGCATGCGATATGGTTGCATAGGCAATTAAATATTCGACGTCGATCTGACATGTTTTTAGGCCGTCTGGCCTTGACGCGATCGTCTTTGAGACTGCAGGCGTAAGTTGGCTCAGTGCCTTTTTGCCGGTTAACATCTCACATCGAATCAAGGCTTGAACAAAGACCTGGCCCCGTTGTCTGTCAGGTTCACCCAGCCCCATGATCGCAGCCCACGAGGGTGTCATCTGCGCGTTAAGCACTCACGAAGCTGAAGCACGCACGGACAGCGACCTTGAGCTTGATCAGAGTTAATCGGGGCGAATACGGCGCACAGCCTGTCGTGATTGCAAGCGCATCCACAATACTCGACTGCTGAAGTTTGATTGAGCGCCGATTTCGGCTGTGGGCGATGAAGAATGACCGTGTTTGCGACGATATTGCTGCCGAACTGTTGTTAAACTTGAATTTGTTGACGAGTAGAAAAATTCGACTTGAATACGAGGAAGTCAAGCACATGCCATGGAACGAGAAACGGTTGCCAGTGGTGTGTCCAGATTTAAATCCGGCACAGCAAGCATACGCGTATGCATCAGTCGGCATTGCGTTTAGAGCTCATCATGATGATATCAATTTACGGCAGATTGGTGTGCTCCAGCAGTAGAACATGAACGTTATAAGGGCCGTGATTTCGTTGTCCTCGATGTCCGGCTCGTCGTTGGGGGAATTAATGCGCGCGAGCAGGGAAGGGCGATGTCGCGTTCTCCGAATATCTGCTTGGTGGGCTTGCACTTGGTCTTCGCGCTGAGCGGCACCGCAAAACCCGGAGCGGCTTGGCGTTGCGCCCGCTCAGCGACGTGGACGTCAAATCAAGGGTGTGCGTCAGTACCGGATCATCGTAGCGCCTCCGGCAGGTCCTGAACCCCGGCTCGACTTGTTCAGGCATCGGTGTGTCCGATATCTTCTGCTCGCCCTAGTCCGGTCAGAGACAACCGGCAAGCGCTGTCAACCATCGGTGCCACGATAGCTTGATCGACAGAATCAGTCTCGTACACCCGCAGGATGAAGCACAGTGGGTCCGATGGGCTCCGCCCTGGAAATGCGGCTGCGTCCATCGGAGCAAGGCAAAGCCTCGTATAACCACCGCGGCACTGACCCAAGCAAATAATTTCGCTCAGTGGCCTATGCTGGCCAATCACGTACCAGTCGCTGCCGGGTGGTTTGGATTGCCTTGAGTTTCGCGTGATGGGAGCCTGCCGGCACGGTCGACCTCGTGCGGCACCGAGCAGCGCGTGTGCTCAGCCTCTGCCGCCATCGTTGACACGCGCCGTACAGTCCCCCGGCGGGCCGGGTGTGAAACGCCGCGTTCATGCCAGCCTTGCAACCGCTGCTTGCACGGCATCAATTGCATCCAGCACCGCTTCGGCCGTTGCCGGTGCGCGCAGTGGCGGATCAACCCGATGGTTCCCCACAGCAGACACGGCGTCCCGGATGGCCAAGAACACCGAGAACGGCAGTAGTAGCGGCGGCTCGCCCACCGCCTTGGAGCGGTGAATACTATCGGAAGTGTTGTGGTTGTCGAACAGTTGCACGTTGAGCACCGGCGGACAGTCGTTCGCCGTTGGAATCTTGTAAGTGCTGGGTGCGTGCGTCATCAACCGGCCGGTATTTGGATGCCACACCAGTTCCTCCGTGGTCAGCCAGCCCATTCCCTGGATGAAGGCACCCTCGACCTGCCCAATGTCCAGTGCTGGGTTCAGCGAGCGGCCAACGTCGTGAAGCACGTCGGCACGCAGTAGCTTGGACTCGCCTGTCAGCGAGTCCACCACCACTTCACTCAGTGCCGCGCCATACGCATAGTAGAAGAAGGGGTTCCCTTGCATCGTATCCGGATTCCAGTTCAGACCCGGGGTGGCGTAGAAGCCGTCAGACCACAGCTGCAAGCGCGCCATGTACGCACCTTTCACCAGTGTGGCGAAGGGAAGGCGCTGGTCGGCCACCAGTACCTCGTCGTCGGCAAAGCGCACTTGGTCGGCCGCGGTGCCGTGCAACGCCGCCGCGTGCTCGGCCAAGCGCTGGCGAATCTTGCGCGCCGCATTCTGAGCCGCTTTACCGTTGAGGTCGCTTCCGGTGGATGCCGCGGTGGCAGAGGTATTGGCGATCTTGGACGTGTCGGTAGCGCTCACACGCACTCGCTCCAGGCGCACGCCCAGTTCGTGTGCCACCACCTGCGCTACCTTGGTGTTGAGTCCCTGGCCCATTTCAGTGCCGCCGTGGTTTACCAACACGGAGCCGTCTTGGTAAACATGCACCAGCGCGCCGGCTTGGTTCAGGTGCACCACGTTAAAGGAGATGCCGAATTTCACTGGCGTCAGTGCCAAGCCACGTTTGAGCACCGGGCTGGTCAAGTTGAATGCGTCGATGTCGGCGCGGCGCTTGGCGTAGTCACTGCGCTGAACCAGTTCGTCGACCAAGCGGTGGATCACGTTATCGCGTACCGTCTGGCCGTAAGGCGTGACGTTGCGATCGCCCTGTCCATAGAAGTTGGCGCGCCGCACGGCCAGTGGGTCCTTGCCCAGATGGCGGGCAACCGAGTCCATGATGTACTCGATTGCAAATGCCCCTTGCGGACCGCCGAAGCCACGGAATGCAGTGTTGCTCTGCGTATTGGTGCGTGCGCTGTAGCCATGCATCTCCACGTTCGGCAACCAGTAGGCGTTGTCGAAATGGCACAGTGCCCGCGTCATCACCGCGGCCGACAGGTCGGCCGAGTAACCTGCGCGTGAAACCATGTCAATGCGTGCACCCAGGATTCGGCCGTCGTCGTCGAAGCCCACTTCGTAGTCGTACACGAAGCAGTGACGCCGGCCTGTGACCATGAAATCGTCGTCGCGGTCAGGGCGCAACTTCACTGGGCGGCGCAGTTTGCGAGCGCACACGGCTGCAATGCATGCAAAGATCGCCGACTGCGATTCCTTGCCGCCAAAGGCTCCGCCCATGCGTCGGCACTCTACCTGCACGTGGTGCGCCTGCAGGTCCAGTGCATGCGCTACCAGCAACTGCATTTCGCTGGGATGCTGGGTCGAGCAATACACCTTGAACCCGCCGTCCTCAGTCGGGAGGGCATAGGAGATTTGCCCTTCCAAGTAGAACTGCTCCTGGCCGCCTAATCGAGCCGTGCCCTGGAGCCGGTGGGGCGCCTGAGCCAAGCCCTGGGTGGCGTCACCTCGCAGGAGGTGCTTGGGAGGCATCACATACTGGCCGGCAGCGTGCGCGGCTTCCGGCGTCAGCAGCGGCGGCAGTTCCTCAACCCGCACCACCTGCTTGGCCAGGGCCGCGGCCCGGCGAGCCGACTCGCGGTCTGTCGCCACTACAGCAAACACCGGCTGGCCCAGCGAGTGCAGCACACCATCGGCCAGTATCGGATCGTCATGCACCACCGGACCGCAGTTGTTTTCGCCGGGAATATCGGCTGCGGTGATCACTGCCACCACATTCGGCTGAGAGCGCAACACAGCCACGTCGATGTCAAGCAGACGGCCGTGCGCCACCGGCGACAAGCCCAGGGCCGCATGCAGCGTGCCGGCCACCTCCGGCAGGTCATCGGTGTATGGCGCTGTGCCGCTGACATGCAGGTGCGCCGATTCGTGTGGAATGCTCCAGTGCACCACCCCGGCAGCTATAGGCGGCGCGTCGCAGATTTCGGCGGGCAGGTCAATCACGCGGTTCACAGCGGGCTCCTTTGGGCATCCTCGGACATCGGTCGTGCCACGCGCTGGTGTGACATCACACTCCACACGGTGGTTTCCTTCGAAGACAGGGGCTGATCGCACCGGGTCTCCAGCCAGAAGCGCCACAGCAGGTTCTGCGCACTGCGCATGCGGTACGCGGCGCTGGCGCGCATGTCAGTCAGTGGCTGGAAGTCCTGCGTCAACGCCTGCATTGCTTCACGCAGGTTCGCGTCAGACCATGGCCGTCCGAGCACCGATGCCTCAGCGCAAGCGGCGCGGCGCACGGTGGCGGCCATGCCGCCAAAAGCGAAGCGCACCTGCTCAACCCGACCCTCGTGCAGCCTTACCGACAATCCCGCGCACACTGCAGAGATATCAGAGTCAAAGCGCTTGGACAGTTTGTAGCACCGGTACTGCACATCGGGCAGTGGCAGTGGCACGTCGATCGTCTCAACAAATTCGCCGATCTCCAGCGCATTCTTCATGTAGTCGAGGTAGAACTCTTCCAGCAGCATCCCGCGACGGCGCTCGCCCTTGCGCAACACGAGCCGTGTATCCAGCGCCATCAAGGCTGGGGCCCCATCTCCAATGGGTGAGCCGTTGGCCAGGTTGCCACCGAGCGTGCCGGCATGTCGCACCGGCGGCGAAGCAAACCGCATCCACAGCTGCTCCAAGTTGGGCACGGCCGACGCCAAAGCAGACCACGCGTCTTCCAACGTCACCGCCGCTCCAATGCGCATGAGCGGCCTCCCCGCGTCGTCGGTCACGCGCTCGATGCGGCGTAGCTCGGCCACTTGTCCGACGTGGATCAAATCACCAATGTCACGCAACTGCTTGTTGACCCATAAGCCGATGTCGGTGCTGCCGGCCAGCAGGCGTGCATCTGGGTACTTCTCACGCAGTGCCGCCAACGTGGCTACATCGCGTGGTGCCCAATAACGGTCCCGCCGCGTCTGGCCGTTGATGTCGACGCTGCGCCCAGGCGCCTCGTAGGCAAAGGCCGGTCCGTGCGCATCGGAGCGGGACTGCAGGTCGCGCAACGCCGCCTCGATGGGCTTGGTCTCTAGGCGTGCCGGCAAAAACTGGAACATCCGCTGCCCGGCATCAAGGATTGGCCGGTAGCCGGTGCAGCGGCATAGGTTGCCAGCGAGGTCGTCAGCCAGTTGCTGGCGCGTGGGCCGTGTGCCAGCCTCGCAGTGGCGCTCGTAGGTCGACGTCAGCGTCACCGCGATGCCCGGCGTACAAAAACCGCATTGCGAACCGTGGCATTCCACCAACGCCTGCTGCACCGGGTGCAGCGCACCGCCAGCAATGCTACGCAGACCCTCCACCGTCAGCAGTGCCTTGCCATCAAGCGTGGGCAGAAACTGGATGCAAGCGTTTACCGGCCGAATCACCAGGTCGCCTACCCGTGTACCACCGGTGGAATCCGCCGTGTCCGTTGTGCCTGCCGTACCAGCCAGCTCGGCCACGAGGACCGTGCAGGCACCGCAGTCGCCCTCTGCACAACCTTCCTTGGTTCCAGTGCAGTGCACATCGTCGCGAAGCCACTGCAGAACCGTCTGTGTGGTCGGCATGTCATTGACGTTGACCGTCTCGCCACGATCGAAATGGAAAAACCGAATAGGCCGTGTATTCATGGTGGAAGTGTTGCCGTAGGTGGTTGAAAGCTAACCGACCTTCATCGCTTTTGACATACCAGCAAGCGTATAGCAAACATAAGCAAAAACGTATGCTCTTTGAGAGTACATGCTGTACTCGACGCAGTGTTTCGTACGCATTTCAACGAGGGCGGCGTTCGCGATAGATAGATGATTTAGCAACTTATATGCAAAAAAGAGGCTACTGACAGGACGAAGCAACGTCAGTACTTACGTGACAGCCGTGCTTGCGTTGCGCTACTCACATGAATCTTCGCCTGCTGATCCATAGATGAAAACCAGTGATTCATTTATGGAACGTCAACGGTGCATCGCACCTGATAAGGTGCATGTTTGATTGCTCAAGACCGTCGACAAAGGCATGCAGCGAGGCCTTGTGACAGCGTGGGCTTGAACTTTCATGACTGCTAGCGTCGAGTTCCTGTCTCACCGGTCCAGACAGGGTGTCCAGCGTGTCGCCATGGCGGCTCATGGCGGACGCGGGTAAGTCTGAAGGGCATACCGTTGACGAACTCGATGAAGTTTCACTGGGCTTGCAGCGCTGTTGGCGGAGGCGCTCGTTGGCGCGTTGAGTGTTGCCGACTCCATGAAACGCGAGGTGTTTGCCGGGCCCAGATCACGAGCAAGCTTGGAACTTGACGAAAAACTCGAGGGTGAGGTCGAAATCTCGCAGGATGAGGAGAAGCAGGTTGAAAGCGACAGGCAGGCACCGCGAAGGTTGGAGCCGGGTGCCAAACCAGTGAAGCAACTGCTTTAAAAGTCCAGCCAACGCCAAAGACGCTTGTGTTGTCATTGAGAAGTTGTGATGTCTACTTTAATGCCCGTTCCTGGAGACTTGCATGTTCAACGGATAAGGAGTGCTGTACAGAGCGGAAACGGGATCGCCGGCGTCACTGAACTGGTTGCAAACTCGTGGATGCGTTGCATCAAAGATCACGGATTGGACCCCACGCGTACGCCGCGCCCTTCGGTGTACAGGGGTAGTGAGCTGGCGGCACGCCGTGCGCGAATGGCTGATGTCATTGAGTGTGCGCGTCACGAGATGTCGACGCTGTTCCAGCAACTCGCTGATCCATACTCCTCGGTCGTATTGACGGACACCAGCGGTGTGATCCTGCACATGGTGTCCTCGGACGAGTTCGAGCGCGAGCTCAGGCCGGTCGGTTTCCACGTGGGCGCAGTCTGGAGCGAGTCCGAGGTTGGAACAAATGGCATGGGTACCTGCCTGGCTGCGGCACGACCAGTCTCGGTCAGGCAGGACGAGCATTTTTTCACCGAGCTGACCTCGCTCACCTGCTCTGCAGTTCCGGTTCTTGACTCATCAAACCGGATGACAGCCGTACTTGACGTCACGAGTCGTTCGAACCTGATGCAGCAACATGTATTGGTGCTGCTTGACATGACCGCTCGCATGATCGAGAACCGGCTGCTGGAGCGGGTATTCCACAATACTTGCCTGGTTCATTTCCACAGTCGTCCGGAGTTCGTGAGCACTCTTCATGAGGGCAGACTTGCCGTGGCGCCAGACGGGGTCGTGCTGGCTGCGAACCGAAGCGCGCTGTTTCAGTTGGGTATCAAATCACTTGCCGATCTCGATGAGCGTCGCCTTGACCTCATCTTCGAAACCTCGTTGGATGACATCGTGCAACGCAGTGTTGCATCGTCCTTCCGTCCGGTGGCCACATACCGCGTGAGCGGCGCGCATCGATTTTTTGCGGTGGCGCGCCTTCCTGCAGGCGATGAGGTCCCGACTCATAAACGCCGTCCACCCGAGCCCCGTGCGCTCAGGATCACAAGTCATACGTCAGTAGGCAGTGATAGCACCCTCACCGAGCACCTTGGCATCGCGCGCCGCGTTATCGCGCGCAAAACGCCGATCCTGCTTCGTGGCGAAACAGGCTCTGGCAAGGAGGTTTTCGCCCGTGCCGTGCATGAAAGCAGTAGGCATGCTGATGGACCCTTTGTCGCCGTGAACTGTGCCAGTCTCCCCGAGCACCTGATCGAGGCCGAGCTCTTCGGATACCGTGCCGGTGCCTTCACGGGGGCACAACGCACAGGCCGGCGGGGCAAGGTCCTGCAGGCCAACGGCGGCACGCTCTTTCTCGATGAAATCGGTGATATGCCGCTGGATTTACAAGCCCGGTTGCTGCGCGTGCTCGATGAGCGGCAGGTTACCCCGCTGGGCAGCGAAGAAGCGCACTCGGTCGAATTCCAGTTGATGAGCGCCAGCCACCGAAATCTGCCGAGCTTGATTGCAGAAGGCCGTTTCCGCGAAGACCTCTATTATCGCCTCAACGGCATTGAGCTTCGTTTGCCGCCTTTGCGCGAGCGGTCGGATCGGACGGAGCTCATCGCAAAGATATTGCAGGAGGAGAGCGACGGAGCGTCTACATTGGACGCCGAGGCCGAGCATTTGCTGATGCGGTATGCCTGGCCCGGTAACGTCAGGCAGCTTCGACACGTATTGCGTACTGCAGTCGCCCTTTCCGATGGGCAAACCGTCGGGCGCCGGCACCTGCCGTCCATTGCATGCGATCAATCAGATGCATCGCTGCCAGAGCCGACCGGGAATCCACAATCAGCTTCGACATCGAGCGAGGCTGAACTGGCCTTGGCCTCGACCTCCAGCGCCACGCCCAGCGGGCTCAACCTGATCCAGGCGGCTGAACGTCAGACTCTGTGGGGCCTACTGGAGCAAAGCCGGTGGAACGTCAGCAATGTGGCAAAAGCACTGGGAGTCAGCAGAAACACGTTGTACCGAAAGCTGCACAAGCTCCAGATCCCTGTATCGCAACGAAGCTGAGCGCAAGGGGCACATTGGCGCTCAAGCAGCCTTTGCTGATGCAGGCGCCTTGGTGAACGCTGTTATGTGCGGCCTCAGCAATGTGGGCAGCTTGACGGCTGCAAGCAGCTGACACGTCATGCAGGCGATGAGGGTCGACGCAGACGATGTACCTCACACCTGCTCGTTCATCTGCACCAATAATTGTCAAATCAACTCACCGCACTTGGGGCGTCCCGGCGGAGTCGGCGTCGCACTGACTTTCTTGAAACTTGCGACTCGCCGCTCAAGTACCTGTGGACCAAAATCTCTGTACTCTAGTGAAAAATCCAAGCCGCGTCAGCTACGGTCGTTGCGTGCTGATCTTCGTCGCCTGCACCCCAAGGCAATAGGTGCCATGCTAAAAATCAATCTGCAGCAATCGTCTTTTTCGCATGGCATCGAGTGGGTCGCCTTGGGATATTTCGTCCAAGGTGGAAGGCATGACGGCGACGCATTGAAGATCGACAGCAATGAACCGCAGTAGTATGACGACACCCGGTTCGGGATCCGCCCCAACCGCGCAGTGGTGCACGGCGACGTGGGCGACAGGGCAGCTGCCGGCATGTCTGAACGTCAGTTCTCAGTGCAAGGCTCATTGTCAACAGCGACGCAGCAACGCGCTTTGGAGACAGACTGCGGTGTGGCAGCGTGACTGTGTTTATCAGCGAGGATGGCTTGTGCGGCCTGCGGATAGCAACCGGGCCGAACGCTGTGTTCCAGGCACTTTTCCCCTCATACAGGCATGGACCAAGCGCGCGGCACCCTGATGACAGTAGGAATTGGGCTTGCATCAGCATCCACATTCACTGCGTCTGCGAGTGGGACCGGCATGGCCTGGAAGTTCACCGCGCGGGCCTGGCTACACTGGAAACTGCATTGCGTCGTTGCTTCAGCGCCTAGTCAAGCGCTTCGTTGACGAATTTGGTTTCAGCGGGCAGGGTGAATTGCTGATGCCTGTGGACTGAGGACAACCCACACGTTTTCCAACTCCGGGCGCTCGTGAGCGCTCCGATCACCACCATGACGATTCAAGACTACTATTTTCGCGCCGGCGAGGCGACTGTTCTTGCCCGCGAAGGGCAGTTCACCGATGCCATGCCGGAGATCCTCATTGGCTGTACCGATGGTCCGGTGGGGCTGGCCTTTGCCAACATGATGGCGCAGACCAAGGGGCACACAGCCATGTTTGCCATTCGCGCCTGCAACCAGATGGTGCGGCCGGTCACGATGCTGGTCCCCAAGGTAACGCTCAAGGACAGCACCAATATCGAGTTGTTCGGCGGTGTGGTTCAGAGTGCCACGGCCGATGCCGTAGTCGACTGCCTGATCGAGGGCATCATTCCTCAATCCGAAGCGAACCACCTGTGCATCATCAGCTTGGTGTGGATTGATCCACGGTGTGCCGCTGATCCGCGGTTAGACAAGAAAGACATGTACCGAACCAACTATGAGGCTACCAAGCTCGCCATCAAACGTGCGCTGTTGAACCAGCCCAGCGTTGAAGAGTTGATAGCCAAACGGCACTCTGTCAAACATGACATGGACGATTGGAGTTGATCTGATCCAAACGCTGCACCACCAGCCACGAATGTCGTGTTGCTGCTGGACGACTGTAGTGTCAAATCGCATAAAACGACAAGTCTCCCATGCAACAGATTTGCATTAAAAGAGTGCGGTGGCAGCTATATCTCGGTAGGTGCAGTTGGGGTAGCTGCCGAGGTCCGCATGCGGTGATGGAAACCGAACGAGGATACCAGCCAGAATCCGTTGCTTTCCGGCGATGATGTTGAGTCGTTCGGTGCCTCGCCTTGAGCTATCCCGTCAACATTGCGGGCGGCGACATAACGGACGGCCACGGGAGCCGCTGCCTTGAAGCCTCGCTTTGTCGGTAGCGGTCAGAAAGCGCGGTTTATCGGCGGTGACGAGGCGCTTTTCGGGCGCGAGCTTTGGAAGAGACCGCAACCCCTGGCGCTCTGCAGAACGCCAGAGGTTGCGGAACTGGCCATTCAAGCGGTGGATTGCGCAGCCTTCCAGGCGTTGACAACGTGCGCCACCTGAGGCCGGCTGTGCTTGGCGCGAGGACCCAGCAGCTGCCGCCATGCCGCCCACGCATGCAGCCGCTCGAGTCTTCGTGCAGTCCCGTTGCTGCGTGCACGGCTTGGTGTGCAGGCAGTACGACCGCTGCACAGCAGTACTGCGGCCGTGAGTGCTTCGGTCACGCTTGACGTGAGCGTCGCCGCGAGGCGACCCAGCGTTACCAGTGCAGCCCGCGAGGACGGCAGGTCCATGCCGAGCGCTCGCGGCGTTGGCGCGTGCGTCGGCCGGCCACAGCGGCATCCATCACCGAAGCGTCTTGATCGACGACGTCGGCACCGTGACGCACCAGGGTTGATCTTCGGCCCTGATTGACGCTCCGGTGCCTGCGGCTACCGTCACGGTAGCTCTGACGCCTACGCGGCCCTGCCCGTGGCGATACAGTTGTTGCCGGCAGCCGCGTACGCCCTTGCGTGCGCCGTAGTTCCTGTGCCGCGCACTGGGCCTCGACGGCTTTCCCTGATCCAAGCCTCGATGGTGGGAATTGCGGCTCGTTGACCGTGTGCCGGCATACAGCGCCATGCGGCAGCTTGACGTCCACGGCCGCAAAAAGCGCGTCGTCACGGCCATAAAAGTGCGCTTCCTGATCGCCACTCACACCAGTGCGGGGAACATCGAGCTTCTTTTGAAAGCGCTCGCATACGCGTGTAGCTTGAGGGTGGAGCGATATCGGCTCGATGCGCAGTACGAATCCGTACCCGAACTGCCGCAGGAGCAAAAACGCAACCCTCTGCCTTCACAATGGATATCTACGCGCTGCTCGTTTCAGTTCTGAAACTATGCGTTTTAGGCAAGTCCTTCAATCGCAGGCATTCTGGCTGTATGGTTCAGACCAGATTTTTATGGCACTGGCGACATGTGGAATCAATTATTGAAGTAGGTGTTTAGGCAAAGGCGTCGAGCCGGTGTCCAAGTGGCGCACCTACTGACTGAGTTTGCAATAGATTGCGATACCAATCCTTATGCGTTGCTCAGTTGGCAACCGCGGAACAATGCGCAATCTTATCAAGGCAAATTGATTGATGTGTGCCTTTGGCTCCAAGTGGAGGCGGAAGTGTTTCATCAAACTGGATGAGTCATGCATAAAGATGTTTCTGTACGAGGCTGTACAACAGTAGTCTACATTGAGCCGGATCGCACCAATGCGTTGCTGATGAAATATCTGCTGGATTCCAGAGCTGACTACATATTGCATCGTGCAAAAGACGGAAGTAGCGGTCTGGAGCTTTGCCGGCAGGTGAGTCCTGATTTGGTTGTGACTGAAATGCATCTGCCTGACATGGTCGCCTACGATATCTTGCAGGCGCTGAGAGCCGATCCTGCCACGCAAGGTCTGCCCTGCATCGTGTTTTCCGGTGATGCCATGCCGGACCATATCAAGCAAGCGTTGGATAGCGGCTTCGATGACTATTGGGTCAAGCCAATCGATATATGGCGACTTTTACAGAATATTGATGATGTTGCAAGCCGGCGTCATTTGGTGTTGCGCCGGAAGAAAGTTAATTCAAAACCAGAGGTTGTCAGGCTGCAAGAAAGTTTGCTTTGTTTTAATGCGGATGCGGCATTAATGAGCTGTTGACTCCGTCGAGTGGGTGATTGTATTTATTTCGAGCGCCTGTTTTTAATTGTGGAGTTGAAAGGCCCCTTCAATACTTCATCCCGGCAGAGTGAAGATCTCATTCATGGTTGGTACTTCTAAATGTGCCAGCCACAGTTTTAAGGTTGAAAAGTGTAGTTTGCGGGGGCGCGCGACAAAGGCGATGTGTCTCACATTGAATCTTCGCGGCATCGAACGCACTAAAGTGTGCTCTTCATCTGTGCAGGCCGGTGTGGAATAAATTGTTCTGGCACTGTGATACCGATTTTTCCTAGGAGCAATCCACCAACGCTCGGTCGACGCAGTTGCGCTGATGTAGTCGAATACGTCTCAAGGACGCTGAACCTATGGAAGAGAGTTTTGAAGAGTTCTACGCCGTGGCCTTCACGCTGTTGACCTGCAATGGGTATGATATGCTGGTGGCACTAGACGCCTTTGACACGTATGCTCGTAAGAAATTTGAGCGGGAAAATGGCTGGATGCTCGACACGGGCTTCCCACATCAAAAGCACCATATCGAGGAACACACGGCTGTGCTGAGTTCTGTGCAGCAGCTGCGCAGACAGATCACGAGTGGGCAAGTTGGTGTGGATTTGGTGCACGAATTTGCCTCTTGCCTCTTTGCGTGGTTTCCGGAGCATGCCGACAATCTGGATGCGGCTCTGATCGCGTGGATCAACAGTTATCCTCTGTGTGGTGAATCAATGGCGTTGAGTAGGCCGCTTGAAAATGGCCATGGAATCCAGTGATCCGACTTTGTGCTGAGCAGGGATGGTGGGATGTCTGCATAGTGGCACCTTGAATCTGGAGCTGGAGGCCGCTTGGCGGAAGTTGGTGCGGCATAAGTAGTGGTCTGGACTGCACACACCGAGCGGGCTGTTGCTATTGAAGGGCTATCAAAAAGCCTGACCTTCTTTTTCCAACATCCTAAAGGATAAATAGTTGTGCCTGCAAAACGCTGTAAGTTCGTGCTGCCATTGAATTTTTAGGGTGTGCGGCAGTAATTGGAGCTGCCAGAATTCGTCTTATCGGTATTCGATTCTTGGGAGTTTTTGGAGGCCGCTTGATGAGCACCGACGACTTCTTCCGTGCCCGGTTGGAGACCATGATCGACATGCGGCACCCGCTGGCCGTGCTGGCCACGCGCATGCCGTGGAAGGAGATCGAAGCTGCGTTGGCGCCGGTGCTCGCGCACAAGGACCGCGCGGGCCACAGCATCGAAGGCGCAGACCTTTTCGGCCCGACGCTGGCCGTGGCCGGCGCGGGCGTGAGCCATGCCGGGCGGCCGCGGTTGCCCATCCGGCTCATGGTCCCGCTGCTGTACCTCAAGCGCACCTACAACGAGAGCGACGAATCGATCGTGGAGCGCTGGAGCGAGAACGTCGTCTGGCAATTCTTCAGCGGCATGCAGTACTACGAGCCGCGGCTGCCGTGCGACGCCACGCAGATCGGGCGCTTCCGCCGCGTGCTGGGCGAGGCCGGCGTGGAGCAGTTGTTGATGGCGGTCTAAAAGCGCGGTTTTCTGGCGGTGAGGGCGCGCTTTTCGGCGACGACCTTTGAAGTAGCCCGCCACCCTTGCCGCCCTGCAGGGCGGCATGGGTGGCGGAACCAGGCGTTCAAGCTGGGGTCGTGCAGCCCGTGGGCGTTGACAGCGCGCGAGACCTGCGGCCCGCTACGAACGCTGCCATGCCGCCCACGTCCGACTCCGCCCGGTTCTTCCTCTGCGCCCGCTGCCAAGCGCAGGTTCTGGTGTGCCGGCAGTGCGACCGTGGGCAGCAGTACTGCGGCCGCGAGTGCTCCGGTCAAGCTCGACGCGACCGCCGCCGCGAGGCGGCCCAGCGATACCAGGGCAGCCCGCGCGGACGGCAGCTTCACGCCGAGCGCTCGCGGCGCTGGCGCGCGCGCCAGCAGGCTACGGCGTCGCCCATCACCGAAGCCGTCCTGGACGAAGACGCCGGCGCCGTGACGCACCAGGGTGGCTTGGCAGCCCAGGTTGACGGGCCAGCCTCCGCCACGGCGGTGCCGGCCGTTGCGACGCCCCTCCGGTGGCGTTGCAGCTGCTGCCGGCAGCCGCTCACGCCCTACGTGCGCCTGGGATTCCTGCGCCGTCCACGAGGCCGCGATCGCCCTTCCTGAGCCCAGACGCCGGCCGTTGGAGACGTCTACCTCGCTGACCACGTGCTGGCGTGCACCGCCATGCGTTGGCCAGCCGGTGTCGATGGCGATCAAAAAGCACGCCGTGACCGCCAGAAAACCGCGTTTTTAGACCGCCGCCAACACCTGGGCTACCGCGGCGTGGACGCCGCCGTGGCCCCCCCGTGCAGCTCATCCACCGCGGCAAGATCAAGCGCCTGACCAAACTGCAGCGGCGCTGGCTGCGCCGGCGCCAAGCCATCGAGCCGGCCATCGGCCACGCCAAGCACGACTACGGATTGCAGCGCTGCTGGCTCAAGGGCGCCGAGGGGGATGCGCTACACACGGTGCTGTGCGCCGCGGGCTACAACCTGCGCTGGCTGCTGCGCGCCATCGCTCGTCTAGGTATCGCAGCAGTTTTTTTCCCTGCAATTCCTGGCCGCCATATTCGCTGGACGGCGCGCCACCGACCCCAAACCGTCTGCCGCTGTGGCGCCGACCTGGTCGGGCTCGTGAGCATCGTCCGCCCTGGTGCCGAACTATTGCACTACTGCACCAAAACGAATTTCGCAGGCCCGACTAAATAATCCACAGTTGTTCAGGTGACAGGTGCGAGTTTTATCTATCGCCTGCACTATTCTTTAGTCTCGGCCAATTCTTTATCCGCGTCCTAGGGGATGTATTGAAATGGTTTCGATATGCAGGAAATGACCGCAGCGTTGGTACGTCCTGAACCTGTCATCCTGCATCGCCGCTCTGGGACGCATCCAAGCAGCAGGATGCGTTCACCAAATTCGTGAGCGAGGAAGCCAATGCAAGTGGCTCTGGTAGTGCTGGAGTTCCTTTCGTCGACATTGGAGGCGAAGCTGCGCCGGGATCGCAATCCCGGCGCGGCAGCACTTGCGTCGTTCACCCGCGCTGCAGGAAGAAATTCAGAGCACAGCATTGAATAAGAAAAAGCGCAACTCCTTTGATATGAATTCACGCATTTTCGAATCGCCGCTCACCGTAGTTGGATTCCGGTCAGGTCAGATGTCAACCTGAGCCGGTTCGATTCCATGAGGTAACCTGGGTGATGTGATCCGACCTACATTGCCTTCGGGGTCGCAAAACACCACCTGCCAGTGCCCATAGTACGTAGCAAACGGAGCCTTGACGATACGTCCGCCCAGAGAACCCACTCGTCCTGCTATTTCGTCAACTAAGCTGGGTTGTTCTACTACAAAGCTCAACATGGTTGAAATTCCGAAATTTTCCTCATCTGCTCTTTTCCTGTTCCCCAAGTCCAGCAGGTCATACGCTTTCCATCCGTTAAGCCCAAGCTGGATACCTTCGCCTGTAATGACTCGGTAGATGGGTGAAGAGGCTTCCTTGATCTCAGTCCAACCTAGAATGCCCTGATAAAAGTCGAATTGTCTGTCTATGTTGCGACAAAAAACATTGAACAACGGCGTCATTGGTGGTCCTTGCTATCTGCCATGATTGGCAGAAATTCTTCGATAGGTGAGTAATGTCAGAAGCGCTCTGATAAGCGACAGTGGTATGTCTTCTGTAAACGCTGAGGCAGTTCTCCTTCACATCGTTGCGCAGCTATCGCCCGTGCCTGCTTGTGCCGATGCGCACCTGGTTTATTCACATCGCAAGAATGGGCCCGTGAATGTCTTGGTGAGCTGGCCTATGGGTTAATGACGCAACTTGCATCTCCTGATTCAGGATGAAAAATGGCGCAGTCGCGACGAGGCCTTGCTAAACGCCTTTTTTTACGTCAAGGAACTCCAGAGAATTGTTCGTTATCCTTGGAATAGTGGTTGCTGTAATCATGGACGTGACCGGACAAGTTGCGCCTTGTCTCTTACGCATCTATGCACGTCGAGGCGGGAAAGACGGTGGCGATGCTTCACCTGTCTGCAGCAGCACGCCGGCTTGTACGTTCGAGTAGTGCATCATTGTGTCAACCCTTTCCTCCACTTAACAAGCAGATTTAGGAATCGGCTTCTGAGATGACGGTCACCACAGCTCTTCAAGGGCTGCGCGTACCGCGGATTTGAGAGTCACCGAACGCGATTCCCGAACATTTCATCTTCCGGATTTCTTTCGAGCCCCTCTTGCCCAAAGTCGTGCCCGTGGTTTTAGTCGCCAGAGCTTTCCGGCCGAAAGCAGGAAAACCAACTCGGACTGGTTGTCTAGCCGCTCCTAACGCCGGCAGCAAGGGGCTGAAGCAAGTGGAGCAGCGTAAGGGCAAGTTCCTTCACACTCCGTTTGCGTGGCGCAACTTTCAGCAGACGAGAAAAGTTCTTCAGTTGTGTTGAATTTAAACGCCACGGGGCAAGTCGAAAAGGTAGACTCCGAGACGTTGCGTTTCATTTTTGAAACAGCGTTTGGGAAAAAAGACCTATGCAGACTGAGCTTAAGCTGATTGAAGCATTCGCACTGATCATGCGTGCCGGCAGCCTTACTAAAGCAGAAGCGCAGACTGGCGTTTCCAAAGCAACGTTGAGTCGCTTACTTGGCAAGCTTGAAGAAGAGCTGGGCGTGCAGTTGCTGGCTCGGTCCTCCCGAAAAATAACGCCTACCGAGGCAGGCTTGGCGCTCCATGCCCATTGTGAGGCGTTGTTGTCTGACGTCACGGGTCGGTGGGAGGCCGCGCGTCATGAGGTCCAAGAGATGGCCAATGGCAGCAAAGGACGGCTGCGGATTTTAGCTGAGAACCACTTCACGACAACGTTCGTATGCCATGTCTCAAGGCTGTTTCTAGAGAGGTATCCGAATATTCACTGTGAGCTCGACGCCGCTGGGCGAGAAGATTCACCTCGCATTGAAGATGTAGACTGCTATGTCTGTTCGGAACCGCCAGATGCGCCAGACGTTGTAGCGAAGCTGGTTGGGAAATTGACCTACGGCCTGTATGCGAGCCCTTCATATATCGCAAGGAACAGTGCGCCGGTACGGCCAAAGTCGCTAACTGCTCATACCTCCATAGTGCTACGAAAGCCTGAATTTTCAGGTGTGACAATGCTGCATTCTGATCGGTCGTCGCATCCATTCGTGTCTCGGTCGGTTGTCGCGACCAACGACTACTGGGTGATGAAGACGTTCTGCGTCGATGGACTGGGAATCGCCTTGCTGCCCGATTTCTTCGCCAAGCCAGAGGTGAAACTTGGCACCCTAGTGTCTGTATTGCCGGAATGGAAGCCAGAACGAAAGCGAATTTTTTGTGTCTATCAGCGGCAACGTCAGAGGGCGAAAAAAGTTCAGTCATTCATCGAGCTTCTGACTTCCAGCATGGAAGATATTGAACCGATTAACACGTACGTCGCCACCGTCCCTCGAATGTTTTTAAAGTCTTGACGATGTTGCGGATTAATTTGCATCCATGCAAAGCACAAATCTTTTGTTGATCGAAGCAACCAAGGTTGCCGCCTAGTGCAGTGCGGTGGTATTGGTCTGCAGGTGGCCCTCCTCATTGCGTGCGCTTCGCAGCACTTAGTTTTAGCTGCAAACGATCTGGGCTTTGGTGTGATTTCGGTCTTCGGCCGAACGCTCCATTATTGAGACGGCACCAACGAACTTGATGCTGCTTGCCCTCTACCGTGCCCGTTTTTCTAGGGAAGACGGTCTGGAGAAGTTCAAGTTCGTTGATGTCAACTCGATTGCGTGAGGCACGCGGACGCATCCTGGCCGTTTCCAGGTCATGCTGAGGGGACGGGTTGCAGGTGATTTCCTCGCCACACGACGAAGTGCAGGGCTTGCTCGCTGCCGGCCGGCAGCACTTGAAAGGCCGTGGTGCTGGTTGCGTTATGGGGTGATGAACGGGTGGGCGAACCCTGGGATGATAAAGGTGGTCGAGCTTGATGCCGCTTATACCCCCCACGCCTAAATGCGTACCCGTGCCAGACAATACGGTAGGTACTTGGTCACCACGCCACAAAGCTGTCCGTTGATCCGGGCCTTGGCCATACCTGGTGGTTGTAGACCGTTTTCACTTGGTGGACGTCCTCCTGCCCCCGGCCGTTGAGGTCACCAAGACGGACTTGGCGTTGACGCTGACTCCGTGAGCAGCACTTTGCAGAGCCGGGCTGCCATCAGTTCACAGCGCGATTCATTCGCGGGTATGTGAGACCCCTTGTTGTTGGCGGCACATACCGTGCTCGCGGGACAGTTGGCGGTTCAACACGTTGCCTGTCCATTGCGGGTCACACAGTGTTTCTTCAAAGAAGGACAG